>NZ_JAVDXL010000009.1:0-1069 GCF_031457935.1 Agrococcus sp. BE272 | reverse complement strand
ATTGAGAATGGGCGCGGCGGCCTCGCGGGCGCCTGACTTGCTACTCGACAGGCTCCTCGGATGCCTTGCGCTGGATCTGTCGGTGGCTGTCGTGGCCGTCGCGTCCTGGCGTGGTGCCGGACGGGGCCTGACTTGATAGAACCTTGCGAGATCTCGCTCGTCAATGTGGTGTCGGCCCCGCCCGGATCGGTCATCCGCGCCGAAACGTGATTCGGAGGGAGACAGATTCTGATGGTACTCACCGCACCCCCGCTCGCGCGGGCCGTTGTCGCCGGCGTGGACACGCATCTCGACACGCACCACGCCGCGGTCGTGACGCTCACCGGCGAGCTGCTGGCCGACGCGGCGTTCCCCGTCTCGAGCGCCGGCTACCAGGCGCTGCTGGACTGGGTCGCCGGCTACGGCCTGATCGACCGGATGGGGGTCGAGCTGACCGGCTCGTACGGGGCAGGACTGGCCCGGCACCTTCGGGCCGCGGGCGTTACCGTGCTGGAGGTGAACACCGCTGACCGCGCGACCCGGGCCCGTCGCGGCAAGGACGACCGCACCGACGCGATCGCCGCGGCCGGGAAGGTCCTCGCAGGCTCCGCGAGCGCGATCCCGAAGGACACCACCGGGCCGGTCGAGTCGCTGCGGCTGCTGCACTCCGCTCGCGAGAGCGCGGTCAAGTCCCGCACGCAGGCGCTGAACGAGCTGCAGGCGGTCCGCACCACTGCGCCCGCATCCCTGCGGGAAACGCTGCCGACCACGACCGGCGCGCTGGTGACGGCGGCCGCGCGACTGCGGCCCGACACCGCCAGGCTCGACGAGCCGGAACAGGCCGCCAAGCTGGCGCTGCGGCGCCTCGCGACCCGCGCTCGGCAGCTCACCGAAGAGATCGATGCGGCCGAGTCCGACATCGCCGCGCTCGTGCAGGCGGTCGCGCCGACGCTGCTGGCAGCGACCGGCGTCGGCCCGATCACCGCCGCGATCCTGCTGGTCGCCGTCGGCGAGAACTTCGCCCGCATCCGCTCCGAGTCGGCGCTGGCGCGCCTGACCGGCACCGCGCCGATCCCGGTCTCCAGCGGCA
>NZ_JAVDXL010000008.1:0-1293 GCF_031457935.1 Agrococcus sp. BE272 | reverse complement strand
AGCGCACAACGTGCGCACGAACCCGAAGACGAGGAGGTGTTGGTCCCTCTTGATCCGCCAGCCTCTCGGCCCGGCGTCTATGGGGTGACGAGGGACAACATTACATGTGTCTCGCCTCCTGTGTGCAACCGGCCGCTGCCCGGGCGTGTCGCGCGGTCCCGACAGCGATGCGAGCGCTCCATGCTCCCCCAGGACGGCTCGGACAGCGGGCACGTGGTGGCCGCCGCGTCCCCGCGCTGGAACGGTGCGGCCGGGGCGTCATTGTCCTGCACGCACGAGCTCCCCCGCTCGGAGAGCTCGTCGAGTACCGCGGGCTAAACCGATCGGACGCTCGTCGCTGAGACGGAAAGCGTGACCCCTCGAGGGCCCCGCTGCTCGGCGCGATCGAGCGCCTTATGCAGCTGCGCGGTACGGGGCCAGCCGGCTGCAGCCTCGAGCGCCCCGGTGCAGAGGTCGACCAGGGCACTTCCGCGATGGTCGTCATCAAGCACATGACGGAGGTGGACGCATGACCCGCACGCGCACCACAGAGCGCGCCGCAGGACCGGCTGAGGCTGCGGTCACGCTCGCGGAAGCGCGGCTCGCTCCCCGCGCACCGAGCCGTCAGTCCCATGGCGCCGATCAACCGCTCGGGCGCACGCAGCCTCGACCGCGCTGGAGCGGTGGGATCCGCAGTGAGGTCCCGGAGGCCTCTCGTGCCCCAAGTCATCCCGCTTCCGTCTCCGTTCAGCAGAGACCTAATCGTGAAACGTGTCGGTAGCGTGCGTCACCGAACCGCATGACTCGTGGAGGTCCGCGGCCGCGTCATCTGCGGGGTAGGTGAGCCGGCGATCGTCGTCGAGGGCTGCGTCTTCCGCCGGCGAGCGGCGCACTACCTCGCTGACCACGGCATCACTCGCATCGAAGAGGTCATCACCGACAACGCGCTCGCCTTCCGACGCGCCCCCGCCTGACCCGCAGCCGTCGCAGAACTCGGCGGCCGGCAACTGCACATCAAGCGCCACTGCCCCTGGCAGAACACCAAGGTCCAACCGATGGCTCAGTGCAGCTCGCGCCGATCAGCGCTGAGCGCTCCGCACGCTCGAGGCGCTGATCGCCGCAGTGCGAAAGGCCGTGGGGTCGGGCACCACCTCACCGCGCTCGAGACGCAGCCGCATCGGCGGCACGGCAACGATCGCTCAGCGGCGTGCGGGCATAGAAAAAGGGGCCCCAGATGAATCTGGGGCCCCTTTCCAAAAGAAGTCCGGCGGTGTCCTACTCTCCCACAGGGTCCCCCCTGCAGTACCATCGGCG
>NZ_JAVDXL010000007.1:0-1306 GCF_031457935.1 Agrococcus sp. BE272 | reverse complement strand
GGTGTCTGGGTTCACGACATAGGTCGCACTTGATAGGTCTCTCATGAGTCGGGACATCGGTCACAGTCGCTGGCATGTCTCGCGCTCGTGTCGCTGTCCTGATGATCGTGTCGAAGCAGGTGTCGGTGACGGCGGCCGCGGCCGAGTACGGCATCTCCCGGCGCCACCTCCATCGACTGCTGGCCCGCTACCGGGACGGCGGGATCGACGCGGTCGAGGCCCGGTCGCGCGCGCCGCGCAGCAGCCCGCACCGGACGTCGCCGCAAGTGCGGGAACGGATCGTGGCGCTGCGGCGAGAGCTGACCGGGCAGGGCAGCGATGCGGGCCCGGTCACGATCGGCTGGCACCTCGAGCGCGAAGGCCTGCCCGCGCCGTCGACGTCCACCATCCGGCGGATCCTGCACGACGCCGGGCTGGTCGATCCCGAGCCGCGCAAGCGCCCCCGCTCCTCCTGGATCCGCTTCGAGGCGGCGCAGCCGAACGAGACCTGGCAATCGGACTTCACCCACTGGCGACTCGCGGACGGCCGCGACGTCGAGATTCTGAACTGGCTCGACGACCACTCCCGCTACCTGCTCTCCTGCACCGCCCACGTACCGGTCACCGGCGACGTCGTCGTGACCGCGTTCCTCGCGATCGTCGATGAGCACGGCGCGCCCGCCTCGACGCTGACCGACAACGGTCGCGTCTTCACCGCCCGCCTCGGCGGCGGCCGCAACGCCCTCGAGTACGTGCTGCCGCTGCTGGGCGTCCGGCAGAAGAACGGCAAACCCGGCCACCCGCAGACGCAAGGCAAGATCGAACGCTTCCACCAGACCCTCAAGCGCTGGCTCCGCCAGCAACCACCGGCGCACGACCTCACGACCCTGCAGCAGCAGCTCGACCGCTTCCGCACCAGCTACAACGAGCACCGCCCGCATCGCGCGAACGACCGCGCCACCCCCGGCCACACCTACCGCGCCACACCGAAGGCGCTCCCCGCCGCCGCCGCGCACTCGCCCGGCCACTTCCGCATCCGCTACGACCGCGTCGACCACCAAGGCCGCGTCAGCCTCCGCCGAGCCGGCCGCATGCACCACCTCGCCATCGGCGCAGCCCACCGAGGCCGACGCATCCTCGCCCTCATCGACGACACCACCGCCACCGTCATCGACCTCGAGACAGGCGAGATCCTCGCCACCAACACCATCGACCCGGCACGCAGCTACTGGCGCAACACGAGAAGAGCCCCCGGCCGATGGCCAGGGGCTCTCTCTTCGTGACACATGTCGCGACTCAGGTGAGACCTATGTCGCGACTCATCACA
>NZ_JAVDXL010000006.1:0-35335 GCF_031457935.1 Agrococcus sp. BE272 | reverse complement strand
CAGCCACCGACAGATCCAGCGCAAGGCATCCGAGGAGCCTGTCGAGTAGCAAGTCAGGCGCCCGCGAGGCCGCCGCGCCCATTCTCAATGTCGAGGAGCCGCCGCAAGCGGCGTCTCGAGACCACACAGCCGCGCTGTGCGACTGGTCTCGTGACGCGTGCGGGCTCCGCCCGCGCAAGCGCGACCCTTCCCCGCTGGTCGAGGAGCCGCCGCAGGCGGCGTCTCGAGACCACCCGGTCGCGCTGTGCGACCGGTCTCGTGACGCGTGCGGGCTGCGCCCGCGCGCTCCTCGACCAAGCGCGGCCCCTTCCGCTGGTCGAGGAGCCGCCGCAGGCGGCGTCTCGAGACCACACGGTAGCCGCGTGCGCCAGGTCTCGTGACGCGTGCGGGCTCCGCCCGCGCGCTCCGCGACCAAGCGGGGACGGGGTCGCCGTCAGCCCCGCCGCACCGCCGCCGCGACCTCGCGCGCCCACGTGCCCGGGCCCGTCACCTCGACGCTCCCGAGGCCCTGCCACGCCGCCGCCTCGGCGAGCGCGGGCGCGAGCCGCTCGGCCAGCTCACCGGCCCGCTCGGCGTGCGACGGCTCGACGGTCGCGTGCTGCACGCGCAGCACGCCGGCTCGGCGGTCGCTCTTGAGGTCGACGCGTCCGACGAGCTCGTCGTCGACCAGCACCGGCAGCACGTAGTACCCGTGCTCGCGCTGCGGCGCGGGCGTGTAGATCGAGATGCGGTACTCGAAGCCCCACAGCCGCTCCGCGCGCGGGCGGTGCCAGACGATGGGGTCGAACGGCGACAGCAGGGCCGTCGCGCGCACGCGGCGGGGGTTGCGCGCCCGCGCCCACCGGTAGGCGGGGCGGCCCCAGCCCTCGACCGAGACCGGCTCGAGCTCGCCCGCGTCGACGAGCGCATCCACCGCCACCTGCGTCTCGGCGCGCTGCAGCCGGTGGTAGTCGGCGAGGTCGTCAAGCGTCGCGACGCCGTAGGCCTCGGCGGCGCGCGCCACGAGCACCCGGTGCGCCTCGCCGCGCTCGACCTCGCCCCGCGCGGCCTCGGGCAGCACGGCGTCGGCGACCGCGTAGCGGCGCTCGAAGCGCGAGCGCCCCACGGTGACGAGCTCGCCGCGCCGGAAGAGCACGGCCGTCGCCCAGTACGCATCCGACTTGTTCCACCACCCGCCCGGCAGCCGCTGGTGCGCCGGATGCTCCATCTCGCTCGGCCGGATCGGCCCGCGCTCGGCGAACTCCGAGAGCACGCCGTCGATGAGCGTCGAGTGCTCGGCGGCCCAGCGCTCGTCGTTCGGGCGCATCGGCTGCTGCCGCTTCCACGCCCACAGCGGCCAGTCGGCGACGTCGATGACCGCGGCCTCGTGCGCGACGTACTCGGTGTAGCCGCCGAGCCGCCGCCCGTGGTCGTGGTGCAGCAGCCGGTCGAGCGCGGTGCGGTCGTAGGGCCCGAGCCGGCTCAGCAGCGGCAGGTAGTGGCTGCGCTCGAACACGTTCACCGAGTCGAGCTGCAGGAGGCCGAGCCGGGCGATGGCCCGCTGCAGGGTCTTGGCGCCGGTGCGGCCGCGCTCGCCGGGCAGCGCCCCGTCGAGCCCGCCCGCGGCGATCGCGATGCGGCGCGCCTGGGCGGCGGAGATGCGGGCTGCGGTCACGCCTCGGAGGCTAGCAACGGCCGCCGACGCATGCCCGCGCCGTGACCGTCCCGCGCCGTAGGATCGACCAATGGTCCTCCGACGCTCCACGCCCGAGGGGCCTGACGCGCCCTCGGGAGCGGTCGACGAGGTGGTGCCCCGCGGCATGCGCATCGCCGGCGCCTGGGCATGGCGCTTCGTCGCCGTCGCCGCGGCCGCCGCGATCGTCATCTGGCTCATCGTCGTCTTCCGCATCGTGGTCATCCCGCTGCTGGTCGCGGCCCTCATCACCACCGCGCTGCTGCCCGTCGTCGACGGCCTCGTGCGCGCCCGCTGGCCGCGCGGGCTCGCGGTCGCGGTGTCGATCGTGGGCCTGCTCGTCGGGGTCGTCGCGCTCGGCTGGCTCGCGGTCTCGCAGATCCGCGACGAGTACCCGGCGCTGCAGGAGCAGGCGGTCGAGTTCTGGGATGAGACGCGGGGCTGGATCCTGTCGCTCCCGTTCGAGATCGACGAGCAGGATCTGCAGGGGTTCGGCACCAACATCATCGGCACGATCCGCGACGACGTCTCCTCCGTGCTCTCGAGCGCGCTGTCGGTCGGCTCGTCGGTCGGACACTTCCTCGCGGGCGTGCTGCTGACGCTCTTCGCGCTCATCTTCGTGCTCGCCGACGGCCAGCGGATCTGGCGCTGGCTCGTCGTCGTGCTGCCGAAGAACGCGCAGGCCGCCACCGACGGCGCGGCTCGCGCCGGCTGGGTCACGCTCGGCAACTTCGTGCGGGTGCAGGTGCTCGTCGCGTTCATCGACGCGGTCGGCATCGGCCTCGGCGCCTTCATCCTGGGGCTCTTCTTCGAGGGCGGCATGCCGATCGTGCTGCCGATCGCGATCCTCGTCTTCCTCGGCTCGTTCATCCCCATCATCGGCGCGATCGTCACCGGCACCATCGCGGTGCTCGTCGTGCTCGTCTCGTTCGGCTTCTGGCCGGCGGTCATCATGCTCGGCATCGTGCTGCTCGTGCAGCAGATCGAGAGCCACGTGCTGCAGCCGCTCATCATGGGCACGGCCGTCAAGGTGCACCCGCTCGCGGTCGTGCTCGCGGTCGGCGCCGGCTCGACGATCGCGGGCATCGCGGGCGCGTTCTTCGCCGTGCCGGTGGTCGCGTTCCTCAACAACTTCGTCAAGACCATCGCGACCGGATCCTGGCGCACCAACCCCGACCCATCCGTGGAGGACGTCGTCCGATGACCGACACGACCCGACCGGGAGCCGCCGCGCTGCCCGGCACCGCAGCCCCGGCCCCGACCGGGTCGGCCCTGCCCGGCCCCGACCTCGCAGGCTTCGAGGCCGCCCGCGCGCGCCTCGTCGACGTCGTGCAGGTCACGCCGATGGAGCGCTCGCGCTACCTGAGCGGCATGCTCGGCGCCGAGGTGTTCCTCAAGTGCGAGAACCTGCAGCGCACCGGCGCCTACAAGATCCGCGGCGCCTACAACATGCTCGCGAAGCTGGACGCCGAGCAGCGCGCCCGCGGCGTCGTCGCCGCATCGGCCGGCAACCACGCGCAGGGCGTCGCGTTCGCGGCGACCGAGCTCGGCATGCGCTCGACGATCTTCATGCCCGTCGGCGTCGCACTGCCCAAGCTGCAGGCGACGCGCGACTACGGCGCGGCGGTCGAGCTGCGCGGCCTCGACTTCCAGACGGCGCTCGCGGCCGCGATCGAGCACGTCGAGCGCACCGGCGCGACCTTCGTGCCGCCCTACGACCACCCCGACATCATCGAGGGGCAGGGCACGCTCGGGCTCGAGATCCTCGACCAGGTGCCGGATGCGACGACGGTGGTCGTGCCGATCGGCGGCGGCGGGCTCGCGGCCGGGGTCGCCTCCGCCATCCGGCAGCGCGCCGCGCTCGACGGTCGCGAGATCCGCATCATCGGCGTGCAGGCGGAGCGCGCGGCGAGCTACGTCGACTCGCTCGCGGCGGGGGAGCCGACGACGATCGTCACGCGCCCGACCATCGCCGACGGCATCGCGGTCGCGCGCCCCGGCGCCCTGCCGTTCGCGATCATCCGCGACGCCGTCGACGAGGTCGTCACCGTCTCGGACGACGACATCGCGCGGGCGCTCATCGTGCTGCTCGAGCGCGCGAAGCTCGTCGTCGAGCCGGCCGGGGCGGTGGCGATCGCGGCGATCATGACCGGGCTCGTCGCGGCCGACGGCCCGACGGTCGCGGTGCTCTCGGGCGGCAACGTCGACCCGCTGTTCATGGAGCGGGTCATCTCGCGCGGCCTCGCGGCGTCGCAGCGCTACCTGAAGGTGCGGATGGCCCTGCCCGACCGGCCGGGCCAGCTCGCGATCATCGCGCAGATCGTCTCCGACGAGCAGGCCAACGTCGTCGAGGTGCTGCACACGCAGCACGACGCGTGGACGTCGATCACCGACGTCTCGATCGACATCTCGGTCACGACGCGCGGGCCCGAGCACGCCGAGCGGGTGCTCCAGGCGCTGCGGCGCGCGGGCTACGAGCCGCAGGTGCTCTAGACCGCAGCCGCGCTGTCGGTCGCGGCGGTCGGCCGCGGTGCGCGTGCCTAGCCGCGGTACGTCTGCACGTCGGTGATCTCGACGTCGATCGTCGCGCCCGACGGCGTCTGGTAGCTGGCCTTCTCGCCGATCTTCAGGCCGAGGATCGCCGCGCCGAGCGGGCTCGCCTCGCTGTAGACGTCGAGGTCGTCGCCGGCCTCCGCGATCTCGCGGTTGCCGACCAGGAAGGTGGTCTCGTCGCCGGCGATCGTCGCCGTGACGACGGTGCCGAGCTCGACGACGCCGCTCGCCGTGGGCGCATCGCCGACCTTGGCGGTGCGCAGCAGCTGCGTGAGCTGGGCGATGCGGGCCTCGATCTGCGCCTGGTCGTCCTTGGCCGCGTGGTAGCCGCCGTTCTCCTTGAGGTCGCCCTCGTCGCGGGCCTCCTCGATGCGCTTGGCGATCTCGGCGCGGACGGGACCCTGCAGGTGCTCCAGCTCGCCCTGCAGGCGGTCGTGGGCCTCCTGGGTCAGCCAGGTCTCCGTGGTGCCGTTCATGTGGTCTCCCGATATGCACAGAACCGGCCCCGAGTGGGCCGGTCCGGGGGACAGTCTATGACAGCCAGCACTCCGAGACCAATCCCGTGGTCGCCGGCTCGCTCGTGCGCACCTCGACCCGGTGGGTGCTCGTGAAGCCCTCGGCGGGCGGCAGGTCGAGCTCGAGCCAGCCCACGACGCCGTACGCGGGGTTGAGCGCCTGCACCGCGCACGACACTTCGGTGCCCGCGTCGACCGACACCTCGAAGATCACCTCGACGGTCGTGTCGTCGACGATCGAGAAGCCGATGTCGCGCGTCTGCAGAGATGTGCGGCTCGGGTCGGTGCCGACCCACCACACCCACAGGGTCGCGACCACCAGCACCGCGACGCCCGCCGCGATGCCCAGGATCCGCTCCCGGCGCGACCAGCTGCGCGTGCGCCCGTAGCGGGCTTCGAGATCGGTCATGCGGGCCTGTCGTGGGAGGATGGGTGCGTCCATCCAGCCTACCGTCGCGCCGCTCGGCGCGGCTCGGGCTGCACTTCGAGGGGAGAGCCCGTGCGACGGCTGCTCGCGGTGCATGCGCACCCTGACGACGAGTCCAGCAAGGGCGCGGCGACGCTCGCCCGCTACGCCGCCGAGGGCGCGCAGGTGACGGTCGTCTCCTGCACCGGCGGCGAGAGCGGCAGCGTGCTCAACGAGCGCTTCGAGCCGCTGCACCGCGCCGTGCGCGACATGACGGGGGTGCGCCGCCTCGAGATGGCGGCGGCGCAGGAGGCGCTCGGCATCGACCACGCGTGGCTCGGCTACGTCGACTCGGGGATGCCCGACGAGGGCGAGCCGCTGCGCGAGCTCTCGTTCGCCACCATCCCGCTCGAGATCTCGGGCCGCCCGCTCGTGCGGCTCATCCGCCGCCTCCGGCCCCACGTGGTCGTGACCTACGACGAGACGGGCGGCTACCCGCACCCCGACCACATCCGCTGCCACGAGGTGACGATGTGGGCGGTCGAGCACGCGGCGAGCGGCCTGCCGGAGCTCGGCGAGCCGTGGGAGGTGCCGAAGGTGTACTTCGACCGCACGATGAGCGGCGCACGGCTGCGCGCGCTCCTGGGGGCGCTCGAGCACACGGCGCCCGACGACGAGCGGCTGCCGTTCGTGCGCGAGTGGGCCGAGCGGATGGGCGACCGCGGCGAGTCGATGACGACCCGCGTCGACGTGGCTGCGCACCTCGAGGCGCGCGACCTCGCGCTGCGGGCACACGCGAGCCAGGTGGATCCCGAGTCGCGCTTCTTCTTCTGGCCGAACGAGCTGCTGCGCCAGACGTGGCCGACCGACGACTACGAGCTCGTGCGCTCGCGCGTGCCCGCGGACGGGCCCGAGGACGACCTCTTCGCCGGCGTCGAGGAGGACGCATGATGCCGCTGCTGCTCGAGGAGCTGCCCTACGACCCCAACCAGGTCACGCCGGGCTGGATCGGGTTCACCGCGACGGCGCTCGTGGCGATCGTCATCATGGCGCTCATGTGGGACTTCAACCGCCGGGTGCGGCGCATCAGCGACCGCGCCGAGGCGAAGGAGCGCATCGAGGCCGAGCTCGCGGAGCAGCGCGCGGCGGAGGCGCCGGATGCCCCGGCCGGGCACCGCGCGGACGACGCGGACGGGCGCGCCGACGACGCGCCGCCGCGCACCCCCTGACGAGTCCGGTGCCCCCGCAGACGACCCCTTGACGGGCCCGAGGGCCGGGCAGACACTGAGCGCAGCAGCGTCGCCCATGCCGGGCGGCGCTCGCGGCATGCCTGCCGGAGGGAGCTCTCATGCGCCGTCGTCTTCGCAGCCCCAGGGACATCGACGCGTTCGGCCGGCTCGTCGCGGCCCTGCGCGTCCACCTCGAGCAGCGGCATCCCGCCAACGACGCGGAGCGCGCCATCGCCGAGTCGATGCGGGCGCACGAGGTGCCCGTCGGCGCCGCCAGGCGCATGCTCCAGACCTTCGACGCGATGCCTCGCCGCGCGCGGCTCACGCTGCTCGGCGACGTCGCCGACCCGGGCTTCGTGCCCGCCGAGCGCACCCCCGAGCGCCCCGAGCGCACCGCGCAGCCGGTGACGCTCACCGTGTCGTCGACGGTGCTCGCGCGGCTCGGCCGCCTCATCGACACCGGCGCCGTGGCGACCGGCGACGTGCGGGAGGAGATGCTCGACGAGCAGACGGATGCGCCGCCCGTCTACACGATCAACTACCGAGGGCTCTGGTGCGAGGACGAGACCACCTGGGACTGGGTGTCGTGGGCGGACGAGATCTACGTCATCACGAGCGCCGTGCACGTCGAGGGCGGTGCGAACGTGGTGCGCACCGAGCGGCACCCGGTCGCCGAGGACGATCGCTGGTACGAGGACGTCGACTCCGACGAGGCGAGGCTCGGCCCGGTCGCCGCGTGCTGGCACGGCAGGGCCGACACCGTCTCGCTCACCGCGGTCGTGATGGAGCACGACATGGGCGACCCGGACGCGTACCGGGAGGAGATCGACGCGCTCGTCAAGGCGGCGCTCGCCGTGCTCGCCTACTTCTACCCGCCCGCGGCGCTCGCCCAGCTGCTGAGCTCCACGATCACCGACGCGGTCAACTGGCTGCTCGACACCGCCGACGACCCGATCGAGACGCAGACGGTGGTGCACTCGAGCGGCATGCTCGAGGCGCTGTCGACCAGCTATCGCGCGACGTACCTCGGCGAGGGCCAGCGGCACACCGGCCTCGAGTACCACTTCCTCACGAACCACGCCGGCGGAGGCGCGCGCTACGTCGTGGGCTTCGAGGTGCTGCGCGACCCGGAGCACCTGCCGGAGGGGCCCTTCCTCTAGCGCCGGCTCACAGCACGGCGAGCGACGTCGCCCGCCACCGGCCGTCGAGGCCCTCGAGCCGGATCGCGACCGCGCGGCTGCGCCCGGACGAGCGCACGACCACCGCGCCCTCGACGACCCCGTCGGCCGTGTGGCACGCGCGCACGCTCGTGATGGCGAAGCCGGGCACGGTGCGCTCGGCGCTGCGGCCACGGCCTCGCCGGGCGCTGAGCGCCCGCTGCACGAGCAGGTCGTAGGTCGGCTCGGTGACCCAGCGCGCGATCTGCTGCACCTCGCGCACGCCGAGCAGGATCTCGATCACGCTCGTGGCGAGGTTCTCGAGCAGCGGCGCCGGGTCGGGCAGGGCCGCCGACGAGCACGGCTGGAAGTCGAAGAACTCCTCGGCGTCGACCGCCGTCATCCGTCGTCTCGTCATGCCCTGCCCCCTCGCATCCGGCGCCTCCGGGTCGGCCTCGCACCGCGGCGACGCCGTCGCGGGAGAAGGTAGCCGGATGCGCGGCGGGCGGGGGATGGGCAGATCTGCCCTGTGGAGAGCGCTCGACACGGGCGCGTGCGCGGCGGTTAGATTCGCCCGCGTGCGCTTCGACGACCTCTTCGACGACCTCGAGAGCCAGCTCGAGGCCGAACTGGGGGCCGAGCGGCGCGACCTCGATGCCGAGGAGGAGCGGTTCCGCGTCGGCCGGCTCGAGCTGCGCGAGCGCATCGCCGCGGCGCCGCGGGCGCTCGACCTGACGCTCCGCGGCGGCGGGCGCCTGCGCCTGCGCCGCATGGCGCTCGGGCGCGACTGGCTCAACGGCGTCGTGCTCGAGGGCGCGCCCGCCGAGACGGGCGCGATCGTGCCGCTGCAGGCGATCGCCGGCATCGAGCTCGACGCCGACGGCGCCGCGGCCTCGGTGCGGCCGACCGTCGCCGCGGGCGACCTGCAGGCGCGCCTCAGCTTCGCGTTCGCGCTCCGCGACCTCGCGCGCCGGCGCGCGCCGGTCATCCTCGAGGGAGCACTGCCGGTCGCGGGCACGATCGACCGCGTCGGGCGAGACCACCTCGACCTCGCTGTGCACGAGCCGGGCGCGCATCCGCGGCTCGGCACGGTGCGCTCGTGGCGGATCGTGCCGTTCTCGGCCTTCGACTGGGTGCGGCTGCCGTAGCGGGTCAGCGCTGGCCGAACAGGTCGGCGATGCTCGCCGACTGCGCCTGCCGCCACAGCCCGCGACGGCGCTCGAGCTCGAGCTCGCGGTCGACCCACGACTGCACCTCGTCGTCGGCGACGCGCCACGCGCCGCCCACGCGCACGCCGCGCAGCTCGCCCGCCTCGAGCAGCTCGACGACCGCGGCCGGCGTCGTGCCGAGCACCTCGGCGACGTCGGCGACGGCGAGGAACCGGCGGGCTTCGATGGGCATGGCCCCATTGTGGGGGAGCGTCGCGCCGCGTGAGCCGACCCTGTGGAGAACTTCAGCGACGCGCCCGGGCCTCCTGCCACGGTGGTGCCACCGACGAGGGAGGACGCCATGGCAGCACGCCGCACCTGGATGGATCCGAGGCTCGTGATCGGCGTCGTCCTCGTGCTCGCGTCGCTCGCGGGCGTGTGGCTCGTCGTGCAGGAGTCTGCGCGCACCGAACGAGCGTGGTCGGCGACCCGCACGCTGCTGCCGGGCGAGACGATCGGCGCCGGCGACGTCGAGCCGGTCGACGTGCGCCTGCCGGAGTCGCACGGCCACTACCTGGATGCGTCGCACGACCCGGTGGGGCTCGTCGTCGCGTCGACGGTCGGGCAGGGCGAGGTGCTGCCGGTGCGCGCGGTCGGCACCGCCGCGAGCGAGGATCGCGCCGCGGTCGTGATCGACGTCGAGGGCGCGTTGCCGCGCTCGGTGCGCGCCGGCGCCATCGTCGACGTGTGGACCGCGGCCCCCGCGGACGACGGCTTCGCCGCGCCCGACGTGCTGGTCGACGGCGCGGTCGTGGTGGGGCTGCTCGAGGACGAGGGGATCCTCGCGACCTCGGGAGCGCAGCTCGAGCTGCTCGTGCCGAGGGATGAGACGGCGCGGCTGCTCGAGGCCGTCTCGAACCAGCACGCGCTCAGCGTCGTGCCGCTCGCCCAGCCCGTCGAGGCGGCGCCGTGATCGGCATCGCCGTCTCCGCGCCGCTCGAGCGCGAGGACGCCATCGTGCGCGAGGCCGCGCGGCACGGGCACCGCGTCGCGATCCGCGCCGCGACCGCCGCCGATCTCGTCGAGCGGCTCGCCGCCCGTCCCGCCGACGCCGAGCCGCGCATCGACCTCGTGCTGGTCGTGGCCGACGAGCACCACGCGAGCCGCGCGCTCGTCGAGGCGTGCGACGAGCGGGCGCTGCGGCTGCTCGCGCTCGCCGACAGCGCCGCCGAGCGCGCCCGCGCCGCCACGCTCGGCCTCGACGCGGTCGCGTGGGCCGACGGGTTCGCGGGCGTCGAGGCCGCCGCGACGCCCACGGCCGACGAGGCGCCGGCCGCGGCGCGGGAGCGCGGCCGCGTCATCGCGGTGTGGGGCCCGGCGGGCGCGCCGGGCCGCACGACGGCCGCCATCGCGCTCGCCGCGGAGCTCGCGCTGCTGGGCCGCAGGGTCGCCCTCGTCGACGCCGACACCACGAGCGCATCCGTCGCCCCCGCGCTCGGGCTGCTCGACGAGTCGCCCGGCTTCGCCGCCGCGGCGCGCCTCGCGCGCGCCGGCAGCCTCACCGTCGACGAGCTCGACCGCGTCGCCCAGCAGGTGCCCACGATGGGCGGTGTCGTGCGCGTGCTCACGGGGATCGGCCGCGCGAGCCGCTGGCCCGAGCTCGGCGGCGATCGCGTCGCCGAGGTGCTCGAGCGCTGCCGCGACTGGGTCGACTGCACCGTCGTCGACGTCGCCGCGAGCCTCGAGCGCGACGAGGAGATCTCGAGCGACCTGTTCGCGCCGCGGCGGCATGCGGCGACGATCGCGGCGCTCGAGGGCGCCGACGAGATCGTCGCGGTGTCGGGCGGCGACGCGGTCGGGATCGCGCGCCTCGTGCGGGCGCTGCCCGAGCTGCGCGAGCTCGTGCCGCAGGGCAGGGTGCGGGTCGTGGTGAACAAGGTGCGGGCCTCCGCGATCGGCGTCGCGCCCGAGCTGGCGGTGCAGGAGACGCTGCGGCGGCTCGCCGCCGTCACGCCCGAGGCGTGCTGGCCCTACGACGCGCGCGCCGCCGATGCGGCGCTGCTCGAGGGGCGGCCGCTCGTCGACGTCGCGGGGCGCTCGCGGCTGCGCCGTCGCGTGCAGGAGCTCGCCGCCGCGCTGCTGCCCGGCGACGCGCCGCCCAGTCGGGCGGCCCTGCGCGCGGCCGAGCGGCCCAGGCGCAGCTGGCGCGCCGCGCTACGCTGATCGGGTGACGAGCCTGACGTCGATCGCCGAGCGCTACGGCCGCCTGGATGAGCAGGACGTGCGCTGGCTCCACCGGCTCGTGGCCGACTTCCAGCTGCTGGCCGACCTCGCCATCGGCGACATCGTGCTGTGGCTGCCGACCGGCGACGAGCACGGCTACATCGCCGTGCAGCACGCGCGTCCCGCCGGCGCGGCGACGCTCTTCTACCGCGACATCGTCGGTCAGCCGGTGCGGAACGCGTGGCGCGAGCAGGTCGGCCGCGCCTTCGAGGAGGGCATCTCGCTCGACGGCGACTCGCCCGAGTGGGGCGTCGAGACCGATGCGAAGGTGCGGGCCATCCCCGTGCGGCGGCGCGAGGCGGAGCCGTCGATCGCGCTCGTCGAGCAGCCGATCGCCGTCATCACGCGGCACGCCAACCACGCCGACACGCGCAGCGCCGGCCGCCTCGAGCGCACCTTCAAGGAGTGCGCCGATCAGCTCTTCCGCATGATCGCCGACGGCGACTTCCCGGACCAGGCGGCCCCGTCCGGTCCGCGCCGCGGTGCCGCGCGCGCATCCGACGGCCTGATCCGGCTCGACCAGGCGGGCACCGTCACCTTCGCGAGCCCCAACGCGCTCTCGGCCTTCACGCGGCTCGGCTTCGTCGGCGAGCTCGAGGGGGAGTCGCTCGCCGAGATCACCACCGAGCTCATCGACGACTCGCACGAGGTCGACGAGGCGCTGCCGCTCGTCGTGACCGGTCGCGCGCCCTGGCGCACCGACATCGAGACGCGCACGGTGACGCTGACGCTCCGTGCGCTGCCGCTGCGGCGCGGGGCGTCGAGGCTCGGGGCGATCGTGCTGGTGCGCGACGTCACCGACCTGCGCATGCAGGAGCAGACGCTCATCACCAAGGACGCGACGATCCGCGAGATCCACCACCGGGTGAAGAACAACCTGCAGACGGTCGCGGCACTGCTGCGCATCCAGTCGCGGCGCACGAAGAGCGACGAGGCGCGCACGGCGCTGCAGGACGCCGAGCGGCGCGTGTCGTCGATCGCGGTCGTGCACGACACGCTCTCGGAGGGCCTCAGCCAGTCGGTCGACTTCGACGCGGTCTTCGACCGGTCGATGAAGCTCACGAGCGAGCTCGCCTCCATCCACAGCGCGCACGTGCGCACCGAGCGGCTCGGCTCCTTCGGCGTGCTGCCGAGCGGCTACGCGACGCCGCTCGCGCTCGCGCTGACCGAGCTCGTCACGAACGCGGTCGAGCACGGGCTCGCCGGCCGGCAGGACGGGCTCGTGCGCATCACCGCCCGGCGCGACGACGAATGGCTCACGGTCCAGGTCTGCGACAACGGGGCCGGCCTGCCGCAGGGCAGGGTCGGCAGCGGGCTCGGCACGCAGATCGTGAAGACGCTCGTCACCGGCGAGCTGTCGGGCTCGATCGACTGGGGCGCGCGGGCGAGCGAGGGCACCGAGGTGACGGTGCGGGTGCCGCTCGGCTACATCCGCGAGGACGACGAGGCCTGACGCCGCGCAGGACGCCCCGCGCACACGAGAGCGGGGCCGCCTTCCGGCGACCCCGCTCGAAGCGTCGTGGCTGTCAGCCCGCGCGGCGCGCGCGAGCGGCGCGGCGCTTGAGGGCGCGGCGCTCGTCCTCCGACAGGCCGCCCCAGACCCCGGAGTCCTGGCTGGTCTCGAGTGCGTACTGCAGGCACATCTCGGTCACCGGGCAGGTCGCGCACACGGCCTTCGCCTTCTCGATCTGCTCGAGCGCGGGGCCCGTGTTGCCGACCGGGAAGAACAGCTCGGGGTCGACTGTCAGGCATGCAGCGTCGTCGCGCCAGTCCATAGATGTGCTCCTTGTAGATTGGAGGGGGAGCCGCGCTTCGCGAGAGACGCGGCGCGGGAAGTCTCAGGGCGTCGCAGCACTGCCGCCCGAAGTGCAATGCTTCCACAGGCCCCCCAGAGAGGCAAGGGTTTTCTCCGTGAGCGATGTCTCCAGAGCGCGTCCTTCGACCGCCACGGCGGCCGGCGCGCTGATGCTGCTCGAGGGCCTCGGCATGATCGCCGTCGCCGTCTGGCTGGCCATCGCGGCGCTCGGCGACCCGGTCGAGCACATCGCCGGCGGCCTCTTCCTCGCGGTGCTCGCGGCGGGTGCGGCGCTGTTCCTCGCGGCGGCCGGCAAGGCCATGCTCGACGGGCGCGCGTGGTCGCGCGCGGCGGCGGTCGTGTGGCACGTGCTGCTGCTGGGCGTTGCGCTCGGCACCTTCGACGGTGGCGAAGGGCCGGTGTGGCTCGCGGTGCTGCTGGCCGCGGTCGCGATCACCGGCTTCACGCTCGTGCTGCGCAGGAGCGTGACCGGCTGGCTGCGCCGCGACGAGTGACGCGGCGACGTCAGTCGCGGAAGGCGAGCCGCTTCGCGAGCATGTCGAGGTGGCCCTTCGCCTTCGTGTTGTAGAAGGCGTGCGTGATGACCCCCTGCTCGTCGAGCACGAAGGTCGAGCGGCGCACGCCCTCGACGATGCGGCCGTAGCTGTTCTTCTCGCCGAAGGTGCCCCACGCGCGGTGCACCGAGAGGTCGGCGTCGCTCAGCAGCGGGAACTCGAGGCCGTCGAGCTCGGCCGCGCGCGCGAGCTTCTCGACCGGGTCGCGCGAGATGCCGACGACTGCGTAGCCGTGGCCGCCGAGGTCGGGCAGCGCGTCGTTGAAGTCGCACGCCTGCTGCTTGCACGCGGAGGTGAGCGCCTCCGGGTAGAAGTAGACGATGGCCTTTTGGCCCCGCAGATCCGAGAGCGCGACGGATGCGCCGTGCTGGTCGGGCAGGGTGAAGTCGGGGGCGGGCATGCCGGGCTCGAGGTGCGTCATCGGCTCCACCCAACCAGGCGGGGCGCGACGCGACCGCGGTGGCGGGCGATGCGCGCCTGTGCTATCGTTGATCCTCGGCCGGTGAGGCCATGCACCTCTAGCTCAATTGGCAGAGCAGTTGACTCTTAATCAATTGGTTCCGGGTTCGAGTCCCGGGGGGTGTACCAGAGGCCCCGGGTCCGCGTGCAGCGGGCCCGGGGCTATTCCCGTCCCTATCGCTCGCCCCGCCGCGGTCGTAGCCTGAGCCCGAGCCGAGGAGGCGCGCATGCGGGCACTGGTGGTCTACGAGTCGCTGTGGGGCAACACGGCATCGATCGCGCAGGCGATCGCCGACGAGCTGCGCTCGTCGATGGAGGTCGAGGTCGTCGACACGGATGCGGCGCCCACGAGCGCCGACGGGTACGACCTGGTGCTCGTCGGCGGCCCGACGCACGCGTTCTCGATGACGCGCCCGTCGACCCGGGCGACCGCCGTCGCGCAGCACGGCGCCCCGATGTCGCCGGGCCGCGGCATCCGCGAGTGGCTCGACGGGCTCGCGCAGGCGCCGCGGGGCACGCGAGCGGTCACCTTCGACACCCGCGTCGACCGCCCGCGGCTGCCCGGCTCGGCCGCGCGCGCCGCGAAGCAGGAGCTGCGCAGCCTCGGCTTCGACATCGCCGCGAAGCAGGAGAGCTTCCGCGTGCACGACTACGGCGGGCCCTTGGTCGACGGCGAGGTGGAGCGCGCGCGCGACTGGGCGAGGGGCATCGCCCGGGCGGTGCTCGCGGCCTGACGCGCGACGACCGCCCAGGAGGTCAGAGCGCCCGCTCCCAGACGCCGTCGAGCAGCATGAGCACGATCGCGTCGCCGTGCTCGTCCCTGCCCGCGAGCCGCACGTACATGAGCGAGTCGCCGGCCGTGAGGCGCTCGATCTCGACGGTCGTGCGCGCTGCCCACGCGCGCAGCTGCTCGGCGTCGTGCGCGCAGTGGTTCAGCTCGAGCAGCAGCTCTTCCAGCTGGGCCTCGTTGTAGGCGACGTTCGGGGCGGTAGCCGCGATCATGGCTGAATGTTAGCCACCGTGGCTAACGATCGGGAGGGTGACTTCTCTCGCTACTGCCGGTACGACGAGAGGAAGTTGCCGATGCGCTCGACCGCGTGCACGAGGTCGCGCTTCCAGGGCAGCGTCACGATGCGGAAGTGATCGGGGGCGGGCCAGTTGAAGCCCGAGCCGTGCGTGACGAGGATCTTCTCCTGCCGCAGCAGGTCGAGCGCGAACTGCGCGTCGTCGTGGATCTCGTGCACCTCGGGGTCGAGCCGCGGGAACGCGTAGAGCGCGCCCTTCGGGTTCACGACGCTCACGCCCGGGATGGCCCGCAGCCCCTGCACGGCGGCGTCGCGCTGCTCGAGCAGCCGCCCGCCGGGCAGGATGAGGTCCTCGATCGACTGGTGCCCGCCGAGCGCCACCTGGATGCCGTACTGCGCCGGCACGTTGGGGCACAGGCGCGTCGAGGCGAGCAGCGTCAGCCCCTCGAGGAAGCCCTTCGCGTGGTCCTTCGGCCCGGTGATCGCGAGCCACGCCGACCGGAAGCCGGCCGCGCGGTAGGTCTTCGACAGGCCGTTGTACGTGAGCACCAGCAGGTCGTGCGCGAGCGTCGCGATCGACACGTGCTGCGCCTCGTCGTAGAGGATGCGGTCGTAGATCTCGTCGGCGAGGATCAGCAGCGAGTGCCGGCGCGCGAGGTCGACGATGCCCTGCAGCACCTCGCGCGAGTAGACCGCGCCGGTGGGGTTGTTGGGGTTGATCACGACGATCGCCTTCGTGCGCGGCGTGATCTTGGCCTCGATGTCGGCCAGGTCCGGCGCCCAGTCGGCCGACTCATCCGTCAGGTAGTGGATGGGCGTGCCGCCGCCGAGCGACGTCATGGCCGTCCAGAGAGGGTAGTCGGGGGCGGGGATCAGCACCTCGTCGCCCGCGTCGAGCAGCGCCTGCATCGTCATCGTGATGAGCTCGGAGACGCCGTTGCCGAGGTAGACGTCGTCGACGGTGAGCTGCGGGAAGCCGTCGACGTCCTCGTAGCGGGTGACGACCGCGCGGCGCGCGGAGAGCACGCCCTTCGAGTCGGAGTAGCCCTGCGCGAGCGACAGGTTGGCGATCATGTCCTGCACGATCGTGTCGGGCGTCTCGAAGCCGAACGGCGCGGGGTTGCCGATGTTCAGCTTGAGGATGCGGTGCCCCTCGGCCTCGAGCCGGGCGGCCTCGGCGGCCACGGGTCCTCGGATCTCGTAGAGGACGTGCTTCAGCTTCGACGACTGATCGAGCGACTTCAGGGCCATTGCACCATGCTAGGCGCGCTGCTCACGCCACTCGGGCGCAGGTGGACCGCGGCGGGCGTCAGCCGGGCAGCTGCAGCAGCCCGCCGGCGGAGCGGGTCGTGGCGGCCGCGACGGCCATCGCCCGCTCGAGCGGCCCGGCCCATCCGCCCTCGTGGTCGCCCGCGAGCACCGATGCGGCGAGCGAGGCGAGCACGCTGTCGCCCGCGCCGATCGTGTCGACGATCGGGTCGGCCAGGGCCGGCACGGATGCGTCGACCCAGCCCCGGGCGGTGACGACGCGGGCGCCCTGGGGCCCGCGGGTGATCGCGACCGCCCGGGTGCCGGAGTCCAGCCACCGCGAGGCGGTCTCGCTCGCGTCCTCGTCGTAGACGAGCTCGGCGTCCTCGTCGCTCAGCTTCACGAGCAGCGCGCGCGAGGCGAGCAGGTCGAGCCCCGCGGCGAAGCGCTCGCGCGCGCCCGGCTCGCGCAGGTACGCGGGTCGGGCGTTGGGGTCGAGCAGCAGTCGCTCGTGCGAGCGCTCGATCGCGGCGAGCGGCGCCACCTGCGCCTCGTGCTCGAGCGCGAGGCACGAGACGACCACGAGCGGGGCCGACGCGAGCAGCGCGGCGTGCGGCTGCAGGTCGACGAAGCGGGAGGTGCCGGCGGCGTTGAACTCGTAGCGCATCGTGCCGCCGTCGCGCACGGCGGATGCGACGGCGGTGCCGCGCGGCGCGGCCGTGGCCGTGAGCTCGACGCCGTGCGCGGCGCAGTGCTCGCGCACGAGCCGGCCCGCGTCGTCGTCGCCGACCATGGCGATGAGCCGCGCCGGCACGCCGAGGCGCGCGAGCCCGACGGCCACGTTGAGGGCGGCGCCGCCGACGTGCGCGGCGCCGTCGACCTCGTCGACGAGCGCATCGCCCACGACGACGACGCGGTCGCTCATCGGGTCACTTGCCCTTCGCGGCCTTGCGCAGCGAGCGCTCGAGCTCCTCCTGGCGGATGCCCTCCTCGCGCTGCTTCACCGCGCCGAGCGCGAGCGCCACGCCGATGCCCCAGCTGGCCCAGAGCAGCGCCAGGCGCCAGTCCTTCGGGCCGGACTTCGTCGCCTTCACCACGGCCATGCCGCTGGCCAGCGAGCTGATCACGCCGGCGTTGAACAGGTACTTGCGCATGTCGCCTCCTCGTCGGCGAGCAGACTACCGCCGCGCACCTGGAGCCCGGCTCCGACGGGCATCCTGACCGATCGGTCGACTTCTGACCGATCGGTCAGTACGATGGTGCGACGTGACCACCCGCGACACGATCCTGCAGGCCGCGCTCGAGCGCTTCGCCCGCGTCGGCTACCTCGGCAGCTCGATCCAGCAGATCGCCGACGACGTCGGCACCTCCAAGTCGTCGGTGCTCTACCACTTCGACTCGAAGGAGGCGCTGCTCGAGGCCGCGATGGCGCCCACGCTCGACGCGATGGAGTCGCTCATCGATGCGCTGCCCGAGCTGCGCCACGAGCACACGGCGGCCGCGCCGAGCCTCGTCACCCGCTTCGTCGACACGCTCATGGCGCACAGCGCCGCGATCTCGATCTTCATCTCCCAGCGCGGCGCGCTGCAGGGGGTGCCGGCGATCGAGCGCGCGAACGCCATCGTCGACGCCATCGCCCGCACGCTCGTGCTCGAGGCGCCCACGCCGCGCGTGCTCACGCGCCTGTCGATCGGGCTCGCCGGCGTCGCCTTCATCCTCGGCGACACGCTCTCGACCGAGCACGACCACCTCGATCCGCACGAGATGCGCGCGATCTTCATCGAGACCCTGCTCGAGCTCTCGAGCACCGGAGAGGACGCCTGATGGCCACCTGGCTCGCCCGCGTCGGCGCCGCGTCCATGCGCCGCGCCTGGCTCGTGATCGTCGCGTGGGTGGCGATCCTCGGCGGCGTGCTCGGCGGCGCGCTCGCGCTCGGCCCGAACATGCAGGAGTCGTTCGCGATCCCCGGCACCGAGTCGCAGCAGGCGCTCGACCGCCTCGGCAGCGTCTTCCCGCAGGTCGCCGGCTCCTCGGTGCAGGTCGTCTACCAGGCGCCCGAGGGCGCGGAGGTCGTCGACTTCCAGGCGCAGATCCAGCAGCAGGCGCGCGAGATCGAGGCGATCGACGACGTGGCGAGCGTCGTCGAGCCGTGGAGCGAGTTCGCGAGCGACCAGGTGTCGGCCGACGGCGAGACCGCCTTCACCCAGGTGCAGTTCGAGCCGCAGGGCTCGGGCGTCACGCCAGCGGGCCTCGACGAGCTCGTGGCGACGGCGGATGCGGCACGGGCCGGGGGCCTCGCGGTCGAGTTCGGCGGGCAGGCGTTCCAGGCGACGAGCGTGCCGATCTCGTGGGTCGAGGGCGTCGGCGTGCTGTTCGCCGCGATCGTGCTGTTCGTCACCTTCTGGTCGCTGCTCGCCGCCGGCCTGCCGCTCATCACCGCGCTCGTCGGCGTCGCGATCACGATGGGCGGGGTGCTCGGCGCCTCGGCGCTCGTCACCGTCTCGAACTCGGCGCCGCTCATGGCGCTCATGATCGGCCTCGCGGTCGGCATCGACTACGCGCTCTTCATCCTCTCGAAGCACCGCTCGCAGCTCGCGCGCGGGATGGGCGTGGTCGAGTCGGGGTCGCTCGCGGTCGGCACCGCGGGCACCGCGGTCGTCTTCGCCGGTCTCACCGTCGTGATCGCGCTCGTCGGGCTGCTGATCGTCGGCATCCCGTTCCTGTCGGTGATGGGCATCGGCGCGGCCGCGTCGGTCGCGATCGCGGTCGCCGCGGCGACCACGCTGCTGCCGGCGATCATGGCGCTGCTGGGCGAGCGGCTGCGGCCGCGGCCCGGCAGCCGCGCGGCGCGGCTCGCCGAGCGCGACGTCGACGCGCAGCCGACGCTCGGCATGCGCTGGGTGACCGGGATCACGAAGCGCCCGTGGCTCGCGATCGTGGGCGTCCTCGTCGTCGTGGGCGTCGCATCCGTGCCCGCCGCGAGCCTCGAGCTCGCGCTGCCCGACAACGGGCGCGAGGAGCGAGGCACGACGCAGCGCATCGCCTACGACCTGCTGCAGGAGGGCTTCGGCGAGGGCACGACGGGCCCGCTCGTCGTCATGGCCGACATCACGCAGGTGACCGACATCATGCCGACGCTCGAGGCGATCTCGGACGACCTCGTGGCGATCGACGGCGTCGACCGCATCGGCAGCGCCTTCCCCGACGAGACCGTCGACACCGCGATCATCCAGGTGATCGCCGAGACGGGGCCCGCCGACCACGCGACCGCCGAGCTCGTGCGGGCGATCCGCGACGCGGCGCCCGCGCTCGAGGCCGAGCACGGCACGCCCATCGCCGTGACGGGCGCGACCGCCGTGCAGATCGACGTCTCGCAGCGGCTGCAGGACGCGCTGCTGCCCTTCGGCATCGTGGTGGTGACGCTCGCGGTCGTGCTGCTGCTGCTCGTGTTCCGCTCGATCCTCGTGCCGGTGACGGCCGCGATCGGCTTCGTGCTGTCGGTGCTCGCCGCCTTCGGCACGGTCGTCGCGACCCTGCAGTGGGGCTGGGGCGCAGAGCTGCTCCACACCGAGGCTGGGCCGATCCTGTCGTTCATGCCGGTGCTGCTCATGGCGGTGCTGTTCGGCCTCGCGATGGACTACCAGGTCTTCCTCGTCTCGGGCATGCGCGAGGCGCACGCGCACGGCCACAGCGCGATCAGCGCCGTGCGGCACGGCTTCGCCGCCAACGCGCGGGTCGTGACCGCTGCCGCGCTCATCATGTTCTTCGTCTTCTTCGCCTTCGTGCCCGAGGGGATGGCGATGATCAAGGCGATCGCGCTCGGCCTCGCGGTCGGCGTCGCTGTCGACGCGTTCCTCGTGCGCATGACGCTCATCCCGGCGGTCATGACGCTGCTGGGCGAGCGCGCCTGGTGGCTGCCGCGCTGGCTCGACCGCGCGATGCCCGACATGGATGTCGAGGGCGAGAGCCTCGGCCGGCACCGCGCCGCGCTCGCGTGGGCGGCGGATGCGGGCGGTCACCTCGCGCTCGAGCGGCTGCGGCCCGAGGTCGACCACGACCGGCCCGGCAGCGCCTCCTGGACGCTGACGGCGCCGCGCGGCGCGGTCGTGCGGCTCGATGCGCCGTTCGCCGAGCGGCAGCGGCTCGCGCACGCGCTGCTCGGCGACGTCGGCGCGGCCGGCCATGCGCACCTCGGCGGGGCCGCGCTGCCCGGCGACGTGCCGCTGCTGCGCAGCCGCCTCGCGCTCGTCGACCTCGACCTCGTCGACGCCGGCTTCATCGAGCCAGGGGGCCGCGCCGAGACGGTCCACCACGCCGCCCGCGCGGCGCTCTCGCTGCGCACGCCGCTCGCGCTCGGCGCGACGCTCGACCGGCGCGCGTCGGCGCTCGTCGAGCGCGCGGCCGCGGCGCTCGGCAGCCCGATCGACGCGTCGGCGCCGCTCTCGCGGCTCTCGCCGCTCGCGCGCGCCGCCGTGCTGGTGGCGATCGCGCTCGAGCGGCAGCCGAGCCTCGTGTGGATCGACGCCGCGACCGGCGCACCCGCTGGCGCCGCCCGCGTCGCGGCGCGGCTCGGCGGCGACGACCTCACGATCGTCACGAGCGAGCCGGCGCCCGAGGCGCACGGCCGCCCCGCGATCGACCTCGCGCCCGACGACGCCGCGGCCGACGACCGCGCCGCAGCCGACGCATCCACCGCCGCATCCGACCCCACCGACACCGGCGACGCCACCGCGGCGCTCGCGACCACGGGAGCCGACCGATGACCACCGCACTGCAGAAGGCCGTCGCGCTCGGCGCGGCCGCCGCGACCCCCTTCGCCATCGCCGCGTTCGCCGCCTGGTCGATCGGGCCCGCCGTCGACGGCGACCGCGACGTGCCGGCCGCGGTCGTCAACCTCGACGAGATGGTGACGACGATCGCCGACGACGGCACCGAGAGCGTGATGTTCGCCGGGCGCCAGGTCGTGACCGACCTGGTGGGCGACGAGACGGACGGCATCGACTTCCGCATCCTGAACGCCGACGACGCCGCCGAGCAGCTCGCGCGCGGCGACGTCCACGCCGTCGTCACGATCCCCGCCGACTTCTCGGAGCGCGTGCTGAGCCTGCAGGGCGACGAGCCGCGGCAGGCGGGCATCGAGATCGTCACCGACGCGTCGAGCGACGCGCTCGCGACCGAGCTCGCCGCCGAGACCGGAGAGTCGGTCGTCGCCTCCTTCGGCGACCTCGTCACGAGCGGCTTCATCTCCGGCATCTTCGGCGGCTACGGCACCCTCGCCGAGCAGCTGGGCGCCGCGGCGGACGGGGCGGATGCGGTGGGCACGGGCGGCGCGGAGCTCGCCTCGGGCCTCGGCGAGCTCGCCGGCGGCATCGACTCTCTCGCCGACGGCGCCGGCGCCTCGGAGGACGGCGCCCGGCAGCTCGCGGCCGGCGGGCAGCAGCTCGCCGACGGGCTCGCGACCGCCGACGACGGCATCGGGCAGCTCGCCGGCGGCGCCTCGTCGCTCAGCGACGGGGTCGCGCAGTACACCGGCGGCGTCGACGCGCTCGCGGGCGGGGCCGCGTCGCTCAGCGACGGCGTCGACCGCTACACGGCCGGAGTCGACCAGCTCGCCGGCGGCGTGCAGCAGGCGGCCGACGGGCTCGAGGCGGGGCTCGGCTCCGCGACCGCGGGCGTCGCGCAGCTCGAGGGCGCGATCGACCAGTCGGCCGGCGGCGCCGCGCAGCTCGTGGCCGCGCTCGAGGCCGACCCGACCACCGATCCGCAGACGCTCGAGGCGGCCCGGCAGCTCGCCGGCGGCCTCGCGCAGCTCGGCCAGCAGGACGTCAGCGGCCAGCTCGGCGCCGGGCTCGCCGAGGCGACCGCCGGCATCGGCCAGCTCGACGCGGCCGCCGCACAGGTCGCCGGCGGCGGCGCCGCGCTCCGCGACGGGGCCTCGCAGCTCGCCGACGGCGCGGCGCAGGCCTCCGCCGGCTCGCCGGCGCTCCGCGACGGCGCGTCGCAGCTCGCGGGCAGCCTCGCCGAGCTCGACGACGGCTTCGGCGCGTCGGTCGACGGCGCCCAGCAGCTCGCCGACGGCACGGGCGAGCTCGCCGGCGGCCTGCAGCAGCTCGAGTCGGGCGCCGTGCAGCTCGCGGCAGGCGCGCGCTCGGCGCAGACCGGCGCCGCGCAGCTCGGCGACGGCGCCTCCGAGCTCGGCGACGGGCTGCGCGAAGGCGTCGCGGCGATGCCGCAGCTCGGCGACGACGAGCTCGCCGACCTCTCCTCGGTCGCGACCGACCCGGTCGGCTTCGACCTCGACGAGCAGGGCGCGCTCCCGAGCGGCGAGGCGCGCATCGCCGCGCTCGCCGTGCCGATCGGCCTCTGGCTCGGCGCGCTCGCCCTCGTGCTCGTGCTCGCGCGCACCGCCCGCCGCATCGCCGCATCCGCCGAGTCCGACGGTCGTGTGCTCGCGACGCTGCTCGCGCGCTCGGCGTGGGTCGTCGTCGTGCAGGCGGTGCTCGCGGCGCTCGTCGTGCACGCCATCGGCGGGGTCGCGTGGGCGTCGCTGCCGGCGACGCTCGGCGTGACGCTGCTGTTCGCCGCCGCCGCGGGGCTGCTGCAGCTCGCGCTCGTCGCCTGGTGGGGCCCGGCCGGCGCGGTCGTCTCGCTCGTGCTGCTCGGGCTGCAGGCCGTCGCGGCCGGCGGGCTCGTGCCGCGCGACGTGCTCGGCGGCCCGTTCGAGGCGATCGCGCCCGTGCTGCCGATGACGCACGCGGTCGACGCGCTGCAGGCGATCGCGGCGGGCTCCGGCGCCGGCGGCGCCGCGCTCGGCGGCTCGGTCGCGATGCTCGTGCTGTTCGTCGGCGTCGGGCTGCTCGCCGCGGCGCTCGCGGTGCGCAGCGCGCGCCGGCGCGCGACGGGGGAGCGGATCCGGGCGCTCGACGCGCTCGCGCCGGCCGCCGCCTGAGCCCGCCGGGCGGCTACGCTCGCGGCATGGATGGTGCGCAGCAGCGTGGCTGGGCGCTCTCGTGGGTGACCGCTGGCCGGGCAGCGACGCGTGGGCGTCAGAGCCCGCTGGCCCGTGGCGCCCTGTCGCTGATGGTCCTGGTCGCAAGCTCCGTCGTCACTGCGTGCGCGACCGGATCGGAGCCGCGCGATGACGTCGAGGCTCGACAGGCGGCGGACGGCAACTGGATGCTCGTCCGTGCGATGGGAGATGGGTCGTCGGCTGGCTACCCCGAGGCGGCCCTCGAGGGAGCGCTCGTCCTCGACGCCTCCACCGGCTGCGTCGCCGGTCGGCTCGGAGACGCGCTCATCGGGGTGATCCTCCCAGATACGGCAGCGCTGACCGGCGACGCTGTGGAGCTTTCGCCTGGCGGCACCGTCATCGAGCTCGATGCTCCGGAGACGATCGGTGGAGGCTTCCAGTCGCGCGAAGACATCGAGACGCGCGGCGCCACGGTCGAGCCCTGCGCATACGCCGAGTACTTCACCATCAATCCCGACCTCTGACGCCGGCGAGGCCGCGCCCGGCGCGCCGCCCGCGGCTCCGAGCGGCCCGGGCGGCGCCGCGGGCTACGCTCGCCGAGTGCCCTCGCCCACCTCCGCCATCGTCGCGGTCGCCGCGCACCTGCCGGCGGGCATCCGCACCACCGAGCAGACCGAGCGGCGCCTGCGCGACGAGAACCCTGGCCGCGGGCTCCCGGTCGGGCTCATCCGGCGGATGACCGGGGTCGACCGGGTGCACGAGCGCGAGCCGGGCGAGCAGGCATCCGACCTCGCCGCGCACGCCGCGCGCCGGGCGCTCGCCGACTCGCCCGAGCCCGTCGACCTGCTCATCTTCGCGAGCGCGAGCCAGGACCTCATCGAGCCCGCCACCGCCCACATCGTCGCCGACCGGCTGGGCCTCGACGTGCCGGTCTTCGACGTGAAGAACGCCTGCAACTCGGTGCTGAACGCCGTGCAGGTCGCGCACGCGATGATCATGAGCGGCCAGGCGCGGCGGGTGCTCATCGCGAGCGGCGAGACCCCGACGAGCGCCGTGCGCTGGCGGCTCGCCGACCGGCACCAGTTCGTGCGCTCCTTCCCCGGCTACACGATGAGCGATGCGGGAGCGGCGCTCGTGCTCGAGGCCGCGCCCGCCGGCGGCCGCGGCATCGTCGACCTGGCGTTCTCGGCGGCCTCCCACCACTGGCGCATCGGCACGCTGCCGACCGGCGGCTCGATGCACCCGCGCGACCCCGAGGCGACCTACTTCGACATCGACGGCCGCGGCCTGCAGCGCGCCTTCCTCGCGCTCGGGCCCGAGCTCATCACCGACCTGCTCGCCAGACGCGGCATGGGGCTCGACGACGTCGACCTCGTGCTCATGCACCAGGTCGCCGAGCCGCACCTCGCGCCCATCGCCGAGCGCCTCGGCGTCGGCGTGGAGCGCATCCTGCCCACCGTCGCCGAGCACGGCAACCTCGCCTCGGCGACGCTCCCCATCCAGCTGCGCCGCGCGCTCGACGACGGGCTCGTCGGCCCGGGCAGCCTCGTGCTGCTCGTCGGCCTCGCGGGCGGCATCAGCCTCGGCGCGGCGCTGGTGCGGCTGTGAGCGAGGCGCCCGAGCGGCACGGCCGGCTGGCCGTCGTGGTGCCGGTCTTCCAGGAGGCCGCCGGCATCCGTCCGACCCTCGAGCACCTCGCGGCGCAGCGCGACGGCGACATCGACGTGTGGTTCGTCGACAACGGCTCGACCGACGGCTCGCGGCAGGTGATCGAGCGGTTCGCCGCCGAGCGCGGCCTCGCCCGCTGGCACGTCGTCGACGAGCCGCAGAAGGGCACCGGCGCCGCCGCCGACACCGGCATGCGCGCCGCGATCGCGGCCGGTGCGACGATGCTCGCCCGCACCGACGCCGACTGCCTGCCGCGGCTCGACTGGACCGCGCGCATCCGCCACGCCCTCACGCCGCAGGCCGCGGGCGGCCTTGGGCTCGAGCTCGTCGCCGGGCTGCTCGTGCCGCGCCGCGACGAGGGGCTCGGGCCCGTGCGGCGCGTCGCGCTCACCGCGGCGGTGCGGGTGGCGGACGCGTTCGGGGTCGTGCGGCCGTCGAACAACGGCCCAGAGTTCCACGGGCCCTACGTCATGGCGGCCGGCTGCAACGTGGCGATCACCGCCTCCCGGTACGTCGCGAGCGGCGGCTTCCCGCGCACGGCGATCGAGGAGCTGCACGAGGATCGCGCGCTCGTGAACGCCGTGCGGCGGCAGACGGGCCGGGTCGCGCGGCGCGACGACGTGGTCGTGCGCGGCTCCTCGCGGCGCGTGCAGGCGTGGGGGCTGCGGCGCACGCTGCTCTGGTACAAGGATCACGCCTACCGGCCCGCGCACGTGGACATCCGGTGAGCGACCCCCGGGTGAGCACCTATCCGGTGAGCGCCGACCGCCAGCGGCGGCTCGCGCTCGCGATGCGCCGCGACGAGCGGCTCATGCACGCCGCGCACCCGGTCGCCTACCCGCTGCTGCAGGCCGTGCCCGGGCCCGTGCGGCGCGTGCCCGGCATCGGGGTGGTCGTGAAGGACGCCGCGCTCGCCCGCACCGTGCTGCTCGACGGCGCCGCCTTCTCGAAGCGCGGGCGCGGGGCGTCGAGCGACCTGTGGACGCCGGTGCTCGGGCCCAGCGTGCTCGTGAACATGCACGGCGACGACCACCGGGCGCTGCGGCGCCGGCTCGCGCCGATCTTCGCCCCCGGCTTCGTCGAGCCGCTCGTCGAGCGCACCCTGGGCCCCGGCGCGGCCGAGCTCGAGCGGCGGCTCGCGGCGGGGGAGCGCGTCGACCTCGCCGCCCACGCCCGCCGGTCGGCGAGCGCGGCGATCGCGCTGCTCGTCGGGCTCGACGAGGCGGCCGTCGACGAGCGGCTCTTCCGGCAGGTGACGGCGATCACCGGCATGGTGCGCCTCAGCCGCCCCCGCTTCAGCCCCGGGCAGGTGCGCCGCGCCCGCGCGGTGCTCGACGAGCTCGGCGAGCACGCCGCGGCCGCCTACCGCGGCGACGAGTCGACCGTGCCCGGGCGGCTGCGCGCCCTCGGCCTCAGCCAGCAGGAGGCGCTCAGCGCGGTCGGCGCGTTCGTGCTCACCGGCACGGAGACGATCGTCGCCGCGCTGCCGCGCATCGTCGCGCTGCTCGCCGACAGCGGCACGCTCGGCGAGCTCGCCGACGACGCGGCGGCCGAGCGGGCGATCGCCGAGGGGCTGCGGTGGACGACCCCGACGCCGGTCATGCTCCGCGCGACGCTCGAGGAGCGGGAAATAGGCCCCGTGCGCGTGCGGCCCGGCGACCGCGTCGTCATCGCCACCTACGCGGCCGACCGCGGCGCCGGCGGCTTCGACCCCGCATCCGACCGCGCCGCCGCGCTCAAGCAGCTGTGGTTCGGCGCCGGCGCGCACTTCTGCATCGGCGCGCCGCTCGCGATGGCGCAGCTGCGGCTCGCGCTCGCGGCCCTCCGCCGCGTCGAGGCCGAGGGGCGGCGCATCCGCGTCGTCGAGCGCCGCCCGGCCCGCGGGCAGCTGCTGCCGGCGCTCGCGTCCTGCGTGCTCGAGGCCCGCGCATGAGCATGCTCGAGGCGGTGCTCGCCGCCACCCGCGAGCACGCAGAGCGGCCCGCGATCACGGCGGGCCGCCGCACCCTCACGTTCGCCGAGCTGGGCGACCGGGTCGAGCGGGTCGCGGCCGGGCTCGCGGATGCGCGCCTGGAGCCCGGCGACCGGGTCGCGTTCTCGGTGCGGCCGGGCCTCGACGCCGTGGTGCTCGCGCTCGCGGTGTGCCGCGCGGGCGGCGCGATCGCGTTCGTCGACCTCGGCGCCGGCCCCGAGCTGCTCGCCGCCCGCCTCGCGCTCGCGGAGCCGCGCTGGAGCGCCGCCGAGTCGGTGCTCCACCTCGTCTCGGCCCCGGGCCTGCACCGCATCGCCCGCCGGCGCGGCATCGACCTGCCCGCCTACGCGACGCTGCTGCCGAGCGCCCGGCACATCGTCACCGGGCCGCCGCTGCCGGGCACGCCCCGCGGCGCGCTGCGCCTCGACCGCCTGGCGCGCACGGCGCCCCGGCCGCTGCCGATGCCGGACCCCGGCGCCGACGCGCTGCTCATCTTCACCTCCGGCACCACCGGCACACCGAAGGCGGTCGTGCACACGCTCGCCTCGCTCGGCGCCGGCCTCGACGACATCCGCGACGGGCTCGGGCTCACACCCGGCCTCCGGGTGCTCACCGACCAGCTCATGATCGGCATCCCGGCGCTCATCGCCGGCGCCCACTGGACGCTGCCGCCGGCCGGCGCCGACCCGGGCGCGGCGCCCGAGCAATACCTGCCGCTGCTCGAGCGCGCCGAGGCGGTCTTCTGCTCGCCCGCCGGCCTCGACGCGATCCTGCGCCTGCTCGACGAGCGGCGCGCGCCCGCCGGCGCCCTCTCGCTCATCGCGCTCGGCGGCGCGCCGGTGCTGCCGCCGCTCATCGAGCGGGCGCTCGCGCGCTTCCCGGCCGCGCGCATCCGCTGCGTCTACGGCATGAGCGAGATCCTGCCGGTCGCGATCGCCGACGGCGCCGAGAAGCTGCGCGCCGTCGGCGACGGCGACGTCGTCGGCCGAGTCGCGCCGAGCGTGCGGGCGCGCATCGACGACGGCGAGCTCGTGCTCGCCGGCCCCGGCCTCGCGCGCGCCTACCTGCACGAGCTGCCCGCCGAGCTCGCCGAGGTGCGCACGGGCGACCTCGCGCGGCTCGACGGCGACCGGCTGACGCTGCTGGGGCGGAGGAAGGACATGCTGCTGCGCGGCACGCAGAACGTCTACGTCGGCCTCTACGAGCCGGTGATCGCATCGCTGCCGGGCGTCGCCGACGCGGCGATGGTGGGCGTCCCGGATGCGATCGGCGACGACCGGCTCGTGGTCGCGGTCGTGCCCGACGGGGCGCCCGCCGACCTCGCGCCCGACCCCGCGCATCCGCTCGCGAAGCGCGTCGCGGCAGCCCTGCCGGGGCTCATCGACCACGGCGCGCTGCCCGACCTCGTGGTCGCGATCGGCGCGCTGCCGCGCCGCGGCCGCATGCAGAAGCCCGACCGGCCGGCGCTCGTCGCCCTCGTCGCACCGCTCGTCGAGGGCTGACGGATGCGCGTGCTGGTGACGGGTGCGTCGGGCTTCGTCGGCGGCGCGGTCGCGACCGCGCTCGCCGACCGCGGCGACGCCGTGGTGGGGCTCGGCCGCCGCCCCGGCGGCTGGTCGCACCCGGGCGGCCGCTACGTGCGCCGCGATCTGCTCGCGCCCGTCGACGACCTCGGCGCGTTCGACGCGGTCGTGCACGCGGCTGCGCTCGCCGACGACTGGGCGCCGCTGCCCGAGGCGATGCGCGTCAACCGCGACGGCGCGGTCGCGATCGGCCGCGCGCTGCCGGGCGCGCGGCTCGTGCACATCTCGACCGCGAGCGTCTACGACGCGCGACACCCGACGGTGCTGGGGCACGAGGGGGCGCCGCTGCCGACGCGGTTCCTGAGCGCCTACAGCGCCTCGAAGGCGGCCGCCGAGCGCGCGCTCGCGGGCCGCGCCGCCGCGATCCTGCGCCCGCACGCGGTGTACGGGCCGGGCGACACGACGCTGCTGCCGCGAGTGCTCGAGGCCCGGCGCGGGCCCCTGCTGCCGCTGCCGGGCGGCGGCCGCGCGCTCCACACGCTCACCCGCATCGACACCCTCGTCGCCGCGACGCTGCGCGCGCTCGACGCGCCGGGCGACATCGGCGTCGTGAACGTCGGCGACGCGCCCGCCCTGCCGCTCGCCGACGTGCTGCAGCGCGTGCTCGCGGCGCGCGGCGAGCCGGCGCGCATCCTCCCGCTCCCGGTCGGCGCGGCGATGGCGCTCGCGACCGCCGCCGAGCGCCGCGCCCGTCGCACCGGCACCCGCCCGCGCCTGACGCGCTACGCGGTCAGCCAGCTGGGCATGGAGCGCACGCTCGATCTGACGCGCATGCGCGAGCGACTCGGCCTCGAGCCGCGGCCGGTCGACCTCGCTGGCGCCGCCGACTGGTAGCCGCCGACCGGCAGCCGGGGCGCACGTCAGGCGGGCGGCTCGGGCGCCGACGCGACCGGATCGGGCTCGGCCGCCTCGGCCGTGTCCGCCTGCCCCAGGTGCTCGCGCGCGAACTCGAGCGTCTCGGTCAGCAGCCGAAGCCGGTCGCGCTCCGAGCGCGCCTGGCGCGTCTTGATCTCGGCGATCACCTGGCCGGTCCACTGCCGCTCGGCGAGCATCTGCAGCACCTCGGCGACCGGCTCGTTGCCGTGGCCGGGGATGAGGTGCTCGTCGAAGACGCGCCCCTCCTCGGCGGCGACGCCGTCGGTGAGGTGCAGGTGCCGCAGCCGGTCGCCCAGGTCGAGCGCCAGCTGCATCGAGTCGCGCTTCGCGAGCGCGCAGTGCGAGAAGTCGAGCGTCGCGTGCTCGACGTCCATCTCGCTCGGGTCGATGCCCGGCAGGTAGGCGGCGCGGTCGATGCCGCCCGCCGACCAGGGGAACATGTTCTCGACCGCCACCTCGACGCCGTGCTTCTGCTCGCTCTGCCGCACCGCATCCTCGAACGTCTTCGCGTACTTGCCCTGCCACCGGAAGGGCGGATGCACGACCACGGTGGGCGCGCCGACCGACACCGCGAGCTCGGCCGAGCGGTCGAGCTTCACGAACGGGTCGCGGCCCCAGACGAAGGTCGTCAGCAGCACGACCGGCGCGTGGATCGCCATGATCGGCTGGTGGTAGCGCTCCGACAGCTCGAGCAGCCGCTCGGGGGAGCGGGTCTTCGCGTCGGTCGTGACCATCACCTCGACGCCGTCGTAGCCCGCCTCGTGCGCGAGCCGGAAGCCGTCCTCGACCCCCTTGGGGAAGACGGAGATCGTGCTGAGACCGACCTGGATCATGCCCACGACGGTAGACCCTCCGGATGAACGCCGCGCATCCGCCGCGACGAACCGATGCGACCCGCCGCCGATCAGACATGTGCCCGCGGCGTAGGATCGGGCCATGCCTGAGATCGACATCAAGCCGCGCTCGCGCGCCGTCACCGACGGCGTCGAGGCCACCACGAGCCGAGGGATGCTGCGGGCCGTCGGCATGGGCGACGGCGACTGGGAGAAGCCCCAGATCGGCATCGCGAGCTCGTGGAACGAGATCACGCCCTGCAACCTCTCGCTCGACCGCCTCGCGCGCTCGTCGAAGGAGGGCGTGCACGCCGGCGGCGGCTACCCGCTGCAGTTCGGCACCGTCTCGGTCTCCGACGGCATCTCGATGGGCCACGAGGGCATGCACTTCTCGCTCGTCTCGCGCGAGGTGATCGCCGACTCCGTCGAGGTGGTCGTGAACGCCGAGCGGCTCGACGGCACCGTGCTGCTCGCCGGCTGCGACAAGTCGCTGCCCGGCATGCTCATGGCCGCCGCGCGCCTCGACCTCGCGAGCGTCTTCGTCTACGCCGGCTCGATCGCGCCCGGCTTCGCCAAGCTCGAGGACGGCACGATCCCCAAGTCGATGACGATCATCGACTCCTTCGAGGCCGTCGGCGCCTTCAAGGCGGGCAAGATCTCCGCCGAGGACCTGCACCGCATCGAGTGCGGCTTCGCGCCCGGCGAGGGTGCCTGCGGCGGCATGTACACCGCCAACACGATGGCGTGCATCGCCGAGGCGCTCGGCATGAGCCTGCCCGGCTCGTCGACGCCGCTGTCGGCCGACCGCCGCCGCGACTACTACGCGCGGAAGTCGGGCGAGGCCGTCGTCGAGCTGCTGCGGCAGGGCATCACCGCCCGCGACATCCTCACCAAGGAGGCGTTCGAGAACGCCATCACCGTCGCGATGGTGCTCGGCGGCTCCACGAACGCCGTGCTCCACCTGCTCGCGATCGCGCACGAGGCCGAGGTGGAGCTGACCCTCGAGGACTTCCGCCGCATCGGCGCCCGCTCGCCGCACCTGGCCGACGTCAAGCCCTTCGGCGCCTACGTGGCCCAGGACTTCGACCGCGTCGGCGGCATGCCGGTCGTCATGAAGGCGCTGCTCGACGCGGGCCTCCTGCACGGCGGCGCGCTCACCGTCACAGGCCGCACGCTCGCCGAGAACCTCGCCGAGCTCGACCCGGCCCCGATCGACGGCACCGTCGTGCGCTCGCTCGAGAACCCCATCCACGCCACCGGCGGCCTCACCATCCTCGACGGCACCCTCGCTCCCGAGGGCGCGGTCGTGAAGACGGCCGGCTTCGACGCCGAGGTCTTCGAGGGCCCCGCGCGCGTCTTCGACCGCGAGCGGGCCGCGATGGACGCCCTCACCGCCGGCGAGATCCAGGCCGGCGACGTGGTCGTCATCCGCTACGAGGGCCCGAAGGGCGGCCCCGGCATGCGCGAGATGCTCGCCATCACGGCCGCCATCAAGGGAGCGGGCCTCGGCAAGGATGTACTCTTGCTGACAGACGGCAGATTCTCAGGCGGCACAACCGGCCTGTGCATCGGCCACATCGCCCCTGAGGCGGTCGACTCCGGTCCGATCGCCTTCGTGCGCGACGGAGACCGCATCAAGGTCGACATCGCCGCTCGCTCGCTTGACCTGATCGTCGACGAGGCAGAGCTCGCCTCCCGGCGTGAGGGCTGGGAGCCGCTGCCACCGCGCTACACGCGCGGAGTCCTCGCCAAGTACGCCCGTCTCGTGCGCTCCGCCGCCACCGGCGCAGTCACGGGCTGACGCACGTCCAGCGTGAAGCCAGGAGAGCCATGTCCATGACACCCAGGCCTGCCGCCCCGCGCAGCGCCGAACCGCCGATCCTCACCGGATCCGGCGCCGTCCTCCGATCCCTCGAGCTGCTCGGGGTCGAGGATGTCTTCGGCATCCCCGGCGGCGCCATCATCCCCTTCTACGACGAGCTCATGCAGCAGTCGGCGATCCGCCACATCCTCGTGCGCCACGAGCAGGGCGGCGGCCACGCCGCCGAGGGCTACGCGGCCGCGACCGGCCGGGTCGGCGTGTGCCTCGCGACCTCCGGCCCCGGCGCCACCAACCTGGTGACGGCCATCGCGGATGCGTACATGGACTCGGTGCCGATGGTCGCGATCACCGGTCAGGTCTTCAGCCACCTGATCGGCACGGATGCGTTCCAGGAGGCCGACATCACCGGCATCACGATGCCGATCACGAAGCACAGCTTCCAGGTGTCGCACCCCGAGGACGTGCCGGGCGTGATGCGCGCGGCGTTCCACATCGCATCGACCGGCCGCCCGGGCCCCGTGCTCGTCGACATCACGAAGGACGCGCAGCAGAACTCGGCGCCGTTCATCTGGCCCGAGAAGGTCGACCTGCCCGGCTACCGGCCCGTCTCGAAGGCGCACGGCAAGCAGATCACCGCCGCGGCGCAGCTGCTCGCCGAGTCGCAGCGCCCGCTGCTCTACGTCGGCGGCGGCGTGATCCGCGCGAAGGCGTCGGAGGAGCTGCGCGAGTTCGCCGAGGCGACCGGCGCCCCCGTCGTCACGACGCTCATGGCGCGCGGCGCGTTCCCCGACTCCCACCCGCAGCACCTCGGCATGCCCGGCATGCACGGCGCGGTGCCGGCGGTGCTCGCCTTCCAGGAGTGCGACCTCATCATCGCCCTCGGCGCGCGCTTCGACGACCGCGTCACGGGCAAGGTGAACGAGTTCGCGCCGGGCGCGAAGGTCATCCACGTCGACGTCGACCCGGCCGAGATCTCGAAGATCCGGCCCGCCGACGTGCCGATCGTGGGCGACGTGCGCGAGGTGCTCGCCGACCTGTCGATCGCCTTCCAGGACCTCGCGACCACCGCGCGCCCCGACCTCACCGACTGGTGGGAGCGGCTGCAGGGCCTGCAGGAGCGGTTCCCGCTCGGCTTCGCCGAGCCGACCGACGGCAAGCTCTCGCCGCAGCACGTCATCCAGCGCATCGGCGAGATCACCGGCCCCGAGGCCGTCTACGCCGCGGGCGTCGGCCAGCACCAGATGTGGGCCGCGCAGTTCATCAAGTACGAGCGCCCCAACGCCTGGCTCAACTCCGGCGGCGCCGGCACGATGGGCTACGCGGTGCCCGCCGCGATGGGCGCGAAGGTCGCCGAGCCCGAGCGCGTCGTCTGGGCGATCGACGGCGACGGCTGCTTCCAGATGACCAACCAGGAGCTCGCCACCTGCACGCTCAACGACATCCCCATCAAGGTGGCGGTGATCAACAACTCGTCGCTCGGCATGGTGCGGCAGTGGCAGAGCCTGTTCTACGAGGGCAGGCACTCGTTCACCGACCTCGAGACCGGTGACGACGCGCGCATGATCCCCGACTTCGTGAAGCTCGGCGAGGCGTACGGCTGCCTCTCCATCCGCGTCACGAAGCCCGAGGAGGTCGACCCGGCCATCAAGCTCGCGCTCGAGACCAACGACCGCCCCGTGGTGATCGACTTCATCGTGTCGAAGGACGCCATGGTGTGGCCGATGGTGCCGCAGGGCGTCTCCAACTCCTTCGTGCAGTACGCCAAGGAGCACAGCCCGGTATGGGAGGAGGAGTGATGAGCACGCACGTCCTGTCGCTCCTGGTCGAGGACAAGCCCGGCCTGCTGACCCGCGTCGCGGGCCTGTTCGCCCGACGCAGCTTCAACATCGAGTCGCTCGCGGTCGGCAAGACCGAGGTGCCCGGCCTCTCGCGCATCACGGTCGTCGTCGACGTCGAGGACCTGCCGCTCGAGCAGGTGACGAAGCAGCTGAACAAGCTCATCAACGTCGTGAAGATCGTCGAGCTCGAGCCCGGCCAGTCGGTGCAGCGCGAGCACATGCTGATCAAGGTGAAGGTCGACAACTCGACCCGCTCGCAGATCCTCGAGGCCGCGACGCTCTTCCGCGCCAACGTCGTCGACGTGAACGCCGACGCGCTCGTGATCGAGGTCACCGGCGACTCCCCGAAGTGCCAGGCGCTGCTGCGGCTCCTCGAGCCCTACGGCGTGAAGGAGATCGCCCAGTCGGGCCTCCTCGCCATCGGCCGCGGCGGCAAGTCCATCAGCGAGCGCGTGCTCAAGTCCGACCGCTGAACCAGCTCCCAGAACCCAGACGAAGGAGAACAGCATGACTGAGGTCATCTACGACGACGGTGCCGACCTCGGCATCATCCAGGGCAAGAAGGTCGCCATCATCGGCTACGGCTCGCAGGGCCACGCGCACGCGCAGAACCTGCGCGACTCGGGCGTCGAGGTGCGGGTCGGCCTGCAGCCGGAGTCGAAGAGCCGCGCCAAGGCGCAGGAGGCCGGCTTCGAGGTGGGCACGCCCGCCGAGGTCGCCGAGTGGGCGGACGTCGTCGTCCTGCTCGCGCCCGACCAGCACCAGCGCCACATCTACAACGACGAGATCGCGCAGCACATGGGCGAGGGCAAGACGCTCGTCTTCAGCCACGGCTTCAACATCCGCTTCGGCTACATCACCGCGCCCGAGGGCGTCGACGTCGTGCTCGTCGCGCCGAAGGGCCCGGGCCACACCGTGCGCCGCGAGTTCCAGGCCGGCCGCGGCGTGCCCGTGATCGTCGCCGTCGAGAAGGATGCGTCGGGCTCGGCCTGGCAGACGGCCTGGTCGTACGCGAAGGCGATCGGCGGCCTCCGCGCCGGCGGCATCACGACCACGTTCACCGAGGAGACCGAGTCCGACCTCTTCGGCGAGCAGGCGGTGCTGTGCGGCGGCGTCTCGCAGCTCGTGCAGTACGGCTTCGAGACCCTCACCGAGGCCGGCTACCAGCCGGAGATCGCCTACTTCGAGGTGCTCCACGAGCTCAAGCTCATCGTCGACCTCATGTGGGAGGGCGGCATCGCCAAGCAGCGCTGGTCGGTCTCCGACACGGCCGAGTACGGCGACTACGTCTCGGGCCCGCGCGTCATCGACCCGAGCGTCAAGGAGAACATGCAGGCGGTGCTCAAGGACATCCAGTCGGGTGCCTTCGCCGAGCGCTTCATCGGCGACCAGGACGCCGGCGGCCCCGAGTTCAAGGCGCTGCGCGCCAAGGCCGAGGGCCACCCGATCGAGGCGACCGGCCAGAAGCTGCGCGCGCTCTTCGCGTGGGAGCAGCCCGACGCCGACTACACCGACGGCTCGGCCCAGCGCTAGCCACCACCGCTGGTCGAGCAGCCGCCGCAGGCGGCGGCCACCACCGCTGGTCGAGTAGCCGCCGCAGGCGGCGGCCACCACCGCTGGATAGTTCTATGTCTCGGGATGCGCAAGATCGGTTCTGAGGTTGCGGAAGATCTCTCGGACGATAGCTCGCTTCAGCGCTCGCATGATG
>NZ_JAVDXL010000005.1:0-55194 GCF_031457935.1 Agrococcus sp. BE272 | reverse complement strand
CCACGACAGCCACCGACAGATCCAGCGCAAGGCATCCGAGGAGCCTGTCGAGTAGCAAGTCAGGCGCCCGCGAGGCCGCCGCGCCCATTCTCAATATCGAGTAGCCCGACGCAGTCGGGCGTATCGAGATCCCCGCCGCTCGTCGACGCGCCCCCTACTCGACCAGCGGCGACCCGGTCAACCGCTCGATCAGCTCCCGATAGCGCGCCGCCGTCCGCTCGACGACGTCGGCGGGCAGCCGGGGCGCCTCGCCCTCGCCGTCCCAGTTCGCGGCGAGCCAGTCCCGCACGATCTGCTTGTCGAACGACTCCACGCGGCCCTGATCGAGCGCCGCGGCGTCCCAGTACCGCGACGAGTCGGAGGTGAGCACCTCGTCGGCGAGCACCAGCTCGCCCGTATCCCGGTCGCGGCCGAACTCCAGCTTCGTGTCGGCGAGCACGAGGCCCGCCTCGGCGGCGATCGCCGCGCCCTGCGCGTACACGCGCAGCGCGAGGTCGCGGATCGCGGCCGCGTCGTCAGCGCCGACCAGCTCGACCGTGCGCTCGAAGGACACGTTCTCGTCGTGCTCGCCCTGCGGCGCCTTCCAGGCCGGCGTGTAGATCGGCTCGGGCAGCGCATCGCCGTCCTCGAGGCCCGGCGGCAGCGCGACGCCCGAGATCGAGCCGACCTGCCGGTACTCCTTGAGGCCCGAGCCGGTGACGCGGCCGCGCACGACGCACTCGACCGGGAGCATGTCGAGCGTGCGCACGAGCATCGCGCGGCCGCGCACCGCGTCCGGGGTGCGGGCGTCGGCGTCGGGGGCGAGCTGCGACGGGAGCCCTAGTCGGTCGATCCACCAGCGCGTGAGCGTCGTCAGCAGCTCGCCCTTGCCGGGGATCGCGGGCTCGAGCACCTGGTCGAAGGCCGAGACGCGGTCGGAGGCCACCATGAGCATCTCGGGCGCGGTCGCGAGCTCGGTGCCGACCGGCACATAGAGGTCGCGCACCTTGCCCGAGTAGGCGAGCTCCCAGCCGTCGAGCCCGGTCATGCCCGGGCAGCGATGTCGGAGCGCGACTGCCCGCCCTCGAGCGAGATCCTGCCGAGCCCCGCATAGGCGCGCTCGCGCGCCTCGGCGAGCGTCGCGCCGGTGCCGACGACGTTGAGCACGCGGCCGCCGGTGGCGGTCAGGCCCTGCTCGCCGCGGCCGGTGGCGGCGTGCAGCACCCGCACGCCCTCGAGCTGCTCGGCATCCTCGACGCCCGTGATGAGGCGACCGGTGATGGGGTCGCCCGGGTAGCCCTCGCTCGCGAGCACCACGGCCACCGCCGCCGAGTCGCGCCACACGAGCGGCGCTGCCGACCCGAGGGATCCGTTCGCGGCCGCCAGCAGCGCATCCGCCAGTCCCGACTCGATGCGGGGCAGCACCACCTGCGTCTCGGGGTCGCCGAAGCGCGCGTTGAACTCGATGACCTTCACGCCGTCGTCGGTGACGATGAGGCCGCAGTAGAGCAGGCCCGTGAAGGGCGTGCCCGCCTCGGCCATCGCGCGGATCGTGGGCAGCGCGACCGTCTCGACGACCTCGTCGACGAAGGCCTGCTCGCTGCCGAAGCGCTCGGCGAGCCACGGCAGCGGCGAGTAGGCGCCCATGCCACCGGTGTTGGGGCCGGTGTCGCCGTCGCCGAGGCGCTTGAAGTCCTGCGCGGGCGCGAGCGGCACGGCGTGCTCGCCGTCGGTGAGCACGAACAGGCTCACCTCGGGCCCGGCGAGGTACTCCTCGATCAGCAGCGGGCCGTCGGGCAGGAAGGCCTCGGCGTGCGCCTCGGCCGCGGCCCGGTCGTCGGTGACGATGACGCCCTTGCCTGCGGCGAGCCCGTCGGCCTTCAGCACCCACGGGGGAGCGGATGCGTCGAGCGCGGCCCGCACGTCGTCGAGCGTCACGGCCGTGGTGTCGGCGCCCGTCGGCACGCCGGCCCGCGCCATGACCGCCTTCGCGAACGACTTCGAGCCCTCGATGGCGGCGGCCGCCTTCGTGGGGCCGAAGACCGGCACGCCGGCCTGCTTGAGGGCGTCGGCGACGCCCGCGACGAGGGGCGCCTCGGGGCCGATGACGACCAGGTCGAAGCCGCCGTCGACGGCGAGGTCGGTGACGAGCTGCGGGTCCTTGATGTCGACGCGCACCGCCTCGACCTCGACGCCGATCCCGGCGTTGCCGGGCGCGGCCGTGATCTCGTGGCCGCCCTCCTCGAGGAGTGCCGCGATGATGGCGTGCTCACGCGCGCCGCTGCCGAGTACCAGGATCCGCACGCGCCCATTCTACGAACGCGGCGAGCCCGCCGGGCCGACGGGCTCGATGCATCGGCGATGAGGGCGCCCGGCGGCCACCAGGCGACCACGTCGCCGGCCGCGGCTAGCCTGTCGGACGTGGCCAGGCGCATCCCCGATCTCGACGGCACGGACGCGGTGCGCGCCGCGCTCGCGCCCGACGCCGGGCGCGCCGAGCGGGCGCTCGCGGTGCGCTACACGCTGCAGTGCCTCGCCGAGCGGGCGCCCGGCAAGTCGGTCGAGGTGCGCGTGCCGCCGTTCGGCGCCGTGCAGGCGGTCGAGGGCCCCGGGCACACGCGCGGCACGCCGCCCAACGTGGTCGAGACCGACGCCGCGACCTGGCTCGCGCTCGCGACCGGCGGCGAGGCGTGGGCGGATGCGGTGGGTCGCGGCGCGGTGCGCGCCTCGGGCGTGCGCGCCGACGTCTCGCCGTGGCTGCCGCTCGTGCGCCCGACCGCGGGCTGACCGCCGGGCGTCGGTGCGGCGTCAGCCCGCGGTCGCGCGGCCGCGGGCCGAGTGCTCCTCGACGACCACGCCCGAGGCGAACGGTCGCGTCGCGTCGAGGCGGAACCGAGGGGGCACCGCCCGACGGCTGCCGAAGAGGCCGACACCGTCGCCGAGCACGATCGGGTGGCGCTTCAGCACCAGCCGATCGATCTCGGGCAGCAGCGACGCCGCGAGTGCTCCGCCCCCGCAGAGCCAGATGTCGAGGCCGTCGGCCCGCTTCAGCGCGCGCACCGTCGCCAGCGGATCGTCGCTCACCTCGATGCCGGCCGCGACCTCGCGAGGGCGGCTGCTCGCGACGATCTGACGCAGGTGCGGATACGGGCTCTCGATGCCGGCGTCCAGCGCCGGTGTGAGCGTGCGCCAGCCCATCAGCACGGTGTCGAACCGTGTTCCGGGCGGAGTGGTGCCGAGCGCGGCGTGGGCGTGCGCGGGCAGCGCGTCGGCGTACTCGTCGACGACGACGGATGCGTGATCCCCATCGACGAGGAACGCGTCGTAGCCGCCGTCCTGGTCGGCGATCCGGCCGTCGAGGCTGACGGCGACGTAGTAGACGAGGTCTCGCATGCTGCTCCAATCACGACATCTGTCGTGATCAACATACGACAGATGTCGTGGTCGCGCTACGCTCGGGAGCATGGCACGCAACGACCGACGCCGCGGCGAGCTCGCGGATGCCGGAATCCGCGTCCTGGCCACGGAGGGCGCGCGCGGGCTCACCCACCGCGCCGTCGACGCGGCTGCGGAGGCTCCTCGCGGCACCGCGTCGAACTACTTCCCCACGCGAGGCGACCTCATCGCCGCACTCGTCGCGCGCATCGAGGAGCGGCTCACACCGGCGGCAGCGGCGCACGGCTCCGGCTCCGGGCGAGCGCCCGATCGCGCGGCGTTCGCCGAGCACGTGCGCGACGTGGTCCGGCGCCTCTCGGAGGATCCCCACGTGCCGCTCGCGCTGTTCGAGCTGCGCCTCGAGGCGTCGCGCCGACCCGAGGTGGCGGAGGCGCTCGGCGCGTGGCGACGGAGCGCCTTCGCCGACGACGTCGCCTTCAACGAGGCGGCGGGCCTCCCGGGCGCCCGGGCCGATCTGGCGCTCGTCCACTACGCGATCGACGGGCTCATGCTCGACCGCCTGACGACGCCGCTGGACCCGGCGACGCCCACCGACGCGATCGTCGACGCACTCGTGGAACGCATCCTCCCCGTGAGCACACCGGACGCCGCGCGCTGACCGCCAGGGTCGGGCTCCCGCTCGTGCTCGGCATCCGCCCGTCGCGCGCAGGTGCGGAGGGCCATACTGAACCCATGGCTCAGGTCGTCCGCCCGCAGGGGTTCATCGGTCCCCTCGTCACGATGGTGATCGGCGCCATCCTGCTGTTCAACGGCGTGCCGGGCCTGCTGCAGTGGATCGGCTGGATCGGCCAGTCAGCGCTCGTCGTCGGGATCGAGAGCGCTTTCGACACCGCGTTCATCCCGCTCATCCTGTCCGCGGCTGCGTCGATCATCGGCCTCGCGATGGTGCGGGGCGGCTTCACGTCGCTGCGCGGCGTGCTGCGCGGCGCCGGCCAACGGGCGCGCGAGCAGGTGCGCGGCGGCGTGCAGCAGGTGCGGCGGGAGGCCGGGCAGCGCTACGGCGAGGCGGTCGGGCAGGCCGAGCACCTGCAGAACGCGGTACCGCAGTCGTGGCGCGAGCGCATCGAGGCGGCGGCGCGCGAGGTCGAGGGCGAGCGCGCGCGACGCTCCGGAGCGCAGCCGCAGGTGCACGCGCCGCAGCAGCAGCGGCCGCAGCAGCCGCGACCGCAGGCCCCGCGCCAGCCGCAGCCGCAGCCGCAGCCGCAGCGGCAGGGCCAGGGGCAGCAGGGCTACCCGGGTCAAGGCCAGCAGGTCTACCAGGGTCAGCAGGGCTACCAGGGCCAAGCCGCGTACCAGGGCCAGCAGCAGCGCGAGCCGCAGCAGGCGCCGGGCTCCGACCGGCTCGCGCGCATCGAGCAGCTGCGGCGCCAGGTCGACTCGCGCGTGCAGCAGCAGGTGGGGCAGCTGCAGGACGCCGGGCGGCAGGCCGCCGACCGCGTGCGCCAGGCGGCGACCGATGAGGCCGCGCGGGTGCAGCAGCGCCAGCTGCCGAACCCCTCCGACGAGGTGACCGCCCTCATCGGCCGGCTCGACCTCGCCGACAACGAGCGCATCCGCCGCCGCGGCTCCTCGCTCACCCGCTCGTCGCTCGCGACCAGCTCGCTCTCGAAGACGTCGCTCACGCTGAACTCGCTGCTGCAGCACCGCCGCTGAGCGCCCGGCGCGCGGCTGCCGCACGGACGCCGCTGGCCCCCTCCGGAGCGGAGAGGGCCAGCGTGCCTGGTCGGCGAGTCAGCGCGTCAGAGCGACCAGACGACCAGCACCGCCGCGAAGACGAGGCCGGATGCGATGAGCGTCACGGTCGTGTAGCCGAGGATGTCGCGCATCTTCAGCCCCGCGATCGCGAGCAGCGGCAGCGCCCAGAACGGCTGGATCATGTTCGTCCACTGGTCGCCGTACGCGACCGCCATGATCGGGATCGCAGGGTCGACGCCGATGCGCTCGGCGGCGTCGAGCAGGATCGGCGCCTGCACGGCGAACTGCCCGCCGCCCGACGGCACGAAGAAGTTCACGAGCCCGGCCGACAGCAGTGCCAGCACGCCGAACGTGACCGGGTTCGCGATCGCGACGAACGCATCCGACAGCACCTGGATGAGGCCCGACGACGTCATCATGCCGAGGATCCCCGCGTAGAGCGGGAACTGCAGCAGGATCTCGCCCACGTTCGAGGCGGCTTCCTTCGTGAGGCGGATGATCTCGAACGGGTTGCGCACCAGCAGGAAGATGAGCGCGAGGAACGACCAGTTGACGATGTCGAGCGTGATCGTGCCGCCCTGCACGAAGTGCACGACGAGGTAGAGGGTGAGCGCGGCGCCGACGATGAGCGTGACGATGCGGCTCGCGTCGATGCGGTCGGCGGGCGTGACGACCTCCTCCTCGTGCTCGACGAGCTGCTCGCGGGCGTCGAACTGCAGCTCGACGATGCGGTCGGAGCCGCGCGGCGCGACGAGCGACAGCGCCACCGCGACGGCGACGATCGTCGCGACCGCGCCGATGATGTTCGGGAGCGCGAACGTGGTCTCGGAGACCGGGATCACCTGGCCGCCGAGGTGCTCGGCGATGAACGAGTCGGGCGTCGCGGCCGTGAGCGGGCCGGAGCCCGAGTAGCCCATGTGCCAGACGACGAAGCCCGAGAAGCCGGCCGCCACGAGCATCGGGAAGTGCAGGCGGAGGCCCCGCTCCTTGCCGGAGGCCGCGACCTCGCGGGCGAGCAGGCCGCCGACGACGAGGCCGAGGCCCCAGGTGATGAGGGATGCGACGGCGGCGATGACGAAGACGAACAGGTAGGCCTGCACGGGCGTCTGCGGCAGCGCGGCGAGGCGCGTGAGCAGGCGACGCACGGGCCGGGTGTTGGCGAGCATGTGGCCGAGCAGCAGGATGAGCGCCATCTGCGTCATGAAGGCGAGCAGGCCCGACAGGCCGTCGCCCCAGCCGACGACGAGGTCGACGGGGTTCGTCTGCGTGACCGTCAGCGCGAGCAGCGCGACGACGAGCGTCAGGATGATCGCGAAGACGAGCGCGGAGGGGATCCAGCGCTCGACGACGGTGTTGATGGGCCGCATCGCGCGGGCGAGCGGCGCGCCCGACTCGCGGGTCTCGGCAGGGGCGTTCGGCATGGTTCACCTCGTTGTGTGCATGGGGACGGCGCGCCGGCGCGCACCGCTTCCGACCATAGCCGCAGGTGAGGGCCGTCAGTGCCCGTGGCCGTGACGCATCCGCCCCCGAACCCGCACCACGAGCTTGCGCAGCTCGTCGAGCCACAGCACGCAGGAGGCGAGCGCGAGGCACAGCAGCCACTGGCCGGCCGAGAGCGGCGCGGTGCCGAAGGCCGCCTGCAGCAGCGGCACGTGCACGACCAGCACCTGCGTGACGACGCCGAAGGCGATCGCCGCCCACAGCCAGCGGTTGGCGAACAGGCCGCGGAAGGCCGAGGCGGACTCGGAGCGCGCGTTGAGCGCGTTGCACAGCTGCGCGAGCACGAGCGTCGTGAAGGCCGCCGTGCGCGCCGTCTCGACGCCCGCGTCGCCGTCGACGAGGCCGCCCGGAAGGTGGATGTCGAGGGCCAGGAGCGTCACCGCCGCCATCGCCGTACCCATCGCGAGGATCCAGCCCCACATGCGGCCGTCGATCACCCGCTGCTCGGGCTGGCGCGGGGCGCGCGCCATCACGTCCTCCGTCTCGGGGTCGACGCCCATCGCGAGCGCGGGACCGGAGTCGGTGACGAGGTTGATCCAGAGGATCTGGGTCGCGAGCAGCGGCACGACGATCGCCTCGCCCTGGCCGCTCAGCCCGAGGAACCCGGCGAGCAGCACGCCGAGCAGCATCGTGAGCACCTCGCCCATGTTCGACGACAGCAGGTAGCGCAGGAACTTGCGGATGTTGCCGAAGATCACCCGCCCCTGCCGGATCGCCGCGACGATGGTCGAGAAGTCGTCGTCGGTGAGGATCATCGCGGCGGCCTCCTTCGAGACCTCGGTGCCGGTGATGCCCATCGCGACGCCGATGTCGGCGCGCTTGAGCGCCGGCGCGTCGTTCACGCCGTCGCCCGTCATCGCCACGACGTGGCCGCGCCGCTGCAGCGCCTCGACGAGCTGCAGCTTGTGCTCGGGGGCGACCCGCGCGAAGACCGAGACCTCCTCGACGGCGCGCGCGAGCGCATCCGCGTCGAGCCCGTCGAGGTCGGCGCCCGTGAGCACCCGGTCGCTGCCGATGCCGAGGTCGCGAGCGATGCGCAGCGCGGTTTCCGGGTGATCGCCGGTGATCATGACGACGCGCACTCCGGCCCGCCGGGCCTCGTCGATCGCCCGCGCCGCCTCGGCGCGGGGCGGGTCGATGATGCCGACCGTGCCGACGAGGATGAGGTCGCGCTCGAGGGCGAGGCCGGCCGCGGCGTCGATCGCGCCGTCCGGCCCGGTCGCGGCCGCGAGCTCGGCGCGCGTGAGCGGCCGGTAGGCGACGGCCAGCGTGCGCAGCGCATCCGCCGACATCGCCGCGACGTCGGCGTGCACGAGGGCGCGGTCCTCGTCGGTCAGCGCCGCCGTCTCGAGCCCCTGCCGCACGCGCGAGCATCGCTCGAGCAGCACGTCGGGCGCGCCCTTCGCGATGAGCACGGGCAGCGGCCGGCCCGCCGCGTCGCGGTGCTCCCGATCCTCGACGACGACCGACATCAGCTTGCGCTCCGAGGTGAACGGCACCTCGCCGAGGCGGGCGAAGCGCTCGCGGCGCCGCTCGGCGAGGCCTGCCTTCTGCTCGGCCACCACGAACGCCGCCTCGGTCGGGTCGCCCACGACCTCCCACGTGCCGTCCTCCGCCTGCCGCACCTCGGCGTTCGACGCGAGCGTGCCGCCCGAGAGCACGACGATGTCCTCCTCCCGCAGGTCCAGCGCCGCGTCCTGCGCGAGCAGCGGGCGGCCGTCGACGAGCACCTCGCCGTCGGGCGCGTAGCCGACGCCCGAGATGTCGGCGACGCCCGAGCGCGTGCGCACCTTGAGCATCGTCATCTCGTTGCGCGTGAGCGTGCCGGTCTTGTCGGAGCAGATGACGGTCGCCGAGCCGAGCGTCTCGACCGATGAGAGCGACTTCACGATCGCGCCGCGCCGGCTCATCGCCTGCACCCCGATCGAGAGCACCACCGAGAGGATCGCGGGCAGCCCCTCGGGCACCGCCGCGACCGCGAGCGAGACGCCGATGAGCAGCACGTCGACGGCGTCCTGCACCGAGCCGATGCCGCTCGTCGCGCCCACCGCGACCATGACGACGACCGCGATCACCACGACCGCGAACCCGAGGGTGCGGCCGACCCGGTGGATCTCGCGCTGCAGCGGCGTCGGCTCCTGCTCCGTCTCGGCGAGCAGCGCCGCGACCCTCCCCATCTCGGTGCGCATGCCGGTGGCGGTCACGACGGCGCGGCCCGAGCCCTGCGTGACGGCCGTGCCCTTGAAGACCAGGTCGGTGCGGTCGCCGAGCGGCACGTGCGACGGCAGCGTCGCGGGCGACTTCGTCACGGGCGCCGACTCGCCGGTGAGGGCAGCCTCGGCGATCTGCAGCGACGACGCCGCGACGAGCCGCGCGTCGGCGCCGACCGCGTCGCCCTCGGCCAGCACGAGCAGGTCGCCCGGCACGAGTGCCGCCGCGGGCAGCCGCTCGGTGCGCCCCTCGCGCACCACCGTCACGGCGACGGCGGTCATGTCGCGCAGCGCCGCGACCGCGTCGGCCGCCTTCGCCTCCTGCACGACGCCCAGCGCGGCGTTCGCGACCACGACGAGCAGGATCACGACCGCATCCACCGGCACCCCGACCGCGCCCTCGAACGCCCACGCGACGGCCGAGATCGCGACCGCGGCGAGCAGCAGCAGGATGAGCGGGTCGACGAGCTGCGCGACGAGGCGGCGCCAGGCCGGCTCGGGCGGGTCGGCGTCGAGCTCGTTCGGCCCGTGGCGCGCGAGCCGGGCGGCGGCCTCGACGCCGGTGAGCCCGCGCTCGGCCGACGTGCCGAGCGCACGCACCGCGTCGTCGGCGTCGACGAGCGCCCAGTCGACCTCGACGTCGGTCCCGGATGCGCGGTGCGGCACGGGCGGTCCCGACGAGACGGTCACGGTGCGGCCTCCTCCTCCGGGCGCCCGTGCGCTGCGGCACGGCCCCGCTCCGCACGCTACCCCGCGGGGCGCGGACCCGCACGGGCGGCGGGTGGGATCATGGTGGGCATGGACGCGCAGCCCGACCCGACCCCCGAGCAGGAGGGCGCTCGCGCGCACCGCGAGACGCACGAGACGCAGCAGATGCAGGTGCGGCGCTCGCCCCGCTACGGGGTCTTCATGGCGATCGGCGCGCTGCTGGCGATGCTCGCGGCATGGTGGATCTCGACGGCGATGCCCCCCGCGGTCAACCAGGCCGAGCAGCCGGTCGACACGACGCCCGTGATCGGCCTCATGCTCGTGGTCGGCTTCGTGGTGGGCGGGGCGCTCGGCGCGCTCGTCGCCGTGCTCATCGACCGCGCGCTCTCGAAGCGCCTGCACACCGTGACGGCCGAGCACGTCGACGTCGCCGAGCGACCCTCGCCGTCCGGCCCGGAGGATGCGGGCGACGCGACCTTCGAGCCCCTCGGGCCGGCGGGCGACCGCCGCGACGAGCTCGGCGACGGCGACCGGCCCGGCGACGCACGACCGGGCGACGACCGACCGCGCGAGGGCTGATGGCCCGGCGCCTGGCGCTGCACGCGGGCGCGCACGCGCTCGCCTGGGCCGCGCTGGGCGCCGCCGCGGCGTCGACGGCGGCGGATGCGGTGGGTCGCGAGGGCTCGCCCGTCGCGCTCGCGCTCGGGCCGGCTGCCGCGATCGCCGCAGCGGCGCTCGCGCTGCTCGTGCTCGCGCTCCCTGGCTCGCGCCGGCTCGCGCCGCGGGCGGCGACGGCCGCGGGCGCAGCGCTCGCCCTGGCGGCGCTCGCGGGGACGGCCGCGCTCGCCCTGCTCGAGCAGCCGATCGGCGTGCTGCCGGCGGCCGCGCTCGGGCTCGCCGCCGGGCTGCAGCTGCACGGGTCGGCGGCGGCCGCCGCGGCCGAGCCGGCGCTCGCGCCGCGCGTGCGGCCCGCGCCCACGCTGCTCGCCGCCGCGCTCGGCACCGCGCTCGTCGCCGGCGCCGCCATGCTCGGGGTGCCGACCGGCGCGCAGCTCGTCGGCGCCGCGGTGCTGCAGCTCGGGGCCCTCGCGCTCGCGATCGGGGCCGGCCGCGCTGCGTCGCCCGCGCCGCTCGGCGCCGACGCCGACGAGCGGCTGCGCGAGGGCGACGCGCACGGCGCCGACCCCCTCGACACAGGTGCGCACGGCGCCGGCCCGCGCGCCCTCGACCCGCAGGCGCTCGGCCTGCTCGCGCTCGCCGCGGTCGGCGCGGCCGCGATCGCGGCGCTCCGCCCCGCGCTGTCGGCCCTCGGCGCCGAGTCGCCGCAGCCGGCATGGCCCGCGGCGCTCACCCTCGCGCTCGGCGCCCTGCTCGGACCGCCGCTCGCGGTGCTCGCCGAGCGGCTGCTCGGCGCCCGCGCGCTCCCGGCCGTCGCGACCCTCGGCGGCGTCGCGGCGCTCGCGGCCCCCATCGCGCGTCCGGGCGCGCTCGACCTCGTGGCCGCCGCGTTCCTAGGCGTCGCGCTCGCCGCATCCGTCGCCCTCGTCGAGCTCGCGCGCCGCGCCGACGTGCGGCCGGCGCCGGCCACCGGCGCGGTCCTCCTGCTCGCCGGCGCTGCGGGCGCGCTGCTCGCCGCGCTGCTGCTCGCCGCCGTGCCGCTGCCCGACGTGGTGCTCGGCGCCGCGCTCGCGTGCCTGGTCGCGGCGCTCGGCGCGTGGTCGCCCGCGCTCGCGCGCAGCGTGCCCGACGCCCGGGACGGGCGTCGGAACTGGGGTCGCGGCGACGACCCGAAAGGGTCGTCGCTCCCAGCTCCACCGTTCAGCTGAGCTGCGTCTGCTCCACCCAGGCCAGGTACTCGTCGGTCACGTCGCCCGTGACGTACTCGCCCGTGAAGCACGACAGGTCGAGGCCCTGGATGTCGGTGCCGTCGAGGATCGCCCGCTGCAGGTCGTCGACCTCCTGGTAGACGAGGAAGTCGCTGCCGAGCGCCTCGTTCACCTCGGGGATGGAGCGGCCGGATGCGATGAGCTCGGCGCGCGAGGGCATGTTGATGCCGTAGACGTGCGGGTAGCGCACCGGCGGCGCGGCCGACGTGAAGGTCACCGTGTTGGTGCCGACCGAGCGCATCATCTCGACGATCTCGCGGCTCGTCGTCCCGCGCACGATCGAGTCGTCGACGACGAGCACGTTCTTGCCGCGGAACTCGCTCTCGAGCGCGTTCAGCTTCTGCTTCACCGACTTCTTGCGCTCCTGCTGCCCCGGCATGATGAAGGTGCGGCCGACGTAGCGGTTCTTGTAGAAGCCCTCGCGGTACTCGATGCCGAGCCGGCGCGCGACCTCCATCGCGGCGGGCCGCGACGAGTCGGGGATGGGCATGACCACATCGATCGCGCCGGAGGGCGTGTACTGCGCGATCGTGTCGGCCAGCCGCTCGCCCATCCGCAGCCGCGACTCGTACACGTTGATGCCGTTCATCACCGAGTCGGGGCGGGCGAGGTAGACGTACTCGAACGAGCAGGGCAGCAGCACGGGGGAGTCGTGCGTCATCGCCGACGCGAGCTCGCCGTCGGGCGTGATGAAGACCGCCTCGCCGGGCGCGACGTCGCGCTCGAGGTGGAAGCCGGAGCCGGTGAGCGCCACCGACTCGCTCGCGACCATCCACTCGGTGCGGCCCGACTCGGCGACGCGGCTGCCGAGCACGAGCGGGCGGATGCCGAACGGGTCGCGGAAGGCGAGCAGGCCGTGGCCGGCGATGAGCGCGATCACGCCGTACGAGCCGCGGATGCGCTCGTGCACGCGCCGCACGGCCGTGAACAGGCGGTCGGCGTCGAGCTCGCCGCCCTTCACGAGCGACTGCAGCTCGGAGCCGAGCACGTTCACGAGCATCTCGGTGTCGCTGCCGGTGTTGACGTGGCGGTGGTCGACGGTCGCGAGCTCGACCTCGAGCTCGCGGGTGTTCGTCAGGTTGCCGTTGTGCACGAGCACGATGCCGTACGGCGCGTTCACGTAGAACGGCTGCGCCTCGAGCTCGTTCGCCGCCTCGCCGCGGGTCGCGTAGCGCACGTGGCCGAGGCCGAAGGTGCCCAGCAGCGAGCGCATGTCGCGGGTGCGGAACGCCTCGCGCACCTGCCCCTTCGCCTTGCGCACGTGGATCGAGCGGCCCTGGGCGGTCGCGATGCCCGTGGAGTCCTGCCCGCGGTGCTGGAGGAGGGCCAGTGCGTCGTAGACCTGCTGGTTGACGCTCGAGTCGGAGACGATGCCGACGATGCCGCACACAGGCGAGCTCCTTCTGTTGCGAGGGGAGGCCTCCAGCCTACCGAGCGGCGCGCTCCCGGAGCGTCCCGGACGGCGTCGGCGGATGCGCTCGGCCGTCCATGCGACGTCCAGGGAGCGGGAGCACAGTGGGGGACATGAGCTTCGACACCGAATCCATCAAGCACCTGCCCGAGCAGACGCAGGAGTGGCCCGGCTGGACCGAGCAGCTCCAGCCCGTCCCCGACCACGGCGAGACCAGCTACGTCGGCCGCGGCCGCCTGGAGGGCATGCGCGCCCTCATCACCGGCGGAGACTCCGGCATCGGCCGCGCGACCGCGATCGCCTTCGCGAAGGAGGGCGCCGACGTCGCCATCGCCTACCTCCCGGCGGAGCAGGAGGACGCCGAGGAGACGAAGCGCCAGGTCGAGGCCGCGGGCCGCAAGGCGGTGCTCATCGCGTGCGACCAGCGCACCGAGCAGGCCAACCTCGACCTCGCCCAGCAGGCCGTCGATGGCCTCGGCGGGCTCGACGTGCTCGTGAACAACGCCGGCTACCAGATGGCGCAGGAGTCGCTCGCCGACATCACCGACGAGCAGCTGCGGCAGACGTTCGAGACGAACATCTTCGCGATGTTCAACCTGACGCGCGCCGTGCTCCCGCACCTCAAGGCGGGCGCGAGCATCATCAACTGCTCGTCGATCCAGGCGTTCGACCCCTCCGAGACGCTGCTCGACTACGCGTCGACGAAGGCGGCGATCAACAACTTCACCGTCAACCTCGCCGCGCAGGTCGGCAGCGACGGCATCCGCGTGAACGCGGTCGCCCCCGGCCCGATCTGGACCCCGCTGCAGCCGTCGACGAAGCCGAGCGTGAAGGACTTCGGCATGGACGCCCCGCTCGGCCGCCCGGGCCAGCCGATCGAGGTGGCGACCGCGTTCGTCTACCTCGCGAGCGACGACGCGAGCTACGTCTCGGGCACCGTGCTCGGCGTCACCGGCGGCAAGCCCGTGTTCTAGCGGCCCCTCACCGCTGGTCGAGCCGCCGGCCCTCCGGGCCGGCGAGTCGAGGCCATGGTGGTCTCGAGACGGTCGGCTGCGCCGACCTCCTCGACCAGCGGGGTGACGGTCGGCTGCGCCGACCTCCTCGACCAGCGGGGCGGTCAGCCCGCGACGCGCTCCCGCGCCGCCGCGAACGCCGCGACGGCCCGGTCGACGTCGGCGTCCGAGTGGGCGGCAGACAGCTGCACGCGGATGCGCGCCTCACCACGGGGCACGACCGGGAACGAGAAGGCGGTGACGTACACGCCCTCCTCGAGCATCGCATCCGCCATGTCGGCCGCGAGCCGGGCGTCATGGAACATGACCGCCGTGATCGGGTGCTCGCCGGGCAGCAGCTCGAAGCCCGCGGCCTCCATGCCCTCGCGGAACCGCACGGTGTTGCGCTGCAGCTGCTCGCGCAGCTCGCCCGCCCCCTCGACGAGGTCGAGCGCGGCGATCGACCCGGCCACGACCGACGGCGCGAGCGCGTTCGAGAACAGGTAGGGGCGCGAGCGCTGCCGCAGCAGGTCGACGATCTCCTGGCGGGCGGCGATGTAGCCGCCCGAGGCGCCGCCGAGCGCCTTGCCGAGCGTTCCCGAGATGATGTCGACGCGCTGCTGCACGCCGGCGAGCTCGGGGGTGCCGGCGCCCGTCGGGCCGGTGAAGCCCACCGCGTGCGAGTCGTCGACCATCACCATCGCGTCGTAGCGCTCGGCGAGGTCGCAGATCGCCTCGAGCGGCGCGAGGTAGCCGTCCATCGAGAAGACGCCGTCGGTGACGACGAGGCGGCGGCGCGCGCCCGAGGCCTCCTGCAGGCGCGCCTCGAGCTCGGCCATGTCGCGATTGGCGTAGCGGTAGCGGGCGGCCTTCGACAGGCGGATGCCGTCGATGATCGACGCGTGGTTCAGGGCGTCGGAGATGACGGCGTCCTCGGCGCCGAGCAGCGTCTCGAAGAGGCCGCCGTTCGCGTCGAAGCACGACGAGTAGAGGATGCACGCCTCCTGCCCGAGGAAGGAGGCGAGCCGCGACTCGAGCTCGAGGTGCTGAGTCTGCGTGCCGCAGATGAACCGCACCGAGGCCATCCCGAACCCCCACTCGTCGAGCGCGGCCTTGGCCGCCTCGACGATGCGCGGGTCGTCGGCGAGCCCGAGGTAGTTGTTGGCGCAGAAGTTGAGCACGTCGTGGCCGCCGGCCGAGACGGTCGCGGCCTGCGGCGAGTCGATGGCCCGCTCGCGCTTGGTGAGGCCGGCGGCCTCGATCTCGGCGAGCTCTGCGGCGATGGCGTCGCGGACGGAGTACACGGTTCAGGCTCCCTGGAGGTCGGTGAAGTCGAGGATGACCTTGCCCGCGGCGCCGGAGCGGGCGCGCTCGAACGCGCCCTCCCAGTCGGCGAAGGCGAAGCGGTCGGTGATGACGGGGGCGACGTCGAGGCCCGTCTGGGCCATCGACGCCATGGCGTACCAGGTCTCGTACATCTCGCGGCCGTAGATGCCCTGGATGGTCAGCATGTGCGAGACGACCTTCCCGAAGTCGACCTCGATGGGCCGCGACGGCAGGCCGAGCATGGCGATGCGGCCGCCGAAGTTGAGGTTCTCGATGATGCCGACGAGCGCGGTCGGCGAGCCCGACATCTCGAGCGCGACGTCGAAGCCCTCCTGCATGCCCAGCTCGCGCTGCACGGCCGCGATGGGGCTGACGCCGTCGGGGTCGGACGCCTCCTGCGGGTTGAGCGCGCGGAAGCCGAGCGAGCGCGCGAGCTCGAGCCGCGGCTCGGCGATGTCGGTGATCACGATGTGGCGCGCGCCGGCGTGCCGGGCGACCATCGCGGCCATCAGCCCGATCGGGCCTGCGCCGGTGACGAGCACGTCCTCGCCGACCACCGGGAACTTCAGCGCCGTGTGCACCGCGTTGCCGAACGGGTCGTAGATGCCGAAGACGTCGAGCTGCTGCTCGGTGGCGGAGTCGGCGGTGACGCCCGGGTGCACCCAGACGTTCGAGGCGGGGAGCACCACGTACTCGGCGAAGCAGCCGTCGCGCTGCACCCCGAGGTTGGAGGTGCGGATGCACAGGTGGCGGCGGCCGGCGCGGCAGTTGCGGCAGTGGCCGCACACGACGTGCCCCTCGCCGCTCATCAGCTGGCCGACGGCGTAGTCGGTGACGCCCTCGCCGACCTCCACGATCTCGCCGCAGAACTCGTGGCCGACGGTCAGCCCGGGCGTCACGGCCGACTGGGCCCACGCATCCCACGCGTCGATGTGCAGGTCGGTGCCGCAGATGCCGGCGCGGAGCACGCGCACCTTCACGTGGCCCGCGGGAGTCGCGGGCTCGGGGATCTCGACCAGCTCGAGTCCTGGCTTGCCTCGGGTCACGAGTGCGTGCATGGGCGTCTCCGTCGACGGTGGTGGGTGTGCCGCGACCATCCTGCCACCCGCCCGCCGTCACTGATCCCGAGCGGGCCCCGGGGTGACGGCGCACAACGCAAGCCCGCCGGCCCCGTTCCGCGGCGGATCCGGGGAAGGACGGTTCCACGCCCCGGTTCCGGGCCGTGGGACTTGCGTTGTGCGCGGGTCGGGCTGGCGATCGGCGCACCCGGGCAGCACCGGCGGCTCGGTAGCCTGGGGGCATGACCGATCCGTATGCGTCCGCCGGCGTCGACACCGAGGCGGGCGACCGCGCGGTCGAGCTCATGAAGGCCGCCGTCTCGCGCACCCACGGCCCCGGCGTGCTCGGCGGCGTGGGCGGCTTCGCCGGCCTCTTCGACCTGTCGGCCGCGGGCGCCTACGCGAAGCCGCTGCTCGCCACCTCCACCGACGGCGTCGGCACGAAGATCGCGCTCGCCCGCGCGATCGACAAGCACGACACGATCGGCCAGGACCTCGTCGGCATGGTCGTCGACGACATCGTCGTGGTCGGCGCGAAGCCGCTGTTCATGACCGACTACATCGCGTGCGGCCGCGTCGTGCCCGAGCGCATCGCCGACATCGTGCGCGGCATCGCCGAGGCGTGCGAGGCGACCGGCACGGCGCTCGTCGGCGGCGAGACGGCCGAGCACCCGGGCGTCATGGAGCCCGACGACTACGACGTGGCCGGTGCGGCCGTCGGCATCGTCGAGGCGGATGCGGTGCTGGGCGCCGAGCGCGTCGGCGAGGGCGACGTCGTGGTCGCCATGGCCTCCTCGGGGCTCCACTCCAACGGCTTCAGCCTCGTGCGCCACGTGCTGGCCGAGCGCAGCATCGCGCTCACCGACCGCGTCGACGAGCTGGGCGGCGTCGCCGCCGAGGTGCTGCTCGAGCCGACGCGGCTCTACACGCTGCCGCTGCTCGGCATGCTCGAGCGGGGCCTCGGCATCCGCGCCATCTCGCACGTGACGGGCGGCGGCATCGCCGCGAACCTCGCGCGCGTGCTGCCGCAGCGCCTCGCCGTCGAGATCGACCGGCAGGGCTGGCAGGTGCCTGCGGTGTTCGACGCGCTCGCGCAGCTCGGAGACTTCCCGCTCACCGACGCCGAGGGCACCTGGAACCTGGGCCTCGGCATGCTCGTGGTCGTCGGCGAGGCCGACGCCGCGGGCGTCGTCGCGGCGAGCGAGGCCGCGGGCATCCCTGCCTCGACGATCGGCCGGGTCGAGGCAGCCCCCGCCGATCCGAGCGGATGGGTGCAGGGCGCCAAGGGCGTCGACGGCGGCGCGGTGCGCCTGACCGGCAGCTACCGCTGACCCGTGCGGCACCGGTGCGCCGGCGGCCGCTGCGGCGGCGAGGGGACGTCCAGGAGACTCGGACGTTGCGGGCGTACCGTGACGGCAGGTTCGAGCGCGACGGCACATCCGCCGGAGCGTGACGACCGGTATCGCCGATCGGGATCGCAGACGGGAGGTGCGTGATGACGTCCGACGCGGACCGCTTCCGGCCTCGCGACCAGGGCCAGCCCGCCTCGCCGCAGCCCGACCCGTCCTACGGCTCGATCTCGGAGCAGACGCCGCCGACGCCGCCGGCCCCCGACCCCGCTCCGCCGGGCCCTCGCGTGCGCAACCTCGTCCCCATGCCGATGCAGCAGGGGCCGAGCATCCGTCCCACCTCGCCGCCCGACGCCCCGCCGCCGACGCCTCCGCCCGGCCCGTGGCAGCGGTCGATGCCGCAGCAGCCGCTGCCGCAGCAGCCCGCGCCTCCGCAGCAGCCGCCGCCTCCGCACCAGTACGCCGCGCCCGGCTCGGTGCCGCGGCCGTCCGCGCCGGTCGGCTACGCGCATCCGCTCCACGCCGGCCGCGACGCGCAGCTGATCCACCCCGCCGCCGCGCAGGCCTCGAGCGTCACGCCCTACGGCGTGCCCGTCTACCACGCGCCCGTCTACGCGACCGCGGCGCCGCCCTCGCGCGGCCTGTCGATCACCGCGATGGTGCTGGGGCTCATCTCGGTGACCTTCGGCTGGACGCTCGTCGTGCTGCCCATCATCGGGCTCGTCTTCGGCATCCTGGCGCTGCGGCGCGAGCCTGCCGGGCGACCGCTGGCGCTCACCGGGCTCCTCACCTCGATCGGCGGCATGCTGTGGGTGCTGCTGTTCTACCTGCTGCCCCTCGCCGGGGTGGTCGCGGCGATGCTCTTCGCCGTCAGCACGAGCTGAACCGTCGGCCTCCGCTCCCGATCCGTTGGGCGCGCGTTCACCGTCCGGGCCTAGGCTGTGCGCGACGCAGCGCGTCCTTGCACCGACCCGAGGAAGAACGCCATGACCTACACGCCCCCCGAGCAGCCCCAGCAGGGCGGCTACCAGCCCTACCAGCCGGCCACCGGCAACCAGTACGGCGGCTACGCCGCAGCGCCGGCCTCGACGTCGAAGAAGCTCTCCATGTGGGGCCTCATCCTCGGCATCTCCAGCATCATCATCCCGATCTTCCTCAACGCCATCGCCGGCGGCGTGCTCTCCGGCATCGGCCTGGCGAAGGAGCCGCAGGGCAAGACGATGGCCATCTGGGGCATCGTGACCTCGGTGCTCGGCTTCATCTGGGGCTTCATCTTCTGGCCGATCGTCGTGTTCGGCCTGCTGTTCGCCGCCGTCGCGGAGTCCGGCGCCTACTGAGCCGCAGCCGCAGCCGCACGCTCGAGGGGGCTCGCCGATCGGCGGGCCCCCTCGAGCGTCGGCGGCGTGCGGGCCGCGCGGCTCAGGTCTCCTGCGAGTGCCCGAGCTGCGGCGGCTCGCCGGTGCGCGCGAGGATCTCGGCCTCCTGCCGCGCCCGCCGCTCGCGGTCGCGGCTCACGCCGAAGAGGTAGACGGCGTCGAGCACGCCGAGCGTGTTCGAGACGAGCAGCGTCGCGAACCACGCCTTGTCGCGGTGCTTCGCCGCGCGCCACAGCGACGCGCCCTTCCACGCGAGGCTCCAGGCCACTGCGGCGCCGAGGGCCGCGCGCATCCCGGGACGGTCGAGCTGCTCTGCCTTCATGGCCCGACTGTCCCACGGAAGCGGCCGGGCCGCCAGAGAGCAGTCCGGCGGCGGTCAGCACTCGATGAACGCCACCGCGAGGCCGCCGAGCGCGGTCTCCTTGTACTTGTCGCTCATGTCGGCGCCCGTGCGGCGCATCGTCTCGACGGCGGTGTCGAGGCTCACGTAGTGCGTGCCGTCGCCCTGCTTCGCCATGCGCGCGGCGTTGATCGCCTTGACCGACGCCATCGCGTTGCGCTCGATGCAGGGGATCTGCACGAGGCCCTTGATGGGGTCGCACGTGAGACCGAGGTTGTGCTCGATGCCGATCTCGGCGGCGTTCTCGATCTGCTCGGGCGTCGCGCCGAGCACCGCGGCGAATCCGGCCGCGGCCATCGCGCACGCGGAGCCCACCTCGCCCTGGCAGCCCACCTCGGCGCCCGAGATCGAGGCGTTCGACTTGATGATGATGCCGATCGCGCCGGCGACCAGCAGGAAGCGCACCTCCCACGGCACCTCGTCGTCGACGCAGTTCGCGAAGAGGTCGGCGTAGTGCATGACGGCGGGGATGATGCCCGCGGCGCCGTTCGTCGGCGCGGTCACGACCCGCGCGCCCGCGGCGTTCTCCTCGTTGACGGCGAGCGCGTAGAGGTTGACCCACTCCATGCCCTCGAGCAGGTCGGGGCGGCCCGCCTTCGGGGCCGCGTCGCGCTCGATGAGCTTCGCGTGCCAGTCCTTCGCCCGGCGCTTCACGTCGAGCCCGCCCGGCAGGATGCCGTCGGTCGCGATCCCGTGCGCGACGCACTCCTGCATGACCTGCCAGATGCGCTCGAGCTGCGCGATCGTCTGCTCGCGCGAGCGCCAGGCGCCCTCGTTCTCGAGCATGAGCTCGGCCACCGACAGGCCCGTGCGGCGGCAGAGCGCGACGAGCTCGTCGCCGTGCGTGAACGGGTAGGGCACCGGGTGCAGCTGGCGCGCCGGCGCCGGCACGGGCGAGAGCACGTCGCCCTCGTCGTGGCGCATGACGAAGCCCCCGCCGATCGAGTAGTAGCCGGCGGTCGCGATCTCGGCGTCGGATGCGTCGTAGGCGGTGATGCGCAGGGCGTTCGGGTGCTCGCGGCGCACGGTGAGCGGCCGGAAGACGAACACCTTCGCCTCGTCGAACGCGACGGGCAGCCTGCCGCCGAGGCGCAGCTCGCCGGTGGCGCGGATGCGCTCGAGCGTCTCGGCGATCTGCGGCGTCTCGACGGTGTCGGGCGCGAGTCCGGAGAGGCCGAGCATCACGGCGGTGTCGGTGCCGTGCCCCGAGCCGGTGGCGCCGAGCGATCCGAGCAGGTCGACGCGGAGCCGCACGACCTCGTCGAAGCGACCCGACGCATCCGCCTGCGCGACGAAGTCGAGCGCGGCGCGCATCGGGCCGACGGTGTGCGACGACGACGGGCCGATGCCGATCTTGAACAGGTCGAGCACCGACAGCGACTCGAACACCGGCGCGGTCGCGGTGGCATGGCTGCCGATCGCGGTCGGCTCCTGCACCTGTCCGTTGGTGATGGCGTGCGACGTCACGATCGGCTCCTTCGCCTCAGGCAGCGGAGCCAGGGGTGGCGGCTCAGTGCTGCGTCGTCAGGCGCTGCGCCCCTGCTGACGCTCGTCAGCGTACTCGTCGTCCTCGGTGGAGTACTCGGCGTAGTCGGCCCACTTGTCGACGAGCTCGTCGTTCGAGGGGCCACCGCCGAGCTCCTGCTGGAGCACGGAGTAGTTGATGTTCGGGCTGAATGACTTCAGCTCACGTGCCAGCTTCGTGTGCTTGGCCTTCTGGCGACCACGACCCATGCTGGACCCCCCTTGCGGACGGCGCCGACGATGAGCCGGCGAACGATGTGAGAACTGCGATGCTACGTCCAACCTCGATCGTAGCATCGAGGGGGCCTGGCGACTGTGCGCGGGCCATGCCTGGGGAGTGCGCGCGGCAGGGATCAGGCCGGGAGCGCGGGCGCGAGCGCCGCGCCCAGGAGGAGGCCCGCGGACGCGGCGATCGCTCCGCCGACGACGGTGGCCGTGAGCGTCGCGAGGGCGGGGCCGCTGCGGCGCCCGTCGAGCTGCTCGACCGCCTGCACCGCGAACGCCGAGTACGTGGAGAGGCCGCCGCAGAAGCCGGTCACGAGGATCGCGCGGAGGGCCTCGTCGGCGACCAGGCCGCCCGCGAGCGCGCCCGCGAGCAGGCTCGCGGCGAGGTTCACGAGCAGCGTCGCCCGCACGGGCCGCCGGTGGGGGAGCGCGCCCGCGAGGAAGCGCACCACGGCGCCGGCGCCGCCGGCCGCGGCGACGGCGAGCAGCTCGACCGCGCTCACGCGGCCCGCCGCCTCGCGACGCGGCGGCCGAGCAGCAGCCCGGCCCACGCGGCGAGCAGGCACACCACGAGCGTGGCGAGCGCGAGCGCGATGCCGGGCAGGGCCGGCACGAACGCGCTCCAGCCGCCCGCCGCCGGGGCCGCGGCGCTCGCGACCGCCACCGCGCTGAAGGTCGTGAAGCCGCCGAGCACACCCGCGCCGATGCCGTGCCGCAGCCAGTCGGGCGCCCCGGCGAGCGCCGCCGTCGAGACGCCGAGCAGCAGGCTGCCGAGCGCGTTCACGCCGAGCAGCGCCCAGCCGTCGCCGAGCGACGACTCGATCGTCGCGCGGGCCGCCGTGCCCAGCGCGCCGCCGAGGGCGACGGCGAGCACGGAGCGCAGCAGCTGCATGCGACCAGCGTAGGCACCCGCGCGGCGCGGGCTCCGCCGCCTGGCCGTCGACCAGCTCCAGCGACCCGTTGCACCCTGCGCGACCCGGTGCACCGGGTCTGGCCGGGTCGACGGGGTCGTGGGAGCGGACGCGGGCCGCGCCCCGCTTCGACGTCGACGCGGTGGGCCGAAGCCGGGCGGATGCGGGGGCTGGCCCCATAGGGAGCCCACACCGGGCGATGGGAGGATCGGCGGGTGCATCTGCTCTCGCTCGCCAGCCTCAAGAACCGCGCGCTGGTCGCCCTCGCGACCATCTGCATCGCCATCTTCGGCGGCGTCGCCCTCTCGAGCCTGAAGACCGAGCTCACGCCCGAGCTCGAGCTGCCCGCCGTGGTCGTCACGACCACGCTGCCGGGCGCGAGCCCCGAGATCATGAGCGAGGACGTCACGGGGCCCATCGAGCGGGCCATCCAGTCGGTGCCCGGGCTCGAGGGCACGAGCGGCACGTCGTCGACGAGCTCGAGCGTCGTCTTCGCCGAGTTCACGTACGGCATCAACATCCCCACGACCGAGCAGCGCGTGCAGCAGGCCGTCAACCGCATCGTGAGCCAGCTGCCCGAGGGCGCCGAGCCCACGGTGGTCACCGGCTCGATCGCCGACTTCCCGGTGCTGCGCATCGCCATCTCGGGGCCCGGCGAGCAGGCCGCGCTCGTCGACCGGATCGAGACGATCGCGGTGCCGCAGCTCGAGCGCGTCGACGGCGTGCGCGCCGTGCAGCTGCAGGGCGCGCCGGGCCAGCGCATCACCATCGCGCCCGACGACGCCGCGCTCGCGGCCGCGGGCCTCACGAGGCTCGACATCAGCGAGGCCATCGACGAGCACGGGCAGCTGCTGCCCGGCGGCACCGTCGACGACGGCGACCAGACGCTCAGCGTGCAGATCGGCGAGCGCCTGGGCTCGGTCGACGACGTCGCGAGCCTGCCGCTCAGCGCCGAGCAGACGACCGAGCCCGACCCGGCCAACCCGCCGAACGCCCCTCCGGCCGCCGAGACCGTGGCGATCGGCGACGTCGCCGAGGTCGTGCTCGAGCAGGACCCGGTGACGTCGATCGCGCTCGTCGACGGCGAGCCGGCGATCATCCTCTCGATCACGAAGACGCAGGCGTCGAACACCGTCGACGTCTCGCACGCGGTGCAGGAGATCCTGCCGGGCCTCCGCGACGAGCTCGGTGACGGCGTCACCTTCACGACGGTGCTCGACCAGGCGCCATACATCGAGCACTCGATCGAGGCGCTCGCGGTCGAGGGGGCGCTCGGCCTCGCCTTCGCGATCCTCGTCATCCTGATCTTCCTCTGGTCGCTGCGCTCGACGATCGTCACCGCGGTCTCCATCCCCATCTCGGTGCTCATGACCTTCATCGGCATGTGGGGCGCCGGCTACTCCCTCAACGTGCTCACCCTGGGCGCCCTCACCATCTCGATCGGTCGCGTCGTCGACGACTCGATCGTCGTCATCGAGAACATCAAGCGGCACCTCGCCTTCCAGGCGTCGCGGTCGAAGGCGATCCTGGATGCGGTGCGCGAGGTCGCGGGCGCCATCACGGCGTCGACGGTCACCACGGTCATCGTCTTCCTCCCGCTCGCGTTCGTCAGCGACATCACCGGCGAGCTGTTCCGGCCGTTCGCGCTGACGGTGTCGATCGCGCTGCTCGCCTCGCTCGTCGTCTCGCTCACGATCGTGCCGGTGCTGGCCTCCTGGCTGCTCCGGCGGCCGCAGCACGCGGTCGCGGCGGAGGAGGCGGCCGCGGCGCAGGCCGCCGCTGCGGCGGATGCCCCGGCGCGGCCGACGCGACGCGCGCCCTTCTGGCGCCGCCGCGCATCCGCCCGCGAGCGCAGCGCGCCGGCCGCGCAGCCCGTGCCGCCCGCGCCGATCGAGGAGGAGCGGCCCGACCGCCTGCGCCGCGGCTACCGGCCGATCCTGCTCGCGACGCTGCGGCGGCCCTGGCTCGTGCTCGTCGGCGCCGTGCTCGTGCTGGCCGCGAGCGGCGCGGCGCTGCCGTTCATGGCCACCAACTTCCTCGGCGACGACGGCCAGACGACCGTGCAGGTCTCGCAGGAGCTGGAGCCCGGCGCCTCGCTCGACGCGCAGCTCGCCGCCGCCGAGGCGCTCACCGCCGACCTCGAGGCCATCGACGGCGTCGAGACGGTCTCGGCGACCGTCTCGAGCGGCGCATCGTCGTTCGCGGCCTTCACGGGCGGCGGGGGCGGCGGCGCGATCTCGTACGGCGTGATCGCCGCGGAGGGCACGGACATGCCCGCGCTCCGCGAGCGCATCCGCGAGGCCGCCGACGCGGCCGACGGCGAGGTGACCGTGGGGCAGTCGGCTGGCCTCGGCGGCAGCGACATCGAGATCGAGGTGCAGGCGCCCACGCCCGACGCGCTCGAGGCGGCCACCGCATCCGTCGTCGACGCGGTCGGCGACGTCGACGGCGTCGCGCAGGTCACCGACTCGCTCGAGGGCGCGCAGCCGCTCGTGCAGGTCGCGGTCGACCGCGAGCTCGCCGCGAGCCTCGGCCTCAGCGAGGCCGCCGTCTCGGGCCTCGTCGCCCAGGCGATGCAGCCGACGCCGGCGGGCGAGATCCAGCTCGACGGCTCGCTCGTGCGCATCTGGCTCGACGCGATCGCGCCGGCCGCGACGCTCGAGGAGCTGCGCGAGCTCGAACTGCCGACGCCGAACGGCCCGCTGCCGCTCGCCGACGTGGCCGAGGTCACGCAGATCGAGGGGCCGGTGTCGATCTCGACGAGCGACGGCAGCCGCACGGCCACCGTCACCGTCACCCCCGACGCGGCCGACGTCGGCGGCGTCTCGGCCGGCGTGGGCGAGGCGCTCGCGGGGCTCGAGCTCGCCGACGGGGCCGAGGCCTCGGTGGGCGGCGTCGCCACCCAGATCACGGATGCGTTCACCCAGCTGGGCATCGCGGCGCTCATCGCGATCCTGCTCGTCTACGTCGTGATGGTCGCCACCTTCAAGAGCCTCCTGCAGCCGTTCCTGCTGCTCGTGTCGGTGCCGTTCGCCGCGACCGGCGCGATCGCGATGCAGCTCATCACCGGGGTGCCGCTCGGCGTCGCCTCGATGGTGGGCGTGCTCATGCTCGTGGGCATCGTGGTGACGAACGCGATCGTGCTCATCGACCTCGTCAACCAGTACCGCGACCGCGGGCTCGGCGTGCGCGAGGCGCTCGTCGAGGGCGCCGAGCGGCGACTCCGGCCCATCCTCATGACCGCGGCGGCGACGATCTTCGCGCTCGTGCCGATGGCGGCGGGCCTCACCGGGCAGGGCGGCTTCATCTCGCAGCCGCTCGCGATCGTCGTGATCGGCGGACTCATCTCGTCGACGCTGCTGACGCTCATCGTGCTGCCGGTGCTGTACCTGGTCGTCGAGGGTGCCATCGAGCGCCGTCGGGTGCGCCAGGGCACCGGCACGCGCGCCGAGCGCCGCGGCGAGCTCGAGGCGGCCAGCGTGCGCTGACCGGGTTCACAGCGGATGCGCGGTCGCGCGTTGGTTGAATGGGCGCGCCCGAGGCACCCGTGATCCCGAGGAGGACGCATGCCCAGCTTCCTCATCGTGCACTCCGTCATCCAGGACGGCAGGTTCGACGCCTACCGGCAGCCCCCGACCCTCGACATCGGCGGACTGCGCGCCCCGCTCGACTGGGGCGACATCACGCTGCACGTGCCGGCCGGCGACCTGCCGGTCACCGTCTACGTCGTCCGCACCGACGGGCAGATCGAGGGCGCCAAGATCACGGTGCGCGCGCCCGCGGGGACGGGCACCAGGCTCACCTTCATCCCGCCGCTGCAGCCCGGCGGCACCTCCCAGCTGCGCATCGACGGGCAGTGGGCGGCCGACTCGTCGATGCACTACTACGCGGCGCGCGACGCCCGCGTGCTCGCCGCGCCGACGCATCCGCTCCCGCCCGTCGGCGAGGGGCGCTCGCGCGCGGCCTCCGGCGTGCGGATCGTCGCACCCGCCGCGGCGCCGCTCGCGCCGCCCGCGCAGGCCGTCGGCCCGACGCCCGGCTCGACGGCCTCGGTGCCGCCGTCGCCGTCGAGCTTCGGGCACGAGCAGGGCGCCCGCGTCGATCCCGTGCAGGCGAGCCCGGCGCACCCGGCGCCCGGGGCCGCCGGACCCGCGCATCCCCAGCCGTCGTTCGGGCAGCGGCAGCCGCCGGCGATCCCGACGCCCGAGGAGTTCGACCGCCTCGAGCGCGAGGCGGGCGCCGCGCAGGCGCGCGCCTACGAGGCGTGGGCGGCGCAGCAGCGCGCGACGTCGCACGAGCCGCCCGCGCAGCACGACGGCGCGCCGCGGCCCATCGGGCTCGTTCCTGCGAACGCGGGGCAGGCGCAGCCGGCCTGGTACCCCGACCCCTTCCGGCGCGCGGAGCTGCGCTGGTTCGACGGCCAGCAGTGGACGTCGTCGGTCATGCGGGGCGGGGCCCGGACGCACGACCTGCCCGGCTGAGGCCGCGCCGATTGCCCCTGTCGCCCCGGCAGGGGATGCCGTAGTGTGGACAGGTCGGCTCGGGACAGGCGCGGTTGTGCGCGCCACATGGAGTGTCGCCGCGGCCGGAGTTCCCGCGAGCACCCTCGCGGACGAACCAGATGATCCCGCGATGAACTGCGGCTCTACCAGCGCAAGCCTTCGTCTTGCGCGCGATCACGAGACGAGCGATGGCACGTAACGACCAGCGTCCCCAGGGCGCCCACCGACCGAACGACCGCAGCGGCAGCCGCCCCGGCTCCCGCAGCCCCGGCCACCGCGGCCACCGCGAGGAGCAGCCCGGCAAGAACCGCTGGAGCCGCGACGACCGCGACCGCCGCGACCAGGGCGGCCAGCAGGGCGGCTCGCGCCGGCCCAACTGGACCCCGCCGGAGGAGCGCAAGCACGACGACCGTCGCGCCCCCGCGTTCCGCACCCGCGGCGGCCACCAGGGCGGCCGCGACCAGCAGCGCGACGACCGCCTCCACCGCGGCGAGCGCCCCCGCGGCTTCGACCGCGCCCGCGACGACCACCGCGGCCGCGGCACCGACGACCGCCGTGGCGGCGAGCGCCGCTTCGACCGGGACGACCGCCCGCAGCGGTCGTTCGGGGATCGGGATGCGCGTGGCGGCGACCGTCGCTTCGACCGGGATGACCGTGCGCAGCGGTCCTTCGGCGATCGGGATGCGCGTGGTGGCGACCGTCGCTTCGACCGGGATGACCGTCCGCAGCGGTCGTTCGGCGACCGGGACTCGCGTGGCGGCGACCGTCGCTTCGACCGGGATGACCGCCCGCAGCGCTCGTTCTCGGATAGGGATGCGCGTGGTGGCCACCGTCGCTTCGATCGGGATGACCGTCCGCAGCGGTCGTTCGGCGACCGGGATGCGCGTGGTGGTGACCGTCGCTTCGATCGGGATGACCGTCCGCAGCGGTCGTTCGGCGACCGGGATGCGCGTGGTGGCGACCGTCGTCCGCAGGGCGACCGTCGCGACGACCGCTTCGGCGACCGCCGCCGCGACGACCGCCCGCAGCGCTCGTTCGACGACCGCGGCAACCGGGGCGGCGGCGAGCATCGCTTCGACCGCGATGAGCGCCCGCAGCGCCGCTTCGACCGCGACGAGCGCCCGCAGCGCCGCTCCGACGACCGCACCGAGCGCCCACAGCGACGCTTCGAGCGCGACGAGCGCCCGCAGCGCTCCTCCGGCGGCCGCGACAGCCGGGGCGGCGAGCGCCGCTTCGACGACCGCCCCCGGCGCGACAGCACCTACTACCCGGCCAAGGACGCGAACCCGTTCACGCCCAAGGAGGACGTCGTCCTCGAGCGCCTCGAGGCGCAGTCCACGAGCGCCGCGGACGTCGAGGGCATCAGCTTCGGCGACCTCGGCCTCGGCGACAGCATCTCCGCGGCGCTGGCCGCGATGGGCGCCGAGGCGCCCTTCCCGATCCAGGCCGCGACCATCCCCGATGTGATCGCCGGCCGCGACGTGCTCGGCCGCGGCCGCACGGGCTCCGGCAAGACGATCGCGTTCGGCGCTCCGATCGTCGAGCTGCTCACGCGCAACCGTCCCGACCGCCGCGAGATCGGCCGCGCCCCGCGCGCGCTGATCCTGGCGCCGACCCGCGAGCTCGCGCAGCAGATCAACCACGTGATCATGACCCTCGGCCGGTCGGTCGGCGTCTTCACGACCGTGATCGTCGGCGGCGTCAAGCAGGACCGCCAGGTCGAGGGGCTGCGTCGCGGCGTCGACATCGTCATCGGCACCCCCGGCCGCATCGAGGACCTCGTCGAGCAGCGCAAGCTGAACCTCGGCAGCGTCGAGATCGCGGTGGTCGACGAGGCCGACCACATGACCGAGCTCGGGTTCCTCGAGCCCGTGCAGCGCATCCTGCGGCAGACCCGCCCCGGCAGCCAGAAGCTGCTCTTCTCGGCGACGCTCGACGCCGAGGTGCAGACGATCGTCAAGGAGTTCCTGCCCGAGCCCTCCGTGCACGAGGTCGCGGGCGAGGAGCAGTCGACGTCGACGATCGACCACCAGGTGCTCGTCGTCGACCGCTACGACAAGGACGCCGTGCTCGAGCAGATCGTGCGCAACCCCGGCCGCATCGTGGTCTTCACGCGCACCCGCGCCTACGCCGAGCGGCTCGCCGAGCAGTTCGACGATGCGGGCGTCGCGGCGGTGAGCCTCCACGGCGACCTGACGCAGGCGAAGCGCAACCGCTCGCTCGACAAGGTCAAGCGCGGCAAGGTCGACGTGCTCGTCGCGACCGACGTCGCCGCGCGCGGCATCCACATCGACGACATCGCGCTCGTCGTGCAGGCCGACCCGCCGGACGAGTACAAGACCTACATGCACCGCTCGGGCCGCACCGGCCGCGCGGGCAACGACGGCCGCGTCGTCACCGTGATCGCCCCCGCGCGCCGCAAGCGCACCCAGCAGCTGCTGGACCGGGCCGAGATCGAGGCGCCGATGATCCCGGTCGTCCCCGGCGACGACCTGCTCGACACCCTCACGATGCCGCCGTCGTCCGGCCGCGCGGAGGCCGCCGAGGCGGTCCCCGCCTCGTAGCGGCTCGCACACGACGCAAGCCCGCAGCGCCCGCAGGCGGCCCGGATCCCCGCGATCCGGGCCGTCTGCCGCATCCGCGCCCCGTCGGGCTTGCGCTGTGCGGCCGCTGGCCTAGCGTGAGGGCATGCGCGTCGTGGTCGTCGGTGGTTCGGGGAATGCGGGCTCGGCGATCGTGCGGGCGCTCGGCAGGCGCGGTGCCCAGGCGGTGCCGATGTCGCGCTCGGGCAAGGCGATCGCGGGAGCGCCCGGCGTCAAGGCCGACATCGTCACGGGCGAGGGGCTCGACGAGGCGCTCGCGGGCGCCGACGTGGTCGTCGACGCCGCGAACTCGCGCAACCCGCTCGACCTGAAGCCCTTCACGATCGGCGCGCGCAACCTCGTCGCGGCGGCCGAGCGCGCCGGCGTGCGGCGCGCGGTGGTGCTCTCGATCATCGGCGTCGACCGCTCGAAGCTGTCGTACCACCGCCGCAAGCGCGAGCAGGAGCTCACCTACCTCGGCTCGTCGCTCGACGTGACCATCGTGCGCGCCGCGCAGTTCCACGAGTGGTCGGTCGACTTCTTCGAGGCGGGCTCGGCGCTCGGCGCGATCCCGGTGGTGCTCGGCGGCCGCCTGCAGCCGGTGGCGGTGAGCGAGGTCGCCGACCTCGTCGCCGACGAGGCGCTCGAGCCCTCGGGCGAGCGGATGCTCGAGATCGCGGGGCCGCAGGTGCGGGTCTCGCGCGACCTGGCGAGGGCCTGGCAGGCGGCGACGGGCGCGCGAGGCCTCATCGTCAACGGCCCGTTCCCGCCGTCGATGGTCGACTACCTGCGCTCGGGCGCCAACCTCTCGGAGCAGCGCAAGGGCACCGTCACCTTCGAGGAGTGGCTCGCGCGCCGCCGCTAATCCCCAGCATCCCGCCCGCGTCGGGCGCGCGTGGGCGGTCGCACCTAGGGTGGATGCGTGACGGCCGCGAAGGGGGACGCGTGACGGACGCGACGCACGACGGCTGGGCCCCGCCCAGCGACGACGACGCACCCGAGCCCTGGGACTCGTGGGGCGAGCCCGACGACGGCTGGGTGCCGCCGTCGGACGACGACGCACCCTCGAGCGGGCCCGGCGGCACGCGCACCGCGGTGCGCCGCGCTCCCGCGCCGGCGCGCGCGCCCGGCGTCGCCGCGACCGCGAAGGCCGCCACCCCGCTCGAGGCGCTCACGCGCGTGTGGGGCTACGACGCGTTCCGCGGGCAGCAGGCCGAGGTCATCGACGAGGTCGTCGCCGGCCGCGACGTGGTCGTGCTCATGCCCACGGGCGGCGGCAAGAGCCTCTGCTACCAGATCCCCTCGCTCGTGCGCGAGGGCACGGGCGTCGTCATCAGCCCGCTCATCGCCCTCATGCACGACCAGGTCGACGCGCTCGAGCAGCTGGGCGTGCGTGCCGCGTTCCTCAACTCCACGCAGTCGATCGACGAGCGGCGCGACGTCGAGCGGCGGCTGCTCGCGGGCGAGCTCGACATGCTCTACCTCGCGCCCGAGCGGCTGCCGGTGGCGCAGAGCCTGCTCGACGCGGCCCCCATCGCGCTCTTCGCGATCGACGAGGCCCACTGCGTCAGCCAGTGGGGCCACGACTTCCGGCCCGACTACCTGCAGCTGTCGGTGCTCGGCGAGCGCTGGCCCGACGTGCCGCGCGTCGCGCTCACCGCGACGGCCACCGCCGAGACGCGCGCCGAGATCGTCGAGCGGCTCGGGCTGCGCGACGCGCGGGTCTTCGTCTCGAGCTTCGACCGGCCCAACATCCAGTACCGCATCGCCCCCAAGCAGGACGCCAAGGCGCAGCTGCTGCGCATCATCCGCGACGAGCACCCGGGCGCCGCCGGCATCGTCTACTGCCTCTCCCGCAAGTCGGTCGAGGGCACGGCCGAGTGGCTACGCGCGCAGGGCGTCGACGCGCTGCCGTACCACGCGGGCCTCGACGGCGCCGTGCGCGCCCGCAACCAGCAGCGCTTCCTGCGCGACGACGGCGTGGTGATGGTCGCGACCATCGCCTTCGGCATGGGCATCGACAAGCCCGACGTGCGCTTCGTCGCCCACCTCGACCTGCCCAAGTCGGTCGAGGGCTACTACCAGGAGACCGGCCGAGCCGGCCGCGACGGGGAGCCGTCGACCGCCTGGCTCGCCTACGGGCTGCAGGACGTCGTGCAGCAGCGCCGCATGATCGCCGACGGCGACGGCGACGCCCAGCGCAAGCGCAACCAGACGCTGCACCTCGACGCGATGCTCGCGCTCTGCGAGACGGTCGAGTGCCGCCGCCAGCAGCTGCTCGGCTACTTCGGCGAGCCGAGCGAGCCGTGCGGCAACTGCGACACGTGCCTCACCCCGCCCGACTCCTACGACGGCACGGTGCCGGCGCAGAAGCTGCTCTCGACCGTCGTGCGGCTGCAGCGCGAGCGCCGGCAGTCGTTCGGCGCCGGCCACCTGGTCGACATCCTCGTCGGGGCCGAGACCGAGCGCATCCGCCGCCTCGGGCACGACCAGCTCGCCACCTACGGCATCGGCGGCGACCTGCCGGCGACGCAGTGGCGCGGCATCGTGCGGCAGCTGCTCGCGCAGGGCCTGCTGCAGGTGCAGGGGGAGTACGGCGTGCTGGCGCTGACGGATGCGTCGGCGGCGGTGCTCGCGGGCGACCGGCAGGTGCGCCTGCGGCACGAGGCGAAGGCACCCCCGAAGGCGGCCAGGCGCTCGGCCAGCACCACGCAGCTCGACGACGCCGACCAGGGCCGCTTCCGGGCGCTGCGCGCGTGGCGCGCGACGACGGCGAAGGAGCAGGCGGTGCCCGCCTACGTCGTCTTCAACGACCGCACGCTCGCGGCCATCGCCGAGCGGCGCCCCACGAGCCTCGTCGAGCTGTCGACCGTCTCGGGCGTGGGCGAGTCGAAGCTCGAGCGCTACGGCGAGGCCGTGCTCGAGGTGCTGGCGGCGGCATGAGCGAGCGCGTGCGGCTCGACGTCTGGATCTGGGCGGTGCGGCTCGTCAAGACGCGCGCGGCGGCGACCGCGGCCTGCCGCGGCGGGCACGTGAAGCTCAACGGCCAGGCCGCGAAGGCGGCGCAGCCCGTGCGGATCGGCGACGAGGTGCGGGTGCGCATCTCGGGCTTCGACCGCGTGGTCGGCGTGCAGCAGCTGCTGTCGAAGCGGGTGAGCGCGCCGCTCGCTGCCGCCGCGATCGACGACCGCTCGCCGGAGCGGCCCACGGCGATCGACGCGGCGCAGGTGCCGCGCCGCGCGAAGGGCGCGGGGCGGCCGTCGAGCCGCGAGCGCCGCGAGATCGATCGGCTGCGGGGCCGCGCGGGCTGAGGGCTACGTCGTGACGACGAGCCCCATGACGAGCCACAGGAGCGCCGGCACCGTGAGCGAGGTGCCCAGCACGAGCGCGGTGACGCCGAAGGCGAGCAGCGGCCGCGACGACGAGTCGTCGCGGCGCCGCGAGCCGCGCACGAGCAGGAGGGCGCCGACGACGAGCAGCAGCACGCCGGCGATGATGCTGAGCACGGCGAGCGGGGTGAAGGTCATCAGCGACATGGCGCGAGCGTAGCCCGCGGGGCCGGCGATGCCCCCGCCGACCGCCGCGCGGCGCCCGGCCCGGCCCGCGCATCCCGCTTCGATACCCTGGAGCACGTGCCCAGAACCGACATCTCGCCCCTGATCGCCCGCTCCTGGCTGCTCGTGCCCGCCTCGAAGCCCGAGCTCTTCGAGATCGCGCAGGCCAGCGACGCCGACGCGATCATCATCGACATCGAGGACGCGGTGGCGGCCAAGGACAAGGCGCAGGCCCGCGCCGACACCGTCGAGTGGCTCTCGACCGGCCACCGCGCGTGGGTGCGCATCAACGACGCCGCGAGCGAGTTCTGGAGCACCGACTGCGCCGCGCTCAAGGACGTCGAGGGGCTCGAGGGCATCATGCTCGCGAAGACCGAGTCGGCGAGCCACGTCGACGACACGGCCGACCGCCTGCCCGAGGGCACGCGCATCCTCGCGCTCGTCGAGACGGCCCGCGGCGTGCTGCACGTCGAGCGCATCGCGAACGCGCCCGCGACCTTCCGCCTCGCGTTCGGCACCGGCGACTTCAAGCGCGACACCGCCACCGGCGACGACCCGATCGCGCTCGCCTACGCGCGCTCGCAGCTCGTGATCGCCTCGCGCGCGGCTCGCCTGCCGGCGCCCATCGACGGCCCGACGCTGTCGACGGATGCGCTGGCCGACGGCACGAGGCTCGCGAAGGAGATGGGCATGTCGGGCAAGCTCTGCCTCACGCACACGCAGGCCGCCGCGATCAACGCGGGCCTCGCCCCGAGCCCGGAGGACGTCGCGTGGGCGCACGCGTTCGTGCGCGCCTTCGAGGAGTCGGGCGGGAAGATCACCGACGGCAGCGACCTGCCGCGCCTCGCCCGCGCACAGAAGATCCAGGCGCAGGCGCGCGACTTCGGCGTCGAGGCCGAGGCGACCGCACTGGAGCAGCTGAACTACTGAGCGGCGCACCCCGAGCACGGCAGAGGGCGGGGCGCCGAAGCGCCCCGCCCTCTGCGGTTCGAGCCGGTCGGCTCAGCGGAACGTGTCCTTGACGTCGTCGCCGGCGTCCTTCACGTGCTCGCCCGCCTGCTTGGCGTTCGCGACGTTCTGGTCGTGCTGACCCTGCGCCTCGAGGCGCTCGTTGTCGGTCGCGTCGCCGATGCCCTCCTTGGCGTTGCCGACTGCTTCCTTGGCTGCGTTCGAGATCTTGTCGTCGAGACCCATCTCAACCTCCTTGATCGGTGGGAGTCCGCCCGGTCTGAGCGGCTCCGGGGTACAACGTAGGCGGCGAGCCTGGGAGCCTGCTCAGGATGCGTCGGGCCGGGCGCACGACCGGGATCGACGACGTCGTGACGGGCGGGGCGACCGATCCGGGGGCCGACGCATCCGCCTCGAGCTGCGCCTGGGCGGCGCGCTCGGCCATCGCCTCCTCCATCGCCGACTTCTGGCGCAGCGGCGGCGCCTTGAAGAAGAACGACAGCACGAGCGCCACTCCGACTACGGCGAGCGCCACCCAGAAGGGCCCGCTCGTGGCGTTGGAGAAGCCGTCGAGGAACGGCGCGGCGAGCCGCGGGTCGGCGGTGTTGAGGAACGAGGAGTCCTCGTTGAGCGCGCCGCCGATGCGCTCGGGGTGCTGCAGCACGTCGAGGATGCGCTCGTTGCCCGGGTCGGCGAGCACCGCGGGATCCTGCATCGCCGCGGCCAGGTCGGTGCGGAGGTCCTGGCGGCCGAACGCGGTCTGCAGCGTCTCGGGCAGGCGCGCGAACAGCATCGAGAAGACCACCGCGACGCCGGCCGTGCCGCCGAGCTGGCGGAAGAACGTGGCGGCGCTCGTCGCGACGCCCATGTCCTTCGGCTGCACGGCGTTCTGGCTCGCGATCGTGAGCGTCTGCATGAGCTGGCCGAGGCCGAGGCCGAGCAGCAGCTGGCCGAGCAGCAGCACCCACAGCGGGCTGTCGAAGCGCAGCGTGACGAGCACGCCGTAGGCGACGGCCATGATCGCGAGCCCCACGACCGGGAAGAAGCGGTAGCGGCCCGTGCGGGCGACGATCTGCCCGGAGGCGATCGACGCGATCATGAGGCCCAGGATCATCGGGAGCGTGGCGAGGCCCGCCTCGGTCGGGTTCATGCCGTGCACGATCTGCAGCACGAACGGGATCATCATCATGCCCGCGAACATGCCGAAGCCGGTGAAGACGCCGAGCACGGTCGCCATCGAGAAGGTGCTGCTGCCGAACAGGTGCAGCGGGATGAGCGCGGCATCGCCCATGCGGCGCTCGACGGCGATGAACGCCACGATGCCGAGCACGCCGACGACGTAGCAGGCGATCGCGGCGGGCGACGCCCATCCCCACTCCCGGCCCTGCTCGGCCACGAGCAGCAGCGGCACGACGCCGATGGCGAGCAGCGCCGCGCCCCACCAGTCGATGCGCACGCGCTCGTGGTGGGCGGGCAGGTGCAGGAATCGCCAGACCATCGTGAGCGCGGCGACGCCGATCGGCAGGTTGACGAGGAACACCCAGCGCCAGCCCTCGAGGAAGAGGATGCGGTCGGCGCCGGCGAGCACGCCGCCGATGAGCGGCCCGAGGATCGACGAGACGCCGAAGACGGCGAGGAAGTAGCCCTGGTACTTGGCGCGCTCGCGGGGGCTCAGCACGTCGGCCATGATCGTGAGCGGCAGCGACATGAGGCCGCCGGCGCCGAGGCCCTGGATCGCGCGGAACGCCGCGAGCTGGATCATGTCCTGCGCGAACGACGACAGGATCGAGCCGAGCAGGAACAGCACGATCGCGATGAGGAAGAGCGGCCTGCGGCCGAAGATGTCGCTGAGCTTGCCGTAGATGGGCGTGACGATCGTCGAGACGATGAGGAACGCGGTCACGACCCACACCTGCAGGTCGAGGCCCTGCAGGTCGTCGGCGATCGTGCGCATCGAGGTGCCGACGACGGTCTGCGAGAGCGACGACAGGAACATCGCGATCATGAGGCCGGCCAGCACGAGCATGATCTGGCGGTGGGTCATCAGGGGTGCGTCGGGCGCGTCGGCGCCCTCGACGGAGCGCGACTCGCGCTGCGACATGAGGGTCCTGCTCTCAAGGATTCGCGTGTGGGGAAGATCGTTAGTCTAGCGAATGGTCTGCGTGGGCGCCAGCCCGGCGCCACGGATGGCACGATGGATGCGTGCGGCGAGCGAGCGTGGTGGTGGCGGTGACGGCGGCGCTGGTCCTGAGCGGCTGCGGCGAGCCGGCCGACCCGGCACCGACGGCCTCGGCGCCCGCCTCGCCGAGCGCATCCGTCGCCCCGACGCCGACGCCGACGCCGACGCCGACGCCGACGCCCTCGCCGAGCCCGAGCGTCCCGCCGACGCCGGAGGCCGCCCCGACCGTGACGCCGAGCCCCTCGGCGACGCAGGAGCCGCCGCCGCCGCAGGCCGACGGGAGCGCGTCGAGCCTGCAGGTGCTCGTCAACAAGCGCCGGCCCCTGCAGCCGCAGGACTACGTGCCGGAGGTCGTCGCGGTCTCGATCTCGCGCGACGTCGACGGCGGCGGCGAGTGGGTGCGGCCCGAGGTCGATGCGGCCCTGCGCGAGCTCGACGCCGCGATGCGCGCCGAGCTGGGGGAGGGGCTGCACGTCTTCTCGTCGTACCGCAGCTTCGCGCGCCAGACCGAGCTCTACAACGGCTACGTCGCGAGCAGCGGGCAGGCCGCCGCCGACCGCACGAGCGCCCGGCCGGGCCACAGCGAGCACCAGACGGGCCTGGCCGTCGACGTCGTCGGCACGAGCGGCCAGTGCCGGCTCGACGTCTGCTTCGGCGGCACCGCCGCGGGCCGCTGGGTCGCCGCGGAGTCGTGGCGGTTCGGGTTCGTGGTGCGCTACCCCGACGGGCTGCAGGGCATCACGGGCTACCACTACGAGCCCTGGCACCTGCGCTACGTCGGCACCGACGTGTCGGTCGCGATGCACGAGCGGGGCACCCGCACGCTCGAGGAGCACTTCGGCGCCGGCAGCGCGCCGGACTACGGATGATGGGCATGCGGGCGGCTCGCAGGGTAGCGACGTAGCCTGCCGCCATGGCGAAGGCAGGACGCAGCATCGGCCGCAGCGGCGGCGGCGGAGGGTTCGGCGGTGGGTCGCGCAGCTTCTTCGGGGGCGGGTCGCGCTCGGGCGGCGGCGGCTCGTTCGGCGGCGGCTCCTGGGGGCGATCGTCGAGCTCGCGCTCGCGCAGCTCCTGGAACTGGAGCCCCTCGACGGGCGGCTCCTCGCGCCCGCACCGCGGCAGCGGCGGCGAGGCGCCGAGCGCCGTCTCGTGGGTGCTGATCATCGCCATCCTCGCGATCGCGCTCTTCCTCACCTACGGCGTCGGCTGACGCGAGCCGGATGCGCCGACGCGTAGCCTGAGCGCATGACGACGGCGCGCACGCGACTCCCGAGGCCGCTCCTCGCGGTGGCCGCTGCGTCCGCGCTGCTGCTCTCCGGCTGCCAGGGCGCGTTCCAGCCCGCCACAGCCGACCCCGGTGCGACCGCGACCGACCCCGCGGCCCAGCCCGAGGCATCCGCCACCCCGACGCCCACGCCCGAGCCCGCCACCGTCTCGGTGTCGGCGATGGGCGACATGCTGCCGCACGACTCGGTGACCGCCGACGCCCTGCAGCCCGACGGCAGCTACGACTACGGCCAGTTCTTCGACGCCGCGCGGCCGATCTGGGCCGACAGCGACCTCGTCTACTGCAACCAGGAGGCGCCGTCGGCGGGCGTCGAGCTGGGGCTCACCTACTATCCGGCGTTCAACGCGCCGCGCGAGTTCGCCGAGGGCATCGCCGACGCCGGCTGCAACGTCATCGGCTTCGGCAACAACCACACCTTCGACCGCGGCCAGGAGGGCGTCGACCGCACGCGCGCCGTGTGGGACGAGCTCGACCCGCTGCTCTTCTCGGGCGGCTTCCGGAGCCCCGAGGAGCAGGCGGAGGTGCCCGTGGCCGACGTCGACGGGCTCGCGGTGGCGTTCCTGAGCTTCGTCGACCTGTCGAACACGCCCACGAACGACCACGTCGTCACCTGGCTCGACGACCCGCTCGTCGAGCAGCAGCTCGCCGAGGCCGAGCAGGTCGCCGACGCGACGATGGTCGCGGTGCACTGGGGCAACGAGTACTCGGCGGTCGTCAGCGACCGCCAGCGCGAGCAGGCGCAGCGGCTCGCCGACCTCGGCGCCGACGTGATCCTCGGCACGCACCCGCACGTGCTGCAGGAGGCCGAGTGGATCGAGCGCGCCGACGGCACCCGCGCGTTCGTCTACTACTCGCTCGGCAACGCGCTCTCGACGCAGATGGCCGTGCCGCGCGTCGTGAGCGCGGTCGCGCAGTTCGACCTCGTCGGGGAGCCCGGCGGCCCGGTCGAGGTGGTCGACCCGGCGGCGGTGCCGCTCTACATGCACTTCGACCTGACGCCCGCGCAGTTCCAGTCGGGCGCGTGGGTCAACCGGCGCAACCTGCAGCTGCACCCGCTCGTCGATGCGGCGGAGCCCATCACGCGCTCGGCGTGGCGCAACGAGCTGACGGTCGAGTCGGGCGTGCAGCTCGTGACGGATGTGCTCGGTCCAGACGTGCGCATCGTCACGGAGTCGTTCGCGCCCTGACCCGGCCCGGCGGGTCGCTCCCTCCGCTCGTCGAGCAGGCCGCGCAGCGGTCGTATCGAGACGACGACCGCTCGGACGGCGGTCCAGATCTCGATACGCGCTTCGCGCTACTCGATCAGCGAGTGGGGTCCGCTATCCAGCGAGGGCCGCGTCGACGATCTGCTTCGCTTCCGCCTGCACCTGCCGCAGGTGCTCCTCGCCCGCGAACGACTCGGCGTAGATCTTGTACACGTCCTCCGTGCCCGACGGGCGGGCGGCGAACCAGGCGCGCTCGGTGACGACCTTCAGCCCGCCGATCGCGGCGCCGTTGCCGGGCGCCTCGGTCAGCTTCGCGACGATCGGGTCGCCGGCGAGCTCGGTCGCCGCGACCGCGTCGCCCGTCAGCCTGCCCAGCCGCGCCTTCTGCTCGCGCGACGCCGGCGCATCCACCCGCTCGTACACGGGCGCGCCGAAGCGCTCGGTCAGCTCGGCGTAGAGCTGCGACGGGCTCCTGCCCGTCACCGCGCGGATCTCGGACGCGAGCAGGCACAAGAGGATGCCGTCCTTGTCGGTCGTCCAGACGGTGCCGTCCATCTGCAGGAACGAGGCGCCCGCGCTCTCCTCGCCGCCGAAGCCGACCGAGCCGTCGACGAGCCCCGGCACGAACCACTTGAACCCGACGGGCACCTCCCACAGCCGCCGCCCGAGCGACTCGGCCACCCGGTCGACCATCGAGGAGGAGACGAGCGTCTTGCCGATCGCGGCGTCGGCGCGCCAGTGCGGCCGGTGCGCGTAGAGGTACTCGATCGCGACGGCGAGGAAGTGGTTGGGGTTCATGAGCCCGCCGTCGGGCGTGACGATGCCGTGCCGGTCGGCGTCGGCGTCGTTGCCGGTGAGGATGTCGAACTCCTCGCGCCGCGCGAGCACCGACGCCATCGCGCTCGGGCTCGAGCAGTCCATGCGGATCTTCTCGTCCCAGTCGAGCGTCATGAACGACCACGTCGGGTCGACGGCCGGGTTCGTCACCGTCAGGTCGATGCCGTAGCGCTCGGCGATGGCGCCGTAGTAGTCGACCGCCGCGCCGCCGAGCGGGTCGGCGCCGATGTGGAGACCGGCGGCCGCGATCGCCTCGAAGTCGATGACCCGGCCGAGCGCCGAGACGTACTCCTCGCGGAAGTCGTAGAGCTCGACGCGGTGGTCGCTGCCGCCGGTCACCTCGACGCGCTGCACGCCCTCGAGGCCGGCGGCGATGAGCTCGTTGGCGCGCTTCGCGATCCACCCGGTCGCGTCGGAGTCGGCCGGGCCGCCGTGCGGCGGGTTGTACTTGAAGCCGCCGTCGCGCGGCGGGTTGTGCGACGGGGTCACGACGATGCCGTCGGCGCGGTCGTCGTCGGATGCCTCGGCGTTGTACGCCAGGATCGCCCGCGAGACCGCGGGGGTCGGCGTGACCGAGCCGCGAGCATCCGCCATGACCCGCACGCCGTTGGCGACGAGCACCTCGAGCGCGGAGCGCTCCGCCGGCAGCGACAGCGCGTGCGTGTCGCGGCCGATGAAGAGCGGCCCGGTGATGCCCTGGCTCGCGCGGTACTCGCAGATCGCCTGGGTGATCGCGAGGATGTGCGCCTCGTTGAAGGCGGTGTCGAGGGCGCTGCCGCGGTGGCCGCTCGTGCCGAACGCGACCGCCTGGTCGGGGTTCGTCACGTCGGGCGTCAGCTCGTAGTACGCGCGCTCGAGGGCGGCGACATCGATGAGGTCGTGGGGCTGGGCGACGGTGCCGGCTCTGCTCATGGCACCATCCAAGCACCGCGCGCCTGAGCCGCGGCGGCAGGATGTCACCCGTTGTCGCAGCCCGGGGCCGGTGCCACACTGTGGCCGTGGACGACCGGGCGAGGGCTCTGGACGCCGCGCACCGCAGCGCGACGGCATTCCTCGGCACGCTCGACGAGCGGCCGGTGTGGCCGCGCGCGAGCCTCGACGAGATGCTCGAGGTCTTCGGCGGAGCGCTGTCAGACGAGGGCGCCGACCCGGCGGCGGTCGTGGAGGAGCTCGCGCGCGGCGCCGACGCGGGCCTGGCCGGCATCCCGGGCCCCCGCTTCTTCGGCTTCGTGATCGGCGGCACGCTCCCGGCGGCGCTCGCGGCCGACTGGCTCGTGTCGGCGTGGGACCAGAACTCCGGCTCGGCGATGCTGACCCCTGCGACGGTGGCGCTCGAGCGGGTCGCGGGGCAGTGGATGCTCGACCTCTTCGGCCTGCCGGCGACGGCGAGCGTCGGCTTCGTCACGGGCGGCCAGGTCGCCAACTTCACGTGCCTCGCCGCCGGCCGCAACGCCGTGCTCGAGAGGGCGGGCTGGGACCTGGCCGACCTCGGGCTGCACGGCGCCCCCGCGATCCGCCTCGTCGTCGGCGCCGACCGCCACGGCTCGATCGACCGCGCAGTGCGCTTCCTCGGCATCGGGCGCAGCGAGATCGTCGTCGTCGATGCCGACGACGCGGGGCGGATGCGCCCGGATGCCCTCGAGCGCACGCTCGAGCACGGCGAGGGGCCGCTCATCGTCTGCCTGCAGGCGGGCGAGGTGCACACGGGCGCCTTCGACGACTTCGCCGCGCTCATCCCGATCGCGCACCGCAACGCGGCGTGGGTGCACGTCGACGGCGCCTTCGGGCTGTGGGCGGCGGCGAGCCCGGCGCTGCGGCACCTCACCGAGGGCATGGCGCATGCCGACTCGTGGGCGACCGATGCGCACAAGACGCTCAACGTGCCCTACGACTGCGGCATGGCGATCGTGCGCGACCCGGCCGACTCGATCGCCGCCTTCCGCACCGGCGGCGACTACCTCGTCTACACCGGCCTCGATCCGTGGGACGTGACGCCCGAGCTCTCGCGCCGCGCACGCGGCGTGCCCGCCTGGGCGGCGCTGCGCAGCCTCGGCCGCACCGGAGTCGCGGCGCTCGTCGACCGGCTGCGGGCCAACGCGCTCACGATGGCCGAGGGGCTCGACGCGATCGACGGCGTCGAGGTGGTGGCCGAGGTGCCGTTCACGCAGGTCATGTTCCGGATGGGCTCCGACGAGGCGACACGGGCGCTCGGCGCCGCGATCCTCGCCGAGGGCACCGCGGTCGTGACGGGCGCCGAGTGGCGCGGCCGCGCGGCGCTGCGCTGCTCGATGTCGTCGTGGGCGACGCAGCCGGCCGATGTCGAGCGCACGCTCGCCGCGATCCGCGCCCTCGCCGCCGCCTGACGTCGCGCCGCCGCGACCTAGGCTGGAGCCATGATCCAGCCCCGCGTCGTCACGTTCCTCGGCCCCCGCGGCACGTTCACCGAGGCGGCGCTCGAGCAGGTCCCCGGCCTCGAGGACGCCGAGCGGGTGCCGGTCGCGAACGTCGCAGAGGCGCTCGCCGCGGTCTCCGAGGGCCGCTCCGACGCGGCGATGATCGCGATCGAGAACTCGATCGAGGGCGGCGTCACCGCCGCCCAGGACGCGCTCGCCGCGACCCCCGGCATCCGCATCCTCTCCGAGCACGTCGTGAGCGTGAACTTCTCGCTCGTCGCGCCCGCGGGCACGCGGCTCGATGACATCCGCGTCATCGCCGCCCACCCGGTCGCGTGGGCGCAGTGCGCCGGCTGGCTGCAGCGCGAGCTGCCCGGTCGCGCGCACCTGCCCGCCGCCTCCAACGTGACCGCGGCCGCCGACCTCGGCAGCGGCACCGCGCAGGCGGCGCTCTCGACGCCCACCATCGGCCACTGGGTCGAGGGCCTCGACGTGCTCGCCGACCGGATCGGCGACAACCCGGATGCGGTGACGCGCTTCCTGTTCGTCGGCCGCGCGGGCGCGCCCGGCGAGCCGACCGGCTCCGACAAGACGAGCCTCGTGGTCGAGCTGCCGAGCGACGAGCCGGGCATGCTGCTCGACATGCTCGAGCAGTTCGCCACCCGCGGGGTCAACCTCTCGCTCATCCAGTCGCGGCCCATCGGCGACCGGCTCGGGCGCTACCGCTTCGTGATGGACGCCGACGGCCACATCCGCGACGAGCGGGTGGCGGATGCGCTGCTCGGCCTCAAGCGCTTCAGCCCGTCGGTGACGTTCCTGGGCTCGTACCCGCGGGCCGACGGCCAGCGGATCGAGGTCGAGCACCGCTACTCGAACGCGTCGTTCGAGGACGCGCGCGACTGGCTGCGGGGGCTGCTCGCGGGGGAGCCGGACGCCTGATCGCTCGGCTCTGTTACGCGATATGACGATAGGAGCCATAAGCCTGCGTTAGGTTTTGTCGACGGCCACCGCCCCCGACAGGAAGACAGGCTCACCGTGATCCTCACCGGTCTCGCGCTCGGCGCACTCCTCGGCTTCGCCCTGCAGCGGGGGAGGTTCTGCGTCACCGGCGCCTTCCGCGACGTGTGGCTCGCGCGGCAGTCGCGCTGGCTCACCGCCTTCTTCGTCACCATCGCCGTGCAGGCGGTCGGCGCCTTCGCGCTCGATGCCGCGGGCGTCATCGAGCTCGGCGGCGGCGCCTTCCCCTGGCTCGCGGCGATCCTCGGCGGGCTCGTGTTCGGCTTCGCGATCGTCTACGCCGGCGGCTGCGCCACCGGCACCTACTACCGGGCCGGCGAGGGCCTCATCGGCTCGTGGATCGCGCTCGGCGGGTACGCGCTCGCGGCGGCCATCATGAAGCACGGGCCCGGCGCACCCGTCGTCGAGGCGCTGCGCGGCGTCTCGGCGCCCGTGGGCACCGTGCACGAGCTGCTCGGCGTCAGCCCGTGGATCCTCGTCGCCCTGCTGGTCGCCGGCACGGCCGCAGCCGTCTGGCACCACCTCCGCAAGGACGCCGCCCGGCCGAAGCCGGTGCAGCTGCCGGCGCGGCGCACGGGCCTCGCGCGCATCCTCTTCGAGCGGCCCTGGAACGCGTTCGCCACGGCGCTCGTGATCGGCCTCATCGGCATCGCCGCGTTCCCCCTCTCGTGGGCCACCGGCCGCGAGTCGGGCCTCGGCATCACCACCCCGAGCGCCGACATCGTCGCCTTCCTCGTCACGGGCGACGTCGAGCTCGTCGACTGGGGCGTGATGCTCGTGCTCGGCATCCTGCTCGGCTCGTTCATCGCCGCGAAGGGCTCGGGCGAGTTCCGCGTGCGGGTGCCCGACGCGCAGACCGTGCTGCGCTCCACCGGCGGCGGGCTCCTCATGGGCGTCGGCGCCGCGATCGCGGGCGGCTGCACCATCGGCAACGCCATGGTGGGCTCGGCCACCTTCACGCTGCAGGGCTGGGTCTCGTTCGCGGCCATGCTGCTCGGCACCGGCATCGCCGTGCGCTTCGTGTTCGGCGCCCGGCGCGCCGAGCGCACGGTCGCGGCACCGACGCCCGTCGGCGTCTGACGGCCATCGCATCCCGCGACCATCCGCATCGATCGACCATCCGCGTCGATCGACCGCTCATCGACCGACCATCAGGAGGAACCATGACCGTCCACGTGCTCGAGACCGAGGGCCAGGTGTGCCCGTTCCCGCTCGTCGAGGCGAAGCGCGCCATCGCGGGCATCGCATCCGGCGACGAGCTGCGCATCGACTTCGACTGCACCCAGGCGACCGACTCGCTGCCGCGCTGGGCGGCCGACGAGGGCTATCCCGTGACGGCCTTCGAGCGCACCGGCGACGCGAGCTGGACCATCACGGTGCAGAAGCCCTAGACCGCGACGCCCTCGTGCGAGCGGCGGTGCGGCACGCGCACCACGAGCGCGTCCTCGCGGACGCCGGCGCGCAACGCGATCGCGTCGCCGACCACATCGCCGTCGACCTGCACGGCGCGCGGCTCCTCGAGCCGCGCGTGCGTCTCCTTCGCCTGGCCGTAGCCGAGCGCGGCGCCGGTGCGCTGGCGCCCGAGGTGCCCGGTGCGGCGCAGCAGCTTCGTGACGAGCAGGTTGTTGCGGGCGACGTAGCCGGCGACCTGCAGCCAGCCGCGCGCGCCCTGCGGGCGGATGAGCGCGATGTCGAGCATGCCGTCGTCGACGACCGCGTCGGGCAGCACCACGATGCCGTTCGTCACCGTGCCGCAGTTGCCGATCAGCATCGTGTTGACGGTCGAGCGGGTCGTGCGGCCGCCGTCGAGGCGCACCTGCACGCGCACCTTGTCGAGCCCCGAGATCACGCGACCCGCGGCGTCGACGTAGGCGAGCCATCCGACCTTCTTCTTCAGCTCCTCGTCGGTCTTCTCGATCATCTCGGCGTCGAGGCCGAAGCCGACCATCACCGCGAACGCGTGCTTCGAGCGGGTGCCGTCGGGCGCCTCGATCTCGAGCTCGCCGAGGTCGATCTCGCGCTCGTCGCCCTCGAAGGCGTTGACGACCGCGTTCTTCAGGCTCGTCACGTCGATGCCGAGGTTGCGGGCCAGCAGGTTGCCGGTGCCGGCCGGGATGATCGCGAGCGGCACGTGCGCGCTCGTCACCGCGTCGGCCGCGACCCGCACCGTGCCGTCGCCGCCGGCGACGAGCAGCAGGTCGACGCCCGCGTCGAGGGCCGACCGCACGGCGGCCTCGCCGGCGTCGTCGGCGGAGGTCTCGAACCAGACGGGCTCCGACCACTCGAGCGGCTGCGCCGACTCGACCTGGACCGCGAGCTCGTCGCGGTCGATCTTGATGGGGTTGTAGACGATCCCTGCGCGCATGCTCGAACAGTACCCCGCGGATGCTGGGCCGCAGCAGTCGGGGCGTTCACCTGCCGCTCGTAGACTTGGGGCGTGATCGATCCCCAGCTGCTGCGCGAGCAGCCCGACCTCGTCAAGGCCAGCCAGGAGCGCCGCGGCGACCCGGTGTCGTACGTCGACGAGGCGCTCGAGGCCGAGCGCGCCCGCCGCGCCGCCATCACCGAGTTCGAGCGGCAGCGCGCCGAGCAGAATGCGCACGGCAAGCTCGTCGGCGCCGCCGCCAAGGAGGACCGGCCGGCGCTCATCGAGCAGGGCAAGGCGCTCGCCGCGGGCGTCAAGGAGGCGCAGGCGCGCGTCACCGAGGCTGAGGCGGCCTTCGACGCCGCCGTGTCTCGGCTCGGGAACCTGGTGCACCCCGACGTGCCCGCCGGCGAGGAGGCCAACTTCGTCACGCTCTCGACGCACGGCGAGGAGCGCGCGTTCGACTTCGAGGCGCGCGACCACGTCGAGCTGGGCGAGAGCCTCCAGGCCTTCGACATCGTGCGCGGCGCGAAGGTCGCGGGCAGCCGCTTCTACTACCTGACCGGCATCGGCATGCGGCTCGAGCTGGCGATCATGCTCATGGGCCTCGACCAGGTGCTCGCCGACGGCTTCACGCCGCTCACGACGCCGACGCTCGTGCGGCCCGAGATCATGCGCGGCACCGGCTTCCTCGGCGAGCACGCCGACGAGGTCTACCACCTGCCCGCCGACGACCTCTACCTCACGGGCACGAGCGAGGTGGCGCTCGCAGGCTTCCACGCCGACGAGATCGTCGACCTCGAGCAGCCGAAGCGCTACGCCGGCTGGTCGACCTGCTACCGCCGCGAGGCGGGCTCGGCGGGCCGCGACACCCGCGGCATCCTGCGCGTGCACCAGTTCAACAAGCTCGAGATGTTCTCGTACGTGAAGCCCGACGAGGCCGAGGCGGAGCACGACCGCATGCGCGCGCTGCAGGAGCGCATGCTGCAGGCGTGCGAGCTCGACTACCGCGTCATCGACGTCGCGGCCGGCGACCTCGGCTCCTCCGCCGCCCGCAAGTTCGACATCGAGGCGTGGATCCCGTCGCAGCAGCAGTACCGCGAGCTCACCTCCACCTCGAACTGCACGACCTTCCAGGCGCGCCGCCTCGGTACCCGCTACCGCACCGAGACCGGCCGCACGGCGCCCGCCGCGACGCTCAACGGCACCGCCGCGACCACGCGCTGGCTCGTCGCGATCCTCGAGACGCACCAGCAGGCCGACGGCTCGGTGCGCGTGCCCGCCGCGCTGCAGCCCTACCTGGGCGGCATGGACGTCATCGAGCCGGTCGGCGCGAGCGCCTGATGGAGCCGCTGCTGATCGGCCTCGACATCGACGGCACCGTCGTGCACGAGGACGACTCGCTCTCGCCGAGGGTGGCGGATGCGGTGCGCCGCGTCGTCGAGGCCGGTCACGTCGTCGTGCTGGCCACGGGCCGCTCGCAGGCGACCACCGAGTCGACGGCGGTGCGGCTCGGCATCGAGCCGAGCCACCTCGTGTCGGCGAACGGCGCGCTCGTGCTCGCGCGCCGCGGCGATGTCTACGAGCCGGTGCACGTCGAGACCTTCGACCCGTCCGACGCCCTCCGCACCATCGCGCAGGGGCTGCCGACCGGCTCCTTCATGGTCGAGGACGCCACGGGCCACCGCCGCTACACCGACGGCATGGTCGACTGGAACCTCGACGTCGCCGAGCGCGTCGAGTTCGAGGACCTGCTCGAGGTGCCGGCGCTGCGCGTCGTCGTGATGAGCCCCGACCACGAGGTCGACGAGTTCCTCGAGATCGTCGAGGGGATGGGCCTGCACAAGGTCTCCTACGCGATCGGCTACTCGTCGTGGCTCGACATCGCGCCGGAGGGCGTCAACAAGGCGACGGGGCTCGCGCACGTCGCCGAGGACCTCGGCATCCCGCGCGACCGCATCGTCGTCGTCGGCGACGGCCGCAACGACATCGAGATGTTCGAGTGGGTCGCCGAGGGCGGCGGCAGGGCCGTGGCGATGGGCCAGGCGCCCGATGAGGTGAAGGCCGCGGCGACCGAGGTCACCGCCGACGTGCAGGGCGACGGCCTGGCGCTCGTGCTCGAGGGGCTGCTCGTCCGGGCCTGAGGCCGCGATGGCGCGGCGGGGCCGGCCCCGCACCCACAGGATCCCGACAGCCCGCCGGTAGGCGGCGCATCCGCTCCGGCCGTAGACTCGTCCGAAGCCCCGCCGCATCCCAGCCGCGGAGGGAGCATCGGGAGGGCTGTCCGAGCGGCCGATGGAGCCGGTCTTGAAAACCGGTGGGCAGCGATGCCTCGTGGGTTCGAATCCCACGCCCTCCGCACCGCCGACAGCACGACGCACGAGAGGGGCAGGCCATGGCAGACGAGCGCACCGGCTCGGTCGTCGACACCTCGGCGATGGCGCCCCGGCACGGCCGCCTGCGCCGGCACTCCGGCCTCGCGCACGTGCTGCGCTGGCTCGGCCTCGGCATGGCCGTCGTGCTCGTCGCCGTCGTCGGCGTCGCCGGCATCTCGCTGCTGCGGCTGACCACGGGCATCGCCACCGTCGACCTCGGCGGCGACGTGCCGCCCGCGCAGGCCGGGTTCGCGCCCTACGAGGGCGGGTTCACGATCCTGCTCGTCGGCTCCGACCAGCGCGAGGGCCAGGGCGCCGAGTTCGGCGAGGGCGCGTACGACGGGCAGCGCCTCAACGACGTCACGATGCTGCTGCACGTGAGCGACGACCACAGCCTCGCGCGGGTGGTCTCGTTCCCGCGCGACCTCGTGGTCGACTTCCCGGCGTGCGAGGACCCGGAGACGGGCGAGGTCGCCCCGGCGGCCGACGGCGTGCAGTTCAACCAGGCCCTCAACCGCGGCGGGCTCTCGTGCGTGGCCGAGGTCGTCACCGACCTCACGGGCATCGAGGTGCCGTACGCCGCGATGATCACGTTCCAGGGCGTCATCTCGATGTCGAGCGCCGTGGGCGGCGTGCCCGTGTGCTTCGCCGGCCCGATCGACGACCCGTGGACGGGCCTGCAGATCCCGGAGGCCGGCGTGCACGAGCTGGAGGGCGAGCAGGCGCTCGCGTTCCTCCGCTCGCGGCACGGCGTCGGCGACGGCTCCGACCTCGCGCGCATCTCGTCGCAGCAGGTGTTCCTGTCGTCGCTCGTGCGCACGCTCCAGTCGGATGCGGTGCTGACGGACGTGACGCGGCTGTACGCGATCTCGCAGGTGGCGATCGAGAACATGACCCTCTCGTCGGGCCTGGGCGACGTCGGCACGATGGTGTCGATGGCGCGGGTGCTCGCCGACATCCCGCTCGAGACGATGCAGTTCGTGCTCTACCCGAACGTGCCCGAGGGGGTGCGCGTGGTGCCCGACGAGGAGCGCGCCGACGAGCTCATGCGGCGCATCCGCCTCGAGCAGCCGATCGAGCTCGGCGAGGACTCGCTCGGCGTCGGGTCGACCGACGAGACGCCGGCGCCGACCGACGGCCCGGACGCGACCGCGACGGCCGAGCCCGAGGCCACCGAGACGGCGGCGCCGACCGAGACGCTCGAGCCGGGCGCGACCCCGACCCCGACGCCCACCGACGAGCTCGACGGCGTCATCGGCCAGGACGCGTCGCAGGAGTCGTGCGTGGTGCCGTTCGGCGGCTGAGGCGGCTCAGCAGGCTCAGCCCAGCAGGTCCTGGCGCGCCTCGGGGATGCCGTGGCTGTTGGGGCGCTCCGCGCGACGGGCGGCGAGGAGCATCGGCAGCGAGCCGGGGCACCAGCCCCGCACCGCGCCGACGAGCACGAGCGCCGCGAACGCGCCGACAGCCCCGGCCAGCAGGGGCTGGTCGAGGCTGTCGAGCGCGAAGGCGGCGAGCAGCAGGCCCACGAGGGCCTGCGCGATGCGCTCGCCGCGGCCGGCGCCGCAGGCGCGAGCTCGCGCCGGGCGACGGCCGTCGGTCATGACGCGGGCTGCGAGGCGCGCTGCTCGGCGATCTGACGACGCACGTCGTCCATGTCGAGCCCGCGCACGGCCTCGATGACCGAGTCGAGCTGCGGAGCGCCGAGCGCGCCGGGCTGCGAGAAGACGAGGACGCCCTCGCGGAACGCCATCAGCGTCGGGATGGAGGTGATGCGGAAGCCGGCGGCGAGGTCCTGCTGGGCCTCGGTGTCGACCTTCCCGAAGTGGATGTCGGGGTGCTTGGTCGCCGCCTGCTCGAAGATGGGCGCGAACATGCGGCAGGGGCCGCACCAGCCGGCCCAGAAGTCCAGCAGCACGATGTCGTTGCCGGTGATCGCGGCCTCGAGGTTCTGTGCGGTGATCTCGTGAGTGCTCATGGTTCGAGTATACCCCCTGGGGTATTTTTCCGCTAGGGCTGGACGATCGGGAGGCCGGTGGCGGCCGCCGCCTGGTCGAGCGAGCCGAGGTTCGTCACGTCGTCGAAGCCGGCCTGCTCCATGAGGGCCTCGGCCTGCGCGGCGCGGCTGCCCGAGCGGCAGTAGACGAGGTAGGCGGCGTCCGGGTCCATCTCGGGCAGCGCCGCGGCGAGCTCGCCGCTGCTGACGTCGCGCAGCTCGGCGCCCTCGAGGTGGCCGCCGGCGAACTCCTCGGGCGTGCGCACGTCGAGCACGATCGTGTCGGCGGCGAGGGGGGCGGATGCGGTGGGCTCGGCGGCACTGGCGCAGCCGACGGCCGAGACGGCGACGGCGAGCACGGCGACGAGCGATGCGATGGTGCGGGGCTTGGTGGCCATGGTGGTTCCTTCGGTGGTGGGGAGGGTGCGGGGGAAGCGGTTCAGGATGCGGCGCAGACGCCGCCGGGGCAGTGCTGGGGCGGCGTCGTGCCGAAGGCGCGCTGGAGGGCGCAGCCGACGCAGATGCCGAAGGCGGTCTCGGCGAAGAGCATGCCGAGGCAGAGGGCGCAGAGCGCGAGGGTGACCCAGAGCGGGGCGCCGAGCACGCCCATCGCGGCGCAGGAGACGGTGGCGAGCCCGAGGCCCAGCCACCACGCGAACGCCTTCTGGGGAGCGCCGACCCACTCGGGCTGCTGGCGGCGCACGATGAGGGCGCCGAGCCGCAAGGTCGGCGACCAGCGGTCGCTCACCGTCACGCGCAGCAGCATGTCGAGCATGAAGAGCACGCCGAACGGCTGGAGCGGCGCCTGCGAGCCGGTCGCCGCAGCGAGCCCGAAGGCGATGCCGCCGGCGAGCAGCAGCAGGCCGGCGGCGGCGCGCACGGCGCGCTCGTCGACGACGGGCACGGCGTAGCCCGGCAGGTGCCGCCCGATGCGAGGGGCATCTGCCGGGCCGGCCGTCGTCATCGGGCCATCGGGAGGTCCGCCTCGACCCATGCGAGCATCCCGCCCTGCATGTTGTCGACGGCGAAGCCGGCGTCCTCGAGGAACATCGCGGCGCGGCCCGAGCGGTTGCCGGAGCGGCAGATCGCGATGACCGGGCGCGCCTTGTCGAGCTCGTCGAAGCGGTACGGCAGGTCGCCCAGCGGGATGTGGCGGGCGCCGGGGATCATCCCCGCGGCGACCTCGGCGTCCTCGCGGACGTCGACCAGCTGCGCGTCGCCGCCGAGGCGGCGCTGCACGTCGTGCACGGTGATGTCAGCCATGCCGCTGCCTCACGCCGCCGCGCCGGCGAGCACGGGCTCGTTGCCCGCGACCGACACCCAGCCCTGGTACGAGCCGTCGAGCTCGGCCACGTCGAAGCCCTCGCGCCGCAGCGCGCTCGCGACGACGCTGTTGCGCACGCCGCTCTGGCAGTACGTGACGATCGTGCCCTCGGCGGGCAGCTCGTCGGTGTGCCACAGGGCGCGGCCGCCGCTCAGGTGCTCGGAGCCCGGGATGCTGCCGTCGGCGTGCTCGGTGCGGTTGCGCACGTCGAGCAGCAGCACGTGCGGGAAGTCGCCGAGCGCGTCGGGCGAGACGAGCTTCGGCTCGACGAGCTCGAGCCCCTCGAGGCTCGTCACGTAGCCGGCGACCCGGTCGATGCCCACGCGCACCAGGTGGTCGCGCAGCTCGGCGGCCTCCTCGGCGTCGGCGGCGAGCAGCACGAGCGGGCGCTCCTCGGTCTGCGGGTCGTAGACCCACGCGCCGTAGCTCGCGGCCTTCGCGATGCCCGGCACGTTCAGCGAGCGAGGCACCGTGCCTTCGTGCACCGCGTGGTGGTCGCGGCTGTCGACGAAGATCGCCTCATCGGCTCCGAGGGCCGCGGTCAGTTCTGCCGCGGTGTACTCGCGCAGCTCGCCGGTGCCCTCGAGCAGCGCCGGGCCGACGCGGTTCTCGGTCTTCATGCGCGCGAAATAGGCGTGCGCATCCGGCTGGCCGCCGAGCAGGTCGTCGATGAAGCCCTGCTCGTCGTCGTTCCGCAGGTACGTGCTCCACCACGAGAACGCGCGCTCGTAGCCGACGGTCGACGCGGGGATCGCGCCGAGCGCCTTGCCGCACGCGCTGCCGGCGCCGTGCGCGGGCAGCACCTGCACGTAGTCGGGCAGCGTGAGGAAGCGGTCGCGGAGGCTCGCGAAGAGGTCCTTCGCTCCCTGGAAGCGGGTGTCGACGCCGCCGGCGGCCTCGTCGAGCAGGTCCGGGCGGCCCAGGTCGCCGACGAAGACGAAGTCGCCGGTCAGCATGAAGCCGGGCTCGTCCGCCTGCGCGCCGTCGGTCACGAGGAAGGAGAGATGCTCGGGCGTGTGGCCCGGCGTGTGCACGGCCTCGACGGTGATGTTGCCGAGGCGGATGCGGTGGCCGTCCTTCATGCGCACGGCGTCGTCGAAGCCGTCGCCGTAGGTCCAGTCGGGCCCGCCCTCGTCGGAGACGAACATCGTGGCGCCGGTGGCGGCCGCGAGCTCGCGGGTGCCCGACAGGTAGTCGGCGTGGATGTGCGTCTCGGTCACGGCGGCGATCCGCATGCCCTTGCGCTCCGCGAGTTCCAGGTAGACGCGGATGTCGCGGCGCGGGTCGACCACGACGGCCTCGCCGCTCGCCTGGCAGCCGATGACGTAGCTCGCCTGCGCGAGGTCCTCGTCGTAGATGCGTTCCAGCAGCATGGTGCTCCTTCTCTCGCTCTCAGTGGTGGTCTGCGCTGTTCAGCAGCTGCAGCGGTCGGCCTGCGCGACGCCGGCCAGCGCCTCGTCGACGTGCTGGCCGCAGCCGGCCCAGGTCGGCTTGCCGCAGGTGTCGCAAGTGATGCGCATGCACATGGTGTGGTCCTCTCGTGGATCTGATCTTGATACCCCGGGGGGTATATCTCTACGATACCCCGAGGGGTATCCTTGTTGTCAACACCACGAAGGAAGCAGGTCATCATGGCGAGCGAACTGGCAGCCGGGCTCGATGCCGAGGCGCAGCGCAAGATCATCAACCGGCTCCGCCGCGCCCACGGGCAGCTCGGTGCCGTCATCGCGGCGGTCGAGCAGGAGGCGCACTGCCGCGACATCGTGCAGCAGCTCTCCGCGGTCTCGAAGGCGGTCGACCGGGCGGGCTTCCTCGTCGTGTCGACCGCGCTCCGCGAGTGCCTGACCGATCCCGAGGGCGACGACACCGCGCAGGTGGAGGAGCTCGAGAAGCTCTTCCTGTCGCTCGCCTGATCGGGCCCGCTCGCCCGGCGGCGAAGCGCATCCGCACCCTTTGGTAGCATTGCGGTCGGCCTGCCTGACGGCGGGCCGAGGAGACGTCGCATAGTCCGGCCTAGTGCACCACCCTGCTAAGGTGGAGTCCCCAATAGGGGACCGAGGGTTCAAATCCCTCCGTCTCCACGCATGCCCCTTCGTCTCGCCACGAAGGGGCATCGTCGATCTCGGAGGCGTCAGCGCGGCTCGCCGCGTCGCTGGCGCCCGGCATGCGCGCCCGGATACGCTCCGAGCGGCGGTTCGCCGTCGCCCCTTGCCGCACCAGCATTGGACGCCGCATGCTCCGCAGACTGCTCGCCGTCACCGCCGCCGCCGCGCTCGCCGTCACCGGCATCGCTGCCGCGCCCACCGTGGCCCCGGTCGCTGCCGCCGGCACCGTGCAGCTGCCCACCGGCGAGGTCGTGCCGGTCGAGCACCTCGACGAGGTGCGGGCCGTCTTCGACGGCATCAACGACTACCGGGCATCCGCCGGCCTGCCGAGGCTGCGCTTCGCGCCCGACCTCTTCGCGCTCGCGCAGAGCTGGAGCGACCAGATGGCCGCCACCGGCAGCTTCGTGCACCGCCAGGAGCACTGGACGCTCTACCCGCCGGGCCTGACAGGCGGCGGCGAGATCATCGCCGCCCGTACCGGCGACGACGCCGCCGGGCTGGTGCAGCAGTGGATCGACTCCCCGCCGCACCGGTCGATGATGCTGGGGCCGCGTCACTCGGTGATGGGCGTCGGCATCGCCTTCGGGCGCTACCTGTACGGCACCACGAACTTCGGCACGATGCCCGAAGGCAGCACGACGCCCAGCTTCGCCTCGATCGACGACTGGCTCGCGAGCGGAGGTGAGGTCTCGCGCGACGACGTCGTGGGCGCGCTCCGCGACGTCGGCGCATCCGCCCCCGACACCATCCGCGTCTCCGGCTGGGCGTTCGACTTCACCCGGCGCGACCTGGCCTCGAGCGTGACCGTGACCGTCGACGGCACCCGGTCGGTGACGGTGGATGCGAGCGCTCGCCTCTGGCCGTGGGGTGCGGGGGAGTGGCGCGAGGGCCACGACTTCGAGGTGCCCGTGCCGGGCACGCCCGGCGCCGTGCACCGCGTCTGCGTGCGGGCCGAGGACTCGTTCGGGGCGGGCCAGTCGGAGTCGCTCGGCTGCCGCACGGTCGAGATGCCGATCGAGGCCGCGCGCCTCGCCGGCGCCAACCGCTACGAGACGGCCGTCGAGGTCTCGCGCGCGTACAACGACCCCGCGGCGGTCGACACCGTCTACCTCGCCACCGGCGAGCGCTATCCCGACGCACTCGCGCTCGCGCCGGCAGCCGCCCAGGAGGGCAGCGCGCTGCTGCTGACGCCGCAGTCGGCGCTGCTGGACGTCGTCGCCGATGAGCTGCAGCGGCTGACGCCGGATGCGGTGGTCATCGTGGGTGCACAGGACTCGGTCGCGCCCGACGTCGCGGCGCAGGTCGCCGCCGCGCTGCCAGGTGCGACGGTCGAGCGGCTGGCCGGAGCGAACCGCTACGAGACGGCGGTCATGATCGCGCGCGAGGTCTTCCCGGACGCGACGACCGCCTACGTCGCATCCGGACGCCTCTTCCCCGACGCGCTGTCGGCCGCGCCGGTCGCTGCCGCGGCGGATGCGCCGGTGCTGCTGACGCCGGCGGGGAGCCTGCCGGAGAGCGTGCGCGCCTACCTCGAGGAGAGCGGCATCGCGTCGACCGTCGTCGCGGGCGGCGAGCCCAGCGTGTCGGCCGACGTCGAGGCGCAGCTGCGCGAGGTGGTCGGCGCGGAGCCGGAGCGGATCGCCGGCAGCGACCGCTACGAGACCAACCGGCTGCTCGCCGCATCCGCCGGTCTGGCGGGCTCGCCGAACGTGCTGCTCGCCTCGGGGCAGAACTTCCCCGACGCGCTCGCGGGCGCCGCGATCGCCGCGGGCGCGGGCCCGCTGCTGCTGGCCGGGCGGCTCTGCGTGCCCGACGACACCGTCGCGATGATCCGCGAGCAGTACCAGCCGGAGCAGCTCGTGGTGCTCGGCGGCGAGCCGACGCTCTCTGCCGCCTCGGCGGCGCTGACGCGCTGCGGCTGAGGCCCGCGGCGGCCGGCGCCGGGGGCCCTCTGCGAGATTTCTCAGCGGCGGAACGCGATGACCGCTACGCTTGCCGTGGCGCAGGACGATTCTTGTTCTGCGCTTTTCGCGCGGCTCAGGCCGCACAGCATGATTGAAGGAAATATGGCAACCGGCACCGTCAAGTGGTTCGACTCCGGCAAGGGCTTCGGCTTCATCGCTCCGGACGACGGCGGCAAGGATCTGTTCGCTCACTACAGCCAGATCCAGTCCAACGGCTTCAAGACCCTCGAAGAGGCTCAGGCAGTCGAGTTCGAGATCGTTGAGGGCAACAAGGGCCCGCAGGCTGCGAACATCCGCCCCCTGTGAGCCTGGGCGCGTCCATGACGTGCCTCGATTCGCGTCGACGGCCAGTGATCGGGTAGTCTGATCGCTGGCCGTTCGGCCAAGCGCCCGTAGCTCAACGGATAGAGCATCTGACTACGGATCAGAAGGTTGGGGGTTCGAGTCCCTCCGGGCGCGCACTGTGATGAGTCGCGACATAGGTCTCACCTGAGTCGCGACATGTGTCACGAAGAGAGAGCCCCTGGCCATCGGCCGGGGGCTCTTCTCGTGTTGCG
>NZ_JAVDXL010000004.1:0-116216 GCF_031457935.1 Agrococcus sp. BE272 | reverse complement strand
TCCGGGCGCGCACTGTGTTGAGACAGTAGTGAAGGCCACCTGCGAGAGCAGGTGGCCTTCGTGGTCTCTCGGCGCCAAGCGCGCGCCGACGACTCAGGCGCTCGGCGGGGCCACGTGATCGGCTAGGGTCCGCATCGCGTCCGCGCCGGCCAGATCGCCGGGCAGCAGCGGGACCTCCACGACGGGGATGCCACCGAGCGCCGAGCGGAGCCGCGCCAGCTGCTGCTCTTCCTGCTCGCGCCGCGCTGCCAGCAGCGCGCCCGCGTCGGCGGGCGAGCGGCGGTTCACGATGATCGCGGCGGGATCGATTCCGAGCGCCGCGAGCTGGTCGACGACGTCGACCGATTCGGCGACGGGCAGCCGCTCGGCGACCGTGACGACGATGAACGACGTCTGCGCCGCATCCGTCACGACGCTGCGCATGTGCGCGAAGCGATCGCGGCGAGCGACGAGCGTGCGCCGCAGCTCGGCATCGGCGGTCGGCTCCTCGTCCTTGACGCCCACGATGCCTTGCGCGGCGGCGGCGAAGCGGTCGGACCGATCGCGACTGGCGAGCAGCGTGGCGGTCCAGCTGCCGAGCTGCTCGGGGAGCGCGAGCAGGCGCAGGGTGTGACCCGACGGCGCGGTGTCGAAGATGACGAGGTCGTGCGTCTCCTGGCTGCTCGAGACGAGCTCCGCGACGCGCTCGAGCACGGCCGACTCGTGGCTCCCTGGCGCCGACCTCGCCTGGTCGAGGTGCTGCTGGGCCGAGGCGTGGAGGCGCTCGGGCAGCAGGCGCCGCATGGTGGCCCCGACCGCGGCGAAGTGCCGGTCGATGGTCGACTGCGGATCGACCTCGAGCGCATCCACCCATCCGTGGTCGGTCGTGAGCACGCGCACCGGCTCGTCCGAGAGCTCGCGATCCCAGACGTGCCCGAGGTTGTGGGCCGGATCGGTGGAGACGAGCAGCACACGACCGCCGTCGCGGGCGCGCGCCACCGCGAGCGCGGCCGAGACCGAGGTCTTGCCGACCCCGCCCTTGCCGCCGACGAAGAGGATGCGTCGGGAGCGCGCGATGGCTAGCAGCATGCGATGTGGTCCAACGGGGATCGGGGGATGCCGACGCGTCGGTGCCAGGCGTGGAAGTCGTCCCAGACGGCCGGCAGCAGCTCGGCAGAGTAGTAGGCGGCCGGGTCGGGCACGCCGAGCGCCTCGCCGAGGACGACGATCATGAACAGGTCGTCCTCGTCGCGCTGCTCGCGGAGGAAGGTGCGGCGGTAGGGGCCGACGTAGAACTCGTGCAGGCCCTCGCGCAGCGCGGCCCAGCGCCGAGAGCGGTGCTCCCGGCGCTGGGCCCCGCGGCGTGCGGGGATCACGTGCTCAGACGCGCTCTCGCTCGGCGACGAGCTGGGCGTCCTCGTGCTCGTGCTCCGGCGGCTCCTTCATCGCGCGGCGCATCGCGAGCACGGCCTCGATGCCGACCCAGACGCTCGCGACGATGATGACGACGTCGAGCGCGAACAGCAGCCAGTCGGCGTTGCCCGGTGCCGCGAAGCTCGTGAGCTGCTCGATCGCCGCCCAGAACGACAGCACGAAGACGAGCGTGAGCGGGATGAGCGCCGGCCACGGGTTGCGCCGCTTGCGGATGAGCATGACGGCGATGATCGACAGGGTGAGGGATGCGAGGAGCTGGTTCGTCGTGCCGAAGAGCGGCCAGATGCGCAGGCCGCCCTCGCCGCCGAGCCCCTGCGAGAAGGTGAGGCCGAGACCCACCACGACGACGACGAGCGTCGCCGGGACCTTCGTGATCCTGACCCTGAACGCATCCCCGATCTCCTGCACGACGAAGCGCAGCAGGCGCATGCCCGTGTCCATCGTGGTCGCGGCGAAGAGCACCGCCATGGTGGCGAGCACGGTCGCGCTCAGCGACGCGGGCAGGCCGAGGCCGTTCTCCATCAGGGCGCCGCCGCCCTGCACGAAGGCCGTGACGCCGCCGGCGCCGAACTCGCTGTAGATCGACTCCCACTCGGCAGCCGACTGGAAGCCGCCGATCACGGCCAGGATCGTGCCGAGCGACAGCATGCCCTCGCCGACGGCTCCGAAGTAGCCGACGAAGCGAGCATCCGTCTCCTTGTCGATCTGCTTCGACGTCGTGCCCGAGGAGACCATGCCGTGGAAGCCCGAGATGGCGCCGCACGCGATCGTGACGAAGAGCAGCGGCACCATGCTCGGGGTGCCCTCCGGCAGGGCGGTGTTGATCATCGGGGCGACGATGTCGGGCGGGTTCGCCGAGAAGAGCGCGCCGATCAGCACGGCGCCGAAGAGCAGGATGAGCCCGACGAAGAGCTGCACCCCGTTGATGTAGTCGCGCGGCTGCAGCAGCACCCAGACCGGCAGCAGCGAGGCGATCGCGCCATAGATGAACAGGGCGAGGATCCAGAAGGTGGCGGGCGTCATGCCGAGGAACGACTCGGGCAGCACGACCGGGACGCTGTCGCCGACGACGATGAGCGCATACAGGGCGACGACGCCGACGATCGTGACGGGGATGAGCGGCCAGCGCATGCGGTAGACGGCCACGCCGACGAGCAGGGCGACGACGATCGCGCCCCACGTGGGGATGACGGCCGTGGGGGTGCTGATGAGCAGGTTCTTGATGACGACCGCGAAGGCGGCGATCACCATGAGCAGCAGCAGGAAGATCACGACGAGGAACAGGTTGGCGCCGCGCTTGCCGATGTAGCGGCCGGAGAGCGCGCCGATCGACTTGCCCTTGTTGCGCAGTGACGCCCACAGCGCGCCGAGGTCGTGCATGCCGGCGAAGAAGACGGTGCCGAGCGTGACCCACAGGAGGGCGGGCAGCCAGCCCCAGATGACGGCGATCGCCGGACCGACGATCGGCGCGGCACCTGCGACCGAGGTGAAGTGGTGGCCCCACAGGATGAACTTGCTCGTCGGGACGTAGTCGACGCCGTCGTTGAGGTCGTGGGCCGGGGTCTTGAACCCGGAGTCGAGCTGGAAGACCCGTCTCGCGAGGTACTTGGAGTAGATGAGGTAGCCGCCGGCGAACATCGCCAGGCCGATCACCATGAGCACAAGGGAACCCATCGGGTCTGTCCTTCCGTCGCGCGCCGTTGCGGGATGACGTCCGGCGCACTGGACGCCGCACGCTCACGACCTTAGTGGAATCCAGGGGTTCGCCCAGGATCTGCGCATCACGTCGAGTTCCGGGCGCAACGCACCGCGGCCGCGGACCGACCCGGAGGTCGGCCCGCGGCCGCGGTGTGGGAGGGCTGCCTAGAGGCTGCCGCCGCCCATGATGATGAAGTCGTCGTCGCCCATGATGATGAAGTCGTCATCGCCGCCGCGAAGCGTCACGAGCAGGTGGGTGGGAAGCTGCTTGAAGTACACAGACGCTCCTTGCTTCTGTTGGTTGACCCCGTCACCTCTAGTTGTAGCCGGTACGCGGGAGAGTTGCTACTGCTGAATGTAGGGCATTCCGAGGGATTCTCGGAAGATTCGTTCCCTAGCTCTGCAGGGTGGCGGACTCCAGCTGGATCTCGACGCCGGCGAGCGCCTGCGAGACGGGGCAGCCCGACTTCGCCTCCTCGGCGATGCGGGCGAACTCCTCCTGGTCGATGCCGGGCACCACGCCGGTCACCGACAGCACGCTCGTGGTGATGCCCTTGCCGGGCTCGAACGACACCTTCGCGCTCGTCTGCAGCGACTCCGGGGCGTGGCCGGCCTCGTCGAGCGCGTGCGAGAACGCCATGGCGTAGCAGCTCGCGTGGGCCGCCGCGATGAACTCCTCCGGCGTCGTCGCGCCGCCCTCCTCGGCCCGCGCCTTCCAGGTCACGTCGAAGGTCGACCCGGTGCCGAGCGTGGTCGTGCCCGACCCGCTGCTCAGGGCGCCGCTCCAGCTGGTGCTCGCGTTCGAGGTGATGGCCATGGGATGTCCTCCTTGCGTTCGCGTGCCCGCGGTGCGCGGGCCGACGCCCTCAGGCTACGCACCGCATCCGACCGTCCACTGCGCGCGTGCTTGGATGGAGCCATGACTGAGAAGCCCGAGATCGAGGCCCCCGAGGGCCCTGCACCCACTGAGCTCGAGATCACCGACATCACCGTTGGCGGCGGTGAGGAGGCGGTGGCCGGCAAGCAGGTCAGCGTCCACTACGTCGGCGTCACCCACTCCGGCGGCGAGGAGTTCGACGCCTCCTACAACCGCGGCGCGCCGCTCGAGTTCCCGCTCGGCGTCGGCATGGTCATCAAGGGCTGGGAGCAGGGCATCGAGGGCATGCGCGTCGGCGGACGCCGCCGCCTCGTCATCCCGCCGCACCTGGCCTACGGCGAGCGCGGCGCCGGCGGCGTCATCGGCCCGAACGAGACGCTGATCTTCGTCTGCGACCTCGTCGCCGTCAAGTAACGACACCGCACTGACGCAGGAGGAGGCCCCGAGCGGGCCTCCTCCTTCGGCGTCTGCGCGGGCGGCCGGGCGTCGACCGGTCAGGTGGCCGCTCAGCCGGACTATCCGGTCGGCCGCGCACCTGACCGGTTGACGGACGAGGGCTCGGAGCGGCGGGCGGCAGCAGGCGGCCGGCTCAGACCGCCTTGCCCGGGTTCAGGATGCCGGCCGGGTCGAACGCCGCCTTCACCGCACGCTGCAGCGCCAGCTGCCGCTCGCCCAGCTCGTCGACGAGCCACCGGCGCTTCAGGATGCCGACGCCGTGCTCGCCCGTGAGCGTGCCGCCCATCGCGATCGCCGCCTCGAAGACCTCGTCGGCGCACGCCCAGATGGCGGGCGACGGCTCGGGGCCGTCGAAGACGAAGGTCGGGTGCAGGTTGCCGTCGCCCGCGTGGGCGGTGGTCGCGAGCCGCACGCCGTGCCGCGCGGCCGCCTCGTCGCATGCGCGGAACATGTCGGCGAGCCGCGACCGCGGCACCGAGACGTCCTCGACGAGCACGGTGCCGAACGACTCGAGCGCCCAGTGCACCTGCCTGCGCACCTGCACCAGCACATCCGCCCGGCCCGGGTCGTCGGTGCGCTCGACGCGCCCGCCGTGGGCGGCGAGGATCTGCGCGACCGTCTCGGAGCTCGCCTCGGCGCCCAGGTCGTCGGTCTGCACGAGCACGAACGCGCCGTGCATCGGCTGCCCGGAGTAGGCGGCGAGCATCGTCACCGCGTCGCGGCCGACGAACTCCATGATGGCGGGGCGGATGCGCGCGGCCGTGACCGCGGTGCACGCGGCGGCGGCGATGGCCTCGTCCTCGAAGAACGCGCCGACCGTCCAGATGCCGCCCTCGACGAGCGGCCGCAGCTTGAGCGTGGCGCCGACGATGATGCCGAGCGTGCCCTCGGAGCCGATCAGCAGCGCCGTCAGGTCGAGGCCGGTGACGCCCTTCACCGTGCGGTGGCCGGTCGTGATGAGGCTGCCGTCGGCGAGCACGACGTCGAGCGCGAGCACCCACTCGCGCGTGACGCCGTACTTCGCGCACAGCAGGCCCCCGGCGTTGGTGGCGATGTTGCCGCCGACGGTCGAGATGGCGCGGCTGGCCGGGTCGGGCGGCCACCACAGGCCGTGGGCGGCGAGCAGGTCGTTCAGCTCGGCGTTGCGGATGCCCGGTTCGACCACGCAGGACTGGTCGACGAGGGAGACGTGCAGCAGGCTGCGCATCCGGTCGACCGAGACGACCAGCTCGCCCGAGCCGGCGATCGCGCCGCCCGCGAGCCCGGTGCCGGCCGCGCGCGGCACGACCGCGACGCCGTGCTCGCTCGCCCAGCGCATCGCCGCCTGCACGTGCTCGACCGACTCCGCCTCGACGATCGCGAGCGGCGCGGCCGCCGAGCGGTGGCCCGACTTGTCGGCGCGCGCGACGTCGAGCGCCGCCGGGTCGGTGACCAGCACGTGGTCGGGCAGCGCCGCCCGCAGCGCCTCGAGGCTCACTTGCGCACCAGGCCGTCGACGAGCTGCCACGCGCCGGGCGTGCCGGCGAAGCGCACCGAGTGGGCGTTGTCGGGCGTGCGGGTCTCGAGGCCGGTGACGTGGTCGGTGAACGCGCGGATGAATGTGCCGTGCGTGACGATCACGAGCGCCTCGACCGGGTTGGCGGCGGCGACGTCGTCGATCGCGGCGACGGCGCGCCGCTGCAGGTCGTCGAAGTCCTCCTCGCCGGGCCAGTCGGTGCCGAAGCGCTCGACCGCCTGCTCCTTCGTGAGGCCCTCCGCCTGGCCGTAGGCGCGCTCGATGAGGCTCGGGTAGCGGCCGCACACCTCGAGCCCCAGCGCGGCGGCGATGATGTCGGCGGTGACGGCCGCGCGCTCGAGCGGCGACGAGACGACCGCGTCCCAGTGCTCGCCCGCGAGCAGCCGAGCGGCGGTGTGCGCCTGGGCGATGCCCGTCTCGTTGAGCGGGATGTCGCTCGAGCCCTGCAGGCGCCCGTCGCGGTTGAAGTCGGTCTGGCCGTGACGGACGAGGGCGATCTGCATGCTCCGAGCCTACGGCGGCGCCGATCCGCCCCATCCACAGCCTCACATCCCGGGCGCCTCGCGCGTTGGCAGGGTATGAGAGGAATGCGGCCATGACCCACACCATCATCGACAGCCCCATCGGCAGCCTCACGCTCGTGCGCGGCGACGAGGGGCTCACCGGCATCTTCATGCCCGACCACCGGCCGGTGCCCGACGAGACGGCCTTCGGCGACCGCGATGACGCGGCCTTCGCCGACGCGGCGCAGCAGCTCGCCGAGTACTGGGCGGGGGAGCGCACCGCCTTCGACCTGCCGCTCGCGCCGGTCGGCACGCCGTTCCAGCAGCGCGTCTGGCAGGCGCTGCGCGAGATCCCGTACGGCGAGACCCGCACGTACGGCTGGATCGCCGAGCGCATCGGGCAGCCCACCGCCGTGCGCGCGGTCGGCCTCGCGAACGGCCGCAACCCCTGCTCGATCGTCGTGCCGTGCCACCGGGTCGTCGGCTCGAGCGGGGCGCTCACCGGCTACGCCGGCGGGGTCGAGCGCAAGCGGTTCCTGCTCGACCTCGAGCGCGGCGACGGGCTCGCGGGCGCCGGGCTAGATTCGGTCGCGTGACCCGTGCGCCGTTCGAGACGATCGTCGCCGCGCACGGCGCGCGGGTGTGGCGGGTGTGCCGGGCGCTGCTCGACGAGCCCGACGCCGACGACGCCTGGAGCGACACGTTCCTCGCGGCGCTCGAGGCCTACCCCCGGCTGCGGCACGACACGAGCATCGAGGGCTGGCTCGTGACCATCGCGCACCGCAAGGCCATCGACGTGCTGCGCCGGCGCGCGCGGCTCGTCGTCGGCGAGGTGCCCGAGCGGCCCGCGCCGCCCGAGGGCCGCGACCTCGACCTGGCCCGCGCGCTCTCGCTGCTGCCCACCCGGCAGCGCGAGGCGGTCGTGCTGCACCACCTCGGCGGGCTGCCGTTCGCCGAGGTGGCGGCCGTGCTCGAGTCGTCGACGGATGCGGTGCGGCGCGCCTCGTCCGACGGCGTGCGGCGCCTGCGCGCACTGATGGGCGGCGACCATGGCTGACCTGCCCGGCGCGCTCCCCGCGCCCCCGCTCGACGCGCTGCGCGCGCGGCTCGCCGAGCGCGCGGCGGCGGCGGGGCTCCTCGACGTCGCCTACCGCTCGCTCGACACGGCGCTCGGCACGCTGCTCGTCGCCGCGACGCCCGCGGGGCTCGTGTCGGTCACCTTCGACGGCGCCCATCCCGAGCAGACCCTCGACCGGCTCGCGGCCGAGCTCAGCCCGCGCGTGCTCGAGGCCCCCGCCAGGCTCGACGACGCGGCTCGCCGGCTCGAGCGGCTCATCGCCGGCCGCGCGCGGGCCTTCGACGGCCCGCTCGACCTCTCGCTCGCGCGCGGCTTCGGCCGCGAGGTCGTCGAGCGGCTGCGCGAGATCCCCTACGGGGAGACCCGCTCGTACGCCGAGGTCGCGGCGGCCGTCGGCTCGCCGCGGGCGGTGCGCGCGGTCGGCACGGCCTGCCGGCGCAACCCGCTGCCGATCGCGATTCCCTGCCACCGAGTGGTGCGCAGCGACGGCTCGCTCGGCCAGTACGCGGGCGGGGCCGAGGCCAAGCGCCTGCTGCTGGGCGTCGAGGCCGCCCGGCGCGGGTAGCGTGAATCCATGCCTGCCACCGAGCTCCTCGCCGTCATCGAGCGCGACGGCTTCGTCGAATCAGAGCACCGCGGGGTCGCCGTGCTCGTCGACCCCGACGGCCGCGTCCTCGAGGCCCACGGTCCCGTCGACCGCCCGTTCCTCGCCCGCAGCGCGCTCAAGCCGCTCTTCGCGGCCGCGCTCCTCGACGCCGGCCTGATCGAGCTCGAGCCCGCCCACGCGGCGCTCGCGAGCGCGAGCCACTGGGCCGACGACGAGCACGTGACGACCGCGCAGGCGATGGCGGCCGCGCACGGCGTCGACGAGGAGGCGCTCCGCTGCCCGCCGATGAAGGCGCCCGATGGCACGCAGCGGCGCTTCGCCCACATGTGCGTCGGCAAGCACATCGCGATGGCAGCCTCGGCCCGCGCCATGGGTGCGCCCGAGGAGTACTGGGCCGACGACCACCCCATCGAGGCCGTGCTCCGGTCGAGCCTCGCCGAGGTGACGGGCGAGCCGATCAGCGGCTTCGCGCACGACGGCTGCGGCGCGCTCGTCTTCCCGACGACCCCCGTCGGCCTCGCGCGGGCGTTCCGCCGCCTCGCGCCCGACGGCACCGGCGGCCACCGCGCGGTCGGCGACGCGATGCGCGCGCATCCGACCCTCATCGACGGCGCGGGCCGCCCCGACGCGGTCGTGATCGCGGCGACCGGATGCGCGACGAAGTTCGGCGCGGAGGGCACGCAGGCGATCGTGGCCCCCGACGGCACCACGGCGGTCGTGAAGTCGGCCGACGGCGCGCGCCGCCCCGGTGCCCCGGTGGCGCTCGCGCTGCTCGAGCGCGCGGGAGCGATCCCGGCGGGCACCCTCGAGTTGCTCGCGGAGCCGCTCGGCCTGATCCAGAAGAGCGCCGACGAGCCGGTCGGGCGCCTCAGCGTCGTGGTCTGACCGCGGCAGCCGGCCGCCCGCGCGGCGCGCCGGCGAGCAGCGCGGCCGTCTCGAGCGAGAGGGCGATGAGCGGGCCGTGCGGGTAGTAGCCGGTGGCGAGCACACCCGCCACGAGCACCACGAGCGTGACCGCCAGCAGCGCCCTGGCCCACCGTCGCCAGCCCCGCGCGCTCACCGCGGCGAGCACGCCGGCCAGGCCGATGACGACCAGCAGCGGCCCCTCCGCGCCCCAGAGCACGTGGAGCGGCGCCGTGGGAGGGGTGCTGAGATAGCTGATCGGGGTGACGATCGCGCCGAGCAGGATGGTGACGGCGAAGGCTGTTCCGCCCCAGCGGGCGCGCCGAAGATCGGGTAGCAGCGCCGCGCCGATCGCGAGGAACGACACGCCCGTGAGCGCGCCGAAGACGACGTAGGGGTCGTCCACGGCACCCCGCAGCGCCCGCCACGGCTCGAGGCGGCTGAGCGCCGAGACCCACGGGGCGCCCCAGTCGGCCGCGGTCAGCGGCAGCAGCAGCAGCGCCCACAGCCCACCTGCGAGGGAGAGCGCGATGCGCCCGCGCCGGATGGGGGCGGCGAGCTCGGGCGGCGGCGTCGGCGCGGCCCGCGTCCGGGTGGTCACGCGCCATGCCTAGCAGGGGACGCCGCGCGCGGGAAGAGGTGACCGCGGCGCCGCTCCGTCCCTAGGCGACGAGCGCCGGCGCCTCCGCGTCCATCCTCGCCGCGCACGCCGCGGCGAACGCGCCGAAGCCGCGCTCGACGACGCCGAGCAGCGTCGGGTCGGTCGCGAGGTGGCGGCGCCACCCGGCCACCGCATCCGGGCTCCGCAGCTGCGAGAGCGTCGGCGAGGCCACGGAGTCCCACAGGCGCATGACCCGGTCGTCGGCCTCGAGGTGGAACTGCATGCCGACGGCCGAGCCGTAGCGGAACGCCTCGTTCTCGACGGTCGCGCTGCGGGCGAGGAGCGTCGCTCCTGGAGGCAGCGACACCACGTCGCTGTTCCAGCGCATCGCGCCGAGCCGGCCGACGTGGGCGCCCAGCCAGGGCTCGGGCTCGAGCACGTCGATGTCGACGATGCCCACCTCGTCGACCGCGCCCTCGCGGTGCTCGGCGCCGAGCGCGCGCCCGAGGATCTGGTGCCCGAGGCACAGGCCGAGCACGGGGACCTCGGCGTCGATCGCTCGGAGCGCCAGGTCGGCCGTCAGCTGCAGCGAGGGGAACGCGTCGACGTCGGCGGCGCTCATCTGCCCGCCGGTGATGACGATGCCCGCGATCTCGTCGAGGGGCGGCAGGGCGGTGGGGAAGACCGCCTCGCGTGTCGGCAGGTGCGACAGCAGCGTGGTCGCGTGGCCGCCCGTCTCGTACTCGATGTGCTTGATGAACAGGACGGAACGCGGCACCTGGGCTCCCTCTCGCTCGGACTAGCCTCAGGATATGACGGTCTTCGCGATGGCCCCCGACGGCGTGCGCATCGCGCTCCACGAGCTCGGCGACCCGGGCGGCGCCCCCGTGCTGCTCATCCACGGGTTCTCGTCGAACGCGCAGCGCAACTGGATCGACACCGGCTGGGGCGACGCGCTCGCCCAGGCGGGGCTCCGCGGGATCGCCATGGACCTCCGCGGCCACGGCGAGAGCGACCGCCCGTCGACCGGCTACGACGTGCCGCGCTTCGTCGACGACGTCGACGCGGTGCTCGAGCAGCTCGCGCTGCCCGAGGCGCCGGGCGCGATCGGCTACTCGATGGGCGCGCGGCTGCTGTGGCGGCACGCGGGCACCCGGCCGCACGCCTTCCGCGCCCTCGTGCTCGGCGGGCTCCCGGCCGGCGACCCCTTCGAGCGCTTCGACGTCGACCTCGCGCATCGCGCCCTCGAGGAGCAGGCCGAGCCGGGTCGCATGGAATCGTTCATCGTCGAGCTCGCGAGCGTCTTCCCCGAGCACGACCCGGCGACGCTCGTCACGCTCGCGGGCGAGGTCTCGGCGACGCTCTTCGACCCCGCCCAGGCGCCGCCGACGGTGCCGACGCTGCTGATGACCGGCGAGAAGGACGACCGCGCGGACGACACCGCCGAGCTGCTGCCGCTGCTGCGCGACGGCCGGTTCGAGGCGATCCCCGGGCGCAACCACATCAACGCGCCGACCTCCGGCACCTTCCGGCGCACCGCATCCGCCTTCCTCGCCGAGCACCTGGCCGGCGGGCGCTGAGGCAGGGAGCAGCGCGATGGCCGACCTCGACGCGGTGGCGGCGCGGCTGACCGCGCTGCTCGAGCGCTACCGCCCCGAGCTCGTCGACGGCGCCATCTACGGCGTGCCCGCGTGGGTGTGGCCGGGCGCGACCGGCCACGACTACTTCGCGGCGCTGAAGCGCAACAGGGCCGACGTCGGCGTCTACCTGATCATCATGGATCGCTACCCGGACGACCTCGCGCTCGCGTCGCCGGCGCTGCAGGCGCGTCGCACCGGCCGCGCCACGCTCTCGTTCCGAGCGCTCGACGACGAGCTCGAGCGCGAGCTCGGGGAGCTGCTCGACCGGCTCATGGTGCGCTATCGCGCCGAGCACGGCGGCTGACGGGCCGGATGCGCCGAGGCCGGCGGGCGGGCCGCCGCCCGGAGACGATGCAGGGCCGGTCGGGTTCTCCCGACCGGCCCCAGTCCCTTGCACCAAGTGAGGCTTGAGCCTCCGCTTCCGCTGATCGCCACAGCACAACGATCAACGTGCGACGAACGTATAACGGATCGGTAACGAGCGCGCCCAGATATCCCTGAGAAATCCCTGTGCCTCGTCGCCCGGGGCCGCCTCAGAAGCGGTCGGGGCTCGGTCCCGAGGCGAGCACCGTCACGTCGGCGTGGCGGTCGAACCGGTAGCCGGCGCCGCGCACGGTGCGGATGATCTCGGCGTAGCCGCCGAGCTTCGCGCGCAGGCGGCGCACGTGCACGTCGATCGTGCGCTCGTTGGGTCGGTCGTCGGCGTCGGCGTCCCACAGCGCGTCGATGATGTCGCAGCGGCCGACCGTCGAGCCCTCGCGCAGCACGATGTGCTGCAGCAGCTCGAACTCGCGGTAGGTGAGCGGCGCGATGTCGTCGCCGATCGCGACGCGCTTGCGCGTCAGGTCGATGACGATGCCCGGGTCGCCCTCCGCCTCGACGGCGGGCTGCTGCACCGCCGGGTCGCCGAGCGCGCGGCGCACGACCTCGACGTCGCGGCCGCCCGCGCCGGCGGGTGCGAGCGCCACGGCGGCGTGCGTCTCGGCGCTCGGCGCGAGGCGCGAGGTGAGGGCGCGCAGCTCGCCGACGAGGCGGGCGAGCTCGATGTGGTCGGCGGCGGCGGCGTCCTCGCCGAGGCCGACGTAGAGCACGAAGCCGCGGGCCTCGGTGCCGTCGGGCACGGCGCGCACGGGTGCGGCGGGCGCCGCGGCGGGAGCGGCGGGAGCGGCGGGGCGGATGCGCGGGGCGGGCGCGGGGACGAAGGCCCGCTCGGGGGCGAGGGCGGCGGTGCCGCTGAAGCGGGGCTGCTGCAGCGACGGGCGGCGAGTGCGGGCGGTGGCGGGGAATGCGGTGATGGTCATGGGAGGGGCCTTCCGGCGTGCGGTCGGCGGCCGCGCCGCCCGACGATGCGGGTACGGCGATGCAGGCCGCCGACTCGAGGAGTCGATCGGTCGTGTGCGAACCGGTGCTGGTTCGGAGGGGACCGCTCTCGTGGGCTGCTCAGGCCCGAGGGTGCGACGGCGTAGGCGTCAGCGACTCCTCATGGAGCGGTCGGACGGTGCGAGCTTCGCTCAAGCACACATTCGACGCATGTCGACCATCGGCATCATCATGCCGTTCGTCCCGTTCGTCGCGAGGACGGACAAGGGGCGGAAGGTGGTCGTCATGCCCGCCAGTATCCCGGGTTCGCTCGCGCGATGTCAAACAGCGCGCGATTGTGACGAAGTGTGACGGCCGGGGCCGCCGGTGCTCGCCGACCGCCGCCGCTCAGCGGCCGCCGGCGCTCAGTGACCGACGGTGCCGTACAGGCGGTCGCCCGCGTCGCCGAGCCCGGGCACGATGAAGCCCTGCTCGTTGAGGCGCTCGTCGAGGGCCCCCAGCACGATCGTCACGTCGTGGCCGTCCATGTCGCGCTCGACGCGCTCGAGGCCCTCCGGCGTGCCGAGCAGGCAGATGGCGGTCACGTCGACGGCGCCGCGGTCGAAGAGGAACTGCATCGCCGCCGACAGCGAGCCGCCGGTCGCGAGCATCGGGTCGAGCACGAAGCACTGCCGGTCCGAGAGGTCGTCGGGCAGCCGCTCGGCGTACGTGTACGGCTCGAGGGTCTCCTCGTTGCGGGCCATGCCGAGGAACCCCACCTCGGCGGTCGGCACGAGCGCCGTCATGCCGTCGAGCATCCCGAGCCCGGCGCGCAGGATCGGCACGACGAGCGGCCGCGGCTCGGCGATCTCGACGCCGGTCGTCGTCGTCACCGGCGTCTGGATCTCCTTGGGCGTCACCCGCACGTTGCGCGTGGCCTCGTAGGCGAGCAGCGTCATCAGCTCGCCGACGAGCGAGCGGAAGGTGGGGGAGGGGGTGCGCGCATCCCGCAGCACGGTCAGCTTGTGGGTGACGAGCGGGTGGTCGGCGACGTGGACTCGCATAGGGTTCAGGGTAGTGGGCGCGCAGCGGGGCGCCCGACCCGGGAGGGCGGAGCATGCGGCCATCGGCGCGCGACGAGGCGCTCATGCGGCTCGCGCTCGAGCAGGCGGCCGCGGCCGAGCGCACCGCCGACGTGCCGGTCGGCGCCGTCGTCGTCGACGCATCCGGCACCGTCGTCGGCACCGGCTGCAACGAGCGCGAGGCGCGCCACGACCCGACCGCGCACGCCGAGGTGGTGGCGCTGCGCGAGGCCGCGACGGCGCTCGGCTCGTGGAGGCTCGACGGATGCGCGCTCGTCGTGACGCTCGAGCCGTGCGTCATGTGCGCGGGCGCGATCCTCGCGAGCCGCGTCGCACGCGTCGTGTTCGGCGCGTGGGACGAGAAGGCCGGCGCCGCCGGCAGCGTCGTCGACGTGCTGCGGGAGCGGCGGCTGCCGCACCGCGTCGAGGTGGTCTCGGGCGTGCTCGCCGACGAGGCCGAGGCGCAGCTGCGCGCCTTCTTCGCCGAGCGCCGCTGAGCGCTGGTATGCCCGCCGGGCGCCGTCGCTCGACCGGCTCCGTGCGGCGCCGACCGGACTATCCGGCCGGCCGCGCAGAGAGCCGGTCGACGAACGGGGCGCGGGCAGCCGCCGGGGCGCTCAGCCCCAGAACACCGCGATCAGCAGGTTGACGAGCGCAAGCCCGCCGGCGATGTGGAAGAAGGTCTTCACGCGCGGCTCGGGCAGCGAGACGTCGGCCACCGGCCGGGCGCCGCCGGCCGCGAGGCCCGCCTTCTCCGCGCGGATCGCACGGCCGCGCAGGAAGCCCAGCAGCGCCGCGACGAACACGACGACCGCGATGAGGCCCTTGATGCCGAGCTTCATGTGGTTCACGTCGCCGTCGCCCGCCATCGCGAGGCCGTAGAGGGCGACGCCAGAGACGAGCTGCAGCGAGGCGCCGATGAGCATCATCGTGAAGTTGAAGCCGGTCTTCGCCCGCATCTGCAGGAAGAAGGTGCCGACCAGCAGCGAAGCGCCGATCAGGTGCAGGGCGACGAGCAGCGAGTGCAGGAACTCCATGCAGACAGCCTACACACTTGCCGCCGGAGCGGTCAGTTGCCCGACTGGATGACGATGTGGTCGGTCGACGGGGCGATGTCGGGCCGGTGGACGACGAGGTCGGGCTCGATGTAGATCACCCGCGCGTGCGGCACCTCGGTGCGCAGCATCGACTCGAGGTCGTTGATGGTGCCCGCCACGTGCTCGATGTCGGACTGCGGCGGGAACGCCACCTTCGCGGCGATCATGAGCTCGTCGGGGCCCAGGTAGAGCGTCTTCATGTGGATGAGCGACTCGACCCCGGGGGAGGCGTTCAGGATGCGCTGGATCTTCGCGTGGTCCTCGCGCGTCGCGCCCTCGCCGATCAGCAGCGACTTCATCTCGATCGCGAGCACGATCGCGACCGCGATCAGCAGCGCGCCGATCATGAGCGTGCCGATCGCGTCGAAGAGCGGGTTGCCGGTCAGCACCGACAGGCCCACCGCGGCGAACGCGAAGACGAGGCCGAGCAGCGCCGCGAGGTCCTCGAGCAGGATGACGGGCAGCTCCGGGCTCTTCGCCTTGCGGATGAAGCTCCACCAGCTCGCCTTGCCGCGCACCGCGTTGGCCTCCTTGATGGCCACGCGGATCGAGAACGACTCGAGCACGATCGCGATGCCGAGCACCGTCAGCGGCAGCCACGGCACCTCGATCTCGTGCGGCTCGCGGATCTTCGAGATGCCCTCGTAGATCGAGAACAGGCCGCCCACCGAGAACAGCACGAGCGCCACGATGAACGCCCAGACGTAGCGCTCGCGGCCGTAGCCGAACGGATGCTCCTCGCTCGCCCGCTTCTTCGCCAGCCGGCCGCCCAGCAGCAGCAGCAGCTGGTTGCCGGCGTCGGCGACCGAGTGGATGGCCTCGGCCAGCATCGATGCGGAGCCCGAGAAGAACCAGGCGATGAACTTGGTGATGGCGATGCCGGTGTTCGCGAGGAACGCCGCGACGACCGCCTTCGTACCGTGGGATGCGCTCACGGCGGCGAGTCTACGCGCGGGAGGGTCGGGGCTCGCCCCGACTAGCCTGGGCCGCATGACCGACCTCCTCCCTCCCATCGCCATGCTCGGCGTCGGCTCCATGGGCGGCGCGATCCTCACCGGCCTCGCCCGCCACGGCGCGGAGCGCATCGTCGTCACCAACCGCACGGCCGAGAAGGCCGCGCGCCTCCGGCTCGACGGCGTGGAGTCGATCGCGCTCGCCGACGAGCCCGACGGCAACGCGCGAGCGGTCGCCGGCGCGAAGCTCGTCGTGCTCGGCGTGAAGCCCGCGGGCATCGTCGAGCTCGCTCGCGACATCGCGCCCCACCTGGAGCCGGATGCGGTGGTCGTCTCGATCGCGGCGGGCACGACGACGGCGTCCATCGAGGCCGCGCTGCCCGCATCCGTCCCCGTGGTGCGGGCGATGCCGAACACGCCGTCGCACGTCGGGCTCGGCGTCACGGGCGTCGCCGGCGGCGCGCGCGCCTCTGCGGACGACGTGGCGCTCGTGGCGCGCATGTTCGAGGCGGTCGGCGAGGTGATCGTGCTCGACGAGTCGCAGATCGACGCGCTCTCGACCATCTCGGGCTCGGGCCCGGCCTACGTCTTCCTGCTCATCGAGGAGCTCACCGGCGCGGCAGAGCGCATGGGCTTCACCCCCGAGCAGGCGGCGACGATGGTGCAGGGCACCTTCCGCGGCGCGAGCGAGCTGCTCGCCGCCGACGGCGCCGAGCCGGCCGAGCTGCGCCGCCGCGTGACGAGCCCGAAGGGCACGACCGAGCGCGCCGTCGCCGTGCTGCAGGAGGCCCGCCTCGGCGAGGTCTTCGACCGCGCCACCGCCGCGGCGCTCGCGCGCGCGCAGGAGCTCGCCGCCGGCTGACGCGCGTCAGCGCAGGTGGCCGCCGAGGCGTCGCGCGCGCTGCACGACGCGCAGCAGCTCGGCGGGCGACAGCTCGAGCTGCGCCGGGAGCGCGACCGGGGCAGGCTCCCGCAGCAGCCTGCCGTTGAGCAGCGCCCCGAGCCGCGCGGGCAGCGGCAGCGCCCGCAGCTGGTCGGCGACGTGCTCCTCGCGCGGCAGCAGCACCGCGAAGCGCTGGCCGAGCAGCGTCTCGAGGCGCGCGGAGCGCACGTGCGCCCACTGCACCCGCGAGCCGCCGCCGAGCATCGCGCCGTCGGCGGTGAGCACGACCGCGCGCGACGCCGTCGCCCAGCGAGCCACGAGCACGGGCACCCCGAGCAGGCCGAAGAAGCCGAGCGCGACAGCGCCGAGGAGCGCCGCGGGCACCGCCGCCCAGCTGGGCTCGCTCACCCACCCCGCGATGAGCAGCGCGCCGATCGCGGCGAAGACGAGCGCCCCGACGACGGCCGCGGCGATGCCGCCGACGACCGCGCGCACGACCACCTGCCCGGAGCGCTCGAGCTCCTCGATGGCGGCGTCGGCCGTCCGTGCCACGCGCTAGACCTGGTCGCCGTCGACGTACTGCCAGCCGCGGTCGCGGCGGAAGCGGCTGAGCTCGCGCATCGAGCCGCGCGCGCCCTCGGCCGTCCAGTGCGACTCGAACGTCACCGTGCCCTCGCGGTCGAACGGGCCTCCGTCCGACGTGCCGAGCACGTCGAGGCGCAGCCAGCGGATGCCCGGGTCGAGCTCGAGGGAGCGCGGGCGCGTCGAGGAGTGCCACGAGGCGAGCAGCCAGTCGACGTCGCCGACGGCGAACGCCGTGAACCGGGAGCGCATCAGCGCCTCGGCGGTGGCGGCCTCGCGCTCGCCGCGCAGCACGGGCCCGCAGCACTCGCCGAAGGTGAGCCCCGAGCCGCAGGGGCAGCGCCGGGCGTCGTCGGGCACGGCCGCGCGCTCGGCCCGCTCAGGCACTCAGGCCCGCGAACCGCTCGATGTCGTTCTGGTTGCCCGACACGATGATGAGGTCGTGGTTCGAGACGATCGTCTCGGGAGTGGCGTAGGTGAACTCGCCGCCCGGGCTCTTCACGCCCACCACGGTCAGGTGGTACTTCGAGCGGATGCGCGACTCGGCGAGCGTGACGCCGCGGATGTGCTTCGGCGGGTACATCTTCACGATCGCGAACTGGTCGTCGAACTGGATGTAGTCGAGCATCCGGCCCGACACGAGGTGCGCGACGCGCTCGCCGGCCTCGGCCTCGGGGTAGATGACGTGGTTGGCGCCGATGCGGCTGAGGATCTTGCCGTGCGACTGGCTGATCGCCTTCGCCCAGATCTGCGGCACGCCGAGGTCGACGAGGTTGGCGACGATGAGCACCGACGCCTCGATCGAGGAGCCCACCGCGCACACCGCGATCGAGAAGTCGCCCGCGCCGACCTGCTTGAGCGCGTCGATCGAGCGGGCGTCGGCCTGCACCGTGTGCGTGAGCCGCTCCGACCACTTCTGCACGAGGTTGATGTCGTCGTCGATCGCGAGCACCTCGCGGTCGAGGCGCGCGAGCTGCCCTGCGGTGGCGGCGCCGAAGCGGCCGAGCCCGATGACGAGCACCGGGGCGTCGTGCGGGATCCTGTCAACCAACGATCGGCCTCTCCTCGGGGCGAGTGAACAGCTGCGTGGTCTGGCTCGCCGCCAGCGCCGCGGCGAGCGTCACACTACCAATGCGCCCGACGAACATGGTCAGGGCCAGGATGACCTTGGCCGGGTCCTCGAGGCCGGGCTGCGTGAAGCCCGTGGAGAGCCCCACTGTGGCGAACGCACTGATCACGTCGAACAGCACGAACGACAGCGGCGCACCGGTGATCTCGAGCAGCACGATCGTGACGCCCGCGACGATCGTGGCGCTCCACAGGGTGACCGAGACGGCCAGGCGGAGCACGTCGGAGGGGATGCGCCGGCCGAACGCCTCCATCGACTTGCGGCCGCGCGCCTCGGCGATCGCGGCGAGGAACAGGATCGCGAGCGTCGTCACCTTGATGCCGCCCGCGGTCGAGGCCGAGCCGCCGCCGACGAACATGAGCATGTCGGTCACGAGCAGGCTCGAGTTGTGGAGCAGCCCGAGGTCCTCGAGGGCGAAGCCGCCCGAGCGCGCCATCGTCGAGAGGAAGAAGGCGTGGAGCACCTGCTGGCCGAAGTCGGCCGTGCCCCAGGAGTCGGCGTTGCCCCACTCGAGCACGAGGTAGGCCAGGCCGCCCGCGAAGAAGAGCATGAGCGAGACGGAGATCGTGAGCTTCACGTGGAGCGACCACTGGCGGGGCGCGCCCAGGTGGCGCAGCAGCACGAAGTAGACGGGGAAGCCGAGCGAGCCGATGAAGACGCCGACCATCATCACGCCGAGGAACCACGGATCGGTCGCGTACGGCTCGAGCCCCTCGACGGTGGGCACGAAGCCCGAGTTCGTGAACGACATGAACGACCAGTAGGTCGCCTCGTAGAGGGCGGTGAGGAACGGCTTGCCCTCGAGCAGGATGCGCGGCAGCAGCAGCACGATGAGCGCCGCCTCGAACACGGCCACCGAGAGCGCGACGGTGCGCAGCAGCCCGCCGACCTCGCCGAGCCGGATGGCCTGGCTCTCCTTCACCACGCCCTTGCGCACGCGGGAGGGGTTGGAGTCGCTCGCGGCCATGAGCCGCTGGCGCAGGCCGAGCTTGCGGGCCACGGTGAGGCCGAGGATCGACGCGAGCGTCAGCACGCCGATGCCGCCCACCTGCACGCCGACCATCACGACCGCGTTGCCGAAGGGGCTCCAGTGGGTGGCCATGTCGACGACCGTCAGCCCCGTCACGCACACGACGCTCACGGCCTGGAAGAACGCATCCACGAACGGCGTCGGCTCGCCGGAGGCGGTGGCCCACGGCGTCGCGAGCAGCACCGCGAAGAGCAGGTTCATGCTCGCGAACACCATGATCGCGAACCGCGCCGGGTACGCCCCGGCGAACTGCTCGAGGCCGTCGCGCCATCGACTCGGGAGCGCCGTCATCCCCGGCGTCCGCTGCTCCGCCACCTGCTGCGCCTTCCGCGGGATCGAAGCGCCGCAGGGCGGCGCAGGACGGGGCAAGCGTAGCCCCGTCGGGCGCGAACCACGTGCGAGGGTGGTTTGTCGCGCCTGGCGCCGCGCTGGCATGCTGTGCGCATGGCCGACATCTTCTCCGTCATCGCGGACAGCACGCGACGCGACATCCTGGGCGTGCTGCTCGAGCGCCGCGCGGCGACGGGCGAGGCGAGCGTGAGCCAGATCGTCGACGCGCTCGGCGTGCCGCAGCCCACGGTGTCGAAGCACCTCCGCACCCTGCGCGATGCGGGCCTCGTCACGGTGCGCGAGGACGGCCAGCACCGCCACTACGCGATCGTGCTGGCGCCGTTCGACGAGATCGACGACTGGCTGATGCCGTTCATCTTCGCCGAGGGCGAGCAGGAGGAGGCGTCGCTCGGCGCCGCCGCCTTCGCCGCCTGGGCGGGCGTGCAGGTGCCGGCGCCGCTGCGCGCGGCTGCCGACCAGGCCCGGCTCGCGGCCGAGCAGGCGCGCGTCGCGACCGAGCAGGCGCTCGCGCGCATGAGCGACCGCGTCGAGCACCCTGCCCCGGTCGGCGCATCGCTCGGCCGGAGGGCGGCCGAGGGCATGCACGACCTGCAGGACCGCGTGCAGGAGGCCCGCGACCGCATCCACGAGGTGCAGGACCGACTGCACGAGATGCAGTCGCGCGCGTCGCAGCGCCTCGACGACGCGAAGGGCAAGCTGCGCAAGCGCGAGGAGGAGGAGGGTCGCGCCGCGCTCGGCGAGGACGGCCACGCCGCCCGCGAGCAGGACGACTCCCGCCTCGACTGACCCCGAGGGGCCGACATGCGGCGGCTCGCCGCGTTCGGGTACGATGTCGAGAGCGTTTTCCCTGCGCGGACCTCGAGGTCGTGCAGCGTCAGCGAGCAATCCCGATCGGAAGTGAGGAACCTCTATGGGTTCTGTGGTGAAGAAGCGCCGCAAGCGCATGGCGAAGAAGAAGCACCGCAAGCTGCTTCGCAAGACGCGCCACCAGCGTCGCAACCGCAAGTAAGCCGGTTGCATCCAGAGCCGGGACCTGCATCAGCAGGCTCCCGGCTTCTGCATGTCCGGGCCGCGGCGGACCGCGCCGGCGCGACCTAGGCTGGGCGCATGGTCGAGATCACCTTCATCGCCAAGCCCGGCTGCCACCTGTGCGACGAGGCGAGGCCCGTCGTCGAGCGCGTCGTCGCCGGCTTCCCCGACGCGACGATGCACGAGGTGTCGATCCTCGACGATCCCGCGCTCGAGGAGCGCTGGAGCGAGGACATCCCCGTCGTGCTCATCGACGGGCGCCCGCACTCCTCCTGGCGCGTCGACCCCGTGAAGCTGGCCGACCGCATCCGGGCCCGCCTTACGGCGTGAGGCGCGTCGGCCCGCGGAACAGGTAGGTGGTCTCGCGGATCGAGCCGAGGCCCAGCAGCAGCATGACGACGCGCGCGAGGCCCATGCCGAAGCCGCCGTGCGGGGGCACGCCGTAGCGGAAGAAGTCGAGGTACTCCTCGAGCTCCGCCGGGTTCATGCCCTTCTCGACGATCTGCGCCTCGAGCACGTCGACGCGGTGCTCGCGCTGCGCGCCCGTCGAGATCTCGACGCCGTTGTAGATGAGGTCGTACGAGTTCGTGACGGAGCCATCGCCCTCGGGGCGCAGGTGGTAGAACGGCCGCACGCTCGACGGGTACTCGGTCACGAAGACGAAGTCGTGGCCGGTCGTCTCCTTGACGTGCGCCGAGATCTGCCGCTCGGCCTCCGGGTCGAGGTCGCCGTCTTGGCGCTCGATCGTGTGGCCGCGGGCCTCGACGATCGCCTTCACCTCGGCGTGGGGGATGCGCGGGAACGGCAGGGCGGGCACCTGCACCTCGATGCCGAAGTGCTCCTGGATCTCGGCGCCGTGGCGCTCGACGACGGCGGCGAGCGCCTTCGCCAGCAGCGTCTCGTGCAGCTGCATGACGTCCTCGTGCGTGTCGATCCACGAGATCTCGGAGTCGATCGACGTGAACTCGGTCGCGTGGCGGCTCGTGAAGGAGGGGTCGGCGCGGAAGGCCGGGCCGATCTCGAAGATCTTGCCGAAGCCGGCCGCCTGCGCCATCTGCTTGAAGAGCTGCGGGGACTGCGCGAGGTACGCGGTGGTCTCGAAGTACGGCACCTCGAAGAGCTCGGCGCGCGACTCGGAGGCCGTCGCCATGAGCTTCGGCGTGTGCAGCTCGATGAAGCCCTCGTCGATCCAGTGCTGGCGCATCGCGTGCTCGATGGTCGTCTGCACGCGGAAGATGAGCTGCGCCTCGGGGCGGCGCAGGTCGAGGAAGCGCCAGTCGAGGCGCTTGTCGATCGACGAGTCCTCGGCGATCGGGGAGTCCTTGGCGACCGACTCGACCGTGAGGGAGCCGACCTTCACCTCCAGCCCGCCGAGCTTCACGCGCTCGTCGGCCTTCAGGTCGCCCGTCACCGTGACGAACGAGCCGTGCATGAGGCCCGAGATGGTCGCGGCGGTCTCGGCCGTCTCGTCGTTCACCGGGTTCACGAGCTGCGCCGAGCCCGACTCGTCGCGCAGGATCACGAACTGCACGCGCTTCTGGTCGCGCACCTTCTCGACCCAGCCCTGCACCTGCACGGGGCCGTCGGGGAGCGATGCGAGGTCCTTGATGAGAGTCCGAGTCACGGGCCGATCCTACCGACGCCGCGCCGGGCCGCCGCGCCGGAGCTCCCCGCCGACGGTCGCGACGAGCGCCCAGCCGGCCACGAGCACGACGGCCGCGGCGCCCAGCGCGACCCAGCCGGCGGCGGCCGGCACCGACGCATCCGGCGCCTCCGAGAGCACGAGCAGGGCGACGCCCGCGACCGCGAGCACGAGCACCGCGAGCGCCACGGGCGTGCCGTGCGCCCGGTGCGCGACGTAGCGCGCCCACGTCCACAGCAGGCCCGCGCCCGCGGCGACGACGAGCGCGATCGCGAGCGGGACGAGGAGGGGCACGGGACGATCCTCCCAGGCCCGGCGCCCATAGGAAGCGTCGGTACGATGGCACCCATGCCCGCCCGCCGCCTCCATCTCGTGCGCCACGGCGAGGTGCACAACCCGGAGCGCGTGCTCTACGGCCGCATGCCGGGCTACCTGCTCTCGGAGCGCGGGCAGCGCATGGCGCAGCTCGCGGTCGACCACCTCGCCACCGGCCCGGCCGCGCGCAGCGTGGTGCGGCTGGCCGCGAGCCCGCTCGAGCGCGCGCAGCAGTCGGCCGAGCCGTGGGCGGCCGCCTTCGGGCTCGAGACCCGCACCGAGCACCGCATCATCGAGCCGACGAACGACTTCGAGGGCAAGACGTTCGAGGCGAGCGGCGCGCTGCGGCACCCGTCGGCGTGGCCGCTGCTGCGCAACCCCTTCCGTCCCTCGTGGGGCGAGCCCTACCGGGCGATCGCGCAGCGCGTCGTCGCCGCGATGGAGGACGCCTGGGACGAGCTCGACGAGTCGGAGGACGACGGCGACATCGTCATGGTCAGCCACCAGTCGCCGATCTGGATGGCGCACCTCGAGCTCGCCGGCAAGCGGCTCTGGCACGACCCGCGCACGCGCCGCTGCCAGCTCTCCTCGATCACGAGCTTCGCCCGCGTCGACGGCCGCTTCACCGAGATCGACTACGCCGAGCCGGCCGCCGAGGTCGACGCGATCGACGCGGGAGCGGTGTGATGGGGCGGATGCGCCAGGTCGCGGCCGCGGTCGCTGTCGCGTCGGCGCTCGTGCTGGTCGGCTGCTCGAGCGCCGACGGCGTGGCGGGGCAGGTCGGCGACGCCGGCTACATCGCGGGCGACGGCATCGTGACCGAGGTCGCGCCCGACCAGCGGCAGACGCCGGGCGACTTCGCCGGCGCGCTCGCGGACGGCGGGCAGTTCGACTCCTCCGAGCTCGACGGGGTCGCGCTCGTGAACTTCTGGTACGCCGCGTGCCCGCCGTGCCGCGTCGAGGCGCCGGTGCTCGCCGAGCTGCACGCCGAGTTCGGCGACCGCGTCGACTTCATCGGCATCAACACGCGCGACGGCGCCGCGCAGGCGACCGCGTTCGAGGAGCAGTTCGGCATCGAGTACCCGTCGGTGCTCGACGACGAGACCGCCGCCGCGCAGCTCGCCTTCACCGGCATCGTCGCCCCGAACGCGGTGCCGTCCACGCTCGTGCTCGACGCCGAGGGCCGGGTCGCCGCGCGCGTCTCGGGCGCCGTGACCGACACGAGCATCCTCTCGACGCTGCTGCAGGAGGAGCTCGAGCGGTGACCGCCACCGCCGCCCTGGGCACGCTCGCCGCCGCCGTCGACCCGGCGCTGCTGACCGACCCGGCGGGTGCCGTGCTGAGCGGCCAGCTGCTCGTCTCGATCCCGATCGCCCTGCTCGCCGGGCTCGTCTCGTTCGCGAGCCCGTGCATCCTGCCTCTCGTGCCCGGCTACCTCGGCCTCGTCGGGTCGCTCGTGGGCCGCGACGGCGGCCGCGGCAGGCTCGTCGCCGGCGTCTCGCTCTTCATCGCCGGCTTCACGCTCGTGTTCGTGCTCGGCAACGCCATCGTCGGCGCCGTGAGCGCCTTCCTGCTGCAGCACAGCGACCTGCTCGTGCGCATCCTCGGCGGCGTGCTCATCGTGCTCGGGCTCGTCTTCGTCGGTCAGTTCTCGTTCCTCCAGCGCGTCTGGAAGCCGCAGCAGGTGCGCGCCGGCGGCCTGTGGGCGGCGCCGCTCGTCGGCATCGTCTTCGCCCTCGGCTGGACCCCGTGCTCCGGCCCCACGCTCGCCGCCATCAGCGCGCTCACCGTCACGACCGGCTCCGCCTGGCAGGGCGCGGTGCTCGGCCTCGCCTACGCGCTCGGGCTCGGCATCCCGTTCCTGCTCATCGCGCTCGGCCTCGGGTGGGCGGGCGGCGCGGTCGCGTGGCTCCGCCGCCACATCCGCCTCATCAACATCCTGGGCGGCGCGATGCTCATCGCGATCGGCGTGCTCATGGTCACCGGTGCGTGGAACGCCATCATGCAATCGCTCCAGGGATGGATCGCCTCCGTTGTCACGATCATCTGAGTCCGGCTCCGACCCGCTGCGGCCGGGCGACCACATCGACGCGCCCGCCGAGGCGGCGCGGCAGCCCGGCGACCCGAAGCTCGACGCGCGCGGCTGGGGGCGCTTCCTCTGGCGGCAGCTCACGTCCATGCGCACCGCGATCGTGCTGCTGCTCCTGCTCGCGGTCGCCGCCATCCCCGGCAGCCTCGTGCCGCAGCGCTCCTCCGACCCCAACGGCGTCATCCAGGTGCGCGCCGACAACCCCGAGCTCGTCTGGCTCTACGACGCGCTCTCGCTGCACGACGTCTACTCGAGCCCGTGGTTCTCGGCCATCTACCTGCTGCTGTTCACCTCGCTCGTCGGCTGCGTCATCCCGCGCCTGGTGCACCACTGGCGCGCCATGCGGGCGCTGCCGCCGCGCACCCCCGCCCGGCTCTCGCGGCTCGTGGGCTTCCAGACCGTGCCCGGCGACGCATCCGACCTCGACCGCGCCGACCGCGTGCTGCGCCGGCTCGGCTACCGCACGACCCGCTACGGCGACTCCGTCTCGGCCGAGCGCGGCTACCTGCGCGAGACCGGCAACCTGCTCTTCCACATCTCGATGCTCGCGCTGCTCGTCGTCATCGGCATCGGCTCGGGCTTCGGCTACAACGGGCAGCGGCTCGTGATCGAGGGGCGCGGCTTCGCCAACACGCTCTCGAGCTACGACTCGTTCACCGCCGGGCAGTGGTTCGACGAGGCCGGGCTCGCGCCGTTCGCGGTGCAGCTCGACGACCTCGACGTCGTCTACGAGAACGAGAACCCCAACGCCGTCGGCGCGCCGCTCGACTTCACGGCGCACGTGTCGGTGACCGAGGGCGGCGAGGCGCGCGAGGCGCAGATCAAGGTGAACGAGCCGCTCACCGTCGCCGGCGCCGACCTCTACCTCATCTCGAACGGCTACGCCCCGCGCATCTCGGTGCGCGACAGCGAGGGGCAGGTCGTCTACGACGAGTACACGCCGTTCCTCGCGCAGGACGACCTCATGACGAGCCTCGGCGTCATCAAGCTGCCCGACGGCCTCGAGGAGCAGCTCGGCCTGCGCGGCTTCTTCTACCCGACCGCCGTCGTGCAGGAGACGGGCGCGCTCGCCTCGGCCTACCCCGACCTCGCGAACCCCGTGCTGTCGCTGCAGGCGTTCACCGGCGACCTCGGGCTCGACTCGGGCATCCCGCGCTCGGTCTACGCGCTCGAGACCGACGAGATGACGCAGATCGCCGGCGGCGACACCGGCGTCGACGCGCTCACCATGGTGCCGGGGCAGACGCTCGACATCCCCGGCGGGCTCGGCACCATCACGTTCGAGGACGTGCGGCGGTACGGCGTCATCGACGTGCACGTCGACCACACGCAGACGCCCGTCTTCTGGATCACCGTCGTGCTGTTCGTCTCGCTGCTCGCGTCGCTGCTCATCCCGCGCCGCCGCATGTGGGTGAAGGCGACGCCCGCCGGGCTCGAGCTCGCGGGCCTCGCGCGCGGCGAGGACCCCACGCTCGAGCGGGCCGTCGACGACCTCGGGCGACGCATCGTCGAGCCCGCCGCCGCAGACGGCCGCACCGAGCGCGAGAGTACGATCGAACCGTGACCTCAGCAGACCTCGACTCCTACTCGCTGCTGCTCGTCTACTCGGCGATGGCGGTGTACACGCTGTCGTTCGTCGCCTACGCGGTCGACGTCGCGCGCCGCTCCGCCGCGAAGCCGGCACCCGCGGCCGAGCGCGAGCTCGTCGGGGCGGGGGCGCCCGTCCCGCCCGCCGAGCTAGTCGCATCCGCCCCGCTGCCGGGCCGCGGCGCCCGCATCGGGTTCACGCTCATCGTCATCGCGTGGGCGCTGCACGTCGGCGGCGCGGTGCTGCGCGGGCTCTCCGCGGGCCGCGTGCCGTGGGCGAACATGTACGAGTTCGCGCTCACCGGCGTCGCCGTGATCGTCGGCGTCTTCGTGCTCTCGCGCGCGTGGCGCGACCTCAACTTCCTCGGCGTCTTCATCTCGGGGCTCGCGACCGTGTTCCTCGGCGTCGCGACCGTCAACTTCTACGTCGCGCCCACGCCGCTGCCGCCGGCGCTGCAGTCGTACTGGCTCGTCATCCACGTCTTCGTCGCCACGCTCGCCACCGGCCTCTTCGCGCTCGGGTCGGGCCTCAGCATCCTGCAGCTCATCAAGGAGCGCCGCGACAACGGGTTCCTGCGGTCGCTGCCGTCGACGGTCGCCCTCGAGGACCTCGCGTACCGCGTCGGCGTGATCGGCTTCATCTTCTGGACGTTCACCCTCATCGCCGGCGCCATCTGGGCGGAGCACGCCTGGGGCCGCTACTGGGGCTGGGACACCAAGGAGGTGTGGACGTTCGTGATCTGGGTGATCTACGCCGGCTACATCCACGCCCGCGCCACGCGCGGCTGGCGGGGCTCCCGCTCGGCCTGGCTGCAGCTGGTGGGTTTCGCCGCCGTGCTCTTCAACTTCACGGTCGTCAACCTCTTCTTCAAGGGCCTGCACGCGTACAGCGGGCTGTAGGGGGCAGCCGCCTCAGAGGTGGGGGAGCGCGGCCGCGAGGCGCGCGCGCCAGTGGGCGGTGCGCTCGGGCGACGCCGCGTGCGCGGCGAGCAGCGCCGGGTCGGGGGCGACGCGGCCGGCCGGGATCGAGCCGCCGACCGGCACGAGCGGCTCGGCGACGTCGGCGGCGAGGAGCGCGCCCGTGCCGAGGCCGCAGTCGAAGGGCAGCTCGGGCAGCGTTGCTGCGAGCGCGGCCCCCATCGACAGCCCCACCGACGAGTCGAGCGCGCTCGAGACGACCGCCGGCAGCCCCGCCTCGGCGACGATCGCGAGCGCGGCGCGGATGCCGCCGAGCGGCTGCGCCTTCACGACCACCACGTCGGCCGCGCCGGCGCGCGCGACGAGCAGCGGATCCTCCGCTTTCCGCACCGACTCGTCGGCGGCGATCGGGATCGCGAGCCGGTGCAGCCTGGCCCGGAGCTCGGCGAGCTCGGGCACCGTGGCGCACGGCTGCTCGACGTACTCGAGGTCGAAGCGCTCGAGGGCGCGCACCGCGGTCTCGGCCTCGTCGACGCCCCACCCGCCGTTCGCGTCGACCCGGATCCGCGCATCCGGCAGCAGCGCGCGCACCTCGGCCACCCGCGCGACGTCGTCGGCGAGCACCTGGCCGGCCTCCGCCACCTTCACCTTCACGGTGCGGCAGCCGTCGTAGCGGGCGAGCACCGCGGCGACCGCGTCGGGCGCGACGGCGGGCAGCGTCGCGTTCACCGGCACGCGGTCGCGCACGGCGGCCGGGCGCTCCAGGTCGGCGTCCTCGAGCGCCGCGCGCAGCCACCGCGCGGCCTCCTCGGGCCCGTACTCGAGGAAGGGGCTCCACTCGCCCCAACCCGCAGCGCCCGAGAAGAGCGCGACCTCGCGCACGTCGACGCCGCGGAAGCGCGTCACGAGCGGCAGCGAGACGACGTGCATGCGGTCGGCGAGCCGCTCGTAGGCGAGGTCCACGCGCCCATGCTCGCACGCCTGCCAGACTGTGCGGGTGAGCGAGCTGCCCTGGGTGACCGAGACGCGTGCGACCGGTGCGCGCCGCCGCAATCCGGTGTGGGGTGTCCTCGCGCTCGTGGCGGCGCTCGTGTGCGGCGCGATGTTCCTCGTCTCGGTCGGCATCGCGTTCGTCGAGCTCGACGGCCTCGTCATCTGGCTGCTGCCGGTGTGGGGCATCGTCACGCTGCTCTCGATCGCCTTCGCCATCACCGCCGCGGCGAAGCGCGGCACGGCCAACATCACGATGGCGGCGATCACCGGCGGGCTGCTCGTCATCTCGAACCCCGTGATCTTCCTGGTGATCGGCTTCGCACTGGGACTCCTGCAGTAGCCGGGCGCGGATGCGGTGGCATCCTTGGGGCCATGGCGTCGGCGCCGCAGTTCCACATGCCCGACGAGGCGGAGCCGCCTCGCGAGGGCGGCGTGCGGCGCTCGCACATCGCGGTCGCGCTCGTGGCCCTGCTGGTCGGCGTCGGCGCGACGCTGGGCGTGCAGGCGCTCGCCGCGCAGAGCGGGCCGCGCTCGGAGCAGGCGGTGCGCGACGCGGTGCTCGGGTACCTCGGCGCGATCGCGGCTGGCGACGACGACACCGCCGACGCCGCGCTGCTCGGCTCGGCGCAGCGCGCGTCGGCGCAGCCGAGCTCGATCGCGGCGGACGGCCGGCTGCGCAGCCCGCGCATCACCGAGGTCGTGCTGGGCGACGGCACGGCGCGCGTCGACGTCTCGTACGCGGTCGCCGACCGCACGATCCTGAGCCGCATCGAGGCGGTCTTCGCCGACGGCGCCTGGCGCATGCAGCGCACGCTCGGCGAGCCGGTGCCGATCTCGTCGGCGCTGTCGGTGCCGGTGCAGGTCGACGCGATCGGTGTCGTGCCCGCGACCCGCAGCCTGCTGCTCCTGCCCGGCAGGCACACGATCGCCCCGATCGAGACGGCGCTCGTGACGATGCCCGGCAGCACCGTCGACGTCGACGGCGACCCGCGCACGCAGTCGGCGATCGACCTCGAGCCCACGCTCACCGCGGCCGCGCTCTCGCAGCTCGCCGCGACCGGCAGCGGCTTCGCGGCGGAGTGCAGCGCCGACCGCTCGTGCAATCTGCCCGCCGGCTTCGACGCGTCGACGCTGCCCGACCCGATCGTCGTGCCCTGGTCGGGGCAGGCGGGCGAGGTCGCCGTGCGCGTGCCGATCGCCTCCGGCGACGTCGGCACGGCGCTCGAGGTGGTGGGCCGCATGAGCCCCGACCTGTCGACGTTCGAGGGGATGCGCTGCGCGCTCGCGGGCGAGGAGCCCCGGCCGTGCGGGCCCTGACGGCGCCGGCGCGCGCCCTCGCCCCGCGCTCGGCGGCTCGCCCGCGCGGCTGACGGCGCGCGTCCGCCGCGCCGCGTAGCATCGCCGCATGCTCGAGGACCTGCTGCACGAGACCGACGCGCCCGAGCGCGAGCCCGCGCCGCGCGACCGCGACCGCCGCAGCGCCCGCCGCGGCGCGCTGTCGCTCTGGCTCCTGGCGATCGCCGTCGTGCTCTACGGCGTCTCGCTCGCGCAGCAGATGAGCTACCTCTTCGCGCCGCGCCCGGGCGAGCTGCCGCTCGTCGTGGCGGTGCTCGTCGCCGCCGTGGTGCTCGGCCTCAGCGGCGTGGTGGTCGGATGCATCGCGGCGACGAAGCCGGACGGCCGCCGCACGGGGGTGTTCGGCGCCGCGCTGGGCCTCGGCCTGCTCGTGCTGTTCGCTGCGGCGAGCTGGTTCGGCTGGGGCTTCCTCTCGGCGCTCTCCGCCCCGGTCTGATCCGGGCAGACGGATAACGATCCGGGCACGGCGCCCCCGCGCCGGGCGCGGCCGCGCCAGGATGAGGGCGTGCCGACGGAGATGCCCGACTTCGCGATGCCGCCGGAGGCGGATGCTCCGGCGCGCGACGCGGCGACCGATGCGGCCCACGCGACCGGCGCGGCCGGCGAGCCGTCCGCCGCGCCGCACGCCACGCATCCGGAGCGCTCGCGCGAGCCGGCGTCGCCGAGCGACGAGGACGAGGAGCCCTGGGGCCGGCCGGATCCGCAGCCGGTCCGGCGCCCGTGGCGGCTCCTGCTCGCCGCGACGCTCGTCGGCGTGCTGCTCGGGGCCGGGCTCGTCTCGGCGGTGCAGGGGATGGAGCGCGCGGCGGGCGACGGCGACCGGGCGCGGCTGACGGAGGCGGCGATGGCCTACCTCACGGCGATCGCCGACGGCCGCGCCGAGGAGGCGACGCGGCTCGTGCCGCCTCCCGGCCTCGCGGGGGCGACCGATCTGCTCACCGGCCCCGTCCTCGCAGCAGCGGGCCGGATCACCGAGCCGCAGGCGGGCTTCGCGCAGATCGAGGGCGACGAGGCGCGCATCGAGGTCGGCTTCGTGCTCGGCCGCACCGACGTCTCGCGCACGCTCGAGGCGGTGCGGGAGGCGGGCGGCTGGCGGGTGACGACCTCGCTCGCGGAGCGCGTGCAGAACTACGCCTACGGCCCCGGCACGTCGAGCGTGTCGCTCGCGGGCGTGCCGGCGTCGTCGGGCGCGCTGCTGCTCTACCCGGCCCTCTACATGACCGACGCCCACGACGACGGCTTCGTGAGCACGCAGTCGGTCACGTTCAGCGTCGACGGCGACGCGCGCACGGCGGTCGAGATCTCGCCGATGGTGCAGGTCGCGCCCGGCGTCGCCGAGCGGCTCGAGCCGGTCGCGATGGCGTTCGGGCTCGCGTGCCAGCTGCGCGAGGGCTGCGGCATCCCGCCCGGCGAGCTCGTGCCGACCCATCAGGTGCAGCCGTACTTCGAGGGGGCGGATGCGACGCAGGCGTCGGTCTACCTCGCGCGCTCGACCGACGCAGGCGGCGAGCTCGAGTGGCACGAGGTGCGCATGCGCGGCGACTTCGCGGACGGCGCGGATCCGGGGGACTGGGAGTGCGGCATGCCGAGCCTCGAGACGGGGCAGGTCGAGGCCTGGGAGGCGTGCGTCCCGTAGGGCGGGAGCGGGTGCCTGAACGCGTCGATTCCTCACCAAGAGGACCCTGGTCAGAGGCGTCCCGCGGCGGGATGATTCGGCCATGTCGACAGACATGCCGCAGTTCGTGATGCCACCGCCGGTCGCGACCGAGCGGACCGTCGCCGACGACGGGTTCCCCGGGCCCGGCGAGCTCGAAGGGCCGGCGGCCGCGCTCACGATGGCACCGGTGGTCGGGGCCCGCCCGCGAGCCTGGCTCGCGCGGGTGCTCGTCGCGGTGGGCGTCGCGGGCCTGCTGCTCGGGGCGGTGATCCAGGCCGGCGTCCACGGGGCCGCCGGCTCGGCCGCCGCCGCGCGCACGGCCGCGCTGCAGGCGACGGCGATGGAGTACCTCACCGCGATCGCGGAGGGCCGCGCCTCGGACGCCTCGGCGCTCGTGCCACCGACGCTGCGCGGCCAGCTCGCGCCCGACGAGGTGCTCGCGGCTGCGCGGCCGATCCGCGACTACTCCGCAGCGGTCGGGCACCTGGACGGCGCGACCGGCACGGTGGTCGTCGAGTACACCGTCGGTGGGCTCGAGCTGCAGCGGCTGCTGCGCGCCGAGGAGGTCGACGGCACCTGGCGCATCACGACGTCGCTCACCGAGATCCCCCAGGTGTACCAGGAGCACCAGCTGGCGCAGGTCTCCGTCGGATCCGTCGAGCTCGAGGCGAATCGGCGGATGCTGCTCTACCCGGGCGCCTACATGCAGGACGGCGTCGACACCGGGCTCTTCCGATCGGTCGGCAACGCCTTCGTCGTCGACGGCGACCCGGCCTCCGTGACGGAGATCTGGAGCGGGCTCGAGCTCGACATGATGGTCGCGGTCGTCGCCGCCGACCTGGCGCTCGGCATCGTGCACGACTGCCAGGCCGAGGCGAGCTGCGGCGTCGACGCCGCGGCGAGGGTGCAGCAGCTCGAGGAGCCCCACCTGCGCTCGGTGAACCCGCTGACGGGCGGCGTCGACATCGGCGCGCCGATCGCGATCGGCGACCGCTGGACGGAGGTGCGCATCCGCGCCCTGCCCGACCGCCTCACGGGCGCCGCCCAGTGGCTCTGCCCGGAGCCCGAGCGGCTCGACCTGCCGATCGTGCCCTGCGAGCGGTGAGCCGGGCGGGGTGCCTGCCCGCCGATCGGCACCGCGCCCCGCCCCCGGCCAGGCTCCGGTGGCTAGGGTGGAGCGGTGACCATCTCGCCCCTGTTCGACCCCGCCGAATGGGCCGACGCGGAGCCCGGGTTCGACGACATCACGGTGCACCGCTCGCGCGACGGGCGCATCGCGCGCATCGCCTTCGACCGGCCCGAGGTGCGCAACGCCTTCCGGCCGCGCACCGTCGACGAGCTCTACCGCGCCCTCGACGCCGCGCGGCAGGACAGCCGCATCGGCGTGGTGCTGCTGACCGGCAACGGGCCGAGCCCGAAGGACGGCGGCTGGGCCTTCTGCTCCGGCGGCGACCAGCGCATCCGCGGCCGCGACGGCTACAAGTACGCCGAGGGCGAGACCGCGGGCACCATCGACCCCGCGCGCTCCGGCCGCCTCCACATCCTCGAGGTGCAGCGGCTCATCCGCTTCATGCCGAAGGTGGTCATCGCGGTCGTGCCCGGCTGGGCGGCCGGCGGCGGCCACTCGCTGCACGTGGTCTGCGACCTGACGATCGCGAGCGCCGAGCACGGCCGGTTCAAGCAGACGGATGCCGACGTCGGGTCGTTCGACGCCGGCTACGGCTCTGCCTACATGGCGCGCCAGACGGGGCAGAAGTTCGCGCGCGAGGTGTTCTTCCTCGCCCGGGAGTACTCGGCGCAGCGGGCGCTCGAGGCGGGCGCGATCAACGCGGCCGTGCCGCACGAGGAGCTCGAGGCGACGGCGCTCGACTGGGCCCGCGAGATCCTGACGAAGAGCCCCACGGCCATCCGGATGCTGAAGTTCGCCTTCAACGCCGTCGACGACGGGCTCGTGGGCCAGCAGATCTTCGCCGGCGAGGCGACCCGCCTCGCGTACGGCACCGACGAGGCGGTCGAGGGGCGCGACGCGTTCCTCGAGAAGCGGGAGCCCGACTGGTCCCCGTTCCCCTGGCAGTACTGAGCAGCGAAGGCACGGACGACCGAGGAGGTGCGAGCATGGCGATCGTCGTCGAGACGAGCGGCTCCAGCGGCGTGCCCAAGCGCGTCATCATCTCCGACGAGGCCATCGCCGCCTCGACCGACGCGGCCAACGAGCGGCTCGGCGGCCCCGGCCAGTGGGTGCTCGCACTGCCCGAGCAGTACATCGCCGGTCGCAACGTGATCTGGCGGAACGCCGCCTCCGGCGCGCCGCTCGTGCGCACCGAGGGGTCGTTCACCGCCGAGGCCTTCGTCGAGGCGGTGCAGAGCCTCGAGCACGAGCGCAAGTTCACGTCGCTCGTGCCGACGCAGCTCGCGCGGCTCGTCGACGCGGCGATGCTCGACCGCTCCTTCATCGGGCCCATCGCGCGCCTCGATCGCATCCTGCTCGGCGGCCAGCGCGCGCCGTTCGGCCTCATCGAGCGCGCGGCGCGGCTCGGCTGGCGCATCACGCGCACGTACGGCGCGACCGAGACGGTCGGCGGCTGCGTGTGGGACGGTCGGCCGCTGCGCGACGTGAAGATCCGCCTCACCGACCAGATCGAGATCGCCGGGCCGCAGCTCGCCGACGGCTACGAGGACGCGGCGCTCACCGAGAAGCGGTTCGTCACCGACAGCTCCGGCACCCGCTGGTACAAGACGGGCGATGCCGGCAGCCTCGTCGGCGGCACGCTGCAGGTGTCGGGGCGCATCGACGACGTCATCAACTCGGGCGGCATCAAGATCTCGCTCGCGGCGGTCGAGCACGTGGTGCAGACGTTCGCGCCCGACGCGGTGGTCGTCGCCGCGCCGCACCCCGAGTGGGGCGAGGTGCCCGCGGTCGTCACGACGCTCAAGCCTTCGCTCGCCGAGATCCGCGCCGCCGTGGGGAACGCGCTCGGCAAGCCCGCCCGGCCCAACCACCTGGTGACGGTGTCGGTGATGCCGACCACCGCATCCGGCAAGCCCGACCGCAAGCGCCTGGCTCGGCTCGTCGCGAGCCGCACCCAGGAGCGCCGCCGCCGCGGCATCTTCGGCTGACGCCGCCGCGCGCGCCGTCCGTCAACCGGCTCCGTGCCGGGCCGACCGGACTATCCGGCCGGTGCAGCGCTGAACCGGTCGAGCGACGGGCCGCCTGCGGCCGCCCGGCTACGATCGAGGCGATGGCCTCTCCCCGCTCCGGCAACCCCGCTCGCCGCGCCCAGCACGAGGGCACCGCGCCCTCGCCCGCCACCTGGCGCGACTGGATCGCCGCCGCCCGGCCCCGCACGCTCGGCATGGCGATCGCGCCGGTGGCGCTCGGCAGCGCGGCCGCGTTCAACGCCGAGGGCTTCCACCTCGGCATCGCGCTCGCGTGCCTCGCGCTCGCGCTCTGCATGCAGATCGGCGTGAACTTCGCCAACGACTACTCCGATGGGGTGCGGGGCACGGATGCGGTGCGCGTCGGGCCCGGACGCCTCGTCGGCGCGGGCAAGGCCAGCCCGGTCGCCGTGCGGAGCGTCGCGATCGGCTTCCTCGCCGCCGGTGCCATCGCCGGACTCGTCGTCGTGCTCGTGAGCGGCCGCTGGCTGCTGCTCGCCGTCGGCGTCGTCTGCATCCTCGCCGCGTGGGGCTACACGGGCGGCAAGCGCCCCTACGGCTACTACGCGCTCGGCGAGCTCATGGCGTTCCTGTTCTTCGGGCCGGTCGCCGTCGCCGGCACGACCTACGCGATCATCGGCCGCGTCACCGAGGACTCCCTCGCGCTCGGCGCCGCGATCGGCGCCATCTCGGCCGCGCTCATGCTGTGCAACAACCTGCGCGACATCGAGACCGACCGCGCGGCGGGCAAGCGCAGCCTCGCCACCCTCATCGGCCGACGCGCGTCGAAGGCGCTCTACGTGGCGCTCATGCTCGTGCCGTTCGTCATCCTGTGGATCTTCTCCTACGCGCTCGCCTACGGCTTCGCGGTCTTCGCGGTGCTGCTGCTCGCGGGCCCGGCGATGGTGATCGTGATCATGGCCCGCTCGCCGCGCGACCTCATCACGGCGCTCGGCCTCACCGGCATGACGGCGCTGCTCTACGGCGTCGGCCTCGCGATCGCGATCTGGGCCGGCCCGGCGGGCTTCGTCAGCGCCTGACGCGACTGCTGCGCCGTCTCGCCGCAGTCGTGACCGGATCGTGACCCCCCCGGCCCGTGCAGCCGTACGGTGAGGGCATGCGCCCCGATCGCTCCGCTCGTGCAGCAGCTGCGGGCCTGAGCCTGCTCGTCGGGGCCGTCGCGGTCTCGGTGGCGCTCGCGGGGTGCGCCGCGTCGACCGCCGGCACCCAGACGACCCCGGCGGCTCCGACGTCGTCGACCTCGCCCGCGCAGCCGTTGCCCGAGCCCGACCTGCAGCTGTGCCTCGACCGGAGCGCGCTCGGCTCGGAGCTCGCGATGCTGCCTGCATCTGCTGCCGCCGCCGATCGGATCAGGGCGGCGCTCATCGACGCGCGCCGGCCGCTGGTCGCGGCGCACCCCGAGTCCATCGCGACCGTCGACGTGCGCGGCGGCGCAGATCCGCGCCTCACGGTGGTCCCAGCGATGGGCGCGTCGATCGATGCGGAGCATGTCCGCGCGGCGCTCGCGACGATCGACGGCTTCGACGAGCTCGACGCGGCGATGGAGCACGTCGCGATCGAGGAGGCCGAGGGGCTGCCGTTCAGCGACGTCTGCGCTGCCTACACCGCCCTCGACCGCCTCGCGGAGGAGGAGGCGCTGCAGCCGCTCATCGTGCAGCTCGCGCTCGACCTCGCTGCGGGCCGCGTCGACGCGGCGGCGACCGACCCGGACGACCCGCGCCTGACGGCCATCGCCTTCCCGGAGGGATCCGTCGAGCTCGTCGAGTGGGAGGGCACGCTGCCGACGTTCACCGGATGAGCGCGGCGCGCCATGATGGACCCGTGCCGTCGAGGATGCCGGAGTTCGAGATGCCGCCGGAGCCGCCGGCCGGCGCGGTCGACGAAGGGCGCGACCGTGTCGACGCATCCCAGGCATCCGCCGCCGAGCCGCAGCCGGCGCCCGACGTCGACCGCACGGGCAACGGCGCTGGCCGCCGGAGGCTCATCGCCGGCGTCATCCTCGCCGCGCTGCTCGTCACGGGCGGCTCGACCGCCGCGATCGTGCAGGCCGTGCAGCGCCAGGCCGAGGCTGCCGACACCGCGGCGCTCACCGAGCTGGCGCTCGACTACATCGGGGCGATCGCCGACGGCCGCGCCGACGACGCGACCGCGCTCGTGCCGGTCGAGGGCGACGCACCGCTGCTGACCGACGCGGCGCTCGCCGCCGCCGACCGCACCCGGCGGTTCGACGTCGCGGCCGTCGAGCTCGACGGCGACGCCGCAGCCGTGCTCGTCGAGCTCTCCGGCGGCCCGGGCCGCATCGAGCGGCGGCTCGCCGCGGTGCGCGACCCGGACGGGTGGCGGCTGACGACGAGCCTCGCGGAGCGCGTCGTGCTCGAGCAGGAGCGCGGTGTCGGCGTGCTGCCGCGCCTGCTGGGCGTCGAGATCGGCGGCGTCGGCGGCACGCTGCTGTACCCGGGCCTCTACCGCACGGAGCCGATCGACGAGGGCCTCGTCAGCATCGAGCCGTCGACGATCCGCGTCGACGGCGACCCGGCGACGCCCGCAGAGACCGGGCTGCCCGCCTGGCGGGCGTCGGAGGGTCTCATCGACGAGGCCCGGCGGCTCGCCCTCGCGCACGGCGTCGCATGCCAGGCGGCGTCCAGCTGCCCGGCGCCAGCGGGGGCGCTGCTCGGCCTCGGCGACACCGCGCAGCTGCAGATCGCCGACGACGGCGCGCTCGAGCTCGACGTGCCCCTGCGTGCGCTCGCCGAGGGCTCCGCCGCGCCGGCCGATCTCTGGGTGGGGGTGCGCGCCACAGCCCGCGACGGCGGCGGCATCGACTTCGCCTGCACGGTGCGCCAGACGCGTGTCGGCGCCACCGCGACGCCGGAGGCCGAGGTGCCGCCCGAGTGGCAGCCCTGCGGCTGAGCGTCGCGCGCCGGGTTCAGCGGGGGCCGGATGCCTCGGGGTCGTCGCGCGGGTCGCGCGCGTCGGCGACCGGCTCGTCCGCCGTCGCCTGGGCGTCGTCCGCGTCGGGCGCCGCGGTCGGCCGATCGAGCGCCTCGTCCTCGACGTCCGCGTCGTCGGGGCCCGCGCCATCGCGCCTGCGGCCCTCGCGCATCCGCTGCAGGTCGGCCGCGGCCTCGTCGCGCAGTTTCGGGAAGAACACGATCGAGGCGGCGAAGGCGAAGGCGAGCGAGACGATGAGCGAGAGCCACCACGGCACCTGCGCGACCATCAGCACCGCGAACGGCACGAGGAAGAGCGCAGCGCGCACGAGCAGGTAGCGCATCGAGGGGGCCATGCACCAAGTCTATGAGCGCCCCATAGGCAGGGGACGTACGCTGGGGTCATGAGGTGGCTCATCATCGGCGGGATCCTGGCCCTCGTGGTCACGGTCTACGCGCTCGTCGACCTGACGGTCACCGACGATCGCCGCGTCCGCCGCCTCAACCGCGTGCTGTGGGTCGTGCTCATCGTCGTGGTCCCCGTCTTCGGACCGATCGCGTGGCTCGCGTGGGGCAAGGGCCCGCGCGCCGACGCCCGCCCGATGGCGCCCGACGACGACCCCTCGTTCTCCCGCTCGCCCGACGTGACCGACGAGGAGGCCGACCGCCGCATCGCCGAGATCGAGGCGCAGCTCGCCGCGCTCGAGTCCGAGGACTTCGGGCCTCCGCCTGCCCCCGAGCGCGCGCCCGACCCCGAGCCGCGGCCGAAGCCCCACCCGCCGGTCGTCGGCCCCGAGGACGAGGCCGACGGCGACGCCGACGGCACCGGGCGCCGCGCGCCCGACGACGGCGACGCCGCACGTGCCTGAGGCGGCCCTGCCGGCCGCCGCCTACGCCGACCGGCTGGTCGCCGCGCTCGCCGCCGCCGGGGTCGCCGACATCGTCGTCTGCCCGGGCTCCCGCTCGCAGGCCATCGCCCTCGCCGCCGCGCGCATGGCGCGCGAGGGCGAGCTCGCGCTGCACGTGCGCGTCGACGAGCGCACGGCCGCGTTCCTGGCACTCGGTCTCGCGCGCGAGACCGGCCGGCCCGCCGCGATCGTCGTCACGAGCGGCACCGCCGTCGCCAACCTGCACCCCGCGATGCTCGAGGCGCACCACAGCGACGTGCCGCTCATCGCGATCACCGCCGACCGTCCCGCCGAGCTGCAGGGCATCCGCGCCAACCAGACGGCGCACCAGCCGGGCATCTTCGGCGACGCGGCGCGCGTGCTGCTCGACATCTCGGCGGATGCGCTCGTCGACCCCGAGGGCGACGCGGTCGCCGCCGCGCGGGCCGCGCTCGGCTGGCGCGACGACGCGCACACCGAGCCCGGCCCCGTGCACCTGAACATCGCCTTCCGCGAGCCGCTCTCGGGCGGCGAGCCGGCGCGGCCGCTGCCCGTCGAGCGGGTCGAGCGCCCGCCCATGCCGACCGCCGTGCTGCGGCCGGCCGAGCGCACGGTGGTGATCGCGGGCGCCGACGCCGGGCCCGCGGCCGTCGACCTCGCCGAGGCGATCGCGGCGCCGCTCATCGCCGAGCCCACCTCGGGCGCGCGCTTCGGGCCGCTGCTCGTGCAGCACGGGCGCGACGTCATCCCGCAGCTCGCCGACGAGGTGCGCCGCGTCGTGGTCGTCGGCCACCCGACGCTGTCGCGGGCCGTGACCGGGCTCATCCGCCGCCCCGACGTCGAGGTCGTCGCGATCGGGCGCGCCGGGCAGGACAACGTGCGCGGCACCGGCGCGAGCACCGTGCTCAGCGGCCGCATCGAGGTCGAGGAGGCCGAGCCGGGCGCCGACGCCGACTGGATCGACCGCTGGGTGCGCGCCGGCCGCGCGCTCGCCGCCGAGCGCGACGCCGAGGCCGCCCCCGACTCGGCGCTCTCGCGCGCCGACTACGCGAAGGCGGAGCTCGCCGAGGGCCGCCGCCCCATCTCGCGCCGCGACCTCGTCACGCAGGTGTGGGAGCGCACCTGGCCGCACGACCGGCTCGTGGTCGCCGCCTCGCGACTCATCCGCGAGCTCGACGCGCACGCCGGTCCCAAGGCGGTCACCGCCCGAGCCAACCGCGGCCTCGCCGGCATCGACGGCACCGTGAGCACCGCATCCGGCATCGCCATCGCGCACGAGCGCTCCGGCGGCGCCGGACTCACGCGCCTGCTCATCGGCGACCTCGCGCTGCTGCACGACGCCGGCGGGCTGCTCGTGCCGCCGGGGGAGGAGCGGCCACGGCTGCAGATCGTCGTCGGCAACGACCGGGGCGGCTCGCTCTTCGACCTGCTCGAGGTCGCCGGGAGCGCCCACCTCGACGACTTCGCGCGCGTGCAGCGCACCCCGCACGACGTCGACCTCGAGCACCTCGCCGCCGCCTACGGCTGGCCCTTCGAGCGCGTCACCGATCGCGCCGGCCTCCGCCGAGCCCTCTCGCAGTCCCGACCGGGCATCATCGAGGCAGTGCTGGAAGGGGACACGGATGGGCAGCAGCAGCTCTGACCTGCGGATCGACGCAGGCTCGACGATCGTCGTCACCGGCGGCGCGAGCGGCATCGGGCGGCTCGTCGCGCTCGGCGCCGCCCGCCGCGGCGCGCACGTCGTCATCTGGGATCGCGACGGCGCCGCCGCACGCGTCGTGGCCGCCGAGGCCGACGAGGCGGGCGGGCGCGGCAGCGCGGTCGTCGTCGACCTCGCCGACGCCGACGCGATCGAGCTCGCTGCTGCCGAGACGCTCATGCTCGGCCCCGTCGACGTGCTCGTCAACAACGCCGGCGTGGTCTCTGGCCGCCCCCTCGCCGAGCTGACGCCGGCGCAGATCGACCGCACGATGCGCGTGAACGCGATCGCGCCCATCCTCGTCACCCGGGCGCTGCTGCCGGCCATGCGCGACCGCGGCCGCGGCCGCATCGTCACCGTGGCGAGCGCCGCGGGCTTCATCGGCGTCGCCGGCCAGACCGACTACGCCGCCTCGAAGTTCGCCGCCGTCGGCTTCATGGAGTCGCTGCGGGCCGAGCTCCGCAAGGAGCGCTCGCCCATCACGACCCTCACCGTCGCGCCGTTCTACATCGACACGGGCATGTTCGACGGCGTCACGACCAAGGTGCCGGCGCTGCTGCCGATCCTGTCGCAGGCGCGCGTCGCCACGCAGATCCTCGCCGCCATCGAGTCGCGCCGTCCGCTGCTCGCGCTGCCGCCGCTCGTGCGGCTCGTGCCCGTCATCAAGGCGCTGCCGACCGCCCTCGCCGACCTGGTGGCGGATGCGCTGGGCGTCAACGAGGGCATGGACGGCTTCACGGGACGCGCGGCCCCGTCGCCGTCGGCCGCGGAGCGGACGGAGCACCGCTGATGCGCTGGCCCTGGCAGCGCAGGCGCGAGCTGCCGCCGGTGCCGCAGGTGACCGAGGCGGTCGAGCGCCGGTGGATGCTGCCGCGCACCCTCATCGTGCTGCTGTCCGTCATCGCCGTGTTCGCGGTGCTCATCCTGCTCAGCCAGGTCGCATCGTTCCTCGCCCCCGTCTTCCTCGGCTTCAACCTCGTCATCGCCGTGATGCCGCTGCAGCAGTGGCTGCTGCGCATCGGCGCGCCCCGGATGGTCGCGGCCCTCGCGTCGCTGCTGACGGTCTACGCGTTCCTGCTCGCGCTCCTGTGGTCGATCTACTGGTCGGTGCAGTCGCTCGTGACCGAGCTCCCCGGCTACTCGGCCCGCTTCAACGCGATGTACCGCGACGTGCTCGCCTGGCTCGAGACCCTCGGCGTCTCGCAGGACGAGGCGCTCGAGCAGCTGCAGAGCGCCTTCAGCCCGAGCGCGATCGCCGGCGCCGTCGGCGCGCTCGCCTCCGACGCGGGCAGCGCGCTCGCCTTCGTCGCGACGCTCTTCGTCGTGGTCTTCTTCCTCGCCTGGGACTCCGTGCAGCTGCCCGAGCGCATGCAGCGCATCGCGGTGACGAACCCGGGCATGGTGCGCGGCATCGACCGCTTCGCCGCCGGGGTGCAGCGCTACTGGGTCGTGACGACGCTGTTCGGCCTCATCGTCTCGGCGCTCGACCTCATCGCGCTCATGCTGCTGGGGGTGCCGCTCGCGCTCGTCTGGGCCGTGTTCGCCTTCGTGACCAACTACATCCCCAACGTCGGCTTCGTGCTCGGCGTGATCCCGCCCACGCTCATGGCGCTGCTCGCCAACGGCCCCATCAACGCCCTCGCGACCGCGATCCTCTTCAGCGTCATCAACTTCGTGATGCAGTCGCTCGTGCAGCCGAAGGTCGCCGGGGATGCGGTGGGCGTCACGCCCGCGACCTCGTTCCTGTCGCTGCTCGTGTGGGCGTTCGCGCTCGGCCCCATCGGCGCGCTGCTGGCGCTGCCGTCGACGCTCGCGGTCAAGACGCTGCTGATCGACCCCGATCCGCGGCTCGCCTGGGCGAGCAAGCTCATGTCGAGCAAGCTCGACGCCCCGCCGGGCGGCAGGCTCGGCCGCGCCGTCGCGCCCGGCGTCCGGCCGCGCGCTGAGGGCTCACCGCAGACTCGCTGACAGCGGGGGCTAGTCTCTGGCCCATGACAGCGATCACCGACGCGCTCCGCATCACCCGCTCCGTCCGCCTCGACGACGTGGATCCCGCATCCACGCCCGGCTTCGACGGCGACAAGCTCGCGGGGCAGGCCGCGCTCGCGGCCGGGGCCGACCACCTCTCGCAGCTCCAGGAGCGGCTGTTCGCCGCGAGCAAGGCGGGCGACGAGCGCTCGGTGCTGCTCGTCGTGCAGGGGATGGACACCGCCGGCAAGGGCGGCATCATGCGCCACGTGCTCGGCCAGGTCGACCCGCAGGGCGTCAAGATCACCGCCTTCAAGGCGCCCACCGACGCCGAGAAGCGCCACGACTTCCTGTGGCGCTTCGAGCCGGCGCTGCCGACGGCCGGCCAGATCGCCGTCTTCGACCGCTCCCACTACGAGGACGTGCTGATCCACCGCGTGCGCGGCTTCTCGGCGCCCGACGTGATCCAGGAGCGCTACGGGAAGATCGTCGAGTTCGAGCGGGGGCTCGTGGAGCGCGGCATCGCGGTGGTCAAGGTGATGCTGCACGTCTCGTTCGAGGAGCAGGGCGCCCGCCTGCTCGAGCGTCTCGACCGCCCCGACAAGCACTGGAAGTACAACCCCAACGACGTCGAGGAGCGCACCCGCTTCCCCGACTACATGGAGGCGTACCAGATCGCCATCAACCGCACCGCGCGCGCCGCGGCGCCGTGGAACGTGGTGCCCGCCGACCGCAAGTGGTACGCGCGGCTCGCGGTGCAGGAGCTGCTCGTCGAGGCGCTCGAGGGCATCGACCCGCAGTGGCCCGAGGCCGACTTCGACGTCGCGGTCGAGCGCGAGAAGCTGATCGCCCTCGGCGGTACGCCGCCGACCGAGGAGGCGAAGGCCGAGGCGAAGGCGAAGGGCAAGGCCAAGGAGAAGCAGGCCAAGAAGGACAAGAAGCAGGCGAAGGCGGCGACCGAGTAGGGCGCCGCCTCCGGCTACGGCAGCGGGTCGGCGAGCGCGTCGGTGATCGGCCGCAGCTTCACAGCGGTCTCGGCGAGCTCGGCCGCGGGATCGGAGCCCGCGACGATGCCGGCGCCCGCGAACGCGCGGATCGCGCCGTCGGGCGCGATCTCGGCGCCGCGCAGCGCGATCACCCATTCGCCGCCGCCGTCGCCGTCGACCCAGCCGACCGGGCCCGCGTAGCGGCCGCGGTCGACGCCCTCGAGCTCGCGGATGATGCGCAGCGACGCCGCGCGCGGCGTGCCGGCGACCGCCGCGGTCGGGTGCAGCAGCGCGAGCACGTCGAGCGTCGAGCGCCCCTCGCCGAGCGTGCCGGTGATGTCGGTCGCGAGGTGCCAGAGGTTCGGCAGCCGCAGCGGGAACGGCTCCGACGCCCGCGCGTCGGGCGCGAGCTCGCGCAGCACCGCCATCGCCGAGTCGGCCGCGAACCGGTGCTCGCGCAGGTCCTTGTCGCCCGACGCGAGCGCCTCGGCGATCTCCGCATCGCGCGCCGGCGTCGCCCCGCGAGCCGCGGTGCCCGCGAGCACCCGCGAGAAGAAGTGCCCGCGGTGCGCCGCCACGAGCGTCTCCGGGCTCGCGCCGACGAGCCCGTCGACCGCGTACGTGACGGCATCGGGGTAGCGCTGCACGAGCCCGACCGCGACCGAGCGCACGTCGCCGTCGGGCGGCAGCTGCCCCACGCGGTCGCGCGCGACCACGAGCTTCTCGGCCTCGCCCGAGCGGATGCGCTCGGTCGCCTCGGCCACGACGGCCCGGTAGCGCTCGGCGTCGATCGCGCCGTCGGCCAGCTCGACGCGCACCTCGTCGACCGCCGTCGGGTGCAGGCGGCCCTCGTCGCCGATCCAGGTGATCCACTCGTCGTCGCCGCGGCGCCCCACCACGACCTGCGGCACGATGAGCACGCTCGTGGCCGCCGAGTCGTCGTCGAACGCGAAGGCGCCGAAGGCGACGAGCCCCGTGCCGGGCACGCCGACCGCGTCGTCGACGACCGCGTCCTCGGCGACCCGACGCCACGCATCCGCCGCGTCCGACAGCCGGGACGGGCCCGAGAACTCGAGCCGGAGCGCCTCGCCGCGGCCGACGATGCCGTCGGCGCCGCGCCGGATCGCGAGCGGCGCGCGCGGGTCGGCGTGCTCCAGCAGGCGCCCGAGCTCCGCGCGCTCGGTGCGCACCCGCAGGCCTGGCATGCCAGCCAGCCTATGCCCGCGGAGCCTGGGCGGCGGCAGGGGAGCGGGCAGGCGGGGACGCCTAGGATGGAGCACGTGAGCCGAGCAGACATGCAGAAGGACCCGGACCAGGTCGCGGGCATGTTCGACGCGACGGCGAAGCGCTACGACCTGCTGAACTCGCTGCTGTCGGGCGGCAACGACCGCTTGTGGCGCATCCACATGCAGCGCGCCGTCGCCCCGAAGCCGGGCGAGCGCATCCTCGATGTCGCCGCCGGCACCGGCGCCTCGTCGGCGCCGATGGCGAAGGCGGGCGCGCTCGTCACCGCCCTCGACATCAGCCACGGCATGCTCGAGGAGGGCCGCAGGCGCCACCCCGACATCGAGTTCGTGCAGGGCTCGGCCGAGGAGCTGCCGTTCGACGGCGACACCTTCGACGCCGTCACCATCTCGTTCGGGCTGCGCAACGTGCAGCAGCCGCGCGCCGCGCTCAGCGAGTTCCACCGGGTGCTGAAGCCCGGCGGCCGGCTGGTCGTCTGCGAGTTCTCGCAGCCGCCCGTGAACGTCGTGCGCAAGAGCTATGAGCTCTACCTGCGCACGGTGCTGCCGGGCCTCGCCAAGGCCGCCAGCAGCAACCCCGAGGCCTACCGCTACCTCGTCGAGTCGATCGCCTCGTGGCCCGACCAGCAGGCGCTCTCGCAGTGGATCCGCACCGCCGGCTTCATCCGCGTCGCGCACCGCAACCTCACGCTCGGCGTCGTCGCGCTGCACCGCGGCCGCAAGCCGAGCGAGCAGACCGCTGCCATGCGCCTCGCGCGCCACGCGCAGCCGGAGGAGCAGGGCTCCTGATGCCGACCATCGCCGAGGCCTTCGGGCTCAGGGGGCCGCGGTTCGCGTCGCCCGCCGACTGCCGCGTCGTCGACGCGGTCGAGCGGGGCCTCGACGAGCTCGAGGGGCGGCTCGACCGGCACGTGCGCGTCGCCGACCCGGTCGCCGACGCGGCCACCCGCTACCTGCTCGAGGCCGGCGGCAAGCGCGCCCGGCCGCTGCTGCTGCTGCTCGCCGCCCACCTCGGCTCCGGCATCGACGACCGCGTGCTGTCGGCGGCCGAGCTCGTCGAGATCACGCACCTCGCGAGCCTGTACCACGACGACGTGATGGACGAGGCCGACACCCGCCGCGGCGTGCCCTCGGCGCACACGGTGTGGGGCAACAGCGTCGCCATCCTCGCCGGCGACCTGCTGTTCGCGCGCGCCGGCCAGATCGCCGCGCCTCTCGGCTCGGAGGTCGCCGAGCTGCAGGCGCGCACCTTCGAGCGGCTGTGCCTCGGCCAGCTGCACGAGACGCTCGGCCCCGGCGACGCCGACCCGGTCGACCACTACCTGCAGGTGCTCTCCGACAAGACCGGCTCGCTCATCGCGGCCGCGGCCGAGCTCGGCGTCGTCGTCAGCGGCGCCGACCCCGCCCACCGCGCGGCGCTGCGCGAGTTCGGCGAGCGCATCGGCGTCGCCTTCCAGCTCGTCGACGACGTGATCGACCTCTCCGCCGACCCCGAGACGGGCAAGGACCAGGGCAACGACGTGCGCGCGGGCGTGGCCACCCTCCCGGTGCTGCTGCTCGCCCGACGCGACGACGACGCATCCGCGTCCCTGCTCGCGCGCCTGCGCGAGCCGGCCGACGACGCCGACCTCGCCGCCGCCGTCGCCGAGCTCGCCCAGCACCCGGTGGTCGACGACACCGTCGCCGAGGCGGAGCGCTGGCAGCGCGAGGCGCTGCACGCGCTCGCGTCGCTGCCCTCGGGCACCGTGCGGCGCGCGCTCGAGGCCTTCGCCGAGCACGTCGTCTCGCGCACCCGCTGACTTCGCACCAGACCGGGCGGCGCGGCCGCCCCGCATCCCGAGGAGGACCGTGAGCGCTCCGCTCCGCATCGCCGTGGTCGGCGCCGGCCCCGCCGGCATCTACGCCGCCGACATCCTGAAGAAGTCGGTCGCCGAGGCCGGAGGCGACGTGCTCATCGACCTGTTCGAGCACCTGCCCGCGCCCTACGGGCTCGTCCGCTACGGCGTCGCGCCCGACCACCCCCGCATCAAGGGCATCATCGCCGCGCTCCGCGAGGTGCTCGAGTCGGGCGTCGTGCGCCTGTTCGGCAACGTGCGCTTCGGCGAGGACATCCACGTGGCCGACCTCGAGCGGCTGTTCCACGGCGTGATCTTCGCGACCGGCGCCACGAAGGACGCCCCGCTCGAGATCCCCGGCATCGACCTGCCCGGCTCCTACGGCGCCGCCGACTTCGTCTCCTGGTACGACGGCCACCCCGACGTGCCCCGCGAGTGGCCGCTCGAGGCGAAGGAGATCGCCGTCATCGGCAACGGCAACGTCGCGCTCGACGTCGCCCGCATGCTGGTGAAGCACCCGGAGGACCTGCTCCCCACCGAGGTGCCCGCCAACGTCGTCGCCGGCCTCGAGGCATCCCCGGTCACCGACGTGCACGTCTTCGGCCGCCGCGGGCCGCTCGGCGTGAAGTTCACGCCGCTCGAGCTGCGCGAGCTCGGCGAGCTGCGCGACGTCGACATGATCCTCCACGACGAGGACTTCGGCGTCGACCCCGACGAGGAGCAGCAGAAGCAGAACAAGCAGATCCTCGTCATCTCGCGCGTGCTCGACCAGTGGCGCCAGCGCGAGGTCGGCCACGCCTCCCGCCGCCTGCACCTGCACTTCTGGTCGCGGCCGGATGCGGTGCTCGGCGACGGCAGGGTCGAGGCGCTGCGCGTCGAGCGCACGCGCCCGACGGAGCACGGGCTCGAGGGCACCGGCGAGTTCCGGGAGATCCCCGTGCAGGCCGTCTACCGCGCGGTCGGCTACTTCTCGTCGCCGCTGCCGGAGGTGCCCTTCGACGAGCGCCGCGGCGTCATCCCGAACATCGCCGGCCGCGTGCAGGACGGCTCGCGCCCCGTGCCCGGCATGTACGCGACGGGCTGGATCAAGCGCGGACCGGTGGGCCTCATCGGCCACACGAAGTCCGACGCGAAGGAGACCATCGAGCAGCTGCTCTCCGACGAGCACTCGTGGTGGACCCCCGAGCCGTACGACGCGGATGCCGTGCCGCGGCTGCTCGCCGAGCGCGGCGTCGCCTGGACCGACATCGCCGGCTGGATCCGCCTCGACGAGCACGAGATGGCGCTCGGCGCCCCGCACGGCCGCGCCCGCGTCAAGGTGGTGCCGCGCGACGAGATGATCGCCGTCTCGCGCGACGAGCGCTGACTTGGAGCCCGCCGGGCTGCTGCTGATCGCGCTCGCCGCCGTCGGCGCGGGCGCGATCAACGCGGCGGCCGGCGGCGGCACGCTCATCACCTTCCCGGCGATGCTCGCGGCAGGCATGAGCCCGCTCGCGGCGAACATGACGTCGTCGATCGGGCTGCTGCTCGGCACGCTCGGCGGCGCGTGGAGCTACCGGCAGGAGCTGCGCCGGCAGCGCCGGCGGTTCCTCGTGAACGCGCCGTTCGCGGCGGTCGGCGGCGCGGTCGGCGCGGTGCTGCTGCTGCTCACGCCCTCCGACGCGTTCACCGCGATCGTGCCCTGGCTCGTGCTCGCGGCGGCCGCGCTGTTCGCCGTGCAGCCGCTCATCGCCGCCCGGCTCGGGCGCTCGGCCGACGACGCCTACGACGTGGATGCGACGGGCGGCTGGGCGGCGAAGGCCGCGTTCGTGCTCATCGGCGTCTACGGCTCCTACTTCGGCGCCGGCATCGGCGTGATGATGCTCGCGATGCTCGGCCTCCTGATCCACGACTCGCTGCAGCACCACAACGCGCTGAAGAACGTCGTCGCGGGCGTCATCAACGGCACGGGCGCGCTCATCCTCGCCTTCTCGCCGCTCGTCGACTGGGGCGTCGTGGTCGTGATGCTCGGCGGCTCGCTGCTCGGCGGCATCGCCGGCGGGTGGCTGTCGCGGCGGGTGCCGTCGTGGCTGCTGCGCGCCGTCGTGATCGCCTTCGCGCTGGGCGTGGCGCTCGCGATGCTGCTCGGCTGAGCGGCTACTGCAGCGCCGAGCTCAGGCGCGCGATGCTGTCGAACATCTGCGCCACCCGGTGCCGGGCCATCCACGCCTCGAGCGTGAGCTCGGTCGACTGCTGGCGGTACGCCTCGGCGATGCCCTCGAGCTGCGCCACCATCCCGTGGCCCTCGACGAGCATCGAGACCTCGAAGTTCAGGCCGAACGACCGCATGTCGATGTTCGACGAGCCGATCACCGAGACCTGGTCGTCGAAGGTCATGAACTTCGAGTGCAGCACCGTCGGCTTCGCGAAGAGGGTGATGCGCACGCCCGCCCGCAGCAGCTCCTCGTAGTAGGAGCGCTGGGCGTGGTACGTCCAGAACTGGTCGCCGATCTCGCTCGCGAAGAGCTCGACGTCGACGCCGCGCATCGCCGCCGACGTGATCGCGTAGCGCATCGTCTCGTCGGGCACGAAGTAGGGGCTCACGATCGTGATGCGCTCCTGCGCCGCGTGCACGAGCTCGACGAAGATGCGCAGGTTGATCTCGCCCTCGAAGCCGGGGCCGGAGGGCACGACGGATGCGTTGAGGTCGCCGTCGGGCGTCGTCGCGCTGGTCGCGAGCTCGGCGAGCTCGTTCGTCTCGGCCCACCAGTCCGACCAGAACAGCACGTCGAGGGCGCGCACGGGCGGCCCCGAGAACTCGAGCCAGGTGTCGCGCCACTGCAGGCCGCGGCGGAGGTTCTTGCGCAGCAGGTAGGAGGGGTCGACGAGGTTGAGCGAGCCCGTGAAGCCGACGGCGCCGTCGATGACGACGAGCTTGCGGTGGTTGCGCAGGTCGGGCCGCTGCCACTGCCGGCGGAGGGGGCGCAGCGGCAGCATGTCGCGCCACTCGGCGCCCATCGCCTCGAGCCTCGCGATGGTCTGCTTGCGGCGCGGGTAGCGGCGGCTCGTGAGGTGGTCGACGAGCACCCGCACGGTGACGCCGCGCGCGGTCGCGCGCTCGAGCGCGGCGAAGAACACCTCGGTGCGCTCGGAGGCGACGAGCAGGTAGAACTCGACGTGCACGAACGACTCGGCCTCGTCGATGCGCCGTGCCATCGCCTCGAGCTGCGCGTCGAACTCGCCCCACACGATGGCCTCGGCCGGGCCCAGGTGCGGCATCGACGACAGCGAGCGGTTGAGCTGCAGGATGCCGCCGAGCCACTCCGGCCGGTCGCGGGGCGCGGGCGCGTCGTCGATGTCGAGGGTGCTCTCGCCGATGAGCTCCTGGATGGCGGCCATCTTCTCGCGCCGCCCCCGCGAGAGGCGGTTGTTGCCGAGCAGGCCGAACAGGATCCAGCCGAGGATGGGCTGGATCATGATGATGAGCAGCCACGCGATCGCCGAGGCGGGCCGCCGCTCGTAGGGCACGACGACGAGGGCGAGCAGGCGCAGCGCGATGTCGAGTGCGATGAAGAGCGCGCCGAGGACCTGGGCGACGGTCGGGTCCACCTGGTTCGCTCAGCCCGGCGTCAGCGGAAGTTGACGAACTGCAGGTCGATGTCGAGGTCGGCGCCCTTGAGCAGCTGGATCGTCGCCTGCAGGTCGTCGCGGCTCTTCGAGGTGACGCGCACCTCGTCGCCCTGGATCTGCGTCTTGACGGTCTTGGGGCCCTGCTCGCGCACGAGCTTCGTGACCTTCTTGGCGTCCTCGCTCGAGATGCCGTCCTTCAGGCCGATCTCGATGCGGAACTCCTTGCCCGAGGGGTAGGGGTCGCCCTGGTCGAGCATCTTCAGGTCGATGCCGCGCTTGATGAACTTCGACTGCACGACGTCGAGCACCGCCTTGACGCGCTCCTCGCTCGAGGCCTTCAGCAGCAGCTTCTCGCCGCTCCACGCGACATCCGCCCCGACGCCCTTGAAGTCGTAGCGCTGCTCGACCTCCTTGCGCGCCTGGTTGACGGCGTTGTCGGCCTCCATCTTGTCGACCTTGCTGACTACATCGAACGAGGAATCTGCCATGCCCCGATCCTAGGCGTCCCCGCCGCTCCGCCCCATCCCTCGCTGAGCGGCGCCGCGCGGGCGAGGCCGGCGGGAACGACGAAGCCCCGCCTCGAGGGCGGGGCTTCCGGATGTGGCGAGTGAGGGATTCGAACCCCCGAAGTCGATGACAGCTGATTTACAGTCAGATCCCTTTGGCCGCTTGGGTAACTCGCCGAGGCCGTGCAGGCCGTCGTCAAGGATACATGGCCCACAGGAGCGCCTGCGACCTCCGCGCGACCTCCGTCGCGCGCGGTAGGTTCGAGGCATGCGCGAGCTCCACGAACTGAACGTCGGGCTCGCCGTCGAGGCGGCCGAGCTCGCGCGCACGCGCCGGGCCGAGGGCGTCGCGGTGGCCGCGAGCAAGTCGAGCCTCGTCGACATCGTCACCGAGGCCGACCGCGAGGTCGAGCGGCTCGTGGTCGACCGCATCCGCGCCGCGCGCCCCGACGACGGCATCCTCGGCGAGGAGGGTACGAGCGTCGCGGGCACGTCGGGCTTCACGTGGGTCATCGACCCGATCGACGGCACCGTCAACTACTTCTACGACATCCCCGCCTACGCGGTCTCGATCGCGCTCGTCGAGGGCGAGCCCGACCCGACCACCTGGCGCGCCGTGTCCGCCGCCGTCGTCAACGCCGCCACGGGCGAGCGCTACGAGGCGCTCCGCGGAGGCGGCGCCCGCCGCGACGGCCGCGAGATCCGGGTGGCGGATGCGGTGCCCGCCGAGGTCGCGCTCGTCGCCACGGGGTTCGGGTACGACGCGGGCCGCCGGCAGCGGCAGGCCGCTGTGGTGCAGCGCCTGATCGGCTCGGTGCGCGACATCCGGCGGGGAGGCTCGGCCTCGCTCGACCTCGCCTGGGTGGCCAGCGGCAGGCTGAACGCCTACTACGAGGTCGGGCTGCAGCCGTGGGACATGGCGGCCGGCGCTCTGCTCGTCGAGGAGGCCGGCGGCGTCGTGCGCGGATGGCAGGGGGCGCCGGCGAGCACCGCGTTCCTGCTGGCGGGGCACGCCCGGGTCGCCGACGAGCTGGCCGTGCTGCTCGCCGACATGCGTCCCGACGAGATCTGACGATCGGACACACCCTTGTCTCGCCGTTACCGATCCGTTACATTTGGTGGTCGGAGCGTGCGACGAGAGCATCCCCAGCGTGCCTTTGCACCTGACGTCCGGTTCATGCCACGATCGGTGGCGGCAGGGCTGCCATTCCGCTGGATCCAGCGCTTCGCGAACCCTGTGACCACGACCTCTAGGACGGCCCCCGCGTGACCAACCCCACCCGACGAGCACTCCGCTCGTCTGCTGAGGACGTCAGGCGACCCGCCGAGCAGGGGCTCACGCGACGCCAGCTGCGCGAGCAGCAGCGCGCGGCCGAGTCGATCGCGCTTACGGCGAGCGAGGCGCGCGCCGCCGAGCGCGTCATGGTCGTCGAGGGCTCCGCCCCGCTCTACACGACGCGTCGCGCCATGCGCGAGGCGGCCACGCGCATCGCCCACGAGCTGCCCGTGCAGATCGCCGAGCCGACCTTCACCGAGCCGCTCATCACGGTCGACGCGCCGTCGCTCGGCAACGGCGGCGACCAGGTGCCGGGGGTGCGCCAGCCGCGCGCGCTCGCGCCCCGCGTCGTGCGGCAGACCGTCTCGATCGCGCCGCCGCCGCGCCGCACCTCGAGCCTGCGCGGCATCGCGCAGAAGATCACCGCCGGCGGCGCGCTGCTGTTCATCGGCTCGCTCGTGGTCGTCACGTCGCTGCCCGCGCAGGCCGTGCAGTCGCCCACCGGGCTCGACCCCGAGGTCGCCGAGATCCACGAGGGCGAGCAGACCCTCGCCGGCGTCGCCACCGAGGGCACCACGTTCTTCGCCCGCGACGACGTGGTCGTCAACGACCAGATCGCCGCCGCCCGCATGTCCGAGGGCGAGCTCGCCGCATACCAGGCGGTCGCCGACGGCGAGTCGCCCGGCCCGTCCTACGGCGGCGACCCCGCGTTCCCGCAGGTGTGGGGGATGCTGAACACCGGCTTCGTACAGACGCCGTTCCCGGGCATGGACCAGGTGCCGATGTCGAGCGGCTTCGGCTACCGGCCCGGCGGCTTCCACGGCGGCGCCGACTTCACGCCGGGCCTCGGGACCGACATCCGCCCGATCGCGAACGGCGTCGTGTCGGCCGTGTGGCAGGGCAACAACCCTGGCGGCGGCGGCTACGCCGTCTTCATCGACCACAACATCGACGGCCAGTTCGTGCAGTCCTGGTACGCGCACATGCTGCCCGGCTCGATCCAGGTCGAGGTCGGCCAGGTCGTCGACATCACGACCGTCATCGGCCAGGTCGGCAACTCCGGCCGCTCGACGGGCCCGCACCTGCACCTCGAGCTGAAGAACAGCGACTACGTCTCGTACGACCCGGTGCTGTGGCTGCAGACGCGCGAGATGAACCTCGAGTACCGCGCGTACTGACGCGCCCGCACGCACGAAGGGGCCCGCCGAGCGGCGGGGCCCTTCGTCGTCGACGGAGGGTCAGCCGGTGCGGACCCACACGACGTCGTCGGCCGAGAGCGAGGCCGAGTCGAGCGGCGACGACGACAGCAGGATCTCGCCGCGCGGCACGTCGACCGCGTCGTGCCCGAGGTTCGCGACCACGGTCACCGGGCCGTTCCGGAACGCGAGCGCCGTCGGGCCCACGTCGAGCCACTCGAGCGCGCCCGAGCCCAGCTGCAGCTCCTGCCGCAGCGCGAGGGCGCGCCGGTACATCTCGAGCGTCGAGCCGGCGACGCCCTCCTGCGCGTCGCGCGCGAGCTGCGCCCACAGCGGCGGCTGGGGAAGCCACGTCTCGCCCGTGCCGCTGAAGCCGTACGCGGGCGCATCGGCCTCCCACGGGATCGGCACGCGGCAGCCGTCGCGGCCCCACAGCTCGCCCTGCGTGCGCGCGAACGTCGGGTCCTGCCGCTGGTGCGGCTCGATCGCGGTGACCTCGGGCAGCCCGAGCTCCTCGCCCTGGTACAGGTAGGCGCCGCCGGGCAGCGCAAGCATGAGCGCCGTCGCGGCGCGGCCGCGGCGCAGCGACACCACCGGGTCGGCCTTCGACTTCGAGGTCGGGCCGATGCCGGCGCCGTGGGGCGGCGGCGGCACGAGCGCGAGGCGCGTGCGGTGCCGGATCGTGTCGTGGTTCGAGAGCACCCAGGTGGGCGGAGCGCCGACCTCGCCGAAGGCGCGGATGGAGTCGTCGATCACCTGGCGCAGCAGCGTCGCGTCCCACGGCGTCTCGAGGTAGACGAAGTTGAAGGCCTGGTGCATCTCGTCCGGGCGCACGAAGCGCGCCATCTTCTCGAGCGGGCTCACCCACGCCTCGGCGCACAGCACGCGGTCGCCCTCGTACTCCTCGAGCACCAGGCGCCAGCGGCGGTAGATCTCGTGCACGTGCTCCTGGCCGAAGAAGGGCGAGTCCATCGAGCCGGCGGCGATGAGCTCCTCGTCGACGTCGGGCAGGCCCTCCGCCTTCGCGTTGCCGTGCGCGACGTCGACGCGGAAGCCGTCGACGCCCCGGTCGAGCCAGAAGCGCAGCACCTCGACGAACATGTCGCCGACGACCGGGTTGTCCCAGTCGAAGTCGGGCTGCGAGGTGTCGAACAGGTGCAGGTACCACTGGCCGTCCGGCACGCGCGTCCAGGCGGGGCCGCCGAAGACGCTCTGCCAGTTGTTGGGCGGCAGCTCGCCCTGCTCGCCCTTGCCGTCGCGGAAGATGTAGCGCGAGCGGGCCTCGCTGCCGGGCGCGGAGCGGAGCGCCTCCTGGAACCACGGGTGCTCGTTCGAGGAGTGGTTGGGGACGAGGTCGACGATCACCCGCAGGCCCAGCCCGTGGGCCGTCTCGAGCATCCGGTCGAAGTCGTCGAGCGTGCCGAACAGCGGGTCGACGTCCATGTAGTCGGCGACGTCGTAGCCCGCGTCGCGCTGCGGCGAGCGGTAGAAGGGGCTGAGCCACACGGCGTCGACGCCGAGCTCGGCGACCGCCGGCAGGCGGGACGCGATGCCGGCGAGGTCGCCGACACCGTCGCCGGATGCGTCGGCGAAGCTGCGCGGGTAGATCTGGTAGATGACTGCGGAGCGCCACCACTCGCCGCCGGGGGCGGCCTGGAGCGCTGCGGACTGCGTCTGAGCGTCGGTCATGGCACCAAGGCTAGGGGACGGCGCCCTCGGGCTCACCCGGGCGGCGAAGGTCACGACTTGCCAACGATTGCGCCGAGCGCGCCGCTCTCGGCTTGCATGACCGGGGGACGTCGGCCACGATGAGCCGGGCCCTGCCGACGATGGCCGTCGGCGACGGAGCCCCACAAGCGAAAGAAGGCACCATGAAGCACAGCGGCCTCATGAAGGCGGCCGGGGTCGGAGCGCTCGCGCTCACGCTCGCGGCCTGCGCCGGCGGCGGCACCCCCGCCCCCACGGAGGGCGGCAGCGAGAGCCCGGCGCCCCAGGGCGGCGGCGAGCTCGTCGTCTGGATGGACGAGAACCGCGCCGCGGCGCTCGAGGGCGTCGTCTCGACGTTCGAGGAGGAGACCGGCACGACCGTCGAGGTCGTCATCAAGGACTTCGGCACCATCCGCGACGACCTGACGACCCAGGCGCCGTCCGGCGAGGGCCCCGACGTGGTCCTCGGCGCCCACGACTGGATCGGCAAGCTCGTCCAGAACGGCGTCATCTCCCCGGTCGAGCTCGGCGAGATCGCCGGCGACTTCGAGGAGGTCTCGATCCAGGCCATGACCTACGAGGGCTCCGTCTACGGCGTGCCCGTCTCGATCGAGAACATTGCGCTCGTGCGCAACACGGCCCTCGCGCCCGAGGCGCCCGCGTCGTGGGACGACCTCGTCGCGACCGGCCAGGCCGCGGTGGAGTCCGGCGAGGCGGAGTTCCCGCTGCTCGTCGGCATCGACCCGAACAACGCCGACCCGTACCACCTGTACCCGATGCAGGCGTCGTTCGGCGGCCCCGTCTTCGGCATCAACGAGGACGGCTCGTACAACGCTGACGACCTGCAGCTCGGCAACGAGGGCAACGTCGCGTTCGCGACCGCGCTCGGCGAGTGGGGCGCGCAGGGCATCATCAACCCGAACATCTCGCAGGACATCGCCAAGGAGCAGTTCGCGAACGGCGCCTCGCCGTACACGATCACCGGTCCGTGGAACCTCAGCACCTTCCAGGACGCTGGCATCGAGTACGCGGTGAGCGAGATCCCCTCGGCCGGCGGCCAGCCCGCCACGCCGTTCGTCGGCGTGCAGGGCTTCATGGTCTCGGCCTACGCCAACAACCCGATCGTCGCGTCGCAGTTCATCACCGAGTACGTCGCCGGCGAGGAGGCCCAGACGGCCATCTTCGAGTCGGGCCAGCGCGCCCCCGCGCTGTCGTCGGCCTTCGAGGCCGCGCAGTCGAACGAGGACGTCGCAGCGTTCGGCGCCGTCGGCGCCGAGGGCGTCCCGATGCCGAACATCCCCGAGATGGACGCGCTGTGGGCCGACTGGGGCACCACCGAGGCGCAGATCATCGCGCAGCAGGGCGGCGACCCCGCCGCGCTGTGGACCGCGATGGCGGAGAAGATCCAGGGCACCCTGGAGGGCTGATCCCCTCATGGCGGCGGCCGGCCCTGCTGGGGCCGGCCGCCGTCCCATCCCATCGGCCGCGCCCATCCGGGGCGCAGAGGAGATCCGTGTGACGACGACGTCCGCCCCGAAGGCGCCCGCGAAGGCCCCGAAGCGGGGCATCCACCACCAGCCGCCGAGCATGCGCGTGCTCGCCGTGAAGATCGTGCTGCTCTCGCTCGTCGACGCCGTCGCGGTGTTCGCGATGTCGGCGCTCTTCTTCAAGGGCGACTACGCGGTCGCCGGCATCGTGCTCATCGTCACGCTGCTGGTCAACTGGATCTACCTCAGCCCGGGCCTGCTGCCCGCGAAGTACCTCACGCCGGGCCTCATCTTCCTCGGCATCTTCCAGATCTTCGTGATCGTCTACTCGATGATCATCGCCTTCACGAACTACGGCGACGGCCACAACTCCACCAAGGAGGACGCCGTCGCATCGATCGTGCTGCAGAACACGCAGCGCGTCGAGGGCTCGCCCGCCTACCGCGTCACCGTCGTCGACGGCCTGGGCGGACTCGGCCTGCTCGCGACCTCGCCCGAGGGCGAGGTGCTCGTCGGCACCCAGGAGGAGCCGCTCGAGCCCGTCGACCCGGGCGCCGTCACGCTCGAGGGTGAGCGCGCCGTCGCCGTCGAGGGCTGGACGAGCCTCGCCATGCAGGACATCCTGCAGCGCCAGCAGGAGATCGCGGCGCTGCAGGTGCCGCTCTCCGACGACCTCGCCGACGGCTTCCTGCGCACCACCGACGCGGTGAACGCCTACGTCTTCGAGTCGACCTTCGTCTACGACGAGGCCGCCGGCACCATGACCGACACGCTCACCGGCACGGTCTACGAGGATCGGGGCAACGGCGCCTTCGAGTCCGCCGACGGGCAGCAGCTCGGCACCGGCTGGCAGATCTTCGTCGGCGGCGAGAACTTCCTCTACCCGTTCGAGAACCCCCGCTACGGCGGTGCGCTGCTGTCGGTGATGGCCTGGACGTTCGCGTTCGCGATCCTGTCGGTCGGCATCTCGTTCTTCCTCGGCCTCTTCCTCGCGATCGCGCTCAACGACCCGCGCATGCGGTCGAAGCAGGTCTACCGGGTGCTGTCGATCCTCCCGTACGCGTTCCCGTCGTTCCTCGGCGCGCTCGTGTGGCTGGGCCTGCTCAACACCGAGTTCGGCTTCGTCAACAACGCCATCTTCGGCTCCGCCGACATCCCGTGGCTCACCGATCCGTGGCTCGCGAAGGTCTCGATGATCGTCGTGAACGTCTGGCTCGGCTTCCCCTACATGTTCCTCATCTGCCTCGGCGCGCTGCAGTCGATCCCGGAGGAGCTCACCGAGGCGGCCGCGGTCGACGGCGCGACGGGCTGGCAGGTGTTCGGCCGCATCAAGTTCCCGCTGCTGCTCGTCTCGACGGCGCCGCTGCTGATCTCGTCGTTCGCGTTCAACTTCAACAACTTCAACACCATCTACATGCTCACGCGCGGCGGCCCGCGCATGCAGGGCATCGAGGAGAACGTCGGGCACACCGACCTGCTCATCACCCTCGTCTACAAGACCGCGTTCGAGGGCGGCACCCGCGACTACGGCCTCGCGGCCGCGCTCTCGATCATCATCTTCATCGTCGTCGCGACCGTCTCCGCGATCGCGTTCCGTCGCACCAAGGCGCTGGAGGATCTCAACTGATGAGCATCGACTCGAACCCGGTCGCCCCGCCGAAGGAGCGCACCCCCGTCCCGCAGCCCCGCATGCGGTTCGGCAAGTGGATGCGCGAGCTCGGCTGGCGGCACCTCGTCGGCATCGCGGTGGTCATCTTCGCGACCTTCCCGCTCGTCTACGTGCTGAGCGCATCCCTCAACCCCGGCGGCACGCTCACCGGCTCGAACGTGCTGTTCCGCGAGCTGTCGGTGCAGAACTACGTCGACCTCTTCAGCGATCCGCGCCGGCCCTACGGCGCCTGGTTCGCGAACACCATGATCGTCGGGCTCGCGACGTCGATCGGCACCGTGTTCCTCGGCGCGCTCGCCGCCTACGCGTTCAGCCGGATGCGCTTCACCGGCAGGCGGCCGGGCCTGCTCGCGCTCATCATCGTGCAGATGTTCCCGCAGCTGCTCGCGGTGGTCGCGATCTACCTGCTCATGCGCGGCATCGGCGAGGTGTTCCCCGCCATCGGCCTCGACTCGCTCATCGGCCTGATCATGGTCTACCTGGGCGGCGCCCTCGGCGTGAACACCTACCTGATGTACGGCTTCTTCAGCACCGTGCCCGCGTCGATCGACGAGGCGGCGAAGCTCGACGGGGCCGGCCACGCCCGCATCTTCTTCACGATCATCCTGCGACTCGTGGCGCCCATCCTCGCCGTCATCGGCCTGCTGTCGTTCATCGGCACGACGAGCGACTTCGTGCTGTCGTCGGTCATCCTCACGAGCCCCGACAAGCTGACGCTCGCGGTGGGCCTGTTCCGCTACGTCTCCGAGGAGACGAGCACCAACTACCCGGTCTTCGCGGCAGGCGCGGTGCTCGCGGCCATCCCCGTGATGGTGCTCTTCCTCTGGCTGCAGAAGTACATCGTCAGCGGCCTCACCGCGGGCGCCGTCAAGTAGGGCGTGCCGCGGCGCGCCGCGGTGTGGCACGGTAGGGGCATGTCCCAGACGCGTGCGCCGATCGACCGAGGCCGGTTCTCGAACAAGACGGTCTTCATCATGGCCGCGATCGGCTCCGCCGTCGGGCTCGGCAACATCTGGCGCTTCCCCTACGTGGCCTACGAGGGCGGCGGCGGAGCGTTCATCCTGCCCTACCTCGTGGCGCTGCTCGTGGCCGGCATCCCGCTGCTCCTGCTCGACTACGCGATCGGCCACTCGCAGCGCGGCTCGGCGCCGCTGTCGTTCGCGCGGCTGTCGCGGCGGCTCGAGTTCATCGGCTGGTGGCAGGTCGCCATCTGCGTCGTCATCTCGGTCTACTACGCGGCGATCCTCGCCTGGTCGGTGCAGTACGTCGGCTTCTCGTTCACGCAGGCGTGGGGCGACGACCCCGAGACCTTCTTCTTCGCCGACTTCCTGCAGGCCGCCGAGACGGGCGTCACGCTCGACTTCGTGCCGGCCGTGCTCATCCCGATGGTCATCATCTGGGCGGTGGCCATCGCGGTCATGGCGCTCGGCGTCCAGAAGGGCATCGGCGCGACCGCGGTCATCTTCATCCCGGTGCTGCTGATCGCCTTCGGCGCGCTCGTCGTGCAGGCGCTCACGCTCCCGGGCGCGATCGACGGCCTCCAGACCCTCTTCGAGCCCAACTGGGCGGCGCTGCTCGATCCGGCCGTCTGGGCGAGCGCCTTCGGCCAGATCTTCTTCTCGCTCTCGGTCGGCTTCGGCATCATGATCACCTACGCCTCGTACGTGGGCCGCAAGATCGACATGACGGGCTCCGGCTTCGTCGTCGGCTTCGCCAACTCCGGCTTCGAGCTGCTCGCCGGCATCGGCGTGTTCGCGGCGCTCGGCTTCCTCGCACAGGCATCGGGCGCGGCGGTCGCCGACGTGGTGGCCGGCGGCATCGGCCTCGCCTTCATCGCCTTCCCGGCGATCATCTCCGAGGCCCCGTTCGGGGCGCTGCTCGGCGTGCTCTTCTTCGTCTCGCTCGTGCTCGCCGGCTTCACGTCCCTCGTGAGCATCCTCGAGGTCGTCATCTCGGCCGTGCGCGACAAGCTCGAGATGAGCCGCATCGCCGCGACGCTCGCCGTGACCGTGCCGATGGCGGCCATCAGCATCCTGCTCTTCACGACCACGAGCGGCATCCTCGTGCTCGACATCGCCGACTACTTCATCAACCGCTTCGGCATCCTGCTCGTCGCGCTCGTCGCCATGCTGGCCGTGGCGTGGGCGGTGCGGCGCGTGCCGTGGTTCGCCGACCACATGAGCCGCTACGGCTCGGTGCGCCTCGGCCGCTGGTGGGTCGTGCTCGTCACGTTCGTCACGCCGGTGCTGCTCGCGGTCATGCTCGTGCTCGAGCTCGTGACCGCGATCGGCGAGCCCTACGGCGGCTTCCCGGCGTGGATGCTCGGCGTGTTCGGGTGGGGAGTCGCGGGCGCCGCGCTCGTGGCCGGCATCCTGCTCTCCATCCCGAAGTGGAAGGCGACGACGCCGCTCGAGGCGCCGGAGCACGACGAGGAGGTGATCCGATGACCGCCGGAGCGCTCGTGATGATGGTCGCGGCCATGGTCGTCCTGTGGGGCGGTCTCGCCGCGGCGATCGTGAACATCGTCCGCTTCCAGGGCGAGGAGCCCGCCGACTCGGGGCGCGACCTCTGAGCCCGGTCGAGCTTCCCCGAACCCCGCGGCTCCGGGCCGAGACCCCGCGGTTTCGGGAAGCTCGACACGTGCCCTAGCGTGGTCGGGTGCTCCAGCCCCACCACGACGGCTCCGCCCTCCACGTCTCGACCCTGACGCCCTCGCTCGGCGACACGGTGCGGGTGCGCCTGCGCATCCCGATCGCCCACGACGAGCCGCTCGAGGTGCTCGTGCGGTCGAACCCCGACCGCGAGCCGTTCTTCAACAAGGCCGTGCACATCGGCACCGCAGGCGCCTACCACTGGTGGGAGGCCGAGATCCGGGTCGCGAACCCCGTGCACCGCTACCGCTGGCTCGTGCACTGGCAGTCGGGGCAGACCGACTGGATCAACCAGGAGGGCGTGCACCGCATCGAGACGCGCGACGACGCCGACTTCGCGCTCGTCGCGCACGAGCCGCCGCCGGCGTGGGCGACGGATGCGGTGCTCTACCAGGTGTTCCCCGACCGGTTCGCGCGCTCGGCGCAGGCCGACGAGCACCCGACGCCCGCGTGGGCGGTCGCGGCGGCCTGGGACGACCCGGTGGTCGGCTCCGGCCCGGGCGTCTCCGAGCAGCTCTACGGCGGCGACCTGCCGGGCGTCGAGGCGCACCTCGACCACCTCGTCGACCTGGGCGCGACGGTGCTGTACCTGACCCCCGTCTTCCCGGGCGACTCCAACCACCGGTACAACGCATCCACCTTCGACGTCGTCGACCCGCTGCTCGGCGGCGACGAGGCGCTCGTCTCGCTCGTCGAGGCGGCCCACGCGCGCGGCCTGAAGGTGATGGGCGACCTCACCAGCAACCACACGGGCGACACCCACGCGTGGTTCCGCGCCGCCGCGGCGTCGGAGGATGCGCCGGAGCGGGAGTTCTACTACTTCCACGAGGGCGGCACCTACGCCTCGTGGCTCGGCCACGCCTCGCTGCCGAAGCTCAACTGGAACAGCCAGGAGCTGCGCGACCGCTTCATCGAGGGCCCCGACTCGGTGGTGGGGCGGTGGCTGCGCCCGCCGTTCTCGCTCGACGGGTGGCGCATCGATGTGGCCAACATGACCGGCCGCTACGAGGGCGACGACCTCAACGCCGAGGTGCGCCAGATCATCCGGCGCACGATGCTCGACATCAACCCCGACACCCTCCTGCTCGGCGAGTCGACGAACGACGCGACCGACGACTTCCAGGGCGACGCGTGGCACGGCGCGATGACCTACGCCAACTTCACGCGGCCCGTGTGGGGCTGGCTGTCGGTGCCGGGCTCCGCGGCGTTCGGGGGCCTCGGCATGGCGCGCTCGGTGATCCCGTCGTACACCGGCGTCGACCTGCACGCGCAGCACCAGCGCTTCGTCGCGGGCATCCCGTGGCGCACGCGGCTGCACAACATGAACGCGCTCGACACGCACGACACGCCCCGCTTCGCGACGAACGCCCTGCCCGGTGCCGTGCCCGTGGCGCTCGGCATGGCGGTGTCGCTGCCGGGCATCCCGGTGGTGTGGGCCGGCGACGAGCTGGGCCTCACCGGCGTCAACGGCGAGGACTCCCGCACGCCGATGCCGTGGGCGACGCTCGACGAGCACGCCGGCACGATCGCCCTGCACCGCGAGCTGCTCGCGCTGCGCGCCGACCAGCCGGCGCTGCGGGGCGGGGGGATGCGCTGGGTCCACGTGGGCGAGGAGGTGCTCGTCTGGGTGCGCGAGAGCACCGAGTCGAGCGTGCTCTGCGTCGCTGCGCGCGGCTTCTACGACGTCGTCGTCGAGGAGGGCGTGCTGAGCCTCGAGGGCGAGCCGGCGCCGCTGTTCGGCGACGGCGGGGCGAGCACCTTCGGCTTCGGCGGCCTGCGCCTCACCGGCTCCGGGCCCTCGTTCGCGGCGTGGTCGCTCCCGGGCGTCGAGGTGCCGCGCACCGACGACGAGGAGGAGCGGGAGCTGCTGGCGCTGCTCGACGAGAACGCCTCGCAGGACGCCGCGCTCGCGCACGGCGAGCCGGCCGCGCCGACGCTCACCGCCGCCTGGAGCAAGGACACGCTGCACGAGGACTGACCGGCGCCGGCCCGGCCCCGGCAGGTGTCGAGGGGCCCGCGCGCGGTGCTATGATTTTCCGGTTGCCTACGAGGCAGCGCCCCGATAGCTCAGTGGTAGAGCACTTCCATGGTAAGGAAGGGGTCGCGAGTTCAATCCTCGCTCGGGGCTCGCGTTCGCTTGATGCTTCGTGCTTGGGTGGGCGTCCTGGCGGGGTAGCTCAGTTGGTGAGAGCGCACGACTCATAATCGTGAGGTCGCGGGTTCGAACCCCGCCCTCGCTACCGCCAGTCGGCAGGGGATCGGGCCATCGGCCCGGTCCCCTTCGCTGTCCCCGGCGCCGCTCGCTGGCTAGCCTCGGGGCATGCGCTCGCGCTTCGTGCGACGGTGGATCGCCTGGGTCTCGATCGGCGAGGCCTGCGGCTTCGCGGTCGCGGCCGCCGCGGGCGTGCTCGCCGAGGCGCTGCGCCTCGGCGACGCCGAGCGGCTGGTGCTGCTCGTCGCCGCGGGCGCGGTCGAGGGCGCGGCGCTCGCGACCGGCCAGCACGCGGCGATGGAGCGCGACCGGCCGCGACGGGCCGCCTGGGTCGGCGCGACCGCGGCGGCGGCGTCGCTCGCGTGGCTGCTCGGCATGCTGCCGAGCACGGTGGGGCTGCCGGAGGGGCCGTGGACGGTCGTGCTGCTGGTCGTGGGCGGCGTCGTGCTGCTCGCGACCATCCCGGTCGCGCAGTGGCTCGTGCTGCGCCGCCCCGGCGCGGGCCGGTGGGTGCCAGTCAGCATGGGCGCCTGGCTCGTGGCCATCCTGTGGACCGCGGCGCCGTCGCCGTTCGTGGACGAGTCGAGCCCGGTGCTGCTCGTGGTCGCGCTCTACGTCGTGGCGGGCGCGCTCATGGCGGTGACGGTCGCGGCGCTCACGGCGCCGCTCGCCCGCTCGCTCTTCGCGCGCTGAGCTCCTCCGCGACGCCCCCGGGCGCCGACGGCCCGCTCGCGAGCACCGCGGCGACGGCGGTGCGCAGCACACCGAGCTGCTCGCGCAGGTGCTCCGTGCCGCCGGTGGCGCGCGCCAGGAGCTGCGCGCCCTCGAGGGTCACGAACACGTGGTCGGCCCATGCCTCCGCGTCGAGCTGCGCCGCCGGGCGTGCAGCCGCCGCCGCGCGCAGCAGTCCGAGCACGACCGCGCGCGACGCGTCGGCGGCGCGCTGCACGGGCGCGACCGCCGCGGCGCCCAGCAGCTCGTGCTCGGCGAGCGCCGACGCGGCGAGCGAGCCCGGGCGCGCCGCGGCGCGCTCGAGCTCGCCGAGGAACGCGTCCACGCGCTCCACGGGATCGTCGACGGATGCGGCGCGGTCGTGGGCGCGCAGCAGCAGGGCGACGAGGTGGTCGGCGTGGCGGTCGAGCAGCGTGCGCGCGAGCTCCCGCTTCGACGGGAAGTGGTGGAAGAACGCGCCCTTGCTGGTGCCGGCCGCGCCGATCACCTCGTCGAGCGCCGTGCCGGAGAAGCCGCGGCGCAGCACGAGCCGCTCGGCGGCGTCGAGGATGCGCTGGCGGTTGGAGGAGCCGTCCCGGGGCATGGACGGACCGTACCAGACCGAGTAGTCTGCTACCCGCGGGCGAGCCCGCTCGCACCTGTCGACCGAGGAGGCCCCCGATGGCCGAGCTCGCGCGCCGGTCCATGGCTCCCACCATCGCCGCGAAGCCCTCGCGCCACCACCACCGCGTGCCCGTGCGCGCCGGCCTCGCCTGGCCGAGCCCGGCGCATCCGTTCGTCACCGACGGCGGGCTCGAGACCGACCTCATCTACAACCGCGGCGAGCAGCTCCGGGAGTTCGCCGCCTACCCGCTCCTGCGCACCGAGCGCGGGCGCGCGGTGCTCGACGACTACTACGACGGCTACGCCGCGGTGGCACGGGCCCACGGGGCTGGGCTCCTGCTCGAGACGCCCACCTGGCGGGCGAGCGCCGACTGGGGCGCGAGGCTCGGCGACGACCGGCGCGCGCTCTACGACGTCAACGTGCTGGCGGTGCACCACCTGCTGGCGCTGCGCGAGCGCTACGCCGACATCCGCGACGTGCTCGTTAGCGGCGCGATCGGCCCGCGCGCCGACGCGTACGCCGACATCCCGCCCGTCGACCCCGACGACGCGCACACGTACCACGAGCCGCAGATCGGCGCCTTCGCCGAGGGCGGCGCGCACCTGGTGACGGGCTTCACCCTCTCCGACCCCGGCGAGGCGATCGGCATCGCCCGCGCGGCCTTCTTCCACGGGCTGCCGGCGGTCATCGGCTTCACGGTGGAGGAGGACGGCCGGCTCCGCGGCGGCATGCCGCTGCGCGAGGCGATCGAGCTCGTCGACGCCGAGACCGACACCGTGCACTACATGGTCAACTGCGCGCATCCGCAGCACGTCCTCCGCGGGCTGGGGGACGGCGGCGCCTGGCTCGGACGCATCGCGAGCGTGCGGTGCAACGCGTCGACCCGCACCCACGCCGAGCTCGACCGCGCGACCCGCCTCGACGCCGGCGACATCGACGAGCTGCGGCGCGGGCACGACGCGCTCCGCGAGCGCCTGCCCGGCCTGTCGGTGATCGGCGGCTGCTGCGGCACCGACGCGAGCCACGTCGCCGCCCTCTGGGAGGAGCGCCGCTCTGCCTAGACTGGCCGGGTGCCAGTGAACCCCGAGATCCAGGGCAGGCAGTACCCGCCCACGGCCCCCTACCTGGTCGGCCGCGAGAAGGTGCGCGAGTTCGCGCGCGCCGTGCAGGCCGCGCACCCCGAGCACCTCGACGTCGAGGCCGCCCGCGCCGCCGGCCACGCCGACGTCGTCGCGCCGCCCACGTTCCCGATCGTCATCCAGGAGCTCACCCTGCGGCAGCTGCTCGACGACGACAGCGCCGGCGTCGACTTCACGCGCGTCGTGCACGGCGACCAGCGCTTCACCGCGTCGCGGCCGATCGTGGCCGGCGACGAGCTCACGGCGCAGCTCACCGTCACGAGCGTCAAGTCGCTCGGCGGCAACGACATGGTGACGAGCGAGAGCGTCATCACGGATGCGCGGGGCCGGCACGTGGTCACGGCCACGTCGACGCTCGTGGTGCGGGGGGAGTGACGATGGAGCAGCTCGAGATCGGGCAGGTCGTCGCCGAGCGCGACCTGCACCTCACCCGCGACTCGCTCGTGCGCTACGCGGGCGCCTCCGGCGACTTCAACCCCATCCACTACCGCGACGACGTCGCCGCCGCCGTCGGGCTGCCGGGCGTGCTCGCGCACGGGATGCTGACGATGGGCGCGGCGGTGCAGCCGGTGGTCGACTGGGCCGGCCCCGCGCGCATCCTCGACTACCAGGTGCGCTTCACCCGGCCGGTGGTCGTCGACCCGGAGGCGGGCGCGCAGCTGCACGTCGTCGCCACGGTCGGCCAGCTCGGCGAGGGCACGGCGCGCATCGACCTCACGGTGACGGCCGAGGGCCGCACGGTGCTCGGCAAGGCGCAGGTCGTCGTGGCGACGGACCGATGAGCAGCCGCACGCTCGCCGAGGCGACCACCATGCGGGTCGGCGGCGAGGCGCAGCGCTGGATCGACGCGGCGACGCGCGAGGAGGTCGCGGCGGCCTACGCCGAGGCGCTCGCCGACGACCACGAGCCGCTGCTGCTGCTCGGCGGCGGCTCCAACACGGTCGCGTCGTCCGAGCCCTTCGAGGGCACCGTGCTCCGGGTCGCGACCCGCGGCATCCGCACGCTGCCCGCGGCACCGACGCCGCACCGCCCGGCCGGCGAGGAGCCGCCCGTCGACGACTCGGTCGTGCTGCGCATCGAGGCGGGGGAGCCGTGGGACGAGGTCGTCGCGCGCGCGGTCGCAGACGGCCTCACCGGCATCGAGGCGCTGAGCGGCATCCCCGGGTCGACGGGCGCAGCCCCGATCCAGAACATCGGCGCCTACGGGCAGGAGATCGCGTCGACGCTCGTCGGCATCGAGCTGCTCGAGGCCGAGACGCTCGAGGTGCGCGAGGTGCCGGCCTCCGAGCTGCGGCTCGGCTACCGCGACTCCGCCATCAAGCGCGGCATCCTGCAGGGCGTCGTGCTGTCGGTCGAACTGCGCCTGCGCCGCTCGCCCGACGGCCGCAGCCAGCCGGTGGCCTACCAGCAGCTCGCGACGGCGCTCGGCGTCGAGCTCGGCACGCGCGTGCCGCTCACCGACGTGCGCGACTCGGTGCTGGCGCTCCGCGGCTCGAAGGGCATGGTGCTCTCGGAGGACCCCGACTCCGTGAGCGCGGGCTCGTTCTTCACCAACCCCATCGTCTCGGCCCGCTTCGCCTCGCAGCTGCCGAAGGAGCTGCCGAGCTGGTCGGTCTCGCCCGAGCCCCAGGCCACGGTGCTGCCGCTCGACGCCGACACGCCCGTGCCGTCGCTCGAGCGGCCCGTGCCGCGCGTGAAGCTCTCAGCCGCCTGGCTCATCGAGCACTCCGGCATCTCGCGCGGCTTCTCGCTTCCCGGATCGCGCGCGGCGATCTCGTCGAAGCACACGCTCGCGCTCACGAACCGCGGCGGCGCCACCGGCGAGGAGATCGCCGAGCTCGCCCGCTTCGTGCAGGCGCGCGTCGAGAACCAGTTCGGCGTGCACCTCGTGCCCGAGCCCGTGATGGTGGGGCTGACGCTCTGACGGCGGAATGGCGCTCGCGCGCGGGCGTTGCACCCGGCATGACCGATGCACCCGTGCAGCTGCGCCTCGTCGTCGAGGCCGAGGACTTCGAGGCCGCGCTCGCGTTCTACCGCGACGCGCTCGGCCTGCCCGAGGTCGCCGCCTTCGAGGGCGACGGCGACGCGCGCGTCGCGATCCTCGACGCGGGCCGGGCCACGCTCGAACTCGCCAATCCCGCGCAGAAGCGCATGATCGACCGCATCGAGGCCGGCGGCCGGCCGAGCCCCCGCATCCGCGTCGCCTTCGAGGTCGCCGACGCGCAGGGCGCCACCCGGCGGCTCGAGGGCGCCGGCGCCACCGTCGTCGCAGAGCCCGTCGAGACGCCGTGGCGCTCGCTGAACGCGCGGCTCGAGGCGCCCGCCGACCTCACGCTGACCCTGTTCGAGGAGCTCGACGGCGAGGAGCGCTTCGTCCCGCTCGCTTGATCGACCGCCCGCCACGTGCGAGAGTCGAGAGTCGACACGGTGGGGGACAGCATGGATGAGCACGACGTCGCGCAGCCCGCGGCAGGGCACGGCACGGCACCGATCGAGCACGAGCTCGACGTGGCGGTGAGCCGGGCCAGAGCCTGGGACGCCTACGTGCACGGCATGACCGACTGGTGGCACCCGGGCTGGACCACGAGCGGCTCCGGCCTCGACCACATCGAGGTCGACCCGCACGTCGGCGGCCGCATCGTCGAGCGCAACCGCGACGGCCGCGAGCGCGAGTGGGGCACGGTCACGGATGCCGTCCCGGGCGAGCGCTTCGAGCACACGTTCCACCTGTTCCACGAGGGCGACCACACCACCGTCACGGTCGAGTTCGCCGACCTGCCGCACGGCGGCACGCACGTGCGCTTCTCGCACCACGGCTGGAACGAGAGCAACGCGGGCGACCGCGCGGGCCACCTCGACTGGGAGGCCCTGCTGCAGCGCTACAAGTCGTACGCGCAGCACATCTAGCCGCGCCCGGCGGCCGGCGCGGGCTCAGCTGCGCCGGATCCAGCGGAAGGTGACGGCCGCGACGACCGTGCCGACGACCGCCCAGATGCCGAGCACGAGGGCGACCATCGGCAGGTTCCACGCCTCGCCGACCTCCATGTACCGGCCGATGTCGGGCAGCAGCGCGTAGCGCATGCCGTGCCCGACCCACGCGAGCGGGAACAGGTTCGCGATCGTCTGCAGCCACTCCGGCAGCGCCGGGAAGGCGAGGTAGATGCCCGAGATGAACTGCAGCAGCAGCGCGAGCGGGATCACGACGGCGGATGCGCTGTTGACGGTGCGGGGGATCTGGGCGATCACGACGCCGAGCACCGCGAAGCAGATGAGCGCCGCGAAGAACACCCAGGCGAGCGTCAGCCAGCGCTCCGGCTCGGTGGGCAGCTCGATGCCGAACACGCCCACCGCGACCGCGAGCAGCAGCCCCGCCTGCGCGACCGACGTCACGAGCAGCTGCCCGAGCTTGCCGAGGAAGTACGACAGCACCGGCAGCGGCGTCGCGGCGAGCCGCTGCAGCGTGCCGTCGTTGCGCTCGACGGCGATCTCGATGCCGAGGTTCTGCACGCCCGAGAGGAACACGCCCGCGGCGAGCATCGCGGGCAGGTAGTACTGCGGCTGCGTGACCTGCTGGCCCTCGAGCTCGATCATCGGCGGCAGGGCGCCGAACGCGCTCGCGAAGATCGCGAAGAGCAGCACGGGGAACAGGAACGTGAAGACCAGCGCGTCGCTGCGGCGGAAGTACTGCAGCAGCTCGATGCGCACGCGGTCGGCGGCGCACCGCAGCACGTGACCGGGGCGGATGCCCCGGCGCGGCGGGGCGGGCGCGGTGGCGGTCATGCTGCGGCCTCCTCGGCCTCGACGGAGCCGATGAGGCTCAGGTAGACGTCCTCGAGCGAGGGGCGGATGACCTCGAGGTCGATCGGCTCGCCGGGGAACGACCGCACCACCGACGCCGGCTCGCGCGTGCGCACCTCGCGGCGGCCCGACGCATCCGTCCACCGCACGACGGGCGTGCGCGACTCGGCGCCGCCGATGCGGTCGACCTCGTCGAGCGCGAGCAGCCGGCCGTCGGCGATGATGCCGGCGCGATGCGCGAGCTGCTCGGCCTCCTCGAGGTAGTGGGTCGTGAGCAGGATCGTGGTGCCGTCGGCGGCGACGTCGCGGATGAGCTGCCAGAACGCGCGGCGGGCCTGCGGGTCGAAGCCGGTGGTGGGCTCGTCGAGGAAGAGCACCTCGGGCCGGCCGATGATGCCGAGCGCCACGTCGACGCGGCGCTGCTGGCCGCCCGAGAGCTTGCCGATGCGCCGCGACGCGTGCTCGGCGAGGCCCACCGCCTCGATCGTCTCGTCGACGTCGCGGGCGTTCGGGAACACGCGCGCGAGGTGGGTGAGCATCTCGCGCACCGTGAGCGCGCCCGCCTGCCCGGTCGACTGCAGCACGACGCCGATGCGGCTGCGCCAGTCGCGATCGGCGCGCTGCGGGTCGGCACCGAGCACGCGGGCGGTGCCGGAGGTGGGCACGCGGAAGCCCTCGAGCATCTCGTCGGTGGTCGACTTGCCCGCGCCGTTCGGGCCGAGCAGCGCGAAGGTCTCGCCCTCGGCGATCTCGAACGAGACGTCGTCGACGACCGTGCGCGCGCCGTAGCGCTTGGTCAGGCCGTCCGCGACGACCGCTGGTGCGTGCTGCATGGCTCCAGGCTGGCCCTGTTCGGGCGCGCCGTCATCCCCCCATCGGCGGAGCGCGCCGGCTCAGGCGCCGAAGAGTCGCTGCAGCCGCTGCACGCCCTCGAGCAGCGCGTCGTCGCCGAGCGCGTACGAGAAGCGCAGGTAGCCCGAGGGCCCGAACGCCTCGCCCGGCACCGCGGCGACATCCGCCTGCTCGAGCATGAGGTCGGCGAGCTCGAGGCTCGTCGTGGGCGTCGTGCCGCCCCACTCCCTGCCCAGCAGGCCCGAGACATCCGCGTACGCGTAGAAGGCGCCCTTCGGCGTCGGCACCGAGACGTCGGGGATGCGCGAGAGCTCGCGGACGATCGTCTGGCGGCGGCGGTCGAAGGCGGCGAGCATGTCGGCGACCGCGTCCTGCGGGCCGGTGAGCGCCTCGAGCGCCCCGCGCTGCGCGACGTTGTTGACGTTGCTCGTCAGGTGCGACTGCAGGTTGCCGGCGGCCTTGATGACGTCGGCCGGGCCCACCATCCAGCCCACGCGCCAGCCGGTCATGGCGTAGGTCTTCGCGACCCCGTTGACGAGGATCGTGCGGTCGGCGAGCGCCGGCACGGCCTCGACGACCGAGACGGCGCGCTCGCCGTCGTAGACGAGGTTCTGGTAGATCTCGTCGCTGATGACCCACAGCCCGTTGGCGTCGGCCCACTCGGCGATCTCGCGGATGCGCTCGGGCGGGTAGACCGCGCCGGTCGGGTTCGAGGGGCTCACCATGAGCAGCGCCTTGGTGCGGCCCGTGCGGGCGGCCTCGAGCTGGTCGACGGTGACGAGGTAGCCCTGGTCGGCGCCGGCGAAGACGTCGACCTGCACGCCGCCGGTGAGGGCGATCGCCTCGGGGTACGTCGTCCAGTACGGGGTCGGCACGAGCACCTCGTCGCCCGGGTCGAGGATCGTCTGGAACGCCTGGTAGACCGACTGCTTGCCGCCGTTCGTGACGAGCGTCTGGCTCGCCTCGACCTCGAGGCCCGAGTCGCGCGCGGTCTTCGCGGCGATCGCCTCGCGCAGCTCCGGCAGGCCGGGGGCCGGCGTGTACCGGTAGTTCCTCGGGTCGGCGAGCGCACGCTGCGCGGCCTCGACGATGTTCGGGGGCGTGGCGAAGTCGGGCTCGCCCGCGGCGTAGGAGATCACGTCGCGGCCGGCGGCCTTGAGCGCCTTGGCCTTCGCGTCGACCTTCAGGGTCGCGGATTCGTTGATGGCGGCGATGCGCGCGGCGATGCGGTTCACGGCACCAAGCCTACGGCGGCGCGCGTGCGCCGGGCGGCGAAGTGGACAGCACGGGCCCCGTCCCCGTATGCTGTTCCCTTGGTGGTTGACGACCGCCATGATGTCGCATGCCCTTGCCGGGGCCGGCGCGCATGGCACTCCACCCGCCCAGGGCGGTGGCGCAATTGGTAGCGCAGCGGTCTCCAAAACCGCAGGTTGCAGGTTCGAGTCCTGTCCGCCCTGCTCGAGGCGCCCGCGAGGGCGCCTGATGGGCCTCGGCATTCGCCGGGCCGAACGAACGAAGGGTCACCGTGGCTGAGAACGCGATCGAGGAGGCACCCCGCACTCGCGAGGGTGCGTCTCGCAACCCGTTCGTGCGCCTGTGGACCTTCCTCAAGGAAGTCCTGGTCGAGCTCCGCAAGGTCGTCACCCCGACCCGCAAGGAGCTGGTCCGCTACACGCTCGTCGTGCTGGTGTTCGTCGTGCTGATGATGCTGCTGGTGGTCGCCTTCGACACCGTGTTCTACGGCCTGGCCGGGTGGATCTTCGGTGACATCCCGCCGTTCGGCCTCGCGGGCTGAGCCCGACCGAGACGTGAAGGAGAAGGTGGACTGTGTCTGACGTCAACGACCTCGACATCGAGCTGAACAAGGCGCTCGACGACCTCGTCCCTGCCGACGAGAAGCCGGCCGAGCCGGAGGCCGACCCGTACGAGGAGTTCAAGCGCGAGCTGCGCCTGAAGCCCGGCCGCTGGTACGTCATCCACTCGTACGCCGGCTACGAGAAGAAGGTCAAGGCCAACATCGCCTCGCGTGCCGAGAACATGCAGGTCGACGGCATCTACGAGATCCAGGTCCCCACGGAGGACGTGCTCGAGACGAAGAACGGCCAGGCGAAGCGCGTCAACCGCGTGCGCGTCCCCGGCTACGTGCTCGTGCGCATGGAGCTCGACGAGGACACCTGGTCGGTCGTCCGCCACACGCCCGGCGTCACCGGCTTCGTCGGCAACGCCCACAACCCCGCCCCGCTGCGCTTCGACGAGGCCTTCACGATGCTGAAGCCGATCGCCGACGAGCAGCTCGCCGAGCAGCAGAAGTCGGCGCCCTCGCAGCAGCCCAGCCAGGTCGCGGTCGAGGTCGACTTCGAGGTGGGCGAGACCATCACGATCACCGAGGGCTCGTTCGCGGGCTTCCCCGGCACGATCAGCGAGATCCAGCCGGCGAGCCGCAAGCTCACCGTGCTCGTCAGCCTGTTCGAGCGCGAGACTCCGGTCGAGCTCGGCTTCGGTCAGGTCAGCAAGCTCTAGTCCCTCTCAAGAGGGCTGGATGCGGTCCCGCGCGTCGGTGGACGCGCGGCCGCGACACACCAAGAAGGAAGAGACATGGCACCCAAGAAGAAGGTCACGGGTCTGATCAAGCTGCAGATCCAGGCCGGCGCCGCCAACCCCGCGCCGCCGGTCGGTCCGGCGCTCGGCCAGCACGGCGTCAACATCATGGAGTTCTGCAAGGCGTACAACGCCGCGACGGAGAACCAGCGCGGCAACGTCATCCCGGTCGAGATCACCGTCTACGAGGACCGCTCGTTCGACTTCGTGCTCAAGACCCCGCCGGCCGCAGAGCTCATCAAGAAGGCCGCAGGCGTCAAGAAGGGCTCCGGCGTCCCGCACACGACGAAGGTCGGCAAGCTCACGATGGCGCAGGTCGAGGAGATCGCGCAGCAGAAGCTGCCCGACCTCAACGCGAACGACATCGAGGGCGCGAAGAAGATCGTCGCCGGCACCGCCCGCTCCATGGGCATCACCGTCGAGGGCTGACCTCGACCGAGCCGCTCGGCTCACCAGTGGGAGCGCCGGCCAGGCGCGCACCGCGAACTCTGGAACAGGAGAAGAACATGGCACAGAAGTCCAAGGCCTACCGGGCCGCAGCCGCGAAGATCGAGGCTGACAAGCAGTACACCCCCGCCGAGGCCGTCGCGCTCGCCCGCGAGACCGGCTCGAGCAAGACCGACTCCACCGTCGAGGTCGCGCTCAAGCTCGGCGTCGACCCCCGCAAGGCAGACCAGATGGTCCGCGGTACCGTTTCTCTTCCTCACGGCACCGGCAAGACCGCTCGCGTCATCGTCTTCGCGCAGGGTCCGGCCGCCGAGGCCGCCATCGCCGCCGGCGCCGACGAGGTCGGCTCCGACGAGCTCATCGAGAAGGTGGCCGCGGGCTGGACGCAGTTCGACGCCGCCGTCGCGAGCCCCGAGCTCATGGGCAAGGTCGGCCGTCTCGGCAAGGTGCTCGGCCCGCGCGGCCTGATGCCGAACCCGAAGACGGGCACCGTCACGCCGAACGTGGCGCAGGCCGTGACCGACATCAAGGGCGGCCGCATCGAGTTCCGCGTCGACAAGCACGCCAACGTGCACTTCATCGTCGGCAAGGCCTCGTTCTCGGAGGAGCAGCTGACCGACAACATCACGGCAGCGCTCGACGAGGTCGTCCGCCTCAAGCCGTCGTCGTCGAAGGGCCGCTACATCCAGAAGGCCACCGTCTCGACGACGTTCGGCCCCGGCGTCCCGGTCGACGTCACCTCGATCTGACCGATCGCATCCTCGAGAGCCCCGCTTCGGCGGGGCTCTCGTCGTATCCGGCGCCCGAGACGGGCGCCGGCCGGGATGCGCGAAACCGGATCGTGATGCGCCCGTGACATCGGCGGCGCCTATGAGCGGCTAGGTTGTCCCTACGCACGCTCACGGCCGAGCCGCGCGGTGTGCGAACAGTCCCAAGAGGAAAGGTCCAGCACCGTGATCCCATCCCCGAAGCGACGCCTGCTCGCAGGCCTCGCAGGTGGCGCAGCCCTGACGCTCGTGCTCACCGGATGCATCCAGAGCGAGCGCGACTCCGGCACCGACGGCGGCGACACCGCCGCGCCGAGCGACGTCGACTCGACGTTCGTGTTCGCCGCGTCGTCCGACCCGTCGGGCCTCGACCCGGCGTTCGCGTCCGACGGCGAGACGTTCCGCGTCTCCCGCCAGATCTTCGAGGGCCTCGTCGGCGTCGAGCCGGGCACCGCCGACCCCGCCCCGCTGCTCGCCGAGAGCTGGGAGCCGAGCGAGGACGGCACGTCGTACACGTTCACACTGAAGAGCGACGTGATGTTCCACGACGGCACCCCGTTCGACGCCGAGGCCGTCTGCGCCAACTTCGACCGCTGGTACAACTGGACCGGCCTCACCGCGACCGAGAGCCTCTCGTACTACTACGGCTCGCTCTACGGCGGCTTCGCCGGCGACGACGACGCGCTCTACGAGTCGTGCACCGCCGACGACGAGACGACCGCGACGATCAACCTGACGCGCCCCTTCTCGGGCTTCATCGCATCCCTCTCGCTCCCGGCGTTCGCGATGCAGAGCCCGACCGCGATGGAGGAGTACGGCGCCGACGAGGTGGGCGGCTCCGAGGAGGCCCCCGAGTACAGCGAGTACGGCGAGGCGCACCCGACGGGCACCGGCCCGTTCGTGTTCGAGTCGTGGTCGCCCGGCGAGGAGGTCGTGCTCGCGGCCAACCCCGACTACTGGGGCGAGCAGGGCCAGGTGCAGGAGATCGTCTTCCGCATCATCGACGACCCGACCGCTCGCCGCCAGGCGCTCGAGTCGGGCGACGTCGACGGCTACGACCTCGTCGCGCCGGCCGACACCGCCGCCCTCGAGGAGGCCGGCTTCAACGTGATGCAGCGCGACCCGTTCACGATCCTCTACCTCGGCTTCAACCAGACGGTGCCCGAGCTGCAGGACATCCGGGTGCGCCAGGCGATCGCCCACGCGATCGACCGCGAGGCGCTCGTGACGCAGGTGCTCCCCGAGGGCACCGAGGTCGCGTCGCAGTTCATCCCGGATGTCGTGAACGGCTACAACGACGGCGTGACCGACTACGAGTACGACCCCGAGCGCGCGCAGGAGCTGCTCGCCGAGGCCGGCTTCGAGGACGGGCTGACGCTGCAGTTCAACTACCCGGTCAACATCTCGCGGCCGTACATGCCGAACCCGGAGGACATCTTCACGACGCTCTCCTCGCAGCTGCAGGAGGTCGGCATCACCGTCGAGCCCGTCTCGGACGAGTGGACCGACTACCTCGACCGCATGCGCGGCACCGACGACCACGGCATCCACCTGCTCGGCTGGACCGGTGACTACAACGACACCGACAACTTCGTCGGCGTCTTCTTCAACGGCTACTCCAACGAGTGGGGCTTCGAGAACGAGGAGCTGTTCTCGGCGCTGAGCGAGGCCCGCCAGCTGCCCGACCCCGAGGAGGCGGGTGCCGCCTACGAGGAGATCAACGAGCAGATCGCCCAGTTCGTGCCCGGCGTGCCGCTCGCGCACCCGGCGCCGTCGCTGGCGTTCGACCCGCGGGTCACCTCCTACCCGGCGAGCCCCGTCAACGACGAGGTGTTCAACATGATCGAGCTGAGCGAGTAGCCTGCATCGATCACCCGGATGCCGCGGGCCGGTCTCGGCCCGCGGCATCCGCCACGCACGGCGCGCATCCGCGCCGCACGCCAGACCCCTGACCGCCCACCCGGAGAGACCCACGTGCTGAGAACCATCGGCAGACGCCTGCTGCTGCTGATCCCGACCCTGTTCGGCCTGACCGTGCTGCTGTTCTTCTGGGTGCGGGCGCTGCCCGGCGGGCCCGCCGCGGCGCTGCTCGGCGAGCGCGCGACGCCCGAGGCGATCGAGCGCATCAACGAGGCGTACGGCTTCAACCGGCCGCTGCCCGAGCAGTACATCACCTGGCTCGGCCGCCTGCTGCAGGGCGACTTCGGCAACTCGATCGAGACGCGCAGGCCCGTGCTCGAGGAGTTCGCCAACCGCTTCCCCGCGACGGTCGAGCTCGCGGTGATGGCGCTCATCCTCGCCGTCGGCATCGGCATCCCGCTCGGCTACTGGGCCGCGCGCAACCACGGCAGGCTCCTCGACCACCTGTCGGTGACGGGCAGCCTCATCGGCATCACGATCCCGGTCTTCTTCCTCGCGTTCATGCTCAAGTGGGTCTTCGCCGTGCAGCTGGGCTGGCTGCCCTCCACCGGCAGGCAGAGCAGAGGCGTCGATGCGACGCATGCCACGAACTTCTACGTGCTCGACGGCATCCTCACCGGCGAGCTCGACGCGGCGCTCAACGCGATAGTGCACCTGCTGCTGCCGGCGATCGCGCTCGCCACGATCCCGCTCGCGATCATCGTGCGCATCACCCGCGCATCCGTGCTCGAGGTCGTGAACGCCGACTACGTGCGCACCGGCCGCGCGAAGGGCGTCTCGAAGCAGGTGATCCGCAACCGCTTCGTGCTGCGGAACGCGATGCTCCCCGTCGTCACGACGATCGGCCTGCAGGCCGGCCTGCTCATCTCGGGCGCGGTGCTCACCGAGACCGTCTTCGCCTTCCCCGGCATCGGCGCCTTCCTCGCCGACGCGATCTTCGCCCGGGACTTCCCGGTGCTGCAGGGCTTCGTGCTCTTCATCGCCGTGTCGTACGCGCTCATCAACCTGCTCGTCGACATCTCCTACTCGTTCATCGACCCGAGAGTGAGGATCCAGTGAGCGCCGCCGAAGCGATCCCGACCGTCCCCGTCCCCGAGGGCGACGCCGGGCAGCCCCGCCGCTCCGGGAGCTTCTGGGGCGACGTGCTGCGGCGGCTGCGCCGCAACCCCGCCGCCTGGATCGGCGCGGTCGTCGTCAGCCTGTTCGTGCTCGTCGCGCTGCTCGCGCCGGTGCTCGCGCCCTACCCCGAGCTCGCCACCCCCGGCGCGGGCCTGCGGCTGCCGACCTACCTGCCCGGCCCGGGCGAGGTGCCCGACTTCCCGCTCGGCATCGACCGCTTCGGCGGCGACGTGCTCTCGAAGCTCATCTGGGGCGCGCAGGCGTCGCTGCTCATCGGCGTCGCCTCCACCTTCTTCGGTCTGCTCGGCGGCATGGTGCTGGGCGCCCTGGCGGGCGCGTTCGGCGGATGGGTCGACACCCTCATCATGCGGGTGGTCGACATCCTGCTGTCGGTGCCGCACCTGCTGCTCGCGGTCTCGATCGCCGCGGTGCTCGGCCGCACGCCGCTCGCGGTGATGATCGCCATCGGCGTCGCGCAGGTGCCGATCTTCGCCCGCCTGCTGCGCTCGTCGATGCTGCAGCAGCGCGAGTCCGACTACGTGCTCGCCGCCCGCACCCTGGGCCTCGGCACCGGTCGCATCACGATGACGCACCTGCTGCCGAACTCGGTGGGCCCGGTGATCGTGCAGGCGACGCTCACGCTCGCCACCGCCGTCATCGACGCGGCGGCGCTGTCGTTCCTCGGCCTCGGCGGCGGGCGGCCCGAGACGGCCGAGTGGGGCCGCATGCTCACCTACGCGCAGGCGGAGCTCGCGATCGCGCCGTGGCTCGCGTTCCTGCCCGGCATCTGCATCATGATCGCGGCGCTCGGCTTCACGCTCCTCGGCGAGGCGCTGCGCGAGGCGATGGACCCCCGCACCCGCAAGCGCTGAGCGGTGGAGCTGGAGGCAGAGGCCCTTTCGGGCCTCTGCCGCGACCCCAGCTCCGGGGGCCGTCCCGGCCCCCGGTCTGCCCGGCGCCCGCTGAGGCCGCTCAGCTCGCGATCTGCAGCTCGTTGCCGGGGATCGAGGCGAGGAGCCTCCGCGTGTACGGGTCGCGCGGGTTCGTGAAGATCTCCTCGCTCGTCGCCGCCTCGACGAGCCTCCCGTTCTGCATCACCGCGACGTAGTCGCTGATGAGGCGCACGACGGCGAGGTCGTGCGAGATGAAGAGGTAGCTGAGCCCGAGGTCGCGCTGCAGGTCGCCGAGCAGCCGCAGGATCTGGTCCTGCACGAGCACGTCGAGCGCCGACACCGGCTCGTCGCAGACGATCACGTCGGGGGAGAGGGCGAGCGCGCGGGCGATCGCCACGCGCTGGCGCTGGCCGCCGGAGAGCTCCGACGGGTAGCGGCGCGCCATGTCGGACGGCAGCGCGACCTGGTCGAGCAGCTCGCGCACGCGGCGCTGGCGCTCGAGCTTCGACCCCTTGCCGTAGAACGACAGCGGCTCCTCGACGATGCGCTCGATCGTGAACATCGGGTTGAGCGACGAGTACGGGTCCTGGAACACCGGCTGCACGCGCTGGCGGAACTCCTTCTGCTCCTCGCGGGAGAGCGCGAAGACGTCCTTGCCCTCGAAGCGCACCGTGCCGCTCGTCGGCTCGAACGCCTTCAGCAGCATCCGCGCCGTCGTCGTCTTGCCGGAGCCGGACTCGCCCACGATGGAGACGGTCTTGCCGCGCGGCACCGAGAGCGACACGTCGTCGACGGCCTTGAAGGGCTCGCGCCGGCCGCGCACGTGGAACTCCTTGGTGACGTGCTCGAACTCGACGATCGTGTCGGGGGCCTCCGAGGCATCCGCCCCGCCGTGGCTCGCGAAGTCCTCGGGCCGCAGCCGCGCCATCGCGACCGACGGCGCCGCCTTCACGAGCGACTGCGTGTACGGGTGCTGCGGCGCCTCGAGGATCTGCTTCGCCGGACCCTGCTCGACGACGCGGCCGCGGTGCATGACGACGACCCGCTGGGCGCGCTCGGCGGCGAGCCCCAGGTCGTGCGTGATGAGGAGCACGGCGGTGCCGAGCTCCTCGGTCATCTGCTGCAGCTGATCGAGGATCGTGCGCTGCACGGTCACGTCGAGCGCGCTCGTGGGCTCGTCGGCGATGAGCAGCTGCGGGCGGCACGCGAGGCCGATCGCGATGAGGGCGCGCTGGCGCATGCCGCCCGAGAACTCGTGCGGGTACGACTTCGCCCGCTCGGCGGCATCGGGCAGCCCGGCCGCCTCGAGCGTCTCGACGACCTTCTGGTCGACGGTGCGGCGGTCGGCGAGCCCGTGCGCGAGCAGCGTCTCGGCGACCTGGGTGCCGATGCGCGCGACCGGGTTGAGGTTCGACATCGGGTCCTGCGGCACGAGCCCGATGCGGCGGCCGCGCACCTTGCGCATTGCGTTCTCGCTCGCGCCGACGAGCTCCTCGCCGTCGAGCCGGATGCTGCCGGCCGTGACGCGGCCGTTGCCCGACAGCAGGCCGATGACGGCCATCGCGGTGGTCGACTTGCCCGAGCCCGACTCGCCCACGATCGCGAGCGTCTCGCCCGCGGCGAGCGAGAGGCTCGCCTCGTGCACTGCCGTGACCGTGCCGTCCTGGGTCGTGAACTCCACCTTGAGTCCGGAGACCTCCAGCAGCGGCTTCTTCGCGTCGCTCATCCGACCATCTTGCACTGCCGCCGGGAACTTCGCTGGATCAGCGCACCCGCAGCACGAGCTTGCCCCGCACGTGCCCGCCCTGCAGCACGCCGAAGGCCTCGTGCACGCGGTCGAGCGGGTAGACGCGCTGCACCTCGACGCGCACGTCGCCGGCGTCGATGAGGCGGCCGATGATGCCGAGGTTCGAGCCGTCGGCCTCGACCTTCACCGACGACGCGCGCATCCCGCGCTCGGCGGCGGCGGATGCGTAGTCGGGCCAGGAGCCGGTCGGCACGTTGAGGTAGAGCCCGCCGTGCTTCAGCGCGTCGAGCGAGCGCGTGCCCGTCTCGTCGGCTACGTTGCCGACGAGGTCGACGACCACGTCGACCTTCTGCAGCGCGTCCTCGAAGCGCTCGGCCGTGTAGTCGATGACCTCGTCGGCGCCGAGCGACCTGGCGAAGTCGACGTTGCGGGTCGAGACGGTGGTGGCGACGTGGGCGCCGAAGTACTTCGCGAACTGCACGGCGAAGTGGCCGACGCCGCCGGCGCCGGCGTGGATGAGGATGCGCTGGCCGGCGCGCGCCTTCGCGACGCGCACGACCGCGTCCCACGCGGTGAGGGCGGCGCACGGCACCGCCGCCGCCTCCTCGAAGGTGAGCGACTCGGGCTTCGGCGCGAGCGCGAGGCTCGGCACGATCGCCTGCTCGGCGTACGACCCGCGGGTGCGCCAGTGGTTGACGATGCCGTACACGGCGTCGCCGGGCTGCACGTCGTGCGCCTCGTAGGGCGACTCGGCGACGATGCCGGCGACGTCGCCGCCCGGCACCCACGGCAGCAGCGGCTCGACGGCCTTCGCGGCGCCCTTGCCGATGACCGTCTTGTAGTCGATCGGGTTCATGCCGGCCGCGTGGACGTCGACGAGCACCTCGGTCCCGAGCTTGAGCGGAGCGTCGATGTCGCCGATCTCCACCTGGTCCGTCGGCCCGAACTCCCGCACCAGCACTGCGCGCATCGCACTTCCCTCCACGTCGCCTCGACGCTAGCGCACGCGTGTGACGCCCAGATGTCGAGATGACGACATGTGACCGCAGGGCCGCCGCGGCTACAGTGCACGTGTGCTCCAGCGCCCCCGGACCGCCGACGTCGCCGTCGCCGCCCTCGCCGTCGCGAGCCTCGTCGCGGGCGCGGTCGTCATCGGCGACGCGCGCGCGATCTACGAGCGCCACCTCTACATCTCCGAGCTCGGCGCCGAGCACATGCGCTCGGCCGCGCAGTTCCAGGCCGGGTTCGTGATCGTCATCGCCGGCATCCTGCTCGTGGCCGTGTCGGTGCGCGACGTGCGCACCCGCCTGCCGGTGCTGCGGCTGTGGGCGCCATCGGCGGCGCTCGTGGTCGCGGCGACGCTGTTCCTCGTCGCCGCTGCCGTGCCGTGCTCGCCCGGCTGCCCGTCGCTGCTCGGCACCGAGGCCGAGCTGCGCGACTGGGTGCACATCGTCGCGGCGGTGCTCGGGTTCGTCGCGGGCTGCCTCGCGATGCTGCAGTTCGCGACCGCGCGCGACCGCTGGGTCGCCCGGCTCTCGACGGCGGGCGGGCTCGCGGTCGGCGTGATCGCCGCGACCGGCGGCATCATCTCGCTCGCGCGCGGCAACACCGACATCGGCTCGGCCATGGAGTTCGTCGCGGCGGGGCTCGGGGTGCTGTGGATGATCGCGGTGACGGTCGTGCACACGCTGCCGCACGCGGCGGCGGATGCGTCGGAGCCGGCGCGCGCGCGGTCCCGCGGCGACGCGGTGCCGGTGGGCGCGGCCGCGCGCCTCGAGGATTAGGCGATCCCCACCAGGAAGCTCGCCAGCTGCTGCCGGAACCACGCGTACATCGCGGCCTCGCCGTCGTCCCGCGCGGGCGAGACGAGCATCCGGCATCCCAGCTCGTCGCGCCACGCCTCGGCGACGTGCAGCGGATGCACGGGGTCGCGGGGGCTCGCGAGCACGACCGTCGGCGCGGGGATGCGCAGCTCGCCCGGGCGGTAGGCGATGTTCCGCGGGATCTCGAGCAGGCGGATGCGCCGCTCGGCCGCGAGCGGCTGCGTCAGCTGCGCCTCGAGGCCGCGCGCGTGCGCGAGCGACTCGTGCGCGATCGCGCGCCAGGCGCCCGAGCGGTGCAGCTCGTCGAGCGCCCGCTGCGGCCGGTGCTCCTCGAGCAGCCGCCCGAGCAGCGGGAAGATCGCGAGGTTCGGCGGCAGCGGCTCGGTCGTGAAGGCGGGGCGGATGAGCGCGACGCGGTCGAGCGGGAACCGCCCGGAGCGCGCGATGCTCGCCGCGAGCGCCGCGCCGAGCGAGACGCCGACGATCGTCACGGGGGAGCCGTCGCCGACGCGCACGAGCTCGTCGGCCACCTCCGCGGCGAGCGCCTCGAGCGCGAAGCGATCCGGCTCGCCGATCAGCGTGCTCGCGCCGTGCGCGCGCAGGTCGGGCGCGAGCACGCGCACGCCCGCGGGCACGGCTCCCTCGAGGTAGGCGCGCATCGCGCCGGCGTCGGAGCCGAGGCCGTGGATCGCGAGCAGCATCAGCCGCGCAGGAGCTCGAGCAGCCGATCCGCGCGGTCGACGAGCATCGCGATCTCGTCCTCGTCGCGCTCGACCCACACGTGCCTGGGCGGACCGACGGGCACGAAGTGGCTGTGCTGCTCCCAGACGAAGAGGGTGCGCTCGGCGCCGAGCACGTACTGCTGCCACCAGATCTGGCGCAGGTACTGCTTCGGCACCCGGTCGAACGCCTTCGAGGTCGTCTTGATCTCGGCGAGCACCGTGCCGTCGTCGCTCACGCAGTCGGGCGTCGCGAGGTGGTCGCGGTGGGGCACGGAGTGGAAGAGCGCATCCGACGGCACGAGCGAGAAGTGGTCGTGCACCCAGCGGGCGATGTGCGGCTCGCGGGCGCGGCCGTGGTCGGTGAAGGCGTTGCCCGAGAAGCCGCGGAGTCCCAGCTTCTCGCGCGCGACGGCGGCGACGGCGGCCGAGGTGCTGAGCCTCGCCGCGTCGGTCGCGGTGACGCCGCGCGAGCGGGCGCGCAGCCATGCGATGCGGTCGCTCGAGCGGGCGACGATGCGGCTCGTGTGCCCCAGCACCGACGGCTCGTCGCCGAAGATGTCGAGCTGGAGCTGCATGGCTCCATCGTCCCACGCGGGGCCCACCCGGCTCGCCGCCATGCCGCGTCCGCGCGCCCGGCTCCCGACGTGGTGGGATGACCCCATGGCAGACCGCTACGACGAGCGCGACGAGGCCGAGCAGGTCGAGGCGCTGCGGCCGATCGCGCTGCGGGCCGCGGAGGCGTTCGGGCTCGACGTGGCGCGCATGGAGGTGGTGCTGCACGCCTACAACACCACCTTCGCGGTCGACGACGCCGGCGGGCGCCGGTTCGCCGTGCGGGTCGGCACGAACTCCGGCAGCACGCCGGCGAACGCCATCGCGCAGCAGGCGTGGGTGCGCGCGATCGCCGAGCAGACCGACGTCGTGGTGCCGGTGCCGCTGCGCACCCGGGACGGCGCATGGTTCGTCGAGTCGGATGCGCAGGTGCTGGGCCGCCCGGTGCTCGTCACGATCGCGAGCTGGCTCGAGGGCGACGACGCCGACGCGCTCACCGCGGACGCCGCTCGTGCGCTCGGGCGGACGATGGCGGCGCTCCATGCGCACGCCGGAGGATGGACGCTGCCGCCCCGCGGCGAGCTGCCACGCTTCGACCGGCCGCTCTTCGGCGATGAGGACGCGCTGGATCGTGCGCCGGGGCTCTCTGCGGTCGACCGCGCCGTGCTCGCCGATGCCCGCGCTCGCGCGGAGGAGGTGTTCGAGCGCCTGCACCGGGGCGCCGAGCTGCGACCGCTGCACGCCGACCTCCATGGCGGCAACCTCAAGTGGCATCGCGGGCGGCTCGCCGTGTTCGACTTCGACGATGCCGGCCTCGGGCTGCCCGTGCTCGACCTCGCGATCTCGGCCTTCTACCTGCGCGCCGACGAGCCGGTGCAGGAGGAGGCGATGCTCGAGGGCTACGCCGAGGTGGCGCCGCTGCCGGACATCCTGCGGGCCGACTTCGAGGCGCTCGTCGCCGCGCGCCAGCTGCTGCTCGCCAACAGCCAGCTCGTCACCACGACCGCGGACCTCCGCGCGCAGTCGGGCGAGTACACCCGCGTCTCCGTCGCGAGGCTCCGGCACTGGCTCGAGACCGGGGTGTTCACGAGAGCGCTGCCCGACGCGGCGTGATCGCGTGAGGGCAAGCGCACAGGAAGCGCAAAGGATAAGGTCGGATCGACCCACAGGAGACTCTGGCGGAATGGATGGCATGACCGACACCGCTCAGCAGCAGCTGCGGGCACAGCCCCGCCTCACCCGCCCGGATGGCTCGCCCATCCGCGTCGTCGTCGTCGACGACGAGCAGAGCCTCGCCGACCTCGTCGCCATGGGCCTCAAGTACGAGGGCTGGGACGTGAAGACCGCCGCCAACGGCCAGCAGGCGCTCCAGGCGGTGCGCGAGTTCCGCCCCGACGCGGTGGTGCTCGACATCATGCTCCCCGACATCGACGGCCTCACCGTGCTGCAGCGCCTGCGCTCGGCCGGCTTCGACGTGCCGGTGCTCTTCCTCACCGCCAAGGACTCGCTCGACGACCGCGTCGCCGGGCTCACCGCCGGCGGCGACGACTACGTCACGAAGCCCTTCGGGCTCGAGGAGGTCGTCGCGCGCCTCCGCGGCCTGATCCGCCGCACCGCCCAGACCGCCGAGGAGTCGAGCGTGCTCTGGGTCGGCGACCTCATGATGGACGAGGACTCCTACGAGGTGCGCCGCGGCGGCCAGCAGGTCGACCTCACCGCCACCGAGTTCGAGCTGCTGCGCTACCTCATGCGCAACCCGCGCCGCGTGCTCTCGAAGGCGCAGATCCTCGACCGCGTCTGGTCGTACGACTTCGGCGGTCGCGCGAGCGTCGTCGAGCTGTACATCTCCTACCTGCGCAAGAAGATCGACACGCTGGGCCCGCCCATGATCCACACCGTGCGCGGCGTCGGCTACCAGCTGCGCGCGGCTGAGTGAGCCGGCGCCCGCAGCGCACCCGCCTCCTGCACCCGTGACCCAGCCCGCCGCCGCGACGCCCCAGACCCGACGCATCCAGAACCCGTCGTCGTGGTCGCTGCGCCGACGGCTGCTCGTGGTGGTCGTGGCGCTGTTCGCCCTGCTCACCGCGGCGGTGGCGATCGCGAGCGTCATGACCATGCGCGTGGTGCTCGAGACGCGCGTCGACGAGCAGCTCACCGAGATCGCGAGCCGCACCGCGACCGACGTCGAGCGCGCGCTCGCGACCGGCACGCAGGCGCCGCTCGACCCGCGCACGGCGCCGACCGCCACGCTCATCGCCATCGAGCAGGGCGGCGACCTGCGCCAGGCGTTCATCCTCACGAGCATCGGGCAGCAGCTCGCGCTCTCGGCCGCCGACGAGCGGGTCGTGCTCGGCACCGGCTCCGACGGCATCGTCAACGAGTCGCTGCCGACCTACGGCTCCTACCGCGTCATCGCGCACGACGTGGGCGGCGGGGCGCGGGTGATCGTCGGGCTGTCGATGTCCGAGACCAACCAGACGCTCGCGGCGCTCGCCTTCGTGATCGCGGTCGCGGCGTTCGCCGCGGTCACGATCGTGCTGCTGCTCGGCGACATGATCATCCGGCGCGCGCTGCGGCCGCTCACCTCCGTCATCGCCACGACCGAGCGCATCTCGCAGCTGCCGCTCGCCTCGGGCACCGCGCAGCTGACCAACCGGGTGCGCATCGAGGAGCCCGCCTCGGAGGTCGGCCGCGTGCAGGAGAGCATGAACCGCATGCTCAACCACATCGAGCAGGCGTTCGAGGCGCGCTCGGCGAGCGAGCGTCGCGTGCGCCAGTTCGTCGCCGACGCCTCGCACGAGCTGCGCACGCCGCTCGCCGCGGTGCGCGGCTACGCCGAGATCACGCGCAAGCACGACGGCGACCTGCGCCCCGACACCCGAGAGTCGCTCGAGCGCATCGAGGCGGCCGCGCAGCGCATGCAGGCGCTCGTCGACGACCTGCTGCTGCTGGCGAGGCTCGACGAGGGCCGCGAGCTCGAGCGGGGCGAGGTCGACCTGTCGCTGCTCGTCATCGAGGCGGTCGCCGACGCGCAGGCCGCGGGCCGCTCCCACCCGATCGCGCTCGAGCTGCCCGAGGAGCCCGTGGTGGTCGCCGGCGACCCGCTGCGGCTGCAGCAGGTCGTGGCGAACCTGCTCGCGAACGCCCGCGTGCACACGCCCGAGGGCACGCCCGTGGACGTGTCGCTGCGCACCGAGGGGGAGGAGGCCGTGGTCGAGATCGTCGACGCGGGCCCCGGCATCCCCGACGAGCTGCAGCAGACGGTCTTCCAGCGCTTCGCGCGCGGCGACACGTCGCGCTCGCGCGCGACGGGCTCCTCGGGGCTCGGGCTCGCGATCGTCGAGGCGCTCGTCGACGCGCACGGCGGCACCATCGCGCTCGAGAGCGAGCCGGGGCGCACCGCGTTCACCGTGCGCCTGCCGCTGTGGCGGCAGGCGGCGGGGTCGGATGCCCCGGGCGCCGAGGGCGCGGAGCTCCGGCAGCCGTCGTGACCGACGGGACCGGCTTGCGCCGCGCATCCGTCGTGCCGTAGTCTTGCCGCATACCAAAGACCGCTGGTCGTCGGCGTGTGCCCGCAAGGGGACGTGTCGACCGAAGGCTCGCTCGAGGAGCGTCGTCCCGCGCAGGTGCTGAAAGATCCGTCGAGATCCCAGAGCTCCGTGCGCGTGCGCCGGAGCTCTTTTGCATGAGTGGGCCAGGGAAGCCGGCAACGACGCAAGGAGCACCATGGCGAACAAGGAAGCTGCGGTCGCCGAGCTCTCGAACCTCTTCGAGACCTCGAACGCCGTTCTGCTGACCGAGTACCGCGGTCTCACCGTCGGCCAGCTGAAGACGCTGCGCCGATCGATCAGTGAGCACGCGACGTACGCCGTGGTGAAGAACACGCTCACCAAGATCGCAGCCAACAACGCCGGCATCACGGCGTTCGACGAGTCGCTTGCCGGCCCGTCCGCGATCGCATTCGTGCACGGCGACCCTGTCGCCGTCGCGAAGGAGCTGCGTGCCTTCGCCAAGGCGAACCCGGCGCTCGTGGTCAAGAACGGTTTCTTCGACGGGAACCCGCTCACGGCCGACGACGTCAACAAGCTCGCCGACCTCGAGTCGCGGGAGGTGCTGCTGGCCAAGCTGGCAGGTGCCTTCAAGGCCTCGCTGTTCGGCGCTGCATACATGTTCAACGCCCCGCTCGCCCAGGCCGCTCGCGCGGTCGACGCGCTGCGGGTCAAGCAGGAGTCCGCGGCCGAGTAGGCAGCGGTCGGTACCAGAAACAAGGAGAAGACGATGGCAAAGCTGTCGACTGACGAGCTGCTCGAGCAGTTCAAGGAGCTCACCCTCATCGAGCTCAGCGAGTTCGTGAAGAAGTTCGAGGAGACCTTCGAGGTCACCGCCGCCGCTCCCGTCGCCGCCGCTGCAGCCCCCGCTGCCGCTGCTGCTGCGGAGGAGGTCGAGGAGAAGACGGACTTCGACGTCATCCTCGAGTCCGCCGGCTCGGCGAAGATCCAGGTCATCAAGGTCGTCCGTTCGCTGACGTCCCTCGGCCTCGGCGAGGCCAAGGCGCTCGTCGACGGCGCTCCCGCCCCCGTGCTCGAGGGCGCCAAGAAGGAGGACGCCGAGAAGGCCAAGGCCGACCTCGAGGAGGCCGGCGCGACGGTCACGCTCAAGTAGCGTTCCCCGCACCATCGCGAAGGGCCGCTCCCGTGAGGGGGCGGCCCTTCGTCATGCGCCCGCGGCACGCTGCCGCGCAGGCGCGACCGGATACCGTGGCCACGTGAGCATGGGCATGGGCGGCGGTCGCCGGGGCGGGGTCGGCATGCGCGACGAGTCGGCGCAGCGCGCCGCCAACGCGAGCGCTCCCCGCGTGCCCGACCTCGGCAAGCGCATCCTGGGCCTCTTCCGCCCCCACCGGCCGCAGATCGTGCTGACGATCGTGCTCGTGCTCATCGTCGCGACGATCGCGGTGTTCCCGCCGCTGCTGACGCAGCGCGTCTTCGACGAGGCGCTGTTCCCGCCCGAGGGCGGCCCCGACCTGCGGCTGCTCTGGATGCTCGTCGGCACGATGGTGGCGCTGTGGATCTCGTCGAGCCTGCTCGGCATCTGGCAGACGCTCATCACGTCGAAGGTCGGCAACCGCGTCATGGGGCAGCTGCGCGACTCGCTGTTCGACCGGCTGCAGAGCATGGAGCTCGCGTTCTTCACCCGCACGAAGACGGGCGTCATCCAGTCGCGGCTGCAGAACGACGTCGGCGGCGTCGCGAACGTGCTCTCCAACACCGTCTCGTCGGTCGTCGGCAACACCGTCACGGTGATCGCGAGCCTCGTGACGATGCTCATCCTCTCGTGGCAGCTGACGGTCATGGCGGTGCTGCTCACGCCCGTGCTCGTGCTGCTGCAGCGCCGCGTCGGCCAGGTGCGCGCCCGCATCGCGACGCAGACGCAGGAGTCGCTGAGCGAGATGACGGCGATCACGCAGGAGTCGCTGTCGGTGTCGGGCATCCTGCTCGCGAAGGCGTTCGGCCGGCAGGCCGACGAGTCGCGCCGCTACGCCGCCGAGAACGAGCGCCAGGTCGACCTGCAGGTGCGGCTGACGATGAGCGGCCAGACCTTCTTCGCGCTCGTGTCGATCTTCATCTCGATCCTGCCCGCCGTCGTCTACGTGCTCGCCGGCTACCTGATCGCCGGCGGCGACACCGGCGTCACGGCCGGCACGCTCGTCGCGTTCACGACCGTGCAGGCGCGGCTGCTCATGCCGCTCATGGGCCTGCTGCGCGTGGGGCTCGACCTGCAGACCTCCGGCGCGCTCTTCGCCCGCATCTTCGAGTACCTCGACCTGCAGCCGGCGATCGAGCCGCCGACGTCGCCGCGCCCGCTCGACCGCTCGCGCCTCGGCGAGGTGGAGTTCGACGACGTGCGCTTCCACTACCCGGATGCGCGCGAGGGCGAGCGGGCGACGCTCGACGGCGTCTCGTTCCGGCTCGAGCCGGGCACCTTCGCGGCCTTCGTCGGCCCCTCGGGCGCGGGCAAGACGACGATCGGCTACCTGCTGCCGCGCCTGCACGAGGCGAGCGGCGGAGCGGTGCGCTTCGCGGGCACCGACGTGCGCGAGCTCGACCCGGCGGCCCTCACCGACCACATCGGCATCGTGAGCCAGGAGCCGTACCTGTTCCACGCATCCATCGCCGAGAACCTGCGCTACGCCAAGCCGGACGCGACCGACGCCGAGCTCGACGCCGCGACGCGCGCCGCGAGCATCTACGACACGATCCACCGGTTCCCCGACGGCTACGACACGATCGTGGGAGAGCGCGGCTACCGGCTCTCGGGCGGCGAGAAGCAGCGCATCGCGATCGCGCGGGTGCTGCTGAAGGACCCGGCGGTGCTCGTGCTCGACGAGGCCACGAGCGCGCTCGACACCGTCTCGGAGCGCGTCGTGCAGGGCGCGCTCGACGAGGCGGCGCGCGGCCGCACGACCCTCGCCATCGCGCACCGGCTCTCGACCATCCGGCACGCCGACGTCATCTTCGTCATCGACGCCGGCCGCATCGTCGAGCAGGGCGCGCACGACGAGCTGCTCGCGCTCGGCGGCACCTACGCGACGCTCTTCGCGCAGCAGGCCTCGCGGGTCTGACGCGCCGCGCCGGCGGTGCCGGCGACGTCAGGCGGATGCGTCGCCGTCGACCTCGTCGAGGCCCGGCAGGTCGGCGGTCGCCTCGCGCCACCGCCGCTCGAGCTCCTCCATGTCGGCCGCGTAGTCGCTGTAGCGGCAGCCGAGCCCGTTCGGCTTCACGCGGATGCCCTCCTCGCGCCAGTGGGGGAGCGCGCGCTGCAGCAGGTCGCCGCCGAAGTCACCGGCGTGGCTCGTGATGCGCCACCACGGCAGGCCGTCGCTGTAGTGGCGGAGGATCGAGCCGACCTGCCGCGGACCGATGCCGCAGATGCGGGCGACGGCGCCGTACGAGGCGACGCGGCCGGGCGGCACGAGCTCGACGCAGCGCAGCACGCGCTCGATCACGAGCTCCCGTCTGGCGTCCACCGACCCATCCTCGCCCACCGGGCGCCCGCCCGCTCGACGGTAGGCTCGAGCGTCAGGCAGGAGGCAGCATGCGCTACGCGGAGTCGATCCTCGAGACGATCGGCGACACGCCGCTCGTGAGGCTCTCGAAGGTCACCGAGGGCGTCGCGGCGACGGTGCTCGCGAAGGTCGAGTTCCTCAACCCGGGCGGGTCGGTGAAGGACCGCATCGCGCTCGCGATGATCGAGGACGCCGAGCGCCGGGGGCTCATCGGCCCCGGCGGCACGATCGTCGAGCCGACGAGCGGCAACACCGGCGTGGGGCTCGCGCTCGTCGCGCAGCAGAAGGGCTACCGCTGCGTCTTCGTCTGCCCCGACAAGGTCTCCGAGGACAAGCGCGCGACGCTGCGCGCCTACGGCGCCGAGGTCGTCGTGACGCCCACCGCCGTCGCGCCCGACAGCCCGGAGTCCTACTACGGCGTCGCGAACCGCCTGACCGACGAGATCGAGGGCGCCTACCAGCCCAACCAGTTCTTCAACCCGGCGGCGCCCGCCGCCCACGAGGCGTCGACCGGGCCCGAGATCTGGCGCGACACCGACGGCCGCATCACGCACTTCGTCGCGGGCGTCGGCACCGGCGGCACGATCACCGGCACCGCCCGGTACCTCAAGCGGGCCTCCGAGGGCCGCGTCGAGGTCATCGGGGCCGACCCGGAGGGCTCGATCTACTCCGGCGGCACCGGCCGGCCGTACCTCGTCGAGGGCGTCGGCGAGGACATGTGGCCCGGCAACTACGACCCGAGCGTCGTCGACCGGGTGCTCGCGGTGAACGACGCCGAGTCGTTCGCGATGACCCGCAGGCTCGCCCGCGAGGAGGGCCTGCTCGTCGGCGGCTCGAGCGGCATGGCGGTCGTCGCCGCGCTGCGCGTCGCCCGCGAGCTGCCCGCCGACGCCGTCGTCGTCGTGCTGCTGCCCGACTCCGGCCGCGGCTACCTGCAGAAGGTCTACTCCGATGCCTGGATGCGCTCCTACGGCTTCGCGGCGCCCGAGGCCGGCACGACGGTGGGCGACGTGCTCACCGGCAAGGCGGGCGGCGTGCCCGACCTCGTGCACGCGCACCCCGCCGACACCGTGCACGACGCGATCGAGATCATGCGCGAGTACGGCGTGAGCCAGCTGCCGGTGCTCACCGCCGAGCCGCCCGTCGTGGTCGGCGAGGTCGCGGGCTCGGTCGACGAGCGCTCGCTGCTCGACGCCGTCTTCGCCGACCGCGCCGAGCTCGCCGACACCGTCGCGCAGCACCTCGGCCCTCGCCTGCCGCACATCGGCATCACGGAGTCGGTGGATGCGCTGCGCTCGGCCCTGCGGGAGGCCGACGCGCTGCTCGTGCTCGACCGGGCGAAGCCGGTGGGCGTCGTCACGCGCACCGACCTGCTGACCCACCTCGCGAAGGAGGCATGACGATGACCGCATCGACGTCCGACGGGTTCTCGACCCGGGCCATCCACGACGGGCAGGACTTCGACCCGCGCACCGGCGCGGTCATCCCGCCCATCTTCATGACCTCGACGTTCGTGCAGGACGGCGTGGGCGGGTTCCGCGACGGCTACGAGTACTCGCGCGGCGGCAACCCCAGCCGCGACGCGCTGCAGCTGCAGCTCGCGAGCCTCGAGGGCGGCACGCACGCCTTCGCGTTCGGCTCCGGCCTCGCCGCCGAGGACGCGGTGCTGCGCGCCGCCCTGCAGCCCGGCGACCACGTGCTCATGGGCAACGACGTCTACGGCGGCACCCACCGGCTCGTGTCGAAGATCTGGGAGCGCTGGGGCATCGAGCTGTCGACCGCCGACGCCTCCGACCTCGACGCGGTGCGCGCCGCGATGCGGCCCAGCACGCGGATGCTGTGGGTCGAGACGCCGTCGAACCCACTCATGAAGGTGGCCGACCTCCCGGCGCTCGCCGAGCTCGGCCACGACGCGGGCGCGCTCGTCGTCGCCGACAACACGTTCGCCACGCCCTACCTGCAGCAGCCGCTCGGGCTCGGCGCCGACGTCGTCGTGCACTCGACGACGAAGTACATCGGCGGCCACTCCGACCTCGTCGGCGGCGCCGCGATCACAGGCGACGCCGAGCTGGCCGAGCGCATCGGCTTCCAGCAGTTCGCGGTCGGCGCGGTCAACAGCCCCTTCGACGCGTGGCTCACCTCGCGGTCGCTCAAGACGCTCGCGGTGCGCGTCGAGCGGCACTGCACCAACGCGCAGGCCGTCGCCGAGTCGCTCGTCGGCCACCCGGCGGTCTCGGCCGTGCACTACCCGGGCCTGCCCGACCACCCGCAGCACGCGCTCGCGGCGCGGCAGATGCGCGGCTTCGGCGGCATGGTGTCGCTGCAGCTCGCAGGCGGCGCGCAAGCGGCGCTCGAGCTCGTGCGGCACACGCGGCTGTTCCAGCTCGCGGAGTCGCTCGGCGGCGTCGAGTCGCTCGTCTGCTACCCCTCCGAGATGACGCACGCGTCGGTGCGGGGCACCGAGCTCGAGGTGCCGGCCGACCTCCTGCGGCTCTCGGTGGGCCTCGAGGAGGCCGACGACCTGATCGCCGACCTGCAGCAGGCGCTCGGGCGCCTCTAGGCGACGATCAGGCGGCCGACCGCGCGGCGGGCGGCGCGGGCGGATGCCTCGGGCACGGCACGGTCGGTGACGAGCACGTCGAGCTCGTCGAGGGCCGCGAACGACGCGAGCGCCTGCACGCCCCACTTCGAGGCGTCGACGAGCGCGACCGTCGTGCGGGCGGCGGCCATGAGGGCGCGGTTGGTCTCGGCCTCGGCGAGGGTGGGGGAGGTGCAGCCCCGCTCGGCGTCGATGCCGTGCGCGCCGAGGAAGAGCGCGTCGAGCCCGATCATCGCCGCGGCGCGGTTGGCGACCGGGCCGACGAGCGCGTCGGAGCGGGTGCGCTCGCCGCCGGTGAGCACGACGCCGTCGCGGTCGGGCAGCGCGAGCGCGACGGGCAGCGAGTTGGTGACGATCGTGACGCCGGGCACCGCGGCGGCGAGCCGCGCGAGGGCGAGCGCGGTCGTGCCGCCGCCGATGCCGATCGCGGTGCCGGGCCGCACGAGCGCGAGCGCCGCCTGAGCGATGCGCTGCTTCTCGTCGCGGTGGAGCGCCGCCTTGGCGAGCGGCGCGGGCTCGTCGGTCACCGGCGGCCTGCGCAGCCGCACGCCGCCGCGCACGCGCTCGATGCGGCCGTCGGCCTCGAGGCGGTCGGCGTCGCGCCGCACGGTCATGGGCGAGACGCCGAGCGCCGAGGCGAGGTCGGCGACGCGGGCGGTGCCGGCGCCGGCCAGGTGGGCGAGGATGCGCTCGCGCCGCTCGACGTCGAGCAGTCCGGCCTCGAGCGGTCCGGACTCGGGCCGCTCTCCGTGCACCCGCCGGGGTGTGCGTTCTTCGACCATGCGAACACTTTCGCACAGGAGCGCGCATGAGCGCACGCGTTCGGGCATGATCGAGGCGTGACCGGCATCCGACAGACCAGCGCGCGCCTCGCCGACGGGCGCGAGATCGTCTACTTCGACGACCCCGGCACGCCGACCCGCGAGCGCCGGCTCGACGTGCGCGCGCTCGACCCCCGCCCCGTGACGCCGACGATGCGGTACGACGCGCTCGCCGGCGACTGGATCACCGTCGCCACCGCCCGGCAGGGACGCGTGCACCTGCCGCCCGCCGACGCCGACCCGCTCGCGCCGCAGTCGCCCGGCAACCCGAGCGAGATCCCCGACGACTACGACGTCGCCGTCTTCGAGAACCGGTCGCCCTCGTTCGGGCCCGGCACCGCATCCGACCTCCCCGGCGCCTCCGCGCCCGCGGCGGGCGAGCGGGGGGCGCACATCGCGATCGGCGCGACCCGCCCCGCCGTCGGCCGCTGCGAGGTCGTGAGCTTCAGCCCCGACCACGCGGGCTCGTTCGGCACCCAGCCGACGCTCCGCGCCCGCACGGTCGTCGAGGCGTGGGCGTCGCGCACCGCCGCGCTCAGCGCCGTGCCGGGCGTCGAGCACGTCTTCCCGTTCGAGAACCGCGGCGTCGAGATCGGGGTGACGCTGCCGCACCCGCACGGCCAGGTCTACGCCTACCCCTTCGTGCCCCCGCGCATCCGCCGCATCTGCGCCGCCGTCGACGCGCACGGGCCCGACCTCTTCGCCGAGCTGCTCGACGCCGAGCGCGAGGGGCCGCGCGTGCTCATCGCCGGCGAGCGCTTCACCGCCTTCGTGCCCTTCGCGGCACGCTGGCCGGTCGAGGTGCAGCTCATGGCGCACCGCCACGTGCCCGACCTCGCCGCCACCACCGACGCGGAGCGCGACGAGCTCGCGACGCTCACGCTGCGCATCGCGCGCGGCCTCGACGCGCTCTACGACGCCCCGCTGCCCTACATCGCCGCCTGGGTGCAGGCGCCGGTCCACGAGCACCGCGACGACGTGCGGCTGCACTGGCACGTGACGAGCCCGCGCCGGGCGGCCGACAAGCTCAAGTTCCTCGCCGGCAGCGAGGCGGCGATGGGCGCGTGGGTGGGCGACATCAGCCCGGAGGACGGCGCGGCTCGGCTGCGCGACGCGATCGCGCGTGCCGACGAGCAGCACCCGGTGGAGCCGCTCGCGCGCACGCAGGAGGAGACGACGGATGCGTGACGAGCTGCAGGCGGTCTTCGGCGGCACCGCGGGCCCCGACGGCATCTGGTCGGCGCCGGGCCGCGTCAACCTCATCGGCGAGCACACCGACTACAACGGCGGGCTCGCGCTGCCGTTCGCGATCGACCGCCGCACGAGCGTGGCCGTGCGGCTGCGCGACGACGACCGCATCCGCGTCGCGACCGACTTCGTCGACCGCGGCGTCGTGCCGGGCGTGATCGAGTCGACGCTCGAGACCGCGCACGCCTCGACCGGCTGGAGCCGCTACGTGCTCGGCGCGGCGCACGTGCTGCGCCGAGAGCTCGGCGTGCCGGGCCGCGGCTTCGAGGCGCTCGTGTCGAGCACCGTGCCGGTGGGCGTCGGGGTCTCGTCGTCGGCCGCGCTCGAGTCGGCGACGATCGTCGCGCTCGACGAGCTGTGGGGCCTCGGCCTCGACCGCCGCGAGATGGTGCGGCTCGGGCAGCTGGTCGAGAACGAGGTGGTCGGAGCTCCCACGGGCACGCTCGACCAGTCGGCCGTGCTGCTCGCGCAGCGCGACCACGCGGTGCTGCTCGACTTCCGCGACGGCACCGCCGAGCAGGTGCCGCTCGGCTTCGAGGCGGCCGGGCTCGAGATCCTCGTGATCGACTCCCTCGTGCGCCACGACCACGCCACCGGCGGCTACGGCGAGCGCCGCCGCGAGTGCGAGGAGGCCGCCCGCATCGCCGGCGTGCCGACGCTGCGCGAGATCGCCGTCGACGACATCGAGCGGTGGGCCGGCCGCATGCCCGCGCACGTGCACCGGCGGCTCAAGCACATCGTCACCGACACCGATCGCGCCCGCCGCGTCGCCGACCTCGTGCGCGCCGGGCGGCCGCGCGAGATCGGCCCCGTGCTCACCGAGGGGCACGCCTCCCAGCGCGACGACTTCGAGGACTCCGTGCCCGCGATCGACGCGGCCGTCGACGCGGCCGTCGCCGCCGGCGCTCTCGGCGCGAGGCTCACCGGCGGCGGCTTCGGCGGCGCCGCGATCGCGCTCGTCGACCGCGCCGAGACGGCGCGCATCGCCGCGAGCACGGCGGACGCCGTCGAGGCCGCGGGCCACGCCCGGCCCATCGTCTTCACCGTGCACCCCTCCGACGGGGCGAGGAGGGACGCATGACGCACTGGCTCGTCACCGGCGGCGCCGGGTACATCGGCGCCCACGTCGCCGAGGCGCTGCTCGCGAGCGGTCGCGAGGTGACGGTGCTCGACGACCTCTCGAGCGGCCGGCGCGGCTTCGCGCCGGCCGGCGCGCGGCTCGTCGTCGGCTCGATCCTCGACCGCGGCGACCTCGACGCGGCGCTCGCGGGCGTCGACGGCGTCGTGCACCTCGCCGGCTACAAGTACGCGGGCGAGTCGGTGCGCCGGCCGCTCCACACCTGGCGGCAGAACGTCAGCGGCACGATCGAGCTGCTCGAGGCGATGCGCGCGCACGGCGTGCACCGCATCGTCTTCTCCTCGAGCGCCGGCGTCTACGGCACGCCCGACGTCGACCGCGTCACCGAGGTCACGCCGCCCGCGCCCGAGTCGCCGTACGGCGAGACGAAGCTCGCGGGCGAGCTGCTGCTCGCCGACGAGCGCCGCCGCGCCGAGCTCGAGGGCTCGACGATGCAGGCCGTGGCCCTGCGCTACTTCAACGTCATCGGCTCGGCGACCGACCGCATCCGCGACACGAGCCCGCACAACCTCGTGCCGAAGGTGCTCGACGCGCTCGCGCGCGGCGAGGCGCCGCAGATCAACGGCGACGACTACCCGACGCCCGACGGCACGTGCGTGCGCGACTGGGTGCACGTCGGCGACGTCGCCCTCGCGCACGTCGCCGCCGCCGAGCGCATGGAGCGCGGCGAGCCGCTCGAGCCGGTCTACAACCTCGGCAGCGGCGACGGCGCCTCGGTGCGCGAGGTGCTCGCCGCGATCGGCCGAGCCGCCGGCGTCGACGTCGAGCCCCGCGTCACCGCGCGACGGCCCGGCGACCCCGCGCGCATCGTCGCTGACGGCGCGCTCGCGGCGCGCGACCTCGACTGGCGCATGCGGCACTCGCTCGACGCGATGGTGGCGTCGGCCGTGCGGTCGGCCCGCTCGGGCTGAGCCGCAGCACCCGCCCCGCCCCTCTCAGCTCGCCCGGGTCGCTGGCACAACGCAAGCCGCGGCGCGCGCTTCCGCGGCCGATCGGGCGGGAGTGGCGGGTCCGCCGCTGCATTCGCCGCGCGGGCTTGCGTTGTGCCGGGGCCGGGTGGCGGACCGAGGGGCAGACGGGGGCGGGAGGCGCCCCGTGGCTACTCGAGCGCCTTGCCGCGCTGCTCGGGCAGCGTCCACGCGGCGACCGCGGCGATCGCGAACGCCGCGGCGAAGACGCCGAACAGCAGCATCGAGCCGCCGGCGCCCAGCAGCAGCGGCACCGCGAGCGGCGCGAGGATCGACGCTATGCGCCCGAAGCCGGCGGCCGCGCCCGTGCCCGTGCCCCGCACGTTCGTCGGGTACAGCTCCGGCCCGATCGCGTAGAGCGCGCCCCACGCGCCCAGGTTGAAGAACGAGAGCGTGCAGCCCGCCGCGATGATCATCGCCTCGGTCGACGCCGTGCCGTACCAGGCGGCGGCGAGCGCCGAGCCGATGAGGAAGACGGTGAGCGTCGGGCGGCGGCCCCACTTCTCGATGAGGAACGCGGCGGCCGCGTAGCCCGGCAGCTGCGCCACCGTGATGATGAGCGTGAACTCGAAGGAGCGCACGAGCGAGAAGCCCTGCTCGACGAGCAGCGACGGGATCCAGATGAACGCCCCGTAGTACGAGAAGTTGATGCCGAACCAGACGATCCAGAGGGCGATCGTGCGGCGGCGGAGCGCCGACGACCAGATCGACACCGAGGACTCGGCCACCGCGCCCGCGGGCGCATCCGCCACCGGCTCGGCTGCCGGCGACGCCGGCGCGGGCACGCCCGCGGCCTCCTCGAAGCGACGCACGGTGCGCTCGGCCTCCGCGACGCGGCCCTTCGACTCGAGGTAGCGCACCGACTCGGGCATGCCGAAGCGCACCACGGCCGAGAAGAGCGCCGGCGCCATGCCGATCGCGAGGCCCCAGCGCCAGCCGTCGTCGGAGGCGCCGATGACGAAGGTGCCGATCACGGCGGCCGCGATCCAGCCGACCGCCCAGAACGCCTCGAGCCACACGACCACGCGGCCGCGGATGCGCCGGGGCGCGAACTCGCTCACGAGCGTCGACGCGACGGGCAGCTCGCCGCCGAGCCCGAGCCCCACCACGAAGCGCAGCGCCAGCAGCGCCGCGAGCGAGCCGACGAGCGCCGAGGCGCCGGTCGCGAGCCCGTAGACGAGGAGCGTGAGCGCGAAGACGCTGCGGCGGCCGATGCGGTCGGCGAGCAGGCCGCCGACGGTCGCGCCGATCGCCATGCCGACGAACCCGATCGACGCGATCCAGCTCGTCTCGGTGCGGTCGAGGCTCCACTGCTGCGCGAGCGCGGCGATGACGAACGAGACGAGGCCGACGTCCATGGCGTCGAGCGCCCAGCCGATGCCGGAGGTGCCGAGCAGGCGTCCGTGCCGGCGGGTGAAGGGCAGGCGGTCGAGCCGCTCGGAGCGGGTGGCGCCGTCGGCTGGCGGGAGGGCGGTCATGCGGGGCCTCTCGTCGGTGGCGCAGCGGCGGCGCCGAACGCGTCCACGATAGTGCGGGGCGCATCCCGCGCGGATACCGTGGGCGCATGACCGACACCCCCGAGATCCCCGCCGATGCCGAGACGGTCGAGGTCGACGCCTTCGTGACGGCGTCGACGGATGCGGTGTGGGAGCTCTTCACGACGGCCGCCGGCCTCGAGCAGTGGTGGTGGCCGATGTTCGACGACACCCGCTACGAGGTCGACGCGCAGGAGGGCGGCTGGTACCGCATCCGCACGTCGACCGGCGGCTTCGGCGTGCAGGGCCGCTACCTGCAGCTCGACGAGGGCAAGCGGATCGTGCAGAGCTGGGACTGGCTCGGCGGCGCCGAGCAGGGGGAGCGCTTCGAGCAGCTCGTGGTGGTCGACTTCGCCGAGACCGGCGACGGCACGCACATCCGCGTCACGCAGACCGCGGCGCTCGACGAGGTCGACGACCTGCGCGACGGCTGGCAGGACACGCTCACGCGCCTGGAGGAGCTGCTCGACTGACCCCGCGAAACGGTCACGCCGTGGGATGCTGTGATGACAGGGCAGCCCGAGGGGCGGAGGCGAGATGGCGGAGGGCGCAGTGCGGCGGCCGAACATCCGCGACGTCGCGGCGCGCGCGGGCGTGAGCTACCAGACCGTCTCGCGAGCCCTCAACGGCCACCCGAACGTGCGGCCGGAGACGCTCGCGAAGGTCGAGGCGGCCATCGTCGAGCTCGGCTTCCGCCCGAACGCCGCGGCGCGCGCGCTCGTGCGGCGCAGCTCGCGCACCATCGGCCTGCTGACGCTCCCGACCACCGACTACGGCCCGCAGACGCAGGCGATCGCCATCGAGACCGCCGCCCGGGACGCCGGCTACCGCATCGTGCTGACGAACGCGGCGTCGACGAGCGTCGACGACCTCGCGGCGGGCCTGCGCTTCCTGCGCGAGACGAGCGTCGACGCGCTCGTGGTGAGCGTCGCTGAGACGTCGATGCTCGAGGCGCTCGCGCAGCTGTCGGTGGGCGTGCCGTACGTCACGCTCGAGCCGACCGGGCTCGCGTTCGGGCACAGCGTCGCCATCGACCAGCGGGTCGGGGCGCGGCTCGCGGTCGAGCACCTCGCCGGACTCGGGCACCGCCGGCTGTGGCACCTGCGCGGCCCCGACGGCTCGATCGACGCCGGCGCGCGCGCCCGCGGCTTCGCGGAGCGCACGGGCGAGCTGGGGCTCGCGAGCGAGGGCACCATGGTGGGCGACTGGAGCGCCGACTCGGGCTACGCGATCGGGCGGCGGATGCTCGCCGACGGCGCGCGGGCGGTTGTCGTCGCGAACGACCAGATGGCCCTCGGCCTCATGCACGCGTGCCGCGACGCGGGGCTCTCGGTGCCGGGCGACGTGTCGATCGTCGGCTTCGACGACGTGCCGGAGGCGGCGCACTACCCGACGGCGCTCACGACCGTGCGGCAGGAGTTCGAGCAGGTCGGCACGGCCGCGATGCGGGTGCTGCTCGACGACCTCGCCGGCCGCGCCGGCCTCGTGCACCTGCGCATCCCGCCGGTGCTCATCGAGCGCGGCTCGACCGCCGCGCCCGCGGCCTGACCGCACGCCGCTGCTGCCGCGTGCCGTCGCGCCGGCGGCATCCCCGTGCCCGAAAGGTCACGATTCGATCACGACGTAGCGAATTGTGACCGTTTCGCATACAGTGGCGTCACTGCACCGTGGCAGCCGTCGCGAGCGCAGCCCGAAGCCACGACGACGGAGTCAGCGAATGAGCGCAGCGAGCGAGACCTCGAGCAGCCCGGCGGGCATCCCCGCGGCCGCCGCCGCAGGCGATCAGCACGTCATCGGCATCGACTTCGGCACGCTGAGCGGGCGGGCGATCGTCGTCCGCGTCGCCGACGGCGCCGAGCTCGGCACCGCGGTGCACGAGTACGCCAACGCCGTCATCGACGACCGGCTCCCGGCGACCGGCGACCGCCTGCCGCCGGAGTGGGCGCTGCAGGAGCCCAACGACTGGCTCGAGGTGCTGCGCCGCGCCGTCCCGGCCGCGCTCCACGCATCCGGCATCGACCCCGCGACCGTGATCGGCGTCGGCACCGACTTCACCGCATCCACTCCCATGCCCGTCACGGCCGACGGCACGCCGCTGTGCCGCGTCGACGGCCTCGCCGGCCGGCCGCACGCCTACCCGAAGCTCTGGAAGCACCACGCCGCGCAGGCCCAGGCCGACCGCATCAACGCCCTCGCCGAGGAGCGCGGGGAGCCGTGGCTCGCGCGCTACGGCGGCGCCATCTCGAGCGAGTGGGAGTTCGCCAAGGCGCTGCAGATCCTGGAGGAGGACCCGGAGGTCTACGCCCGCATCGACCACTGGGTCGAGGCGGCCGACTGGATCGTCTGGCAGCTCACCGGCGACTACGTGCGCAACGCGTGCACCGCGGGCTACAAGGGCATCCTGCAGGACGGCGCCTACCCGAGCCGCGACTACCTCGCCGCGCTCAACCCCGGCTTCGCCGACTTCGAGCGCAAGCTCGATGCGCACATCGGGCAGCTCGGCGAGCGCGCGGGCACGCTCACCGACGCCGCCGCCGCGCTCATGGGCCTGCCCGCCGGCATCGCCGTCGCGGTGGGCAACGTCGACGCGCACGTCACCGCGCCCGCCGCGAAGGCGACGGCACCCGGCGACATGCTCGCGATCATGGGCACGAGCACGTGCCACGTCATGTCGAGCGAGACGCTCACCGAGGTGCCCGGCATGTGCGGCGTCGTCGACGGCGGCATCGTCGCCGGCCAGTGGGGCTACGAGGCGGGCCAGTCGGGCGTCGGCGACATCCTCGCCTGGTACGTCGCCAACCAGGTGCCGCCCGCGATCCACGACGCCGCACGCGCAGCGGGGCGGAGCGTGCACGAGCACCTCACCGAGCTCGCGTGGGCCGAGCCGGTCGGCGCGCACGGGCTCATCGCGCTCGACTGGCACAACGGCAACCGCTCGGTGCTCGTCGACGCCAACCTCTCCGGGCTGCTCGTGGGCACCACGATCGCGACCCGCGCCGAGCAGGTCTACCGCGCGCTCGTGGAGGCCACCGCCTTCGGCACGCGCGTGATCGTCGAGGCGTTCGCGGGGGCCGGCGTGCCCGTGCAGCGCTTCTTCGCCGCCGGCGGGCTGCTGCGCAACCGCCACCTGATGCAGACCTACGCCGACGTGCTCGGCATGCCGATCTCGGTGATCGGCAGCGAGCAGGGCCCGGCGCTCGGCTCGGCGATCCACGCCGCGGTCGCGGCCGGCGCCTACCCCGACACCGTCGCGGCCGGTGAGGCGATGGGCAACGTCGTGCACGACGCGTACGTGCCCGGTCCCGACGCCGAGCCGTACGACGCCCTCTACCGCGAGTACCGAGAGCTGCACGACCTCTTCGGCCGCGGCGGCAGCGACGTCATGCGGCGCCTCAAGGCCATCCGCCGCCAGGCGCTCGCGGGTGCCCAGCAGCCGGCCGCCGAGGTGCCCGCATGAGCCGCGACGCCGCGATCCGCGCCGTCCGCGAGGAGGTCGCGGCGCTCCACGGCGAGCTCGTCCGCTACGGCCTCGTGGTCTGGACGGGCGGCAACGTCTCGGGCCGCGTGCCCGGCGAGGAGCTCTTCGTCATCAAGCCCTCCGGCGTCTCCTACGACGACCTCACCCCCGAGTCGATGATCCTGTGCGACCTCGACGGCCGCGTCGTGCCCGGCTCCCAGGGCTCCGAGCGCTCGCCGTCGAGCGACACCGCCGCCCACGCGCACGTCTACCGCCACATGCCCGAGGTGGGCGGCGTCGTGCACACGCACTCGACCTACGCGACCGCATGGGCGGCGCGCGGCGAGGCGATCCCGTGCCACATCACCGCGATGGCCGACGAGTTCGGCGGCGAGATCCCGATCGGCCCGTTCGCGATCATCGGCGACGACTCGATCGGCCGCGGCATCGTCGAGACGCTCGCCGGGCACCGCTCGCGCGCCGTGCTCATGCAGAACCACGGCCCCTTCACCATCGGCCGCGACGCGCGCGACGCCGTCAAGGCGGCCGTCATGTGCGAGGACGTCGCGCGCACCATGCACATCGCCCGCGCCGGCGGCGCCACGATCCCCATCGACCCCGCCGCGATCGATGCGCTCTTCGACCGCTACCAGCACGTCTACGGCCAGCAGGCCACGCAGGAGGACCACCAGTGACGAGCATCATCCCCGATCCCGCGTCGAAGGTCGTCTGGTTCCTCACCGGCAGCCAGGGCCTCTACGGCGAGGAGACGCTCGCGCAGGTGGCGTCGCAGTCGCGCGAGGTCGCCGCGCTGCTGTCGGCGGCGGCAGACATCCCCGTCACGATCGAGTGGCGCCCCGTGCTCACCTCGGCCGACGCCATCCGCCGCGCCGCGCTCGAGGCCAACGCCGACGACGACGTGGTCGGCGTGATCGCGTGGATGCACACCTTCAGCCCCGCCAAGATGTGGATCGCGGGTCTCGAGGCGCTCGCGAAGCCGATGCTGCACCTGCACACGCAGCACAACGTCGCCCTGCCGTGGAGCGAGATCGACTTCGACTTCATGAACCTCAACCAGGCCGCGCACGGCGACCGCGAGTTCGGCTACCTCGCCGCGCGCCTCGGCGTGCCCCGCACGATCGTCGTCGGTCACGCATCCGCCCCGCGCGTCCGCGCGCAGGTCGGCACGTGGTCGCGCGCCGCGCTCGGCACCGCGGCGCTGCGGTCGCTCAAGGTCGCGCGGTTCGGCGACAACATGCGCTTCGTGGCCGTCACCGAGGGCGACAAGACCGAGGCCGAGATCCGCCTCGGCACCCAGATCAACACGTGGGGCGTGACCGAGCTGGCGGATGCGGTGGCGGCGGCCGACGAGGCGGCGGTCGCCGCGCTCGTCGACGAGTACGTCGCGAGCTACGACATCGCCCCCGAGCTGCTCCCCGGCGGCGACCGCCACGCGTCGCTCGTCGACGGCGCGCGCATCGAGGCGGGCCTGCGCGGCTTCCTCGAGGAGGGAGGCTTCGGCGCCTTCACCACGAGCTTCGAGGATCTCGGGTCGCTGCCGCAGCTGCCGGGCCTCGCGGTGCAGCGGCTCATGGCCGACGGCTACGGCTTCGGCGCCGAGGGCGACTGGAAGACCGCGATCCTCGTGCACGCCGCCGCCCACATGGGCGCCGGGCTGCCCGGCGGCGCGAGCCTCATGGAGGACTACACGTACCACCTGGTCGAGGGCGAGGAGGTCATCCTCGGCGCGCACATGCTCGAGGTGAGCCCGTCGCTCACGACCTCCCGCCCCCGGCTCGAGGTGCACCCGCTCGGCATCGGCGGCAAGGATGACCCCGTCCGCCTGGTCTTCACGGCCGACCCGGGCCCCGCGGTCGTGGTGGCGCTCAGCGACATGCGCGAGCGCTTCCGCATGACCGCGAACGCCGTCGAGAACGTGGCGCTGCCCGAGCCGATGCCGAAGCTCCCCGTCGGGCACGCCGTCTGGCGGCCTGCGCCCGACCTCGCCACGTCGGCGACCGCCTGGCTCACCGCGGGCGCAGCCCACCACACGGTCATGTCGACCCAGGTCGGCATCGACGCCTTCCGCGAGCTCGCCCGCCAGTCGGGCATCGAGTTCCTCGCCATCGACGACGCCACCACGACCGAGGGCTTCGAGCGCGAGGTGCGCTGGAACGCCGCCTACCACCGACTCGCACAGGGGCTGGGCTGACGCCCGACCCCTCGCCGCGGCCCTCCCGGCCGCACCAACCCCCGCCGCATCGCGGCACCCCAGGAAAGGAAACACAGTGAAGAAGCACCGCATCCTCGGCGCTGTCGCTGCAGCGGGAGTCATCGCGCTCCTCGCCACCGGCTGCGGCCGTGGCGGCACGGCAGAGCCCGCCGCGAGCGACGGCGCCGACACCGGCGGCCAGGGCCAGATCGTGGGCGTCGCCATGCCGACGCAGCAGTCGGAGCGCTGGATCGCCGACGGCGCGAACGTGCAGTCGCAGCTCGAGGAGCTCGGCTACACGGTCGACCTGCAGTACGCGAACGACGACATCCCGACCCAGGTCTCGCAGATCGAGAACATGATCTCCTCGGGCGCCGAGGCCCTGATCATCGCCTCGATCGACGGCACGACCCTGACCGATGTCCTCGCGCAGGCGGGCGACGCCGGCATCCCCGTCATCGCCTACGACCGCCTCATCAACGGCAGCCCGAACGTCGACTACTACACGACGTTCGACAACTACCAGGTGGGCGTGCAGCAGGCGACGAGCCTCTTGACCGGCCTCGGCGTGCTCGACGAGAGCGGCGAGCGCACCGACGAGGCGGGCCCGTTCAACATCGAGCTCTTCGCGGGCAGCCCCGACGACAACAACGCGACGTTCTTCTGGAACGGCGCGATGGACACGCTGCAGCCGCTCATCGACGAGGGCGTGCTCGAGGTGCCCAGCGGCCAGGTCGAGTTCGAGCAGGCGGCGATCCTCCGCTGGCTGCCCGAGACTGCGCAGGAGCGCATGGAGAACATCCTCACCGTCATCGGCGACACCCGCCTCGACGGCGTGCTCTCGCCCTACGACGGCCTGTCGATCGGCATCATCTCGGCGCTCACGTCGGGCGGCTACTCGACCGACGCCCTGCCGGTCATCACCGGCCAGGACGCGGAGGTCGGCTCGGTGCAGTCGATCATCGCCGGCGAGCAGTACTCGACGATCTTCAAGGACACGCGACTGCTCGCCGAGCAGGCCGTGGCCATGGTTGACGCGCTGCTGAGCGGCGAGGAGCCTGAGGTCAACGACACGGAGACCTACGACAACGGCGAGCTCATCGTGCCGTCGTACCTCCTCGAGTCGACCATCGTGACGGTCGACAACTACGAAGAGGTGCTCATCGAGTCGGGCTACTACGACGAGGGCGACCTCTAGGAACGGTCTGGGGCGGGGGCACGAGCCCCCGCCCCGCACCGCCGCTCCGGCGGCGAGAAACGGAAGGAGGGACGACCGTGACGGCGATCCTCGAGATGCGCGGCATCACCAAGGAGTTCCCCGGCGTGAAGGCGCTCGCCGACGTGAACCTCACCGTCGAGCGCGGCGAGGTGCACGCCATCTGCGGCGAGAACGGCGCAGGCAAGTCCACGCTCATGAAGGTGCTCTCGGGCGTCTACCCGCACGGCACGTACGACGGCGAGATCGTCTTCGAGGCCGAGCCGGTCGAGTTCCGCTCGATCACCGACTCCGAGCACAAGGGGATCGTGATCATCCACCAGGAGCTGGCGCTCAGCCCGCACCTGTCGCTGGCCGAGAACATCTTCCTCGGCAACGAGATCGTCGGCCGCGGCGGCCTCATCGACTGGCACGCCACGAACACCGAGGCGCAGCGCCTGCTCGCCCGCGTCGGGCTCGGCGACAACCCCGCCGTGCGCGCGAACGAGGTGGGCGTCGGCAAGCAGCAGCTCGTCGAGATCGCGAAGGCGCTCTCGAAGGACGTCAAGCTGCTCATCCTCGACGAGCCGACGGCCGCCCTCAACGACGAGGACTCCGCGCACCTGCTCGACCTGATCCGCCACCTCAAGGGGCAGGGGATCACGTCGATCATCATCAGCCACAAGCTCAACGAGATCAAGGCGATCGCCGACAAGGTGACGGTCATCCGCGACGGCCGCACGATCGAGACGCTCGTCACCGACGAGGTCTCCGAGGACCGCATCATCAAGGGCATGGTCGGCCGCGACCTCGAGTCCCGCTACCCGGAGCGGCAGGTGCGCGTCGGCGAGGAGGTCTTCCGCATCGAGGACTGGCGCGTGCACCACCCGACCGAGTCGGGCCGCGTCGTGATCGACGGCGCCAACCTGTCGGTGCGCGCGGGCGAGGTGGTCGGCATCGCCGGCCTCATGGGCGCGGGCCGCACCGAGCTCGCGATGAGCATCTTCGGCCGCTCCTACGGCTCGCACATCACCGGCACCGCATACCTCCACGGCAAGCCCGTCGACGTGCGCACCGTGCCCGCGGCCATCAGCGCGGGGCTCGCGTACGCGACCGAGGACCGCAAGCGCTACGGCCTCAACCTCATCGAGGACATCAAGCGCAACATCTCGGCCGCGGCGCTCGACAAGCTCGTCGGGCGCGTGCTCGTCGACGGCGAGCGGGAGATCCTCGTCGCCGAGGAGTACCGCCGCAGCATGCGCATCAAGACGCCGAGCGTCAACGCGGTCGTCGGCAAGCTCTCCGGCGGCAACCAGCAGAAGGTCGTGCTGTCGAAGTGGCTCTTCACCGACCCCGAGGTGCTCATCCTCGACGAGCCCACCCGCGGCATCGACGTCGGCGCGAAGTACGAGATCTACACGATCATCAACACGCTCGTCGCCGACGGCAAGGCCGTCATCGTCATCTCGTCGGAGCTGCCGGAGCTGCTCGGCATCTGCGACCGCATCTACACGATCTCGGAGGGCAGGGTGACGGGCGAGTTCCCGATCGCCGAGGCCACGCCCGAAGCGCTCATGCAGCGCATGACCCAGGAGAAGGAGGCGGACCATGTCCTCGCCCCGTGACTCGTCCACCCGCGACCTCGCCCCGTCGCCGCTGCGCACCGCGGGCTCGTTCCTGCTCTCGCGCGTGCAGCAGATCGGCATCTTCATCGCGCTGGTGGTGATCATCCTGCTGTTCCAGGGCCTCACCGGCGGCCGGCTGCTCACCGCCGGCAACGTGGCGAACATCATCGTCCAGAACAGCTACATCCTCATCCTCGCCATCGGCATGGTGATGATCATCATCGCCGGCCACATCGACCTCTCGGTCGGCTCGGTCGCGGCCTTCGTCGGCGCCGCCACCGGCGTGATGGTCGTGCAGTGGGGCTGGCCGTGGTGGCTCGGCATCGTCGTCGGCATCGTGCTCGGCGCCGTCGTCGGGGCCTGGCAGGGCTTCTGGGTGGCGGTGGTCGGCATCCCGGCGTTCATCGTGACGCTCGCGGGCATGCTCATCTTCCGCGGCCTGACGCAGATCACGCTCTCGAACACCCAGATCACGCCGTTCCCGACCGAGTACCGGCAACTGGGCGGCGGCTACCTCTTCCCGGAGCTCTTCCCGGCGTCGACGAGCCCCGCGGAGTGGATCACGGTGGGCCTCGGCGTCCTGACGCTCGTGCTCTTCGTCGGCTCGCAGCTGCGCGGCCGCGCGAAGCGCGTGAAGCTCGGCGTCGAGGCGGAGCCGGCCTGGTGGTTCTGGACCCGCACGGGCTTCGGCGCGCTGCTCATCGTGCTCGTCACGTTCCTGCTCGGCATCGCCGAGGGCTCGCGCGGCACCCCGGTCGTGCTCATCGTGCTGGGCGCCCTCATCGTGATCTACACGGTGGTCATGCAGCGCACCCGCTTCGGACGCCACATCTACGCGGTCGGCGGCAACCGGCACGCGGCCGACCTGTCGGGCATCCGCTCGAAGCGCATCGACTTCATGCTGTTCGTCAACATGGGCATCCTCGCCGCGCTCGCCGGCATCGTGTTCACGGGGCGCCTGAACTCGGCCGGCCCCGGCGCGGGCAACCTGTTCGAGCTCGACGCGATCGCGGCGGCGTTCATCGGCGGCGCAGCCGTGCAGGGCGGCATCGGCACGGTGGTCGGCGCGATCACGGGCGGCCTCATCATGGGCGTGCTGAACAACGGCATGTCGCTCATGGGCGTCTCGACCGACTACCAGCAGTTCATCAAGGGCATGGTGCTGCTGCTGGCCGTCGCCTTCGACGTCTACAACAAGCGGCGCTCGCGCTCGCTCGGCTGACGCGCAGCCTCACGACGGCCCCGGGCGGATGCTCGCTCCCGCCGCTCCCGCCGCGTCGATTGGTCACGTTCGGCGATCATTCGCGACGTGTGGCAGCAATTCGTGACCAATCGGCGGAAGGTGCGGATGCTCCGGGGCGGCAGCGGGGACGACCAAGTCGTTCGTCCGGCTAAGGAGGTAGGCTGGACGGACGCAATCTGATACGAAGAGGAACCGCATGCTGCTCGCCATCGTCAACGCCAAGGTCGTGCCCGTCGAGGGCGAGGAGTTCGAGGGCACGATCCTCGTGAGGGACGGCCGGATCGCCGAGCTCGGCGCCGACGTCGCGGTGCCGGAGGGCGCCGAGGTGCTCGACGCCGGCGGCGCGCAGCTGACCCCGGGGCTCGTCGACGCGCACGTGCACCTGGGCGTCAACCCGGAGGGCGACGGGCACACCGCCAACGACACGAACGAGATGACGAACCCCAACACCGCGGGGGTGCGCACGATCGACGCGATCGACCCGTTCGACGAGGGCTTCGACCTCGCGCTCGCCGGCGGCGTGACGACCGTGAACGTCAACCCCGGCTCGGGCAACCCGATCGGCGGCCAGGCGACGACGCTCCACACCCACGGCCGCATCGTCGACCACATGGTGCTGCGCGAGCCGGCGGGCCTGAAGAGCGCCCTCGGCGAGAACCCGAAGCGCGTCTACGGCGAGAAGAAGGTGACGCCGTCGACCCGCATGGGCACGGCCAAGATCCTGCGCGACGCGTTCGTCGCCGCCCAGAACTACCAGGCCCGGATGGCCGACCCCGAGAACGACCGCCACCACGACGTCGACCTGACGATGGAGGCGCTCGGCAAGGTGCTGCGCCGCGAGATCCCGTGGCGCCAGCACGCGCACCGCGCCGACGACATCGTCACCGCGCTGCGCCTCCAGGCCGAGTTCGGCTACGACCTCATCATCGACCACGGCACCGAGGCGCACGTCGTCGCCGACCTGCTCGCCGAGCGCGGCGTGCCCGTGCTCATCGGCCCCCTCTTCACGACGAAGTCGAAGATGGAGCTGCGCAAGCGCTCCATCGCGAACCCCGGCAAGCTCGCGAAGGCGGGCGTCGAGCTCTCGATCATCACCGACCACCCGGTGATCCCCATCTCCTTCCTCGTGCACCAGGCATCCCTCGCCGTCCGCGAGGGGCTCGACCGCGAGACGGCGCTGCGGGCGATCACGGTCAACCCGGCGAAGGCGCTCGGCGTCGACGCCGAGATCGGCTCGATCGAGGTCGGCAAGCGCGCCGACCTCGTGGTCTGGGGCGGCGACTGGATGGACCCGATGGCGCGCCCGCGCACGGTGCTGATCGACGGCCGCATCGTCTTCGAGCACGACGCCGCGACCGGCGCCGAGCGCGTCGCGCCGCGCGACGAGGTGCCGCTCGCCCTGCCCCGGGCGTGACCGCCGCCACGCTCACGTCGCCCGGCGACGCGCTCACGCGGCGGCGCCGCGTCACCACGCTGCTCGTGCTCGGGCTCCTCGCGGGCCTCGGCCCCTTCACGATCGACCTCTACCTGCCGGCCTTCCCGGAGGTGAAGGGCGAGTTCGCCACGACGGATGCGGCCGTGCAGCTGACGCTGTCGGCCACGACCCTCGGCTTCGCCTTCGGGCAGCTCGTGGTCGGCCCGCTCTCCGACCGCATCGGCCGTCGCGCGCCGCTGCTCATCGCCACGAGCGTGCACGTGCTCGCGAGCGTCGGCGTGGCGCTCGCGCCCGACATCGTCTCGCTGTCGCTGCTGCGGATCGTGCAGGGCTTCGGCGCGGCCGCAGGCACCGTCGTCGCGATGGCGATGGTGCGCGACCTCTTCAGCGGCAAGAAGCTCACCACCGCGCTGTCGCGGCTGGCGCTCGTGATCGGCATCGCGCCGATCGCCGCGCCCGTCGTCGGGTCGTGGCTGCTGGGCATCCTGCACTGGCGCGGCCTGTTCTGGGTGCTCGCCGCCTACGCGGTGCTCGTCATCGTGCTGCAGCTGCTCTTCCTGCGCGAGACGCTGCCGCCGCACCTGCGACACGTGCCCGGGCACTCGACGCTGCGGCAGCGCTACCGCTCCGTGCTCACCGACCGCGTCTTCGTCGGCGTCGCCATCATCGGCGCGAGCATCTTCGGCGGCATGTTCGCCTACCTCGCCACCTCATCGCTGCTGCTGCAGGAGGTGTACGGCTTCTCGCCGAGCGGGTTCGGGCTCATCTTCGCGCTCTGCTCGGTGGCGGTGCTCATCGGCACGCAGTCGGCCGGGCGGGCCGCCAACCGGTGGGGGGCCCAATGGGTGCTCGCCGTCTCGACGTCGCTGCTCATCGTGGGCGCCTCGCTCATCGTGGTGCTCGACCTCGCGGGGCTCGGGATCCTCGGGCTCGTGCCGCCGCTGGCGCTCTTCGCGTTCGCGTTCGGGCTGTCGATGCCGTGCGTGCAGACGCTCGCGCTCGCGGGGCATCGCGGCGAGGCGGGCACAGCGGCGTCGCTGCTGGGCGCGCTCAACATGTCGATCGCGGGGCTCGTGAGCCCCATCGTCGGCCTGTTCCGCATCGAGAACGCGATCCCGATGGGCGTCATCATGCTCATCTGCGGCATCCTCGCGACCGCGTCGCTGTGGCTCGTGGTGCGGCCGCGGCAGGTGCCCGCGATCGAGTGATCCTGCCGGGACGCATGCAAGGATGACCGCATGAGCGACGAGCTGGCCAAGGTGCAGGCGGAACTCGAGGCGGCGCGGCGGGCGCAGGCGCAGGCTGAGGCGCGGCTCGCCGAGCTGCAGGCCGGCGAGCAGCGCGCGCGGTCGGATGCGCCGCCGCTGCCCGCGGACGACGCGACCCCGGACGAGGCGCCGCCCGTCGCGGAGACGTTCGCCGAGGCGCCCGAGTCGGCGCCGGCTCCGGCCGATCCCGAGCAGCCTGTCGAGGTCGGCGAGACGGTGGAGCCCGTCGAGCACGACGGCCCGCTCTCCGACGACGAGGTCGCCGCGGTGCGCGAGGGCTACGCCTTCGAGGGCCCCGTGCTCGAGATGGGAGCGCTCGTCAACGGCGACCCCGACCCGCAGACGCCCATCCGCATCCCGCTCGCCATGATGAACCGGCACGGCCTCATCGCCGGCGCCACCGGCACCGGCAAGACGAAGACCCTGCAGGTGCTCGCCGAGCAGCTCTCGGCCGCCGGCGTGCCCGTCTTCGCCGCCGACATCAAGGGCGACCTCTCCGGCGTCGCCACCCCGGGCGAGTCGAGCGACAAGCTGCTCGCCCGCACCGCGGGCATCGGGCAGGCATGGCAGGGCGCCGCGTCGCCCGTGGAGTACTTCGCGCTCGGCGGCGAGGGCGTGGGCGTGCCGATCCGCGCGACCGTGCTGTCGTTCGGCCCGACGCTGCTCGCCAAGGTGCTCGGCCTCAACGACACGCAGGAGTCGAGCCTCGGCATCGTCTTCGCCTACGCCGACGAGCAGCGGCTGCCGCTCGTCGACCTCAAGGACCTGCGCGAGCTGCTGCTGTGGCTCACCGGCGACGAGGGCAAGGCGGAGCTCAAGCGCCTCGGCGGCATCTCGACGCAGACCGCGGGCGTCATCCTCCGCGAGATCACCGCGTTCAGCGAGCAGGGCGCCGACGTCTTCTTCGGCGAGCCCGAGATCGACACGCGCGAGCTCATGCGCGTCGCCGAGGACGGCCGGGGCGTCATCAGCCTGCTCGAGGTGCCGGGCGTCGCCAGCCAGCCCGCGCTGTTCTCGACGTTCCTCATGTGGCTGCTCGCCGACCTGTTCGAGGACCTTCCGGAGGTCGGCGACATCGACCGGCCGAAGCTCGTGTTCTTCTTCGACGAGGCGCACCTGCTGTTCAAGGACGCCTCCAAGGACTTCCTGGCCGCCATCACCCAGACCGTGCGGCTCATCCGCTCGAAGGGCGTCGGCATCGTCTTCGTCACGCAGACGCCGAAGGACGTGCCCGCCGACGTGCTCGCGCAGCTCGGCTCGCGCGTGCAGCACCAGCTGCGCGCGCACACGCCCGACGACGCGACCGCGCTGCGGGCCACCGTGCGCACCTACCCGCGCAGCGGCTACGACCTCGAGCAGGTGCTCACCAGCCTCGGCATCGGCGAGGCGATTGTGACCGTCATGGACGAGCGCGGCGCGCCCACCCCGGTCGCCTGGACGCGCCTGCGCGCGCCGCAGGGCTCGATGGACCCCACGCCCGAGGCCGCGATGCAGCGCACCGTGCAGGCCTCGCCGCTGCTCGAGCGCTACGGCACCGCCGTCGACCGGGAGTCGGCGTACGAGATCCTGCAGGCGAAGCTCGAGGCCGCGCAGCGGGCGGAGCAGGATGCCGAGGCTCGCCGGGCCGCGCAGGAGGAGGCCGAGCGGCTCGAGCGCGAGGCCCGGCGCAACGGCTCGGGCTCGCGCTCCGGCTCGCGCTCCCGTGACAGCGGCGGCAACGTCGTCACCGACTTCATCGGGTCGCGCACCGGGCAGTCGATCATCCGCGAGATCGTGCGCGGCGTCTTCGGCAACCGTCGCCGGTGAGCGCGACCGAGACCCCCGAGACCGGCGAGCGGCCGCACGGCATCGCCGCCCTGACGGAGACGCTCCGCGGTCAGCTCCTGTCCGTCGCGGTGCTCTCGCTCGTGCTGATCGTGCTGACGGTCGTCGCGCCGGGCGTCTGGGACGGGCCATGGCTGTGGGCGGCCGTCGCCGTGGTCGTGGCGGCGACCGGGCTGGCGGCGCTCGGGCAGGGCCCGCTCTACGACGCGAACTGGCTGCCGGTGCTCGTGCCGGCGCTGGACCTGCTCACGATCATGCTGCTCCTCGGCGACTCCGCGGTGCCGCGGATCGTCGCGATGCTCGCCGTCGTGCCGGCGTTCTGGCTGGGCTTCGTCGGGCGCCGTCGGGGCGTCGTCATCGTGGCGCTCGGCGGCGCCGCGATGAGCGCCGCGATGGCGCTCCACATCGGCGGCTCGACGGGCACGACCTTGACGGCGAACGCCGTCGGCGCGGTGCTCGTGCCGCTCGCGCTCATCGCCGCCGCGTCCTTCGCCGACAGCTACACCGGCAGGATCGACCACCAGCAGCTCGCGATCCTCGAGCGCGAGCGCGACAAGACCGCGATGGCCCGCCAGCTGGTCGCGGACGGCGCGCTCCTCGAGACCGTCTTCGAGACCGCGCGCGTCGGCCTGCTCCTGCTCGGCCCCCATGGCGAGATCCAGAGGATGAACGGCACGCTCGCGGGCCACCCGGCGCTCGCGAGCACGAGCGCCCCCGCAGCGCTCGCCGGCGCGAGCTTCCTCGAGCTCGAGTCGCGGCAGACGATCCCCAAGCTCGAGAGCCCGTTCGTCCGTGCCGCGCGAGGCGAGTCGTTCGACAACCTCGCGTTCTGGGTGGAGCGACCGGGGGAGGATCTCATCGCGGTCACGATGTCCTCGCGGCCGCTGATCGTCGAGGGCGAGTTCCGCGGCTCGATCGCGTCGATCGACGACATCACCCGGTACATGCGCATGCTCGAGGATCGCGACGACTTCGTCGCCCTCGTCTCGCACGAGCTGCGCACGCCGCTCACCTCGATCTCCGGCTACCTCGAGCTCGCCCTCGACGAGGAGCTGCCCGCCGACCTGCGCTCCTGGCTCGAGATCGTGCGCCGCAACACCGACCGCCTGCGCGCGCTCGTCGAGGACCTCCTGATCGTCGGCGAGATGAGCCGCGGCGAGCTGCACCTGCACCCGCACGACGTCGACGTGCGCCAGGTCGCCGAGCAGGCCGTCGCCACGCTCGAGCACCGCGCTCGCCGCCGCGGCGTCGTGCTCCGGCTCGCCGACGGCCCCGCCGCGCCTGTGCAGGCCGACGAGCGCCGGCTCGCCCAGGTGCTCGAGAACCTCATCTCGAACGGCATCAAGTACACGCGCGACGACGGGAGCGTCGACGTCGTCGTCGAGGTCGACGGGCCGGATGCGGTCGTGCGGGTCGTCGACGACGGGCCCGGGATCGAGGCGGCCGAGGCCGACCGCGTCTTCGAGCGCTTCTACCGCGCGTCGTCCGCCCGCGCATCCGCCGTCCCCGGCGCAGGGCTCGGGCTGTGGATCTGCCGCTCGATCGTGCACGCGCACGGCGGCTCGATCGCCTTCGAGAGCGAGCCCGGCACGGGCTCAGCCGCGACCGTCCGCCTGCCGCTGTCCTGACGCATCCGCCTCGGCGAAGCCCGTGCGGGTCATCTCGCCCCACACCTGCTGCGTGCCGGCGATGCCCGCCCACCAGCCCTGCAGGCGCCAGATCGCCGTGAGCTGGCGGTAGCCGAGGTTCTCGGCGACGATGGCCCACAGCGTCGCGCCGAGGTCGCGCCAGCGCTCGTAGCGGTGGAAGCTCGCCTCCTCGACGATCACCGCGGCGAGCGTCACGAGCGCGCCGTAGCCGTAGGAGACGAGCAGCAGCAGCAGCGCCATGCCGGGGTCGACGGCGCCCACGGCGAGGCCGAGCACCACGAGCACGATGCCGACCACCTCGATGAGCGGCGCGAGCAGCTCGAACAGCCAGTAGTAGGGGAGCGCGAGCATGCCGACGCGGCCGTATCGGGGATTGAGGAGCGCCCGGCGGTAGCCCCACAGCACCTCCCACAGGCCCCGGTGCCAGCGGCGGCGCTGGCGGGCGAGCACGCGGAGGGTCGACGGCGCCTCGGTCCAGCTGACCGGCTCGGCGACGAACTCGACCCGCGCGTCGCGGCGCCCCTCGTGGATCCAGCGCTGGATGCGCATCACGAGCTCGAAGTCCTCGCCGATCGAGTCGGGGTCGAGGCCGCCGACCTCGATGAGCACGTCGCGGCGGAACATGCCGAACGCGCCGGAGATGAGGATGAGCGCCTGCAGGTCGGACCACGCGGTGCGGCCGAGCAGGAACGCGCGCAGGTACTCGACGACCTGGATGCGCGCGATGAGCTGCCGCGGCATGCGGATCTCGGTGATGCGGCCGCCCTGCACGCGGCTGTTGTTGACGATCCGCACGACGCCGCCGGTCGCGACGACGCGCTCGGGGTCGTCGGCGAAGGGCTTGGACACCGACAGCAGGGCGTCGGGCTCGAGGATCGAGTCGGCGTCGACCATCACCACGAGCTCCTTCGCGGCGAGGTCGAGGCCGACGTTGACCGAGTCGGAGCGGCCGGAGTTCTCCTTGTCGACGACCGTGAGCGGCACCGCGCCGCCGCGGGAGCGCCAGACGCGGCGGATCGTGCCGCGCACCGGCACGCGGCCGGGGATGTCGCGGTCGTCCTCGACGAGGTCGAACTCCTCGAGCAGCACGCGCATCGTGTCGTCGGCGCTGCCGTCGTTGACGACGATCACCTCGTGGTCGGGGTAGCGCAGGTCGAGCACCGAGCGCACGCTCGTGCGGATGACGGCCGCCTCGTTGTAGGCGGGCACGATCACGCTGACGCCGAGGCTGAGCGGCGAGGCGGCCATCGCGTCGTCGCCGCGGTGCTCGCTGCGGCGCAGGTAGCGGGCGAAGTGGCGGGCGGCGATCAGGATCAGCACCAGCAGCGCCGTGTTCGACAGCAGGAAGTAGATCGCCGACGGCCACGCGAGGACGGCGAAGACCGCCTCGAGCGCGTCGTGGAGCCACGTCATGCGGCAGCCCTCCTCGGCAGGCCCGAGGCTCGCCGCACGCCGGGCTCGCCCTCCGCGCCGATCGCGGCCAGCGCATCCGCGCTCCACGCCGCCGGCATCGCGGCCAGCGTGCGGGCGGCCGCCTCGCCGGCCGTGCCGCCCCCGAGCGCTGTCGCGAGCAGCGACGGCACCGCCTCGCGCACCGGGAGCCGCTCGAGCGACCGCATGGCGGCGGCGCCGACCGCCTCGTGCTCGTCGTCGATGAGCCGAGCGAGCGGCGCGCCGGCGCCCGGCGCCTGGATGAGTCCTGCGACGCGCGCGGCGCCGCGGCGCACGCCGGCGTCGGGGTGGTCGAGCGCGTCGCGCACGCGCTCGCCCGCGGCGGCGCCCTGCTGCACGAGGGCGGAGGCGGCGACGCTGATGGGGATGCCGCTGTCGAGCGCGAGCGCGGCGATGACGCGGTCGACGGCCGCGGGGTCGTCGAACGCACCGAGCGCCCGCACGGCGACGGTGCGCACCTCGGGGGAGCGGTCGCCGGCGAGCGCCTGCAGCAGCTCGAGCGCCCCGGCCGGCGCGAGCAGCCCGAGCGCCTCCGCGGCGTCGGCGCGGCGCACCGGATCGCGGTCGGCGACGGCCGCGATGACCCTGGGGACGAGGCCGGATGCGTCGGCCACGGCCCGCAGGCGATCGGCCGCCTCGCCGGTGACGTCGCGCAGCATGAGCGACGCAGATCGGCCCACGTGCGCGCGCTCCGGGGCGCTGAGGGCCCGCACGCGGTCGAGCAGCGCGTCGATCTCGTCGTCCTCGGCGATGGTCGCCTCGAGCACCAGGGGGCGCAGGCGCGCGTCGAGCCGAGCGTCGCGCCGGTCGTGGCGTCGGCGCAGCGTGCGCTGCGCGATGAGGGCGATCAGCATCAGGACCACCACCGCGGATGTGGCGAGCAGCACCGCCTGCAGCACCGCTGGGGCGGGCAGCGGGCTCATCCGATGACGGCGGTGACGCGCGCGAGCAGCGCCCGCGGGCTGAACGGCTTCGTGACGTACTGGTCGGCTCCGGCGGCGAAGCCCGCCTCGATGTCCTTCTCCTGGCCGCGGGCGGTCAGCAGGATGACCGGGGTCTCGTCGCCGCGGTCGCGCAGCGCGCGCAGCACGTCGATGCCCGACATGCCCGGCATCATCACGTCGAGCACGATGACGTCCCAGCCGCCCTCGACGGCCGCCTCGAGCGCCTGCGAGCCGTCCTCGCGAGTCACGATCTCGTGGCCCGCCGACTCGAGCTTGATCGCGACGAGGTCGCGGATGTCGCGGTCGTCGTCGACGACGAGGATGCGGCCGCTCACCGCACCGCTCCAGCGCGGCGCATCAGCGGCGCAGGACTGCTTGGGCACATGGCGAGCTCCAACGTGACGAGTCTGACTGCCGTGGCTCAAACCTACACGGAGGCGGAACGCGACGACGCGGGACATCCGTGCTCGATGTCCCGCGTCATCACAGGGCGGAGGATGG
>NZ_JAVDXL010000003.1:0-212287 GCF_031457935.1 Agrococcus sp. BE272 | reverse complement strand
CGCAACACGAGAAGAGCCCCCGGCCGATGGCCAGGGGCTCTCTCTTCGTGACACATGTCGCGACTCAGGTGAGACCTATGTCGCGACTCATCACAAGGGCGGAGGATGGGGGATTCGAACCCCCGAGGGCTTGCACCCAACACGCTTTCCAAGCGTGCGCCATAGGCCACTAGGCGAATCCTCCTGAGCCGGCCGCGAACGGCCGACCTAGCGATCCTAGCGGAGCGAGAAGGGGGCGAGGACCGAAGTCCCCGCCCCCTCCCTCACTGCGCTGCTACGGGCAGATCGCGTACTCCTCGACGGCGGACGACAGGGTCGCCTCGCTGCCGAGCAGGAAGACCGGCGGCTGTCCCAGCCGCAGGCTCTCCGTCACGATCGCCGAGTTGATGCAGGTCGGCTTCGCCAGGTACAGCGGCGAGCCCTCGGCGGCCGCGAGCGCCGAGGCGCTCAGGGCATCCGGGAACTTCTGCCCGCTGGCCAGGTACATCGCCGGCACGGGGCCGTCGAACATCTCCTGGTTCACGAGCACCGCCGTCTGGTAGCGGTCCGAGCCTGCGAAGCGGTGGACGACGAGACCCAGCAGGTCGAAGTCCAGCTCGATGCCGTTCGACATCGAGTTCTGGTCTCCGAGCAGGTACACGTTCTCCGCGCCGAGGCGGTCGAGCTCTGCGACGGACGCGTCATCCGCGCCGTCCCGGAGGCCGTCCACCAGCAGGATCGGAGCGTCGATCGAACCGGCTGCCGCGCCCGCCGACAGGGCGTCGGGGTAGTTGCGGCCGGTCGCGACGAACGCGTTCGCCGAACCCTCCTCGAAGGCGTACTGCGCGATCAGGCGGCTCGTCTCGTACCGGTCCGCACCGCCCACGCGGTCGACCGTGCCGGCCAGGCCCTCGAGCTCGTCGGCGACCGCGGGCGCGACCGAGGGCTCGCCGCCCACGATCACGATGCGCTCGGGCGACAGGCGCTCGATCTCCTCGGCCACGACGTCGGGCAGCGCGCCGCCCTGCGTCAGCAGCAGCGGTCCGCCCTCACGGGCAGCGGCGGGGGCAGCGGCGAGGCCGTCCGGGAACTTCTGGCCGCTGGCGACGTACACGACGTCAGCGCCCTCCGGGAAGCCGTGCTGCGAGATCGCGACCGCGGTCTCGTAGCGGTCGTCGCCCTCGAGGCGCTCCGGCGTCGGCATCGTCAGGTCACCCGTCGTCACGTGGACGAAGGTGCGCACGTCGGTGCCGCCGTAGCCCACCACGCCGAGGTACTCGGCGTTGGTGTCGAGGCCGTTCCACATGGCCGTGTAGGTGAAGTGCCCGCCGACGGTGCCGTCGATGGACGTCGGCTCCGTGCGGAACGAGCCCTCCTGCTGGCCCGTGCCGACGGCGACGTGGTCGAGCTCGAAGGTGCTCGGCGCGCCGGCCTCGCCGGTCGCCCAGACCTCGGCGATCGCCACGTAGGTGCCCGCCTGCGGGTCCTCCAGCAGCAGCGTCTCGTCCGCCGACCCGGTCGCGGCCGTGAACTGCTCGACCGGCGTGCCGGCGTCGTTCAGTCGCAGCACGTACAGGTCGTGGTCGGCCGTGTCGTCCTCGGCGTCGAGCGAGAAGTAGTGCGCGATCTCGCCCTCCGGGATCTCCACGACGTACTGGAAGTAGTCGCCGGCGTCGCCGCCGTCGGCTCCCAGCAGCTGGAACGGAGCCAGGCCGTTCGCCTCGAGCGGGATCGAGCCGTCGATGCCCGAGATGCCCGAGACGGGGGTCTGTCCGACGGTGCCCATGCCCTCGACCCACTCCGGGGCGGCCACCGCGACCGGCTTCACCGCGAGCGGCGAGCGGACGGTGTGCTCCGAGCTGGTCCAGGTGAGGAAGCCCGACGTCCACGCGCCGAGCTCAGCGCCGGCCGTGGTGAAGGTCACCTCGTAGGAGAGCGACTGGCCCGCCTCGGTGAACTCGAGCGTGGACGGCGACACCGCGACGTCGATGCCGGACATGCCGGACGTCGACACCGCGTACGAGCCGGCCTCGAGGGCCGTCACCGTGCGCGTCACCGTCTGCGTGCCCGCGAGCGAGCCGACGGCGATCGAGGCGATGTTGAGGTCGCTCGGGTCCATCGGGGTGCCCACCCACGAGTCGGGCAGCACGTAGCCGAGCCCGCGCAGGTAGCCGAACCAGTCGGCCGTGCCGTTCTCGTACACGAGGCCCGCGTCGAGCATCGACTGCGTGTTCACGAAGCCGGCGCCCTGCGCCCACGGGTCGGTCGAGACCGAGCCGTCGAGGTTGCGGGTGTCGGTCGCGGTCGTCATCAGCGCGCTCTTGACCTCGGCGGGCGAGGCGTTCGGGTGCGCACCGAGGTAGATCGCGCCGAGGCCCGCCACGTGCGGCGCGGCCATCGAGGTGCCCGAGAGCATCCGGTAGGTCGGCTCGCCGTCGGCGGGGTTGGGGCCGGCGGCGATGATGCCGACACCGGGGGATGCCACGTCGGGCTTGATGACGTCGCTGCCCTCGGCGAGGGCCGGGCCGCGGGACGAGAAGCCGGCCACGACGGGCGCGACGGTCTCGATGCCCGAGGTGTTGCCGGCCTCGAACGAGACGACCGTGCCGGGCGTCTGCGCAGCGGCCAGGAGCTGGTCGCGGTACTGCGCGTCGACGTGGATCGTCGGGATCACGTGGTCGTCGAGGTCGATCGAGCCGGGCGTGACGTTGACGAGCACCGCGGCGATGCCGCCGGCGTCGGCGACCGTCTGCGACTTGTCGACGCGCGCGATGACGCCGCGGTCGCAGAGCACGATGGCTCCGGCGGCCTCGGCGGCGTCGAGCGTGCCGGGGAGGCAGAGCGCGGCCTCAGCCGGGTCCTGGCCGTCGGCGGCGATGTCGCCGGCGTAGATGAAGGGCCCGGAGATCTCCGGCGCGCCCTCCTCCATGGGGACCGTGATAGAGCCGCCCGGGATGCGCACGTCGCCCGGCAGGACGACGGTCGCCTCGTAGTTCGGGATGCTCGCCGCGGCGACCGTGGTGTACCAGGGGGATGCGTGGTCGAGGGTCGACGCACCGGGGCCCGAGTTGCCGGCCGAGACCGACACGAAGACGCCGGCTGCCGCAGCACCCAGGAACGCCACGTCGGTGGCCGTCGCGACCGAGGTCGCGGCGCCGCCGCCGATGGAGAAGTTGATGACGTCGACGCCGTCGATGACGGCCTGCTCGATCGCGGCGACCGAGTCGCTCGTCGCGCAGCCGTCGTCGTTGGCGTTCGGGTCGGGGTCAGGTCCGGTCCAGCACACCTTGTAAGAGGCGATGCGGGCCTCGGGCGCGACGCCCGACATGGTGCCCAGGTCGGCGCCGCCGGCGGAGGTCACGGCGACCTCGGCGTTGCCCGCCGCCGTGGAGGCGGTGTGCGAGCCGTGGCCGTCGCCGTCGCGCGGTGAGAGGTACTCGCCGAGGTCCTCGCCGCCGATGTTGTCGGCGCCGAAGCCGTCGACGTAGTAGCGGGCGGTGATGATCTTGGTCGAGCAGTCCTCGGCCGTGAACTGCGAGCCCGTCTCGCACGCGCCGACGAACTGGCTGCCGTCGCCCTTGTCGAAGACGATCGCGTCGCCGTCGAGGTAGGGCTCCGCGCCCGGGGTCGTGCCGAGCGGCTCGCCCGCGAAGAGCGGATTCTCGGGCGCGATGCCCGTGTCGAGCACGCCGACGACCACGCCGGCGCCGGCCTCGTCGACGCCGCCGACCTGCGACCAGAGGCCCTCGAGGTCGAGGTACTCGTTGGCGGGGCTCGCCTGGATCTGGAGCATCTCGTCGGGGAAGATCTGCGAGACGCGCGAGTCGCGCGCCAGCTCGAGCGCCTGCTCGGCCGACAGATCGGCGACGAAGCCGTTCATCGTCACCGTCAGGTTCGTCGCGATCTGCGCGCCGATCCCCGATGCGACCTCGGCCTGCTGGGTCTCGAGGTGCGCGGCGTACGCGTTCGCTGCTGCCGAGTCGACGTCGATGTCGTCGGTGCCGAGCGGTGCGGTGCGCGCCAGGTTGGGCAGGCCGCCGCGGTAGGTCGACATCGCGTCGTCCTCGAGGACGACGATGTAGCGGCCGCTGTCGAAGCCGCTCGTGTCGATGGGGGGTTGAGGCGGAGCAGCGCTCGCTGCGGCCGCACCAAGCACCGACGCCCCCGCGCTGAGCGCGAGGGCGGTGGTGAGTGCGATGCCGCTGCGAAGGCGCACACGCTTCGAGTTCAGTGTGCTCACAAGGTGATCCTTCGTTCAGGACGAAGCCCCCGGTGAAGTGGGGGGGCAGATGTGCCTGAATCTATGGGCGCGCTGTGGTCGGCGGAAGAGTGTCGAGGAAGCGTTACCTTTTCGTGACCTCCCGGACGCATGGCACTAGCGTGGAGGGGTGCCGACCCGCATCGTCATCGCCTCCCCGGAGGGCCACGCAGGCAAGTCGATCGTGGCGCTCGGCCTGCTCGACGCCCTCGGCAGGAGGGTCGAGCGCGTCGGCGTCTTCCGTCCCGTCGCCCGCTCCGAGGAGGAGCGCGACGGCGTGCTCGAGCTGCTGCTCGCGCACGACGCGGTCGAGCTCGACTACGACGAGGCGATCGGCACGACCTACGCCGCGGTCCACGAGGACGCCGAGGCCGCGCTCTCGACGATCGTCGACCGCTACCACCGCATCGACGAGCGCTTCGACGCGATCGTCATCGTCGGCTCCGACTACACCGACGTCGGCAGCCCCACCGAGCTCGGCTTCAACGCGCGCGTCGCGGCCAACCTCGGTGCCTCCGTGCTCCTCGTGCTCGGCGGTCGCGACCCCGAGACCGACGCGCCCCGCACGGCCGACCAGCTGCGGCAGCTCGCCGAGGTGACGACCGCCGAGCTGGCCCAGGCCCACGCAGCCATCGCCGGCGTCGTCGTCAACCGCGCCGACCCCTCGGCGATGGGCGAGATCCCGGCGGCGATGGCCGGGGCGGTGCCGGCCGGGGTGCCCGTGTGGTCGATCCCGGAGGACGCGCTGCTGAGCGCGCCCAGCGTCGGCTCGCTCTTCCGCGCCGTCGACGCGACCCTGCTGCGCGGCGACCCGGGGCTCCTGTCGCGCGAGTCGCTCGGCACGGTGGTGGCGGGCATGTCGATGGAGCACGTGCTCGAGCGGCTCATCGAGGGCGGCATCCTCGTCATGCCCGGCGACCGCTCCGACGTCGTGGTCGGCACGCTGCTCGCGCAGCAGTCCGACACCTTCCCGTCGATCGCCGGCATCATCCTCAACGGCGGCTTCGAGCTGCACCCCGCCGTGCAGCGCCTCCTCGACGGCCTCGACCTCGACCTGCCGATCGGCGCCAACCCGCACGGCACCTACGAGACGGCGCGACGCATCGCCGGCACGCGCGGCTCGCTCATCGACGGCACGCAGCGCAAGCGCGACGCGGCGCTCGCCCTCTTCGAGCAGCACGTCGACGCCGCGGCGCTGCTCGAGCGCCTCGAGGTCGCGACGACCGACGTCGTCACGCCGCTCATCTTCGAGCACAGCCTCATCGAGCGGGCGCGCGCCGACGTGCGGCACATCGTGCTGCCGGAGGGCGACGACGACCGCATCCTGCAGGCCGCATCCACCGTCCTCGCGAGGGGCATCGCCCGGCTGACGATCCTCGGCGACGAGGCGTCCATCCGCCAGCGCGCGGCGGCCCTCGGCCTCGACCTGTCGGGCGCCCGCATCGTCGCGACCGACGACGCCGAGCTGCGGCCCCGCTACGCGGCCGAGTACCAGCGGCTGCGCGCGCACAAGGGCGTCTCGATCGAGCAGGCGATGGAGCGGCTGCTCGACGTCAGCTACTTCGGCACCCTCATGGTGCACCTGGGCGACGCCGACGGCATGGTGTCCGGCGCCGCCCACACGACCGCGCACACGATCAAGCCGTCCTTCGAGACCATCAAGACGAAGCCGGGGGTCTCCGTCGTCTCGAGCGTGTTCCTCATGGCCCTCGCCGACCGGGTGCTCGTCTACGGCGACTGCGCCGTCATCCCCGAGCCGACCGTCGAGGAGCTCGCCGACATCGCCATCTCGTCGGCGCAGACGGCGCGCGAGTTCGGCATCGAGCCGCGCGTGGCGATGCTGTCCTACTCGACGGGGGAGTCGGGCACCGGCGCCGAGGTCGACCGCGTGCGGGCCGCGACGCAGCTCGTGCGCGAGCGGGCCCCCGAGCTGCCGGTCGAGGGCCCGATCCAGTACGACGCGGCGGCGGATGCGGCGGTCGCGAGCAAGAAGATGCCCGACTCGCAGGTGGCCGGGCGGGCGACGGTCTTCGTCTTCCCCGACCTCAACACCGGCAACAACACCTACAAGGCGGTGCAGCGCTCGGCGGGCGCGCTCGCGATCGGCCCCGTCCTGCAGGGGCTCAACAAGCCCGTCAACGACCTCTCCCGCGGTGCGCTCGTGAGCGACATCGTGAACACGATCGCGATCACCGCGATCCAGGCGCAGGCCTCGGGGGCGCAGGCACCGGGAGCGCAGGCATGACGCGCTCCGTCTTCGTCATCAACGCCGGCTCGTCGAGCCTCAAGTACCAGCTGGTCGACGTCGACGCGGGCCGCGCGCTCGCGAGCGGCCTGATCGAGCGCATCGGCGAGACCACCGGCGAGGCCAAGCACGAGGTGCCCGGCAGCGAGCCCGTCGTCGAGCAGCGCGTCATCCCGGATCACGAGAAGGCGTTCGGATGGGTGCTGCGGCAGTTCGAGCGGCACGGTCCCGACCTCGAGCGGGCCGGGCTCGTCGGCGTCGGGCACCGCGTCGTGCAGGGCGGCGCGCGCTTCGACCGCGCGGTGCGGGTCGACGACGACGTGCAGCAGCAGATCGAGGACCTCGCCCCGCTCGCCCCGCTCCACAACCCCGCGAACCTCCAGGGCATCCGCTCGGCCCGTGCGACGTTCCCCGGCCTGCCGCACGTCGCGGTCTTCGACACCGCGTTCCACCTCACGATCCCGCCGGCGGCGCACCGCTACGCGATCGAGGAGCGGGTCGCCGCCGAGCACCGCGTGCGCAAGTACGGGTTCCACGGCACGAGCCACCAGTACGTCTCGCGCCGCATGGCCGAGCTGCTCGGCAGGCCGCTCGACGAGGTCAACAGCATCGTGCTGCACCTCGGCAACGGCGCCTCGGCGACCGCGGTGCGCGGGGGCAGGAGCATCGAGACCTCGATGGGCATGACGCCGCTCGCGGGCCTCGTGATGGGCACGCGCTCCGGCGACATCGACCCGGGCGTCGTCTTCCACCTCCATCGCGTCGCCGGCATGTCGGTCGACGAGATCGACACGCTGCTGAACAAGCGATCGGGCCTGCTGGGCATGACCGGCACGGGCGACATGCGCGACGTGCTGCAGGCGGCGGATGCGGGGATCGGCCGGGCGGTCGAGGCGCTCGAGATCGTCGGGCACCGCCTGCGCGGCACCGTCGGCGCCTACCTCGCGCACCTCGGCCGCACCGACGCGATCGCCTTCACCGCGGGCATCGGCGAGAACGCCGCGCGCGTGCGCGAGATCGCGCTCGAGGGGCTCGAGGGGCTGGGCATCGTGCTCGACCCCGAGCGCAACTGCGGGCGCGGCGAGCGCCGCATCTCGGCCGACGACTCGCCGATCGAGGTGTGGGTCGTGCCGACGAACGAGGAGCTCGAGATCGCGCGGCAGGTCGCGGCGCTGGTCGACGCTCCCTGACGACCGGCTCAGCGGTCGGCGAGCTCGCCCACCTCGAACTGCGCCAGGCGCTCGGCGGGCAGCTCCATGCCCTCGTGCTGCGCGGCGAAGTCCTCGGTCGCGTCGGTGCCGCAGATGCCGAGGATGCGGTCGGGGCCGCCGGGGTGCTCGGTCACCCACTCCGTGAGGTCGTAGACGGTGCCGTCGATCGCGACCCAGCAGGAGGCGGAGTCGTCGTGCCCCGCGACGTCGCCGATCGAGATGCCGTCCTCGCCCGCGGACGGGGTCGGGCCCACCGCCGGCTCCGGCTCCGCGCTCGGGGGGATGCCCGCGACGCGGTCCTGCCAGACGGCGGTGGCGCCCGTGTGCCCGGTCAGCACCGCGATGATGAGCGCGCCGAGCGCGACCGCCGCCAGCACGATGCCGCTCAGCAGCCCGATGATGCCCGACGAGCGCCGGGCGCGGGTGAGCCGCCGCTGCCACAGCCACCACGCGAGGGCAGCGGCGAAGAGCGTCGCGGCAGTCGCGAGCAGCCAGTTGCCGAGCTGCTCGTGCTGGCCGGGCGAGCCGACCCTGGCGGCGAGCGCCTCGCCCGAGAGCTTCGCCACGAGCGCGCCCGCGGCGGCGATGCCGAGCACGCCGACGACGGGCCAGGCGAGCGACGCCCGCCAGCGAGGCATGGCGAGGACGAGCAGCAGGCCGAGCGCGCCGAGCGGCAGCAGCACGACGGGCACGTGCACCGCGAGCGGGTGCAGGGGCAGGCCGAAGGCGAGGTCGAACGGGTTGCCCGTCGCGGGAAGCATGCCGACACGGTACCGGCGCGCACCTGCGTCGCACCGGTGCCGCGCGTTGGGTACGATGGATGCGGCTCCCCGCGTGGCGCCATCCAGGCCAAATCCCCCAGGTCGGAGACGAAGCAAGGGCAACCGGGCTCTGGCGGGTGCGCGGGGAGTCCTCGCATGTCCGGCCTGCGGCGCGGCACGTCACCGGCGGGAAGTAGCCTGGGTCGCATGGTCGCCGCCCTCTACCGCCGCTATCGGCCGGAGTCGTTCTCCGAGCTCATCGGGCAGGCGCACGTCACCGACCCGCTGCGCACGGCGCTGCGCGCCGACCGCGTGAACCACGCCTACCTCTTCTCGGGCCCCCGCGGCTGCGGCAAGACCACGAGCGCGCGCATCCTCGCCCGCTGCCTCAACTGCGCCGAGGGCCCCACGCCGGAGCCGTGCGGCGTCTGCGACTCGTGCGTCGAGCTCGGTCGCGACGGCGGCGGCTCGCTCGACGTCGTCGAGATCGATGCGGCGAGCCACGGCGGCGTCGACGACGCCCGCGACCTGCGCGAGCGCGCCACCTTCGCGCCGAGCCGCGACCGCTACAAGGTCTTCATCATCGACGAGGCGCACATGGTGACCTCCGGCGGCTTCAACGCGCTGCTGAAGATCGTCGAGGAGCCGCCCGAGCACATCAAGTTCATCTTCGCGACGACCGAGCCCGAGAAGGTCATCGGCACCATCCGCTCGCGCACGCACCACTACCCGTTCCGGCTCATCGCGCCGGCGCCCATGCTCGAGTACGTGCAGCAGCTGTGCGCCCAGGAGGGCGTCGAGGTCGCGCCCGGCGTGCTGCCGCTCGTCGTGCGCGCCGGCGGCGGCTCCGCGCGCGACACCCTGAGCCTGCTCGACCAGCTCATCGCGGGCTCCGAGGGCGGCGTCACCTACGAGCACGCGGTCGCGCTGCTGGGGTTCACGCACGGCGAGCTGCTCGACGAGATCGTCACCGCGCTCTCGGCGGCGGATGCGCCGAGGCTGTTCGCGTCGATCGACCGCGTCGTGCAGACGGGGCAGGACCCGCGCCGCTTCGTCGAGGACCTCCTCGAGCGGCTGCGCGACCTGATCGTCGCGCACGCGGCCAGCGATCCGGCCGCGATCCTGCACGGCGTCCCCGAGGACGAGCTCGCCACGCTCGTCGAGCAGGCGGGCGGCTTCGGCGCGGCCGAGCTCTCGCGAGCCGCCGACATCGTGGCGAAGGCGCTCACCGACATGGCGGGCGCCACGAGCCCGCGGCTCCACCTCGAACTGATGGCCGCGCGACTGCTGGTGCCCGAGAGCGGCGACCCCGAGGTCGGCACCCTGGCGCGCGTCGAGCGCCTCGAGCAGCGGCTCGACGGCGCGACGCCCGCGCCGGTCCCGAGCGCGACGGCGCCGGCAGCCGCGCCGGCGCCGGCCACCGCATCCGCGCCCGCCCCTGCGCCGCGGGCCGCCGCATCCGCGCCGGCCCCTGCGCCGCAGGCGGCGCCCGCGTCGGCGCCGAGGGCCGCGCCCGCCCCTGCGCCGCAGCCCGTGCCCGCATCGGCACCCGCTCCGGCTGCGAGCGCCCCCGCGCCCGCTCCGGCCGCGGCCCCGCAGGTCCGCACGCCTGCGGCGAGCGCGTCCGCGCCGACGCCGGCTGCTCCTGCGCCGCAGGTCGCGGCGTCGGCGGAGGCGATCACGTTCGGCCAGCTGCGCGACGCCTGGGACGAGGTGCTGCAGCTGCTCGCCGACCAGCACCGCTCGGCGTGGATGGTCGCGACGACCCTCACGCCGATCGACCTGCGGGACGGCGACGTGCTCGTGCTCGGCTTCCAGTCGGAGGCCGACGTCGAGCGCTTCAAGCAGCCGCAGGGCACACGTCCGAGCGTCGCCGACGCGCTGCGCACGGCCATCCGCGAGCTGCTCGGCTTCGACGTGCGGTACGTGCCGCGCACCCGTCAGGGCTCGCGCCGCCCGTCCGAGCCTGCCGCTGCGGCAGGCGGCGAGGAGGCGCACCGGGGCCGCACCCCGGCGGCGCCCGCACCCGCTCCGGCCGCCGCGCCTCCGCCGGCGCTGCGGCCCGACGCCTCGGCGGCGGTGGCGCCTGCCCCCCGCGCGAAGCCGGCGGCCGCCGCGGCCGCCGCGGAGCCGGTCACAGGCTGGGCCGTCGCGACGATCCCGAGCGACGCCGAGGCGCCGCCCGAGGACCTCCCGGAGCAGGACCTGCCCGACCAGCCGGAGCCCGATCCCTTCTCCTTCGTCTCCGCGCCCGACGCCCCGATCGCGGCCGAGCCCGCGCCGGTCGAGCAGCCCAGGGCGGCGCCGAGCGGGCCGTCGCTGGCCGAGCTCGCGCGCTCCGCGCCGGCGCCCGAGCCGGCGCTCTCGGCGTCGCAGGCCGCGCGCTACGGCGAGGCGGTCGTGCGGGAGGAGCTCGGAGCCGAGCTGATCGAGGAGCGCCCGCGGGTGCGAGGGGAGCGCTAGGTGTACGACGGCATCGTCCAGGACCTCATCGACGAGCTCGGGAGGCTTCCCGGCGTCGGACCGAAGTCGGCGCAGCGCATCGCGTTCCACATCATCCAGACCGAGACCTTCGACGTCGACCGGCTCGCGACGATCCTCCAGACGGTGCGCGAGCGCGTGCGCTTCTGCGTCGTCTGCGGCAACATCGGCGAGGAGGAGCGCTGCGCGATCTGCCGCGACCCTCGCCGGGTGCCGACGACGATCTGCGTCGTCGAGGAGCCGAAGGACGTCGTCGCCATCGAGCGCACCCGCGAGTACCGCGGGCTGTACCACGTGCTCGGCGGCGCGCTCAACCCGATGCAGGGCGTCGGCCCCGACCAGCTGCGCGTCGCGTCGCTCATGACCCGGCTGCAGGACGCCGCGGTGGAGGAGGTCATCATCGCCACCGACCCCAACGTCGAGGGCGAGGCCACCGCGACCTACCTCATCCGCACCCTCCTGCCGCTCGGCGTGCGCGTGTCGCGGCTCGCGAGCGGGCTGCCCGTCGGCGGCGATCTCGAGTTCGCCGACGAGATGACGCTCGGCCGGGCGTTCGAGGGCCGCCGCACTGTGGAGAGGTGACCCTCCGCGCCATCCGTCGACGCCGAGGGCATGCGCCCGCCGCCTAGACTGGGGTGTTCCGGGACCTGGGGAGCGGCGTGAGCCTCATCGTGCAGAAGTTCGGCGGGTCGAGCGTGGCCGACGCCGAGAGCATCAAGCGTGTCGCGAAGCGCATCGTCGAGACGAGGAAGCGCGGCGACGACGTCGTCGTGGTCGTCTCCGCGATGGGCGACACCACCGACGAGCTGCTCGACCTCGCCCACGCCGTCGTGCCGAACCTCCCCGCGGGCGGTCGCGAGCTCGACATGCTCCTCACCGCCGGAGAGCGCATCTCGATGGCGCTGCTCGCGATGGCGATCAAGTCGCAGGGCGCCGAGGCCGTGTCGTTCACCGGCAGCCAGGCCGGCATGCTCACCGACGACAAGCACGGCTCCGCCCGCATCGTCTCGGTGACGCCCGGCCGCGTGCGCCAGGCGCTCGACGCCGGGCAGATCGCGATCGTGCAGGGCTTCGCCGGCTTCAACAAGGTCACCGGCGACATCACCACGCTCGGCCGCGGCGGCTCCGACACCTCCGCGGTGGCGCTCGCGGCGGCGCTCGAGGCCGACGTGTGCGAGATCTACACGGATGTCGACGGCGTGTTCACCGCCGACCCGCGGGTCGTCCCGCGCGCCCGCCGCATCGCCCGCGTCACGAGCGAGGAGATGCTCGAGCTCGCCGCCGCCGGCGCCAAGGTGCTGCACATCCGCAGCGTCGAGTACGCCCGCCGGCACGGCGTCACCCTCCACGTCCGATCGTCGTTCACGAATGACGACGGCACCATCGTCTACGACCCAGAGAGAGCGGGGTCCACCATGGAAGAGCCGATGATCGTCGGCGTCGCCCACGACCTGTCCGAGGCCAAGGTCACGGTCGTCGGGGTGCCCGACGTGCCCGGCACGGCGGCCAGGATCTTCACGATCGTCGCCGAGTCCGGCGCGAACGTGGACATGATCGTGCAGAACGTGTCCGAGGCGGCGACCGGTCGCACCGACATCTCCTTCACCCTGCCGAAGGAGGAGGCCGGCAGCGTGCTGCAGGCGCTCGAGGCGCATCGCGCCGAGGTCGGCTTCGAGTCGATCCAGCACGACGACCAGATCGGCAAGCTGGCGCTCGTCGGCGCCGGCATGCGCACGAACGCGGGCGTCTCGGCGCGGCTGTTCCGGGCGCTGTCGGATGCGGGCATCAACATCGAGATGATCTCCACCTCCGAGATCCGCATCTCGGTCGTGACGCGCGCCGACCAGCTGATCGAGGCCGTGCGCGTCGTGCACTCGGCGTTCGAGCTCGACGGCGACCAGGAGGCCGTCGTGCACGCGGGGACCGGGCGATGATCCGGCGGCTGAGCGATGAGGCCGGGCCCGCTCGCCCGCTGCGCCTGGGCGTCGTCGGCGCGACCGGCCAGGTCGGCGGCGTCGTGCTGCGGCTGCTCGCCGACCGCGCCGTGCCGATCGACGAGCTGCGGCTGTTCGCGTCCGCCCGCTCCGCCGGCCGCGCGATCGAGTTCCAGGGCCGCTCGATCACGATCGAGGACGCCGAGACGGCCGATCCGAGCGGCCTCGACGTCGCCATCTTCTCTGCCGGCGGCGCCACGTCGCGTCGGCTGGCGCCGCGCTTCGCGGAGGCCGGGGTCGTCGTCATCGACAACTCGTCGGCCTGGCGGATGGACCCGGAGGTGCCGCTCGTGGTCTCCGAGGTCAACCCGCACGCGATCACCGGTGCCGTGAAGGGCATCATCGCGAACCCGAACTGCACGACGATGGCCGCGATGCCCGTGCTCAAGCCGCTCGACCTGGCTGCGGGCCTCGAGCGGCTCGTCGTCGCCACCTACCAGGCGGTCTCCGGCTCCGGCCTCGCCGGCGTGGAGGAGCTCCGCGGGCAGCTCGAGCGGGCCGCCGGCCAGCATCCGGAGCGGCTCACGCACGACGGCGGCGCCGTCGACCTCGGCGAGCCCGGCGTCTACACGCAGCCGATCGCGCACAACGTGCTGCCGCTGGCCGGCTCGCTCGTCGACGACGGCTCGGGCGAGACCGACGAGGAGCAGAAGCTGCGCAACGAGTCGCGCAAGATCCTCGAGCGTCCCGAGCTGCGCGTCGCCGGCACGTGCGTGCGGGTGCCGGTCTTCACCGGTCACTCGCTCGCGATCCACGCGGAGTTCGAGCGCGACCTGTCGCCCGAGCAGGCGCGAGCGCTCCTCGAGCAGGCGCCCGGCGTCGAGCTCGTCGACGTGCCGACGCCGCTGCAGGCGGCCGGCGCCGACGCCTCCCTGGTGGGGCGCATCCGCGCCGACCAGTCGGCGGAGCCCGGCCGCGGGCTCGTCCTGTTCGTCGCCAACGACAACCTCCGCAAGGGCGCCGCGCTGAACGCGGTGCAGCTGGCGGAGCTCGTCGCGCAGCGCCTCGGCTGACCAGGGCGGAACGGAGGAGGGCGGCGCCGATCGGCGCCGCCCTCCGTCTTCGACCGGCTCAGGCCGCGGGGTGCTGGGGGTGGTGGTCGCCGTGCGGCGCCTCCGCCGACGGCTCGGCCTGCGGTGCGTCCGCCGCCTGGTCGGTCGACGCATCCACCCACTCCGTGGCGAAGCTGCCGCCGTCGGCGGTGCGCTCCTCAGCGGCGCCGCCGGCGAAGCGCTGCGGCTCGCCGCTGTCGCCGCCCAGCTTCGACTCGGCCCAGTGGCGCGCGTCGGCGGCCTTCTCGCCGAGCGTCTGCCCGGCGCCCTGCGCCTGCTCGCCCAGGTTCTCGGCCTTGTCCTTGACCCACTCGGCCGCGTCGCCGAGCTTGTCCTTCGCGTCGTCCAGGATTCCCATGGTCGCTCCTCTCGCCGGATGGTGACGCGCCCATGCTAGGCCTGTGAACCTGGCGATGCGCACGATCTGGGTCGAGCGTCCATGGAGGACGTCCTAGAATCGAAGGGTGACGAAGACGATCGACGTGGCCCTCATCGGCGGAGGGATCATGAGCGCGACGCTCGGCGCCCTCCTCCACCGCCTCGAGCCCTCGTGGACGATCCGCGTCTTCGAGCGCCTGCCCGAGGTCGGCCAGGAGTCATCCGGCCCGTGGAACAACGCCGGCACCGGTCACGCCGCCCTCTGCGAGCTCAACTACATGCCCGAGGGCCCCGACGGCTCGATGACCGCCGCGAAGGCGATCGACATCAACGAGCAGTTCCAGCTCTCCCGCCAGCTCTGGGCGTCGTTCGTCGAGGACGGCACGCTGCCCGATCCCTCCGGCTTCATCTCGCCGACGCCGCACATGACCCTCGTCTGGGGCGACGACAACGTCGACTACCTGCGCCGCCGCTGGGAGCTGCTGAAGGACGAGCCGCTCTTCGCGGGCATGGAGTACACCGAGGACCCCGAGGTCATCCGCTCCTGGACGCCCGCGCTCATCCCCGGCCGCAAGAAGTCGCAGCGCATCGCCGCGACCCGCTCGACCGACGGCACCGACGTCGACTTCGGCGCCCTGACCCGGATGCTCTTCGACCGCCTGCAGGCCGACGGCGCGGTCGTGCACACCGACACGACCGTCACCGGGCTCAAGCGGCTCGGCGACGGCACCTGGCGGCTGAAGCTGCGCCGCGAGGTGGGCCTCAGCACCAACGAGGCGATCGCGCGGTTCGTCTTCGTCGGCGGCGGCGGCGGCGCGCTCAAGCTGCTGCAGAAGTCGGGCATCCCCGAGGCGAAGGGCTTCGCCGGGTTCCCGATCACCGGTGCGTTCCTGCGCACCGACAACCCCGAGGTCGTCGCCCGCCACAACGCCAAGGTCTACGGCAAGGCGAGCGTCGGCGCCCCGCCGATGTCGGTGCCGCACCTCGACACGCGCGTCGTCGACGGCGAGGCGAGCCTGCTGTTCGGCCCCTACGCGGGCTTCAGCCCGAAGTACCTGAAGACCGGCTCGTACACCGACATGTTCGAGACGATCAAGGGCCACAACCTGTACCCGATGATCCGCGCCGGGCTCGCCAACCTCGATCTGGTCGGCTACCTGTTCGGCGAGGTGTTCGCGTCGCGGACGAAGCGCCTCGAGGCGCTGCGCGAGTTCATGCCGAACGCGCGCGACGAGGACTGGCGCCTCATCACCGCGGGCCAGCGCGTGCAGGTCATGAAGCGCGACCCCGACAAGGGCGGCGTGCTGCAGTTCGGCACCGAGGTCGTCACGGGCGCGGACGGCACGATCGCCGGCCTGCTCGGCGCATCGCCCGGCGCATCCACCGCCGTCCACATCATGCTGACGATCTTCGAGCGCTGCTTCCCGGAGCGCATGCCCCAGTGGCGCGAGACGATCCGCGAGCTCATCCCCAGCTACGGCACCCGGCTGAACGACGACCCGGTGGCCGCGCGGGAGAGCCTCGAGCGCACCGCTCGCGTGCTGCGCCTCGTCCCCGAGTCCGCGCCCGAGCTCCAGGCCGCTGCCGCGGGCAGCGGCACCGCCTAGCGACAGAGGCAGACCGATGTCCATGACCGAGTCCCCCGAGGCGGGGACGCTGCGCCGCGTCAGCGCGGTCGCGGGCAGCGAGCAGAGGGACGCGCTGCGCGACGCGATCGACGCCCGTGAGGCGCTCACCCTGACCGCGATCTCGTCGCGGTTCGCCAACCTCGTCGTCGACCCGGGGTTCCCTGGCGACGTGGTCGTGCTCGCCGAGGAGCCCGGCAGGACCATGCTCGCGCACGCGCGCACGGTCGTCGCCGCAGGCGCGCTCGTGGTCGTGCACGCCGACGTCGACACGACCCTGCGGCGGGCCCTCGAGGGCCTGGGTGCCGCGATCGTGCCGCCGAGCGAGCCCGTCGAGGCGGTGGCCGAGCAGGTCGCGGCGGTGCGTCGTCCCACGCGGCGCCGCACCACGAACTGGACCGACGAGCCGGCAGAGCGGCGCCCTCGCCTGTCGCCGGGGGAGCGGCGGGCGCTCACGCACTACGTGCAGGGGCTGACGACCGTGCAGGTCGCGGCCGAGATGGGCGTCGGCTACGAGACCGCCAAGACCTTCCTGCGGCGCGTCCGCGCCAAGTACGCGGCCGTCGACCGGCCCGCCGGCCGTCGCGCCGAGCTCATCAACCGCGCAGAAGAAGACGGCCTGCTCTAGCCGTGGCGAAGCTGTACTTCCGCTACGGGGCGATGAACTCCGGCAAGTCCACCGGGCTGCTGCAGGCGGCGTTCAACTACGAGGAGCGCGGGCAGCGCGTGCTGCTCGCGAAGCCCGCCACCGACACGAAGGGCGAGCGCGACGTCGTCTCGCGGCTCGGCGTCACCCGCGCGGTCGACTTCCTCGTCGGGCCGCAGGACTCGGTGCTGGATGCGTTCGAGGCGGCCGCCGCCGAGCGGCCCGAGCCCGTCGCGTGCCTGCTCGTCGACGAGGCGCAGTTCCTCCGGCCCGAGCAGGTCGACGAGCTGCTGCGCATCGCCGTCGAGCGCGGCGTGCCCGTGCTCGCCTACGGCATCCGCACTGACTTCCTGACGCACGCGTTCCCCGGCTCGGCGCGGCTGCTCGAGCTGGCGCACTCGCTCGAGGAGCTGAAGACCATCTGCCGCTGCGGCCGCAAGGCGCTGTTCAACGGCCGCAAGGTCGGCGACCGCTTCGTCTTCGACGGCGACCAGGTCGCGATCGACGGCGAGGCCGTCACCTACGAGTCGCTGTGCGCCACGTGCTACCTGGAGGAGTCCGGGGGGCGGCTGGGCGCTCCCGCGGCGGTCGTCGAGTAGCGCCACCTACGCTCGTCGAGTAGCCGCCGCAGGCGGCGTATCGAGACGCGAGCGCTCGCCGGCCCAGCAGCCAGGTCTCGGTACGCGCGCTGCTCGACCTTGACCCAGAAGGGCTCAACGCGGCTTCGCCGCATTGAGCCCTTCTGCCTCAAGTCGGGGTGACAGGATTTGAACCTGCGACCTCGTCGTCCCGAACGACGCGCGCTACCAAGCTGCGCCACACCCCGGTGCTCCGCCGGGAACGCGTCCCCGGCTGTGCAACCTCGCCAGTCTACCCGATGTCGCGCGGCTGGAGCGACACGACGACCGCCTCCGGCGGCGTGCCGAGCCGGAACGGGGCGAAGATCGACGACCCGATGCCCTGGGACACGGTGAGCGGCACGGAGCGGCCGCCGTGGGCCCACTCGCTGAGCCCCGAGGCCTGCTCGCGCGGGATGTCGCAGTTCGTGACGATCGCGTGCCCGCCGGGCACGCGCACCTGGCCGCCGTGCGTGTGGCCGGCGAGGATCGCGTCGGCGCCGAGGTCGACGAAGGCGTCGAGGATGCGGCGGTACGGCGCGTGCGTCACGCCCAGCGTGGCGCGGGGCGCGTCACCGAGCGCCCGTCGCATGCGCGAGAGCGCTCCCTCGGTCTCGTCGAGCCGGTCCCAGTGCCGGTGCGCGTCCGAGACGCCGAAGCCGGCGATCGTGGTGCCGCGCACCTCGATGGCGCGCGCGGTGTTGTTGAGGCTCAGCCAGCCGAGGTCCTCGTACGCGCGCTCGAGCCCGTGGATGTCGAGGCGCTCGACGCGCGACTCGCCCGAGACGCTCGACGGCCCGCGGAAGTAGCGGAGCGGGTTCTTCAGCTCGGGGCCGTAGACGTCGTTCGACCCGTGGACGAAGAAGCCGGGCACGCCCTGGAACACCCGCAGCGCATCCGCCAGCACCGGCAGCGCGGCGCGGTGCCCGAGGCTGTCGCCGGTGTTGACGATCAGGTCGGGCTCGAGCGTCGCCAGACCCTCGAGCCAGTCGAGCTTCGTCTCCTGCCAGGGCGCGAGGTGGATGTCGGCGAGGTGCAGCAGCGTGATCGGGCGCGCGCCGGCGGGGAGGATGCGCAGCGTCTCGGAGCGGATCCGGAACGCGCGCGGCTCGACGGCGGTGGCGTACGCGGCGACCGCGGCGCCGGCGGCGAGCACGCCGCCGACGACCGCGCCGACCGCGCGGCTAGCAGCCAGGGTCGCCCCCGGAGGCGTTGGTGCCCACGACGACCGAGATCGGGTCGTCGGGCTCGCCCGGCGTGTCGGGCAGCGGGTTCTGCGCGAGCACCGTGCAGAGGTTGGCCTCGCCGTGGTCCTGCCAGGTGATCTGCAGCAGCGCGGGGTCGAACCCGGCGCCGGAGAGCGTCGTGCGGGCGTCGGCGAGCGAGCTCGCCACGAGGTCCGGCCACGTCTGGGCGGCCGGGTCGGCAGGCGGCGCGGTCTCCTCCGCGTCGCCGCCCTCGGCGAGCCCGCCGTTCGACGGGTACAGGATGATCGGCGTCGACGTGGTCACGAGCGAGCCGGCGCCGGGCGCCGTGTACTCGACGAGCCCCTCGGCCTGCAGGCCGTCGATCGGGTCGGAGACCTGCACCGTGTACCCGGCGCCCTCGAGCGCGGCCGTGGCGGCCTCGACCGACTGGCCCGAGACATCCGGCAGCTGGCTCGCGTTGCCGCGCAGCGTGTCGGCGTCGGGGGAGAGGAACTCGCCGCCCGGGTAGCGGGCGATGCCCTCGGCCATCGCACCGCGGAAGATCGTCGAGCGCACGTTCCAGCGCTCCTCGAGCGAGTAGTTGCCGACGATGTTGCCGACCCAGACGGAGGTCGCGATCGACGGGCTCGCGCCGTTCACCCAGGTCTGCACGACGCCGTTCGTCGTGCCCGTCTTCGAGATGACGGGCGTGGTGCCGGGCGGGTTGTTGATCGGGTTGCGCTCGGTGACCGTCTCGAGCGTGGCCTGCAGCACCGACGCCACCTCGGGCGTGATGGCCTGCTGGCAGTCCTGGCCGGGAGGCTGCACCTCGGAGCCGTCGCGCGCGACGATCCGGTCGATCGCGATCGGGCGGCAGTAGACGCCGCCGTTCGCGATGGTGGCGAAGGCCGAGGCCATGCCCATGGGCGTCACGTTCGAGCCCGAGCCGATCACGGCCGGCGCGAAGATCTGCCAGTCGCTGCCGTCGGCGGGCACGACGCCCATGTTCGCGGCGGTCTGGTGGATGTCGCACAGGTCCATCTGGCTCGCCATGCGGGCGATGCCGGTGTTGACGGAGTTGACCATGATCTCGGTCGGCGTCATGCGGGCGTACTCGTTGCCCTCGTTGTTCTGCGGGTCCCACGGCTCCGAGACGAGGCCCGTGCACTCGGCGCGGAAGGCGCCCATGGGCCACTCCTCGCGCGTCGCGTCGATCTGCTCGTCGACCGAGTGGCCGTCGATGATCCACTGGGCGAGCGTGAAGATCTTGAACCCCGAGCCCGGCTGGAAGCCGCCGGAGCGGCCGTGCGCGTAGTCGGCGTTGAAGTTCACCGCGCTCGCGGTGGGCGGTGCGCCGTCGCCGTTGAAGTAGTCCTTGTTCTGCGCCATCGTCAGGATGCGCCCGGTGCCGACCTCGAGCTGGGTCACGGCGCCGCCGGACTGCCAGCGGGTCTCGGTGTTCGGCACGTTCTGGTCGAGCAGCGCCTGCACGGAGTCGTTGAGGCCGAGGTCGATCGACGTGTAGATGCGGTAGCCGCCCTGGAAGAGCGCGGCGGCGTTGTCCTCCTCGGATGCGCCGAGGATGTAGTGCCCGTCGACCTGGTCCTGCGCGAGCACGCGCTGCACGTAGTCGCAGAAGAAGCGCGCCGAGTCGTAGCCCGCGATGCATCCGTTGTTCGCCGGCTGGATGTCGACGAACTCCTCGTCGACCGGCGTCGCGAGCGCCTCGTCGCGCTCCTCCGCCGTGATGTAGCCGTCGGCGGCCATCCGGTTGATGATGAAGTCGCGCCGCTCCTGGTTGCGCTCCCAGTTGTCGGCGTTGAACAGGTTGCGGATCGACGGGTTCTGCACCGTCGCGATGAGCGCGGCCGACTCGGCGATCGTCAGCTCGGAGGCCGGCTTGTTGAAGATGCGCTGCGCGCCGGCCTGGATGCCGTAGACGTTGCCGCCGAAGTTGGCGATGTTGAGGTAGGCGAGCACCACCTCGTTCTTCGTGTAGCGCTGCTCGAGGCCGATCGCGAGCCGCATCTCGGCGAGCTTGCGCTGGTAGCTCTCCTGGTACTGCTGCTCGTAGGTCTCCTGGTCGCCGCGGATGAACGCGTCCATGGCGATCTGCTGGCGCACGAGCTGCATCGTGAGGGTCGAGGCGCCAGACTCGCCGCCGAAGCCGACCTGCGAGAGACCGGCGCGGATGACCGACGGCGCATCGACGCCGCCGTGCGAGTAGAAGCGGCGGTCCTCGCCCGCGACGAGCGCCTCGACGGTGTTGCGCGGCACCTGCTGCCAGCGCAGCACCTGGCGGTCCTGGGCGTAGAACTGGGCGATCTCGACGGGCTGGCCGTCGCGGAGGCCGTAGATGCGGTTGCGCTCGGCCTGCTGGTTGATCTGCGCGTACGAGGGCAGGCTCTCGAAGATGTCGAGGCCGCTGTTCGCGGTGCTCGAAGCGACCGCGAGCGCCGGCGTCAGCGTCGCCGAGACGAGGATCCCGGCGATCGCGCTGAAACCGATGAGTCCCAGGAGCGAGGCGAGCAGGCTTCCTGGCTTGTGTCGTGATGCGGCCATAGCATACGAGGGTACGCGACCAACCTATGAGGGCAGGGGACCACGCACGATGGCGAAGACGACCTGGGAGTATGCGACGACGCCGCTGCTCATCCACCGAGAGACGGCGATCCTGAACACCTGGGGCGCCGACGGCTGGGAGCTCGTGCATGTCGCGAACGGCCCGGAGGGCGGCCTCGTCGCATTCTTGAAGCGCCCGATCGAGGCGTCCGCGTGAGCGTCGCCGAGCGCATCCGCGAGCTCGGCTTCGAGCTGCCCGCGGTCGTGCCGCCCGTCGCCTCCTACATCCCGGCCGTCTCGAGCGGCCGCCTCGTCTTCACCTCCGGCCAGCTGCCGATGGTCGACGGCGCGCTGCCGCGCACGGGCAAGGTCGGCGCCGAGGTGTCGGCCGACGAGGCCACGGCCGACGCGCGCCAGTGCGCGCTCAACGCGCTCGCGGCGATCGACGCCGAGATCGGGTCGCTCGACCGCATCACCCGCATCGTGAAGGTGGTCGGATTCGTCGCCTCGGCCGAGGGCTTCCACGGCCAGCCGGGCGTGATCAACGGCGCGAGCAACCTGCTCGGCGAGATCTTCGGCGACGCGGGCCGCCACGCGCGCAGCGCCGTCGGCGTGGCCGAGCTGCCGCTCGGCGCCCCGGTCGAGGTCGAGGTCATCGCCGAGTTCGCCTAGCCGCGTCGCGCCGGCGGGCTCGCCGCACGACTGCTCGGCGACGCTCGCGCCGCGGAGCACGCCGCCGCAGATGCAGGGCCAACGGCTGCCATGCGGGCGCATCCAGCGCAACTCGCCCTACATCTGCGGCGGGGCGGCGCGTCAGCGCAGCTGCGACTGGATGGCCTCCACCACCGACTGGTCGGCGAGCGTCGTCGTGTCGCCGAGGTCGCGCCCTTCCGCGAGGTCGCGCAGCAGCCGCCGCATGATCTTGCCGGAGCGCGTCTTCGGCAGGTCGGGCACGATGAACACCTGGCGGGGCCGCGCGATCGCCCCGATGTCGGATGCCACGTGCTGGCGGAGGATGCGCTCGGCCTCCTCGACGGGGTGGTGCGCGGCGCTCTCCTTCAGGATCACGAACGCCACGACCGCCTGGCCCGTCGTCGCATCCGTCGCCCCGACGACCGCCGACTCGGCGACGCCCTCGTGCGCGACGAGCGACGACTCGATCTCGGCGGTCGAGAGCCGGTGGCCCGACACGTTCATGACGTCGTCGACGCGGCCGAGCAGCCAGATCTCGCCGTCCTCGTCCTTGCGGGCGCCGTCGCCGGCGAAGTAGCGGTCGCCGAACTTCTCCCAGTACGTCTCGCGGTAGCGCTCGTCGTCGCCCCAGATGGTGCGCAGCATCGACGGCCACGGGCTCGTCACGACCAGCAGGCCGCCGTCGCCGTCGTCGACGGATGCGCCCGAGTCGTCGACCACGTCGATCTCGACGCCGGGGATCGGCACCTGCGCGCTGCCCGGCTTCAGCGTCGTCACCGACGCGAGTCCCGAGATCATGATCGCGCCGGTCTCCGTCTGCCACCAGGTGTCCATCACCGGGGTCGTGCCGCCGCCGACGACGTCGCGGTACCAGATCCACGCCTCCGGGTTGATGGGCTCGCCGACCGTGCCGAGCACGCGCAGGCTCGACAGGTCGCTCGAATGCGTGTGCTGGCGGCCGAGCTTCATGAAGGTGCGGATGGCCGTGGGGGCGGTGTAGAAGATGGTCACGCCGTAGCGCTCGATGATCTGCCACGGGCGCTCGGGCGTCGGGGTGTCGAACGTGCCCTCGTGCATCACCTGCGTGGTGCCGTTGGCCATCGGGCCGTAGACGATGTAGCTGTGGCCGGTGACCCAGCCGATGTCGGCCGTGCACCAGTAGACGTCGGTCTCGGGCTTCAGGTCGAACACGTGGCGGTGCGTGAACGAGGTCTGCGCGAGGTAGCCGGCGCTCGTGTGGAGGATGCCCTTCGGGCGCCCCGTCGTGCCGGAGGTGTAGAGGATGAAGAGCGGGTGCTCGGCCGGGAACGCCTCGGCCGCGTGCTCGGGATCGGCGTCGGCCATCGCCTCGTGGTACCAGACGTCGCGGCCGTCGACCCAGTCGATCTCGTTCTCGCCGCGCCGCACGACGAGCACGTTCGTGACGCCATGGCCGGGCTCGCGGAGCGCCTCGTCGACCGTCGGCTTCAGCGGGAACACCTTGCCCTTGCGGTGCCCGCCGTCGGTGGTGATGACGAGCTTCGCGCCCGCGTCGTCGATGCGGCCGCGGAGATTGGATGGGCTGAAGCCGCCGAAGACGGCGGTGTGCACGGCGCCGATGCGGGCGCAGGCGAGCATCGCGGCGACCGCCTCGGGGAGCATCGGCAGGTAGATGGCGACGCGGTCGCCCGCCTGCACGCCGAGCGAGGTGAGCACGTTCGCGAGCCGCTTGACCTCGACGGTCATCTCGGCGTACGTGATGGTGCGGCGGTCGCCCGGCTCGCCCTCCCAGTGGAGCGCGACGCGGTCGCCGTGCCCGGCGTCGACGTGCCGGTCGAGGCAGTTGACGGCGACGTTGAGGGTGCCGTCGTGGAACCACCTGGCGTGCGGCGGCTGCCAGTCGAGCACCTCGGTGAAGGGCGTCTCCCACTGCAGCTCTCGCGCCTGCTCGGCCCAGAAGCCGAGCCGGTCGTCGGCGGCCCGCTCGTAGAGCGCGGCATCCGTCGCTGACTCGCTCGCGAGCGCCTCGGGGGGCGCGAACCGGCGGGTCTCGGTGAGCAGGTGGTCGATGTGGTCCGACACGGGTCCTCCAGACTTCCTCGTCGCTGCGAGCCTAGCGAGGGCTCGGCGCGAGGTTGCGCCGTGTTGCGCCGCCCGGCCCGCGCTCGGAAGCCTACGATGGCGACGCCGGCCCTGCCGGCACCAGCAGGTGACCGGTGGATCCCCCATCCGCCTCCCTGCGGCGGCGTCCCCTCCCCCCAGGTGGGCGCCGCCTCCCTCGTTGCGGCGCGGTCGCCCTCTCCACAGCCGCCCGGCGGCGGTCCCCGCGCCGCGCGCGCCGCCCGTAGCGTGCGCCCATGCAGCAGCGCGCCACCGGGATCCCCTTCGTCGCCGGCGCCCCGCGCCCGAGCACGCGCGACCCGGCGCGCACGGCGGCCGACGGCGGCACGCTGCGCGAGTTCGGCGAGCTCGCGCCGCTCGTGGCGGAGGCGGCGGTGACGGATGTGTTCGTCACGGGCGGGCAGGTGTGGGTCGATCGCGGTCGGGGCGCCGAGGCCGCAGCGCTGCGGCTCGAGCCGGAGCGCGCCCGCGCGCTCGCGGTCGCGCTCGTCGCGGCGGGCGGGCGCCACGTCGACGAGGCGACGCCGTGCGTCGATGTGCGCCTGCACGACGGCATCCGCGTGCACGCGGTGCTGCCGCCCGTCGCGGTCGCGGGCGCGCAGCTGTCGATCCGGCTGCCGCGCGTGCGCTCGCTGACGCTGGCCGAGCTCGACGCGGCGGGCGCCTTCGCGCTCGTGCCGCTCGCCGAGGTGCGCGCGCTCGTCGCCCGGCGCGCGAACGTGCTCGTCTCGGGCGCCGGCGGCTCGGGCAAGACCACGCTGCTCGGCGCGATGCTCTCGGAAGCGGGGGCAGGGGAGCGCATCGTGACGATCGAGGACGTCGCCGAGCTGCGCATCCGTCATCCGCACGTCGTGGCGCTCGAGGCGCGGCAGGCGAACGCGGAGGGGGCGGGCGCGATCGGGCTCGAGCAGCTGGTGCGCGAGGCGCTGCGCATGCGGCCCGATCGGCTCGTGCTGGGGGAGTGCCGCGGCGCCGAGGTGCGCGAGCTGCTGTCGGCGCTCAACACAGGCCACGACGGCGGCGCGGGCACGCTGCACGCGAACTCGCTCGACGACGTGCCGGCGAGGCTCGAGGCGCTCGGCGCGCTCGCGGGTCTCGGCCCCGCGGCGCTCGCGCGGCAGGCGGTGAGCGCGATCGACGCGGTGCTGCACGTCGAGCGCGCGGCGGTCGCGGGGGCGCCTGTGCGCCGGGTGGCGGCGATCGGTTCGCTCGTGCTCGAGGGCGATCGGCTTGCGGTGCGGCGGCGATGACCGCTGCGGCGCAAGAGGAGGCCGCCGCGACCGTGCACCGGCTCGCTGCGCTCGTCGCGGGCGGCCTGCCCATCGATCGCGCGTGGTCGGTGCTCGGCACGGATGCGTCGGCGGTCGACGCGCAGAGGGGCGGCGCGGGCGGCACGGTCGCCGCGGTGCTCTCGCTCGCGCGCGAGACGGGTGCGCCGACCGCGCCGACCCTCGAGCGCCTCGCCGGGCTGCTGCGCGAGCAGGCGGTGCAGGCGCGGGCGCTCGAGGCGGCGCTCGCCGGGCCGCGCGCGACGGCCCGGCTGGTGATGGCGCTGCCGATCGTCGGGATCGGCTTCGGGCTGGCGCTCGGGCTCGATGTCGTCGGCGCGGCGACGGGCGGCGGCGTCGGCACGTGGTCGATGCTCCTGGGCGCGGCGCTGCTGGTGGCGGCGTGGGCCTGGTCGCGAGCGATCGTGCGCCGCGCGGCCCGCGGCGAGGCGGCCCCCGGGCTGGCGCTCGACCTGGTCGCCGTCGCGCTCGCGGGCGGCGGCGCGGCCGATCGCGCCCGCGCCGCGGCGGAGACCGCGCTCGCGGATGCCGGGGTGGCCGCCGACGGCTGGGCCGAGGTCGACGCGGCGCTCGCGCTCGCGCGTCGCGCGGGCGTGCCGGTGCGCGGCCTGCTGCTGGCAGAGGCGCAGGCGGCGCGCATCCGCGCGCGGCTCGAGGCCGAGGCGCGGGCGCAGCGGGCCGCGGTGCAGCTGTCGCTGCCGCTCGGCGCGTGCGTGCTGCCGGCCTTCTCACTGCTCGTGATCGTGCCGCTCATCGCGTCGATGCTGACCGGCGCCCTCACCCCGCTCACCTAGGGGGCGGACAGGTCGGGCCCCTACGGTCGGGGCATGCGCAACCTCTTCGAGTCCCTCGTCAACTGGTTCGCCGCGCTCGCCGCATCGTTCGGCAGCGCCCCGCACCCGATCGTGGCGACGGTGCCCATCCGCCCGCAGCAGCGCCGGCGCTGAGGCCCGTCGGCGACCCCGGACCGGGTCCCCGCAGCATCCCGATCGAGCCGCTCCTCCACAGGGCGGCTCGATCGTCGCACGCCGGCACCCGCGCCTGCCGCACCCTTGGGGCTCCCCGAGGGAAGGAGGCGAGCATGCGGATGCTCGACAGGCTGGTGCAGGAGGAGGACGGCGCGGCGACCGCCGAGTACGTCATCGCGACGATGGCGGCGGTGGGCTTCGCCGGGCTGCTGGTGGTGATCCTGCGCTCCGACGAGGTGCGCGGGATCCTCACCGACATGGTGCAGCGAGCCCTGACGGTGCAGTAGGTGGCACCCGGCAGCGACCGCCGCGGCGAGCTCGGCGCGGTGACGGCCGAGCTCGCCGCGGCGCTGCCGGCGGCGGTGCTCGCCATCGGCCTCGCGGTCGCTGCGGTGTCGGCGGCAGCGGTCCAGGTCGGGCTCGAGCAGTCGGCGGGCGCGGCCGCGCGGGCGGCGGGGCGCGGCGACGACCCGCAGCTCTACGCCGACGGTGCCGCGCTGCGCATCGACGCGCGCGGGGAGCTCGTCTGCGCCGTGCTCGCGCGCGAGGCGCTGGGCGGCGCGCTGACGCTGCAGGCGAGCAGCTGCGCGCACGGCGGCGGTCGATAGGTGCGGGCGCGGTGGGCGGAGGAGCGCGGCGCCGGCGCCGCGCTCGCGCTCGCGGTGGCATGCACGGCGCTGCTGCTGGCGCTGCTCGTCGTCGGCGCGGGCACCGCGTCGATCGCGCAGGCGCGGGCGGCGGCTGCGGCGGAGGCAGCCGCGCTCGCGGCAGCCGATGCGCGCTCCGGCTTCGCCGACGGCGCGCCGTGCGCGCTCGCGCAGGCGGTCGCGGCGGCGAGCGGCGCACGGCTCGAGGCGTGCGCGCTCGACGGGCTCGACGCGCACGTGACGGCCGTCGTCCCGGTCGGCCCGTGGCGCGCATCCGGCACCGCCGTCGCCGGACCGCCGCAGGGCGGTGCGCCGTGAGCGCGCTACATCGACTCGAGCTCGTCGACGAGCGCCGACCCGCTCGCGTCGCGGACGATCGCGGCGCCGAGCCGACGAGCCGCCGCCGCGGCGTCGACGTCCTGCAGCAGCGCGGCCGCCGCGGCGGCGATCCGGCGCGGCGAGGCGCGACGGGAGAGCGTGCGCCCGGCGCCCCGGAGGACGACCCGCACCGCGTTGTCGGCCTGGTCGCGGCCGTGGGGCAGGATCAGCAGCGGGCAGCCGGCGGCCAGCGTTTTCACGACCGTGCCGTGGCCGCCGTGCGTCACCACGAGGCTCGCGTCGCGCATCGCGTCGGCGTGGGGCGCCGCCCGCACCACCGACACGCGCGCCGCGCCGCGCAGCGACGCGGGATCGATGGCCGGGCCGGTGGTGACCACGGCGCGCACCGGCAGGATCGCGAGGGCGTCGATCACGCGCTGCAGGCACTCGGCATGGTGCTGGAAGGTCGACGACATCGCGACGAGCACGAGCGGCTCGTCGCCCGCCGGCGGCAGCCACGCCGCGGCGCCGGCCCACGACGGGTCGTCGAGCACCGGTCCGACGTAGCGGGCGTGCGCGGGCAGGTCGCCCGGCAGGTCGAACGCGGCCGACGTGAGGATGAGGAGGCGCTCGGCCCGCAGGAGCTGCTGCCAGAACGTCGCGATGGGTTCGAGGCCGTGCGCGGAGCGCACGCGGTTCAGGCCGCCGAGCGCACGGCGGTCGAACATGCGCGTGCTGGCCGCCGTCAGCGCCCGGTCGCGGATCCTGCCGGCCCGGCCTCGCGCGGGACGCAGCCCTGCGCCGAACGGCGGGATGCCCTCGGCGCCGAGCGGGTAGATGTTGGGGACGAGGACGCCGTACGGCACGCCTGCCGCCTCGGCGGCGATCATCGCCCCGACCGCGAAGGAGGAGGTCAGCACGACGTCCGGCGGCTCGGCCGCGATCGCTGCGGCCAGGTCGTCGGCCTGCGACGGCGCCGGGCCGATGATCATCGCCTCCGCCAGCTCCCGCACGAGCCTGCCGGGGGAGCGTGCGGCCCAGTCGCGCACCTCGACGGCGGGCCGCGACCAGGCGGTGAAGGCGGCGCCCGCGCGCGCCGTCGCATCCGCCATGCTCCGGTCGCCGACCACCGTCACCCGGTGCCCGCGCGTCGCGAGCCGGCGGGCCACGCCGAGCTCCGGCGGCACCGTCCCGCCGGCGTCGGTGAGCCCGAGCAGATAGCTGCGCGGGGCCTGCGGAACGTCGCTTCCGGCCATCGTGGGCCCCTCACCGGCGTCATCCGGCGCCACGCTCAGCGTAGATCGGCGGCGCCCCCGCGTCGACGGCCCTCCTGCGCGGCAGGCGGGCGGCAGCCGCGCCGACCACCTGGGGAGCACCATGACACCGTGTGTATTGTGTCGAGGCGTGGCCCGGTCGGGCGCACCATCCCCCAAGAAGAGCAGTGAGCGTGAGCATGGGCAAGAAGCTCGTCATCGTGGAGTCCCCGGCGAAGGGCAAGACGATCGAGCGGTACCTCGGCGAGGGATACCAGGTGCTGGCCTCCGTCGGCCACATCCGCGACCTCGTCAGCCCGCGCGACCTGCCCGCCGACCTGAAGAAGGGGTCGTACGGCAAGTTCGCCGTCGACGTCGACCACGGCTTCGCCCCCTACTACGTCGTCAGCGACGAGAAGAAGAAGACCGTCGCCGAGCTCAAGCGCGCGCTCAAGGACGCCGACGAGCTCATCCTGGCGACGGATGAGGACCGCGAGGGCGAGGCCATCGCGTGGCACCTGCTCGAGGTGCTGCAGCCGAAGGTGCCGGTCAAGCGGATGGTGTTCCACGAGATCACGAAGGACGCCATCGAGCAGGCGAAGGACTCGATGCGCGAGCTCAACATGCCGCTCGTGGACGCCCAGGAGACCCGCCGCATCCTCGACCGCCTCTACGGCTACGAGGTGAGCCCGGTGCTGTGGCGCAAGGTGCGGCAGGGCCTGTCGGCCGGCCGCGTGCAGTCGCCGACCGCCCGCCTCATCGTCGACCGCGAGCGCGAGCGCATGGCGTTCGTCGCCGCCGGCTACTGGAGCCTGACCGCGCAGTTCGAGGCCGAGGGGTCGCGCTTCGGTGCGCGCCTCGTGCGCCTCGACGGCGCCCGCGTCGCGACCGGCAGCGACTTCGACGACCGAGGCCAGATCAAGGGCGTGCGCACGATCCTCGACGCGGAGGCGGCCGAGTCGCTCGCGACCGAGCTCGAGCAGACAGCCTTCGCGGTCGCCGGCGTCGAGTCGAAGCCGTACCGCCGCCGCCCGTCGGCGCCGTTCACGACGTCGACGCTGCAGCAGGAGGCGGGCCGCAAGCTCAAGCTCTCGGCGAAGCAGACGATGTCGGTGGCGCAGTCGCTCTACGAGCAGGGCTACATCACCTACATGCGCACCGACTCGCCCTCGCTGTCGTCGCAGGCGATCGCCGCAGCGCGCGCGCAGGCCACGAGCCTCTACGGCCCGGGCTCGGTGCCGCAGGCCGCTCGCCACTACGCCGGCAAGTCGAAGTCGGCGCAGGAGGCGCACGAGGCGATCCGCCCCTCCGGCGAGGCCTTCCGCACCCCGAGCGAGGTCAAGGCGTCGATGACGCCCAACGAGCACCGGCTGTACGAGCTCATCTGGAAGCGCACCGTCGCGAGCCAGATGATCGACGCGACGGGCCAGACCGCGACCATCACCATCGCCTCGGAGAAGACGGCCCGCGGCGTCGCCGAGTTCACCGCATCCGGCACCGTCATCACCGAGCCCGGCTTCCTGCAGGCGTACGAGGAGGGCAAGGATGCCTCGCGCTACGCCGACGACGCCGAGGCCGAGGGCACGCTGCCCGACGTCAAGGGCGGCGACCGCGTCGACCTCGCCGAGCTCGAGCGCAAGGAGCACGTGACGACGCCTCCGCCGCGCTACACCGAGGCGAGCCTCGTGAAAGCGCTCGAGGAGCTCGAGATCGGCCGGCCGTCCACGTACGCCTCGATCATCGACACGATCGTGCGCCGCGGCTTCGTCACGCAGCGCGGCGGCGCGCTCGTGCCGAACTGGATCGCGTTCTCGACCATCAAGCTGCTCGAGGACAACCTCGGCGACTACGTGGACTACGACTTCACCGCCGAGATGCTCGCCGACCTCGACCGCATCGCCGACGGCGAGCTCGACCGGCAGGAGTGGCTGCAGCGCTTCTACTTCGGCAGCGACGAGCGGCCCGGCCTGAAGTCGACCGTCGAGAACCTCGGCGACATCGACGCGCGGGCCGTCAACTCGATCCCGGTGGCCGAGGGCGTCACGCTGCGCGTGGGCCAGTACGGCCCCTACCTCGAGGGCACCGGCCCCGACGGCGAGACGAAGCGCGCGAACCTGCCCGAGGACCTCACGCCCGACCAGCTCACGCCCGAGAAGGCGGAGGAGCTCTTCGCCGCCGAGCCCGTGCAGGACCGCGTGCTCGGGCAGCACCCGGAGACGGGCCTCGACGTGGTCGTGAAGAACGGCCGCTTCGGGCCCTACATCGAGGAGGCGCTGCCGGTCGAGCTCGACGACGAGGGCAAGCCCGTCGCCCCGAAGAAGGGGAAGGCCGCGCCCAAGCCGCGCCGCGCATCCCTCTTCAAGGCGATGGAGCCGGAGTCGGTCGACCTCGAGACGGCGCTCAAGCTGCTCTCGCTGCCGCGCGTCGTGGGCGTCGACCCGGAGTCGGGCGTCGAGATCACCGCGCGGCCGGGCCGCTACGGGCCGTTCCTGTCGAAGGGCGAGGACACCCGCTCGCTCGACGAGGAGGACCAGATCTTCTCGATCACGCTCGAGCAGGCGGTCGAGCGCTTCGCGCAGCCGAAGTACGGCGCCCGGCGCGCCGCGTCGGCGCTCAAGGAGTTCGACGCCGACCCGGTCTCGGGCAAGCCGGTGAAGGTGCGCGACGGCCGCTTCGGGCCCTACGTGACCGACGGCGAGACGAACGCGACCATCCCGCGCGGCGAGGAGGTCGAGGCGATCACCTTCGAACGCGCCATCGAGCTGCTGCAGCTCAAGCGCGAGAAGGGCCCGACCAAGAAGCCGGTGCGGAAGACGGCCGCCAAGAAGCCCGCCGCCAAGAAGCCGGCCGCGAAGAAGCCGGCCGCCAAGAAGCCGGCGGCGAAGAAGCCCGCGGCGGAGCAGTGACCGGCGCCTTCATCACGCTCGAGGGCGGCGACGGCTCCGGCAAGTCGACCCAGGCGGCGATGCTGCAGGCGTGGCTCGAGGAGCGCGGCCGCACGGTCGTGCGCACGCGCGAGCCCGGCGGCACCGAGCTCGGCGTCGAGATCCGCCGGCTCGTGCAGCACACCGAGGGGCACGTCGCGCCGCGCGCCGAGGCGCTGCTGTACGCAGCCGACCGCGCGCAGCACGTCGCGACGCTCGTGCGGCCCGCGCTCGAGCGCGGCGACGTCGTCGTGCAGGACCGCTACCTCGACTCCTCGGTCGCCTACCAGGGCGCCGGCCGCGAGCTCGACGGCCAGCAGGTGCGCGACCTGTCGCTGTGGGCCGTCGACGGGCTGCTGCCGGATCTCACGATCCTGCTCGACATCGAGCCCGAGGCGGGGCGCGAGCGGATGGCGGCGCGCGAGCACGCGCCGTACGACCGGCTCGAGGAGACGGGGCTCGACTTCGCGCGGCGCGTGCGCGAGGCCTACCTCGGGCTCGCCGCGGCCGAGCCCGACCGCTTCGCCGTCGTCGACGCATCCGGCACCCCCGACGAGGTGCACGCGAGCGTCGTGTCGCTCGTGCGTGCGATGCTCGACGCGCACCACTGAAGGGGAGCGGATGACGGGCGGCTGGAGCGAGATCGTCGGCCAGGCGGATGCGGTCGAGCAGCTGCGTCGCGCCGCGGCCGAGCAGCCGGGCGACGCCCACGGCGCGATGACCCACGCGTGGCTGCTCACGGGCCCGCCCGGATCGGGCCGCTCCAACCTCGCCTACGCCTTCGCCGCGGCGCTGCTGTCTGCGCCGACCGGCATCGAGCCGGAGGTGGCGACCCTCGTCGAGGCGCGCACCCATCCCGACCTCGTGACGCTCTCGACCGAGGGCGTGCTCATCACGATCGCGCAGGCCCGCGCCGTCGTGCAGCGGGCGTCGCTCGCACCCTCGACCGCGCGCTACCGCGTCGTGGTGGTCGAGGACGCCGACCGGATGGCCGAGCGCACCTCCAACGCGCTGCTCAAGGCGCTCGAGGAGCCGCCGCCCGAGACCGTCTGGATCCTCTGCGCGCCCAGCGAGGCAGACCTGCTGCCGACGATCCGCTCGCGCGTGCGCACCCTCACGCTGCAGGTGCCCGACCCGGCCGACGTCGCCCGCCTGCTCGTCGAGCGCGACGGGGTCGACCCCGCGGTCGCCGAGCGCGCGGCTCGCGAGGCGCAGAGCCACATCGGCATGGCGCGTCGGCTCGCGACGAGCGACGAGGCGCGGGCCCGCCGCGCCGAGACGCTGCAGATCGCGATGCGGGTGTCGACGGCGGCCTCGGCCGTGCTCGCCGCGGCCCGCTACGTCGAGATCGCGACGGCCGACGCCGACGCGCTCTCGGCCGAGCGCGACGAGGCCGAGCGCGCGCAGGCGCTGCGCCAGCTCGGCATCGAGCCGGGCGGCACCGTGCCGCCGCAGCTCCGTCGCCAGCTGAAGGAGCTCGACGACGCCCAGAAGCAGCGAGCCAAGCGCGGCATGCGCGACGGCGTCGACCGCATCCTCGTCGACCTGCTGTCGCTCTACCGCGACATCCTCATGACGCAGCTCGGCGTCGGGCGCGAGCTCGTCAACGAGGCGATGCGCCCGACCGTGCAGGCCGCAGCCGACTACCTCGAGCGCGCCGCCGTGATCGACGTGCTCGACCAGATCCGCATCGCCCGCGAGCGCATCGAGGCCAACGTGCCGCCGCTGCTGGCGCTCGAGGCGATGCTCGTGCGCGCCGCGCGGGCGGCGCAGCGCCGCTGACAGGCCCCGGCCACAGGCTCGGGCAATACCGTGGGGGCATGCATCGCCTCCGCCGCCGCGGCCTCACCGCACTGGCCGTCGTCGCCGCCACCGGGCTCGCCCTCACGGGCTGCGTCATCCTGCCGCCGCCGCTGCCCGGCAGCCCGAGCACGCCCGGCACCTCCGGCACGCCCGGCGCGAGCGACGAGCCGCGGTGGAGCCCCACGGGCGAGGCCGTCGCGCCCGAGCTCGAGCCCTACTTCGGGCAGGACGTCGACTGGCAGGACTGCGGCGCCAACTGGTGCGGAACCGTCACCGCGCCCATGGACTGGTTCAGCGCGGGCGAGGAGTCGATCGAGCTCGCCGTCACCGTGGCGCCCGCGACCGGTGAGCGCCGCGGCGCGATCCTCTACAACCCCGGCGGCCCCGGCGCATCCGGCGTGGAGTACGTGCAGAGCTACGCCGACTACCTGCTGCACCCGGATGTGCGCGAGCACTACGACCTCGTCGGCTTCGACCCCCGCGGGGTCGGCGGCTCGACGCCCATCTCCTGCTACGACGACCCGCAGGAGCTCTACGACTGGCTGTGGGAGATCCCGCCGGGCCCCGCGCCCGAGCCGCTCAGCGACGAGGACCTCGAGCAGCAGCTCGAGTCGGCGCAGTGGCTGGGCGACGCATGCCTCGCGCACACCGGCGACTACCTGCAGCACATCGGCACCGAGCAGGTCGCGAGCGACCTCGACCTGCTGCGGGCCCTGCTGGGCGAGGAGCGCCTCAACTACCTCGGCGTCTCGTACGGCACGCTCATCGGCTCGACCTACGCCGACCTGTTCCCCGAGAACGTCGGCCGCATGGTGCTCGACGCGGCGGTCGCGCCCGACTCGACCGACTTCGAGGGCACGCTCTACCAGGCGGCCGGCTTCGAGCTCGCGTACGGCAACTTCGTCACCGACTGCCTGCAGCAGCGCGACTGCCCCTTCCAGGGGTCGAAGGAGGATGCGCTGCAGCAGACGCGCGCCCTGCTCGACGCGATCGACGCCGACCCGATCGAGGTCGCCGACGGCCGCCAGCTCGGCTCCGGCGCGTTCTTCACCGCGATCGCCGCCAACCTCTACAGCGACGCGCAGTGGGAGACGCTGCGCCAGGTGATCGCCGACGTCGCGGCGGGCCGCGGCGAGACCGCGTTCGCGCAGGCCGACGCGTACTACGGCGTGCGCCCGGACGGCTCCTTCGAGGACAACTCGCTCGAGACGCTCATCGCGGTCAACTGCCTCGACTACCCGCCGGTCACCGACTTCGACGAGGTGCGCGCGAACGCCGAGCAGATCATGGCCGCGGCGCCGACGCTCGGGCCCGACTTCGTGGGGCTCGGCAGCTGCGCTGCGTGGCCCTTCGAGGCGACGCGCGAGCCGCACGAGATCACCGCGCCGGGCGCCGAGCCGATCATCGTGATCGGCGGCATCAACGACCCCGCGACGCCGTACCAGCAGTCGGTCGACCTCGCGGCGATGCTCGAGTCGGGCGTGCTCATCTCGGTCGACGCGGAGGGCCACGGGCAGTACTTCGGCGGCAACGACTGCGTCGACCGGCCGGTGAACGAGTACTTCCTCGACGGCGTCGCGCCCGCCGGGCAGATCGACTGCTGAGGCGGGCCGGCGCTCAGCCGCTGAGCGACGACGCCGGCCAGCGCCAGTCGGCGACCTCCGGCACGTCGACCCCGTGCTCGCGGGTGTGGGCGCGGGCCCTCGCGCGCGCATCGCCGAGCTCGTCGAGCAGCCCGGCGTGCGCCTCGGCGAGCCCCGGCACGCGCTGCAGCACGTCGATCGCCAGCCGGAAGCGGTCGAGCTCGTTCATCATCACCATGTCGAACGGCGTCGTCGTCGTGCCGCGCTCGAGGAAGCCGTGCACGTGCAGGTTCGGGTGGTGGCCCCGGCGGTACGCGAGGCGGTGGATGAGCCACGGATAGCCGTGGTAGGCGAAGACGGTCGGCGCCTCGGGCGGGAAGATGCGGTCGTACTCGTCGTCCGGCAGTCCGTGCGGGTGCACGTCCGGCGGCTGCAGCCTGCCGAGGTCGACGACGTTCACGACGCGCAGCGACAGCTCCGGCGCGCGCTCGCGGAGGATGGCGGCCGCGGCGAGCGCCTCGAGCGTCGGCACGTCCCCGGCCGCCGCCAGCACCGCATCCGGGCCCGCCCCCTCCCGCTCGGTGCCCGCCCACGGCAGCACGCCGAGCCCGCGACCGCAGTGCTCCTCGGCCTCGGCCATGCTCAGCCACTGCGGCGCCGGCTGCTTGCCGGCAACGACGAGGTTGATGCGGCCCGTCGAGCGCAGGCAGTGGTCGGCGGTCACGAGCAGCGTGTTGGCGTCGAACGGCAGGTGCACGCGCACGACCTCGGGACTCTTGTTGAGCGCGACGTCGATGAAGCCCGGGTCCTGGTGGCTGAAGCCGTTGTGGTCCTGCCGCCAGACGTGGCTCGAGAGCAGGTAGTTGAGGCTCGCGATCGGCTCGCGCCACGGCACGTGCATCGCCGACTCGAGCCACTTCGCGTGCTGGCCGAGCATCGAGTCGACGATGTGCGCGAACGCCTCGTAGGTGTTGAACAGCCCGTGCCGGCCCGTGAGCAGGTAGCCCTCGAGCCAGCCCTGGCACTGGTGCTCGCTGAGCACCTCGATCACGCGCCCGGTGGGGGCGAGGTGCTCGTCGCCGGGCTCGATGCGCGCGTTCCACTGGCGCTCGGTGGCGGCGTAGACGGCGGGGGCGAGGCGGTTGGATGCGGTCTCGTCGGGCCCGAAGATGCGGAACGTGCGGGGGTTGTCGCGGATGACGTCGGCGAGCCACTCCCCGAGCACCGCCGTCGCCTGCGCCTCGACGGCGCCGCGCGCGTCGGGTGCGACGTCGATCGCGTGCCCGCCGATCGCCGTGAGGCGCAGCGGCTGCCGCAGCACGCCGCCGTTCGAGGCCGGCTCCGCGGCCATCCGCAGGTCGCCCTCCGGCACGTTGGCCCGCACGGCGGCGGCGGGCGCGCCGCGCTCGTCGAAGAGCTCCTCGGGTCGGTACGAGCGCATCCACTCCTCGAGGATGCGGCGGTGGCCGTCGTCGTCGCGCACGCCCGACAGCGGCACCTGGTGGGCGCGCCAGGTGCCCTCGATGCGCTCGCCGTCGACCTCGTCGGGGCAGGTCCAGCCCTTGGGGCTGCGCAGCACGATCATCGGCCACGCGGGCCGCTCGGTGAGCGTGCCCGCGGCGGCGTCGGCCTTGATGGCCCCGATGCGATCGACGGCGTCGTCGAGCACCGCGGCGAAGCGCGTGTGCACCTCCCGCGCCGGCTCGTCGTCGAAGCCGACGGTGACGACGAGCGGCTCGTGCCCGTAGCCGCGCATGAGCGCGACGAGCTCGTGCTCTGGGATGCGCGCGAGGAGGGTCGGGCCCGCGATCTTCCACCCGTTCAGGTGCAGGATCGGCAGCACGGCGCCGTCGGCTGCGGGGTTGAGCAGCTTGTTGCCGTGCCAGGCGGTCGCGAGCGGACCGGTCTCGGCCTCGCCGTCGCCGATGACGCAGGCGACCAGCAGGTCGGGGTCGTCGAACGCGGCGCCGTAGGCGTGCGCGAGGGAGTAGCCGAGCTCGCCGCCCTCGTTGATGGAGCCGGGCGTCTCGGGTGCCGCGTGGCTCGGGATGCCGCCCGGGAACGAGAACTGCCGGAAGAGCCGCTGCATGCCGCGCTCGTCGAGCCCGACCTCGGGGTAGCGCTCGGCGTAGACGCCGTCGAGCCAGGCGCCCGCGACGACCGCGGGCCCGCCGTGGCCGGGCCCGGTGACGAAGAGGGTGCGCTGCCGGCGCTCGCGGATGGCGCGGTTCAGGTGCGCCTGCAGGAACGTGAGTCCCGGGGTCGTGCCCCAGTGGCCGAGCAGCCGAGGCTTGATGTGCTCGCGCGCGAGCTGCTGCCGCAGGAGCGGGTTCTCGAGCAGGTAGATCTGCCCGATGCTCAGGTAGTTCGCCGCGCGCCACCAGGCGTCGACGCGGTCGAGGTCGTCGGGGGAGGGCCCGCCGCTCCGTCGCTGCCAGGCGGTCGCCGTCATGGCTCGAGCCTGGTGCGCGGCGCCCTCGGTCGTCAAGGGCGGATGCCGTCCCGCCGGTCGTGGCGCAGGCCGGCCATGCGCTATGCTCGATGATCGTGCCTCGGCACGCCGCCTTAGCTCAGTCGGCAGAGCGATTCACTCGTAATGAATAGGTCGGGAGTTCGATTCTCCCAGGCGGCACCAGCACCTCATTCCCGACATCGTCGGGGCCTCGCGGCCGATCAGCGGCGCGGGAACCGGCGCAGCAGCCGCCGCCAGCCGCGTCTCGACGCCGCCGCCGTCCGCCGCTCCAGCCGCCCGAGCGGACCGCGCGCGGCAGCGCCAGTGGGCAGCGCCGCGAGGAACCACGCGAGGCGCAGGCGCATGAGGCCCGTCTCGCGGCTCGTGACCAGCAGCGTGCGAGCCGTCATCCCGATCTGGCCGCGCGTGCCGCGGGGGCGGGTGAAGGATCGGGCGGAGACGCCGACGGTGAGCTGCGGGTCGTAGCGCACCGCGCTGCCGGGCGGCAGGTGCAGCGACAGGTCGACGTCGTCGTGCACGTCGGCACGGTCGCGGTGCACGGCCAGTCGCATCCGCCTCCAGAGATCGGCGCGCATCGCGAAGTTCGAGCCGTACAGCGGCGCGTGCCCGAGCAGCGCGGCGATCAGCCGGAAGTAGCCCACCGTGAGGCTCTTGCGGCCGAGGTACCGCACGAGCCACGTGCCGCCGTAGAAGGTCGCGGCCCCGCTGATCGCGTCGAGCCGCGGGTCGGCGGCGAACGCCGCCTCGATGCGCCCGACCCACTGCGGCGGCGGCACGGTGTCGGCGTCGAGCCGCGCGAGCACGTCGCCGACGGCCGCGTCGAGCGCGGCGGCGGTCGCCCCGGGGATGCCGGGCGCGTGCACCGCGAGCACGCGCGCGCCGTGGCGCGCGGCGATCTCCGCGCTGCCGTCGATGCTGCCGCTGTCGACGACCAGGATCTCGTCGGGCGCACGCGACTGGCGCGCGAGCGCGGCGAGGCAGCCCTCGAGCGCGATCGCGTCGTCGCGCACCGGGATCACGACGGAGATGCGCACGTCAGGCTCCGCGGATGAGCTGCAGGAGATCCTCGGTCAGCTCGAGCGGCGAGGTCTCGCACGGGCTGTGCCCGCCCGGGTACACCGAGAGGCGCGCGCCGATCTCGGCGGCGAAGCGGCGATGCAGCTCGAGCGGCCAGATGTCGTGCTCGCCCACCGCGACGAGCTTCGGCAGGCGCGCGGTGGCGAGGATCCCGCGCACGTCGGGCGTGTGCTGCATGAGCTCGAAGGCGTCGGTGACCGATCGGCGCCGGGTCAGGCCGAAGCGCTGCCGCACGAAGCGGATGCGCGAGCGCGGGACGCGGGCGACGTTGCGGCGCAGCGCCCACACCACGATCGCCGCGTTGACGCGGCTGCTCGCGACGACGCTGAACCGCCCCACCACGGGGACGTCGCGGAAGCCCGGGCCGGGCCGGGGCGGGCAGCTCATGAGCGTCAGGCTCGAGAACAGCTCGGGCCGTCGCACGAGCGCGAGCTGCGCGACGATGCCGGCGAACGAGTACCCGAGCACGTGCGACGGGCCGCCGCGGGACTCGAGCAGCGCGATGAGGTCGTCGACGAACAGGTCGTAGTCGTAGCGGGCGCGCGGCGGCACGAGGTGCTCCGGGCCCGCCTCGGCCGACTCGTACTGGCCCGCGAGGTCGTAGCTGAGCGCGCGCAGCCCGGCATGCGCGAGGCCCGGCAGGACGAGCGAGAAGTCCTCCTTCGATCCGGTCAGGCCGGGCACGAGCAGCACCGACTCGCCCTCCTCGGGCCCCATGCTGAGGGTCGCCAGCCGTCCGCTCGGGGCGTCGAACCACGAGCGGGAGGCGCCGCGCGGCGTCGCGGTCCAGTCGGCGACGTCGACGACGCGGGCGCCGGCGCCGGTGTGCCAGCGCTCCGGCGGCCCGCCGCCCTCCGGAGCGGGACCCGGGCCGCCGCGCGTCGCGGTCATGCGCGGAGGCCCTCCGGGGCTGCGCCCGTCACCCTCTGCACGAACCGGTGCAGCCGGCGGTACACCTCCTGCGACTCGGCGTGCGCGGCGTTCTGCTGCCACGTGTGCACCGCCCTGCGCGCCGACCGGTCGTACACGAGCGCCTCGACCGGGATGCGGTGCGCGCGGAGCCGCTGGAGGAAGTTCATGTTGGCGCGGTAGAAGTAGTCGCGCTCGGAGGTGGTCACGAGCACGGGCGGGAACTCCGGCGCGAGCCACTCGATCGGCGAGAGGAACCGGGCCTCGCCGCGCAGCCAGCGCATCGCGGCCGACGCCGTCGCGCCCCGGACGTGCCGGTGGCGGGGCACGAGCATGCGGATGAAGTCGAGGCTGAGCGCGGAGCCCCGCTCGAAGACGACGGAGAAGTCGACCACGCTGCAGTGCTGCACGAGCCCCTTCACGATGCGCCGGTCGGGGACGGAGGCCAGCGCGTGGTGGTGCTGCAGCTCGGGGTGGAAGGAGGCGGCGGTGAGCAGCGCGGCGATCTGCCCGCCCGCGGAGTCGCCGCCGAGCACCACCGACTCGGGGTCGCCCCCGTAGGAGGCGATGTGCTCGGTGACCCACGCCATCACGGCTGCCGCGTCCTGCAGGATGTGCCCCATGTGGGCGCGCGTCGCACGGCGGTAGTTGGCGTTGACGACCACCATCCCGCCGACGCTCTGGCTCGCGCAGTACTTCGTGAGCGCGGCCTTGTCGCCGGAGGTCCACCCGCCGCCGTGGAAGTAGACGTAGACCGGCAGCGGCGCCGCCCCGGCGCCCGCTCGATCGGCGTGCCACGCGGGCGACAGCACGTCGAGGCGGTGCGCGGCGTCGCCGTCCCCGACGTAGTCGATGTCGAGGTCGTAGCGGACGTCGGCGATCGGGTCTGCGTTGAACGTGCGCAGCTCGCGGCCCGCGACCGCGCGCATCATGGCGCGCCACGCCCAGACCGGCACGCCGCGCGACGGCAGCGCCCGGCGGAGGGCTCGCCAGAGGCGGGTCAGCCCCGGTCCCGTCGTCATGCGTGCACCTGCTCGCCGATCCTGCGCCGACCGGTGCGGCCGCACCGCACGACGCTCTGGCGCCTCACGATACGGCCGCGCCCTCGGCGCCCGCTATGCCCTGTCGGTCAGCGGCCGAACAGCGACGCGAAGAAGCCGCGCTTCGGCTCGTCCTGGTGGCCTCCGCACCACTGCGAGGCGGGCACGCCGCGGCGCACCTCGGCGACGTGCTGGCCGCAGCCTGCCCAGGTGGTCTTGCCGCAGGTTCGGCAGCGGACGGAACGGCACATGATGTCTCCTCGAGGCGATCGGCAATACCCCTGGGGGTATGTGGTCGCGACCCACGATACCCACCGGGGTATCGTCTCCGCAACTCGGCCGAGGCATCCGAGTCCTACGCTGGGCGCATGACCACAGCACTCCTGATCGTCGATGTGCAGAACGACTTCACCGAGGGCGGCGCGCTCGGCACGACGGGCGGGGCGGCGGTCGCCGCCGCGATCACCGAGCACCTGCGCACCCACGAGTACGCGCTCGTGGCCGCGAGCCGCGACTGGCACGACCCCGACAGCGACAACGGCGGGCACTTCGCGGCAGGGGAGCCCGACTTCGTCGACTCCTGGCCGGTGCACTGCGTCGCCGGCACCGAGGGCGCCGAGTACCACCCCGCGCTCGACGCGCTCGCGATCGACGTCCACATCAAGAAGGGACAGGGCGAGCCCGCGTACTCCGCGTTCGAGGGCACGACCGACGACGGCGAGACGCTCGGCGAGGTGCTGGAGGAGCAGGGCGTCGATCGGCTCGACGTCGTCGGCATCGCGACCGACTACTGCGTGAAGGCCTCGGCGCTCGACGCGGCACTCGCCGGGCTCTCCGTGCGGGTCATCGACGGCCTGACCTCCGCGGTGTCGCCCGTGACCCGCGCGGCGGCGCTCGACGAGCTGCGGGACGCGGGCGTGGAGGTCGTCGGCCTGCCGTAATCGAGATGTAGCCGAACTACATGTAGCCTGTCTGCATTGCGCGTCCGAGCGATGCGCTGTTTACATAGCCGAACTAACAGATAGGCTGGCTAAGTGGCTACCTCCTCCCGCACCTCGTCCACCCGTCGCGTGCCCACCTGGCTGCGGGTGCTCATCCCCGCCGTCCTGATCCTGGGCTGGCTCGCCGCGCTCGGGCTCGGCGGCCCGACCTTCGGCCGGCTCTCGTCGGTCGTGTCGAACGACCAGACGAGCTTCCTGCCGGCCAGCGCCGACTCGACCGAGGTGCAGTCGCTGCTGCCGGAGTTCCTCGGCGCCGACGAGGTGCCCGCGATCGTGGTGCTCGCGACCGAGGGCGAGCTCGACGAGGGCGACCTCGAGCAGGTCGAGCAGCTGCGGCAGGAGATCGCCGAGCTCGAGGGCGTCGTCGAGGTGTCGCCGGTCATTCCGAGCGACGACGGCCAGGCCGCGCAGGTCGTGGCGCTGCTCGACGGCTCCGGCTCGACCGAGGAGCTCACCGAGACGGTCGAGGCCGTGCGCCTGGCGCTCGAGGAGGCCGAGCTGCCCGCCGGCGCCACCGCAGCGGTGACCGGCCCCGCAGGCTTCAGCGCCGACATCTCGGCCGCCTTCGCCGGCATCGACGGCATCCTGCTGCTCGTCGCGCTCGGCGCCGTGCTCGTCATCCTCATCGTGGTCTACCGGTCGCCGCTGCTGCCGATCCTGGTGCTGCTGACCTCGGTCGCCGCGCTGTGCCTGGCGATCCTCGTGGTGTTCCTGCTGGCGCAGGCCGGCGTCCTCACGCTCAGCGGCCAGACCCAGGGCATCCTCTTCATCCTCGTCGTCGGCGCGGCGACCGACTACGGCCTCCTCTACACCGCGCGCTACCGCGAGGCGCTCGGGCAGGAGCGCTCGCGCTGGCGCGCGACGCTGCAGGCGCTCCGCGGCTCGTTCGAGCCCATCATCGCCTCGGGCGGCACGGTGATCGCGGGCCTGCTGTGCCTGCTCCTGAGCGACCTCGTCTCCAACCAGCAGCTCGGCCCGGTCGCCGCCATCGGCATCGCGGCGGCGATCCTCGCCGGCCTCACGCTGCTGCCCGCCCTGCTGCTGGCGTTCGGGCGCGTCGCCTTCTGGCCGTTCGCGCCGACGCCCGAGCGGCCGCGCACGAAGCCCGAGGGCAAGGGCCTGTGGAACGCGGTCGCGCAGCTCGTCGACCGTCGCGCCCGCGCCGTGTGGATCGCCTCGGCGCTCGTGCTCGGCGTCGGCGCGGTGGGGCTCGTGCAGCTGCAGGCGAACGGCGTGCCCTCGAGCGAGTTCGTGGTGGGGGAGTCGCAGGCGCGCGACGGGCAGGAGCTGCTCTCGGCGCACTACCCGGGCGGCTCGGGCTCGCCCACGCAGATCCTCGCACCGGAGGGGGAGCTGGATGCGGTGGCCGAGGCCGCGGCGGAGGTCGACGGCGTCGACGGCGTCGCGGTCGCGAGCGAGGACTCGCCCGCCGGCTCGATCCCGCTGCCCGTGGACCCGGCCTCACCGTTCGCCGCGGCCACCCCGACCGTGGTCGAGGGGCAGGTGCTCATCCAGGCGACGCTCGTCGACGCCCCCGACTCGGACGCCGCGCAGGAGACCGTGCGGGAGCTGCGCGAGCGCGTGGCCGCCGTGACGCCCGACGCGATCGTCGGCGGGCCGACCGCGACCGCGATCGACACGAACGACGCATCCCAGCGCGACCGCGCGCTCATCATCCCGGTCGTGCTCGCGGTGATCCTGCTGATCCTGATGGCGCTGCTGCGCTCGATCGTGTCGGCGGTGCTGCTCATCGCCACCACGGTGCTGTCGTACGGGACGGCGCTCGGCGTCGGCGCCGTCATCCTCACCGCGCTCGGCGTGCCCGCGATGGACCCCTCGGTGCCGCTGTTCGCCTTCGTGTTCCTCGTCGCGCTGGGCGTCGACTACAACATCTTCCTCATGACCCGCGTGCGCGAGGAGGTCGGCAGGCTCGGGCACCGGGAGGGCGTGCTGCGCGGTCTGCGCGTCACCGGCGGCGTCATCACCTCCGCCGGCGTGGTGCTCGCGGCCACCTTCGCGGCACTCGGCGTGATCCCGGTGCTGTTCCTGCTGCAGCTCGCCATCATCGTCGCGCTCGGCGTGCTGATCGACACGACCATCGTGCGCTCGCTGCTGGTGCCGGCGCTCGCGCTCGAGATCGGCCCGAGGACGTGGTGGCCGTCGAGGCTGGGGCGGGAGGGCGCGCCGCTCGACCGCGCGGGCCGCCGCTCCTGAGCAGAGCGGGAGCCCCTCACGGTGCACGGACTTGCGACCGGCCAGGCATCGTAATACCGTCATACGCGATGAGGAGGTCGCGCCGATGCTGGAACGACGGGCCGCTCCCCTGAGGGAGCGCGCAGTGGAGGAGCTCCGTGCTTCGATTGTGCGGGGTGAGCTGCCCCCGGGGTCGCGCATCACGGAGAAGTCTGTCGAGCAGCGGCTCGGTGTGAGCAGGACCGTCGTGCGCGAGGCGCTCCGGCAGCTCGAGAGCGAGCGGCTCGTGCGCATCCAGCCGGGTATCGGCCCGGTCGTGTCCGAGCTCAGCGCCGACGAGGCCCGGCAGCTTTACGAGGTGCGAGCCGCCCTCGAGGCGGCTGCGGCCAGGCTGGCCGCCGGCTATGCGGACGAGGAGCACATCCGGGGACTGCGCGCGGCGTTCGAGCGGATCCCCGACGAGGCCCCCTCGTCGCTCGACGAGCTGCTCGCCCTCAAGAACGGCTTCTACACGGCGCTCATCGCGGCGAGCCGAAACCCCATCATCGGCGAGCAGCTCGCGAACGTGCAGGCGCGCATCAGCCAGCTCCGTGCCGTCACGCTCTCGGCACCCGGGCGCCAGCACGCGATGCGGACGGAGCTCGGCGCCGTCGTGGAGGCGATCGCCCGCCACGACGCCGACGCGGCGTTCGAGCTCTCGATGGCGCATGTCATGACCGCGTCCGCCATCGCACTGGAGCACCTCGACGCGAGCGCGGAGGACGCCGCGTGAGCGCGACGCTGTTCGTCGGCCTCGGCAGGATGGGCGCGCCGATGGCGCGGCGGCACGCCGCCGCCTTCCCGACGCGCGTCTACGACGTCTTCCCGGATGCGGTCAGCGCGGTCGCCGCCGCCTCGGAGGCCGAGCCTGTCGCCGACCTCGCGCGCGAGGGCGAGGCGATCGACGTCGTCATCCTGATGCTGCCGACGAGCCGGCACGTCGAGGACGCCCTGCGCGGACCGGACGGGGTCCTGCAGCGGCTGCGGCCGGGGAGCCTGGTGATCGACATGGGCTCGAGCGAGCCGTCCAGCACGCGTGCGCTCGCCGCGGATGCTGCGGCGCTCGGGATCGACTACGTCGACGCCCCGGTGTCGGGCGGGATCGCGAAGGCCGAGACCGGCGAGCTCACGATCATGGTGGGCGGGGAGCAGGCGCCGGTCGAGCGCGCGCGACCGCACCTGGAGACGGTCGGCGCATCGATCGTCCACGTCGGCCCTGCGGGTGCCGGCCATGCCGCCAAGGCGCTCAACAACCTGGTCAGCGCCGCGAACATCGCGGTCGCGACCGAGGCCGTCATCGTCGCGAAGCACTACGGCATCGAGCCGTCGACGATGGTCGAGGTGCTGAACGCCTCCACCGGCATGAGCCAGGCGACGCAGGTCAAGTTCCCGCAGCACATCCTGCCGGGCAGCTACGCATCGAGGTTCGCCTACGACCTGATGCTGAAGGACATGGGGATCGCCCGCAGGATGGCCGACGAGGTCGGCTTCTCGCCCGTGACGGCGGCGGCGTTCGAGACGCTCGCCGACGGCCGAGCCTCGCTCGGCGACGACCCCGACCACACCGAGATCGCGCGGGTCTACGAGCGCGCGACGGGCATCACCATCGACGAAGGGCACGCAGCATGACGACCATCGACCCGCAGGAGTACATCGACGACATGGCGCGGAAGCGCGGCTACGTCCTTGACTACCACAAGGTCATGGCGAAGCAGGACTTCCCCGTGCTGCAGGCCGCGAACCACATGGTCTCCGCCGCCTACCTGGATCAGCGCACGCTCGACCGCAAGACGAAGGAGCTCATCTTCATCGTCTCGCTCACCGTGATGCGGGCCTCGAAGGGCCACCTCCAGTCGCACATCCGGGTCGCGCTCGACCTCGGCCTGACGCCCACCGAGATCCTCGAGGCGATCGAGATCGCGCTGCCGGAGGCGGGCATCGTGGCGTTCCAGGCCGGCTTCGAGGCGTGGCGCGAGGTCGTCGGCGCCGACGGCATCGAGCCGACCGTCGAAGTGCACCAGGGCGGCTCCGGGGCCGGCGAGTAGCGGCCGGCACGAGCAGCATGACGATCCAGCACCCGTGGGAGGTCGTGGTCGTGCGGCACGGCACGCGCGCCGCGCGCCGCAACGACGTGTTCCTCAACTACGCCTTCTACGGCGAGGACGACGGGCCCTTCACGCTCGACTACTTCCTGTGGGTGCTGCGGCGCGGCGGCGAGGCCATCGTCGTTGACACGGGCTACTCCGCGGCGGGCGCGCTCGCACGCGATCGCACGGTGCTCATCGACCCGCTGGAGGCGGTGCGGCGCCTCGGCATCGACCCGGCCTCGGGCGTGCCGGTCGTCGTCACCCACGCGCACTACGACCACATCGGCAACCTGGGCGCGTTCTCGTCGTCGCCCGTGCACATCTCCCAGGCCGAGATGGACTTCTGGACGAGCGAGGTCGCGACCCGGCCGCTCTTCTCGCACTTCGGCGACCAGGAGGAGATCGAGCAGCTGCGCCTCGCGCAGGCCGAAGGGCGGCTGCGCACCTTCAGCGGCGAGCAGGGCATCGCCGACGGGGTGCGGCTCATCGAGGTGGGCGGGCACACGCCGGGCCAGGCGATGGTCATGGTCGAGACGGCTGCGGGGCGCGTGCTCATCGCGAGCGATGCGGCGCACTTCGTCGAGGAGCTCGAGCGCGACATGCCCTTCGTCTCCATGGCCGACGTGCCGCAGTCCTACCGCGTCCTCGACCGCATCCGGGCGGCCGACGCCGCCTACGTCCTGACGGGCCACGACGCGGGCACGCTCGACGAGCTGGAGGCCTTCGGGGAGTCGCTCGCGGGTCTCGCGGCCGTCATCGGGCGACAGTCGTGAGCCTGCCCGCCGACATCGTCGCGGCGTGCGCCGACGACGCGCGGCTGCGATCGATGGCGCGCGGCGCCGACGTCGTGCTCGCACTCGCCGACGCGCGCGGCGAGCAGCGCGTCTGGCTGCGCGACGGCGAGATCGAAGACGCTGCCGGCGCCGAGCCGCGCTTCCGGATCCGGATGGACGACGACGCATGGTCGGCCCTGCTGGCGGAGGAGCCGGTCCCGGGTGCGCAGCACGTGCTCGCGATGCTGCGCGACGGCCGCGCGAGCATCGCGGGCGACGAGACCTCCTTCGCCCAGCACCTGCACCTCGTGCGCCGGCTCATCGAGGCGCTCCGCGCCCGCCCTGCGGCGTCCGGGCGCCACGCGGGGCCGAGCGAGCTGCGGCCGTTGAGCCTGCGGGGCGGGTACGTGCGCGTCGAAGGCCCGCACGGCGTCTCCGACGTCTACGTCGAGCGCGCCGGCCGAGGGCAGCAGCTGCTGTGCCTCGCGACCGCAGGCAGCGACTCAAGCCAGTACCACGGGCTCGTGACGGACACGGATCTCAGCGAGCGGTTCGAGATCGTGGCAGTCGACCTGCCGTGGCACGGCAAGTCGATGCCGGTCCGTGGTGTCGATCCGGCCGACTACCGCCTCGATCCCGCCGGCTACACGGCGCTCATCGTCGCCATCGCCGACGCCGCAGCGCTCGAGCGACCGATCCTCGTCGGCCCGTCCATGGCGGGAGCCGCGGTCGTCCGGGCCGTCGCGACGCATCCGCACCGGTTCGCCGGCGCGGTCTCGTGCCAGGCGGGCTCGAGCGTGCGCGGCAGGAGCACGCCGGCCTTACGCTCCCCGCTCGTCAACCAGGCCCTGCACGTGCCCGAGTGGACCTACGGCCTGATGAACCCTGCTTCCCCCCGTGACCACCGCGACCTGGTGTGGTGGGGGTACTCGCGTGGCGGCTACGGCGCCTACGACGCCGACATCACGGGCTACCAGCAGTGGGACGTCGCCGAGGTCGAGCACCTGCTGACGCCCGAGTCGCCGCACATCGCGGTGCTGAGCGGCGCCTACGACACCAGCGTGCCGCCGGAGGCCTCGCGGGCGCTCGCGGCACGCATCCCGAACAGCTCGTTCGCGGTGATGCCCGACCTGGGGCACTTCCCGCACGCCGAGCATCCCGCGCGCTTCGCGACGTACCTCGAGGCCGCGATCGCGCGGATCCACCACGCCGCGTAGCACGCGCTTCGTATACGATGTCACCGTTCCCGTCGAAGGAGTCCTCATGAGCGTCAACACCCAGATCGACAGCCGCGAGTCGGAGGTCCTCGAGGCCGTGCAGGGCCGGCTGTTCATCGGCGGCGAATGGGTCGAGGGGGAGCAGGGCACGATCGACGTGCGCGACCCGGCGACCGGCGAGGTCATCAAGCAGATCGCGAACGGCTCGGTCGAGGACGGCGTGCGAGCGCTCGACGCGGCGGTCGCGGCGCAGGAGGAGTGGGCGCGCACGCCCGCTCGCGTGCGCGGCGAGATCCTGCGGAAGGCGTTCGACCTGCTGCAGGAGCGCAAGGAGGAGTTCGCGCTGCTCATGACGCTCGAGATGGGCAAGCCGCTGGCCGAGGCCCGCGGCGAGGTCGCCTACGGCGGCGAGTTCCTGCGCTGGTTCTCGGAGGAGGCGGTGCGCATCGACGGCCGCTACATGATGACGCCCGAGGGCACGGGCCAGATGATCGTGACCCATCGGCCGGTCGGCCCGTGCTTCCTGATCACGCCGTGGAACTTCCCGCTCGCGATGGCGACCCGCAAGATCGCGCCCGCGCTCGCCGCGGGCTGCACCGCGGTCGTGAAGCCGGCGACGCTGACGCCGCTGACGACGCTGGCACTCGTGGGCCTGCTGGAGGAGGCGGGCCTGCCGAAGGGCGTCGTGAACGTCATCACGACGAAGTCGACCGGCGCGCTCTCGGAGCGGCTGCTGGCCGACCCGCGGCTGCGGAAGGTGTCGTTCACGGGCTCGACGCCCGTGGGTGTGCAGCTGCTGAAGCAGGCGGCCGACAACGTCCTGAAGGCGTCCATGGAGCTCGGCGGCAACGCGCCGTTCGTGGTGTTCGACGACGCCGACCTCGACAAGGCGGTCGAGGGCGCGCTGCTGGCGAAGTTCCGCAACATCGGGCAGGCCTGCACGGCCGCGAACCGCTTCATCGTGCACGAGTCGATCGCCGACGAGTTCGCACGCCGCGTCGGCGACGCGGTGAAGGCGATGAAGATCGGCCGCGGCACTGAGGAGGGCGTGCAGATCGGCCCGCTCGTCGAGGACAAGGCGGTCGACAACGCCGTGCGGCTCGTCGAGTCGGCGGTCGCCGACGGCGCGACGCTCGTCACCGGCGGCAGGGCGATCGACGGGCCCGGCTCGTTCTTCGAGCCGACCGTGCTCGACGGCGTGGATGCGTCGATGGCGGTGTCGATCGAGGAGATCTTCGGGCCGGTGGTGGCGATCCAGCGCTTCGCGACCGAGGACGACGCGGTGCGGCTCGCGAACGCCACCGAGTACGGCCTCGTGGGCTACGTCTTCACCGAGGACACCAAGCGCGGCCAGCGCATGATCGACCGCATCGACACGGGCATGATGGGCCTGAACGTCGGCGTCGTCTCCAACGCGGCGGGCCCGTTCGGCGGCGTGAAGCAGTCGGGCCTCGGCCGCGAGGGCGGCGCCGAGGGCATCCACGAGTACCTCGAGACGAAGTACACGCTGATGCCCAACCCGTTCGCCTGACCGACGCGCGCCGCGGCGGCTCAGACCGCCGCGGCGAAGCGCTTGAGGATGCCGCGGAGCCAGGCGTTCTCGGACGAGCCGTCCGACCGCGTGCTCCACGACGCGGAGATCGAGAAGCGCGGGGCCTCGATGGGCACAGGGCTGGTGTCGAGCCCCGTCGCGCCTGCGATCGCTCGCGCGGCGTGCTCGGGGATCGTCGCGACGGCCGGCACCGCCCGGAGCAGGGTCGCCAGCCCGCCGAAGTGGCTGATGGTGCACACGGTCCTGCGGGTGCGGCCCAGCTCCGCCATCCGGTCGTCGACCCAGCCGCGCTGCAGGTCGAAGGACACGCGGACGTGGTCGGACTCCAGGTACTCCTGCCGGGTCATCGGCAGTGAGCATCCGACGCTGTCCCGGTCGAACAGGCACAGGTAGGTGCCCGAGAAGAGCGGCTCGGACTGCGTGCTCGCCGGTTGCTGCTGCGGCGTGAGAGCGACGACCGCATCGACCCTGGGATCCTGGAGCGTCTCGCGCCACAGCGTGCTGTTCGTCTGATGGATGGCGAAGCCGATCGTCCAGCCGTGCGTCAGGCGCTCGGTGATCAGCCACGGCGCGAGCACGGCCTCCACGTCATCGGACATGGCCAGGTGGAAGACGCGGGTGGACCGGAGCGGGTCGAAGGCGTCGTCGTCGAAGATCACCTCGCCGATGGACGCCAGGTTGGGCCCGACCCGAGCTGAGATCGCGAGCGCGCGCGCGGTGGGGACCATCCCCCCGCGGGCGCGCATGAACAACGGGTCGTCGAAGAGCACCCGGAGCCTGGCGAGTGCCGCGCTCACGGCGCTCTGGCTGAGGCTCAGCTTCACGGCCGCACGCGTGACGTTGCGCTCCTGGCACAGCACCTGGAAGACCACGAGCAGGTTGAGGTCCACTCGCCGAAGATCGACCGTGTTCATAGTGCTCATGCTAATCATCGATGAAGCAAGACGGTATTACCGTATGACGGTACGCTGACGGCACCGCGCAGTGGACAAGGGAGATCACATGTCGCAGAACGCCGTCGACCAGCAGGTCGGCACCCACGAGCTCAGGGAGCTCTCCAGCGCCGACCGCCGCAAGCGCATGGTCGCTGTCGGTATCGGCAACTTCATGGAGTGGTTCGACTTCGCCATCTACGGCTACTTCGCCGCGATCATCGGCGCGCAGTTCTTCCCCTCCGGCGACGCCACCGCCGAGATGCTGTCGGCGCTCGCCGTCTTCGCCGTCGGGTTCCTCGCACGCCCCATCGGTGCGCTGTTCCTCGGCCCCATGGGCGACCGGTTCGGCCGGCGTACGGTGCTCATCATCACGGTCCTCGGCATGGGCGTCATCACCGCGCTGATCGGGCTCGTCCCGGCCTACGGGACCATCGGCATCGCCGCGCCCATCATCATCGTCGTCCTCCGCCTGCTGCAGGGCATGATGGTCGGCGGCGAGTGGACGAGCGCCGCCGCGTACATCGGGGAGAGCGCGCCGAAGCACAAGCGCGCGCTGTACGCCAGCCTGGTCACGGCGACGGCCGGCCTCGCGTTCCTGGTCGGCACGCTGACCGCGGTCGCGCTCACGGCGGTCATGGACTCGGAGGCGCTCGCGAGCTGGGGCTGGCGTGTGCCGTTCATCGCATCGCTCGCGATGGCGATCGTGGCGGTCTACATCCGCCGCAAGCTCGAGGACACGCCCGTCTTCGAGGAGGTCGAGCGCAAGCGCAAGGCGAACACCATCGAGCACACGACCGGCGGCGACAAGGCCAAGGCCTTCGTCATGACGCTGGCCTTCGCGGGCATCTTCGGCGTGTCGCTCTACTACCTCGTCACCTACGCCAACAACCACCTCTCCGGGCCAGTGGGCATGGAGCGCTTCGAGGCGCTGTGGGCCACGGCGGTCGTCATGGTGATCTACGTCGCGTTCAACCCGCTCATGGGCCTCGCGGCCGACCGATGGGGCCGGAAGCCCGTGAACCACTTCGGCATCATCGGTCTGATCCTGTGGTCGCTGCCCGCGTTCCTGCTGATGAACACCGGCAACCCGTTCCTGGTGATCGTCGGCCTGGTGCCCTTCGCCCTGTTCGTGGCGGCCACGGCGGTCACGAACAACGTGCTGCTGGTCGAGGTCTTCCCCGCGTCGATCCGGGCGACCGGCTCGGCGGTCGGCTACAACATCGCCTACGCGCTGCTCGCCGGCCCCGGCCCGCTGATCGCCGCTGCGCTGGTCGCCAACACCGGCCTGCTGTACTCGCCCGCCATCTACGTGATCGCCGTCGGGCTCGTCGCGCTGGCGGTGCTGTGGCCGCTCCTGCCGGAGACGAAGGGCCGCGACATCTCGCACGGCTAGATCGATGACCGACAGGGAGACGAGCATGTACAAGGTCGCAGTGATCCAGGCGGCGTCGGTGCCGTTCGACGCCGACGCCGCAACCACCAGGGCGGAGCAGCTCATCGCCGAGGTCGCCGCGAACGGCGCGGAGCTCGCGGTGTTCCCCGAGGCCTTCATCGGCGGCTACCCGAAGGGGACGTCCTTCGGGACGGCGATCGGCACCCGGACGGATGCCGGCCGCACGGAGTACCTGCGGTACGTGGGCGGCGCGGTGCGGCTCGATGGCGAGGAGGTGCGCCGACTCGAGGGCGCCTCGGCCGAGCACGGCGTGCACCTGGTCGTCGGCGTCATCGAGCGACTGGGCAACACGCTCTACTGCACCGCGCTGATGATCTCGCCGACCGAGGGCCTCGTCGGCAAGCACCGCAAGCTGATGCCCACCGCCACGGAGCGTCTCGTCTGGGGGTTCGGGGACGGCTCGACCCTCGACACCATGGAGACGCCCGGGGGGCGGGTCGGCACCGTCATCTGCTGGGAGAACTACATGCCGCTGCTGCGGCAGGCGATGTACGCGAAGGGCGTGGAGATCTACTGCATGCCGACCGCGGACGATCGCCCGACCTGGCAGGCCACGGCGCAGCACATCGCGATCGAGGGGCGCGTCTTCGTGCTCTCGAGCTGTCAGGTCATCACGAGGGATGCGTTCCCGGATGATCATCCCGTCGAGTACGAGCTGCCCGGCGGCGACATCCTGATGCGCGGTGGGAGCGTGATCATCGATCCGGCCGGACAGGTGCTCGCGGGTCCGGTCTTCGACGAGGAGGCGATCCTGTACGCCGACCTCGACCCGGATGCCAAGACCCGCTCGCACCTCGACTTCGATGCGGTGGGCCACTATGCGCGGCCCGATGTCTTCACGCTGACGGTGCACGAAGGGCCGGCGGAGTCGGTGCGCTTCCTGCCCTAGCCGCGCCGCCTCACACCTGCGAGGCGAGCTGCGCGAGCACCTCGCCTGCGGGGCCCTCGGTCGCGCTGCGCCAGCCGGTGCCGGCCCACAGGTGCAGCCGGTCGGCATCGCCCGCTCGGCCCGCCGCCTGGCGGAGCTCGCGGGTGAGGTGGTGCACGGCGGGGTAGGCCGCCGGCGCCGCGGCGTCGTGCCTGTCGATGAAGCCGTTGCGCAGCGCCCGCGCCGGTCGACCGGTGAACGCCCGGGTCAGCACGGTCTCGGTGCAGCGCGGATCCCGCAGCGCGGCGCGGTGCGTCGGCGAGGTGCCGGCCTCGTCGGTGCGCAGCAGGAGCGTCCCCACGGTGACCGCCTCCGCGCCGGCGTCGAGCAGCGCGCGCACCGCGGCCGGTCCGTCGACGCCGCCCGCGGCGATCACCGGCAGGTCGACCGAGCGCAGCACCCCGCGCACGACCGATGCCGTCGGGGCCGGCTCGATCGCGCGGAGCGGGTCGTGGGTCGCGGAGTGCCCGCCGGCGTCGGGGCCCTGCACCACGAGTCCGTCGACGCCTGCTGCGGCGGCGCGGCCGGCCTCCTCCGGCGTCGTGACGCTGGCGAGCACGCGCGTGCCGCGCTGCTGCAGGGCCGCGATCTCGGACCGCGGCGGCAGGCCGAACGTGAGCGAGACGACCGGCACGGGGTGCGCGAGCAGGTGGTCGAGCTTGGCCTCCCAGGCGTCGTCGTCCTCGACGGGCTCGGGGTCGAGGCGCAGGCCATAGGCGTCCGCCTCCGGCTGCAGGCGCTCGGCGTACGCCGCGAACGCCGCGCGGTCCACCGCGGCGCTCGCGGGCACGAAGAGGTTGACCCCGAACGGCGCGTCGAGCGCGCGGAGCTGCTCGATCTCGCCCGCCATCGCCTCCGGCGCCTTGTAGCCGGCGGCGAGGAACGGGAAGGCGCCGGCCGCCGCCGCGGCGGTGGCGAGCGCCACCGAGGTCGGGCCGCCCGCCATGGGTGCGGCGGCCAGCGGCAGGTCGGTCGAGAGCAGGGAGCTCCTGGCGGTCATGGTGCCTCCTTCACGCTGCCGGGGCGAGCAGCTGGTGGGCCGCGAGCTCGCGGTAGAGCGGCGAGGTCTCGAGCAGCTCGGCGTGCGTGCCCGTCGCGAGCACGCGGCCGGCCTCGAGGACGACGATCTGGTCGGCGTCGATTACGGTCGCGAGCCGATGTGCGATCACGAGCGTGGTGCGGCCCTCGCTCGCGACGTCGAGCGCGAGCTTGAGCGAGGCCTCGTTGCGCGCGTCGAGGTTGGCGGTCGACTCGTCGAGCAGCAGGATCGGCGTCGCGGCGAGCAGCGCCCGCGCGATCGCGAGCCGCTGCCGCTCGCCGCCCGAGAGCAGCACGCCGCCCTCGCCGACCTCGGCGCCCAGCCCGTCCGCGGCGCGGCGCACGAGCTCGCCCAGGTTCACCGACTCGAGCGCGGCGAGCAGCTGCTCGTCGGTGGCGTCCGGCGCGCCGAGCAGCAGGTTGTCGCGCAGCGACCCGGCGAGCACGGGCGCGTCCTGCTCGACGTAGCCGATGCGGGAGCGCAGGGATGCGCGGTCCACGTCGCGGACGTCCTCGCCGCCGACGAGCACGCGGCCCGCGTCCGCGTCGTAGAAGCGCTCGACGAGCGCGAACGCCGTCGACTTGCCGGCGCCCGACGGGCCGACGATCGCCGTGCGGGTGCCCGCCGGCACGGCGAACGAGACTCCTTCGAGCACCGGCCGGTCGGGGGAGGACGGGTACGCGAAGGCGACGTCCTCGAAGGCGACCATGGGCGCACCCGGCCGCGGCTCGAGCGCGACGCGGGCATCCGCATCCGTCTCCGAGGGGAGGCGCACGATCTCCTGGATGCGCCCCAGCGCGCCGAGCGCGACGCTCACCGCCGAGATCGCCCCGGCGAGCTGGCCGAGCGGCATGATCATGAGGAACAGGAACAGCAGGAAGCCGACCAGCTGCGCGATGCCGATCTCGCCGGTGGCGACCCGCAGGCCGCCGACGCCGAGCACCACGAGGAACGCGAGCTGCATCGCGACGCCGAAGATCGGCACGACGAGCGCCGAGATGCGCGCGACGCCGACACCGGCCGCGAACGCGTCGCCGGCGCGGTCGCCGATCGCCCGTGCCTCGCGCTCGGTCGCGCCCGCGGCGCGCACCGTGCGCACGGCCGAGATGGCGCGCTCGAGCGCGCTCGTGAGGTGCCCGACCTGCTCCTGGGCGCGGCCGGAGGCGCGCGTGAGCAGCGGCATCACCGCGAGCATCGCGGCGATCGCGACGCCCAGCACGAGCACGGTCAGGCCCAGCAGCAGCGGATCGATGACGAGCATCGCGATCACCGCGCCCACGAGCGTCAGCAGGCCGCCGATCGACTCGACGAGCCCCTGCGTGAGCACGGCGCGCAGCAGCGTCGTGTCGCTGCCGACCCGGCTGACCAGGTCGCCAACGCGGCGGGCGTCGAACTCGGCGATCGGCAGCCGCAGGAGCGAGCCGACGAGCGTGCGGCGCGTGCGCAGCACGACGTGCTCGCCGAGCACCTGCAGCAGGAAGTGCTGGAAGCCGTCGAGCACCGCGCCCACCACGACGATCACGAGCAGGAGGAGCGGCAGCCACGCGAGCGGCTCCGACCGCTCGACGCGGGCGATGAGCTCCTGCGCGAGCGCGGGCTGGGCGAGCGAGAAGGCGGCGCCCAGCACCGACAGCACGATCGCGCCGGCGAGCAGCCCCTTCTTGGGGAAGAGGTAGGGCAGCAGCTCGCGGAGGCTCGCCCGCGGCCCGTCGTCGCCCCGCCGCCGGCCGAAGATCCCTCGTCGCTCGCTCATCGCATCCATTCTCCCGCTTCCCGGGGGCGCCGATGTCGGCGGCAGGGCCTAGCATCGGGAACCGTGCCAGCACCGGTGATCGAGGCCAAGGGCCTGACGAAGCAGTACGGCGACTTCACGGCGGTCGACGGGATCGACTTCGCGATCGAGCCGGGGGAGGCGTTCGGGTTCCTCGGCCCCAACGGCGCGGGCAAGTCGACCACGATGCGCATGATCGCGGCGACGTCGACGCGCACGTCGGGCGAGCTCCGCGTGCTCGGCTTCGACCCCGAGAGCCACGGGCCCGAGATCCGCGCCCAGCTCGGCATCGTGCCGCAGGCCGACCAGCTCGACGAGGAGCTGCGGGTCATCGACAACCTCATCGTCTACGGCCGCTACTTCGGCCTGCCGCTGCCGTACGTGAAGCGCCGGGCCGAGGAGCTGCTCGAGTTCGCGCAGCTCACCGAGAAGCGCAAGGCCCGCGTCGACGGGCTCTCGGGCGGCATGAAGCGCCGGCTCACGATCGCGCGCGGACTCATCAACAGCCCCAAGGCGATGCTGCTCGACGAGCCGACCACGGGCCTCGACCCGCAGGCGCGGCACGTGCTGTGGGACCGCCTCTTCCGGCTGAAGGAGGAGGGCACGACGCTCGTGCTCACCACGCACTACATGGATGAGGCCGAGCAGCTCTGCGACCGGCTCGTGGTGGTCGACAAGGGCACCATCGTCGCCGAGGGCAGCCCCGCCGCGCTCATCCGGCAGTACTCCACCCGCGAGGTGCTCGAGGTGCGGTTCGGCTCGAGCCGCAACGCCGAGGCGGCGACCGTGATCGAGGGCATCGGCTCGCGCATCGAGGTGCTGCCCGACCGCGTGCTCGTCTACGACGACGACGGCGAGGCGGCGATGTCGGCGGTGCACGAGCGCGGCCTGCAGCCGATCACGAGCCTCGTGCGGCGCTCGAGCCTGGAGGACGTCTTCCTGCGGCTGACGGGAAGGTCGCTGATCGAATGAGCGGCACGGTGCAGCGCCGCGGGCTCGTCGACGTGGGCGGCGTCGACCACGCCGCCGTCGCGCGCTCCTCGCGGTCGTGGGGCTGGTGGTTCGTCGCCGAGCACCGCATCCGGTCGATGCGCTCGTACGTCGCGTCGTGGGTCGCGATCGGCGTCGGCTCGCCGTTCCTGTTCCTGCTGGGGCTCGGCGTGGGCCTCGGGCTGCTGGTCGACGCCAACCAGGGCGCCGCGGGCGTCGACGGCGTGCCGTACCTGACCTTCCTCGCGCCGGCGCTCGCGATGGCGACGGTGATGCAGACCGCGTCGCAGGAGAACACCTACGGCGTCTTCGGCGGCTTCAAGTGGTTCCCGATGTTCTTCGCCATGAACGGCACCCCGATCGGGCCCGCGCACATCGTGATCGGCTTCCAGGTGTCGGTGCTCGTGCGGGTGCTGCTGCCGCTCGTCGCCTTCGTGCTCGTGATGGTGCTCTTCGGCATCGGCTCCGCGGCCGGGGCGATCCTGCTCGTGCCCATCGGGCTGCTGCTCGGCGCCGCGGTCGGCTTCGCGGTGATGTCGTGGGTCGCGACGCAGACCGAGGACCGCGGCCAGCTCTCCTTCATCGAGCGCTTCGTGGTCGTGCCGCTGACGCTCTTCTCGGGCACCTACTTCCCGCTCGAGACGCTGCCCTGGTTCCTGCACTGGATCGGCTGGATCTCGCCCCTCTGGCACGCGGCCGAGCTCGGCCGAGCGGCGCTGTACGGCGCCGCGCTCGCCCCTGGCATGGCGCTCGTGCACGTCGGCTACCTCGTGCTGCTGGCCGCCGCCACCTGCCTGCTCTCGATCCGCACCTTCCGACGGAGGCTCGACCGATGAACGAGCAGCTGCTCGAGGCGCCCGCGCCGACCGTCCGCGGACCGCTCCGCGGCATCTACGCCGGCAACACGCGCTCGGTCGTGGCCCGCGGCCTCCAGGTGATCGCCCGCAACAACTGGCTCATCGTCGTCACCGGCTTCTTCGAGCCGGTCTTCTACCTGCTCTCGATGGGCATCGGCCTCGGCGCCCTCATCGGCACCGTCGAGTTCTACGGCGCCGAGGTGCCGTACGCGGCCTACATCGCGCCCGCGCTCATGGCGGTGAGCGCGATGAACGGCGCCGTGTACGACTCGACGATGAACGTCTTCTTCAAGATGAACTACGCGAAGCTCTACCAGCAGATGCTGTCGACCTCGCTCGGCCCGCTCGACGTCGCGCTCGGCGAGATCCTGCTGGCGCTGTTCCGCGGCCTGCTGTACGCGTCGGGCTTCATGCTCGTGACGACCCTCATGGGGCTCAACCTCTCGTGGACGGCGATCCTGGCGATCCCCGCGGCGCTCGTCGTGGCGTTCGGCTTCGCCTCGTTCGGCATGGCCATCACGAGCTACATGAAGACCTTCCAGCACCTCGACTACGTCTACTTCGTCATGATGCCGATGTTCCTGCTGTCGGCGACGTTCTTCCCCATCGAGGTGTACCCGCAGGGCCTGCAGTGGGTGATCCAGGCGATGCCGCTGTGGCACGGCGTCGACATGATCCGGCAGCTGACGACCGGGCTCATCCAGCCGTCGATCCTGCTGCACCTGCTGTACTTCGCGGTGATGATCGTCGTGGGCCTGTGGTTCACGACCTCGCGCCTGCGGGCCCTCTTCCTGCGCTGACGCCCAGGCGGCGTGCCTAGGGTGGGCGCATGGCACGCGTGCTCGTCTTCGCCCCCGCTCCGACGCTCACGATCACGGTCGAGGAGCATGAGGGCGCACCCGACGTGCACCTGCACGTCGGCGGGCAGGGCGTGTGGCAGGCGCGGATGCTCGCGGCGCTCGGCGCCGACGTGACGGTCGTGTGCACGGTGGCGGGGGAGACGGGCGCGGTGGCGCGGCAGCTGCTCGACCGCGAGGGCTTCGAGGTCGTCGCGATCGACCGCGACGGGAACGGCCCGGCCTACGTGCACGACCGGCGCAGCGGCGACCGGCAGGAGGTCGTCGAGGCGCACGGCGAGCCGCTGACCCGGCACGACCTCGACGCGCTCTACTCGGCGACGCTGCGCGCGGCGATGGACGCCGAGCTCGTCATCCTCTCGGGGCCCGACGGCGACGAGATGCTCGAGGCGGATGTCTACCGCAGGCTCGCGAGCGACATGCGCGAGCTCGGGCGCACTGTGCTCGTCGACCTCGCCGGCGAGCGCCTCGCTGCCGCGCTCGAGGGCGGCGTCGACGTGCTGAAGGTCAGCCACGAGGAGCTGGTCGACGACGGCCGGGTCGACGACGGCGACGACGAGGGCCAGCTCGTCGCGGCCGCGCAGCAGCTCGCCGACGACGGCATCGCGCTCGTCGCGGTCACCCGCGCGGACGCCGGCTCGGTCGTCGTCGGCGAGGAGGGCGCGTGGCGCGTGGTCGCGCCGCAGCTCGAGCCGGTCGACACGCGAGGTGCCGGCGACTCGTACACGGCGGGCCTCGCTGCGGCGCTCGCGGCCGGCGGCAGCCACGCCGACGCGGTGCGCCTCGGCGCCGCGGCCGGCGCCGTCAACGCCACCCGGCGCGGGCTCGGCACCGGCGACGCCGACGCCATCCGCGCCATCGCCGGGCGGGTGGAGCTCGAGCCGATCGGGAAGGAGCGCTGATGCGCGCACTCATCACGAACGACGACGGCATCGACTCGCCGGGGCTCGCCGCTCTCGCGCGCGCCGCCGCCGACGCTGGCATGGAGGTCGTGGTCGCGGCCCCCGCCCACGAGCACTCCGGCGCCAGCGCATCCATCATCGCCACGCAGGGCACGGCGGTGACCGCTGCGGGCGGCAAGGGCACGGTGCGCTCCGAGCGCCGCACGGTGCCGGGCGTCGACGGCGAGGTCTACGCGGTGCACGCGGCGCCCGCGCTCATCGTGCTGCTCGCGCTCCACGGATCGTTCGGCGCCGTGCCCGACGTGGTGCTGAGCGGCATCAACCGCGGCGCGAACGTGGGCGGCGCGATCATGCACTCCGGCACCGTCGGCGCCGCGCTCACGGCGGCGCAGGGCGGCGTGCGCGCGCTCGCCGTCTCGCTCGACGTGGGGCTGCGCGACGGCGGCGACGAGCACTGGGAGACCGCGGCGGCGATCGCCGGCCGCGCGCTCGCGACGCTCGTCGGCGCGCCGGCGGGCACCATCCTCAACGTCAACGTGCCGGACGTGCCCGACCCCGCGGGGCTCGAGCTCGTCGAGGCGCCGCTCGCGCCGTTCGGCATCGTCCAGACCACGATGACCGAGCTCGACGGCGACGAGGTGCGGCTGTCGATCCGCGAGCACCGCGCCGCCGACGCGCCCGGCAGCGACATGGAGCGGCTCGCCGCCGGCAACGCGACCGTGACGGTCGTGCGCACGATCGCCGACCGCGGCGCCTGACGCGCGACGACGAGCGGCCCGCCACCCCGAGGGGCGGCGGGCCGCGGTCGAGCCGGGCGCGTCAGCGCTCCATGTCGATGTCCTTCGTCTCCTTCGACAGCAGCAGCGCGATGAGCGTCAGCACCGCGGCGCCCGCGAGGTAGACGCCGACCCAGAAGATGCTGCCGCCGCCCGCCGTCCACAGCGCCACCGCGATGAACGGCGCGACCGCGGCGCCCAGGATCGACGAGACGTTGTACGAGACGCCCGAGCCCGTGTACCGCACGTTGGTCGGGAACAGCTCGGGCAGCAGCGCGCCCATCGGGCCGAAGGTGAAGCCCATGAGCGACATGCCGATGATGAGCCACGCCATCACGCCGACGAAGCCGGCGCTCGTGAGCGGCACCCACAGGAGGCCGAAGGCGATGATGCCGAGCGTCACGACGATGAGCGTCGCGCGGCGGCCGAAGCGGTCGGCGAGCGGCCCCGAGACGAGCGTGAAGATGCCGAAGAACACCACGCCGACGATGAGCATGATCACGAACGCGTTGTACGAGTAGCCGAGCCCGGGGATCGCCGCGTCGGTGGGCGTGCGGCCGTACGTGAGCGAGAACGTGGTCATCAGGTAGAAGAGCACGTACGTCGCGAGCATGAAGAAGGTGCCGAGCAGCAGCTCGCGCCAGTGGTGGCGCACGACGGTGCCGAGCGGCAGCCGCTGGATGGTGCCCGACTGCTTCGCCTTCTCGAACGACGTCGACTCGACGAGCCGCAGCCGCACCCACAGGCCGACGACGACCATCACGGCCGAGAAGAGGAACGGGATGCGCCAGCCCCAGTCGAGGAACGCCTGCGAGGGCCGCGAGGGGTCGTCGCTCGGCAGCAGCGCGGCGATGATGAGGAAGAGGCCGTTGGCGATGATGAAGCCGATCGGCGCGCCGAGCTGCGGGAAGGTGCCGTACCAGGCGCGCTTGCCGGCGGGGGCGTTCTCGGTCGCGACGAGCGCCGCGCCCGACCACTCGCCGCCGAGCGCGAAGCCCTGCGCGAGGCGCATGAGCACGAGCAGCGCGGCGGCGAACCAGCCGACCTGCGCGTAGGTGGGCAGCACGCCGATGAGGAACGTGGCGATGCCCATCGTCAGCAGCGCGCCGACGAGCGTCGCCTTGCGGCCGAACTTGTCGCCGAGGTGCCCGAAGACGACCGAGCCGATGGGGCGCGCGACCATCGCGGCGCCGAACGCGGCGAACGAGGCGAGGAGGGCCGTCGTGTCGTCGCCGGTAGGGAAGAAGAGGTGCGGGAACACCAGCACGGCGGCGGTCGCGTAGACGTAGAAGTCGTAGAACTCGATCGTCGTGCCGATGAGGCTGGCGAAGATGACGCGGCCGCGGGAGTTGGCCGGCTGCGACGACGCGGCGGTCGTCTGGGTTGCGGAGATGGACATGCTGCTTCCTGGATGCGGTGGCGCGCGCTGGATGCGGGGTGGTGCGGCGCGCGCGAACGGTGCGGTCCGCTCGTGACGGGCCGGCCATCTGGGGGACGGCTGCGGCCCCGGGACGACGACATCCCAGTGTACCGAGCCTGGTAACCGGCCACGGCCTCGACGACCGTTGCCCGCCCGCCGCCGCGACGCACCCGCCCTTCGTCGAGGGCGGATGCGCCGGGCTCAGCCCTGCAGGGAGCGGAGCGCGAGCGCGGCCTCGACGACCGCCTCGGCGGCCTCGCGGCCCTTGTCCTCCTTCGAGCCGGGGAGGCCCGCACGGTCGATGCCCTGCTGCTCGTCGTCGAGGGTCAGCACGCCGAAGCCGACGGGCTTGCCGGTGCGGATGGCGACGTCGGTGAGGCCGACCGTCGCCGCCTGCGCGACGTAGTCGAAGTGCGGCGTGCCGCCCCGGATGATGACCGCGAGCGCCACCGCGCCGTCGCACCCGGCCTCGATCGCCGCCTGCGCGACGACCGGCAGCTCGAACGAGCCCGGCACGGGCAGCTCGACCACGTCGGCGCCCATCTCGGCGAGCGCGCGCCGGGCGCCCTCGAGCAGCCCGGTCGCGATCTGCTCGTGCCAACGTCCGTGCACGATCGCGATGCGCATCCCGCTCGCGTCCAGCCCGCTCGTCCGCGGTGCTCCTGCTCCGGCCATCAGTCTTCTCCCTGCTCATCGTTGGCTGCGATCACGGCCGGCAGCTGGTGACCCATGCGGTCGCGCTTGGCCGAGAGGTACTGCTCGTTGTGCTCGCCGACGCCCACGAGGAGCGGCACGAGTTCGGAGACCTCGATGCCGTGGCGCTCGAGCGCCTCCTGCTTCAGCGGGTTGTTGGAGAGCAGCCGGATGGACTGCACGCCCTGCTGCCGGATGATGCCGGCGGCGGCGCCGTACTCGCGGGCGTCGGCGGGGAGGCCGAGCGCGAGGTTGGCGTCGAGCGTGTCGAGCCCGTCCTCCTGGAGGCGGTACGCCTTCAGCTTGTTGATGAGGCCGATGCCGCGCCCCTCGTGGCCGCGGAGGTAGACCACCATGCCGTTGCCGGCCTCCTGGATGGCCTGGACCGCCGCGTCGAGCTGCGGGCCGCACTCGCACTTGAGCGAGTGCAGCGCCTCGCCGGTGAGGCACTCGGAGTGCACGCGCACGAGCGCGCCGTCGGCGAGCTCGTCGCCGGCGATGATCGCCACGTGGTCGGCGCCGGTCTGGCGGTCGCGGTAGGCGGCGACGCGGAACGTGCCGAAGCGCGTCGGCACGTTGGTCTCGACCTCGAAGGAGACGCGCGCCGACTCGTCGTTCGCGCCCTTGCACGCCGTCGGGAGCCCGCCGGCGTCGAGGTAGTCGATGAGGTCCTCGATCGTGATGACCGGCAGGTCGTGCTCCTCGCCGAAGGCGATGAGCGAGGGCAACCGGCGCATCTCGCCGCCGTCCTCGACGAGCTCGCCGATCACGGCGACCGGCTCGAGGCCCGCGAGCTTCATGAGCTCGACGCCCGCCTCGGTGTGGCCCTTGCGCTCGCGCACGCCGCCCTCGACCGCCCGCAGCGGCACGATGTGGCCGGGCCGGCGCAGGTCCTGCGGGGTGGTCGCGGGGTCGGCGAGCACGCGCAGCGTGTGGGCGCGGTCGTCGGCCGAGATGCCGGTGGAGTCGCGGTCGGCGGCGTCGACGGTGATCGTGTACGCCGTCTGCCGCGCGTCCTCGTTCTCGAGCACCATGAGCGGCAGTCCCAGCTCGTCGGCGCGCTCGCCGGTGAGCGGCGCGCACAGGTAGCCCGAGGTGTGGCGCACCATGAAGGCGATCCACTCGGTCGTCGCGAGCTGCGCCGACATGATCAGGTCGCCCTCGTTCTCGCGCCCCTCGTCGTCGACGACGATGACGGGCTTGCGCTCGCGCAGCGCCTTGAGTGCCGCGTCGATGGTGGTGATGCTCATGATGCCTCCCGCTGCAGCTGCAGCATGCGCTCGACGTGGCGAGCGACGATGTCGGTCTCGATGTTGACCCGGTCGCCGGCGGCGCGGAAGCCGAGCGTCGTCGACTCGAGCGTCTCGGGGATGAGCGACACCTCGAACCACTGCTCGGCCTCGCCCGGCTCGCTCACGGCCGACACGGTCAGGCTGATGCCGTCGACGGCGACCGAGCCCTTCCGCACGACGAGGTGCGCGAGCGCCGGGTCGAGGGCGAAGCGCACGGTGCGCTGCCCCTCGGCGTCGACGACCGAGAGCACCCGCGCGGTGCCGTCGATGTGGCCCTGCACGATGTGGCCGCCCAGGCGGTCGCCGACGGCGGCGGCGCGCTCGAGGTTCACGCGGTCGCCCGGCCGACGGTCGGCGAGCGTCGACATGTCGACCGAGATCTGCATGACGTCGGCCGTGAACGCATCCGCCGTCCGCTCGACGACGGTCAGGCAGAGGCCGTTGACGGCGATGGAGTCGCCGTGGGACGCGTCGCTGACGGCCAGGGGGCCGCGCACGGTGAGGCGCCAGGCCTCGCCCTGCCCGGTGCTGTGGGGCTCGAACGAGACGACCTCGCCGAGCTCCTCGATGATGCCGGTGAACATCACTGCTCGCTCTCTGTCGTGGCCTCGACCAGGAGGTCGCGGCCGAGCTGCTCGAGCCGCGTCACCGTGAGGTGGCGCTGCTCGTCGATCGTCCCGACGCCGAGGTCGTCGAGGGCCGTGCGCGGGCCCCCGAGGAGGGTCGGCGCGAGGTAGACGGTGAGGCGGTCGGCGAGGCCCGCGCGGATGAACGCGCTCGCGAGCGTCGGCCCGCCCTCCACGTAGAGGGTCTGGATGCCTGCGGCGGCGAGGGCGAAGAGCTCGCGCTCGAGCTCGTGGCCGGCCGTGCGGAATCCGCGGGGGTGCCGGTGCAGGGCGGCGGAGCCGGGCACGGCGCGCCCCCCGAAGACGACCGGGATCGGCTGCGGCGCATCCGGCTCGCCCTCGATGCGGGCGGTCAGCTGCGGGTCGTCGGCGAGCACGGTGCCGGTGCCGACGGCGATCGCGTCGTGGGCGCTGCGCTCGCGGTGCACGTGCGCGCGGGCCTCGGGGCCCGTGATCCACCGGCTGCTGCCGTCGGCGGCGGCGGCGCGGCCGTCGAGCGACTGCGCCCACTTCACCGTCACGCGCGGCCGGCCGGTGCGCTGCACGAAGAGCCAGTCGGCGACGAGCACCGCGCCCTCGGCCTCGTCGGCGCGCACGACCTCGACACCCGCCGCTGCGAGGCGCTGCGCGCCGCCGCTCGACGCGTCGCCGGGGTCGGCCGCGGCGTAGACGACGCGCGCGACGCCCGCGTCGAGCAGCGCGACGGCGCACGGGCCGGTGCGGCCGGTGTGGTTGCAGGGCTCGAGGGTGACGACGGCGGTCGCGCCGCGCGCCTCGGCGGGCGTGAGCCGCGAGAGCGCGTCGACCTCGGCGTGCGGCGTGCCGGCGCCGCGGTGCCAGCCCTCGGCGAGCACCCGGCCATCGGGGGAGAGCACGACGGCCCCGACCTGCGGGTTGACGCCGCGGGGGCCGCGGAGCGCGAGCTCGCGGGCGCGCGCCATGGCGCCCTGCTCAGCGCCGCTGATCCCTGCCATGCCGTCCTCTCCAGAACGCGCGCGGGGATCCGAGGGGTCGCGTCGCGACCCCACGTGCGCCTCCCCTCCGGACTCTCACCGTCGGTGCTGGAGTTCCACCAGCTCAGCCGAGCAGCACCTCCTGCTGGAGGGCGCCGCTCGGGTCGCGGACTATCACCGCCGGTTCAGACTTGCACTGACCCCGGGCACGTTGCACTGCCAGCCTACAACTCGCCTCCGGCCGCGCCCATTCCCGTGCCCGCGCATCCGTTGCCGCCTGTATTGTCGTACTGGGTATAGCAATCCGGATGGGGGCACGACGACGTGGAGACCGAGCGACGGATGGATGTGGTCGAGCTGGGCGCGGGCGCCGACTACCGCGAGACCTGGGCCCTGCAGCGCGCGCTCCACGCGCAGGTCGTCGACGGCGCGCGGCCCACGCTGCTGCTGCTCGAGCACGCGAGCGTCTACACCGCGGGCACCTCGACGCAGCCCGGCGACCTCCCGACCGACGGCAGCGAGGCGATCGAGGTCGACCGCGGCGGCCGCATCACGTGGCACGGCCCGGGCCAGCTCGTGGCCTACCCGATCGTCGCGCTGCCCGACGCGGTGCAGGTCGTCGACTGGGTGCGCCGGCTCGAGGAGGCGATCATCCGCGCGCTCGCGGCGAGCGGGCTCGCGACCCGGCGCATCCGCGGCCGCGCGGGCGTCTGGGTGGCGGATGCGGCGGGCGAGCGCAAGGTCGCGCAGGTCGGCGTGCGGGTCGCCTCGCGCGCCTCCATGCACGGCATCGCGATCAACGTCGCCAACTCGCTCGCGCCCTTCACGGCGATCGTGCCGTGCGGCATCGCCGACGCCGGGGTGACGACCGTCGAGCTCGAGACGGGCCGCCCACACGAGCCGATGGCGATCGGGCGCCGCTTCGCGGCCGAGCTCGAGCCGCTGCTCGACTTCGCGCCGTTCACCTCGGTGGCGCTCGACGACCGCGCGGCGGTGCACGCGTGAGCGCGCGCAGCCAGTCGGCGCAGACGCAGGAGCAGGCCCAGGCCGACGCCGCCCGCCCCGAGCCGCAGGGCCGGCGCATGCTGCGCATCGAGGCGCGGAACGCCGAGACGCCCATCGAGCGCAAGCCCGCCTGGATCAAGACGCGCGCCCGCATGGGCCCGCAGTTCCGCGAGCTGCAGGAGCTCGTGCAGGCGCAGGATCTCCACACCGTCTGCCAGTCGGCGGGCTGCCCCAACATCTACGAGTGCTGGGAGGACCGGGAGGCGACGTTCCTCATCGGCGGCGACCAGTGCACGCGCCGCTGCGACTTCTGCCAGATCGACACCGGCAAGCCGGCGCTGCTCGACCTCATGGAGCCGGTGCGGGTCGCCGAGTCGGTGCGCACGATGGGGCTGCGCTACGCGACCGTCACGGGCGTCTGCCGCGACGACCTCGAGGACGAGGGCATCTGGCTCTACGCCGAGACGGTGCGGCGCATCCACGAGGCCAACCCCGGCGTCGGCGTCGAGATGCTCGCGCCCGACTTCACCGGCCGCCGGCACCTCCTGCAGCAGCTGTTCGAGACGCGGCCCGAGGTCTTCGCCCACAACGTCGAGACCGTTCCGCGCATCTTCAAGCGCATCCGCCCCGGCTTCCGCTTCGAGCGCAGCCTCGACGTGCTGCGCTGGAGCCGCGAGGAGGAGCTCGTGACGAAGTCGAACCTCATCCTCGGCATGGGCGAGACCGACGACGAGGTCGTCGAGACGCTCGAGGCGCTGCACGAGGCCGGCACCGAGCTCATCACCATCACGCAGTACCTGCGGCCCTCGCCGCGCCACCACCCGGTCGACCGCTGGGTGGAGCCCGAGCGCTTCGCCGAGCTCGGCGAGATCGCGACCCGCATCGGCTACGCGGGCGTCATGTCGGGGCCGCTCGTGCGCTCGTCGTACCGGGCGGGCACGCTCTACCGGCGCGCGCTCGAGGTGCGCGGCGGCGCGGCGCCGGCGCCGATCATCACCGGCATGGGTGCCGCGGCTCCGGCTGCGGCGGGCATCACGAACAACGCGCGCTGAGCGGGCGGGCGGATGCGCCGGCCGGTCAGCCGAGATCGGGCCAGGGGAGCGCGTCGGCCGGCTCGCCGTGGGCCGGCCGCACCGCGTGGTGCTGCAGCTCGGGCACGCCGCGGTGCAGCCCCGCGCGCGTGCCGAGGTAGTGGAAGCCGGCGGCCCGGGCGACGCGCATCGACGCGACGTTGCCGTCGTAGCAGGCCCAGCGCACCTCGGGCCAGGTCAGGCAGCCGTCGGCGTGGCCGACCGCGGTGCGCACGGCGTCGGCCATCAGGCCCCGGCCCTGCGCCGCGGGGTGCAGCCAGAAGCCCACCTCGCGGCTGCCCTCGCGCAGCCCGATGACGCCCGCGAGCGGCCCGCCGAGCGACTCGCGGATCGCCCACACGCGCTCGTCGTGCTCGCCGCGCCAGCCGGCGGGAGCGAACTCCCGCACGAACGACTCGGCGTCCTCGCGGCGGTACGGCACGGGCGTCTCGAGCCAGCGCTCCGCCTCGGGGGTCGTGCACGCCTCGACGACCCGGTCGATGTCGGCCTCGCGGAGCGCCGTGAGCAGCACCTTCCCGCCGACGACGGGCAGCGACGGCCCCGCGAGCGACCCGGCGGTCATCGCAGCCCCATCGCCTCCAGCGCGCGGCCGAGCGTCGCATCCGCCACCGCCGCCGCGCGCTCGGCGTTCGCAGCCAGCAGGCGGTCGAGCTCGGCGGGGTCGGCGAGCAGCTCGAGCGTGCGCTCGCGCACCGGCGCCAGCTCGGCGACGACGGCGTCGGCGACGGCCGTCTTGAAGACGCCGTAGCCCTGCCCGGCGAACTCCGCCTCGAGACCGGCCACCGGCGTGCCCGTCATCGCGGAGAGGATGTCGAGCAGGTTGGTGACGCCCGGCTTCTCGGCGCGGTCGGCGCGGATCGAGCCCTCGGTGTCGGTGACGGCCGAGCGGATCTTCTTCGCGGTGCGGGCGGGCTCGTCGAGCAGCCACACCACGCCCTTGTCGTTGTCGGCCGACTTCGACATCTTCGACGCCGGCGCCTGCAGGTCGTAGATGCGGGCGCCGTTCGCGAGGATCACGGGCTTCGGCACCGTGAAGGTCCGCCCGAAGCGCTTGTTGAAGCGCTCGGCGAGGTCGCGCGTGAGCTCGACGTGCTGCTTCTGGTCGTCGCCGACCGGCACGACCTCGGTGTCGTAGAGCAGGATGTCCGCGGCCATCAGGATCGGGTAGGTGAAGAGGCCGACGGAGGCCGTCTCCTGCCCGCCCTTGGCGGTCTTGTCCTTGAACTGCGTCATCCGGCTCGCCTCGCCGAAGCCGGTGATGGTCGAGAGCAGCCACTGCAGCTGCGCGTGCGCGGCGACGTGCGACTGCACGTACAGGCACGAGCGGTCGGGGTCGATGCCGCCCGCGATGTACTGCGCGGCGAGGGTGCGCACCTGCTCGCGCAGCACCTTCGGATCCTGCGCGACGGTGATCGCGTGCAGGTCGACGATCGAGAAGAACGCGTCGTACTCGTCCTGCATCCCGCGCCACTGCTGCAGCGCGCCGATGTAGTTGCCGAGGTGGAGCGAGCCCGAGGAGGGCTGCATCCCCGAGTAGAGGCGGGGCTTGGCCATGGTGGTTCCAGTCTGAGTGATCACAGGTCGTAGTCGACGATGACGGGGGCGTGGTCGGACCATCGGGTGTCCCACGCGCTCGCGCGATCGATGCGGTAGTCGCGGGCGACCGCCCCGAGGGCGGGCGAGGCCATGTGGTAGTCGATGCGCCAGCCGGTGTCGGTGTCGAACGCCTTGCCGCGCTGCGACCACCAGGTGTAGGGGCCGTCGACGTCGGGATGCGCGGCTCGGCCCACGTCGACCCATCCGTGGCCGCGGCCGCGGCGGCCGTCGACGCCGGTCACCATGCCGGTGCCGAAGAAGCGGTCGAGGTGGCTGCGCTCCTCGGGCAGGAAGCCCGCGTTCTTCTGGTTGCCGCGCCAGTTCTTGATGTCGAGCGGCGTGTGGCCGACGTTGAAGTCGCCCACGACCACGGCGTGCTCGGCGTGCGAGCGCAGCTGCGGCAGGCGCTTCGCCATCGAATCGAGGAAGCGGAACTTCGCGTCCTGCTTCTCGCTGCCGACCTCGCCGCCCGAGTGCACGTAGGCGGAGACGACCGTGAGCAGCGTCTCGCCGAGGAGGAAGTCGGCCTCGAGCCAGCGCCCCTTCGTGTCGAAGGTCTTCAGGCCGATGTCGGTGCGGTGCTCGATCGACGGCTCGCGCGAGAGCACGGCGACGCCTGCGCGGCCCTTCGCGGTGGCGGGGTCGTGCAGCACGTGCCAGCCGGGCACGAGCGGCAGGAGGTCCTCGTCGAGCGCGCGCACCTCCTGCAGCGCCACGATGTCGAAGCCACCGGCCTCGAGCCACTCGCCCATGCCGTTGCGGAACGCGGCGCGCACGCCGTTGACGTTGACGGAGGCGATGCGGACCATGCCCTCGAGCCTACCGAGCGGGCACGGGCGCCCCGGACCGGCCGGGCGGCCGCGGAGCGCTCCGGGAGGTCAGCGGATGCGCCGCGCGAGCCGCTTGTGGAGCCGGGCGTGGTCGCCGCCCTCGCGCCGGTTGGCCTGCACCTCGACGAGGAGCTCCTTCGCCTGCGCGGGGCTCAGACGCGCATCGATGCCGCCCGCCTCGACGAGCCGCGTGTAGGCGCGGCCGGTGGGCGTGACCGCGACGAACGCGAGCGACACGAGCAGGATCTGCATGATGAAGCCGAGCCAGATGAGGATGATCACGACCGCGGCGACCCCGGCGAGCAGCGGGTTGTTCTCGACCGCGCCGAACAGCAGCGATGCGAGCAGCTTGAGCACCTGGAAGGCCACCGCGCACGCGAGGGCGGCGAGCACGACCTGCTTGGCCGGCAGCCGCAGCCGGCCGCCGAAGCGGAACAGCAGCAGCACGATGCCGGTGTCGAGCAGCAGCTGGATGGCGAAGCCGAGCACCCGGCCCGCCCAGCCGAGGCCGAGCGCATCGGCGAGCGTCTGCGTGACCACGAGCAGCCCCGAGGAGACGACGACGAGCAGGCCGATGCCGAGCGCGACGCCGAAGTCGCCGAGCTTCAGCAGGATGACGTTCGACGGCGGGGCGCCGAGGTCGAACATCGCGCGGAAGCCCTCGCGGCTCACGCCGATCCAGGCGATCGCGGTGATCAGGATCGAGACGGCGGCGATGGCGCCCGCCCAGCCGACGATCGACGAGCCGGTCAGCTGCTCGACGTCGAGCGCGCCGCCCTCGCCGATGAGCCCGGGGATCGACGACGAGATCGAGTCGATCACGGCCTCGCGGAGCGCCACGTTGCCGCCCAGCACCGCCATGAAGATCGCGAACGCGACGAACAGCGCCGCGAACAGCGACAGGAACGCCTGGAGGGTCATGCCCTGCGCGAGCACGGGTCCGCGCTGCTCGCTGTAGCGCTGCCACGCCCGCACCGGCCACGACCGCATCACGCGCTCCAGCAGCGGCTTCATGGTGCCTCCGGTCGGGGTCGTGGCGGGCAGGGGGCCCAGCGTAGTGTGGCGGGATGAGTGCGCTCTCAGGGGTCGGAGTCGGTCGGGGCATCGCTGTCGCGAAGGTGCTGCGGATGCCGGAGCCACTCGCCCCGCCGAGCGACGAGCCGCTCGCCGCCGACGCCGGTGCCGAGCACGAGCGCGTGCGGCAGGCGCTCGAGGGCGTCGCGCACGAGCTGCAGGCGCGCGCGGCCGCCGCGGGCGGCGACGCGCAGGAGGTGCTCGAGGCCGCCGCGCTCATGGCGCAGGACCCGGCCATCCTCGACGACGTGCGCGCGCGGCTCGACGGCGGCGCGAACGCCGAGCGCGCGACGTGGGATGCGTACGGCGCGTTCCGCGACATGCTCACGGCGATGGGCGGCTACATGGCCGAGCGCGCGACCGACCTCGACGACGTCGCCCAGCGCGTCGTCGCGCGCCTCCGCGGCGTCGCGGCGCCGGGCGTGCCGCAGTCCGACGAGCCGTTCATCCTCGTCGCGCGCGACCTCGCGCCCGCCGACACGGCGACCCTCGACCTCGAGCGCACGCTCGCCCTCGTGACCGAGGAGGGCGGTCCCACGTCGCACACCGCGATCCTGGCCCGCTCGAAGTCGCTGCCCGCGGTCGTCGGGGTCGTGGGGCTGCTGTCGGCGGTCGCCGACGGCCAGCGCGTGATCGTCGACGCGCGGGCCGGCACCGTCGTGCTCGACCCGGACGACGCATCCGTCGCCGCCGCCCTCGTCGAGCGCGAGTCGCGGGCGGCCGCCTCGAGCGCGCCCATCACCGAGGGCGCCCTCGCCGACGGCACGAAGGTGCCGCTGCTCGCGAACGTGGGCTCGCCGAAGGACGCGCCCGCGGCTGTCGCGCTGGGCGCGGAGGGCGTGGGGCTCTTCCGCACCGAGTTCCTCTTCCTCGACTCGTCGAGCGCGCCGAGCGTCGAGGCGCAGACCGCGGCCTACACCGAGCTGCTGCAGGCGTTCCCCGGCAAGAAGGTCGTCGCGCGCGTGCTCGACGCCGGCGCCGACAAGCCGCTGCCGTTCCTCAACGACGCCCACGAGGAGAACCCGGCGCTCGGCCTCAGGGGCATCCGTGCGCTGCGCGCGACCGAGCAGATCCTGCGCGACCAGCTCACGGCGCTCGCGAACGCGCAGGCGGCGACCGACGCCGAGTTGTGGGTGATGGCGCCGATGATCGCCGACGTCGAGGAGACCGAGTACTTCGTCGCGCTCGGGCGGGAGCTGGGCCTGCGCACCGTCGGCGCGATGGCTGAGGTGCCGTCGATCGCGGTCGTCGCCGACCAGGTGCTCGAGGTGGCCGACTTCGTCTCGATCGGCACGAACGACCTGACGCAGTACACGCTCGCCGCCGACCGGCAGCTGGGCTCCGTCGCCGCCTTCCAGGACCCGTGGCACCCGGCGGTGCTGCGGCTGGTGGGGATGCTCGGCGAGGCCGGGGCGAAGGCCGGCAAGCCCGTGGGGGTGTGCGGCGAGGCCGCGGCGGATCCGGCGCTCGCGGTCGTGCTCGTCGGCCTCGGCGTGACGTCGCTGTCGATGAGCGCCTCGGCGCTCGCCGACGTGCGCGCCGAGCTGCTGGCCGTGACGCTCGACGAGGCGCGCGAGCGCGCCGCTCGGGCGGTCGCCGCCCGATCGGCGGCCGGCGCGAGGGCGGCGGCTGCCGCCTAGCGCTTCCGCCCGGCCGCGCGGGCGACGGCGACGGCGAACTCCCGGGCGCGCTCCCGCTCGCCCTCGATCGGCAGCACCACGACCTCCTGGGCGACGGCGTGCACCTGCTTGCGCAACCGGCGCCGCGCCCGCGCGCGCCGGGACGCGCCGACCGCACCGCCGATGAGCGCGCCCACGATGCCGAGCACGATGCCGAGCAGCACGCCGCCGATGAGCCCCACGAGCGGCACCGGCCAGCCGTCGAGCCATGTCGCCGTGCCCTCGACCTGCGGGATCGTCGGCGCGACCATGCCCCACAGCGGCAGCAGCACGGGCAGCAGCAGCCAGATGCCGCTCACGACCGCCGCGAGCAGCGCGATCCACTGGATCGCGGCGAGGAGCGGCCACCACCAGGAGCCGCGGGCGCCGAGGTCGGTGCGGGCGACCGCCCGGTCGAGCTCCGCCGGGAGCCGCTCGAGCGCATCCGCCGCGTGCTCGTGGATCGCCGCAGACCAGCCCTCGCCGAGCCCCGCGGCGGCCGCGTCGGCGTAGGCGCGCACCGCGGTGCCCGCCTGGGCGCGCTGCGCGGCGCTCATGGGCGGCATGCCGGTGCGGTGCACCTCGGCGTCGCGGCCGCGCTCGCGGCCGAGCGCGAGGTGCAGCCGTCGGAGCGGGTCGGGCGCGAGCCGCAGCATCCACGCCGTGAGCGGCCAGCCGGTCACCTGGCCGGCGCGCTTGCGGTAGCTGCCGGCGACCGCCTGCGCGACCGCCTCGACGTTCGCGGCGGCGCCGAGGCCCCGCTCGAGCTGCTGCACGTCGGCCGAGCGCAGCTTGCCCGGCACGCCCGACTGCTCGAGCCTGCCCGCGATGCCGCGGATGTCGGCGGCGAGGCGCTGCGAGGCCGCCTTCCGATCCGCGGCGAAGCGCGCGATGAGCGCCCGCAGGTCGTCGATGCCCTCGCCGGTCGCGGCCGAGACCGGCAGCACCCGCACGCCCTCGAGCCCGTCGCGGCGCAGCAGCCCGCGCAGCGAGCCGACGACGTGCTGCACCTCGCCGGCCGGCAGCCGGTCGACCTGGTTGAGCACCGCCGCCGTCACCGCCGCGTGCGTCGCGAGCGGCGCGATGAAGTCGCGGTGGATGACGGCGTCGGCGTACTTCTGCGGGTCGACGACCCACACGAGCACGTCGACCTGTCCGGCGAGCCGCTCGGCGATCGCGCGGTGCTCGAGCGCGACCGAATCGAAGTCGGGCAGGTCGAGCACGATGAGCGACAGCTCCTGGCCGGCGGCGAAGGGCCGCTCCATGATGCGCCGGTCGCTCACCTGCAGCCAGTCGAGCAGCGCGGATGCGCCGCGGGGGTTCCAGACGGCCGCGAGCGGCTCGGAGGTGGTCGGCCGGCGCACGTGGGTGCGCGCGAGCGCCTCGCCCGCGAGCGCGTTCATGAGCGAGGACTTGCCCGATCCGGTCGCGCCGAACAGGCCCACGACGGTGTGCTCGGAGGACAGCGCGCGGCGCTCGCCGGCGCTCGCCGCGATGCGGCGCACCGCCTCGAGCTCGGCCTCCGGCACGCGGCCCGCGCCGAGCTCGGCCGCCTCGGAGAGCGCGCCGAGCAGCGCGTCGACGGTCGGCTCGCTCATCGCGGCGCCCCCGGGCGCTCGTCGGCGGCGTGGGGGCCCGGCCCGAGCTCGCGCACGTCGTCGGCCTCGCCGTCGACCGGCGACTCGGCGTCGTCGTCGAGCGCCTCGCCCTCGACGAGGTCGCTCGGCTGCAGCGCCCGCGAGTGCGGCTCCTCGGCGCGCCCGACGGCCGCCATCGCGGTCTCGAGCTCCGTCGCCGCGTCCCGCAGCACATCCGCCGCCGTGCCCGCCTCCACGGGCGCGAGCAGCGCGTCCCAGCGCGACGCCTCCCGCTCGAGCAGCGCGCGCACCCGGGTCTCGAGGTCGTCGCGCGCCTGCGCGGCCAGGCGCCGCACGGCGTCCTCGCCGAAGATCGTCTCGAGCAGCTTCTGCCCGACGACCGCCGAGCCGCCGGCGATCGCGAGCTCGCCGCCGGTGAGCCCGCCGGTCGACGCGAACACCACGACCATGAGCGCCACCGTGATCACGTTGAGCCCGAGCGACATCACCCGCGCCTTGGTGCGCTTGCCGGCGGCCTGCTCGGTGATGAGCTCCATGAGCGCCTGCTGCCAGTCGCGCACGAGCGTCGCGGCGCGCTCCGAGAGGTCGGGCGACGGATGCGCGAGGTCGGCGCCGCTCGTGAGCTGCCGGCCGACGGCGCTGTGCCGCACGCGCTGCCACGCATCGGAGGCGGCGCGGCCGGCCTCGTCGACCATGACCGCATGCAGGCCGCTCTCGATCTCGTGCTCGACCTCGACCGCGGGCGGCGGCTTGCCCTGGAACCACGCGACGACCTGGTCGCGCGTGCGGGAGTACCAGGACTCGACCGTGCGGAACACGTCGGAGGTGCCGACGAAGTCCTGCCAGCGGGCGAGCACCTCGCCGCGCAGCAGCACGCCGTCGCGCGTCGCGTCGGTGACGCGCTCGGCCGCATCGGCGTGCGCGGTGCGCACCGTGTCGCGGAGGTCCTGCGCGACCACCAGCTGCTCGTCGCGGGCGTCGGCGACCGCGCGCGCCGTGACGCCGAGCCGCTCCACCGTGCCCGCGAGCGTGCGGCCGGCGATGCGGGCACGCTCGGCGCGGTCGCCGGCGATGCCGGTCAGCCAGCCGCGGATCGCCTCGGTCGCGGCCTCGGGGAGCATGCCGCCTCCGTCGAGCGGCGACTCCGCGATCACGAAGACCGGCGCGTCGGCGAGGCCCCGCACCGCGAGCATCTGGCGCAGGTCGGCCTCCACCTCGGCCTCGGCGCCCGGCGGCACCCGGTTCAGCACGACGCCGACGGTGATGTCGCGGGCCGCGGCGTCGTCGAGCAGCTTCCACGGCACGGCGTCGGCGTAGCGGTTGGCGGTGGTCGAGAACAGCCACAGGTCGGCGGCGGCGAGCAGCTGCGCGGCGAGCGCGCGGTTCTCGTCGGCGATCGAGTCGACGTCGGGCGCGTCGAGGATCGCGAGGTCGCGCGGCACGCGCTCGTCGGCGACGAGCACGACCGAGCCGATGAGCGCGGCGTCGGGCTCGTCGCCCGCCTCGCTCGCGGGCGCCTCGCGCACGACGCCCCGCACCCGCGCGAGGCCGGGCAGGATGCGCGTCGAGCCGAACCAGCCGGCGTCGGCAGGGGAGTGGAGCAGGATCGGCTGCCGGGTGGTGGGGCGGATGACCCCGGTGCGGGTGACGGGATGGCCCACGAGGGCGTTCACGAGCGTCGACTTGCCGGCGCCGGTCGAGCCGCCGACGACCGCGAGCAGCGGTGCGTCGAGGTGGCTGAGGCGCGGCTGGATGTAGTCGTCGATCTGCCGCACCGCCGCCTTCCGCGCGTCGCGCGCGGCGTCGGCGCCCGCCACCGACAGCGGCAGGGCGACGCCGTCGAGGGCGTCGCGCAGGGCGTCGAGCCGCTCGAGGGCGGCGATGGTGGCGTCGGTCACGCGGCCAGTCTGCCCCACGAGCCCGAGCGTCGGCCGGGCTACCTGATGGGCGCCGGCACCCGCCGCAGCCGCGCGATCACCGTCGCGGCGCCGATCGCCACGCACACCGCCGCGGCGGCGACCGCGACGGGGAACGACGCCGGCTCGTCGAGCGCGCGCCCGATCCCGATCCACGAGAGCCCCCAGAGCATGGCGAGCGTCGGGGCGATGCGGCCGCCGCCGCGGGCGGCGATCAGCGCGCCGACGAGCGCGACGACCGCCAGCACCACGATCGCGAGCGGCTCGAACGGCTCCGGCCGCACCCCCGCATCCGCGAGCCAGGCCGCGATGTTCGCGACCGTCGCCACCGACACCCAGCCGAGGTAGAGGCCGAACGTGCCGTCGACGACGACCGCCTCGAGGCGCGAGGCGGGGCGGATGCGGCACAGCAGCTCGAAGATGGCGGCCAGCACCGCGAGCAGCACGACGATGACGACGACGGTCACCGGCAGCAGCCCCGCTTGCGCGCACAGGATCCACGCCGCGTTCAGCACGAGCGAGGCCACTGCGAGCCAGCCGATCGCGCGCTGCCGGCGGTCGTGGCGCTGGGCGGGCAGCACCTGCCACACCGCGTAGACGGCGAGCCCGAGGTAGATGACCGACCAGATCGAGAAGGCCGGGCTCGCGGGGGCGAGCGGCGTCGCATCCGCCGCGAGCGCGCCGCTCGAGGAGGCCTGCACCTCGGCGCCGCCGAACGCGCCCGAGCCGAGCGCGGCCATCGCAAGCGTCACCGGCAGCGCGATGAACACGGCCCAGGGGCGGATGCGGTCGAGGGTCGAGGTGCGGTCCATGCCCGCAGACTACATTGCCAGGCTAACTATTCGACGAGCGGTCGCCGAGGATGTGCCGAGGGCCCGCCTCCGACCGATGGTGGTCGGGAGCGGGCCCTCGAGAGGCGGGCGCTCGCCTAGAGCTTGACGCCCGTCAGCATCGCCTGCTTGACCTCGGCGATCGCCTTCGTCACCTGGATGCCGCGCGGGCACGCATCCGTGCAGTTGAAGGTGGTGCGGCAGCGCCACACGCCCTCGCGGTCGTTGAGGATGTCGAGGCGCACCTGGCTCGCCTCGTCGCGGCTGTCGAAGATGAAGCGGTGCGCGTTCACGATCGCCGCCGGGCCGAAGTACTGGCCGTCGGTCCAGAACACCGGGCACGAGGTCGTGCACGCGGCGCAGAGGATGCACTTCGTGGTGTCGTCGAAGCGCTCGCGCTGCGCGATCGTCTGGTGGCGCTCCTTCTCGGGCTTGCCCGAGGCCTGCAGGAACGGCTGGATCTCGCGGAAGGAGTCGAAGAACGGCTCCATGTCGACGATGAGGTCCTTCTCGAGCGGCAGTCCCTTGATCGCCTCGACGTAGATGGGCTTCGAGATGTCGAAGTCCTTCACGAGCGCCTTGCAGGCGAGCCGGTTCTTGCCGTTGATGCGCATCGCGTCGGAGCCGCACACGCCGTGCGCGCACGAGCGGCGGAAGGCGAGCGAGGGGTCCTGCTCCCACTTGATGCGGTGCAGGGCGTCGAGGATGCGCTCCGTTTGGTACATCTGCACGTCGTAGTCGACCCAGCGCGGCTCGTCGTCGACCTCGGGGTCGTAGCGGCGCACGATGAGCGTCACGGTGAAGCTCTCGGGCACCTCGACCGGCGCGGCCTCGACCGGGCGGTCGGCGGCCTCGGCAGCGGAGCCGACCGGCGCGGCGCTCGTGCCGCTCGACGACATCGCGCTCTCGGCGTCGGCCGTCGTCGCCTCGACGGCGGCGTCGGCCTGCGCGGCGGGGTCGCCGGTCTCGGCCTCGCGCTCGAAGCCGGCGCTGTTCTCGTTCTTCTGCTCGCTCTCGGCCATCAGTACTTCCGCTCCGTCGGCTGGTAGTGGGTGACGCGCACGGGCTTCCAGTCGAGGCGGATGCCCTGGCTGGCTCCCGTCTCGGCGTCGGTCAGGTACGCCATCGTGTGCTGCATGTAGTTCACGTCGTCGCGCGTCGGGTAGTCGTCGCGCATGTGGGCGCCGCGCGACTCCTTGCGGTTGATCGCCGAGACGACCACCACCTCGGCGAGGTCGAGCAGGAAGCCCAGCTCGACGGCCTCGAGCAGGTCGGTGTTGAAGCGCCGGCCGCGGTCGTGGATGCGCACGTTCGGGTAGCGCTCGCGCAGGGCGGCGATGTCGGCGAGCGCCGTCTGCAGCGTCTCCTCGGTGCGGAACACCTGGGCGTTGCGGTCCATCGTCTCCTGCAGCGCCTTGCGGATCTCGGCGACCGACTCGGTGCCCTCGCCCTCGCGCAGCTGGGCGAGCATCTTCACGACGCCGTCCGCGGCGTCCGCGGGCAGGTCGACGAAGTCGGCCGTCTGCGCGTACGCGACGGCGTTGTTGCCGGCCCGCTTGCCGAAGACGTTGATGTCGAGCAGCGAGTTCGTGCCCAGGCGGTTGGCGCCGTGCACCGACACGCACGCGCACTCGCCGGCGGCGTAGAGGCCCGGGATGACGGTCTCGTTGTCGCTCAGGACCTGCGCGTCGTTGTTGGTGGGGATGCCGCCCATCGCGTAGTGCGCGGTGGGGTAGACGGGCACGCGCTCGACCACCGGGTCGACGCCGAGGTAGGTGCGCGCGAACTCGGTGATGTCTGGCAGCTTCGTCTCGAGCACCTCGGCGCCGAGGTGGGTGCAGTCGAGGTAGACGTAGTCCTTGTTCGGGCCTGCGCCGCGGCCGTCGAGCACCTCCTGCACCATCGAGCGGGCGACGATGTCGCGCGGCGCGAGGTCCTTGATGGTGGGGGCGTAGCGCTCCATGAAGCGCTCGCCGGAGGCGTTGCGCAGGATCGCGCCTTCGCCGCGGGCGCCCTCGGTGAGGAGGATGCCGAGGCCCGCGAGGCCCGTCGGGTGGAACTGGTAGAACTCCATGTCCTCGAGCGGCAGGCCCTGGCGCCACACGATGCCGACGCCGTCGCCCGTGAGGGTGTGCGCGTTGGAGGTGGTCTTGTAGATCTTGCCGAAGCCGCCGGTGGCGAAGACGACCGACTTGCCCTGGAAGACGTGGATCTCGCCCGTCGCGAGCTCGTAGGCGACGACGCCCGAGACGCGCTTGACGCCGTCGACCTCGGCCATGATCAGGTCGAGCGCGTAGAACTCGTTGAAGAACTCGACGCCGTGCTTGACGCAGTTCTGGTAGAGCGTCTGCAGGATCATGTGGCCGGTGCGGTCGGCCGCGTAGCAGGCGCGGCGCACGGGCGCCTTGCCGTGGTCGCGCGTGTGGCCGCCGAAGCGCCGCTGGTCGATCTTGCCGTCCGGCGTGCGGTTGAACGGCAGGCCCATGTTCTCGAGGTCGTAGACCGCGTCGATCGCCTCGCGCGTCAGGATCTCGGCCGAGTCCTGGTCGGTGAGGTAGTCACCGCCCTTGACGGTGTCGTACGTGTGCCACTCGTTGCTGTCCTCCTCCACGTTGGCGAGCGCCGCGGCCATGCCGCCCTGCGCCGCACCCGTGTGGGATCGCGTCGGGTAGAGCTTCGTGATGACCGCGGTCGACGCCTTGGGCGCCGCCTCGATCGCCGCGCGCATGCCGGCGCCGCCGGCCCCGACGATGACGACATCGTGCTGGTGGTAGTGGATGCCGTCGGTGACGGAACTGTGATCAGCCATGGAAGGTGGGGGTCTCCGTAGATCTCGACTAGAGCGACGCGCAGAACTCCGGCAGCAGCGCGGGGTCGGCGGCCGTCGGGCAGGGGTCGAACGTGAAGGTGATGAGCGTGCCGAGGATGATCAGCACCGCGGCGGCGACGCCGATCGCGCCGATCGCGACCGTGCGGATCGCGGGCTTGTGCACGTAGTCGTTGACGATCGTGCGCATGCCGTTCGAGCCGTGGAGGATCGCCAGCCACAGCATCGTGACGTCCCACCACTGCCAGAACGGGTCGGCGAGCTTGCCGCCCACGAAGCCGAAGTCGATGGCGTGGATGCCGCCCGGCGTCCAGAGCAGGTTGTAGGCGAGGTGGCCGAAGATCAGCACCACGAGCACGACGCCCGAGGCGCGCATGAAGATCCAGCCGGCCTTCTCGAGGTTGGGGCCGCGACGGCCCTTCGAGCGCGCCGGGTAGGCGTAGTTGGGGCTCTCGATCGTGGTGCTCATCACTCGCCCCCCTCGGCCGGCGAGAACACGTTCACCAGGTGGTTCGGCGTGAAGTAGAGCATCAGCGCGACGACGACGCCCATCACGATCCAGAACAGCAGGCGCTGGTGGCGCGTGGCCCACGGCCACACGTCGACGAGGATGATGCGCAGCCCGTTCATCGCGTGGAGCACGACGGCGCCAACGAGCGCCACCTCGCCCAGGCCCATGATCGGGTTCTTGTACGACTCCATCACCGCGTTGTACGCCTCCGGGCTCACGCGGATCAGCGACGTGTCGAGCACGTGCACGAGCAGGAAGAAGTAGATCGCCACACCGGTGATGCGGTGGAGCACCCACGACCACATGCCCTCGTTGCCGCGATACAGCGTGCCGCTGAACGTGGTCCTCTGGGGCTTGGGGTCGGGGAGGGTGAGGCTGCTCGATGTCTCAGACACGCGCGTTCCCTCCGTTGGTCGACCGGGCAAGGTGCATCCATCCTATGCCCGCCCGCCGACGCCGTCGGCCCGTCGGGCTAGGCGTCGACGAGCCCGCCCGCGCCGCGGAGCGCGCGCCGCGCCGCCGCCTCGTAGTGCTCGACCAGCTGGTCGGCGACCGCGGGCCACGACCGGCCGAGCACGCGGCGGCGGCCGGCCTCGCCCATCCGCGCCCGCATCGCCGGGTCGGCGGCGAGGGTCGCGACCGCGCGGCGGAGGGCGGATGCGTCGTCGGGCGCGAAGAGGAACCCGGTGGTGCCGTGGTCCACGAGGTCGATGGGCCCGCCCGCGCGGGGCGCGACGACCGGCAGGCCGCTCGCGGCAGCCTCCTGCAGCGTCTGGCCGAACGTCTCCTCGGCGCCGGTGTGCACGAAGACGTCCATCGCGGCGTAGGCCGCGCGGAGCGCGTCGCCGTGCAGCTGGCCGAGGAAGAGCGGCCGCAGCCGCGAGAGCCGTGAGCGCGTCTCGGCCATGCCGGGGCCGTCGCCGACGATCACGACGCGGATGCCGGGCACGCCCTCGAGCGCCCGCAGCCGGTCGAGGCCCTTCTCGGGCGCGACGCGGCCGACGTAGCCGACGACCGCCTCGCCGTGCGGCGCGATGCGGCGGCGCAGCGCCGCGGCGGCCTGGCCCTGGCGGTTGTCGGGGTGGAAGCCGTCGAGGTCGACGCCGCGCACCCACGGGTGCACGCGCTTCACGCCCGCCTCCTCGAGGTCGGCGATCGCCGCGGTCGAGGGCGCGAGCGTGCGGTCGGCGGCGTTGTGGATGCGCCGGATGATCTGCCACGCGAAGGCGGCGCCGGCGCCCAGCCGGTTGCGGCGGGCGAAGCCGGCGACGTCGGTCTGGTAGATCGCGACGCTCGGCAGGCCGATGCGCGCGGCCTCGGCGATCGCCTGGCCGCCGAGCATGAAGGGGCTCGCGGCGTGCAGCACGTCGGGCTGGAAGCGCGCGAGGAGCGACGCGACCTGCGGGCTCGGCAGCCCGACCGGGAACTGGCGGTAGGCGAACGAGGGCACCTCGTGCACCGGCGCGCCGCGGTAGTGCATCGGCGCGCCGCACCGGGGGGTGATGACCATCGCCTCGCGGCCGGTGTCGACCAGGTGGTCGAGCACCCGGCAGACGGAGGTCGTGACGCCGTTGACGGTGGGGAGGAAGCTCTCCGTCACGATGGCCACCCGCTCGATGCGCACGGGGCAACCGTACGTCGGCGGCGCGGCCGAGGCTGGAAGCGCGCGGTGAACGGCGCGTGAACACCCCGGGCGGCGGCTGGCCGCCCGCCGCTGGCTAGGCTCGCACCGTGACGGCGATCGACGACTTCTTCAGCATCATCCCCGCCGGCGGCGCGGGCTCCCGGCTGTGGCCGCTGTCGCGCGCCGATGCGCCGAAGTTCCTCCACGACCTCACCGGCAGCGGCAAGACGCTGCTGCGCGCCACCTACGACCGGGTCGTGCCGCTGTCGGGACCGGGGCGCACGATGGTCGTCACCGGCCGCGCCCACCGCTCCGCCGTCGAGGCGCAGATCCCCGAGCTCGACGACGCGAGCATCGTGCTCGAGGCCGATCCGCGCGATTCCACCGTGGCGATCGCGCTCGCGGCCGCCATCCTCCGCCGGCGCGAGCCTGACGTGATCGTCGGCTCGTTCGCCGCCGACCACGTGATCCACGACGAGCGCGCGTTCCGGCGCGCGGTGCAGGAGGCGGCCGCGGCGGCGCGCGCCGGCTTCATCGCCACGATCGGCATCACCCCCACGGAGCCCGCGATCGGCTTCGGCTACATCCGCGCCGGCGAGCCGGCCGGGATCGCGGATGCGCCGCACGCGGCGGCCGTGAGCGCGTTCGTCGAGAAGCCCTCGGCCGAGGTCGCGAGGCAGTACCTCGCCGGCGGCCACCACCTCTGGAACGCCGGCATGTTCATCGCGCGCGCCGACGTGCTGCTCGCCGAGCTCGCGATCGGCGAGCCCGAGCTCGCCGCGCAGATCGAGGAGCTCGCCGAGGCCTGGGACGAGCCGGCCCGCCGCGGCCCGGCGGTCGACCGGCTCTGGCCGCAGCTGAAGAAGATCGCGATCGACTACGCGGTCGCCGAGCCGGCAGCCGAGCGGGGGCGCCTCGTGGTGGTGCCCGGCGACTTCGACTGGGACGACGTGGGCGACTTCTCGGCCGTCGCGAAGCTGCACAACGGCGGCCGGCGCGGCCGGCTCGCGATCCTCGGCAGCGAGGGCACCGTGCTCGCCGACTCGGCCTCGGGCATCGTCGTCTCGCAGTCGAAGCGCATCATCTCGGTGGTCGGCATCCAGGACGTCGTGATCGTCGACACCCCCGACGCCCTGCTCGTGACGACGACCGACAACGCGCAGCGCGTGAAGCAGGTCGTCGACGCGGTGCGCCGCTCGGGCAACGCCGACGCCCTCTGACGCCGCGCCCCGCGCGCTGGATCGGCCGGGGCGGGCCGTCACCCCGCATGCGGCGCCGACGCGCCGCTCTGCCCGATCGAGCGCGCGCCGCGCCACCGATGGTCGCCTCGGCGGACGATAGCGAGGAGGTCCTGCTCGATGGCCGGCCACTCGTCGTGGATCTGCTGCCACGTCAGCCGCACGACCAGGTAGCCCTGCGACACGTGGATGCGGTCGTAGCGTCGGTCGCGCTGGTAGGCGTCGCGGTCGGTGTGGTGCTCCACGGAGTCGCACTCGATGATGAGGCGGTCGCCCACCAGCAGGTCGACGCGGCGGCCGCGCCAGAGCACGACCTGTGTGCGGCAGCGGATGCGCAGTCCGCGGAGGCGCACGCGCACCATCGACTCCGTGCCCGATTCGGCGGCCGCATCCACGAGGTCCAGGAGCCGTCGACGCGACGCCGGTGCTCCGGTCGCCCAGCCGCGCAGCTGCTCGAGCGTCGCGATCCGGCGGTGCACGAGCGAGTCCGCGACCGCCACGAGGTCCTCCGCGCCGGCGCAGCGGAGCGCGCAGCGGAAGGCCGTCTCGACGTCGTCGATCGCTCGCGCGACGGCCGGGTTCGGGCCGAAGGGGCGGCAGCCCTTCAGCGCGCCGGCGACGCGGTCGCGCTGGCCGTCCGCCAGCCGGCAGTGCAGGGCGCTGCCCCGCGGCAGCCACGCGCCGTGGTGCCCGAGCGCGGTCAGGCAGCTGACGCATCCGCTCCGCGCCACCGCGCTCAGCGCATCCGGGTGCGCGCTCCACGCGAACCAGCCGCGACGCAGCCGGCGCACCCGCCCGGCGGCGACGGCGCGCTCGATCGCCGGTCGTGCGATGCCGGCCTCGAGCAGCTGGGCGGTCGTCAGCACGCCGAGGAAGGCACGGAACAGATCGGTCGCCTCCATGCCCGGAGCATGCGGCAGCGCGGGCCCGGGCGGGGGAGCGCCGGGCCGACCTGTGGAGGGGGCGCGCTCGATCGGCCTGAGCGCACCGTCGCGCTGCATGCGGCTCCGCGGCGTCGCTCTGCCCGATCGAGCGCGGCGATCGCAGGGTGCCCGCACGCGCCATGGCGGTTACCATGGCGCCACCGCACGAAGGAGTCGCCGTGTCCCGCACGCTCTCGCCCGCCAGGGCCGCCACCGTCCTCGCCGTCCCGGCGCTGGCAGCCCTGCTGCTGCTCGCCGGCTGCTCGGCGCCGCCGCCCGCCGAGACTGCCGCGCCCGGCGCGAGCGACGCCCCCGAGCAGTCGCTCGAGTGCGCGCAGATGGTGACGAACTCCGGCGGCCTGAACGACCGCTCCTTCAACGAGACGAGCTGGGCGGGTATGGAGCGCGCGCAGGAGGAGCTCGGCGTCGAGGCGAACGTGCTCGTCTCCACCACCGAGAGCGACCTCGCGCCCAACGTGCAGGCTGCCGTCGACACCGGGTGCGGCTTCGTGCTCACCGTCGGCTACGAGCTGGCCGCCGCGACCGCCGAGCAGGCGGAGGCGAACCCCGACGTGCAGTTCGCGATCGTCGACGAGATCGTCGAGGCGCCGAACGTGCGCTCGATCGTGTTCGACACCGCGCAGGCGGCGTTCCTCGCCGGCTACGCCGCCGCATCCGTGAGCGAGACGGGCACGGTCGCCACCTTCGGCGGCGGCAACCAGCCTCCCGTCACCCTCTTCATGGACGGCTTCGCCGCCGGCATCGACGCGTTCAACGAGGCGAAGGGCGCCGACGTGCAGCTGCTCGGCTGGGACCCGGAGGCCCAGGACGGCACCTTCACGGGCGACTTCGAGAACGTCAGCCTCGGGCAGTCGCAGACGCAGGCCTTCATCGCGCAGGGAGCCGACGTGATCCTGCCGGTCGCCGGCCAGGTGGGGGAGGGCGCGTTCCGCGCCTCGCTCGACGCGGGCGGCGAGGTGCTCGTGCTCTGGGTCGACAACGACGGCTACGACACCCTGCCGGAGGAGTTCCGGCCGCTGCTGCTCACGAGCGTGCTGAAGAACACCGAGGACGCGGTGGTGGGCGCGGTCACCGACGCCACCGACGGCACGATCTCCGACGAGCCCATCATCGGCACGCTCGAGAACGGCGGCGTCGACATCGCCCCCTTCCACGACCTCGACGACCGGGTCAGCGACGAGACGAAGGCCGAGCTGGATGCGCTGCGCGAGCAGATCATCGCCGGCGAGATCACGGTGGAGTCGCCCTCGAGCCCGTGACCCCGGTTTCGGGATTGCAACGATTGCGTTGCGGTGCCCTCAGACCGTCTCGAACCGCCGTCGCGCGGCCGTATGCTCAACCATCATGCGCTCAGCCGCGTCGCGGCGAGCATCCTTTGCACTGGAGGATCCCTTGAGGAAGTTCACCCGTACCGCCGCGCGCGGCGGCGCCATCGCCGTCGGCGCGATGCTGCTGCTCGCCGGCTGCGCCGCCGCGCCCGAGGCGCCCAGCGGCTCGTCGCCCGCCACCGAGGAGCCGGCCGCCACGGTCGACATCCAGCCCTGCATCGTCTCCGACTCGGGCGGCTTCGACGACCGATCCTTCAACCAGCTCGGCGCCGAGGGCGTCCGCGCGGCGGCCGAGGGCCTGGGCGTCGAGGCGATCGAGGTCGAGTCGCAGTCGGAGGCCGACTTCGCACCCAACATCTCGAGCGTCATCGACCAGGGCTGCAACATGGTCGTGACCGTGGGCTTCCTCCTCGCCGAGGCCACCGCGGCTGCCGCCGAGGCCAACCCTGACATCCAGTTCGCGATCATCGACGACAGCTCGATCGACCTGCCGAACGTGCAGCCGATCGTCTTCGACACCGCGCAGGCCGCGTTCCTCGCCGGCTACGCCGCCGCCTCGCACACCGAGACGGGCATCATCGCCACCTGGGGCGGCATCCAGATCCCGCCGGTGACGATCTTCATGGACGGCTTCTACGAGGGCGCCATGTACTACAACGAGCAGAACGGCACGGACGTGCAGGTGCTCGGCTGGGACCCCGAGGCGCAGAACGGCTCGTTCACGGGCGGCTTCGAGGCCGGCGTGGAGGCGAAGGCCATGGCCGAGACCTTCATCGGCCAGAACGCCGACGTGCTGATGCCGGTCGGTGGCCCGATCTTCCTCTCGGCCGCTGAGGCCATCCGCGACGCGGGCGAGGACTCGGGCATCACGATGGTGGGCGTCGACGCCGACCTCTACGAGACGTCGCCCGACAACGCCGACCTCTTCCTCACGTCGGTGCTCAAGGGCATGGCGCAGGGCACGCAGGCCGTCGTCGAGCAGGCCGCCGCGGGCGAGTTCTCGAACGAGCCGTACGTCGGCACGCTCGAGAACGAGGGCGTCGGCATCGCGCCGTTCCACGACTTCGAGGGCGAGGTCGACCCCGAGCTGCAGGCGCAGCTCGACGAGATCACCGCGGGCATCATCGCCGGCGAGATCACGGTCGAGTCGCCGGCGAGCCCGCAGCCGTAGTCCGCAGGCACGTGCGTGGGGGTCGGCTCCGGTCGGCCCCCACGCGCGTGAGCGGAGCCGACGCACCTGCGGCTCCCGCGCAATCCGACTAGATTCACAGGCGTCGTCAAGGTCGAAGGAAGGCACATGGCCGTCGAGCACCCCACCCTCGAGCTCCGGGGGATCACGAAGCGCTTCGGCGCGCTGGTCGCGAACGACCACATCGACCTCGAGGTCCGGGCCGGCGAGATCCACTGCCTCCTCGGCGAGAACGGCGCCGGCAAGTCGACGCTCATGAACGTGCTCTACGGCCTGTACCACGCCGAGGAGGGCGAGATCCTGCTCGACGGCGCGCCGCAGCGCTTCGCAGGGCCCGGCGACGCGATGCACGCCGGCATCGGCATGGTGCACCAGCACTTCATGCTCATCCCCGTCTTCACCGTCGCCGAGAACGTGCTGCTCGGCCACGAGCGCGCCCTCGGCGGACTCGCCGGCGCGAAGGAGAAGGTGCGCGAGATCTCGCAGCGCTTCGGCTTCCACATCGACCCCGACGCCAAGATCGAGGACCTGCCCGTCGGCGTCCAGCAGCGCGTCGAGATCATCAAGGCCCTCTCGCAGGACGCGAAGGTGCTCGTGTTCGACGAGCCCACCGCGGTGCTCACGCCGCAGGAGACCGACGAGCTGATGGCGATCATGCAGCAGCTCCGCGACGAGGGCACCGCGATCGTCTTCATCACCCACAAGCTCCGCGAGGTGCGCGCGATCGCCGACCGCATCACGGTCATCCGCCTCGGCAAGGTCGTGGGCGAGGCGAGCCCGCAGTCGTCGAGCACCGAGCTCGCCTCGATGATGGTCGGCCGCCCGGTCGAGCTCACCGTGCACAAGCGCCCGCCCGTGCTCACCGACAACCGCCTCGAGGTCACGGGCCTGACGGTGCTGGATGCGATCGGCCAGAAGGTCGTCAACGACGTCTCGTTCACGGTGCAGGGCGGCGAGGTGCTCTGCATCGCCGGCGTCCAGGGCAACGGCCAGACCGAGCTCACCGAGGCCATCCTCGGCCTGCAGCCCCGCGCCACCGGCTCGATCGACCTCAACGGCAACGAGCTGCTCGGCGACTCCGTGCGCGAGGTGCTCGACGCCGGCGTCGGGTTCGTGCCGGAGGACCGCAAGGTCGACGGCCTCGTCGGCGACTTCACGATCGCCGAGAACCTCATGCTCGACCGCTACCGCGGAGCGCCGTTCGTGAGCGCCGGCACCATCGACCGCGGCGCCCGCGACGAGTTCGCGACCGAGAAGCTCGGCGCCTTCGACATCCGCGCCCAGGGCATCGACACGCACGTCGGCACGCTCTCGGGCGGCAACCAGCAGAAGGTGGTGCTCGCGCGCGAGCTCGGGCGCCCGCTCTCGCTCTTCGTCGCCTCGCAGCCCACCCGCGGCCTCGACGTCGGCTCGATCGAGTTCGTGCACAGCCAGATCATCGCCACCCGCGACGCGGGCATCCCCGTCATCGTCGTCTCCACCGAGCTCGACGAGGTCGTCGGGCTCGCCGACCGCATCGCGGTCATGTACCGCGGCGGCGTGGTCGGCATCGTCCCCGCCGACACCAGCCGCGACATCCTCGGCCTCATGATGGCCGGGGAGCGCCCCGCCGGCATCCCGGCGCCGACCCCCTCGAAGGGAGCCGCAGCGTGAACGACAGGCCGCGCGACGCCGACGACCCGATGGAGCCCGCGGGGCTGCAGCGCCCGGGCGGCTCGCCCGACTCCGGCGACGCCCCCGCCGTCGTGCACGCGCCGGAGGCCGCGGAGGTGGCCGCGCCGGCCGTCGTCGTGCCCACCGACGACCGGCAGGTCGAGCACGAGGACCCCTGGGGCAGCGCCTTCCGCCGCATCATGGGCGGCAACCTCGTCATGGCCGTGCTCGCGATCATCACCTCGCTCGTCGTCGGCGGCATCCTCATCGCCGCGACCGACGAGCGCGTGCAGGAGACGAGCGGCTACTTCTTCGCCCGGCCCGGCGACACGCTCGCCGCGGCATGGGACGCCGTCGGCGGCGCCTACTGGGCGCTCTTCCAGGGCTCGATCCTCAACGTCTCGCGGGCCGACGCCGGCTTCGCGCAGCTCATCAAGCCGCTCACCGACACGCTCAACTTCGCCACCCCGCTCATCGCCGCGGGCCTCGGCGTCGCGATCGCGTTCCGCGTCGGCCTGTTCAACATCGGCGGCCGCGGCCAGATGCTGTGGGCCGCCGCGGCGGCCGGCTGGGTCGGCTACTCGTTCGCCCTGCCGCCCGTGCTGCACGTGCTCGTCGCGATCGCGGCCGGCATCGCCGCGGGCGCCATCTGGGGCGGCATCGCCGGCGCGTTCAAGGCGTACACGGGCGCGCACGAGGTGATCGTCACGATCATGCTGAACTTCGTCGCGCTGTGGTTCATCACCTGGATGCTGCGCACGCCGGGCCTCCTGCAGAACCCGGGCAGCAACAACCCGATCTCGCCGCCGATGGCCGAGACCGCGGTGCTGCCGTCGATCTTCGGCCCGCCGTTCATCCTGCACTGGGGCTTCGTGCTGTCGGTCGCCGCGGTGATCTTCTGCTCGTGGCTCATCAACCGCTCGAACATCGGCTTCCAGTTCCGCGCCGTCGGCTACAACGCCAACGCCGCGCTCAACGCCGGCATGGACGTCAAGCGCCTCACCGTCTACGCGATGCTCTTCGCGGGCGGCTTCATGGGGCTCGCGGGCGCCCAGCAGGTGACGGGCGCCGTCACCACCGGCTTCACCTCGGGCATCGACGCCGGCATCGGCTTCGACGCCATCACGGTCGCGCTGCTCGGCGGCTCCACGCCGTGGGGCACGTTCTTCGCGGGGCTGCTGTTCGGCGCCTTCAAGGCCGGCGGCTTCCGCATGCAGGCGGCCGAGGGCGTGCCGATCGACATCATCCTCGTCGTGCAGTCGTTCATCGTGCTGTTCATCGCGGCCCCGCCGCTCGTGCGCGCGATGTTCGGCCTGCCGCAGCCCGGCAGGAAGTCGCGCAGGCAGCTGCGCGACGAGGCCGCGATCGCGGACGCGACCAAGGCGAAGGGAGCGCAGTCGTGACCGCGCAGCAGCCCACCACCCAGGCGCCGGCGCAGGCCGAGACCGTCGAGCTCGAGCGCGCCGTCGTCAAGCACTGGAAGGCGCCGATCTCGTACGCGGTGCTCACGCTCGTCGCGCTCCTGCTCACGGTCGTGCTCGGCCGCGACGGCTCCGCGACGCTGCGCCTCGCCTCGTCCGGCGACCTGTTCCAGCTGCCGGACGCGGTGCTCCCGGCGCGCGCGACGGGCATCGTCATCGTCATCCTGCTCGCGGCGCTCACGGCGCTGTCGTTCTGGGCGGCGGCCACCGCGCGGAGGCTCGGCGTCTGGCTGCCGATCGTCTTCGGCGTGCTCTTCGTCGTCGCGTTCCTCACCTGGGCGGGCGCGGGGTCCATGATCCCGATCGCGGGCCTGCTCTTCGCGACCGTCGGCCTGTCGGTGCCGCTCATCCTCGGCGCGATGGGCGGCGTGCTCTCGGAGCGCGCGGGCGTCGTGAACATCGCCATCGAGGCGCAGCTGCTCGGCGGCGCGTTCACCGGTGCCGTGGTCGCCTCGGCCACCGGCTCGACGCTCGTCGGCGTCGTCGCGGCGATGCTCGCGAGCGTGCTGGTGTCGATGGTGCTCGCGGTCTTCGCGATCCGCTACTTCGTCGAGCAGGTCATCGTCGGCGTCGTGCTCAACGTGCTCGTCGCGGGCCTGACGAACTTCTTCTACTCGTCGGTGCTCACCGACAACCCGGCGCTCAACTCGCCCGTGCGCCTGCCGAAGATCCCCATCCCGCTGCTCGAGAGCATCCCGCTCATCGGCCCGGCGCTGTTCAAGCAGACGATCATCGTCTACGCGATGTACGTCATCGTGCCGCTCATCGCGTGGGGCCTGTTCAAGACCACCTGGGGCCTGCGCCTGCGCGCCATCGGCGAGCACCCGATGGCCGCCGACACGGTCGGCATCAAGGTGAACCGGCTGCGCTTCTGGAACGTCGCGCTCGCGGGCGCCGTCGCCGGCCTCGGCGGCGCGTACTTCACGCTCGACTCCAACGGCTCCTTCACGCGCGAGATGACGGCCGGACTCGGCTACATCGCCCTCGCGGCGGTCATCTTCGGCCAGTGGCACCCGATCAAGGCGACGCTCGCGGCGCTGCTGTTCGGCTTCGCGTCGGCGCTGCAGCAGACGCTCGGCGCGATCGGCTCGCCCGTGCCGAGCGAGTTCATGCTCATGCTCCCGTACGTCATCACGCTGCTCGCGGTGGCCGGCTTCATCGGGCGGTCGAGGCCGCCCGCGGCCAGCGGCAAGCCGTACGTGAAGCAGTAGCGGCGATGGGCGACATCGACTGGCAGGCGCTGCACGACGCGGCCCACGGGGCGACCCGGCACGCGTACGTGCCGTACTCGCGGTTCCCGGTGGGCGCGGCGGCGCTCGTCGACGACGGCCGGGTCGTGACGGGCGCGAACATCGAGAACGCGGCCTACGGCGTCACGCTGTGCGCCGAGTGCTCGCTCGTGAGCGCGATGGTGATGGGCGGCGGCGGCCGGCTGGTGGCCTTCGCGTGCGTCAACGGCGACGGCGAGCGGCTCATGCCGTGCGGCCGCTGCCGCCAGCTGCTCTCCGAGCACGCCGCCCCCGGCATGCTGCTCGACACCGTGAGCGGCATCCGCACCATGGCGGAGGTGCTCCCGGATGCGTTCGGCCCGGGCGCGCTCGACGCCTACGCCGCAGGGCATCCCGAGACCGGAGGGGCAGATCGTGGCTGAGGCCTTCGACGCCGTCGACATCATCCGCACGAAGCGCGACCGCGGTGCGCTCTCGACCGAGCAGATCGACTGGCTCATCGATGCGTACACGCGCGGCTACGTCGAGGACCCGCAGATGGCGGCGCTCGCGATGGCGATCCTGCTGAACGGCATGGAGCGCCGCGAGATCCACGACCTCACGATGGCGATGATCGCCTCCGGCGAGCGGATGGACTTCTCGTCGCTCGACGCGCCCACGGTCGACAAGCACTCCACCGGCGGCGTCGGCGACAAGATCACGCTGCCGCTCATGCCGCTCGTCGCCGCCTTCGGCGCCGCCGTGCCGCAGCTGTCGGGCCGCGGGCTCGGCCACACCGGCGGCACGCTCGACAAGCTCGAGTCGATCCCCGGCTGGCGGGCCGAGCTGACGAACGACGAGATGCTCGAGCAGCTGCGCACCGTCGGCGGCGTCGTGTGCGCGGCCGGCACGGGCCTCGCCCCGGCCGACAAGCGGCTCTACGCGCTCCGCGACATCACCGGCACGGTCGAGGCGATCCCGCTCATCGCCTCGTCGATCATGTCGAAGAAGATCGCCGAGGGCACCGGTGCGCTCGTGCTCGACGTGAAGTTCGGCTCCGGCGCGTTCATGCAGGAGTTCGAGCGCGCTCGCGAGCTCGCACTGACGATGGTCGAGCTCGGCCGCGACGCGGGCGTCGAGACGCGCGCGCTGCTCACGACGATGGACGTGCCGCTCGGCCTCGCGATCGGCAACGCCAACGAGGTGCGCGAGTCGGTCGAGGTGCTCGCCGGCGGCGGCCCGGCCGATGTCGTCGAGCTCACCGTGGCGCTCGCCCGGGAGATGCTGGACGCGGTGGGCAAGGGCGACGCCGACGTCGAGGCCGCGCTCGCCGACGGCCGCGCGATGGACGTCTGGCGGCGCTTCGTCGTCGCGCAGGGCGGCGACCCGGATGCGCCGCTGCCGGTCGCGCGCGAGACGCACACGGTGGTCGCCGAGGCCGACGGCGTGCTCGCGCGCCAGGAGGCGCTGCCGTTCGGCATCGCCGCCTGGCGGCTGGGCGCCGGCCGTGCCCGCGCGAGCGACCCGGTCGTGCACGCGGCCGGCATCGACCTGCACGTGAAGCCGGGCGACGCGGTGCGGAAGGGCGATCCGCTCTGGACGATCAGCGCCGACGACGCCACCCGCATCCCGCGCGCGCTCGAGGCGCTCGAGGGCGCCTGGGAGCTCGCGGCGCCCGGCACCGCGGTGCCGGTGCCGCCCATCGTGCGGGAGCGCATCGCCTGACGCCGGCCGCGCCGCCGGCGCGCGTCGTCGGCAACACGACGGCCACGTTCGGCGGATAGCATCGAGATCCACCGCATCGGACGACGGAGACGAGATGAGCCGCTACGAGGTCGACGGCGTCGACATCCAGAGCCTGCCCAAGGTCAGCCTCCACGACCACCTCGACGGGGGCCTGCGGCCGCAGACCATCATCGAGCTCGCCGACGAGATCGGCTTCGCGCTGCCGGCGACCGACGCGGCGGAGCTCGGCGCGTGGTTCGCCGCGCAGTCGAACTCCGGCTCGCTGCCCGAGTACCTCACGACGTTCGACATCACGACCGCGGTGATGCAGACGGAGCACGGGCTGCACCGGGTCGCGAAGGAGTTCGTGCTCGACCTCGCCGAGGACGGCGTCGTCTACGGCGAGATCCGCTGGGCGCCCGAGCAGCACCTGCAGCGGGGCCTCACCCTCGACCAGGCGGTGGAGGCGGTGCAGGCCGGCATCGACGAGGCCGCCGCCCTCGTCGCCACGCACGGCGGCCGCATCCGCACCGGCCAGCTCATCAGCGCCATGCGCCACCTCGACCGGGCCGACGAGATCGCCGAGCTCGCGCTGCGGCACCGCGACCGCGGCGCCGTCGGCTTCGACATCGCCGGCCCCGAGGCCGGCTTCCCCGCCTCGCGCCTGCAGTCGGCGTTCGACCGGCTCGCCCACGCCCACTTCCCGGCCACGGTGCACGCGGGCGAGGGTGCGGGGCTCGACTCGATCGCCGACGCGCTCTTCGCGGGCCGCGCGCTGCGGCTCGGCCACGGCACGCGCATCGCCGAGGACATCGTCGTCGAGGAGGAGACCGACGACGCCGTCGTCGTGCGCCTGGGCGAGCTGGCCGAGTGGGTGAAGGACCGCCAGATCGCGCTCGAGGTGAGCCCGTCCTCGAACCTCCAGACCGGCACGATCGCGCAGTGGGGCGAGGCGCTCGACGACCACCCGATCGACCTGCTGCACCAGCTGGGCTTCTGCGTCACCGTCAACCCCGACAACCGCCTGCAGTCGGGCACGACGCTCACGCGCGAGCTGGGCCTGCTCGTGGAGGCGTTCGACTGGGAGCTCGACGACCTCGAGCAGGTCGCGCAGAACGCGGCGGCGAGCGCCTTCTGCACCTTCGAGGAGCGCGAGGAGATCGCCGACCTCATCGCCGACGGGTTCGACGACCTTCGATGACGCTCCCGCTCGACGAGGCCACGTTCTCGCCAGGGGTGCATGCCGCCGACTGGCGCGCGGCCGTGCGCGCCGGCGGCGTCGACCTCGTGACCGCGCGCGCGGTGGGCCGCGCCTACGTCGACGAGCTCGTGCAGCAGATCGAGCAGGCCGGGCCCTACTGCGTCGTCGCGCCCGGCGTGGCCGTGCCCCACGCCCGGGCGAGCGCCGTCGTGCGGCGCGATGCGCTCGCGATCGTGGTGCTCGATGAGCCGGTCGCCTTCGGGCACCCGCACCACGACCCGGTGCGCGTCGTCATCGCGATGGCCGCGCAGAGCCCGCGCCGCCACCTCCAGATGCTCGCCGAGCTCGCCAACGCGCTCGACGGCGACGGGGTCATCGACCGCCTCGCGGCTGCCGCCGACCGCGACGCGGCGATCGCGGCCCTGCGCGGCTGACGCCGGCCCGACGCCGGCCGGCGCGAGCGCGCTAGTCGGTCAGCGGCCGCGCGGCCGTGCGCAAGTGGGTGCCCTCGGGCGCGTGCCCCGGGTCGTGGCCGGTCTCGACGATGCGGTTCGCGTCGTCGACGAACACCACCGACGGCTCGAACGCGCGCGCCTCGGCGTCGTCGAGCTGGGCGTAGGCGATGACGATGACGGTGTCGCCGACGTGCACGAGCCGGGCGGCCGCGCCGTTGACGCACAGGATGCCGCTGCCGCGCTCGCCGGGGATCGCGTAGGTCGTGATGCGTGCGCCGTTGTCGACGTCGACGACGTCGACCTGCTGGCCGGGGAGGATGTCGGCCGCGTCGAGCAGGTCCTCGTCGACCGTGAGCGAGCCGACGTAGTGCAGCTCGGCCTGCGTGACCGTCGCCCGGTGGATCTTGCCCTGCAGCATCGTGCGCAGCATGCGCGTCCCTCCCGCGCCCGGTCGGCGCATCCGCCCACCAGTGTGCCGCATCCGGACGAGGCCGGGCCCGGGCTCAGGCCAGCAGCGGCCGCACCGCCTCGGCGATCGCCGCGACCCGCTCGCGCGCCGCGCGCACGCGCGCCGCGGGCGCGCCGTCGGTCGAGGAGGCGTCGATGTAGACCTTCACCTTCGGCTCGGTGCCGCTCGGGCGCACCATGACGCGCGAGCCGTCGTCGAGCGTGAAGCGCAGGATGTCGCCGATCGAGCCGTGCTCGGGCAGGGCCAGGTCGTCGGCGGCCAGCACGCGCGAGCCCGCGAGCTCGGCCGGCGGCGCCGCGCGCAGCGCCGCCATGATCGCGGGGATGCGCGCGAGGTCGCTGACGCGCACGCTCACCTGCCCCGAGGCGAAGGCGCCGAACTCGCCCGCGAGCGCGAGCAGCTCCTCGCCGAGCGACGAGCCGCGCTCGTGGAGGTCGCTCGCGAGCGTGAGCAGCCGCACGAGCGCTGAGATGCCGTCCTTGTCGCGCACGGTGCCGGGGTTGACGAGGTAGCCGAGCGCCTCCTCGTAGCCGTAGACGAGGCCGGGCACGCGCGAGACCCACTTGAAGCCCGTGAGCGTCTGCACGAACTCGAGCCCGTGCGCCCGGGCGATGGCGCCGAGGCCGGGGGAGGAGACGATCGACGCCGCCAGCACGCCCTGGCCGCGCGCGGTGCGGGCGGCGTCCCAGCCGAGCAGCAGCCCGACCTCGTTGCCCGTCAGCATGCGCCAGCCCATGGGGGCGGATGCGTCGGGCACGGCGACCGCGAGCCGGTCGGCGTCGGGGTCGTTGGCGATGATGAGGTCGGCCTGCTCGGCCGTGCCGAGCGCCATCGCGAGGTCGAGCGCGCCGGGCTCCTCGGGGTTCGGGAAGTCGACGGTCGGGAAGGCGCCGTCGGGCTCGGACTGCTCGGGGACGGGGATGACGGGCGGGAAGCCCGCCTCGGCGAGCACCGCCTCGACCGTCTCGAGGCCGACGCCGTGGAGCGGCGTGTAGACGACGCGCGGGCCGCTCGTCGCGCCGGCGACGCCCTGGTCGGGCTGGCCGATGGCGGCGGTCGCGGCGACGTAGGCGCGCCAGACGGCCTCGCCCGTGACCTCCGGCTCGCCGCGCGGGTAGTCGGCGACGGGCGTCTCGGCCGCCTCGGCGATGCGGGCGGCGATCTCGGCGTCGACGGGCGGCACGATCTGGCTGCCCTCGTCGTCGCCGCCGAGGTACACCTTGTAGCCGTTGTCGGCCGGCGGGTTGTGGCTCGCCGTCACCATCACGCCCGCGCTCGCGCCGAGGTCGCGCACCGCGAACGCGGTGACGGGCGTCGGCATGAGGCGGGGGAGCAGGATCGCGCGCACGCCGGCGCCCGCGAGCACCTCGGCCGTGTCGCGCGCGAACCGCTCGGAGCCGCGGCGGCCGTCCCAGCCGACCACGACCGACGGGTGCGGCTCGCGGCTCAGCAGGAACGCGGCGAGCCCGGCGGAGGCCTGCTGCACGACCACGCGGTTCATGCGGTTGGGGCCCGGCGCGATGCGGCCGCGCAGCCCGGCCGTGCCGAACTGCAGGCGGCCGCGGAACGCATCCGCGAGCTCGGCGACCGCCGCGTCGTCGCCGGCCTCGGCGGACGCGATCGTCGCCTCGAGCTCGGCGCGAGTGGCCTCGTCGGGGTCGCCGGCGAGCCACGCGCGCGCCGCGGCGACGGTCTCGGGAGAGGCGCTCACGCCTGCGTCCCGATCGCGGCGACCACGTCGGCGAGCAGCCGCGAGATGCGCGCCTCGGCCTCGCGGCCCGCCTCGATGACCTCGGCGTGCGACAGCGGCGTCGTCTGGATGCCGGCGGCCAGGTTGGTGATGAGGCTCAGACCCAGCACCTCCATGCCCGCCTCGCGCGCGGCGATCGCCTCGAGCGCGGTCGACATGCCGCAGATGTGGCCGCCGATCGCCTTCGCCATCTGCACCTCGGCGGGCGTCTCGTAGTGGGGACCGCGGAACTGCACGTAGACGCCCTCGTCGAGGCTGCCGTCGACGGTGCGGGCGATGTCGCGCAGGCGCGGCGAGTAGAGGTCGGTGAGGTCGACGAACGTGGCGCCCTCGAGCGGCGAGTCGGCGGTGAGGTTGATGTGGTCGCTGATGAGCACGGGCTGCCCCGGGGTCCAGTGCGGCTTGATGCCGCCGGCGCCGTTCGTGAGCACCATGATGCTCGCGCCCGCGGCGGCGGCGGTGCGCACGGAGTGCACGACCCGGCGCACGCCGTGGCCCTCGTAGTAGTGCGTGCGCGCGCCGATCACGAGCGCGCGGCGGCCGTCGTCGGTGCGCACCGAGCGGATCGTGCCGACGTGCCCCTCGAGGGCCGGCTTCGAGAAGCCGGTGATCTCGGTCGCGTCGATCGTGTGCGTGGTCTCGCCGAGCAGGTCGGCGGCCCGCGCCCATCCGGAGCCCAGGGTGAGGGCGATGTCGTGCGACTCGACGCCGGTGATGCGGCGGATGTCGTCGGCGGCCAGGCGCGCGACCTCGCGCGGGTCGGCAGGGGGGTCGAGCGGGTGCGTCATGGCGCCCACTCTAGGGGCGCTCCCGGCGACGGGCGGCCAGCAGGGCGCACGGCGCGTAGGCTCGGCGACCATGGCCATCGGCGCGACGATCCACACGTTCGACGTGCAGCTCTCGGACGTCGATCGCGGCGTCTACGAGGAGCTGTCGCTCAAGGTCGCGCAGCACCCCTCGGAGACGACGGCGTTCATGGTCACCCGGGTGCTCGCCCTGTGCCTCGAGCACGAGGAGGGCATCGCATTCGGCGACGGCGTCGCGGGCGGCGACGAGCCGGCGGTGCTCGCGCGCGACCTCACCGGGGCGCTCATGGCCTGGATCGAGATCGGCGCGCCCGACGCGGAGCGGGTGCACCGCGGCAGCCGCGCTGCCGAGCGCACCGCCGTCTACACGCACCGCGACCCCGAGCGAGTGGCCGCGAAGTGGGCGGGCAAGCGCATCCACCGCGTCGAGGACGTGCGGCTCGTGTGGTTCGACGACGGCTTCGTCGACGCGGTCGCCGATGCCGTCGCGCGGCGGACGACCATGTCGGTCTCCCGCACCGAGGGCACCCTCTACGTCGAGGTGAACGGCACGTCGCTGACCTCGGCGGTGCACGAGCGCGCCGCCGGCTGAAGGCAGGGGATCGTCGCCGCCTGGATGTGCGGGATGATGGAGCGCGTGAGTGCATTCGAGCGCAAGCAGCGCGTGGTCATCATCGGCGGCGGACCCGGCGGGTACGAGGCCGCGCTCGCGGGCGCCCGGCTCGGCGCCGACGTGACCCTCATCGAGCGCACGGGCGTCGGCGGCAGCGCGATCCTCACCGACGTCGTGCCCTCGAAGTCGCTCATCGCGACCGCCGAGTCGGCAGCGGCCATCCGCGACGCGAGCCAGCTGGGCGTGCAGTTCTCGGTGCGCGGCGACAGCGGCCGCCCGCAGAAGCCCGAGGTCGCCGTCAACCTGCGCGCCGTGAACCGTCGCCTGCTGTCGCTCGCGGCGAAGCAGTCGCTCGACATGAAGGCCGACCTCGAGGCCGCGGGCGTCACGATCGTGCAGGGCGAGGGCCGCCTCGAGGGGCCCGGCCGCGTGGTGGTCTCGACCGGCAAGCAGGGCGCCGACTTCGACGAGTTCGAGGCCGACACCATCGTCGTCTCGGTCGGCGCGACGCCCCGGCAGCTCCCCTCGGCGATGCCCGACGGCGAGCGCATCCTCACGTGGACCCAGCTCTACGGCCTCGAGGAGGTGCCCGAGCACCTGATCGTCGTCGGCTCCGGCGTCACCGGCGCCGAGTTCGCGAGCGCCTACAGCCTCATCGGCGCCGAGGTGACGCTCATCTCGAGCCGCGAGCAGGTGCTGCCCGGCGAGGACTCCGACGCCGCCCGCGTCATCGAGGACGTCTTCCGCCGCCAGGGCATGCACGTGCTGTCGAAGTCGCGCGCCGAGAAGGTCGAGCGCACCGAGACGGGTGTCGTCGTCACCCTCACCGACGGCCGCACCGTCGAGGGCTCGCACTGCCTCATGGCCGTCGGCTCCATCCCGAACACGGCAGGGATCGGCCTCGAGGAGGCGGGCATCGAGCTCGCCGAGTCCGGCAACATCCTCGTCAACCGGGTCGCCCGCACGAACCTGCCGAACGTCTACGCGGTCGGCGACTGCGCCGATGCCCTGCCGCTCGCATCCGTCGCCTCCATGCAGGGCCGCACGGCGATGTTCCACGCCCTCGGCGACGCGGTCGACCCGATCTCGATGCGCACGGTCGCCTCGAACATCTTCACGCAGCCCGAGATCGCGACCGTCGGATGGTCGCAGAAGGAGATCGAGGACGGCATCGCGCAGGGCGAGGTGTACCGGATCGACCTCTCGACGAACGCCCGCGCGAAGATGATGGGCGTCGAGGACGGCTTCGTGAAGCTCTTCGCGCGCACGGGCTCCGGCACGGTCATCGGCGGCGTCATCGTGGCGCCGAAGGCGTCCGAGCTCATCTTCCCCGTGACGATGGCGATGGAGCACCGCCTCACCGTCGACCAGGTCGCCCGCGTCTTCCCCGTCTTCCCCTCGCTCACCGGCTCCGTCTCGGACGCCGCCCGGGCGATGCACCGCGTCGAGGACTGACGCGCCGACGGTGTCGAAACCGGCGCGCGCCGATCGTCTCCCTCGTGTGGCCGCCCGGTCACAGCACCTGCCAGACTGCGACCGACGCGCCTGGCTCGAGGAGAGGATGCGGCGATGGCCGACCAGTACCTGTTCATGATCGTCGAGCCCGACTGGGACTCCGACGCCTACGCCGGCGAGGGCGCGGGCGAGCAGATCGCGGCGGAGTTCCCCGAGTTCGAGGCCTTTGAGCGGCGCGTGGCCGAGCTCGGCGCGCGCATCGTCGCCGGCAACGCGCTCCACAATCGGCGGCACGGCGGCATCGTCCGGCCCGGCCCCGACGGCCGCGAGGTGGAGGACGCGGTGTGGACCGACGGCGCGAGCCTGGAGAGCGACGAGGTGATCAGCGGCTACTACGTGATCGAGGCGGAATCGGAGGAGATCGCGCGGCAGCTCGCGCCGCTCGTGCCGACCGGGGGCCACATCGAGTGGCGACGCGTCTTCCCCATGGGGTGAGCGCGCCGCGCGCGTGCCACGATGGCCGCGTGGGGCCGAGCGACGAGCAGTTCCGGCGGGCGTGGCCGAGCGTCGTGCGGCAGCTCGCGGCCTTCGCGGGCTCGCTCGACGCGGGCGAGGAGCTCGCGGCCGAGGCGATCGCGCGCGCGGTCGCCGAGACCCGGCCGATCGACGACCTCGTGGCGTGGTGCACGACCGTCGGGCGTCGGCTCCACCTCGACGCGGTCCGGGGCCGCGCCGTGCGCGAGCGCGCGCTCGGCGAGCTGGCGCTGCGCGCAGATCGCGAGGCCGCCGGCTGGGGCGGGCCCGACGACGACCGGTACGCGCTGCTGCTCGTGGCGTGCGACCCGGTGCTCGGCTTCGCGAACCGGCTCGTGCTCGCGCTGCGGGTGGTGTGCGGCCTGCCGACCTCCCGCATCGCCTGGCACCTCGGCATCGACGCGCGCGCCGCCTCCGCTCGCCTGACGCGCGCCAAGCGCTCGCTCGCTGCAGGGGCTGGCCGCTTCCGGGTGCCGGAGCCGGCCGAGCGGGCGTCGCGGCTGCCGGCGGTGCTCGAGTGCGTCGCGGCGGTGCACGCGGTCGCGCAGCGCGACGCGATCCGGCCCGACAGCGCCGCGGATGACCTGGGGCGCAGCGCGTGGACGCTCGCGCGCGCGGTGCACGCCGCGCATCCCGCCGACGCCGAGGCGGAGGCGCTGCTGGCGGTGGTGCTGCTCGCGCTCGCCCGCCGGCCCGGCCGGTTCGACGCAGAGGGTGCCGCGCTGCCGCTCGACGAGGTCGACCGCACCCGCTGGGACCGCGGGCTGCTGCTCGTCGGCCTCGAGCATGCGGCCGCGACCGCTGGCACGGGCGGCCGCTTCGCGCTCGAGGCGTCGATCGCAGCGCTCCACGTCGCGGCGCCCAGCGCCGAGGCGACCGATTGGGCGACGATCGCCTCGCTGCACGAGCGGCTGGTGGCGGTGCGGCCGACGCACGCGGCGCGCGTGGCGCGCGAGGTGGCGCGAGCGCGCGCGGCGCTCGCGGCCGGCGAGGCGGTCGACGAGCCGCTCGCGGCGCTCGCGCTGCTCGAGCGCGACGGCCCGGGTGCTGCGCGCCGGGACGCGTCCCTCGCGCTCGCCGACCTCGCCTGGCGGCTGGGCGACGACCGCGCCGCCGAGCGGTATCGAGCGCTCGCGCCCCAGCTGCCCCCGCCGCTCGCGGCGTCCGCGCTGCGGCGGGCGGCGGCTACGCCGCGTCGGGCGTGATCGTCACCAGGTGGTGGCCGGAGGGCACGGTGCCGCCGACGGGCGCGTCGATCGCGGTCACGGTGCCGTCGATGGGGGAGGAGAGCGGCTGCTCCATCTTCATCGCCTCGAGCACGACCAGCAGGTCGCCGGCGACGACCCGGTCGCCCTCGGCGACGGCCGCCTTGACGACGGTCGCCTGCATCGGCGAGATGATCGCGCCGCTCGCGGCACCGCCCGCGAGCGCAGCGCGGGTGCGGCGCGGTGCCGGGCCCTTGGCGTCCTTCGTCTCGGCGAAGAGCCGCTTCGGCATCGAGACGGCGATGCGCTTGCCGTCGGCCTCGACGACCACGGTGCGGCGCGGCTCGGGGCCGCCCAGCTCGCCCGGCTCGCCGCCCCACGCGGGGATGTCGTTCTCGAACTCGGTCTCGATCCACGAGGTGTAGATCGAGAAGGGCGCGTCGCCGGCCGGGGCGAACGCCGGGTGGTCGACGATGCGGCGGTGGAACGGCAGCACGGTCGGCAGTCCCTCGACCTCGAACTCCGCGAGCGCACGCCTGGCGCGCGCGAGCGCCTCCTCGCGGTCGCGGCCGGTGACGATGAGCTTCGCGAGCATCGAGTCGAAGTTGCCGCCGATCACGTCGCCGGCGACGACGCCGGAGTCGACGCGGATGCCCGGGCCCGACGGGGCGCGGAAGATGCGCACGGGACCGGGCTGGGGCATGAAGCCGGAGCCGGCGTCCTCGCCGTTGATGCGGAACTCGATGGAGTGGCCGCGCACCTCGGGGTCGTCGTAGCCGAGCGCCTCGCCCTCGGCGATGCGGAACTGCTCGCGCACGAGGTCGATGCCCGTGACCTCCTCCGAGACCGGGTGCTCGACCTGCAGCCGGGTGTTGACCTCGAGGAACGAGATCGTGCCGTCGGCGCCGATGAGGAACTCGCACGTGCCCGCGCCGACGTAGGCGGCGGCGCGCAGGATCTCCTTCGAGGCGCGGCGCAGCTCGGCGTCCTGCGCGGCGGTGATGAAGGGCGCCGGGGCCTCCTCGACGAGCTTCTGGTGCCGGCGCTGCAGCGAGCAGTCGCGCGTCGAGACGACGACGACGTTGCCGTGCGCGTCGGCGAGGCACTGCGTCTCGACGTGGCGCGGCTTGTCGAGGTACTTCTCGACGAAGCACTCGCCGCGGCCGAAGGCGGCGACGGCCTCGCGCGTGGCGGAGTCGAACTGCTCCTCGACCTCCTCGCGCGTGCGGGCGATCTTGAGGCCGCGTCCGCCGCCGCCGAACGCAGCCTTGATCGCGACGGGCAGCCCGTGCTCGTCGACGAACGCGAGCACCTCGTCGGCGCCCGCGACGGGGTTGATGGTGCCGGGGGCGAGGGGCGCGCCGACCGACTCGGCGATGTGCCGCGCCGAGACCTTGTCGCCGAGCTGCTCGATGGCGTCGGGGCCCGGCCCGATCCAGATGAGGCCCGCGTCGATCACGGCGCGCGCGAAGTCGGCGTTCTCGGCGAGGAAGCCGTAGCCCGGGTGCACCGCGTCTGCACCGGAGCGGCGCGCGACAGAGATGATCTTGTCGATCACGAGGTAGCTCTCGGCGCTCGTCGCGCCGTGCAGCGAGTAGGCCTCGTCGGCGAGCTGCGCGTGCTGCGCGTCGCGATCGGGCTCGGCGTACACGGCGACCGAGGCGATGCCGGCATCGCGCGCCGCGCGGATGATGCGGACGGCGATCTCGCCGCGGTTGGCGATCAGGACCTTCGTGATGCGTGGCATGGTTCCTCAGCCTAGGCGGCGACGCATGACGGATGCGTGCACTCGCCACACAGGCTGACGGCGTTCCGTTGCCGATTCCCACAGTCGCGCCCGGCGGCGCGCCGACGATCGACCCTTGGTGAGTGAGCGCTCACTCACCTATGCTCGGGGACGTGCCCCCACCCATCCCGCGCCTCAGCGCCGACGACCGGCGCGCGCAGATCATCGAGGCCGTCACGCCCGCGGTGCTCGAGCACGGCGCCGCGATCACGAGCCGCCAGCTCGCCGAGGCCGCTGGCGTCGCCGAGGGTACGCTCTTCAAGGCGTTCGGCGACAAGGAGTCGCTGCTCGTCGCGCTCGCCGACCACCACCTCGACGCCGCCGACTGGGCGGCCGAGCAGGCGCGCCTCGAGCACGGCTCGCTCGAGGAGATGCTGACGACGACGGTCGACGCGATGGTCGAGCGGATGCGCTTCATCTTCCGGCTCGTGATGGCGCTCGGCCCGATCGGGCAGCGCTGCGCGCAGGCCAGGCAGGGCGAGCTCGAGTCGTCGAAGGCGCGGCTCGCCGAGCGCTTCGAGCCCTACCGCGACCGACTGCGCGTCGCGCCGCTCGCCGCGGCCGACATGACCCGCACGCTCGCCTGGGCGGCCGCCTCCGGCTGGGGCGACACCGCCCCGTCGGTCACCGCCGCCGACGTGGTGCAGGTGCTGCTGCACGGCATCGGCAGCGCCGCCGCACCCGCCCTCGTCGACCAGGAGGCCTGACCGTGCTCTGGAAGCTCATCGTCCGCTACGTGCGCCCCTCGTGGCTCCCGCTCCTGCTCGTCGTGCTGTTCCAGTTCGCGCAGTCGGTGCTGTCGCTCATGCTGCCGACGATCAACGCCGACATCATCGACGAGGGCGTGCTGCAGGGCGACACCGACACGATCTGGCGCCTCGGGGCGCTCATGCTCGGGCTGAGCCTCGGTCAGGTCGCCGCGAACATCCTCGCGATCCTCTTCGGCGCGCGGCTCGCGATGCGCGCGGGCCGCGACCTGCGCGCCGACGTCTTCGCCACGGTCGGCGACTTCAGCGAGCAGGACGTGCAGCGCTTCGGCGCCGCGAGCCTCATCACCCGCACGACGAACGACGTGCAGCAGGTGCAGATGCTCATCCTCATGTCGTGCACGATGCTGCTGTCGGCGCCGATGCTCGCCGTCGGCGGCATGATCATGGCCGTGCGGGCCGACGGCACGCTCTCGTGGCTCATCGCCGTCGCCGTGCCGCTCATGCTGCTCGTGCTCGGCTTCCTCGTCTGGAGGCTCGTGCCGATCTTCCGCCTGCTGCAGGAGCGCATCGACGGCATCAACAAGGTGCTGCGCGAGCAGCTCACCGGCATCCGCGTCATCCGCGCCTTCGTGCAGGAGCGGCGCGAGCGCGCCCGCTTCGCGGTGGCGAACGACGGCGTGACCGACGCGATGATCCGCACCGGCAACATCTTCGTGCTGATGTTCCCGATCATCATGCTCATCGTCGAGGTCTCGAGCGTCTCGGTGCTGTGGTTCGGCGCGCAGCTCGTCGACGCCGGCGAGCTCGAGATCGGCACGATGATGGCCTTCCTGCAGTACCTCATGCAGATCCTCATGGGCGTGCTCATGGCGACCTTCATGACGATCATGATCCCGAGGGCCGCGGTCTCGGCGAAGCGCATCGGCGAGGTGCTCGAGACGGTGCCCTCGATCGAGCGCGTCGCGGTCGGCGACCGCATGCCGACGCCCGGCACCGTCGAGCTGCGCGACGTGCGCTTCCAGTACCCGGGCGCCGAGACGCCGGTGCTCGAGGGCGTCTCGCTGCGCGCCGAGCCCGGCGAGACGGTCGCGATCATCGGCTCGACCGGCGCCGGCAAGACGACGCTCGTGAACCTCATCCCGCGCCTGTTCGACGCCACCGGCGGCAGCGTGCTCGTGGGCGGCGCCGACGTGCGCGACCTCGACGCCGAGACGCTCTGGCGGGGCATCGCCATCGTGCCGCAGCGGCCCTACCTCTTCGCCGGCACCGTCGCGTCGAACCTCCGCTACGGCAACGAGGAGGCCACCGACGAGCAGCTCTGGCGCGCGCTCGAGATCGCGCAGGCGGCCGGCTTCGTGCAGCAGATGGACGGGCAGCTCGGCGCGCGGATCTCGCAGGGCGGCACCAACGTCTCGGGCGGGCAGCGCCAGCGGCTCTCGATCGCGAGGGCGCTCGTCGCCGAGCCCGACGTGCTCGTCTTCGACGACTCGTTCTCGGCGCTCGACCTCACGACGGATGCGCGCCTGCGGGCGGCGCTGCGGGAGGCGGTGGGCGCGACGACGCAGATCGTCGTCGCGCAGCGGGTGTCGACGATCGTCGACGCCGATCGCATCGTCGTGCTCGACGCCGGCCGGGTCGTCGCCACCGGCACCCACGACGAGCTGCTCGCGGGCAGCGACACGTACCGCGAGATCGTCGAGTCGCAGATGGCAGTGGAGGCCTGAGATGGCACGCAAGCAGGGCGCGGCCCAGGAGCCCGAGCTCACGGAGGACGAGCGGATCGAGGCCGAGCAGGCCGAGGCCGCCCGCATCGGCGCCGGCGGCTGGGAGCCGCCGCCCGGGAAGGCGAAGTCGTTCGGCGCCTCCGCGAGGCGCCTCCTGGGCCTCATGCAGCCCTACCGCTGGCTGCTCGCGCTCGTGTTCGCGCTCGGCGCGGTGGGCGTGGTGCTCGTCGTGCTCGGGCCCCGCATCCTGGGCGAGGCGACGAACGTCATCGTGCGCGGCCTCGTGCAGCGCGACCTGCCGCCCGGCACGACGCAGGAGCAGGTCGTCGGCGGGCTGCGCCAGGCGGGCGAGGACGAGCTGGCCAACATCCTCGAGCGCATGGAGGGGCTGCAGCCCGGGCAGGGCATCGACTTCGAGGCACTCGGCGGCATCCTGCTGCTCGTGCTCGCCGTCTACGCGGTCGGCGCCCTCTTCCAGTGGCTGCAGGGCTACGTCGTGAACCGCGTCGTGCAGCGCACCGTGCAGGGGCTGCGGCGCGACGTGGAGGAGAAGATCCACCGCCTGCCGCTGTCGTACTACGACCGCACGCAGCGCGGCGAGCTGCTCTCGCGCGTCACGAACGACCTCGACAACGTCTCGCAGACGGTGTCGCAGACCATGTCGCAGATCGTCACGGGCCTCCTCACGGTCGTCGGCGTGCTGGTGATGATGCTGACGATCAACGGCTGGCTCGCGCTCATCGCGCTCATCGCGGTGCCGCTCACGGGCATCATCCTCGGGGCGGTGCTGGGCCCGGCGCAGGGGCTGTTCAAGGAGCAGTGGCGCCGCACCGGCCGGGTGAACGCGATCGTCGAAGAGGCTTACACGGGCCACGCGCTCGTGAAGGTCTTCGGGCGCGAGGAGGCGGTGCGCGGCCGGTTCGCGGTCGAGAACGAGGGCGTCTTCCAGGCGGCCTTCAAGGCGCAGTTCCTCTCGGGCCTCGTGTTCCCGCTCATGACCTTCGTCGGCAACATCGGCTACGTGCTCGTCGCCGTCGCCGGCGGCCTCTTCGTCGCGGCCGGTCAGATCCTCGTCGGCGACGTGCAGGCGTTCATCCAGTACTCGCAGCAGTTCTCGCAGAACCTCGGCCAGATCGGGCAGACCGTCACGATGGTGCAGTCGGGCGTCGCGAGCGCCGAGCGCGTCTTCGAGCTGCTCGACGCCGACGAGGAGGAGTCGGATGCCGGCGGCGCGGCGGCCGCCGACGGCCCGGGCCGCGTGGTGTTCGACCACGTGCGCTTCGCGTACTCGCCCGACCGGCCGCTCATCGACGACCTCTCGCTCGTCGTCGAGCCGGGGCAGACGGTCGCGATCGTCGGCCCGACCGGGGCGGGCAAGACCACGCTCGTCAACCTGCTCATGCGCTTCTACGAGATCGACGGCGGCCGCATCTCGCTCGACGGCGTCGACACGCGGACCATGACGAGGGATGCGCTGCGCGCGCAGACGGGCATGGTGCTGCAGGACGCGTGGCTCTTCGGCGGCACGATCCGCGAGAACATCGCGTACGGCCGGCCGGAGGCGACGGAGGACGAGATCCTCGAGGCCGCCCGTGCCACCTACGTCGATCGCTTCGTGCACGCGCTCCCGGACGGCTACGACACGGTCATCGACGAGGACGCGACCAACCTCTCGGCCGGCGAGAAGCAGCTGGTGACGATCGCCCGCGCCTTCCTCGCCCGCCCGAGCGTGCTCATCCTCGACGAGGCCACCTCGTCGGTCGACACCCGCACCGAGCTGCTGCTGCAGCACGCGATGGCGGCGCTCCGCACCGACCGCACGTCGTTCGTCATCGCCCACCGGCTCTCGACCATCCGCGACGCCGACCTCATCCTCGTGATGGAGCAGGGCGCGATCGTCGAGCACGGCGACCACGACGAGCTCGTCGAGCGGCAGGGGGCCTACTGGCGGCTGCTGCACGCGCAGTTCGAGCAGGCGGTCGACCCCGACGAGGCCGACGCGGTGCCGACCCAGCAGTCGACCTAGCCCGGCTGCGGGACGGCGGTCAGGGGCCGAGCACGCGGCAGCCCGCGAGGTCGTGGAGCGCGACCCCCGTGCACCGCGCATCCGCCGCGAGCGCCGTCGCGACCTCGGCGAGCTCGCGCTCGAGCGCCGCGCGCCCGTCGTCGGCGAAGGTCTGCCGGGCGGTCGGCTCGGGCTCGGCGATCGGCCCGGTCTCGACGCCGATCCGGTACGAGCGGCCGAGAGGGCCGAGCGCGCGGCGGGCCGCGGCGCTCGTTGCGAGGATGTCGGCGGCCCGGTCGCGGTAGGCCATCAGCGTCACCGCGTCGGCGCGCTGGGCGATGTCGGCGAACTGCCGCGGGTGCGTCTCGGCGAGCCACGGCACGAGGTCGACGTCGACGGGCAGGCTCGTGCGTGCGGCGACGTCGCGCACGGTGCGCTCGAGGCCGCGCAGCAGCGCGGCCTCGCGGCCGGTCCAGTCGCGTCGGCCCCACGGCTCGATGTCGAGGTGCACGCCCTCGAAGAGGAACGCGGCGGTCGCGCGCTGCATCCACGCGACCGCGTCGCCGCCGGTCGTCCACGCGGGGTCGCCGCCGAGGGCGCTGACCCTGACGCCCCGGCCGCGCAGCGCCGCGACGATCCGATGGGTGTCGGCGCTCGGGCCCGACCACGGCACGCTCACGAACGCCTCGGCCACGCGCTCGCGCTCGGCGATCGCGGCGACCTCCGCCGGGTCGGGCGGCGCGTCCTCGCGCACCCACACCCACATGCCGCGGGCCACGGTCACGCCCCGTCGGCCGGCGTCGCGACGGCCGCCGTGAGCGCCGGCCACGCGACGCCGAGCTCGCGCGCGAGCCTGCGCACCGCGGGGATGCTCATCCCGATCACCGTCGACGGGTCGCCGTCGATGCGGTCGATGAAGGCGGCGCCGCGCCCGTCGATCGTGAACGCGCCCGCCACCTGGAGCGGCTCGCCGGTCGCGACGTAGGCGTCGATCTCGGCGTCGTCGACATCGGGCGAGAAGTCGAGGTGCGTCGCGGTCGTGGTGCCCGCGGAGTCCTGGATCCGGCCGTCGCGCACCCGCAGCATCCAGTGCCCCGAGTGCAGCGTCGCCGAGCGGCCGCGCTGCGCGACCCAGCGCTCCCGCGCACGCTCGGGCGTGTGCGGCTTGCCGAGCATCGCGCCGTCGAGCTCGAGCGACGAGTCGCCGCCGAGCACGAGGCCGTCGAAGCCCGTGAGCGGATCCTGGTCGAGCAGCGCCTCGGCCTTCGCGCGCGCCAGCAGCAGCACGTACGCGGCGGGGGAGAGCGGCCCGTGCTCGGCCTCGTGGGCCGCGATGAGCAGCTCCTCGTCGAGGTCGGTCGGCCGGACGAGCGGCTCGATGCCGGCCTGGCGCAGCAGCGCGAGCCGGGCGGGCGAGGCAGAGGCGAGGATGAGCTGCACGGCTCGATCCTCGCACCACGGGCGGGGCCGGATGCACTGGCGCGCCCCGGGAGGGACGCCTAGCGTGAGCAGCATGGACGCCCCGACCGCCGCCCGCCCCACGAAGCTCGCCGTGATCGGCGCCGGCTCGGTCGGCGTCGCCATCGCCTACGCAGCCCTCATCCGCGGCTCGGCCGATGCGGTGGCGCTCTACGACCTCGACCGCGCGAAGGCCGAGGCCGAGGTGCTCGACCTCGCCCACGGCCTGCCGTTCCTCGCGGGCAAGCGCGTCGAGGGCGGCGACGACCTGCGCACGATCGCCGGCAGCGACGTCGTCGTGGTGACCGCGGGCGCGAAGCAGCGGCCCGGCGAGCCGCGGCTCGCCCTCGCGGGCCGCAACGCCGACATCCTGCGCCGGCTGATGCCCGGCATCCGCGAGCACGCGCCGGAGGCGATCGTGGTGCTCGTCACGAACCCGTGCGACGTGCTCACGGTGGTCGCGCAGCGCGAGGGAGGGCTCGACCCGGCCCGCGTGCTCTCATCCGGCACCGTGCTCGACTCGTCCCGGCTGCGCTGGCGGCTGTCGGAGCTCGTGCGGGTGCACCCGCGCAGCGTGCACGCGCTCATGATCGGCGAGCACGGCGACAGCGAGTGCCCGCTGTGGTCGCGCGCGAAGATCGGTCCCGTGCTCGTGCGCGAGTGGCGAGAGGACGGCGCGCTGCGCTTCGACGACGCGGCCCTCGACCGCATCGCCGACGACGTCGTGCACGCCGCGTACCGCATCATCGAGGGCAAGGGAGCGACCTCGAGCGCGATCGGCGTCTCGACCGCGCGCATCGTCGAGGCGATCCTCGGCGACGAGCACGCGGTGCTGCCGGTCTCGAGCGTGCTCGACGGCCAGCACGGCATCGCCGGGCTCGCGCTGTCGCTGCCGACCGTCGTCGGCCGCGCGGGCATCGAGCGGGTGCTCGAGGTGCCGATGGAGGATGACGAGCTCGCGGCGCTGCACCGCAGCGCCGACGCGATCGCGGCGTCGCTCGCCGGGATCGCCTGAGCCTCCCCGGCGCGGATGGGAGGATGGGCGCATGCCCGCATCCGAGATCCGTCCTGGCCAGATCGTCGAGCTGACGATCGACAACGTCGCCCACGGCGGCCGCTTCGTCGGCCGGCACGAGGGGCGCGTGGTGTTCGTGCCCGACACCATGCCGGGCGAGACCGTGCGCGCGCAGGTCGTCGACGTGAAGAAGTCGTTCGCGACCGCCGTGGCGCTCGAGGTCGTCAGCGCCGGCGCCGACCGCGTGCCGCACGTCTGGCCCGAGGCCGCCATCGAGCGGCCGCCGCTCGAGCGCGCCGGCGGCGCCGAGTTCGGCCACATCGCGCTGCCCCGCCAGCGCGAGCTCAAGCAGCGCGTCATCGAGGACGCGCTCCAGCGCACCGGCGGCATGCAGCGCACCGTGCCCGTGCAGGCGGCGCCCGGCGACGACGAGCGCGGCGGGCTCGGCTGGCGCACCCGCGTGCGCCTGCACGTCGACGACCGCGGCCGCCAGGGCCCGTTCGCGCCCCGCAGCCACGAGGTCGTGCCCGTCACCAGCCTGCCGCTCGCGACCGAGGGCATCCGCCTCTCGGCCCAGCTCGACCAGCGCGTGCCGGGCGCCACCGCCGTCGACTACGTCGAGACGAGCGACGGCGAGGTCGACGTGATCGCGATGGAGGGCGAGCCCGGGCGCGGCCGCACCGACACGATCGTCGAGACCGTCGGCGGGCGCGAGTTCCAGCTCGACCGCGCCGGCTTCTGGCAGGTGCACCGGCAGGCGCCGGCGGTGCTGACGGATGCGGTGCGCCGCGCCATCGACGTCGACGCGATCGACCCGGCCGGCTGGAGCCTCGACCTGTACGGCGGCGTCGGCCTGTTCGCCGCCACGATCGCGGAGGCGCTCGGCGAGCGCACCCGCCTGACGAGCGTCGAGGCCGACGAGGTCGCGACCGACCACGCGAGCGAGAACCTCGCCGAGTGGATCGGCGCGAGCGCCGAGACCGGCCGCGTCGACCGCTGGCTGCGCGAGCTCGCGTCGCGCGCGAGCGGCCAGGAGCGCGAGCGGCTCTCGCGCGGGCTCGTGGTGCTCGACCCGCCGCGCGCCGGAGCCGGCCGCGACGTGATCGAGCTGCTCGCGGGCCTCGAGCCCGCCCAGATCGTCTACGTCGCGTGCGACCCGGTCGCCCTCGCCCGCGACGCGAAGCTGCTGGCCGAGGCCGGCTGGCAGGTCGACGCGCTCGAGGCGTTCGACCTCTTCCCGATGACGCACCACGTCGAGGCAGTGGCGTCCTTCCGCCGCTGACCCGCCCTGCGGCCCGGCCCGCCCGGGGCGCTCCACCCGCGGGCACGCTGCACAACGCAAGCTCCCGAGCGCGAAGCAGCCCCGGATCCCGGCGTCGCGCCGATCCGTCCGCGGGATCTGCCGCGCGGGCTTGCGTTGTGCGCGGGTGCGGCGCGGCAGAGGGGACGGCCGCCGGCGCGGCCGGGCTCGCTCAGGCCGACTTCGTCACGCCGCCGGCGGCGCGCGCCACGAGGTGCGCGACGCCGGGGATGGCGGTCGCGAGCCACATCGCGCGCTGCGCCTCGAGCTCGAGGCGGGTGTGCGGGGCGAAGGCGCTCGCGGTGCGGCGGCCGCGCGCCTGCTCGCGCTCGACGACCGGGCGCCAGTCGCGCTCGTAGGCGGCGAGCCCCGCCACGACGTCGCTCGGGTGCGCCGCGAACGCGAGCTCCTCCGCGAGCCGCTCGGCGCCCGCCATCGCGAGCGAGGCGCCCTGCCCCGCCAGCAGCGACACCGCCCCGCACGCGTCGCCGAGCAGCGCGATGCGCGCGCGCACCCACTGCGGCACGACGGTCTGCGCCACGTCGTCGACGTAGGGCTCGCGGATGCTGCGCACCGCGCGGCGGCCGAGCACGCCCATCCGCGCGATCGCGCCGCGCCCGCCCGCGCGCCCCACGCCGCGCAGCACCGCGAACCCGGTCACTCCCGTCTCGCCGAGCGGCGCCACCACGAGCTGCCGGTCGAGCTCGACCTGCATCGCGACGCGCCCGCCGAGGTCGGCCGACAGCTCCGCGTCATCGCCGATCCACGCCACCGCGAGCAGGTCGGCGACGGGCCGCAGGAAGTCGTCGTGCGGTCCCCACGCGAGCTGCCGCACGCGCGAGCGCACCCCGTCGGCGCCGACGAGCAGGTCGGCCTCGAGCCGCTCGCCGTCCGACAGCAGCGCTGTGACGCAGGCGCCGTCGTCGTGCACGGTCTCGACCTGGACGCCCCAGCGCATCCGCACGCCCTCGGGCAGCGCCGCGAGCAGGGCGTCGACGATCTGCGGCCGCAGGATCGTGAGGTACCGGCCCGCGACCGCGCGCTCGACGAGCGCGATCGGCAGGCGGGCGCGCACGCGCCCTGCCGCGTCGACCGAGCGCAGCTCGCCGTACGACTCGGCGCGCTCGCGCAGCGCCGGCAGCAGTCCCAGCCGCTCGGCGGCGTCGTAGCCGGGCCCGAAGAAGTCGATCAGGTAGCCGGATGCGCGCGGGGCAGGCGCACGCTCGACCACGTCGACGCTCCAGCCGTCGAGCGCGAGCCGGCCGGCGAGCGCCAGCCCGGCGACGCCGGCTCCCGAGACGATCGCGTGCATGTCGCGACGCTACCCCAGGCGGCCGCGACGACGGGCTCGTAGCATGGTGCGGGTCGCGGCGCGCGGCCGTCGGCACGACCGCAGGGAGCATGGCAGCCACGCAGACGCCCCGCAGGCTCGACATCCAAGGGCTGCGGGCGATGGCCTCGCTCCTCGTCGCGAGCCACCACATCTGGTTCGGCACCGTCTCCGGCGGCGTCGACGTGCTGTTCGCGGTCGGCGGCTACCTCCTGGCGCTGAGCCTCATCGGCGAGATCGAGCGCACCGGCGCCGTCGACGTGCCGCGAACGCTGTGGCGCATCGCCCAGCGCCTGTTCCCCATGGCGGCGCTCGTGCTCGTCGTCGCGGGCGCGGTCGCGCTCGTCGCCTCCGGCCCGCTCGCGTTCGGCCGGGTGCTGAGCGATGTGTTCGCGTCGGCGACGTACTGGGAGAACTGGCGGCTCGCGGCCGACGGCACCGACTACGTCGCGGCGGGGCACGACAAGTCGCCCTTCCAGCACTTCTGGGCGATGGGCGTGCAGGGGCAGTTCACGGCGCTCGCGGTGCTCGCCGCGGCGGGCTTCGCGCTCGTCGGCGGGCGGCGGATGCGCGACGCGCGACTCGAGTTCGGCCTGCTGCTCGCGGCCGTCGCCGCCGCCTCGTTCGGCTACGCGCTGCTGCGGCTCTCGATCGACCCGGTGGGCGCGTACTACGACACGTTCGCCCGCAGCTGGGAGCTCGCGCTCGGGGGCGCCGCGGCCCTGCTGCTCACCCGCATCCCGCTGCCTGGCCGGCTGCGCGCCGCGCTCGCGGCGGTCGGCATCGCGCTCGTGCTCACGGCGGGCCGGCTGCCGGTGGAGTGGCTGCAGCCGGGCTGGGTGACGCTGTGGCCGGTGGCCGGCGCGCTGCTCGTCCTCATCGCGGGCGCCGACGCCGGCGCCGACGCGCAGGCGGCGCCCGGCCCGGTCACGCGCGTGCTGCAGGCGCGCCCGCTCGTCTGGCTCGGCGGGCTCTCCTACGGCCTCTACCTCTGGCACTGGCCGGTGCTGCTGGGCCTCATCGCGCTCGTCGCACCGGAGGGCGGCGGGGTCGGGCCGCTCGGCGGGATGCTCGTCCTCGTCGTGTCGGTGCTGCTCGCGTGGGGCTCCGAGCGCGCGATCGCGTGGCTGCACGCGCCCCGCGGTGCACGCCGCCGGCTGCCGGTCCTGGCGCTCGCGATGCCCGTCGTCGCAGCCGTCACCGCCGTCGCGCTCGCGGCGGCACCCGCGGTGCAGCGCGACGCCATCGAGCGCGCGGCCCCCACGGCGCCCGCCGAGCTCGACGGCGCCGCGCTCGCGGCACGGGTCGCGGCCGCCGCCGCCTCGCCGTCGGTGCCGGATGCGGAGGCCGTCGTGGGCGCGGACGGCCGCGTGGCCGAGTGGCTGGTCGACGACTGCCTGACGGTCGACCTCGCCGCGCCGGAGCGCTGCCGCTTCGACGACGCACCCGGCGACGACGAGGTGTGGATCGTCGGCGACTCGCAGGCGGTGACATGGGCGACGGCGGTCCGCGGCGCGCTCGACGGCCGCGCCGACGTGCAGCTGCTCGGCCGCTCGATGTGCCCGTTCTCGACCGGGCCGGTCGTCGAGGCGCAGGTGCGCGGGCTCCTCGCCCAGTGCGACGCGCACGCGCAGGGCGTGCTCGCGCTCGCCACCGAGCGCCGTCCGGCCGCGGTCGTGATCTCGTACGGCGCGTGGTGGGTCGGGGAGGGCTACGAGCGCCGCGTCGCCGACACCGGCGAGCAGCTCGCCGCCGGCACGCTCGCCTACGCCGAGCAGCTGCACGCGCTCGGCATCCCCACGCTCTACCTCGACGGTCCGCCGCCCGTGCCGGAGCCGGCGGCCTGCCTCGAGGCGCACGCCGACGGCGGCGCCCTCGACGCGTGCGCGTCGCCGCTGCAGCCGGAGCAGCGGCAGCGGCACGAGGCGCTCGAGGCGGCGCTCGCCGCGGGCGGGGTGTCGGTGGCGGGCACCCTCGAGTGGTTCTGCGCGGTCGAGGCGGCGACGTGCCCGCTCGTCGTCGACGGCGTGCCCACCTGGACCGACGCCACGCACATGGGCGCCGCGGCGTCGTCGCTGCGGCAGGACGCGGTCGCCGAGGCACTGCTGCCGCTGCTCGGCCGCTAGCGCAGCAGGTCGAGCAGGGCGCGCTCGCGCGAGCCCGTGAGGCCGATCGTCGCGCCCGCCTCGAAGCGGGCGAAGACCTCCGGGTCGATGTAGCTCGACTTCGCCACGGCCGGGGTGTTGCCGAGCGCCTCGGAGACCTCGACGATCGCGGCCCGCACCGCACGCGCCCGCGCGGCCTTCGTGCCGGTGTCGCGGGCGCGCGCGAGCGCGACGGCCGCGACGATCGTGCCGTGCAGCGTGCGGAAGTCCTTCGCGGTGAACTCGCCGCCGGTCGCCTCGCGCACCGCGGCGTTGAGGTCGGCGTCGCGCAGGGCGTGGGCGCCCTCGTCGTCGCGCCACGCGAGCAGCCGCGACGTGCGCGAGCGTCCCGCCCGCAGGTCCTCGACGCAGCGCGCGAGCGGTGCGTCCTCGACCGTCGTGTCGAAGCGCTGGCCCGACTTCGCCGGGAAGCGCAGCCGCACCGCGTCGCCGTCGACGCTCGCGTGCCGCACGAGCAGCGTCATGAGCCCGCGCGTGCCCCGCTCCTCGGCGTAGGCGTCGCCGCCTGCGCGGATCGCGACCATGTCGAGCATGCGCAGCGCCGCGGCGAGCACGCGCTCGCGCGGGAGCCCCTCGAGCGACAGGTCGCGCGTGACGCGGCGGCGCATCGCCGGCAGCGTCTCGGCGAGGTCGAGCGCCCGCTCGTGCTTCACCCGGTCGCGCCGTGCCCGCCACTCCGGGTGGTAGCGGTACTGCGTGCGGCCCGCGTCGTCGACGCCGATCGCCTGGATGTGCGCGAGCGGGTCGGCCGCGATCCAGACGTCCTTCCAGGCCGGCGGCACGGCGAGCGACTCGGCCCGCTCCCGGTCGGCGGCCGAGACGGCGCGGCCGCTGTCGTGCCGGTACGCCCAGCCGCGACCCGACCGGCGCCGCCGGATCCCCGCATCCGCCCCGGGTCTCGCCCGTCGAAGCCTCACCATGGGCCGATGCTATGCCGCCGGTCTCAGTCGCGGCGCCAGCGGCGTCCAGACTCCGATCGCTGCTTCGCCTGCCACTCGCTCTCGGTGTCGAGCACGCGGCGATGCTTCGTCTCGGCCCACTCCTCGGCCATGCCCGTGAGCACCGCCTCGACGGCGGCCCGCTCCTCGGGGGAGGGGGAGCCGCCCTCGACGGCCATGATCGGCTCGCCGGCGTCGGCGTCGCCGTGCCGGCCGCTCACAGCGGGATGTTCCCGTGCTTCTTCTCGGGCCGCTGCACGCGCTTCGTGCGCAGCGCGCGGAAGGCGCGCGTGATCATCACGCGCGTCTCGGCCGGCTCGATGATGCCGTCGAGCTCGCCGCGCTCGGCGGCGAGGAAGGGGGATGCGACGTTGTAGGTGTACTCGTTGGCGAGCCGGGTGCGCACCTCGTGCACGTCGTGCCCGTCGGCCTCCGCCTGCTTGATCTCGTTGCGGTAGAGGATGTTGACGGCGCCCTGCCCGCCCATGACCGCGATCTCGGCCGACGGCCAGGCGATGTTGATGTCGGCGCCGAGCTGCTTCGAGCCCATGACGATGTACGCGCCGCCGTAGGCCTTGCGGGTGATGACGGTCACCATCGGCACGGTCGCCTCGGCGTAGGCGTAGAGCAGCTTCGCGCCGCGGCGGATGACGCCCGACCACTCCTGGTCGGTGCCGGGCAGGTAGCCGGGCACGTCGACGACGGTGAGGATCGGGATCGAGAACGCGTCGCAGAAGCGCACGAACCGCGCGGCCTTCTCGCCCGCCTCGATGTTGAGCGTGCCGGCCATCTGCTTCGGCTGGTTCGCGATCACGCCGATCGTGCGGCCCTCGAGCCGGCCGAAGCCGATGACGATGTTGGGCGCGTAGAGCGGCTGCACCTCGAGGAACTCGCGGTCGTCCATGAGCGTCTCGATGATGGTCAGCACGTCGTACGGCTGGTTCGGCGAGTCGGGGATGACCGTGTTGAGCCGGCGGTCGGCGTCGTTCACGACGCGCTCGGCGGTGTGGTCGTAGACCGGCACCTCCGACTGGTTGTTGTCGGGCAGGTAGGCGAGGAGCGCGCGCACGTAGTCGAGCGCGTCGTCCTCGTCGGCGGCGAGGTAGTGGCTCACGCCCGAGACGGTGTTGTGGGTGCGGCCGCCGCCGAGGTCCTCGAAGCCGACCTCCTCGCCCGTGACGGTCTTGATGACGTCGGGGCCGGTGACGAACATGTGGCTCGTTTTGTCGACCATGACGACGAAGTCGGTGAGCGCAGGGGAGTACACGGCGCCGCCGGCAGCCGGGCCCATCACGATCGAGATCTGCGGGATGACGCCGGAGGCGGCGGTGTTGCGCTTGAAGATCTCGCCGTACTTGCCGAGCGCGACCACGCCCTCCTGGATGCGCGCGCCGCCCGAGTCGAGCATGCCGACGATGGGGACGCCCACCTTCATCGCGTAGTCCTGGATCTTGATGATCTTCTCGCCGGCCACCTCGCCGAGCGAGCCGCCGAAGGTCGTGAAGTCCTGTGCGTAGACGGCCACGCGACGCCCGTGCACGGTGCCGATGCCCGTCACCACGGCGTCGCCGTAGGGGCGGTTGCCGTCCATGCCGAACGCGGTCGTGCGGTGGCGCACGTACGCGTCGAACTCGACGAACGAGCCCTTGTCGACGAACTGCTCGACGCGCTCGCGCGCGGTCTTCTTGCCCTTCGCGCCCTGGCGCTCGCGAGCCCGCGACTCCTTGTCGGTCACCGCCTCGCGGTGGCGGTCGCGCAGGTCGTCGATGCGCGCGGCGGTCGTGGAACGGGGTGCGGCTGCCCCAGCCACGTCGGGCACGGTCTCGTCGATCACGGATGCCACTCTAGAGGGCACCCCATGCGGCGCCTTTGTGGGGTCCCACAGCGTCTCGGCCGGATCCGGTGGCGATCCCCTCCATCCGCCCGCCCGCGGCCCGCGCAGCGCGCCTAGGCTGGGGGCATGCTCTTCCCAGGCGCGTCCCGCGCCGGCACCGTCGTCGAGCTCGGCACGGTCGGCTCCACCTTCGACGCCGTCGACGACCGCGCGGCGCACCTCACGGCCTGGGCGACGCTCGACCAGCGCGCCGGCCGCGGCCGGCTGGGCCGCGAGTGGGTCGCGCCCGCCGGCAAGTGCCTCGCCGCGACGGTGCTCGTGCGCACGAAGGGCCTCCGCGAGGATGCGGTGGCCTGGCTGCCGCTCGCGGCCGGGCTCGCGCTCGCCGACGCGCTCGACCCGCTCGTGGCCGACCGCGCCTCGATCAAGTGGCCGAACGACGTGCTCGTCGACGACCGGAAGGTCGCCGGCATCCTCTGCGAGCGCCGCGCGACCGGCGTCGCGGTGGGCTTCGGCGTGAACCTCACCCTCACCGCCGACGAGCTGCCGACCGACCAGGCGACGTCGCTCACGCTCGAGGGCGCCGAGGGCACCGCCCCGGTGCTCGCCGACGCCATCCTCTGGCACGTGATGCGGTCGCTCGACGCGCTGCTGCCCGCCCTCGGCACCGAGGGGCTGCGCGCGGCCGTCGCCGCCGACCTGTCGACGATCGGCCGGCACGTGCGGGTGTCGCTGCCCGACGGGGAGCTCACCGGCACCGCCGTCGGCCTCGGGCCGGGCGGCGAGCTGCAGGTCGAGACCGAGGACGGAATCGTCGACGTGCGGGCCGGTGACGTCGTGCACGTGCGCTGATGCGAGAGAATCGTCGGGTGCCAGCCGGCGAGGAGCGAGTCATCGCGCGCATGCGACCGCATGGGCGGGTGCTCGTCGTGCCCGTGCTCGTGCTCTGGGCGTGCGCGGGCCTCGTGGCGCTGCTGCTCGACCGGGTCGACTGGCCGCTCTGGAACGTCGCGGTGCTCACGGTCGCCGGCATCGTCGTCGCGGTGCTCACCGTCGTGCCCACGCTCGCCTGGCTCTCGCGCGGGTTCACCTTCACGACCGAGCGGGTGATCATCCGCACCGGCTTCGGCGGCACGCGTCGCGAGACGATGCTCTCGCGCGTCCACGACGTGACCGTGCGGCGCCGCGGCCTGCAGGCCCTGTTCGGTGCCGGCGATGTGCTGCTGTCGACCGGCGGCGACCGCGCCGTGATCCTCTCCGACGTGCCGAGCGCCTCCCTCGTGCAGCGCATGCTGTCCGAGCTGCTCGGCGCCCGCGGCGTCGTCGCCCCCGACGTCGTCGACGTCGCCTGACCCATCCGCGCCCCCGGCGCCCACCCCTCGAGGAGCTCCCATGAAGATCGCCGTCATCGGCTGCGGCTACCTGGGCGCGGTGCACGCCGCGGCCATGGCCTCGCTCGGCTACGAGACGATCGGCGTCGACGTCGACGAGGCGAAGGTCGAGCGCCTGCGCCGGGGCGAGCCGCCCTTCTTCGAGCCGGGGCTGCCCGAGCTGCTGCGCGCGGGCGTCGACGCGGGCACGCTGCGCTTCACGACGGATGTCGCCGAGGCGGCCGGGAGCGACGTCGTCTTCGTCGCGGTCGGCACACCGCAGCGCGCGGGCTCCGACGCCGCCGACCTCACCTACGTCGACGCGGCGGTCGAGTCGCTGCTGCCGCACCTCGCGGCGGGCACGCTCGTGGCGGGCAAGTCGACCGTGCCCGTGGGCACCGCGCAGCGGCTCGCGGACCTGATCGCCCCGACGGGCGCGACGCTCGCCTGGAACCCGGAGTTCCTGCGCGAGGGCTTCGCGGTCGAGGACACCCTCGCCCCCGATCGGCTCGTCTACGGCGTCGCCGACGGCGACGACGCCGCGGTCGCCGCGCTCGACGCCGTCTACGCCCGCATCCTCGAGCGCGGCACCGACCGGCTCGTCGTCAACTACGCCACCGCAGAGCTCGTGAAGGTGAGCGCGAACGCGTTCCTCGCCACGAAGATCTCGTTCATCAACGCCATGGCCGAGCTCTCGGAGTCGGTGGGCGCCGACGTCACGCAGCTCGCCGACGCGATCGGCCTCGACGCGCGCATCGGCCGACGCTTCCTCAACGCCGGCCTGGGCTTCGGCGGCGGCTGCCTGCCGAAGGACATCCGCGCCTTCCAGGCGCGCGCCGACGAGCTCGGCCACGGCGAGACCCTCGGCTTCCTGCGCGAGGTCGACCGGATCAACCTGCGCCGCCGCGACCGCATGGTCGCGCTCATCGAGCGCGAGCTCGAGCGGGTCGGCGGCGACCGCGTCGCGATGCTGGGCCTCGCGTTCAAGCCCAACAGCGACGACGTGCGCGACTCGCCCGCGCTCGACGTGTCGCGCCGCCTGCAGGAGGGCGGCCGCGTGGTGAAGGCCTACGATCCCGAGGCGCGCGAGACGGCGCTGCGGGTCGTGCCCGGGCTCGAGATCGTCGCGTCGGTGGCGGATGCGGTGCGCGGTGCCGACGTGCTGGCGCTCGGCACCGAGTGGCAGGAGTTCCGCGACCTCGACCCGGCCGCGCTCGCCGGCATGACCGACGCGCGCGTCGTCGTCGACGGCCGCAACGCGCTCGACGCGGCGGCCTGGTCGGCCGCGGGCTTCCGGGTGATCGGCCTCGGCCGGCCTGAGGTGGCGGCAGCATGATCGTCGGCGTGGTGGGCGGCGGCCAGCTGGCCCGGATGATGATCCCCGCGGCGGTCGAGCTCGGCATCGAGCTGCGCGTGCTCGCCGAGGGCGAGGGCATGTCGGCGGCGCTCGCGGCGACCGCCGTGGGCGACTACCGCGACGCCGGCACCGTGCTCGCCTTCGCCGAGGGCGTCGACGTCGTCACCTTCGACCACGAGCACGTGCCGCAGGCGGTGCTCCAGCGGCTCGTCGACGCCGGCCACGCCGTGCACCCCGGGCCGCACGCGCTGCGCTTCGCGCAGGACAAGCGCGAGATGCGCGCGCGCATGGCCGAGATCGGGGCGCCGCAGCCCGACTGGGCGCCCGTGGATGCGCCGGAGGACCTCGAGCGGTTCCTGGCCGACCACGGCGGCGTCGGCGTCGTGAAGACCGCCACCGGCGGCTACGACGGCAAGGGCGTGCGGGTCGTGCGCGACGCGGCCGAGGCCGCCGACTGGCTCGAGGGCGCCGCGGCCGGGGGGCCGCGCCTGCTCGTCGAGGAGCTCGTGCCGTTCACGCGCGAGCTCGCGCAGCTCGTCGCGCGCCGGCCCTCGGGCGAGACCGTCGTCTGGCCGCTCGTGCAGACCGTGCAGCGCGACTCGATCTGCGCCGAGGTGCTCGCGCCCGCCCCGCACGCCGCGAACATCCAGCCCCTCGTCGACGACGTGGCCCGCACCATCGCCGAGCAGCTCGACGTGACGGGCGTGCTCGCGGTCGAGCTGTTCGAGACCGCCGACGCCCGCGTGCTCGTCAACGAGCTCGCGATGCGCCCCCACAACTCCGGCCACTGGACGATCGACGGCTCGATCACGAGCCAGTTCGAGCAGCACCTGCGCGCCGTGCTCGACCTGCCGCTCGGCTCGACCGCGATCCTCGCGCCCGCGAGCGTGATGGTGAACGTCATCGGCGGGCCCGCGTCGGGCTCGATGGCCGACCGCTACGCGGCCGCCCTCCGGTCGCACCCCGACGTGAAGGTGCACTCCTACGCGAAGTCGGCGCGCCCGGGCCGCAAGGTCGGGCACGTGACCGCGATCGGCGACGAGATCGACGAGGTCGCCTACCGGGCGCGCGCCGCGGCCGCGCACTTCGATGCCTGAGGGTCACGGCGCGGCCGCGACCCCGCGTACCCTGGACGGCATGCCTGCGCAGGTCAGCATCATCATGGGCTCCGACTCCGACTGGCGGGTCATGGAGGCGGCGAAGGCCGTGCTCGACGAGCTCGGCGTCGCCGCCGAGGTCGACGTCGTCTCGGCGCACCGCACCCCGCAGAAGATGGTCGACTTCGCGCGCGGAGCCGCCGATCGCGGCGTGCGCGTGATCATCGCGGGCGCCGGCGGCGCGGCCCACCTGCCGGGCATGGTCGCGTCGATGACGCGGCTGCCGGTGATCGGCGTGCCGGTGCCCCTCGAGCGCCTCGACGGGCTCGACAGCCTGCTCTCGATCGTGCAGATGCCCGCGGGCATCCCGGTCGCGACCGTCTCGATCGGCGGGGCCCGCAACGCGGGCATCCTCGCCGCGCGCATCCTCGGCACGACCGACGCCGAGCTCGCGGCGCGCCTCGACGCCTTCGCCGCCGACCTCGAGTCGCAGGTCGACGCGAAGGCCCGGGCGCTGCGCGACCGCGTGGACGCGGGCGCATGACGCTGCTGGAGACCGGCACCCCGCTCCGCCACCCCGACAGCCGCCGCCCCGACGTGATGCAGCGACGCGGCTGGTGGCTCGTGCTGCTCGGGCTCCTGCTGCCCGGCAGCGCCCAGGTGCTCGCGGGCGACCGCAGGCTCGGCCGCGTCGGCATCGTCGCGACCCTCGCGCTGCTCGCGCTCGCGGCCCTCGCGCTCCTGCTGTGGTTCGCGTGGCGCAGCGCGCTGCTGACGGTCGTCGGCAACTCGATCGGCCTGCTCGTGGTCGAGGTGCTGCTCATCGCCTACGCCGTGCTGTGGCTCGTGCTCGGGCTCGACACGCTGCGGCTGGCACGGCTGCCCAAGGTGGCCGGGCGCGCCCGCGCCGGCATCGCGATCGTCTCGATCCTCGCGACCGTCGCGCCCGCGGCGCTCGCAGGCTACGGGGCGACGATCGTCGATGCCACGCGCGGCCTCGTCGGCGACGTCTTCGACTTCGCGCGCCCCGCGGTCGAGCCGATCGACGGCCGCTACACGTTCCTGCTGCTCGGCGGCGACGCGGGCGAGGACCGCCAGGGCCTGCGCGCCGACTCGATGACCGTCGTCACCGTCAACGCCGAGACGGGCGCGGCGACGATGATCGGCGTGCCGCGCAACCTGCGGAACGCGCCGTTCTCGCCAGGGTCACCGATGTGGGGGCCGTGGCCGGACGGCTTCGACTGCGAGACGAGCGACTGCCTGCTGAACGGCACCTACACGTACGGCGAGGCCAACCCCGAGCTCTACCCCGACGCCGCCGTCAACGGCTCGAGCCCGGGCATCGAGGCGACCCGCGACGCGGTCGAGGGCGTGACGGGCCTCGAGCTGCAGTTCTTCGTGCTCGTCGACATGCGCGGCTTCGAGGACCTCGTCAACGCCCTCGGCGGCCTCGAGATCGAGGTCACGGAGCGCGTGCCGATCGCGATCGAGGGCGAGGTCGTGCGCGACTGGATCGAGCCCGGCCTGCAGACGCTCGACGGCCACGACGCGCTCTGGTACGCGCGCAGCCGCGCCGGCACGAGCGACTACGCGCGCATGGAGCGGCAGCGCCAGGTGCAGGAGGCGCTCATCCGGCAGTTCACGCCGCAGACGCTGCTCACGAAGTACACCGAGCTCGCGAACGCCGGCCAGGACATGGTGCAGTCCGACATCCCGCAGTCGATGATCGGCTCGCTGTCGGAGCTCGCGCTCGAGACCCGGCAGCTGCCGATCACGAACCTCGAGCTCGTGCCCGACTCGGGCGTCAACACCGGCGACCCCGACTTCGAGCAGATCCACGCGATGGTGGCCGCGGCGCTCGCCGAGGCCGACGCGATCGCGCCGCCGACCGAGTCGCCCGCGCCGTAGCGCGGCGGCGGCCCGCGAGCGCCGCTACAGCTCGGCGTGCAGCCGCCACACCTGCAGCGCGGCGGCCTCCCACGTGAACGCGCGGGCGCGGTCCTGCGCGTGCAGCCGCAGGCGCGTGCGCTCCTCCTCGTCGGCGAGCAGGCCCGCAAGCGCGGCCGCGAGCTCGTGCGGGCCGCCCTCGACCGGCACGCTCGCGTCGCCCGCGATCTCGGTGAGCGTGCGCGTCGCCGGATGCACGGTCGGGGTGCCGAGCGCCGCCGCCTCGAGCAGCGTGAGGCCGAGGGCGTCCTGCTCCGCGACGTGCAGGTGCGCGAGCGCGCGCTGGTAGGCGGTCGCGAGCTCTGCGTCGGTCAGCTCGCCCAGCATGACGAGCCGGCCCGGCGCGATGCCCGCCTCGACCGCGAGCGCCGCGAGCGTGGTCTCGCCCCACTGCACCGGCCCCGCCACGACGACCCGCGCATCCGGCATCGCGTCGCTCGCGACGGTCTCGATGAGCCGCTCGGCCTGTCCGCGCGCGCCCGGCGCCGTGATCGCGAGCACGTACTCGGAGGGCAGGGCGAGCCGCGACGCCGCCGCGGCGCCGGCGTCCGCCGCGCGCAGGAGCGAGGCCGCGGGCGCGGGATGCACGACGCGCACGCGGTCGCCCACGTCGGCCAGGAGGGAGAGGTCCTCGGCCACGGCGGTCGAGGGCACCACGATGCCGTCGGCGCGGTGCAGCGCGCGCTTGAGGGCGCGGTCGAACCAGCGCTGCTTGCGCTCCGAGCGGTCCGACATCGACTGCAGGCCGTGCACCGTCACCGTCACCTGGTCGCCCGGGTCGGGCTCGCGCGTGAGCGGCGCCATGAGGCTCGTCGCGTGCACGAGTCCGTGCACGGGGATCGTCGTGATCGTGTGCAGCCACGCCTCGCGCAGCTCGCGGGCGGGCACGGCCGTCTGGCGCAGCTCGGCGAGCCCCGGCAGCGCCTCGCGGATGCGGGCCTCGCGGGCGTCGCTCACGCGCGCCGACAGCGCGCCGACCTCGAGCCCCTCGGGGGCGGTCGCGACGAGCGCGCGGGCCATCTCGGTCGAGTAGCGGCCGACCGACGTGGTCGAGCGCTCGCCGACCTCGTCGAGCACGACCGTCAGGCGGTCGCGCTCGTGCGCCTCGGGCTCCCGCACGTCGCTCACAGGGCCACCCGCTCCTTGAGGGGCTCCCACCACGAGCGGTGCTCGCGGTACCACTGCACGACGTCGGCGAGCCCCTGCTCGAACGGCACCTGCGGGGCGAAGCCGAGCTCGTCGCGCGCCTTCGCGCTCGCGAGCGACGCGCGGCGGTCGTGGCCCCGCTCGTCGGCGGTCGGCTCGACCATCGACCAGTCGCTGCCGGTCGCCTCGACGACGAGCTCGGCGAGCCTGCGGTTCGACACCTCGGCGCCGCCGCCCAGGTGGTAGGTCTCGCCGGGCCTGCCGGCGGTGAGCACGAGCGCGATGCCGCGGCAGTGGTCGTCGACGTGCAGCCAGTCGCGCACGTGCCCGCCGTCGCCGGCGAGCGGTGCGGGGATGCCGTCGAGGAGGTTCGTGATGAGCATCGGGACGAGCTTCTCGGGGAAGTGGTGCGGGCCGAAGCTGCTCGAGAGCCGCGCGATGCGCGCGTCGAGCCCGTGGGTGCGGTGGTAGCTGCGCGCGAGCAGCTCGCCGCCCGCCTTCGACGCGGCGTAGGGCGTGCTCGGGTCGATCGGGGCGTCCTCGCTCCAGGAGCCCTCCTCGATCGAGCCCAGCACCTCGTCGGTCGAGACGTGCACGATGCGGCGCACGCCGTGCCGGAGCGCGGCGTCGAGCAGCCGCTGCGTGCCGACGACGTTCGTCTCGACGAAGACCGACGAGTCGCGCGCCGCCCGGTCGAGGTGGCTCTCGCCGGCGACGTGCACGATCGCGTCGACGCCCGGCAGCAGGCGGTCGAGCAGGCCCGTGTCCCGGATGTCGCCCTGCACGAAGGCGAAGCGCGGGTGCTCGGCGACGGCGGCGAGGTTCGAGAGGGTGCCCGAGTACGTCAGCGCGTCGAGGACGGTGACGGCAGCGCCCTCGAGGCCTGGGAGGCGGTCGGTCAGGGCCATCCGCACGAGGTTCGAGCCGATGAACCCGGCGCCGCCGGTCACGAGGATCTTCACGACGTGGCTGGCCTTCCGGTCGGGGTCGGTGGGTCGAGTCTAGCCGCGGCGGCGCCGGGCGCCCGCCCGCGTAGCCTGGGCGCATGACCAACCCTCGCAGCAGCGCGCCGCGCGAGCGCCTCCGCCACGTCGTCCGCTCGGGTCGCGAGCGGGGAGGGGATGCCGCGCGGCGCGCGCTCGGCCTGCAGTCGGGCCGCGGGTTCTACGACGACCGACCCTCGGCGGCCACGCTCGCCCGCCTGGGGCGCCTGCGCATCCGCAACCTCGCCTCGCGGGCGCCGGTCGTGGGCGACGCGCCCGCGGTCGTGGTGATGACGACGACCGCGGCGCGCATCCGCTCCGTCTGGGTGGCGATCGAGTCGATCGGCGAGGGCGCCGAGCGGCCGAGGCGGCTCATCCTGTGGCTCGACGACCCCTCGCTCGCCGAGCTGCCCACGTCGCTCGGCCGTCTGGAGCGGCGGGGCCTCGAGGTGCGCCGGGTCGACCCGGGGCTGCGCGTGCACACGAAGTGGTGGCCGTACGTGAGCGGCACCCCGGCGCACGAGCTGCCGATGGTGACGAGCGACGACGACCAGCTCTACCCGCGCGACTGGCTGTGCCGGCTGCTCGAGGTGGCGCGCGCCCACCCGGGCGCGGTCGTCGCGCACCGCGCCCACCGCGTGGCGCTCGGCGTCGAGGGCCTCGCGCCCTACACGTCGTGGACGCCCGCGCACAGCACGGCGCCGAGCTTCGGCAGCTTCGGCACCTCGGTGTCGGGCCAGCTGTTCCCGGCCCCGCTGCTCGAGGAGCTGCGCGCGGCGGGCACCCGATTCCTCGAGGCGGCGCCGGAGGCCGACGACGTGTGGCTGTACGCGCAGGCGGTGCGGGCCGGCCGCCGGATCGTGCAGACGAGCGCGGAGCCGGCGAACTACCCGTTCGTGCCCGGCTCGCAGGTGAGCGGCCTCTACCTGCAGAACGTGCTGCACGCGGGCAACGACCGGCAGCTCGCGGCCTCGCTCGGCCCCGCCGAGCTCGAGCGCATCGCCAGCGACCTCAGGGGCTGACCCGCTACCAGAAGCCCAGCACGAGGGCGATGCGCAGCAGGCGCCGCTCCGTCGCCTCGCGCCGCAGCTCGGGGGCGAGGCGGTGCAGCGCCATGCGCGAGCCGAGGTCGGTGCCGTCGAACAGCGGCGCGATCCGCTCGAGCCGCGGGCGCTGCGCGTCGTCGGCGACCGAGGCGCTCAGCCGCGCGACCGCGCCGCACTGCTGCCGGTACTCGCCCGAGGCGAGCCGGCGGAACCGCACCGCGGCCTGCGCGAGCCCGGTGTTCGCGCCGGTCGCGTTGGCGTCATGCTGGCGGTAGTCGAGCGTCGGCTCGGCGTCGATGTGCCAGCGCCCGCCGCTCGCGCGCACGATCGCGTAGGCGAGCCAGTCGTGCGGCACGGCGCTGTCGTCGATGCGCGCGCTGCCGTGCGGCGGCTGCCGGATGGCGTCGCGGATCGCGGCGAACGCCTCGGCGTCGATGAGGAACGTGCAGCCGGGGCCCGCCGACTCGAGCAGGAAGTCGAGCGGGGTCTGCGGCTGCGCCTTGTCGATGAGCTCGGTGCGACGGCTGCCGTCCTCCTTCTCCCAGAAGGCGACCACGTTCGACGAGACCGCGTCGACGTCGAGCCGCTCGAGCAGGGCCAGCTGCCGCGAGAGCTTGTCGTCGTGCCAGACGTCGTCCTGGTCGGCGAGCGCGACCGCGACCGCGCCGTCGACGTCGGCCTCGCGCATGAGGCGCAGGAAGTTGGCCTGCGGGGTGCCGAAGCTCCCAGGCGCCAGCACCGTGACGCGCTCGTCCGCGGCGAGCCGCTCGAGCAGCAACGGGGTGCCGTCGGTCGAGGCGTCGTCCGAGACGACCAGCCGCACGCGCACGTCGCGCTGCCCGAGGATCGAGCGGGCCTGCTCCTCGACGAAGGCGGCGCCGTCATGGGTGGCCATGAGCACCGCGACGAGCGGTGCGGCCGTCGCGTCCGGTGGTGTGGTCACGAATCGCCCGCCTCTCTCCGCGCCAGCCTCTGAGCCTAGCGCCGATCCTCGGCTAGCCTGACCCGAGCCCGCCTGCATCCGGCAGCGCCCGGGCGACGCATCGGGAGGGGGGCGCGTGCGCCGGATCGCCGTGGTGACCTGCTACCGCCAGCCCGACTACGTGCGCGCGATCACGCTCCGCACCGCGGTCGCCGACCTCGGCGACGAGGCGATCGTCGTCAAGAACCGCTCCCGCGGCGTGCGTCGCTACGCCGAGGTCGCGGGCGAGCTGTGGCGGATGCGCCGGGACCGGCCGGACGCCTACCTCGTCACGTTCCGCGCGTTCGAGGTCGTGCCGCTCGTGCTCGCGCTCGCCGGCGGCCGCCCGGTCGTGTACGACGAGTTCATCAACCCCGTCGAGTGGTTCGTCGAGGAGCACCGGCGCCTGCGCCCGGGCTCCCTGCCCGCGCGCGCCCTGCGCGGCGCGTTCCGCGCCATGATGCGGCGCTGCGCGGTGGTGCTCGCCGACACCGCGTCGCACGCCGACCACGCCGCAGAGCTCATGGACCTGCCGCGCGAGCTGTGGAAGGTGGTGCCCGTCGGCACCGACGAGGCCACCTTCCGCCCGGCGCCGCGGCAGCCCGGCACGCCGTTCCGGGTGCTCTACTACGGCTCGATGCTGCCCCTGCACGGACTCGACGTGCTGCTCGAGGCGGCGGTGCTGCTCGCCGGCCGCGACGACATCGCGGTCGACGTGGTCGGCGGCACCGACGACGACCGCGCCCGCGTCGACGCCGCCGTCTCGCGCGGCGCGCGGGTGCGCTACCGCAGCTGGGTGCCGTACGAGGAGCTGCCCGCCCTCTTCGCCGAGACGGGGCTCGCGATCGGCGGGCCGCTCGGCGACACCGTGCAGAGCCGGTACGTCATCACCGGCAAGACCTACCAGTTCCTCGCCTCCGGCGTGCCGACCCTCGTGGGCGCGAACCTCGAGAGCAGTGCGTTCACCGACCGCTCCGACGCGCTCGTGGTGCCGCAGGGCGACCCGATCGCCGTGGCCGAGGCGGCGCGCTGGGCCGCCGACCACCCGCACGAGCTGGCCGAGGTCGGCCGCCGCGGGCGCGAGCTCTACGAGCGAGCGTTCTCACGCCCTCGCATCGCCGAGGCCCTCGGCGCCGCCCTCGCGGGCATCCGCGTCGCCGCCGGCCGGCGCTGAGAACATCGCCCGCAGGTTCAGCAGGCTCGACAGCACGAACAGCGCGCCGAGGAACAGCACGTAGAACGCGCGGTCGACGATGCCCGCCGCGATGATCGCGTCGAGGCCCACGCCGTGCAGCGACTGCGCGAAGCCGAGGAACGCCTCGCGGAAGCCGATCGCGCCGGGCGTGATCGAGACGAAGAGCGACAGGTTGGCGGATGCGCTGTACACGAGCGACTGCAGCACGTCCGCGCCGGGGCCGGAGACCGCGTTGAGCTCGACGAAGTACACCGCGGCCATGAGCAGCGCCTGCACGGCCGTGACGGCGGCGATCGCGGCGGTCACGATGCGGCGCCCCGCGCCCGACCGCCACGCGACCACTGCGACGAGCACGACGGTCGTGGCGAGGCCGAGCGCGGCGAGCCAGGGGAGCGTGCGGGCGAACAGCAGCGACACGTTCACGGCGCCGAACGCGAGGTAGTACACGAGCGTCGCGAGCGTGAAGTCGCGCAGGCGCACGCCCACCTTCGCCTTCAGGTAGGCGGCGCGCACCCCTGGCCCGCTCTGCAGCGGCCCGAAGAAGTTGGCGACGGTCGAGTAGACCGTCAGCAGCAGTCCCTCGCGGATGCCGATGCGCGCCTGGCACCAGCGCACGGTCAGCAGCAGGATCGCCCAGTGCGTCGCCACGATGAGCACGTAGAGCCCCGTGAGCCAGCCGAGCGCGGCCGGACCGACCGCGAGCACCTGGCCGACGATCTCGGGCCGCACCGCGACGTAGACGGCGATGAAGACCGCGACGAGCACGAGCACGGCGATCGCGAGCGCCCGCTTGTGGCGCCGCACCCACCGTAGCGGCGCGCTCGATCCGATCGCCGCGAGCCGCTCCCTCGCCCGGGCGAGGCCCTCGTTCACGCTGCGGTCGTGTCGTGCTCGGGCTTCGCGGGGAGCGTGACCCAGTTGCGCGTGTGGCCGTAGCGGTCGAGCTTGTCGAGCTCGAGGGAGTCCTCCTGCAGCGATCTCGTGATGCGCGTGAGGTCGGCGATCGCCCCCATCGCGAACGACAGCAGCGCTCCGACGAACAGCAGCACGCCGAGCAGCAGCGACTGCACGTAGCTGCCGGGCGCCTGCATCCAGACGAGCACGAGGTAGCGGATGAACGGCACCGCGCCCGCCACGGTGAAGAGCACGCCGAGCGTCGCGAAGAACACGTACGGCTTGTACATGAAGTAGGCCCGCAGGATCGCGAGGCCCGACTCGCGCATGTGCTGCCAGATGTTCTTGAACAGCCGCGACTCGCGCGTCTTGGGGTTGGTGCGCACCGGGATGGAGGTGATCGCGAGCCGCTTGTTGCCGGCCTGGATGATCGTCTCCATGCAGTAGCTGAAGCGCGTGACGATGTTGAGGCGGATGAGCGAGTACTTCGAGTACGCGCGGAAGCCGCTCGCCGCGTCGGGCAGGTCGGTGCCCGCCGCCTGGTTCACGACCCAGCTGCCGAAGCGCTGCATCGCCTTCTTGAAGGGGGAGAAGTGCTCGATCGTGTGCGTCTGCCGGTCGGCGACCACGATCTCGGCCTCGCCGCGGATGACGGGCTGCACGAGCTCGCCGATCATCTCCTGCGGGTACTGGTTGTCGCCGTCGGTGTTGACGACGATGTCGGCGCCGTGCGAGAGCGCGTACTCGATGCCGTCGTGGAACGAGCGGGCGAGGCCCATGTTGCGGCGGTGGCGCACGAAGTGGCGCACGCCGTGCTCACGGGCGACCTCGACCGTGCGGTCGGTGGAGCCGTCGTCGATCACCAGGATGTGGATCTCGTCGATCCCCGGGATCTCCTTCGGGATCGTCTCGAGCACCATCGGGAGCGTCTGCTCCTCGTTCAGGCACGGGATCTGGATGAACAGCTTCATGGGCCCCCTTCGCAGGGAGAGCCTAGCCGCGCGACTACTTCTGGCCGAAGTCGAGCACGTAGTACCAGTGCCCGTCGCTGCTCGGGGCGACACCGACGCCGATGAGCGTGCGGCTGCTCGTCATGAGGTTGTTGTAGTGGCCGGTGGAGGCGAGCCAGCGCTCCATGATCCGCTCCTCGTCGGGAGTCGGGACGCGGTCGCGGGCGACGTTCTCGCCCCAGCTGCGCATGCTGCACGCGCGCATGTCGGCGGTGAGGTCGGGGTTGTGCGCCGAGCCGGTCGTCCTGAGCCACGCCATCGACTCCGCCCAGTGCTGGGCGACCTCGTCGAGGCACGGGTCGAGCCGCAGCGCCGGCAGGTCGCGCTCGGCGCGCTCGGCGTTGACGAGCACGAGCATGTCGGCGCGGGCCGTCTCCATCGTCTGGCACACCGCGGGGTCGACCTGGTTCGCGCCGGTCCCGGTGCAGTTCACCGGGTCGGCGGGCACGGGCGGGGGAGCGGCCACGCGGCGCACGCCGAGGGTGTCGGCGCCGTCGCCGTTCCAGTCGCCCGAGAAGGCGACGTCGTCGACGCGGCCGTAGACGACCGTGACGTCGGCCTCGCCGGGCCGGATGTGGTTGGCGATGAAGTACGTCGCGTCGCGGCGCACGGCGAAGGAGTCGGTGCGGTTGCCGTCCCAGTCGCCGACGAGCACGTCGTCGTCCTCGCGGCCGTACTGCACGATGACGTCGGCCGGGCCGCTCGTCATCGTGTTGCGCACGTGGTACTGCGCCCCGCGGCGGACCGCGAAGGTGTCGGTGCGGGTGCCGTCCCAGTCGCCGACGAGCACCGTGTCGCCCGAGCGGCCGTAGGCGACGACGGCGTCGGCGCTGCCGTCGGAGAGCGAGTTGCGGATGTGGAAGATGGTGTCCCGGCGCACGGCGAGCGTGTCGACGCCGTCGCCGTCCCAGTCGCCGACGAGCACCTGGTCGTCGGAGCGGCCGTAGGTGAAGGTCTGCTGCGGGGCGACGGATGCGTTGGCGTTCGAGAGCGAGAAGGTCGCGCCCCGGCGATGCATGGGCGTGTCGACGCCGTCGCCGTCCCAGTCGCCGAAGTACACCTGGTCGGTCGCGAGCCCGAACGAGAACTGGATGTTCGCGGTCGTCGTGAACTGGTCGTTGAGGTAGTAGGCGTTGCCGGAGCCGCCGACCTCGAGCCCCTGCGCCTCGGCGCGCTCTGCGCCGCCCTGCGCGACGCCGAGCGTCGCCATCAGTGCGAGCGCGGCCGCGGCCGCCGTCATCCTGCGCATCGTGCACCGTCTCTGTCGTGACCAGCAAACGGGTGCGATCCTCCCAGTCGTACCCCATGCGGGTCAAGGGAACATTGAGGGTCTGGATAGGCTGTGCATCATGACGGACGCGGCGGAGGGCACCCCCGCGCGACCCGCCGCCGACGCGCCGGAGGCCGTCGAGCGCCGTGCGGAGGCGGGCCTCCCCGCCCGCCGGCGCACCCCGCGATGGGTCGACGCGCTCGTCATTGTCGCCCTCGCGGCGCTCGCGATGGTGGCGGTGCTCACGGTCGTGGCGCGCGGCGCGCCCCTGTCGGCGCTCGACGAGCCGTCGCACATCGACTACGCGTGGAACGCCTCGCAGCTCGAGATCCCGGCCGCGGGCGACTCGATCGATCCCGAGGTCATCGAGCTCTGGAACTGCTACGGCAACGAGCTGCTGCGGCTGCCGGCCTGCGGCACCACCGGCCCCGCCGAGGCGTACCCGGTGTCGGCCGCGCAGTACAACTTCTCGCATCCGCCGCTCTACTACCTCGCGACGGGCATGGCTGCGCGCGCCGTCGAGTCGGTCACCGGCTGGAACTTCGTGCTCTCGGCCCGAGCGCTCGGCGCGGTGTGGCTCGCGGCGGGCATGGTCGTCATGCACCTGGCGCTCCGCCGCCTCGGCGTCGGCCCGGCGCTCGCGGGGTCGGTCGCCGCGCTCGCGGGCATGTGGTGGGCCGGGCTCACCGCCGCCACGATCGTCACGAACGACGCGCCCTTCCTCCTCACGACCGCGCTCGGCCTCCTCGCGCTCGGCGGCGCGGTCGACCCGCGCGGCCGGCGCCGCTGGCTGCCGGCGGTGCTGCTCGTCGCCCTCGCGGCGCTCGCTGCCGGCGTCAAGGTCATGAACGCGCTGCCGTTCCTCGCGATCGCCGGCGCGTTCGTCGTGCTCGCGCTGCTGCCCGAGCGCTACCGCCCGTGGGCCGGGCGCGGCTGGCTGCTCGCGACGGGCGCCGCCATGGTCGCCGCGGTGGGGGCGGTCTACGTGCTCTGGACCCGCTTCCAGGCCGGCCGCGGCGACCCCGACTGGGAGAACCCGGTCGAGGGCGTCAACACCCAGCCCTTCACCGGCACGCCGTTCCTCGAGTGGCTGCCGACGATCCCGCGCGGCCTGTCCACCATGGGCCACACGTACGCGCAGGAGGGCGTCGCCTCGGGCGAGCTCGTCGCCTTCGTCGGCGGGATCGGCTCGATCGTCGGCCTCGCGGCGATCTTCGTCGGCCTCGCCGTCGCGCGCCGCGGCAGCGCGCTCGCGGTGATCGCGATCGCGGCGCTCATCGGCTCGCTGGGCTGGCCGCTCATCGTGCAGCTGCAGTCGTTCCTCTCGAGCGGCGGCACGCACTACTTCCCCCGGCCGAGCGCGCGCTACGGCGCGACGATGGGCTTCGTGGCCTTCGCGTCGCTCGCGCTCATCGCGCAGCGGCTGCGCTGGCAGGCGCTCGTGATCGCCGGATGCCTCGCGGTCGTCGTCACGACGCTCGTCACCGTGGTCATGGGTCCCGTCGCCGGCTCCTGAGGCCGCACGCGACCTCCGGCCACATAGACTGCATCGCACCCGACAGCGACCGGAAGGACGGGCATCGACCCATGCGCGGCATCATCCTTGCAGGCGGCAGCGGCACGCGGCTGTGGCCGATCACCAAGGGCATCTCGAAGCAGCTCATGCCCATCTACGACAAGCCGATGGTCTACTACCCGCTGTCGACGCTCATGATGGCCGGCATCCGCGAGGTGCTCGTCATCACGACGCCCGAGTACAACGAGCAGTTCAAGGCGCTCCTCGGCGACGGCTCGTCGCTCGGCATGCGCATCGAGTACGCGGTGCAGCCGAGCCCCGACGGCCTCGCGCAGGCGTTCATCATCGGCGAGGAGTTCCTCGACGGCGACTCGGCGGCGCTCGTGCTCGGCGACAACATCTTCCACGGCACGGGGCTCGGCTCGAACCTGCGCTCGCACACCGACGTCGACGGCGGCGTCGTGTTCGCCTACCAGGTCGCCGACCCGAGCGCCTACGGCGTGGTGGAGTTCGACGACCAGATGAAGGCCGTCTCCATCGAGGAGAAGCCGGCCCACCCGAAGAGCAGCTACGCGGTGCCCGGCCTCTACTTCTACGACAACGGCGTCGTCGAGATCGCGAAGTCGATCGAGCCGAGCGCTCGCGGCGAGCTCGAGATCTCGAGCATCAACGAGCGCTACCTCGACGAGGGCAGGCTGCAGGTGCAGGTGCTCGACCGCGGGGTCGCGTGGCTCGACACCGGGACGTTCGAGTCGATGATGCAGGCGAGCGAGTACGTGCGGGTCATCGAGGACCGGCAGGGGTTCAAGATCGGCTGCATCGAGGAGATCGCCTGGCGCGCCGGGTGGATCGACGACGCGCAGCTCGCCGAGCTCGCGAAGCCGCTCGTGAAGAGCGGCTACGGCGCCTACCTCGAGCGGCTCCTCGAGCAGGGGCGTCGCTGACATGGCCGTCGACGTCGCCGTCGTCGTCCGCACGAAGGACCGCCCGCTGCTGCTCGAGCGCGCGCTCGGCAGCATCGACGCGCAGACGGAGCGCCCGCGGCAGCTCGTGGTCGTGAACGACGGCGGCGATGCGGCGGGGGTCGAGCGCCTGCTCGACGCGGTGCGCGGCACCGTCGCCGACGAGGTCGTGGTCGTGCACCACGAGCAGCCCGTCGGACGCCCCCGCGGCATGAACATCGGCGTGCGCGCCTCGAGTGCCGCCACCTTCGTCTTCCACGACGACGACGACAGCTGGGACCCTCGGTTCCTCGAGCGCACCGCCGCGCACCTCGCCGAGCACGCCCACGAGGCCGCCGTCGCCACCCGCACCGCGGTCGTGTGGGAGCGGGTCGAGGGCGACGAGGTCGTCGAGCTCGAGCGCGAGGTCTACCAGGCGCGCACCACCGCGGTCACGCTCACCGAGACGCTCTACCGCAACGCGACGCCGCCCATCTGCCTCGTCTACCGCCGCAGCGCCTACGACGCGGTCGACGGCTACGACGACCGCCTGACGGCGCTCGCCGACTGGGACCTGCTGCTGCGGGTGCTGCGCACGTCGGAGGTGGGCTTCATCGACGGCGAGCCGCTCGCCTTCTGGCACCACCGCCGCGACGACACCTCCGCCACCGGCAACAGCGCCTACGCCGACGCCGACGCGCACGCCGCCTTCAACCTCGGCATCCGCGACGACTACCTGCGGCGCAGCATGGCCTCGGTCGACGACCTGGGCGCAGCCCTGTTCGTCGCCGACGGCTTCCGCCGCATCGACGAGAAGGCCGACGCCGCGCGCGCCGAGGCGTCGCGGGTAGCGCACGAGCGCACCGAGGCGCAGCGCGACCACCTCGAGGCGGTGCACGCGAGCCTCGCGGCCGAGCTCGGCCGCACGCGCGAGGCCGTGGAGCGCATGGAGCGCGAGCTCGCGGCCCTGCGCGCCCAGGTCGCGCGCGGCGTGGGCGGCACGATCCGGTCGGTCGGCGGCCGCGTCGCGCGCGGCCTGCAGACCGGCGCCGGGCGCCTGCGCCCGCCCCGCTCCGGCGACTGAGTCCGCGATGGACGGTACCCTGGGGGCTGCCGTTCTGCTCGCCGACCTGTGAGGCCCACCGCATGCCCAACGTGCTCTTCTACCTCGTCTACGACAAGGCCGGGCATGTCGGCGACTTCATCCCGCACCACCTGCAGGCGGTGCGCGACCACTACGAGCACATCTTCGTCGTCTCGAACTCGCCGCTGAGCGCCGAGGGGCGCAGCACCCTCGAGGCGGTCGCCGACACGGTCTGGGAGCGCGAGAACGTCGGCTTCGACGTCATGGCCTACCGCGACGCGATGCGCGAGTTCGGCTGGGACCGGCTCGCCGGCTACGACGAGCTGACGCTCATGAACTACACGTTCTACGGCCCGATCGGCTCCTACCAGCCGATGCTCGAGCGCATGGCCGCGACCGAGTGCGACTTCTGGGGCGTCACCGACCACGGGCCCGCGGTGAGCAGCCTCGCCGCGACCGGCACGCTCAAGCGCCACCTGCAGACGCACTGGATCACCGTGCGCCGCAGCATGCACCAGAGCCCCGCGTGGCGCGAGTACTGGGACGGCATGCCGCCGATCGAGTCGTACGAGGACTCCATCGGCCAGCACGAGGGCCGCTTCACCGACCACTTCGAGTCGAAGGGCTTCCGCTCGGCGACGGCGTTCCCCGAGGCCGACTACCCGGTCGCGCACCCGATCTTCGACATGATCACCGAGATGGTCGACGACGGGCTGCCGATCATCAAGCGCCGGCTGTTCTTCCACGACCCGCTCTACCACGACGAGCGCGCGATCCGGGCGGGCCGCGTCATCGAGCGGATGCGCGACAAGGGCTTCCCGATGCGGCTGCTGTGGGAGGACCAGGCCCGCACGGCGCAGCCGCGCGCGCTCCACGCCAACCTGGCGATGCTCGACATCCACCCCGACGTCGACCTCGGCGGCGCCGACCCGTCGGCGCTGCGCGTCGGCGTGCTCGCCCACGTCTACTACGACGACCTCATCGACGAGCTGCTCGACCGCGCCGACACGATCCCGGGCGGCTACCGGCTCATCGCCACGACGAGCGACGACGCGAAGCGCGAGCGCATCCTCGAGCGGCTCGCCGCGCGCGGCCGCACGGGCGACGACGTGCGCGTGCTGCCCTCCAACCGCGGGCGCGACATCTCGGCGTTCCTGCTCGGCTGCCGCGACGTGCTGCTCGGCGACGAGTTCGACGTGATCGTGAAGCTGCACTCCAAGCGCAGCCCGCAGGACGGCTACACGAAGGGCACCTTCTTCAAGGACCACCTGCTGCTCAACCTGCTCGGCTCGCCCGGCTACACCGCCAACGTGCTGCGCGGCTTCGCCGCCGACGACACGCTCGGCATGGTGTTCCCGCCGATGATCCACATGGGCTACCCGACGATGGGCAACGCCTGGTTCACGAACCGCGCGCCCGCGCAGCGGCTCGCGAAGCGGCTCGGCATCGACGTCGAGTTCGACGACCTGAGCCCGCTCGCGCCCTACGGCTCGATGTTCATCGCCCGGCCCGCTGCGCTGCGGCCGCTCCTCGACGCCGACTTCGCGTGGGACGACTTCCCGACCGAGGGCGGCTACTCCGACGGCGGCCTCACGCACGTCGTCGAGCGCCTGTTCGGCTACGCCGCCTTCAGCCGCGGCTACCAGGTGCGCACCGTCATGGGCACACGGCAGGCGGCCGAGTCGCACACGATGCTCGAGTACAAGCTCGACGCGATCTCGGCCGGCATCCCGGGCGCCCCGGAGGAGCAGATCGCCCGCGTGCGCGCCAACAGCGGCATCGACCTCGTCGCCGCGCTCAAGCTGTCGGTGCTGGGCCGCTCGCCGCGCCTCGCGAAGGCGCTCGTGCCCGCCTACGCCGCCATGCGCGGGGGCTACCGCAACGCGCGGCGCGTCCTGAAGAGGCGCTGAGTGGGCGAGCGGCGCACCGCGCTCACGCTCGAGGAGGCCTTCGACCCGCGGTCGAACAGCATCGGCTTCCTCCGGTGGCTCATGGCGTTCCTGGTGATCTTCAGCCACGCGGGGCCGCTCGGCGGCTTCTACGGCGGCAACGACCTCGGCGTGCAGATCTCCACCGAGCAGTCGCTCGGCGGCGTCGCCGTCGCGGGCTTCTTCTTCTTCTCCGGGTTCCTCATCACGCAGTCGCGCATGGGCCGGTCGTCGATCTTCCGCTACTTCTGGCGCCGCGCGCTGCGCATCTTCCCGGCGTTCTGGCTCGCGCTGCTCACGACGGCATTCGTGCTCGCGCCCATCGCCTGGTGGCGCGAGACGGGCAGCATCGACGGCTACTTCACGGCGCCCCGCGAGTCGCCCTGGACGTACTTCCTGAGCAACATGTGGCTCGAGCTCGGGCAGCGCAACATCGCCGAGATGGGCGACTCGCTGCCGTTCGCCTCGCACGGCGGACACGACTGGAACGGCTCCGCCTGGACCCTGCTCTACGAGTTCCGCGCCTACATCCTCGTCGGGTTCATGGGGCTCCTCGGCCTGCTCGCCTACCGGTGGCTCACCACGGCCGTCGCCTCGGCGATCATCGTCCTGAACGCGATGCAGTGGATGGGCGCGGGCACGGTCGGGAACGCGTGGCGCTGGCTGAGCGACCCGTTCATGCTCATGTTCCTCGCGCCCTTCGCCTTCGGCATGCTCTTCGCCGTCTGGAAGGACCGCATCCCGATCGACGACCGCCTCGCGATCGCCGCCGCGCTCGGCGCTGGCGCGACGTACGCGTTCGGCGGCTGGAACATCTGGGGCACCTACCTCTTCAGCTACGTGCTCATGTGGTTCGCGGTGCGGGCGACGCGGCTGCGGAGCTGGGAGAAGCCGGGCGACTTCTCGTACGGCGTCTACATCTTCGCGTGGCCGATCATGCAGTTCGCTGCCTACTTCGGGCTGCAGGACGCCGGCTGGCTCGTCTACCACGTGGTGGTCATCGTCGCCGTCCACATCGCGGCGTACCTCTCGTGGCACCTCATCGAGCAGCCGGCGATGAGCCTCAAGAACTGGACGCCGGGCTGGCTCGAGCGCCTCTACGCCCGCGCGATCACGCCCGCGTGGGAGCGCCTCATGGGACGGATCGTCGACCCGCGCTTCTCGTCCACGCCCCGAGCGGTGCGGATGCGCGCCGAGACCGGGAGCGGGGCATGACGGCCGAGGGCGGGCAGGGCCTGCGCGACCTGCCGGAGGCGAAGGCGTCGTGGCGCCACGACCACCGGTGGCGGCTCGTGCCCTTCGTGCTGCTGATCGCGCTCGTGGTCGTCGCGACGATCGCCGGCATGGTCTGGCGCGGGCAGCAGAGCCCGCTCGGCGAGGGCGTGATCCAGCCCACCGCCGAGCCGGGCGCGCCGCTGCCCGCCGCGTGCGCCCCCGACTTCGCCGAGCCCGCCGTGGATCCGTGGGCTGGCGAGGCCGCGGCCGCGTCGGAGGCGGTCTGGCAGGAGCACGTCGACGGGCTCGGCGGCTACTGGGTCGAGGGCGACGACGGCCACGTGCTGCTGGGCGAGCCTCACTGGTCGAACCTCTCGCAGGCGGTGGGCCGCACCGAGCTGTCGCCCGAGCACGTCGAGGCGTGGGACGGCTACCTGTCGAACATGCGCGCCGACCTCGCCGAGCAGGGGCGCGACCTGTACGTGGTCGTCGCGCCGGCGAAGTGGCAGATCGTGCCCGAGGCGCTGCCCGACTGGATGGAGGCGCTGCGGGGACCGGGCCACTTCGCGCAGCTGCAGGAGGAGCTGCCGGAGGTGCCGTGGGTCGACGTGCGCGCGGCGATGGCCGAGGAGGCGGCCACGACGCCGCTCTACTCGCCCCTCAACAGCCACTGGACCGACTACGGCGCATCCGTCGCCTTCGAGCAGCTGGCCGCGTGCATGCGGGAGGCGGATGCGTCGCTCGCGGCGATGCCGGAGCTCCCGATCGAGGGTGCCGACGTCGTGCTCGACCGCAACGAGTTCGCCGGCGTGGGCCTGCCGCGCGAGCCCGGCCCCGACTGGACCGTGCCGGTGTGGACGGAGGAGCCCGCGCCCATGACGATCGTCGGCCCCGACGGCGTCGAGCGCGAGGCCGACGCGGCCACGTCGACCGACATGGAGGGTCTGCCCATCACCACCAGCACGTCGGCGGCGCCCATGGAGCAGCACGTGCTGCTCGTGCGCGACTCGACCGGCAGCCAGATCGGCCCGATGTTCCAGACGATGTTCCAGGAGACGACGCAGATCCGCTCGTCGCTCGAGGCGCCGTCGGGCATGCCGGACGTCGCGGCGGAGGCCGAGGCGGCGGGAGCGGATGTCGTCGTGCTCGTGCTCACGCAGCGCTACCTGCAGATCGTGCCGGGCGTCGAGGGCCCGTGATGCAGGCGCCTGCGGTGGTAGTCTCGCCTCTGCCCGAGCGACGTTCCCGTCCGCCGGGGGACGGAGGACGATGAGCCAGGTCGAGCGCGAGAGCAGGCGCGAGGAGCGCAGGGTCACCCTGAACCTGATGCGCAACCTCACGCTGCGCGAGATCCGCGCGCAGTACAAGCGCACCTTCCTCGGCCGCGTCTGGTCGCTCATCAACCCGCTCGCGCAGATCGCGGTCTACTCGATCGTCTTCGGCCTGCTCTTCCAGCTGCCGGTCGCGCCCGGCACGAACTCGGGCCTCGAGGTCTTCCCGCTCTGGATCGGCGTCGGCGTCATCGTCTGGGGCTTCATCTCGGGCTCCGTCGCGGCCGGCATGAACAGCATGCTCGACAACGCCGGGCTGCTGACGAAGGTCTACTTCCCGCGCTCGGTGCTGCCGGTCTCGTCGGTGCTCTCGTCGAGCTTCAACTTCGGCATCGAGCTGCTCGTGCTGCTCGCGGTGATGGCGCTCGTGGGCGGCCCGCTCGTGCTGCTGTACGCGCCGCTCCTCGTGCCGCTGCTCGTGCTCACCTTCGCCTTCGTGCTGGGCATCTCGATGGTGCTGAGCGTCGCGAGCATCTACTTCCGCGACCTGCGGCACCTCTGGAGCATCTTCAGCCAGGTGTGGATGTACGCCTCGGGCGTGCTCTTCTCGGTCGAGCTCGTGCGCGAGCGCCAGGAGGCGTTCGCCGCAGACGGCGTCGACCTGCCGCTCGTCGCGATCTTCCAGGCCAACCCGGCCGAGCGCTTCATCGAGGCGTACCGCAACATCCTCTACGACTTCGCGGTGCCCACGTGGGACATCTGGGTGACCCTCCTCATCTGGTCGGCGGCGTCGCTCATCGTGGGCAAGCTCGTCTTCGACCGCCTCGCCCGCGACATCGTCGAGGAGATCTGATGACCGCCGCCGTCGACGTCGACCACGTCTCGAAGTCCTTCCGCGTCTACCGCGACCGCAACCAGTCGATCAAGCAGACCCTGCTGAGCGGGCGCCGCGCGGTCTACGACCGCTTCGAGGCGCTCAAGGACGTCTCGTTCGAGGTGCCGGAGGGCTCGACGTTCGGGCTGCTCGGGCGCAACGGCTCCGGCAAGTCGACGCTCCTGAAGTGCATGGCGCGCATCCTGAACCCCGACTCCGGCTCGATCACGACCCGCGGCCGCGTCGCGGCGATGCTCGAGGTCGGCTCCGGCTTCCACCCCGAGCTCTCCGGTCGCGAGAACGTCTACCTCAACGGCTCGATCCTCGGCATGACGCGCCAGGAGCTCGACCGCAAGTTCGACCAGATCGTCGCCTTCTCGGGCGTCGAGCGCTTCATCGACCAGCCGGTCAAGAACTACTCCTCGGGCATGTATGTGCGCCTGGGCTTCTCCGTCGCCATCCACGTCGAGCCCGACGTGCTCCTCGTCGACGAGGTGCTCGCCGTCGGCGACATGGAGTTCCAGGAGAAGTGCATGGACAAGTTCGCGCAGTTCCGGCGCGAGGGCCGCACGGTGATCGTCGTGAGCCACGGCATCGAGCAGATGCGCACGTTCTGCGACCACGCCGCATGGCTCGACAACGGCGTCCTGCAGGACGTCGGCGTCGCATCCGACATCGTCGACGAGTACGCCGACTCGGGCCACGCGGTGACCGCCGGCCCCGGCGGCGGCGTGCGCCACGGCTCGGGCGAGGTGCAGTTCACGCGGCTGAGCCTCGTCGACGAGCACGGCGACGAGGTGTCGGAGGCGCGCGCGGGCGCGCCCGCGACCTTCCGGCTGTCGTTCGAGGCCTCCGAGCGCATCGAGCGGCCCGTCTTCGGCGTGCAGCTGCACACCGTCGACGGCATGCACCTGTGGAGCCTGCACGGCCGCGACAGCGGGTTCGTGCCGGAGGCGGTCGAGCGCGGATCGGGCTCGGTCGACGTGCGCGTCGAGCACCTGCCCTTCGCCCCCGGCGCGTACACGATCTCGGCCACCGCGCAGGACGAGCACCGCACCCACATGTACGACTCGCTCCAGCACGCCGGCCACTTCACGGTGCTCGGCGGCGGCTTCCGCACCTCGGGCGGCATGCTCGCGCTCGACGGCAGCCTGCTCGACCTGCGGCAGGGCTGAGCCGGCCCGCACCACCCATCGCCCTTGTGCGGCACACGCCGTGGGGTAGCATCGACGCGCCCGAACTCTCAAGGATTGGTTGAAGCATGCGGCGATGGCGCACCAAGGTGTCTGCGGCGGCGGTGGTGGCGCTCGTCGCCGGCCTGCTGACCGTCGCGCCGCCCAGCGAGCCCCCCGCCGCAGAGGCGGCCGTGGCCTCGAACTTCGACCCCGGCTACATCGTCAGCGACGAGCAGTTCTTCGACGGCGACGCGATGACCGCGGCGCAGGTGCAGGCCTTCCTCGACGCGCAGGTGCGCACGTGCCAGAGCGGCTACACGTGCCTCAAGGACTACCGGCAGCCGACGCCCGCGATGGCAGGCAGCCAGTACTGCGACGCCATCCCGGCCTACGCGAACCGCACCTCGGCGCAGATCATCACCGACGTCTCGCGCGCCTGCGACATCAGCCCTCGCGCGCTGCTCGTGCTCCTCCAGAAGGAGCAGAGCCTCGTGACGCTCACGGCGCCCACCGCGATCCGCTACGAGCGCGCCACGGGCTTCGCCTGCCCCGACACGGCGCCGTGCGACCCGGCCTTCGGCGGGTTCTTCTACCAGCTCTACAACGCGGGACGGCAGTTCCAGCGCTACGCCGCCCACCCCGAGAACTGGCGCTACCGCGCGGGCCAGACCAACCAGATCCAGTACCACCCCAACATCGCCTGCGGCACGAGCCCCGTGTACATCCGCAACCAGGCGACCGCGGGCCTCTACGTCTACACGCCGTACCAGCCGAACGCCGCGGCGCTCGGCAACCTCTACGGCTCGGGCGACGCCTGCTCCGCCTACGGCAACCGCAACTTCTGGCGCATGTGGACCGACTGGTTCGGCGACCCGCGCGAAGGCGTCGCCTCGACGTCGCTGCTGCGCGACCGCGGCAACGGCAAGGTCTACCTGATCAGTGGCACGGCGCGGCACCACGTGACCTCCCGCGAGATCCTCGCCGAGTACAGCCCCGCCTTCGGCGAGCCGCGCGACGTCGACGGCGCGACCCTCTCGGCCTACACCGAGGGCGCGGCGCTCGGACGCCTGGTCACCGGCACCGACGGCGCCGTGCGCCTCGTCGACGACGGGGTGTCGCACCGCTTCGCCTCGTGCTCGCAGCTGCAGCAGTGGCAGCTCGCGTGCACCGGCCACCCGAGGCTCAGCTCGGCCCTGCAGGCCCGCCTGCCCGCGGGCGAGGCGATCGCCGCGACCGTCGTCGGCAGCGACGGCCACGACTGGCTCATCCAGTCGGGCACGCGGCGCGAGCTCGCCGACGTCACGATCCCCACGCGCTACGGCTACTCCGCCGACCGCGTGCGCCTCGACGACGCCGCGATCGCGCACCTGCGCGTCGGGCCGCCCGTGCTCGACTCTGGCACGGCGGTGCGGAACGCCGCGGGCACCATCCTGCGCATCAAGAGCGGCAGCGGCGTCGTCGCGCTCTCGCAGGCGCAGATCCAGCTGCTCCCGTCGAGCGCGGGCACCGTCTTCACCGACGCGTCGCTGCAGCAGCTGCCGGCGACCGCGGCCGAGCTGCCGTCGCGCCTCCGCGGCGCCGCCGGCGCCTACCTGCTGACCGACGGCGGCATGCTGCGCGTCGACCCCGCGAAGTACGGCGGCTCGGCGCTCTTCACGGCGCGCACCGAGCTCGGCACCGTGCTGCAGGCGCTGCCCTCGGCGGGCAGCGCGCTCGGGCCGCACTTCGTGCGCGAGCGCGGCGGCGCGCTCTACCTCGCCTCCGGCGCGCGGCTCCAGCCGGTGGCCGACGAGGCCTCCTACGAGTTCATCCGCTCGCGCTTCGGCGTGCCGGCGCGCATCTGGGAGGTCGCGCCGCGCGGCCTCGACGGCGTGCCGCGCATCCTCGACGTCGAGCTCGGCGAGCTCGTGCGCGGCAGCGACGGCCGCGTGCTGCTCTGGGACGGCTCGCGCGCGCTGCACGTGCAGCACTCCGAGTTCACGAACGCGCTCGGCCTGCCCTGGCAGGTGCGGAACGTCACCGACGACGTCGTGCGGGCCCTGCCCGCGGGTCCCGCGATCGGCGGCTTCGGCTTCCGGTGCGCCTCGACCGACCTCGTCGCGACCGACGGCGTGCTGCGCCCGTACGCCTCGACGACGGCCGCGGCCGCGTGGCGCCTCACGCACGCGTCGCTCGACGCCGAGCTGTGCGCCGAGCTGACCCGCTCGAGCACGGGCGCGCTGGAGTTCATCGTCGACGAGTCGGGCCGCACCTACCTGATGGAGGGCGGCCAGGCGCGCTACGTGCCGAGCCGCGCGGTGCTGACCGACCTCGGCGGCACGCTGAGCGGCCGCACGCCGGTGCCGGCGTCCTCCATCGCGCTGCTGCCCAAGGGCGCCGACGCGACGTCGCCGCTCGCGGCGGGCGAGTGGGTGCGGGGTCCGGATGCGCGCATCTACCTGTGGGACGGCACGCGCGCGATGTACCTCGCGCACCGCGACTACGCGACGGCGCTCGGCATGCCGCTCGAGTGGCGCAACCTCTCCTCCGCGGCGATCGCGGCGCTGCCCAAGGGGCCGGCGATCGACGACTTCGGCTACCGGTGCGGCTCGACCGACCTGGTGTCGATCGGCGGGGAGCTGCGGCCCTTCGCATCGGCGACCGTCGCCGCCGCGTGGCGGCTCGACCACGTCGCGCTCAGCGCCGCGGTCTGCGACCAGCTCGACCGCTCGACCGCGGTGGTGCACCAGTTCGTCGTCGACCCGACGGGCCGCACGTACATGCTCGAAGCAGGCGCGGCGCGGTACGTGCCGAGCCGCACGGTGCTGGCCGAGCTCGGCGGCACGCTGAGCAGCCGCACGGCGATGTCGGCGGCGGCCATCGCGCGCCTGCCCGCGGGCCCGACCTTCTAGGGGCTCGCGAGCGACGAGAGCGGGGGCCGGCGCATGCCGGCCCCCGCTGCTGTCCCTCCGCAGTCAGCGGGCGCGCTTCGCCATCAGCTCGCGGATGACCGTCGCGTCGCCGTACGTCTCCTTGGAGTCGTAGGGGCGGTCGGGGAAGGCGCCCACGTCGAGGCGGATGTCGAGCTCGTGGTCGGCGATGAAGCGCTCGACCTGGTCGCGCAGCGACACCGGCTCGCCCGAGCACACGTTGATCACGCCGCGCACCTCGTCCTGCAGCGCGACCGCGGCGATCTGCTGCCCGAGCTCGCGCACGTGGATGAAGTCGAAGCGGTTCGTGCCGGTCGTGAACGGGAAGACCTGCTTGCCCTGCTCTGCCGCCTGCAGCAGCTTCGTGAAGATCGACTGGTTGTTCCGGTCGTCGCCGTAGATGTAGTACGCCCGCAGCCACTGCACCGCATGGGTCTCGCCGAAGGAGTGCAGCACCGCGCGGCGCAGCGCGTCCTTCGCGATGCCGTAGAGCGACATCGGGTTGGTCGGGGTCTCGGCGGTGATCGCGCCCTCGTGCCTGCCGACCTCGTGCATGGTGCCGAGCGCCGCGATCCGGCCGACGCCGGCCTCCGCGAAGTGCGACAGCACCCGGTAGTGGTCCGAGAGCCGCAGCATGTGCGCGGGCGCGTCGTGCGCGAAGCCCGCCTCCCACGCCAGGTGGACGAGCGCATCCGGGCCCTCGGCGGTGAGGCGCGCGAGGTCGGCGCCGGGCGCGAGCAGGTCGAGCTCGACGATGTCGGCGCGCTCGTCGACGCGGTAGGCGCGGTGCTGGCGCACCACGGCGGTGACGCGGGCGCCCTCGTCGAGGAGCGCCGTCACGACGTGCCTGCCGATGTAGCCGGCCGCGCCGGTGACGACCACGTGCTGCTGCGTCACGATCTCTCCTCTGCCGAGCGTCGGAGGCCGCTCGGCCCCGCTCCGATGCTATCCAGGTCGTCCCTCAGACGCGGAACAGCCAGCGCACGGGCGTGCGCAGCTGCACGAGCCACGCGAGCGCCGCGCCCGCCACCATCGCGCCGACGACCATCGCGACCGCGACCTCGCTGAAGCCGAAGCGGATGAGCGGACCCGCCACGAGCTGCAGCGTCCAGTAGAGCGCGATCCAGTGGGTCACGTAGTAGACGATCGAGTGCCGGCCCACCCAGCGCAGCCAGCGCGACACCGGGTCGCGCCAGGGCAGGAGCGACAGCAGCGCGAGCCCGACCGCGAGCGATGCGAGCAGCGGCACGGCGAAGGTCACGTCGTTCGAGACGTTCCAGCCCGGCTGCAGCGAGGCCACCACGACGCTGCCGGTGCAGACGAGGCCGACGACGATCGAGACGGGGTGGCGCAGCAGCGGCAGCGCGGTCGGCAGGTGCTGCATCAGCAGGTGGCCGGCGAAGAAGAACGCGAGCATGAGGAACGTCCGCTCGAGCTTCATCGTCGCGACGACCTCGGGCATCGGCAGCAGCGTGACGGCGGCAGCGAGCAGCAGCGCCCCGACCATGCTGATCCAGTCGGGCACGCGGCGCAGTGCGAGCGCCACGAGGTAGGCGATCAGCAGCGTGTGCAGGTACCAGAGGTAGGTGTTCGGCGCCCAGAGGCCGCGCACCAGGATGTCGGGGCCGAGGCTCGGGAACACCAGCAGCAGGATGACGAGCCACACGGCGTACGGCCAGGCGATCGCGCGCAGCTTGCCGCTCACGTAGCGGCCCGCGCCCTTCGACAGCGAGCCGCCCAGCAGCATGCCCGAGAGCGTCATGAGCAGCGGGATGCGGAACGGCGACGCGACCGTGTTGAAGATGTCGACCGCGATGTGCGGCTGCAGGCCGATCGAGCGCAGCATCTCGGTCGCGTGCAGCAGCACGATGAGCAGGATCGCGAGCCCCCGCAGGCCGTCCATCCACAGCAGCCGCTCGCGCCGGGCGGGCGCGACCACGGGCGGGGTCTCGGTCATGCTGCGGGCTCCTCGGGGCGGGCGACCGTCCACGGTATCGCAGCGCGGGACCGCGGGCCGACGTCCCGGGAGCCGTGTGCGAGGATGCACCCGATCCTGTCCACGACCGCTCGGAGCCCCATTGCGCGCCATCGTCCTCGTCCCCACCTACGACGAGCTCGAGGCGCTGCCGGTCACCATGGACCGGCTGCTGCAGGCCGCGCCCGACGTCGAGGTGATCGTGATCGACGACAGCAGCCCCGACGGCACCGGCGAGCTCGCCGACGCGATGGCCGCGGCCGACCCGCGCATCAGCGTGCTGCACCGGCCCGCGAAGCAGGGGCTCGGCGCGGCCTACCTCGACGGCATGCGGCTCGCGCTCGAGCGCGGCGCGGATGCGGTGGTCGAGTTCGACGCCGACGGCTCGCACCCGGCCGACGCGGTGCCGCGCATGCTCGCGCGGCTGCGGCACGACGGGCGGCCGGGCGCCGATCTCGTGATCGGCTCGCGCTGGGTCGACGGCGGCGGCATCGTCGACTGGCCGTGGCACCGGGAGGCGATCTCGCGCGCCGGCAACCTGTACGCCAGGGTGGCGCTCGGCTCGCCGGTGCACGACATGACGGCCGGATGCCGCGCCTACACCGCCGAGCTGCTGCGCCGGCTGCCGCTCGACGACGTGCGCAGCCAGGGCTACTGCTTCCAGATCGACATGACGCGCCGCGCGCACGACGCGGGGGCGGTGGTCGTCGAGGAGCCGATCCTCTTCCGCGAGCGGGAGCTCGGCGTGTCGAAGATGACGCCCGGCATCGTGCGCGAGGCGCTCACGCACGTGACGGGCTGGGCGATCGGCCGCGCGGTGCGCCGCGCGGCCGAATCGCTGCGGAGCGTCAGGCGAACGCCGAGCTCCCCGTGATGGCCCGCCCGACGATGAGCGCGTTCATCTGCGCCGTGCCCTCGTACGTGTAGAGCGCCTCCGCGTCGACGAAGAAGCGGGCGACGTCGTAGTCGGTCACGATGCCGTTGCCGCCGCACACCTCGCGGCACCACGAGACGACCTCGCGCATCCGCGTCGTCGCGAAGGCCTTCGCGAGCGCCGAGTGGGCATCCTCCTGCCGGCCCTCGTCGAGCATCCGCGAGACCTGCACGCACAGCGCGATCGACGCGGTGATGTGGCCGAGCGACTTGGCGAGCAGGTCCTGCACGAGCTGGTGGCCGGCGACCGGCTTGCCGAACTGCACGCGCTCGGTCGTGTAGCGCACTGCCGCCTCGTAGGCGCCGATCATGACGCCGACGGCGCTCCACGCGACCTCGGCGCGCGTGAGCCGCAGCACGCGCGCGGTGTCGCGGAAGCTCGACGCGCCCTGCAGCCGCATCGACTCCGGCACGCGCACGCCCTCGAGCTCGATGTCGGCGTTCTGCACCATGCGGAGCGCGATCTTGCGCTCGATCTTCGTGGCGCGGAAGCCCGCCGCGTCGGTCGGCACGATGAAGCCCTTCACCTGGCCGTCCTCGACGTCCTTCGCCCACACGACGACGATGTCGGCGTGGGTGGCGTTGCCGATCCAGCGCTTGGCGCCGTCGAGCACCCACTCGTCGCCCTCGCGGCGGGCGGTGGTGCGCAGCCCCTGCGCCGAGTCGGAGCCCGAGAGGGGCTCCGTGAGCCCGAAGGCGCCGATGACCGAGCAGTCGGCGAGGCGCGGCAGCCACTCGGCGCGCTGCTCCGGGGAGCCGGCGACGCCGATCGATCCTGCGACGAGGCCGTTCTGCACGCCGACGAAGGTCGACACGGATGCGTCGACGCGGCTCATCTCGAGCGCGACCCAGCCGCGGTACACCGCCGAGTTCTCGAACCTCGCGGTCTCGGGCCAGCCGGGGCCGACGACGCCGAGCGCCGCGATGCCGGGCACGAGCTCGGTCGGGAACGCGTCCCGGTGCCAGTGCTCGTCGATGACCGGTCGCACGCGCTCCTCCATGAACGCGCGGACCTCGGCCAGCGACGCCTGCTCGGCCTCGCTGAGGTCGGCGGCGAACCCGTAGAAGTCGCTCTCCAGCGGCGTGAACGTCATGGCTCCTCGTCTCTCCCGGCCGAGCTCGGCCGTCGCGGCAAGGCTAGGGCGGCGGGCGGCGACCGCCCCGCCCGTTGGTACGCTCGTGCCAATCTGCCGGAAGGAGACCGCGCGCGTGTTTGTGCCGATCGCCAACGAGCCGAGGGCATACGCGTGGGGCAGCAGGACGCTGCTCGCGGACTACCTCGGCCGCGACGCCTCCGGCGACCCCGAGGCCGAGCTGTGGCTCGGCGCGCACCCGGGCTGCCCGTCGACCGTCGCGGCGGGGGAGCACGCGGGGCGCGGGCTCGGCGAGGCGCTCGACGCGTGGGGCCGGCCGCAGCCGGCGCTGCTGCTGAAGGCGCTCGCGGCGGCCGAGCCGCTGTCGCTGCAGGCGCACCCGGATGCCTCGGAGGCGCAGGAGGGCTTCGCGCGCGAGGATCGGCTCGGCATCGCCCGCGACGCGCCCGAGCGCAACTACCGCGACCCGCATCCGAAGCCCGAGCTCATCGTCGCGGTGACGCCGTTCGAGGCGCTCAGCGGGTTCCGCCCCGCGGGCGAGGCGCTGCGCGTGCTCGACGCCCTCGCCGCGGCCGATGCGCGGCTCGCGCCCGTCGCCGCGCGCGTGCGGGCGGGCGACGCGCTCGCGTGGCTGCTCTCGGGCGGCGACGAGGTCGCCGCCGCCGTCGCCGCGGCCGAGGCGGTCGCTCCGGCGATCGCGGCGGCGCACCCGGTGGAGGCCGACACCGTCGACCGGCTCGCGCGCACCCACCCGGGCGACCCGGGCATCCTCGTGGCCCTGCTGCTCAACCGCGTCTCGCTCGCGCCGGGCGAGGCGCTGTACCTGCCCGCCGGCAACCTCCACGCCTACCTCGAGGGCCTCGCGATCGAGCTGATGGGGCCGAGCGACAACGTGCTGCGCGGCGGCCTCACCCCGAAGCACGTCGACGTGCCCGAGCTGCTGCGGGTCGTCGACACGACGCCGCTCGTCGAGCCCCGCCTGCCGTCGACGCCGCTCGAGGGCGCGGTCGCGTACCGCCCCGCGGCGCCCTTCGAGCTGCGCCGCATCGCCGGCGCCCACCGCGTCGAGGGCGGGGGTCGCGGGCTGCTGCTCGCGGCACGGCCGACCCGAGTGGCGATCGACGGCGCCGAGCACGCGCTCGCGCAGGCCGAGGGCGCCTGGATCGATGCGGCCGAGCCGTTCGAGGTGCGCTCGGACGAGGCGTGGCTCGCGCTCGAGCGCGACACGCCGTGAGTGCGGCGCTGCGCCCCGAGAGGCCGCGACACTCCTAGGATTCCCGACTTGACGCGGAGCGAACTACACCGGTGTAATTGGGTGCAACGCGGGCCCGGCCGGGGTCCCGCAGAACCGGGGGAAGCCATGCGAGAGGGAGTGCAGCGCAGCACGACGGCGCGAGGCGTCGAAGAGGGTGGCCTGCGACGCGGGGTGCCCGGCGACTGGTTCGTCGACCCGATCATGCTGGGCGTTCCCGGTGTCCGCGACGACGCGGCCGACCACGCCCTCGCCTGGCAGGCCGACGCGCTCTGCGCCGAGACCGATCCGGAGGCGTTCTTCCCCGAGAAGGGCGGCTCCACCCGCGATGCCAAGCGCATCTGCGACGGCTGCGAGGTGCGCCAGCAGTGCCTCGAGTACGCGCTCGAGAACGACGAGCGCTTCGGGATCTGGGGCGGGCTCTCCGAGCGCGAGCGCCGCAAGCTCCGCAAGCTGGCCTGAGCGCCCTGACCCGCGAGGCGGGCGCCCGCGTCCACAGCGGGACGTGGAACCATGGATCCATGCCGAACCAGCGCCGCCGCACCGCGCTGGCAGCCTGGATCGTCACCAACGCTGCCGCGGGCGACGCCGTCCGCAACGTGATCGGCTACCCCGTCTGGGGTGCGCTGGTCGGCCTGACCTTCGTCTGGGTCTTCATCGAGCTCGGCCTCCTGCGCGTGCGGCTGCATCGCATGCCCGTGCCGGTCGTCGCGTTCGCGGTGGCCGCGGTCGCGTCGGCCGTGTGGGCGATCTCGCCCGGATGGTCGCTGCTCGGGTCGTTCATCCTGCTCGGCACCATCGCGAGCGCCGTCCTCATCGCGTCGCTGCCGTACCGCGTCATCCTCGACGTCACGCACTGGTCGATGCAGGGGCTGCTCGCAGCGTCGCTGCTGTTCGAGGCCTTCGTCGCGCTCGTGCTGCGGCGGCCGCTGTTCCCGCTCTGGGCCGACTACCCGCCCGACGTGAGCGGCGAGCTGCACTGGTCGAGCGGCCTGCTCTTCGAGGGCGGGCGCGTGCAGGGCGTGATGGGCAACGCGAACCTGCTCGGCATGGTGGCGCTCATCGCGCTCGTGATCGCCGGATGCCGTGCCGTGGCCGGCGTCGACCGGTGGTGGCCCGTGTGGGTGGGCCTGCCCGTCCTCGTCCACGTGCTCACCCGCAGCGCGACCGTGCTCTTCGCGACCGCCATGGTGGCGGTGCTCGCCGTGCTCGTCGTCAGCTGGGTGCGATGGCGCGGCGCGGCCTTCTACCGGATCTTCGGCCTCGCGATCGCGGTGGGCCTCGTCTGCGTCGGCCTCATCATCGCGAACTGGACGGCCGTCACCGACTTCCTGGGACGCGACGCCGACATGACGGGCCGCTTCGACATCTGGGGCCGCGTGATCGCGCTCGGCATGGAGAGCCCCGTCGTGGGCGTCGGCTACCTCGGCTACTGGCTGCCGTGGGTGGAGCCGTTCGACCGGCTCGGCGAGATGCACGGCATGGTCTACCTGCAGGCGCACAACGTGTGGCTCGACGTCTTCATGCAGCTGGGGCTCGTCGGCGTGCTGCTGTGGGCCGCCCTGCAGTACCGCGCCGCCGCCAACTGCCTCGGCGCGCTCTACCGGGCGCCGATCGGCGAGCGCGCGCTGAACGCCATCCCGCTGCTGCTGTGGGTCGCGCTGTTCGTGCAGGGGCTCGCCGAGTCGCGGCCCTGGATCGAGTTCGGCATGATCCTGCTCGTCATCTTCGTCATCGGGCCGCTCCGCAAGCAGATCGCGCCGCGCGCGCCCCGCACGCAGGCGATCCTCACGCACTGACGCGCCCCGGGCGGCGATTCGGCGGCGCACCGGGCCCAACCCCGGCCCGCCGAGGCCCGCGCGCCTAGCCTTGCCGGGTGCATCCGAGGGTCTTCGCCGTGCTCGCGGCCAGCAATGGCGCCGCGTACCTGCCCGCGACCCTCGCCGCGATCGAGGCGCAGTCGGTCGCGCCCGATCGCCTGATCGCCGTCGACGGCGGATCGAAGGACGACACGCGCGCCGTGCTCGAGGCGTCGCGCGCCGCGAGCGTCGTCGCTGCGGCGCGGCTGCCGTACGGGCAGCTCGTGAACCGGGGCGCGGGCGCGCTGCCATCGGCCGAGCCGGGCGACTGGCTGTGGGTGCTCGCGCACGACGCGGCGCCGCACCCGCGCGCGCTGCAGGCGCTGCTGGGCCACGTGGAGTCGCACCCGAGCGTCGCGATCGTCGGCCCGAAGGTGATGCGCGCCGACCTGCCCGACCGCTTCGCCGAGCTCGGGCAGACGATGACCCCGTTCGGTCGCAGCATGCTGCTGCACGAGGGCGAGCTCGACCAGGGCCAGCACGACGACGACTCCGACGTGCTCGGCGTCGCCGAGACCGGCATGCTCGTGCGGCGCGACGTGTTCGAGGCGCTCGGCGGCTTCGATCCGGCGCTGCGCTCGATCGACGCCGGCCTCGACCTCGGCGTGCGCGCGCGACTCGCGGGCCATCGCGTCGCGGTCGAGCCGCGCGCGCGGGTGCGCCGCGCCGGGGGGCCCGAGCACTTCGACGCCCGCACCGTCAGCGACGCGCAGCGCGTGGCGGTCGCCCGCCGGGCGCAGCTGCACCGCCGGCTCGCCTACGCGAACCCGCTCGCGCTCATCGCGCACTGGCTCCTGCTGCTGCCGCTCGCGGTCGTGCGCACCGTCGCGCACCTGCTCGCCAAGCGGCCCGCCGCCGTGCTCGCCGAGTGGCGGGCGACGCTCGCGACGCTCGTCGCGCTGCCCGCGACCGCTCGCGCGCGGCGTCGGATCGCCCGCACCAAGGCGACCGGCTGGTCGTCGATGCGGGGCCTGCGCGCCAGCTGGCGCACGGTGCGCTCGCGGCGGCGGTCGCTCGGCGACCCCGAGCAGATGCAGCGCGTCGCCGACGAGCGCGTCGGGTTCGTCGAGGGCGCGGGCCTGTGGGTCACCGCGCTCGCGGTCGTCGTGGGCGTCGTGCTGTCGCCGCAGCTCATCGCGGCGAGCGCCGCGACCGGCGGCGCCCTGCTCCCGCTGTCGGGGTCGCTCGCCGAGGTGTGGGCGAACGCGCTCGCCGGCCCGCGCGACGCGCTCGGCGAGGTGGTCGGTCCGGCCGATCCGTTCACGATCCTGCTCGCGCTGCTCGGCTCGCTCACGCCGTGGCAGCCCTCCACCGCGATCGTGCTCGTGCTGTTCCTCGCGCCGGCGATCGCCTCCGTCACGGCGTTCTTCGCCGTGCGCGCCATGACCGACTCCCGGTGGGCGCCCGCCGTGGCCGCCGCCGTCTGGGCGCTCTCGCCGATCCTCCTCGTCGCGATCGTCGACGGGCGGCTCGGCGCCGTGCTCGCGCACGTCGCGCTGCCGCTCGCCGTCGCGGGGCTGCTGCGCGCCCACCGCTCGTGGCGCGCCGCGGGCGCCGCCGCGATCCCGCTCGCGGTGGCGGTCGCCGGCGCGCCGGTGCTGCTGCCGGCGATGCTCCTGCTCGCGCTCATCGCGATGGGCACCGGGTGGCGGGCGCCGCTGCGGCCGCTCGCCGCGCTCCTCCCCGCCGCGGCGCTGCTCGCGCCGATCGTCGTCACCCGGTGGATCGACGGCCGCCCGCTCGCCGCGCTCGCCGACCCGGGGGTGCCGAAGCCCTCGACCCCGCTTACCCCGGTCGAGGCGGCCCTGCTCGGCCCCGACGGCACGCTCGCGAGCCTGGAGGGCGCCGTCGCCGCGACCGCGCCCGAGCTCGACGCGCAGTGGATCGCCCTCGCGCTGCTCGCGCCGCTCGCGCTCGCGGCGCTCGCGGGCATCGTCCTGCGCCCCACCCGTGCCTGGCCGTGGCTCGCGCTGCTGCTCGCCGGGTACGCCACCGCGGTCGCCGCGTCGAGGCTCTCCGTCACCTCCCTCGACGGTGAGCCCGTCGCCGTCTGGGCCGGCACCGGCGCATCCGTCATGCTCGCCGCGCTCATCGCGCTCGCCGTCGTCGCCGTCGACCTCGACGACCGCCGCGGCGCCGTGCCCGGCGGCGTCGTCGCCCTCGCCGCCGTCGCCGCAGCGGTGCCCGTGATCGCGACGTCGTTCCTGCTGCCCGCGACGGTGATCGCCGCGCCCGAGCGCCGCATGCCGGCGTTCGTCGACGCGGCGGCCGAGGACGACCCGCGGGTCGGCACGATGGTGCTGCGGCCGCTCGCCGAGGGACTCATCGGCGTCGACGTCGAGCGCGGCCATGGCCTCACGCTCGACGCCGTCTCGACCGAGGAGCTCGTGCGCGAGGAGGCCGGCCCCGCCGAGGCCGAGCTCGCCCAGGCCGCGGTGGACATGGCCTCCGGCGGCGACGCCGACGTCGCCGCGCTGCTCGACGAGCACGGCGTCCGCTTCGTGCTGCTCGAGCAGGAGCGGGAGGGCGCCGCCGCCGTGCACGACCGCGCGCAGCGCTCGCTCGACGCGCGCGGCGACCTGCAGGCGATCGGGCAGACCGAGGCGGGCCTGCTGTACCAGCGCGAGGAGGCGGCGGGCGGCCCGCCCGTCGAGCGCCCCGCCTGGGCCGGCTGGCTGCTCGCCGGGCAGCTCGCCGCGCTCGCGGGCGCGGTGGTCGCGGCGCTGCCGTCGCTGCGGCGCGGCGCGCGCGTGCGCACCAGGCGGCTCGAGACGACGGGGGAGTGGCAGTGACCGACCGCGACGAGACGCCGGAGCCGCTCGACGAGTCCCAGCAGTTCGACGACCCCTCGCCGATCCGCGACGACGAGGAGCCGCCCCGCGAGCACGAGCCCACCGAGGCGGAGCTCGCCGTCGAGGCCGACGCCGAGCCGTCGGGCGACATCGCGAGCGACGTCGCGCTCACCGACCGGGAGGCGGCCGCGAACGACGCGGCCGAGTCCCGGCGGCGCTTCGAGCGCCGCGACGCGGTGCGCTGGAGCGCCCGCGGGCTCGCGGGCCTCGCCGCCGCGGCGCTCGGCGTCGGCGCGGTGCTCGGCGCGACCGCGCTGCCGGAGGACCTGCGGGCCCAGGCGCAGGCGCCGTCCACCCACGTGCTGCCCGCGTCGCCCATGCAGTCGCGCGTCTGCGCCGGCCCGGTGCTGCGCGTCGGCACCGCCGACGGCCAGGACGCGCTCGCGCTCGCCGCGATCGGGGAGCCGAGCGTGACCGTCGGCAGCCTCGGCGGCGACGTGGCGCAGACGCCGCTCACGATGCGCCAGGCCGAGCTGCCCGGCGCGGCATCCATCGTGCAGCGCGGCGAGAGCTCGACGCTCTCGGCCGCGCAGTCCGTCTCGGTCGACGTCGACGCGGTGCGGGGCCTCGCCGCGAGCGAGTGCGCCGAGACGCGCCTCGAGCAGTGGCTCGTCGGCGGCTCCACCCGCACGGGCAGGCAGACGACCCTCACGATCGCCAACGGCTCCGAGGTCGCCGCGAGCGTCGACGTGACCGTCTACGGTCCCGACGGGCCGGTCGAGACGGTGGGGTCGACGGGCGTCGCCGTCGGCGCCGGCCAGGTCGAGGTGCTCGACCTCGCCGCGATCGCCCCGGGCGTCCCCGACGCGGTCGTGCACGTCGCATCCACCGGCGCCCCCGTGACGGCGCACCTGCAGCAGACCATCACGCGCGGGCTCGAGCGGGGCGGCTTCGATGTCGTCGACCCGGTGTCGGCCCTCACGGGCGCGGTGCTGCCGGGGGTCGTCGTCGCCGAGCCGTCGGGCCTCGAGACGCAGCCCGACTACGACGACACGACGCCCGTGCTGCGTCTGCTCTCGCCGACGGGGGGCGCGGTGCGCGTCGTGTTCCAGTCGGGCGACGGCTCGACGATCGAGTCGGAGGGGTCGCTCGAGGCGGGCAGGGTCACCGACTTCCCGCTCGACGAGCTGCCGGTCGGCACCCTCGCGGTGCGGATCGAGTCAGATGCGCCGGTCGTCGCGGGCGCGCGGAGCGTCGCGATCGCGGGCGAGGGGCTCGACTTCGACTGGGTCGCGGGCGGCCAGCCGCGCTCGGGCGCCTCGTCGATCGCCGTGCCGGCCGGGCCCGGCGCCCGCCTGCACGTCGTCAGCACCTCCGACGCCGAGCAGGAGATCACGATCGGCGGCGAGGCCGTGCGGCTGCCGGCGATGGGCGTGCTCGAGCGGGCCGTCGACGGCGGTGCGATCGAGGTGGTCGGCGACGACCTCGTGATCGGGGTCGGCTACCGCAGCGACAGCGCCATCGCGGGCTTCACGGCGAGCCCGCAGGGGCCGGCGGCGGAGGGCGTGACCGTCCTGCACTGATGACTGGGTCTCGGTACGCGGCCTCCGGCCGCTGGACCGACGGCCGAGACGGCCGTCGGCGCTGGCGTCGCGCGGAGGCCCGAAAGGGCCTCCGCCTTCAGCTCCAGCGCGCGACCTTGAGCCCTCCGCGCGCAACGCCGCTGCGCGGCATTGCGTGCTGCGACTCCGGGTCTCGGTACGCGGCATCCGGCCGCTGGACCGACGGCCGAGACGGCCGTCGGCGCTGGCGTCGCGCGGAGGCCCGAAAGGGCCTCCGCCTTCAGCTCCAGCGCGCGACCTTGAGCCCTCCGCGCGCAACGCCGCTGCGCGGCATTGCGTGCTCCGGGCTCAATGATGCCGCCAGCGGTCGGGGGCGACCTCCCACGGGTCGCGGCCGATGAGCTCGGCGGCGGCGCGGAAGACCGCTCCCTCGATGGCGACCTGCCGGTGCCAGGCGTCGTCGATGTGCACGCGCGGCAGCCGCTGCAGCGGCAGCCGGTAGATCGTGATCGTGCGGCGCCGCGCGTCGACGGCCCACTCAGGCACCTCGTCGACGCGATCGGCGAGCGAGCGCGGCGGCATGTCGGCCCACTGGAAGAGCACGTCGCCGAGCTCTGCCGGCCACAGCGCCTGCACGTAGTCGGCGGCGTCGGCCGCGATGTCCTCGAACCGGGTCTCGCGCGACGACAGGAAGGGCAGCACGGGGCCGGCGATCGACGACCGCATGTCGCGGCCGTGGCGCGAACCGCGGGAGTGCTGGCGCGCGGGCATGGCCTCATCCTACGTGTCGGCCGGCCGCGGCCCGCGGCGGCACTACCCTTGACCGGATGGACGTCAGGACGTGCTCTCGGCCCGGGTGCCGCAGGTACGCCGACCGCACCGTCACGGTCGACTACGGCGAGCAGCTGCTCGTCGTCGGACCGCTGCAGCCCGCCAGCCGGCGGGGTGCGATCGAGGGCAGCTACGACCTGTGCGACCCGCACGCGGAGCGCGCCGCCGGCCCCGCCGGGTGGCGCGTCGTGCGGCACGAGCCCGGCAGAGCGCCCCGGTAGGGGCCACCAGAGCGAAGAGGGAACCATGGCGCTGAGCGACATCGTGAAGGCGTACGACGTGCGGGGCCTGGTCGACGGCCAGCTGACCGAGGAGGTCGTGCGCGCCCTCGGCGCGGCGTTCGCCGACGAGGTCGACGCCGGCCGGCCCGGGGCCGCTCCGATCGTGATCGGCCACGACATGCGCCCCTCGTCGCCCGCGCTCGCCGCGGCTGCCGCCGACGGCGCGCGGGCGCGCGGCGCCGACGTCGTCATGATCGGGCTCTGCTCCACCGACGCGACCTACTTCGCCTCCGGCTCGCTCGACGCGCCCGCGATGATGTTCACCGCATCCCACAACCCCGCCGCCTACAACGGCATCAAGTTCTCGCGCGCCGGCGCGCGCGGCGTGAGCCTGGACACGGGCCTCGCCGCCATCCGCGACGGCGCGCAGCGGTACCTCGACGAGGGCCTCGCCGAGGCGCCCGAGCGCGGCGGGCTCACCGAGCGCGACGTGCTGCCCGACTACGCGGCGCACCTGCGCTCGCTCGTCGACCTCACGCGCATCCGGCCCCTCAAGGTCGTCGTGGATGCGGCCAACGGCATGGGCGGGATGACGGTGCCGGCGGTGCTCGGCGGGGCCGCCGGGCTCGGCCAGCTGCCGATCGAGGTCGTGCCGCTGTACTTCGAGCTCGACGGCACGTTCCCGAACCACGAGGCCAACCCGCTCGACCCGGCCAACCTCGTCGACCTGCAGGCCGCCGTCGTCGAGCACGGCGCCGACCTGGGCCTCGCGTTCGACGGCGACGCCGACCGCTGCTTCGTGATCGACGAGCGCGGCGGGGCGGTGTCGCCGTCGGCGGTCGCGGCGATCGTCGCCGAGCGCGAGATCCGCCGCGTGCAGGCGGCGGGGGAGCAGGACGTCGTGGTGATCCACAACCTCATCACGAGCCGCTCCGTGCCCGAGACGATCACTGCCGCGGGCGCGACGCCCGTGCGCACGCGCGTCGGCCACTCGCTCATCAAGGACCGCATGGCCGAGACGGGCGCCGTCTTCGGCGGCGAGCACTCGGCGCACTACTACTTCCGCGACTTCTGGGGCGCCGACAACGGCATGCTCGCGGCGATGCACGTGCTCGCGACGCTCGGTGCCGACGACGAGCCGATGTCGGAGCTCGCCGCCCGCTACACGCCCTACGCGTCGTCCGGCGAGATCAACTCGACGGTCGCCGATGTGCCCGCCGCGTACACGCGCATCGTCGAGGCCTTCGCGGGCCGCGGCCACTTCGACGAGCTCGACGGCCTGACGGTGATGGCCGCCGACGGCGCGTGGTGGTTCTCGGTGCGCCCCTCGAACACCGAGCCGCTGCTGCGGCTCAACGTCGAGGGCGAGCAGGCGGCGACGATGGCCGCGATCCGCGACGAGGTGCTGGCGCTCATCCGCGCCTGACGGCCCGGCGCACCGCTGCCCGGACACTACGCTGGGGGGCATGAGCAAGCTCCTCGTCACCGGCGGCGCCGGCTTCATCGGCTCGAACTTCGTCCACTACGCGGTCGCGAACACCGACCACGACGTGGTGGTGCTGGACAAGCTGACCTACGCGGGCGACCGCGAGACGCTCGCGGGGCTGCCGGAGGACCGGGTGCGGCTCGTGGTGGGCGACATCGCCGACCCGGAGGTCGTCGACGCGCTGGTCGCCGACGCCGACGCGGTCGTGCACTACGCGGCCGAGTCGCACAACGACAACTCGCTGTCGGACCCGTCGCCGTTCGTGCACACGAACCTCATCGGCACGTTCACGCTGCTCGAGGCGGCGCGCAAGCACGGCACGCGCTTCCACCACATCTCGACCGACGAGGTCTACGGCGACCTCGAGCTCGACGACCCGGCGAAGTTCACGCCCGAGACGCCCTACAACCCGTCGAGCCCGTACTCGTCGACGAAGGCGGGCTCCGACCTGCTGGTGCGCGCGTGGGTGCGCTCGTTCGGGCTCGAGGCGACGATCTCGAACTGCTCGAACAACTACGGGCCGCGCCAGCACGTGGAGAAGTTCATCCCGCGGCAGATCACCAACGTGATCGACGGCGTGCGGCCGCGCCTGTACGGCGCGGGCGAGAACGTGCGCGACTGGATCCACGCCGACGACCACTCCTCGGCGGTGCTGCGCATCCTCGAGTCGGGCCGGATCGGCGAGACGTACCTGATCGGCGCCGACGGCGAGCGCTCGAACCTCGAGGTCGTGCAGGCGATCCTGCGGCTGATGGGGCAGGAGCCGGATGCGTTCGACCACGTGAAGGACCGCCCGGGCCACGACATGCGGTACGCGATCGACGCGACGAAGCTGCGCGAGGAGCTCGGCTGGGCACCGGCGTTCACCGACTTCGAGGCCGGCCTCGCGTCGACGATCGACTGGTACCGCGCGAACGAGCCGTGGTGGCGCAAGCAGAAGGCCGAGGCCGAGGCGAAGTACGCCCAGGCCGGGCACTGAGACCGAGGGCGGCGCTGATGGAGACGGGCAAGCAGCTCGCGGTGCGCGAGACCCCGATCCCGGGGTTCCTCGTGATCGACCTGCCGGTGCACGGCGACAACCGCGGCTGGTTCAAGGAGAACTGGCAGCGCGAGAAGCAGCTGGCGCTCGGGCTGCCGGACTTCGGCCCGGTGCAGAACAACATCTCCTTCAACGCCACCGCGGGCGTGACCCGCGGCATCCACGCCGAGCCGTGGGACAAGTACATCTCGGTCGCCGCCGGCCGCGTGTTCGGCGCGTGGGTCGACCTGCGCGAGGGCCCATCGTTCGGCGCGACGTTCACGATCGAGATCGACCCGTCGATCGCGGTGTTCGTGCCGCGCGGCGTCGGCAACTCGTTCCAGGCGCTCGAGGAGGACACCGCCTACTCGTACCTCGTGAACGACCACTGGTCGGCCGAGGCGCAGAGCGAGTACACGTTCCTCAACCTCGCCGACCCGACCGCCGCGATCGCCTGGCCGATCCCGCTCGAGCAGGCCGAGCTGAGCGACAAGGACCGCGCGCACCCGATGCTCGCCGACGTCACGCCCATGCCGCCGCGCAAGACCCTCGTGCTGGGCGCGAACGGGCAGCTCGGCCGGGCGCTGCGGCACCGCTGGGCAGACCGCGCCGACGTCGAGTTCGCCGGCCGCGACCGCATCGACCTCGCCGACCCGGCGGCGCTCGAGGGCATCCGCTGGTCGGGCTACGACACGATCGTCAACGCCGCCGGCTACACGGCGGTGGATGCGGCCGAGACCGACGAGGGACGCCGCGACGCGTGGGCGGTCAACGCCGTCGCCCCCGCCCGGCTCGCCGCGACCGCCGCCGAGCACGGGCTCACGCTCGTGCACGTCTCGAGCGACTACGTCTACGCCGACCGCGAGGGCGAGCGCCGCGAGGACGACCCGCTCGGCCCGCTCGGCGTGTACGCGCAGACGAAGGCCGCCGGCGACCTCGCCGCCGCCGCCGCGCCCCGCCACTACATCGTCCGCACCTCCTGGGTCGTCGGCGAGGGCAGGAACTTCGTCGCCACCATGGCCTCCCTCGCGCGCCGCGGCGTCGCCCCCGAGGTCGTCGACGACCAGGTCGGCCGGCTCACGTTCGCCGACGAGCTCGCCCGCGCGATCGACCACCTGCTCACGATCCGGCCTGCCTCCGGCGTCTACAACGCCTCCAACGGCGGCGAGCCCGCCAGCTGGGCGGCGATCGCCCGGCGCGTGTTCGCGCTCGTCGGCGCCGACGAGGGCGCGGTGCGCCCGGTGACGACCGACGCCTACTTCGCCTCGAAGACGGGCATCGCGCCCAGGCCGCGCCACAGCGCGCTCAGCCTCGCCAAGCTCGAGGCCACCGGCTTCGAGCCCCGCGACCAGCTCGCGATGCTCGAGGAGTTCGTGACGTCGCTGCCCTCGGCGTGAGGGCGGCCGCCGGGCGAAGGGTGGGAGGATGGTCGGCATGACCGACACCGCCTCCCGCACCCACGAGCACGGCACCCTCGAGCACCACGTGCGCGACCTCGGCCTCGCCGAGGCCGGACGCCACCAGATCCGGCTCGCCGAGCACGAGATGCCCGGCCTCATGGAGCTGCGGCGCCGCTACGCCGACGCGCAGCCGCTCGCAGGCCAGCGCATCGCGGGCAGCCTGCACATGACGGTGCAGACGGCGGTGCTCATCGAGACGCTCGTCGCCCTCGGCGCCGACGTGCGGTGGGCGAGCTGCAACATCTTCTCGACGCAGGACGAGGCGGCCGCCGCCGTCGTCGTCGGCAGCGGTTCGGCCGAGTCGCCCGCCGGCGTGCCGGTGTTCGCCTGGAAGGGCGAGACGCTCGAGGAGTACTGGGCGTGCACCAACCGCATCTTCGACTTCCCCGAGGGCCCCACGCTCATCCTCGACGACGGCGGCGATGCCACGATGCTCGTGCACCGCGGGCGGGACGCCGAGCTCGCGGGTGCGGCGCACGTGACGCCCGAGGGCGCGCCGGACGAGCTGCGCGTGATCGACGCGCTCATCGCTGCGACCCTCGCCGACGACCCGCAGCGCTGGACGCGCATCGCCGAGCAGCTGCGCGGCGTCACCGAGGAGACCACCACCGGCGTGCACCGGCTCGAGCAGCTCTTCGCGGAGGGGCGCCTGCTCTTCCCGGCGATCAACGTGAACGACTCGGTGACGAAGTCGAAGTTCGACAACCGCTACGGCATCCGCCACTCCCTGCCCGACGGGCTGAACCGCGCGACCGACGTGCTCATCGGCGGCAAGACGGCGTTCGTCGTCGGCTACGGCGACGTCGGCAAGGGCGCGGCCGAGGCGCTGCGCGGCCAGGGCGCCCGCGTGATCGTGAGCGAGGTCGACCCGATCTGCGCGCTGCAGGCGGCGATGGACGGCTTCCGCGTCGCGCGCGTCGAGGACTGCCTCGACGAGGCCGACATCTGGGTGACGACGACGGGCAACGAGCACGTCATCACGCTCGAGCACCTGCGCTCGATGAAGCACCTCGCGATCGTCGCGAACGTCGGCCACTTCGACAACGAGATCGACATCGCCGGGCTCGAGCGCTCGGGCGCCGAGCGCATCGAGATCAAGCCGCAGGTGCACGAGTGGCGCTTCGAGGGCGGCCGCTCGATCCTCGTGCTCTCCGAGGGGCGCCTGATGAACCTCGGCAACGCGACCGGCCACCCCTCGTTCGTGATGTCGAACTCCTTCTCGAACCAGGTGCTCGCGCAGATCGAGCTCGCGACGGGCGACTACGACCTCGGCGTCTTCCGGCTGCCGAAGGTGCTCGACGAGGAGGTCGCGCGCCTGCACCTCGACGCGCTCGGCGCTCGCCTGACGACCCTCACGCCCCAGCAGGCCGCCTACATCGGCGTGCCGGTGGAGGGTCCGTTCAAGCCCGAGCACTACCGATACTGACGTGCGGCCGCTGCGGCTGCAGGGGCGCCCGCCCCTCGTCTACGTCGGGCTCGCGCTCCTTCTGCTGGCGCTCTCCGCCGTCTGCATCTGGGACGCCGTCGACCGCGGCACGGTGCTCTGGGTCGTCGCCGTGCTGGCGTGCCCGCTCGTGGTGGTCTTCGTGCTGCTGACGGTCCGGGCGGCCACCGCGCGCTTCGCGCTCGAGCTGGATCCCGAGCCGGTGCTCGAGCTCGGGAGCGCCTTCGGGCGCACGCGCACGCCGCTGCGCTCGATCGCGCGGGTGCGGCTCGGGCACGTGCCGGGCGGGTACGGGCCGGCACTGGACCTCTGGGAGCTGATCGGGCACGACGGGGCGCGCCTCGCGCGCGCCTCCGACCTCGGCATCCCCTTCGAGGGCCTGCGCGCGCTCCGCACCGAGCTCGCGCTCGCCCGCATCCCGGTCGGGCGCGACTGATGACGCCCGGGCGGCCTCCGCTCGGCGAGCCCGCTCTGATCGTGCTCGCCGGGCTGCCGGGCGTCGGGAAGAGCGCCGTGGCGGCATCCACCGCGGCGGCGCTGCGGTGCACGCTCGTCTCGGTCGACCCGCTCGAGGCGGCCATGTGGCGCGCCGGCGTGCCGCGCGACGCACCCACCGGCCTCGCGGCCTACGTCGTCGCGGAGGCGGTGGCCGAGGCCCAGCTGCGGCTCGGCGGCGCCGTGGTCGTCGACGCGGTCAACGACCACCCCGCGGCGCGCGAGCAGTGGCGCGACCTGGCCGCGCGCACCGGGGCGCGGCTGCTGTTCGCCGAGGTGCTGCTCGAGGATCGCGCCGAGCACCGGCGGCGGCTCGAGCAGCGGGTCCGCGACCTCGACGGCTTCCCGGAGCCGGCCTGGGCGGAGGTCGAGTCGCGACGGGCCGCGTTCGACGAGTGGGCCGACGACCGGCTCCGCCTCGACGCGTCGCTGCCCGTGGGCCGGGTGACGAGCAGGATCGCCCAGGCGCTGGCGCCCGCCCCCTAGAGCATCGCGTCGGCGAGCACGCGCAGCAGCTCGGCGAGGCGCGACTGGTCGTCGGCGGGGATCGACCGCAGCAGCCGCCGCTCCGACTCGAGCAGGGCGTCGAGCGCCACGTCGACGCGGTCGACGCCCTCGTCGGTCAGCTGCACGAGCCGCACGCGGCGGTCGGTCGAGCCCTCCACGCGCTCGACGAGGCCGGATGCGACGAGGTTGTCGATGCGGTTCGTCATCGTGCCGCTCGTGACCATCGTCTGGGCGATGAGGTCCTTGGGGCTGAGCGGCCCGCCCGAGCGCCGGAGCGCCGCGAGCACATCCCACTCCCACGGCTCCAGCCCCGCCTGCGTGAAGGCCTCCGCGCGCACGCGCCCGAGCTGGCGCGAGATGCGGGTCATGCGGCTGAGCACCGCGAGCGGGGTGACGTCGGCGTCGGGCCGCACGCGCATCCACTGCTCCATGATGCGGTCGACGTCGTCGCCGCGGGGTGCTGCCATGGCGTCAGTCTCCCATGGGGCTGCGTCAGGCCCAGTAGGTGGGCAGCAGCAGCACGACGGCCATCACCGCGACGGAGACGACGATCGCGACGACCACGGCGAGGCCCGGGCGGAGCGCGTACCAGGGGAGCCCGTGCGGCAGAGCGCCCGCGCGCCGAGCCTCGGCGAAGGTCACGAACGGCACCCCGAGCGCAGCGCCGAAGCGCTCCGGAGCCATCGGGTCGAGCCCCTGGGACGAGGCGTCGCCGAGCAGCGCGCCGTCGTGGCCGACGAGCCACCAGTGCTCGTGCGGCCGGGTGATGGGGATGCCGCGCGACTGCGCGCCCGCGTGGAGCATGACGACGACGCCGCCCAGGTCGGCGACGCGCACGCTGCGCGAGGCGTCGCGACCGAAGCGGAAGCGCCCCTCGGGGCTCGGCGCGTCGAGCTCCCACCGCATGCGGCGGATGCGCCGCTCGCCGAGGATCGTCATGGCGAAGGTCGCGATCGCGAGCGCCGTCCAGCCGGGCCCGACGAACGCGAGCGCGACGAAGATCAGCATCCCGAACCACGACAGGCCGCGCGAGAACCCCGACACGAAGCGTCGCGCGGGATCGGCCTCGGCGACGAGCATCGGCGGCATGGTCATGGTGCGCCCAGCGTGCCATGTCGCCGCCGCACGTCCGCCCGGGGCGCGCCAGTACCCTGGACGGTGCCGTCCGCCATGGTGTAACGGCAGCACAGCGGCCTTTGGAGCCGTTTGTCCAGGTTCGAATCCTGGTGGCGGAGCGAACGACACCGATGTGTCGTTCGCGACGCCGCCAGTCGCGACCGGAGGGAGCGAGGGCGGAGCGAACGGCACCGCGTGCGGTGCGCCAGGATGGACGGCATGCCATCGACCCCCGCCGACGTCGTCGCCGTCGCCGTCACGTACCGGCCCGACGAGGGCGCGATCGGCGAGGTGCTGGCGCGCGCCGCAGCGCAGGTCGGGGCGCTCGTCGTGCTCGACAACGCGACGCCCGAGGCCGACGGCGCGCACTGGACCGAGCGCATCCGCCTGCCCGAGGGCGTCGACGTCGAGCGCAGCCCGACGAACGCCGGGCTCGGCGCCGCCTACAACCGCGCCGCCGCGATCGCCGGCGAGCGGGGCGCCCGCTTCGTGCTGCTGCTCGACCAGGACTCGCTGCTCGAGCCCGGCTGCGTCGACGCGCTGCTGCGCCATGCCGACCTGCGTGCCGCCCGCGGGCCGCTCGGCGCCGTCGGCCCGACCTTCGTCGACGCCCGCTCGGGCGAGACGGCGCCGTTCGTGCGCTTCGGGTTCCCGCTCAACCGCAAGCTCGACGCGCCCGCGGGCGGCGACGTCGACGTCGACTTCCTCATCTCCTCCGGCTCCCTCATCCCGCTCGAGGCGCTCGAGGCGGCCGGTCCGTTCGACGAGGGCCTCTTCATCGACAGCGTCGACATGGAGTGGTGCTTCCGCGCCAAGCGCGCCGGGCTGCAGCTCGTCGGGGTGGCGGATGCGCGCATGCTGCACACGATCGGCGACGAGCTGGTCGAGCTGCCGGGCGGCGCGACGATGTTCGTGCACTCGCCGCTGCGGCTCTACATGATGACCCGCAACCGCGTCGCGCTCTGGCGCAGGCGCGGCACCCCCGGCATCTGGACGGCGCAGGACGTGCCCAGGATGCTCTTCAAGCTCGCCCGCATGACCGCCTTCGCCGCGCCGCGCATCCCCAACGCCCGCGCGATGCTGCGCGGCGCCCGCGACGGGTGGCGCGGTCGCCAGGGGCCGCCGCCCGCCGCGCGCCGATAGCCTGGGGCCGAACCGCAAGTCCCGATCGGAGAGACCGTGCCCCAGGTAGCCGTGATCGTCCTCGCCGCAGGCGCAGGCACCCGCATGAAGAGTCGCACGCCGAAGCCGCTCCACCCGCTCGCGGGCAAGCCGCTCATCGCGCACGTGCTGCGCACCGCGGGCGAGCTGCACCCCGAGAGCATCGTCGCCGTCGTGCGCCACGAGCGCGACCGGATGGCGGAGGCGGTGCTCGAGTTCGCGCCGCACGTGCGGATCGCCGACCAGGACGACGTGCCCGGCACGGGCCGCGCCGTCGAGCTCGGGCTCGAGGCGATCGCGGGCTTCGAGGGCCACGTCGTGGTGCTCTCGGGCGACGTGCCGCTCATCGACGCCGACACCCTCCGCGGGCTCGTCGAGCGCCACGAGCGCGAGGGCAACCAGCTCACGCTGCTGTCGGCGCACCTCGGCGACCCGACCGGCCTCGGCCGCATCGTGCGCGACGAGGCCGGCGCCTTCGTGCGCATCGTCGAGCAGAAGGACGCGAGCGACGCCGAGCGCGCCATCGACGAGGTCAACGGCGGCATCTACGTCTTCGACGCGGCGGCGCTGCGCTCGGCGCTCGCGACCATCGACCGCGCCAACGCGCAGGGCGAGATGTACCTGACGGATGCCGCGGTGCGGATCCAGGCCGCCGGCGGCCGCATCCAGGCCGTGCCGGCCGCCGACCACTGGGCGATCTGGGGCATCAACGACCGCATCCAGCTCGCCGCGGCGGCGCACGAGCTGAACGACCGCATCATCCGCCGCTGGCAGGCCGAGGGCGTGACGGTCGTCGACCCGGCCTCCACCTGGATCGACATCGACGTGACGCTCGCCGAGGACGTCACGATCCTGCCCGGCTCGCAGCTGCACGGCGCGACCGCCGTCGCCGCCGGCGCGATCATCGGCCCGGACACCACGCTCGTCGACACGGAGGTGGGGGAGGACGCGGTCGTGAAGCGCACCGACGCGACCCTGTCGGTGATCGGCGCCCGCGCATCCGTCGGCCCCTGGGCGTACCTGCGCCCCAACTCCGTCATCGGCGAGGGCGGCAAGGTCGGCACGTTCGTCGAGACGAAGAACTCGCAGATCGGCGCCGGCAGCAAGGTGCCGCACCTGTCGTACATCGGCGACGCGACGATCGGCGACGGGGTCAACGTCGGCGGCGGCGCCATCACCGCCAACTACGACGGCGAGCGCAAGCACCGCACCACGATCGACGACCAGGTGCAGACGGGCGTCCACAACAGCTTCGTGGCGCCGGTTAGGATTGGCGCTGGTGCGAAGACCGGCGCAGGTGCCGTGATCCGCAAGGACGTCGAGCCCGGCGCGCTCGCGATCTCGGTCGCACCGCAGCGCAACATGGCGGGCTGGGTCCAGGCGAACCGTCCCGGATCGAAGGCAGCTGACGCGGCAGCGGCGGCGAGCACGGAAGCACCTGAGGCCTAGGAGGCACCCGAGTGGGATCGATCGTCGCGAAGAACCGCAAGCACCTCGTGCTCGCGACCGGCAGGTCGCACCCCGAGCTGGCGAGGGCGGTGGCCCGCGAGATCGGCACCGAGCTCATGGACGTCGACAGCCGCACGTTCGCGAACGGCGAGATCTACGCCCGCTTCGAGGGCTCGGTGCGAGGCTCGGACGCGTTCATCCTGCAGTCGTACGGCCGGCCCGTGAACGAGTGGCTCATGGAGCAGCTCATCATGGTCGATGCGCTCAAGCGCGCCTCGGCGAAGCGCATCACGGTCGTCATGCCGTACTACCCGTACTCGCGCCAGGACAAGAAGGGCCGCGGCCGCGAGCCCATCTCCGCGCGCCTCATCGCCGACCTCTTCAAGACCGCCGGCGCCGACCGCATCATGTCGATCGACATCCACGCGTCGCAGATCCAGGGCTTCTTCGACGGCCCCTTCGACCACCTGTTCGCGATGCCCGTGCTGCTCGAGCACTTCCAGCACACGATCGACCCCGAGACGCTCACGGTCGTCTCGCCCGACATGGGCCGCGTGCGCGTCGCCGACGTCTGGAGCGACAAGCTGGGCGTGCCGCTCGCGATCATCCACAAACGCCGCGACCCGCTCGTGCCGAACCAGGTGTCGGTGCACGAGATCGTCGGCACGGTCGAGGGGCGCGTGTGCCTCCTCGTCGACGACATGATCGACACCGGCCGCACCATCGTGAAGGCCGCCGAGGCGCTGAAGAAGAACGGCGCGACAGGGGTCGTGGTGGCGGCGACGCACGCGATCTTCTCCGACCCCGCGCCCGAGATCCTCAACTCCGACTTCATCGACAAGGTGGTCGTCACCGACACCCTGCCGCTGCGCGACGAGCAGCGCTTCGAGAAGCTGCAGGTGCTCTCGATCGCGCCGCTGCTCGCGCGGGCCATCACCGAGGTCTTCGAGGACGGCTCGGTCACGAGCCTGTTCGACGGCGCCGCCTAGCCCATCTCCGGAGGCTCGCATGCCCATCCCGCCATGGCTGGCTCTCGTGCTGCGGGAGGCCCCGCACCTCGCCAAGCAGTACGGCCCCGCCGCGCTCGCATGGGCGCGCCAGCACCCGGAGCTCGTGCGCGACCTCGTCGCCCAGGCGCGCACCCGGCCGCGTCAGGACGATGAGCGCACGGACGCGGCTGCGTCCGCACCGACCGAGGCGCCGAGCGGCGCCGCCCGGGTCGACGACGGGGGAGCCGCCGACGTCGGCGCCACCATCGCGACGCTCCGCGAGCACGTCGCCTACCTGCACGCGAGCGCCGACGACGCAGCCGAGCGCCGGCGCGCGGAGGCGTGGGACGCGAAGCTCGACCGCCTCGAGCGCGTGCACGCGCTCGTGGGCGCCGGCGGGTCGGCCACGGAGCGCCACCAGCTCGAGTCGCACGTCGAGCGGCTGCGCGCCGAGGTCGTCGCCGCGTTCCTCGTCGAGCGCATCGAGGACGCGGGAGGGCCGTCGCCGAGCGATGCCGACCACTGAGCCCGTCTCGGTCGCGCTCGACTGCGCCTACTTCGACGCCGGGCGCTGCCGCTCCTGCACCCTGCTGCCGACGCCGTACGAGCGCCAGCTGGCCGACCAGCAGGCGCGCATCGAGGCGATGCTGCCGCCGATGGCGTGGGATGCGCCGCACGCCAGCGCCGTCGGCGGGTTCCGGAACAAGGCCAAGATGGCGGTCGCGGGCACCGTCGACGCCCCGACGATCGGCATCCTCGCCGCCGACGGCACCGGCATCGACCTGCAGGCGTGCCCGCTCCACGAGCCGCCCATCGTGGCGGCGATGCCGCTGCTCGAGCAGCTCGTGCGCGAGGCGCGCCTGACGCCCTACGACGTGCCGAGCCGGCGCGGCGAGCTGAAGCACCTCATCCTCACCGCCTCGCCCGACGGCGAGCTCGCGCTGCGGCTCGTGCTGCGCTCGAGCGAGGCGGTGCCGCGCATCCGCAAGCACCTGCCGCTGCTCGCGGCCCTGCCGCTCGTGAGCGTCTCGGTCAACCTGCAGCCCGAGCACAAGGCGGTGCTCGAGGGCGACGAGGAGCTGCTGCTCGCCGGCGACGGCGTGCTGCGCATGCGCGTCAACGACGTGCCGCTGCGGCTGCGCCCGCGCAGCTTCTTCCAGACCAACACGGCGGTCGCGGCGGCGCTCTACCGGCAGGCGACGGCGTGGATCGACGAGGCCGACCCCACGAGCGTGCTCGACCTCTACTGCGGGGTGGGCGGCTTCGCGCTGCACGCGGCGCGGCCGGGCCGGCGGGTCGCGGGCGTCGAGGTGACGGCCGAGGCGATCGACGCCGCTCGCGAGAGCGCGGCCGAGCTCGGCGCGGATGCGACGTTCTCGGTCGGCGACGCCGGCTCGGTCGACCTCGAGGGCGCGGGGGCGCCGGAGCTCGTGGTCGTGAACCCGCCCCGGCGCGGCATCGGCGAGCTCGCCGAGCGGCTCGAGGCGAGCGCGGTGCGCCGCGTCGTCTACTCGAGCTGCAACCCGGTGACGCTCGCGCGCGACCTGCAGGCGATGCCGAGCCTCGTGCCGCTCCGCGGCCGCGTGTTCGACATGTTCCCGCACACCGGCCACGCCGAGGTGCTGGTCGAGCTCGTCCGCGGCTGACCGCCCGCCCGCGGGCCAGATGCCGCGGGCCGAGCGCACAACGCAAGCCCGCGCCGCGCGTTCCACGCCCGATCGGCGACGCATCCGGGATCCGCCGCGGTTCCGTCACTGCGGGCTTGCGTTGTGCTGGAGAAGGTCGGCCGCGGCGGAGGTTGCGCGGCGCGGTGGGGCGGTAGCTCCAGCACCGACCGTTCACCCGCGCCGCATAGGTTGGGCGGGTGACGGCTCTGCAGCGCCGCGTCGGCATCCCCGGCGCGATCATGGTCGGTCTCGGCTCGATGATCGGCGCCGGGCTCTTCTTCGTCTGGGTGCCCGCGTCGCAGCTCGCCGGGCCGTGGCTGTGGGCGGCGCTGCTGCTCGCGGCGACGGTCGCGACGCTCAATGCCATGTCGACGGCGCAGCTCGCGATGCGGCACCCGGTCTCCGGCGGCGCGTACGCCTACGGGCGCGCCGAGGTGTCGCCCGCGGTCGGCTTCGCCGCCGGCTGGATGTTCCTCACCGGCAAGACCGCCTCCGCGGGCGCGATCGCGCTCATCGCCGCCCGGCACGTGTGGCCCGAGGGCGCGCCGTGGCTCGCGGCCGCGCTCATCATCGGCCTGGCGCTCGTCAACATGGCGGGCATCCGCTCCACCGTGCGCGTCACGACCGCGATCGTGAGCGTCGTGCTGCTGCTCGTGACGGCGGCGCTCGTGTGGTCGACGCTCGGCCTGCCCACCGCATCCGACGCGGGCATCGGCACGCTCGCGCCGGTGGAGGCCAACCGCGTCGACGGGGCGCTGAGCGGCCCGCTCGGCATCCTGCCGGCGGCCGGGCTGCTGTTCTTCGCGTTCGCCGGCTACGCCCGCATGGCGACGCTCGGCGAGGAGGTGCGCGACCCGGTGCGCACCCTGCCGCGCGCGATCGGCACGGGGCTCGCGATCGTGCTCGTGCTCTACGGGCTCGTCGCATGGGCGACGACGGCGCGGCTGGGGGATGCGCTCGCGTCGTCGGCGACGCCGGTGGCCGATCTCGTCGGCGCGGGATGGCTGCACGTGGCGCTGCTCGCCGCGGCGGCGCTCGCGAGCGTCGGCAGCCTCACCGGCATCCTCGCGGGCCTGTCGCGCACGGGGCTGGCGATGGCCCGAAACCGCGACCTCCCGGGCCCCCTGTCGACGATCTGGGCGGTGACGAAGGCGCCGGCGGTCGCCGAGGCGACGACGGCCGCGGTGGCGGCCGCAGCGGTGCTGCTGCTGCCGGTCGGGCAGCTGGTCGCCTTCTCCTCGACGTGCGTCCTCACCTACTACGCGGTCGCCCATCTGAGCGCGATGCGCGGCGCCGGGCGGCCGGCGGCGGCGTCGGCCGACCCGGATGCGCGCCCGGTGCCGTGGTGGCTGCCCCGTTGGGTGCCGGTCGTCGGCATCGCGCTCTGCGCCGTGCTCGTGCTGACGCTGCCGTGGCAGGGGGTCGTCGCCGCGGCCGCGTGGCTGGGGCTCGGATTGGCCGTGCGGGCGGTCGCGCGACGCTGAGCGCGGCAGGGCCCGCACACGCGGACGGGCCCGCACGCCGCAGCGCGGCGCACGGGCCCGTCGTGGTCAGCGAGCGCTCGGCTCGAGCTCGCGCTCGTCGTCCGGGGCCGCCTGCGCGCGCTGCTCCAGGGGCTCGGCGTCGGCGTCGGGCTCGGCGTCCGCGCCGTGGTCGTCGGCGAGCATCGTGCGCTCGTCGAAGGGCCGCTCGCCCGCGAGCACGCCGCGCACCTGCTCCATGTCGATCTGCTTCGTCCACGTGCCGATCAGCAGCGTCGCCACGGCGTTGCCGGTGAAGTTCGTCAGCGCGCGCGCCTCCGACATGAAGCGGTCGATGCCGACGATGACGCCGACGCCGTCGACGAGGTCGGGGCGGTACGTCTGCAGGCCGCCCGCGAGCGTCGCGAGGCCGGCGCCCGTGACGCCGGCGGCGCCCTTCGAGGCGATGATCATGAAGACCAGCAGGCCGATCTGCTCGGGGATCGACATCGGCATGCCCATCGCGGTCGAGATGAACAGCGACGCCATCGTCAGGTAGATCGCGGTGCCGTCGAGGTTGAACGAGTAGCCCGTCGGCACGGTGATGCCGACGACCGGCTTCGAGACGCCCGCGTGCTCCATCTTGGCGATGAGGCGGGGCAGCGCCGACTCGGAGGAGGAGGTGCCGACGATCAGCAGGTACTCGCGGCCGAGGTACTTCATGAGCGTGAAGATGTTGACGCCGGTGACGAGCTTCAGCAGCGTGCCGAGCACGACGACGATGAAGACGATGCAGGTGAGGTAGAAGCCGAGCATGAGCGTCGCGAGGGCGACGACCGCGCCCCAGCCGGTGGATCCGACCACGCCGGCGATCGCGCCGAAGGCGCCGATGGGGGCGACCCACAGGATCATCGTCAGCACGCGGAACACGAGCGCCTGCAGGTGCTTCACCACGGTGAGGATCGGCTTGCCGCGCTCGCCCATCGCCTGCACCGCGAAGCCCACCAGCAGCGCGACGAAGAGCGTCTGCAGCACCGACTCGCCCGTCAGCGGGGAGAACAGCGTCGTGGGGATGATGCCGAGCAGGAAGTCGGTCGTGGTCTCGGCCTCGCCGGAGGCCTCGTAGGTGGCGCCGGCGATGTTGAGGCCCTCGCCCGGGTGCACGAAGTTGCCGACGACCAGGCCGATGGCGAGCGCGAAGGTCGACATCGCCAGGAAGTAGATCAGCGCGAGCCCGCCGACCTTGCCGACCGTCGCGGCCTTCGCGATCGAGCCGATGCCGACGACGATCGTGCAGAAGATGACGGGCGCGATCATCATCTTGATGAGCGCGACGAAGCCCTTGCCGATGGGGGCGAGCGCCTCGCCGGTGGTGGGGGAGACGAGCCCGACGATCACGCCGAGCACGACGGCGACGATCACCGAGATGTAGAGCCAGTGGGTCTTGTCGATCCGCCGCAGCCTCGAGAGCCTCGGTCGGTCGGTGCTGGGCGTCGTTGCCATGCTGTGCTCCTCGCATCGGGCACCGCCACTGCGCGGTGCTCTCGAGTGGCCAGCCTGCGGGCGCGGCTCGGCGCGGGGCCCGTTTCGTGCATAGTGTTCTCAGCGCGAACGCGGAGGGGGCCCGGCGATGCGGCGATGGTGGCGGTCCGCGAGCATCGCCACGCGCGTGTTCGTGCAGACCGCGGCGCTGCTCGTGGCGGCCGCGCTCGCCGCGTTCGGGCTGCTCGCGCTCGACGCGCAGCAGGCGCACGAGCGCGAGGCGGCGCTCGCGAGCCAGGAGCTCGCGCTGGCGATGGCAGCGACGCCCACGGTGCGCGCGGCGGTGGCCGAGGCGCACGAGCGCTACGAGGCCGACCCGGCGGGCGCGGTCGCGGGCGCGACGGATGCGCTGCAGTCGTACGTCGAGGACGTCCGGCGGGCGACGCGGCTCGACTTCGTCACCGTCATGCATCCGGACGGCACGCGCTACACGCATCCGGACCCCGACGAGATCGGCCGCACCTTCCTCGGCTCGACGGCGCCCGCGCTCGCGGGCGAGACCTTCACCGAGGTGTTCGCGGGCACGCTCGGGCCCTCGGTGCGCGCGGTCACGCCGGTGCTGGACGGCGACCGCGTCGTCGGCCTCGTCGCGGCCGGCGTCACGATCGAGCGGGTCGGCTCGCTCGTCGTCGAGCGGCTGCTCGCGGTGGGCCTGCTGCTCGTCGGCGCGCTCGCGGTGGCGGCGCTCGGCGCGTGGCTGCTGGCCCGCCGCCTCGACCGCGCCACGGGCGGCCGGCGCCCGGAGGAGCTCGCACGGCTCTTCGCCGCGCACGAGGCGGCGCTGCACTCGGTGGAGGACGGCCTCGTGCTCGTCGAGCACGGCACCGTCGTGCTCGCGAACGACCGCGCGCGGGCGCTGCTGGGGCTCGGCGAGCGGGCGCTGCCGATCGGGGCGGATGCGCCGCTGCCGGCGGGGGTGCGCGACGCGCTCGCCGCGCACGGGCAGGTGCGGGTCGGAGACCGGTGGCTGCTCGTGGAGCGGCAGGCGACCGATCGCGCGGGCACGACGACGCTCACGATCCGCGACCGCACCGAGCTGCGGCGCATGACCGGCGAGCTCGACGCGGTGCGCACGCTCGCGAGCGCGCTGCGGGCGCAGACGCACGAGTTCGGCAATCGAATGCACACCGTCGCGACCCTCATCGAGCTCGACGAGCCGCAGCGGGCGCTCGAGGTCGCGACCGCCGGCCGGGACCTCGGCCAGCGGCTCGCCGACCGGGTCGTCGGCGACGACGAGGAGCCGGTGATCGCCGCGCTGCTGCTCGGCAAGGCGGCGCAGGCGCACGAGCGCGGCGTCGAGCTGCACGTCGAGACGCACCTCGCGCCCGGCACGCACGGGATCGACCCGGTCGACTTCGTCACGGTGCTCGGCAACCTCGTCGACAACGCGATCGACGCGGCCGCCGAGCGCGCCGGCCGCCTCATCGGCACGGGCGCGCGCGCCGACGCGTGGGTCGAGGTCTACCTCGACGAGGACGACGGGGCGATCGTGGTGCAGGTGAGCGACAGCGGCGACGGCGTGCCCGAGGCTCGGCGCGAGCAGGCGTTCGCGCCGGGCTGGTCGACGAAGGAGCCGGGCCCGCACGGACGCGGCTTCGGGCTCGGCATCGTGCGCGAGACGGTCGAGCGACTGGGCGGCAGCGTCGAGATCGGGCAGCCCGGCGGCGCGGATGCGCGGCACGCGGGCGCGGTGGTGACGGTGCTGCTGCCGAGGCCGGGGGCGCCCTCGTGATCCGGGTGCTCGTCGTCGAGGACGAGCGGGGCACCGCCGCCGCGCACGTCGCCTACGTGCGGCGATGCCCCGGCTTCGAGGTCGCCGCCGTCGCGCACACGGCCGCGGCGGCGATGGCGGCGATGCGCGACGCGGCCGCGAGCGGCGTGCCGATGCAGCTCGTGCTGCTCGACATGCAGCTGCCCGACGGGCACGGGCTCGAGGTGTGCCGGCGGATGCGCGCCGAGGGCCACCTGGTCGACGTCATCGCCGTGACGGCCGAGCGCGGGCTCGAGACCGTGCGCGACGCGATCGCGGTCGGCGTGGTGCAGTACCTCATCAAGCCGTTCGCGTTCGCGGCGCTCGCCGAGCGGCTCGAGCGCTACCGCGAGTACCACGAGCGGCTCGACGGCGCGGGCCGACTGACGCAGCAGGAGGTCGACCAGGCGATCGCGGCGCTGCGCACCACGAACGCCCCCGGCCTCGCGAAGGGCCTGAGCGCCGAGACGCTCGAGGCGGTCGCGGCGCTCCTCGCCGACGGCACCGCGCGCTCCGCGGCCGAGGTCGCCTCCGAGGTCGGGCTCTCGCGCGTCACGGCGCGCCGCTACCTCGAGCACCTCGCGGCGACCGGCGACGTCGAGCGCAGCCCGCGCTACGGCGCGCGCGGCCGGCCTGAGCTCGAGTACTCCCGGGGCTGACCAGGGCCGCCGGGCGGCTGCGATAGCGTGGCCCGCTCCCGAGCGAGAGGAGCCCCGTGCCCGTGATCGACGTCCTCGCCCTGCTGGGCATCTCCATCGGCGTCGCGGTCGCCGCAGCCGTCGCGGCGAGCCTGCTGCTCGTCGCCGGCGCCGCCGCCGCGACGCGCTCCCGCAGCCGCATCGCCGCGGTGCGGCGGCCGCTGCGCTGGCCGGTCGCGGTGCTCGCGCTGCTCGTCGCATTCGGCCTCGCGTCGTCGGCGACGGGCCTGCAGCGCGCGATGGGCGAGGGCGGGCCGCTGCTCGCGCACGCGCTGCTCATCCTCGCGATCGTCGCAGGCGCCTGGCTGCTCGTTCGCCTCCTGCGGGTCGCGGGCGACGCGGTGCTCGCGCGCTACGGGGTCGCGCACGGCGACCGCCGCGCCGGCAAGGTGCGCACGCAGGTCGAGATCCTCCGGCGCGTGCTCGCGGTGATCGTCGTGGTCATCGCGTGCGGCGCGGTGCTGTTCACCTTCGAGGCCGCGCGGGTGGCCGGCACGAGCCTGCTCGCCTCGGCCGGCGTCGCGTCGCTCGTGGCGGGGCTCGCGGCGCAGTCGGTGCTCGGCAACGTGTTCGCCGGCATCCAGCTGGTCGCCTCCGACGCGATCCGCGTCGACGACGTCGTCGTGGTCGAGGGGGAGTGGGGCACGATCGAGGAGATCACGCTCACCTACGTCGTGGTGCGCATCTGGGACGACCGCCGCCTCGTGCTGCCGTCGACGCACTTCACGACCACGCCCTTCGAGAACTGGACCCGCACCTCGAGCGAGGTCATGGGCGCCGTCGAGCTCGACGTCGACTGGAGCGTGCCGGTCGACGGCATGCGCGACGAGCTCGCGCGCATCCTCGACGGCCATCCGCACTGGGACGGGCGCGACAGCGTGCTGCAGGTGACGGATGCGGTGGGCGGCGTCGTGCGCGTCCGGGTGCTCGTCACCGCGGCCGACGGCGGCGAGCTCGCGTCGCTGCGGGCCGACGTGCGCGAGCGGCTCGTGGCGTGGCTGCGCGAGCACCACCCGGACGCGCTGCCGCGCCAGCGCTTCGAGGCCGTCCCGGTGGGCTAGGAGAAGGCCGCGGTCGAGACGTTGCGCCGGTACTCGAAGACGATGCTCGTGCGGGTCGATGCGACGGTCGCGTCGGCCGAGAGGTGGTCGACGACGAAGCGGCGCAGCCCCGTCGAGTCGGGCACCGCGACGTGGACGATGAAGTCGTCGTTGCCGCCGAGGAAGAAGACCTGGCTCACCTCGGGGAGCGCCTGCACCCGCTCGGCGAAGTCGGGGATCGTGGCGCGCGCGCCGGCGCGCAGCGTGACGTGCACGAGCGCCTGCAGCCCGCGGCCGAGCCGCTCCTGCCGCACGACCGCCTCGTAGCCGGCGATCACCCCGCGCTCCTCGAGGCGGCGCACGCGGGCGTGCGCGGTCGATTCGGCGATGCCGACCGCGCGCGCGAGCTCGCGGTTCGTGGTGCGCGCGTCGGCCCGCAGCGCGGCGACGAGCTCATGGTCGACCGGGTCGAGTCCGTCGACGGGCTGCGACGGCTTCGGCTCGGGGGGCGCTGCGGGAGTCATGCCTGCATCTTTCCACCAGATGCGCCCATCCATCGACGAATGCTTCGGCGAGTGCTCTGCATCGCCGGATCCTCTCCCATGATCGATGCAACCAGACGAGAGGTCTCCCATGCGCATCGCCGTCCCCACCGAGATCAAGCCCCACGAGCAGCGGGTCGCCATCACGCCCGCCGGTGTCGACGCGCTCGTGCGCCGCGGCCACGAGGTGTGGGTGCAGTCGGGTGCGGGCCTCGGCTCCCGCATCCCCGACGAGGAGTTCGTCGCGGCCGGCGCGCGGCTCGCCGCCGACGCCGACGAGGCGTGGGCGAAGGGCGACCTGCTGCTCAAGGTCAAGGAGCCGATCGCGCCCGAGTTCGCCCGCATGCGCGACGGCCAGACCGTCTTCACCTACCTGCACCTCGCGGCAGCCCCCGAGTGCGCGCGTGCGCTGCTCGACGCGGGCACGACCGCGATCGCCTACGAGACGGTGCAGCTGCCCGACGGCTCGCTGCCGCTGCTCGCGCCCATGAGCGAGGTCGCCGGCCGCCTCTCGATCGCGATGGGCGCCTACCACCTCATGGGCCCGGCGGGCGGCCGCGGCACCCTGCTCGGCGGCGTGCCCGGCACGCGCCGCGCGAAGGTGGTCGTGCTCGGCGGCGGCGTCGCGGGCGAGCACGCCGCGCGCAACGCCGTCGGCCTCGGCGCCGACGTGACCGTGATCGACCTGTCGCTGCCGCGCCTGCGGCAGCTCGAGGCCTCGTTCGGCACGAGCATCCAGACCCGGCACTCCTCGCGGCTCGAGATCGCCGAGCAGCTCGCCGACGCCGACCTCGTGATCGGGTCGGTGCTCATCCCGGGCGCCGCCGCGCCGAAGCTCGTCACCGACGACATGGTGCGCGCCATGCGGCCCGGCTCGGTGCTCGTCGACATCGCGATCGACCAGGGCGGCTGCTTCGAGGGCTCGCGCCCGACCACGCACGACGCGCCCACCTTCCCGGTGCACGAGTCGCTCTACTACTGCGTCGCCAACATGCCCGGCGCGGTGCCGGAGACCTCGACCCGGGCGCTGACGAACGCGACCCTGCCGTACGTGCTGCGGCTCGCGGACCTCGGCACGGATGCGGCGCTCGCGCAGGACGCGGCGCTCGCGAAGGGCCTCAACGTGCGCGCGGGCCGCATCGAGCACGCCGGGGTCGCCGCGGCGCTCGGGCTGGAGCTCGCGAGCGCCTGACTCGGACGGCGCTGACGCGCACGACCTGGGCACGGACGACGGAGGGCCGCCCCCGGCAGGGAGCGGCCCTCGGTCGTGCCACGGTCAGTGCGTGTCGACCGCCTCGATCTCGGTGCGGTCGCCCGACCACTGGGTGTGGAAGGTGCCTTCGCGGTCGACGCGGCGGTAGGTGTGCGCGCCGAAGAAGTCGCGCTGGCCCTGCACGAGGGCGGCCGGCAGCCGGTCGGCGCGGAGCCCGTCGTAGTAGGCGAGGCTCGACGAGAACGCCGGCGACGGGATGCCGGCCTGCGCAGCCGCGACGACCACGCGGCGCCATGCCTCCTGCGTCTCGGCCATCGCGTCGCGGAAGTACGGCGCGAGGATGAGCGCCGGCAGGTCGGGGTCGGCGGCGTAGGCGTCGGTGATGTCGTTGAGGAAGCGGGCGCGGATGATGCAGCCGGCGCGCCAGATGCGCGCGACCTCGCCCTTCCGGATGTCCCAGCCGTGCTCCTCGGCGGCGGCCACGATCTCGTCGAAGCCCTGCGAGTAGGCGACGATCTTCGACGCGAACAGGGCCTTCCGCACGTCCTCGATGAACGCATCCGTGTCGTCGACCTGCCACGCCTCAGCGGGGCCGGGCAGGTCGGAGGCGGCGGCGCGCTGCGCGAGCCGCGAGGAGAGCGAGCGGGCGAAGACGGCCTCGGCGATGCCGGAGACGGGCACGCCCAGGTCGAGCGCGGTCTGCACCGTCCAGGCACCGGTGCCCTTGGCGCCGGCGGCGTCGAGGATGACGTCGACGAGCGGCTGGCCGGTCGCGGCGTCGACCTGGCGCAGCACCTCGGCGGTGATCTCGATGAGGTACGACTCGAGCTCGCCCCGGTTCCACTCGTCGAAGACGTCGGCGATCTCGGCCGGGCTCTTGCCCGTGCCGCGGCGGATGAGGTCGTAGGCCTCGGCGATGAGCTGCATGTCGGCGTACTCGATGCCGTTGTGCACCATCTTCACGAAGTGGCCGGCGCCGTCGGTCCCGACGTGCGTGACGCAGGGCTCGCCCTCGGCGACCGCGGCGATGCCGGTGAGGATCGGGCCGAGCGTCTCGTACGACTCGGCCGTGCCGCCGGGCATGAGCGACGGGCCGTTGAGCGCGCCCTCCTCGCCGCCCGAGATGCCGCAGCCGACGAAGTGGATGCCGGTCTCGCGCACGGCGGCCTCGCGGCGGATGGTGTCGGTGAAGAGCGCGTTGCCGCCGTCGACGATGATGTCGCCCGGCTCGAACACGCTCACGAGCTCGTCGATGACGGCGTCGGTGGCGCGGCCGGCCTTGACCATGATGATCGCGGTGCGCGGCTGCTGGAGCGAGTCGGCCAGCTCCTGCATCGTGGCGGCCTTCACGAAGCCGGCCTCGGGGTGCGCGGCGATGAGGTCGTCGGTCTTCGCGGTGGTGCGGTTGTAGACGGCGACGGTGTTGCCCTCGCGGCTGGCGAGGTTGCGGGCGAGGTTCGAGCCCATCACGGCGAGGCCGACGACGGCGATGTTGGCTTGGGTCACGGTGCCAGCGTAGCCCGGGCCGGATGCGGCGGCCGGGTCGGGGGCGCCCCTCACCACGACCCGGACAACGCGTTGGCATCCGGTTGCCAAAAAGTTTGGCAACCGGTTGCACAACTGCCCCGATCCATGCTTCAGTGGTGCTCGAGCCCCGGACCACCGCGGGTTCCCGATGATGCGAACCTGCGAGCGATGCCCGCCAGCTCCTCCTGGTCGCACCTACGCACAGTGAGGAACACCATGCGCACCACCAAGACGCTCGGCATCGTCGCCGCCGTCGGCGCCGCAGCCCTGATGCTCTCCGCCTGCAGCGGCGCAGCTGCTCCCAGCGGCTCCGGAGAGCCGGCGGCAGGCACCACGACCACGCTCCGCCTCGCGCTCAACCAGGCCGAGGAGCACCCGTCGTACATCGCGCTGACGGGCTTCGGCGAGCGGCTCTCCGAGGCCACCGACGGCCGCTACGAGATCGAGGTCTACGCCAACGAGCTGCTCGGTGCCCAGGCCGAGACGCTGCAGTTCGTCTCCGACGGCTCGGTCGACCTGTCGGTCGTCTCCGGCACGCAGCTCGAGAACCTCAACCCCGACTTCGGCGTGCTCAACCTGCCGACGGTCTTCAGCTCCATCGACCACCAGATGGGTGCGCTGAGCGACGACGAGGTCGTGGGCGACCTCTACGCGTCGCTCGAGGAGTCCAACGCCATCACGGTGCTCGGTGGCCTCACGCAGGGCGAGCGGCACGTCTACACGACGTTCGGCCCCGTCCAGGAGCCGGGCGACCTGAGCGGCAAGAAGCTCCGCGTGCAGGAGTCCGAGCTGCACATCGCGATGGCCGAGGCCATGGGCGCCTCCGCGACGCCGCTCGCGTTCGGCGAGCTCTACGGCGCGCTGCAGTCGGGCGTCGTGGACGCGGCCGAGAACAACGCCGTGTCGTACTTCACCCAGCGCCACTTCGAGGTCGCTCCCCACTTCACGAGCACGAACCACCTCATCGGCACCGACTACGTGATCGTGAACTCCGACCGCCTCGCCGGCATGTCGGAGGAGGACCGCGCGGCGTTCGAGGAGGAGTGGGACGCCACCTGGGCCGAGCACACCGAGCTCTGGCAGACCGCCACCGACGACGCCATCGCGCAGGCGGAGGCGGGCGGCGCCACGTTCCACGAGCTCGACTCCGACGCCTTCGCAGACGCGCTCGCGCCCATGGTCGAGGAGTTCATCGAGACCGACGAGCAGCAGGCGCTCTTCGACGCCATCCGGGCGTCGGCGGAGTGACCCGGCACGGCGGCAGGCGGTACTGAGATGGACAGGATCCAGAAGGCGCTCGAGCGCGTGCTGCAGGTGGCAGCCGTCACGCTCTTCGCGCTGCTCGTGGTGATCGTGGTGTGGCAGGTGGCGTCGAGGATGCTCGGCGCCCCCGCCACCTGGACGGAGGAGGCCGCGCGCTTCACGTTCGTGTGGGTCGGCTTCTTCGCCGCCGCGCTCGTGTTCAGCGAGCGGGGCCACATCGCCGTCGACTTCCTCGTCCGCCTGCTGCCGAAGCTCGGCCAGCGCCTCGCCGGCGTCTACGTCGAGCTCGTCATCATCGCCTTCGCCGGCATCGGCCTCGTCTGGGGCGGCTCGCGCGCCGCCGCCGGCGCGTGGGGACAGGGACTCGGCTCGCTCCCGCTGACGCTCGGTCAGATGTACCTGGTGATGCCGATCGTCGGGGTGCTCATCATCCTGTTCGCGCTGCTCAACGCCATCGGCATCCTGCGCGGCACGAAGGACCCCTACCCCCAGCCCACGATCGAGGACGCGGAGGTCGTCTGATGGATCCCGTCACACTGGCAGGCGTCATCCTCGTCGTCGGCATCGTCATCGCCATCGTCACGAGCGTGCCGATCGCGGTCGGCATCGGCCTCACCGCGATCCTCGCGACCGTCAGCCTGCTCGGCTTCGACCAGGCGATCCTCGCCTCGTCGAACCGCATGTTCACGGGAATCAACTCCTTCCCGCTGCTCGCGATCCCGTTCTTCGTGCTCGCGGGCGTGCTGATGAACCGCGGCGGCATCGCGGCACGGCTCATCGACGCGGCGCAGGTGCTCGTCGGCCGCATGCCGGCGTCGCTCGCGCACACGAACATCGCCGCCAACGCGATGTTCGGCGCGGTCTCGGGCGCCGCGGTCGCGGCCGCTGCGGCGGTCGGCACCGTGATGCACCCGCGCATGAAGAAGGAGGGCTACGACCCGGCCTGGGCGGCCGCGGTCAACGTCGCCTCGGCGCCCGCCGGCATGCTCATCCCGCCGAGCAACACGTTCATCGTCTACTCGCTCGTCTCCTCGACGTCCATCGCAGCGCTCTTCATGGCCGGGCTCGGCCCGGGGCTCGTCTGGGCCGCGGCGTGCGGCGTGGTCGTGGTGCTCTACTCGCTCCGCCACCGCGAGCTGCGCAGCGCTGCGCGTCCCACGCTGGGACAGGCGGCGCTGGTGCTGTGGCGCGCCATCCCCAGCCTGCTGATGATCGTGATCGTCGTGGGCGGCATCCTGGTCGGCTGGTTCACGGCGACCGAGTCGAGCGCCATCGCGGTGGTCTACTGCCTGATCCTCGGCTTCGCCTACCGGCAGCTGAAGGTCAAGGAGCTGCCGAGCGTGCTGCTCGACGCATCGCGCACCACGGCGATCGTGATGCTGCTGGTCGCGGTCTCGGCGGCGCTGTCCTGGGTGATGTCGTTCGCCCGCATCCCCGAGCTCATCTCGAACGCGCTGATCGGCCTGACCGACAACCCGCAGATCATCCTCGTGATCATGATGGCGATCCTGCTCGTGATCGGCACGTTCATGGATCCCACCCCGGCCATCCTGATCTTCACGCCGATCTTCCTGCCGATCGTCACCGAGTTCGGCATCCACCCGATCCACTTCGGCACGATGATCGTCTACAACCTGTGCGTCGGCGTCATCACGCCGCCGGTCGGCAACGTGCTGTTCGTAGGATCGCGCGTGGCCAGGCTCGGCATCGAACCGGTCATCACCCGGCTGGGCTGGTTCCTGCTGGCCCTCGTGATCGGCCTGTTCATCGTCGTGTTCGTGCCGCAGCTGTCGATGTGGCTGCCCACCGCGCTCGGCCTGATCGTCGGCTGACGCCGCACCCGACCTCGAACGACGGAAGAGAACGATGAGCCTCGAAGCCGCAGAGCCCCTCCCGCGCAAGCGGCGCGGGAGGGCGACCATCTACGACATCGCGCAGCGCGCGGGCGTCAACCCGTCGACGGTGTCCCGCGCGCTCACCCGCCCAGGGCGCGTGAGCGAGGAGACCGAGGCGCGCATCATGCAGGCGGCGAAGGAGCTCGGGTACCGCGCGAACCCCGCGGCGCGCGCGCTCCCGACCGGGCGCACCCGCACCCTCGCGCTGCTCGTCGCCGACATCACGAACCCGGTCGTCTTCGACATCATCCGCGGGGCCGAGCGCAGCGCCGCGGCGGGCGGCTACACGCTCGTGATCGCCGAGTCGCAGGAGTCGGGCACCGAGGAGTCGAGCGTGCTCGACCGGCTGCTGCCCGCCGTCGACGGCTTCGTGCTCGCGATGTCGCGACTCGACGACGAGGCCATCCGCGAGGTCGCCTCGACCAGCCCCGTCGTGCTCGTCAACCGCCGCGTCGACTGCGTCGAGTCGCTCGTGCCCGCCTTCGAGGCCGGCATCGCCGAGCTCGTCGCGCACCTCGCTGACCTCGGGCACCGCCGCATCGCGTACCTCGACGGGCCCGCGCAGTCGTGGACGAGCGCGCGCCGCTGGGAGGCGATCCGCGACGCGGCAGCGGAGCGCGGCATCGAGGCCGTCGAGATCGGCCCGGGGGAGCCGACCCTCGACGGCGGCGCCGCGCAGCTCGGTGCGGTGCTCGAGTCCGAGGCAACCGCCGCGGTCGCGTACAACGACGTGATGGCGATCGGCCTGCTGCGCGCCGCGACCGCCGCCGGCATCGCCGTGCCGGGCCGGCTCAGCGTCGCAGGCTTCGACGACATCTTCGGGGCCGACTTCACCACGCCGCAGCTCACGACCGTGAAGGCGCCGCTCACCGAGCTCGGCGAGCAGGCGGTGCGCGCGCTGCAGGCGATCGTCGCCGACGAGGAGCCCGAGCGGCACGAGCCGCTGCCGTCCACCCTGATCGTGCGCGGCTCGACCGGCGCACCCGCACGCTGAGAGGCCCGCCATGACGCTCGAGCTCGACCCCGACCGGCTGCTGCCCGCCGACCCTGCGACGCGCGCGATCGCACGCGACCTGTACCAGGGGATCGCCGACCTCCCGATCATCTCGCCGCACGGCCACGTCGCGCCGTCGCTCCTGCTCGACGACCAGCCGTTCCGCGACCCGGCCGACCTCTTCATCACCCACGACCACTACGTCACGAGGCTGCTCCACGCATCCGGCGTCGACCTCGCGCGCCTCGGCGTCGGCCGCTCGGGCGCCGTCGACCCGCGAGAGGCGTGGCGCATCCTGTGCGCGCACTGGCACGTGCTGCTCGGCACCGCGAGCGGCACCTGGCTCACGCACGAGCTCGTCACCCTGTTCGGCATCGACGTCGAGCCGAGCGCCGAGACCGCCGACGCGATCTTCGACCGCATCCAGGAGCGGCTGCGCACCGACGCCTACCGTCCGCGAGCGCTCTTCGAGCGCTTCGGCATCGACGTGCTCGCGACGACCGACGACCCGCTCGACGACCTCGCCGAGCACGCGGCGCTCGCGGCTGACCCGACGTTCCGCGGGCGCGTGCTGCCCACCTTCCGCCCGGACGCCTACCTCAACCCCGCGGGGCCCGACTTCGCCGACCGCGTCGAGCGGCTCACCGCCGGCATCGGCCGCAGCGCCGACGACTTCGGCGGCTATCTCGAGGCGCTCGAGGCGCGGCGCGCCCACTTCATCGAGCACGGCGCGGTCTCGGCCGACCACGGCGTCGAGACGGCGCTGACCGCCGACCTCGACGACGACGCCGCGGCAGCCCTCTACCGCGCCGCCGTCGCGGGCGACCTCGACGCCGACGGGCAGCGGCTCTTCCAGGCGACGATGCTGACCCGGATGGCCGGCATGAGCGCGCGGGACGGGCTCGTCATGACGATCCACCCGGGCGTCCTCCGCAACCACTCGACCGCCACCTTCGAGCGCTTCGGCCCGGACACCGGCCACGACATCCCCACCGCCGTCGAGTACACGCGCTCGCTGCGGCCGCTGCTCGAGCGGCACGGCCTCGAGCCCGGCCTGCACCTCGTGCTGTTCGGCATCGACGAGACGATCTACTCGCGCGAGGTCGCGCCGCTCGCCGGGTTCTACCCGAGCGTCTACATCGGCGTGCCGTGGTGGTTCATCGACGCGCCCGACGCGATCGCCCGCTTCCGGCAGGCGACGACCGAGACGGCCGGGTTCACTCGCGGCTCGGGCTTCATCGACGACACGCGCGCCTTCCTGTCCATCCCGGCCCGCCACGACATGGCGCGGCGCGCCGACGCGGGCTTCCTCGCCCGGTACGTGCGCGAGGGCAGGCTCTCGGTGCCGCAGGCGGAGCGCATCGCCCGCGACCTGACCGTCGACCTGCCGAAGCGGGTGTTCAAGCTGTGACCGCGCTCGACCGCGCCGCGCTCGCCCGCTCCGGCGTCGACTCGGCCGCCGCCCCGGTGCGCATCGTGCACATCGGGCTCGGCGCCTTCCACCGGGCCCACCAGGCCTGGTACACCGAGCAGGTCGACGCCGCGCGCGAGTGGGGCATCGCGGCGTTCACCGGCCGCAGCCCGAAGGCCGCCGACGAGCTCGCGGCGCAGGACGGCCTCTACGCGCTCCTCACGCAGCACGCCGACCACGACGAGGTCGAGGTGATCCGCGCGATCAGCGAGGCGCACGACGGCGCCGACGTCGCCGCGCTCCGCCGCATCGTCGCCGCATCGGCGACCGCCGTCGTCACCCTCACGATCACCGAGGCGGGCTACCCGACGGATGCGGCGGCGTGGTCCGACGACGTCGCCGCGATCGCGGCGGGCAGGGAGCCGCGCGGCGCGATCGCGCGCCTCGTGACCGCGCTCGACGCGCGCCGCCGCGCCGCCGCCGGACCGATCGCCGTCGTCCCGTGCGACAACCTGCCCGAGAACGGGCCGCTCGCCCGAGCCGCGGTGCTCGGGATCGCCGAGCAGCTCGATGCCGGGCTCGCGGGCTGGATCGACGCCCACGTCGCCTTCGCCTCCACCTCCATCGACCGCATCACGCCGCGCACCACCGCCGACGACGTCGACGCGGTGCGAGCGCTCACCGGCTGGGACGACCGCTCGCCCGTCGTGACCGAGCCGTTCCGCGACTGGGTGATCCAGGGCGACTTCCCCGCGGGCCGCCCCGCCTGGGAGGCCGCCGGCGCGCGGTTCGTCGACGACCTCGAGCCGTGGGAGCAGCGCAAGCTCTGGCTGCTGAACGGCGCGCACACCCTGCTCGCGAACGCCGGCCCGGCGCGCGGCCACGAGACGGTCGCCGAGGCGATCGCCGACCCCGGGCTGCGCCGCGCCGTCGACGCGCTGTGGGACGAGGCCGAGCGGCACCTGCCCTTCGAGCTCGACGTGCCCGCCTACCGCTCGGCGCTCGTCGAGCGCTTCGAGAACGCCCGCATCCGGCACCGGCTCGCGCAGATCGCGCAGGACAGCCTGCAGAAGCTGCGCGTGCGCGTCGCGCCCGTCGCGCTCGCCGAGCTGGCGGCCGGCCGCACGCCCGAGGGCGCCGCGAGCGCGATCGGCGCCTGGGCGGGCCGGGTGGCCGCGGGCCTCGGCGAGCCCGACCGGGGCGAGGCCGACCTCGCCGCCGCACGCGCCGCATCCGACCCCGTCCGCGCCCTCGTCGCAGCGGTCGACCCCCGACTCGCCGACGACGAGCGATTCCTCGCTGCAGCCCGCGCCGCAGCGCACACCACCGCAACCAAGGAGCCCTGACCATGAAGATCGAATCCGCCGAGGTGCTCGTCTCGAGCCCGGGCCGCAACTTCGTCACGCTGCGCATCACCACCGACGACGGCTACACGGGCCTCGGCGACGCGACCGTGAACGGGCGCGAGCTCGCCGTCGCCTCGTACCTCGAGGACCACGTCGTGCCGCTGCTCATCGGCCTCGACGCGCACCGCATCGAGGACACCTGGCAGTACCTCTACCGGGGCGCCTACTGGCGCCGCGGGCCGATCACGATGGCGGCGATCGCGGCGGTCGACACGGCGCTGTGGGACATCAAGGCCAAGGTCGCGAAGATGCCGCTCTACCAGCTGCTCGGCGGCCGCAGCCGCGAGGGACTGCTCGTCTACGGCCACGCGTCGGGCGCCGAGCTGCCCGAGCTGTTCGACTCGATCCGCGAGCACCAGGAGGAGGGGTACCGCGCGATCCGCGTGCAGACCGGCGTGCCTGGCCTGCCGAGCGTCTACGGCGTCGCCTCGAGCGCGAACGCGCAGCAGGGCGGCATGGGCGTCACGACCCGCTACGACCACGAGCCCGCGCGGCCCGGCGAGCGCCCGGTCGAGGAGTCGTGGGACACCCGCGCCTACATCCGCCACATCCCGACCGTCTTCGAGGCGGTCCGCAACGAGTTCGGCCCCGAGCTGCCGCTGCTCCACGACGCGCACCACCGCCTGACGCCGATCGAGGCCGCCAAGGTCGGGAAGCTGCTCGAGCCCTACGACCTCTTCTGGCTCGAGGACGTCACGCCCGCCGAGAACCAGGCGGCCCTGCGCCGCGTGCGCGAGCACACCACGACGCCGCTCGCGATCGGCGAGGTCTTCAACACGATCTACGACTACAAGGACCTCTTCGAGGAGCAGCTGATCGACTACGTGCGCAGCCCCATCACGCACGCCGGCGGCATCACGGCGCTGCGCCGCATCTTCGACTACGCGTCGGTGTACCAGATCAAGTCGGGCGTGCACGGACCCACCGACGTCTCGCCGGTCGGCCTCGCCGCGGCCATCCACCTCGGCATCGCCATCCCGAACTTCGGCATCCAGGAGTACATGAAGCACTCCGCCGCGACCCACGAGGTCTTCCGCACCGACTTCGCGTTCGAGGACGGCATGCTGAAGCCCGGCGAGGCGGTCGGCCTGGGCGTCGAGTACGACGACGAGGCGGGCGCCGGCCACGCCTACTCGCCGGCGTACCTGCCGGTCGCGCGCCTGCTCGACGGGTCGATGCACAACTGGTGACGCCTGCGCGCGCCTCCGCCGCCCAGCGGCCGCGGAGGCGCGCGTGCTTCGATCGCCGCATGAGCGACGACGCGACGACCGACCTGCTCGCCCCCGGGGCGCGCCTCGAGCGCATGGCCACGGGCGCCTCCTGGAGCGAGGGGCCGCTGTGGCTGCCCGGCGAGCGCGTGCTGCGCTGGAGCGACATCCACGGCGATCGCATCCTCGAGGTCGACGAGGCCGGGCGGATGCGCGAGCACCGCACCGGGGTGGAGTTCACCAACGGGCGGGCGCTCGGCCTCGGCGGCGTGGTGCAGTGCTCGCACGGCCGCCGCGCCGTCGAGCTGGAGGCCGACGGCGACGTGCGCGTGCTCGTCGACCGCTTCGAGGGGCACCGCCTCAACTCGCCCAACGACGTCGCGGGGCACCCCGACGGCTCCGTCTGGTTCACCGATCCGCCCTACGGCATCGAGAAGACCGAGGAGGGCCACCCCGGCGAGCAGGAGTACGGCGGATGCTTCGTCTTCCGCTGGAGCGCCGACGACGGGATCCGCGCGGTGGTCACCGACATGGCCCGGCCCAACGGCATCGCCTTCAGCCCCGACCTCGCGACGCTCTACGTGACGGAGTCGGCGGGGGAGGACGAGACGCCGGAGGCGAGCACGATCCGCGCCTACCGGCTCGAGGGCTCCGGGGCCGACGCCCGTGCGGTGGACGGGCGTCGCGTCTTCGCGATGGACGCCGGCACGCCCGACGGCATCGCGGTCGACGCCGAGGGCCGCATCTGGTCGTCGAGCGCCGACGGCGTGCACGTCATCGCGCCCGACGGGACGCGGCTCGCGCACGTGCCGGTCCCCGAGACGGTCGCCAACCTCTGCTTCGGTGACGACGGCTGGCTGTGGATCGCCGCGACCACGAGCGTCTACCGCATCCGCACCGCCACGACGGCCGCCGCGCACTGAGCCCCGCTGAGCCGCACCGCGCCCACCGCGCACCCAGGCGCGGCTCCTACCGTCGGGGCATGCAGATCGGATACAAGCTCTTCGCCGAGGACGTCGCCCCGAAGGAGCTGATCCGCCGCGCCGTCGAGGCCGAGCGCGCCGGCTTCGACTTCGTCGAGATCAGCGACCACTTCCACCCCTGGCTGCCCGAGCACCAGCACTCGCCGTTCGCGTGGGCGATCCTGTCGGCGATCGCCGCCAAGACCGACACGCTGCGGCTCGCGACGGGCGTCACGTGCCCGTCGATCCGGTACCACCCGGCGATCATCGCCCAGGCGGCGGCGACGCTGCAGATCATCTCCGACGGCCGATTCACGCTCGGCATCGGCGCGGGCGAGCGGCTCAGCGAGCGCATCGTCGGGCAGGGCTGGCCCGAGGTGGGCGACCGCCACCGGCGCCTGCGCGAGGCGCTCGAGATCATCCGGCTGCTCTGGTCGGGCGGCACCCACTCCTACCGCGGCGACTTCCTGCAGCTGCAGGACGCGCGCGTCTACGACCTCCCCGACGTGCTGCCCGAGATCGTCGTCGCGGCCGGCGGCCCGCAGTCGGCGGCGCTCGCGGCCGAGCTCGGCGACGGGCTCTTCGCGACCGACCCCGACGTGTCGCTCATCGAGGCGTGGCAGCGCGCGGGCGGCTCCGGCCCGCGCTACGCCGAGGTCCCGACGGCGTTCGCGCCCGATGAGCGCGCCGGCGCCGAGGCCGCGCACGCGCGCTTCCGCTTCGGCCCGCTCGGCTGGAAGGTGCTCGCCGAGCTGCCCGACCCGACCGCGTTCGACCAGGCCACGCAGCACGTGCGCGTCGAGGACATGGCGGATGCGTTCGCGTGCGGTCCCGACGTTGAGCGGCACGTCGAGGCGTTCGGCGAGTTCGCCGATGCGGGCTTCGACCACCTCGCCCTCATGGACGGCGGACCCGACCCCGACGCGTTCTTCGCGTTCTTCGCCGACGAGCTCGGGCCGCGGCTCCGCGCGCGCTGACGGGCCCGGCGAGGGCATGCCGCCCGGGTAGTCTGATTTCGGAGGACAGCCATGCCCGAGCACACCCTGAAGGTCGCCGTCGCGGTGACCCTCGACGACGCATCCGCCGACCGCGTCCGGGCCCTCGAGCCGCGCGTCGAGCTGCTGCGCGACCCCGCGCTCACCCGCCCGTGGCGGTGGAGCGGCGACTGGGAGGGCGACCCCGACTGGGAGCGCACACCCGAGCAGCAGGCCGCCTTCGAGGCGCTGCTCGACGGCGCCGACGCGCTCTTCGGGCTGCCCGACGTCGATCCGGCCGCGCTCGCCCGCACCGTGCGCGCGAACCCGCGCCTGCGCTGGGTGCACACGACCGCGGCCGGCGGCGGCGGCCAGGTGCGGAAGGCGCAGCTCACGCAGGACGAGCTCGCGCGCGTCGCCGTCACGACGAGCGCGGGCATGCACGCGACGACGCTCGCCGAGTGGGCGCTCTTCGGCGTGCTGGCCGGCGCCAAGGGGCTCCGCCGCCTCGAGGCCGACCAGGCGAGCCGCACGTGGGGCGACGGCCGCCGCATCATGCGGCACGTCGGCGAGATGACGGTGCTCGTCGTCGGCCTCGGCGGCATCGGCAAGGTCGTCGCCGAGCGCTTCGCCGGGCTCGGCGCGACCGTGTGGGGCACGACGCGGCGCGGCGATCCGGTCGCCCACGTCGACCGCCTCGTGCACATCGACGACCTCGCGGAGGCTGCCGCCGAGGTCGACGCGATCGTCGTGACGCTGCCGGGCACCGCGCGCACCGAGGGCCTCGTCGGCGCCGAGGTGCTCGCCGCCGTGCGCCCCGACACGATCCTCGTCAACGTCGGCCGCGGCTCCGTCGTCGACGAGGCCGCACTGCTCGACGCCCTCGACGACGGCCGCATCGGCTTCGCCGCGCTCGACGTCACCGCCGTGGAGCCGCTGCCCGAGGAGAGCCGGCTCTGGTCGCACCCGGGCGTGCTGCTCAGCCCGCACACTGCCGCGCTCTCGACCCAGGAGCCGCGTCGCATCGCCGAGCTGTTCGCCGCGAACGCGACCCGCCTGCTCGACGGCGCCCCGCTCGAGAACGTGATGGACACCAAGGAGTTCTACTGATGCCGAGCACCGGCCCCGCCCTGTTCGACCTGACGGGGCGCACCGCGCTCGTCACCGGCTCCAGCCAGGGCATCGGCCGCGCCCTCGCGCAGGGCCTGGCCGAGGCCGGGGCGACGGTCGTCGTGCACGGCCGCGACCGGGCGAAGGCCGAGCGCGCCGCCGCCGAGATCGCGGCCGCGACGGGCCGCGAGGCGCACGTCGCGACCTTCGACGTGACGGATGCGTCGGCGGTCGACGCCGGGATCGCCGAGGTCGAGGCGCGGCTCGGCACGCCCGACATCCTCGTGAACAACGCCGGCATCCAGCGCCGAGCCCCGATCACGGAGTTCACCGACGAGGACTGGCACGACCTCGTCGCCACCAACCTCACGAGCGCGTTCCTGCTCTCGCGCCGAGTCGCCCGCGGCATGGTCGAGCGCGGCTCGGGCCGCATCGTCTCGATCGGCAGCGTGCAGTCGCAGCTCGCACGCCCCTCGATCGCGCCCTACAGCGCGACCAAGGGCGCGATCGTGATGCTCACGAAGGGTCTCTGCGCCGACCTCGCGCCGCACGGCATCAGCGTCAACGCGCTCGCGCCCGGCTACTTCGCCACCGAGCTGACGCAGCGGCTGGTCGACGACCCGGAGTTCTCGGCCTGGGTCGCCCAGCGCACGCCCGCTGGCCGCTGGGGCCGCGTCGAGGACCTCGTCGGCACCCTCGTCTTCCTCGCGAGCGACGCGAGCGCCTTCGTCAACGGCCAGACCATCTACGTCGACGGCGGCATGACCGCGGTCGTCTGAGGAGCACGAGTTGAGCGAGAACCTGGCCCTGGTGGCCCACGCGAAGGGCGACGTGCGCGTCGAGGCCCTGCCCGAGCCGCAGCCGGCGCCGGACGAGGCGGTCGTCGAGATCGCCTACGGCGGCATCTGCGGCTCCGACCTGCACTACTGGCTGCACGGCGCCGCGGGCGCCTCGATCCTCCGCGAGCCGATGGTGCTCGGCCACGAGATCGTCGGCACGGTGCTGGCCGCCGCCGCCGACGGCACGGGCCCCGCGGCGGGGCAGCCCGTCGCCGTGCACCCCGCGACGCCCGTCGACGACGGCTCGGCGCCCTACCCGGCCGATCGGCCGAACCTCAGCCCCGCCGGCACCTACCTCGGCTCCGCGGCGCGCATGCCGCACACGCACGGCGCGTTCGCGCGGCGCGTCGCGCTGCCCGCGCGCATGCTGCGCTCGATCCCGACCGCGCTGCCGCTGCGCCTCGCGGCGCTCGCCGAGCCCGCCGCCGTCGCCTGGCACGGCGTCGGCCAGGCGGGCGACATCGCCGGCCGCCGGGTGCTCGTGATCGGCACCGGCCCGATCGGGGCGCTCGCGGTCGCCGTCGCGCGCCACCACGGCGCGGCCGAGGTCGTCGCGACCGACCTCCACCCGCATCCGCGCGCGCTGGCCGAGCGGCTCGGCGCCCGCGCCCTCGACGCGGCGGATGCCGAGGGCATCGCGGCCGTGCACGCCGACGTGGTCATCGAGTCGTCGGGCACCGTTCCGGGGCTCGCCGCCGCGATCAGCGGCGCGCGCCGCGGCGGCACCGTCGTGCTGCTGGGCCTCCAGCGCGCCGGCGAGGTGCCGGTGCCGATGGCGAGCGCCATCACCCGCGAGCTGACGCTCGTCGGCTCGTTCCGGTTCAACGACGAGATCGACGAGGTGCTCGCCGCGCTCGCCGACGGCTCGCTCGACGCGGAGGCGGTCATCAGCCACGAGCTGCCGATCGAGCAGGGCGCCGTGGCGCTCGAGCTCGCGCGCGACGCATCCGTATCCTCGAAGGTGCTGCTGACGTTCGCGGCTGAGACTGACGAAGGAGCAGGGCGATGAGCGAGACGCGCTACCCGTCGATGATCATCATGGGCGTGCAGGGCTCGGGGAAGTCGACGATCGGGAAGGCGCTCGCGGAGCGGCTGAACATCGACTTCGTCGACGGCGACGACCTGCACCCGCCGGCCAACAAGGCCAAGATGGCCGCGGGCACGCCGCTCACCGACGAGGACCGCGTGCCGTGGCTGAAGACGATCGGCCAGACGATCGCCGACGGGCGCGCCGCCGGCCGGGTGACGATCGTCGCGTGCTCGGCGCTCAAGCGCTGGTACCGCGAGCTGCTGCGCTCGAGCGACCAGGAGCTCGTCTTCGTGCACCTGTCGGGCGAGCAGGGCCTCCTCGCCGACCGCCTCGCGCACCGCGACCACGAGTTCATGCCGACGACCCTGCTCACGAGCCAGCTCGAGACCCTCGAGCCGCTCGCCGACTGGGAGCGCGGCATCGTCATCTCGGTCGAGCAGACCCCGGCGGCGATCGTCGACGAGGTGACCCGTATCCTCATCGGCCGCGCAGCCGGCCGGCCCGTCGAGCCGGGCCCCGGCGCCGCCCTCACCGGCGCGATCGACCTGCCGCGCGCCTGACCCGCCCGCACCTGTCCCACCGCCGCAGTCGGACCCCACTGCGTCCCCACCGCACCACCCCACACACAGGAGACACCGATGGATGACCTCGTCCTCAACTGGGAGCTCGGCACGGGAGGCCTGCTGCTGCTCGCAGCCGCGGGCATCGCCCTGCTGCTCGTGCTCATCATGGCGTTCCGGATCCACGCGTTCGTCGCGCTGATGATGACGAGCCTGCTGACGGCGATCGCCGCCGGCATCCCCTTCAACCGCCTGCTCGAGGCCATCGCCTTCGGCTTCAACCCGACGCTCGGCAACGTCATGCTGCTCGTCGCGCTCGGCGCGATGCTCGGCCGCATGATCGAGACCTCCGGCGGCGCGCGCGTGCTCACCGACAAGCTCATCGAGCGCTTCGGCGAGCAGCGGGCCGCGATGGCCGTCGGCGTCGCGAGCCTGCTGATGGGCTTCCCGATCTTCTTCGACGCCGGCCTCGTCGTCATGATGCCGATCATCTACGCCGTGGCGCGCCGCCTCGGCGGATCGCTGCTGACCGTCGCGTTCCCCGCGGCGCTCGCCTTCAGCTCCATGCACATCTTCGTGCCGCCGCACCCGGGCCCCGTCTCGGCATCCGCCATCCTCGGCGCCGACGTCGGCCTCGTGCTCATCCTCGGCCTCGTCGTCGCGATCCCCGTCTGGTACCTCGTCGGCGTGCTCTTCGGCGGCTGGGTCGGCCGCAAGTACGACATCGCGGTGCCCACGATCCTCGACGGCACCCCGGACGAGGACCGCGAGATGGAGTCGAACCCGTCGTTCGGCAAGATCATGCTGCTGCTCGCGCTGCCGCTCGTGCTCATCCTCATGAACACCGGCCTCAACATGTACGCCTCGACCACCGACGACCCCGACGCCTTCAAGGCAGAGCCCGTCATCGCGCTGCTGCGCACCCTCGGCGAGACGCCCATCGCGCTGCTCATCACCGTGCTCGTCTCGATGTGGCTCCTCGGCTGGGGCATGGGCAAGTCCGGCAGCCTCATCGACAAGGTCGCCGACAGCGCGCTCGGGCCGATCGCCTCGGTCGTGCTCGTCACCGGCGCCGGCGGCATGTTCGGCGGCGTGCTGCGCGTCACCGGCATCGGCGACGCGATCGCCGACTCGCTCAACTCGATCGGCATGCCGGTCATCGTCGCCGCGTTCCTCATCTCGCTCATCGTGCGCATCGCGCAGGGCTCGGCGACCGTCGCCCTCACGACCGCCGCGTCGCTCATGGCGGGGGTCGTCGTGAACGGCGGCTTCAACCCCGTCGAGGTCGCGGCGATCGTGCTCGCGACCGCGGCAGGCTCGGTCGGCTTCAGCCACGTGAACGACTCGGGCTTCTGGCTCGTCAGCAAGTTCTTCGGCCTCGACGTCAAGACGACGCTGAAGACCTGGACGGTCGCGCAGGGCCTCATGGCCATCGTCGGCTTCGTGATCAGCTACGCGATCTTCCTGGTCGGCGGCCTGTTCGGCTGACCGCGGATCGCGCTGTGCAGCACCGGGGGCCTCGCGAGGGGCCCCCGGTGCTGTAGAGTGGGAGGCTGGACTTCGGCGAGGGGTGCATCGGCATCCGTGATCGACGCGGTGGCAGCAGCGGACACAGTCTCCAACAGGCGCAGTCCTCACGCCTCGCGCGTTCGAGTCGACACACACTGACGGGCCCCGGCCCACGAGGAGCACTTCCATGAGCACCGACGACAACAAGCTCTCCAGCGAGATCCGCTCGTCCTTCGGCAAGGGCGCGGCCCGCAAGCTGCGCGCCGCCGGCAAGGTCCCCGCGGTCCTCTACGGCCACGGCACCGAGCCGCAGCACCTCACCTTCGACGCGCACGACGTCTTCATGCTCGTGCGCCGCTCGAACGCGGTGCTCGACCTGCAGATCGAGGGCTCGTCGCAGCTCGCGCTCGTGAAGGACATCCAGCGCAACCCCGTCCTCCAGGGCGTGCAGGCGATCGAGCACCTCGACCTCGTCATCGTCCAGCGCGGCGAGAAGGTCACGGTCGACGTGCCCGTGCACCTCGAGGGCGAGTCGGCCCCCGGCACCATCACCAACTTCGAGTCGACCTCCATCTCCATCGAGGTCGAGGCGCTGCACATCCCCGACTCCATCACGGTCTCCATCGAGGGCCTCGAGGAGGGCGCGCACGTGCTCGCCGGCCAGGTCGAGCTCCCCAAGGGCTCCACGCTGCTCACCGACCCCGAGGCGCTCGTCGTCGGCATCATCGTGCCCGCGGCCCCCGTGCTCGAGGACGAGGACGCCGCGCCCGCCGAGGGCGAGACGGCCGAGGCCGAGGCTGAGGGCGAGTCCGAGGAGTCGGCTGAGGGCGAGTCGGCGGAGTAGTCCGCGAGGAGCGCTCCGTGGCGCAGACGTGGCTCGTGGTCGGGCTCGGGAATCCCGGGCCCGACTACGCGCGCACGCGCCACAACATCGGCCAGATGGCCCTCGCCGAGGTCGAGCGGCGCGCCGGCGCGACGCCGAAGCGCCACGGCCGCGCCGAGGCGCTCGTCGCCGAGTCGCGCATCATCGGCGGCCCGAAGGTCGTCACCGCGTTCCCCACCAGCTGGATGAACCGCTCCGGCGGTCCGGTCGCGAAGCTCATGGACTGGTACGGCGTCGAGCCCGACCACGTCATCGTGCTGCACGACGAGCTCGACCTGCCGCTCGGCACCGTGCGGCTCAAGCAGGGCGGCGGCCACGGCGGCCACAACGGCATGCGCGACATCATCGCCGCGCGCGGCGGCGACGTGCTGCGGGTGCGGCTCGGGATCGGTCGGCCGCCCGGCAGGCAGGACGCCGCCGACTTCGTGCTCCGGCCCTTCGCGAAGGCCGAGCAGGACGAGGCCGACCTGCTCGTGCAGCTCGGCGCCGACGCCGTCGAGCGGATCATCGCCGAGGGCTTCCTGGAGGCGCAGCAGCGCATCCACGCCCCGTAGCATGGGGAGCCGAATCGGAAGGAGTGCGCCCGTGCGCCGAACCGCCCTGCGAGCCGCAGCCCTCATCGCGGCGAGCCTCGTGCTCGTCGGCTGCGCGAGCGGCGACCCCGAGGCGCCCGCCGAGGCGCAGGGCCCGAACGGCTACGAGCTCGCCGCCACGCTCGACGACGGATCCGAGCTCTGGTCCGACCGCAGCCCCGAGTCGGGGCTCACCGACCTCATCCTCGAGACGCCCGAGGGCCGCATGATCCACTCGTGCCTCGGCTCCGGGCCGCTCATGTGCTGGGACGACCCGCTCGAGCCCGCGATGCTGCTCGTCATCGGGCCGCCCGAGGGCACCACCGCGACCCTCAGCTGGTACGGCGAGAGCCTCCCGCTCACTGCCGGCGAGCGCGAGGCCGACGACGCCCCCTCCGTGTTCGCGCTCGTGCTGCCCGACTACGAGGCGAACGACCAGGGATGGCGGCTCGAGGTGACCGACGCCTCCGGCGCGGTCGTCATGACCTCGTGAGCCTCCGGCCGCTGCTCGAGCTGCTCGAGCGCGGCGCGCTCGCCCCGGTCGTCGAGGCGAGCCGCGGGGGCGCGCTCACCGGCATCGAGGCGATGCGCGCGCCCGTCGCGGCGTCGATCGCGAGCGCCCACGAGCGGCCGCTGCTCGTCATCACCGCGACCCGCCGCGAGGCGGAGGCGGTGCGCGACGACCTCGCCGCGTGGCTGCCCGAGGCCGAGCTGCTCGACCTGCCCGCGTGGGAGACCCTCCCGCACGAGCGGCTCAGCCCCTCCGCCGAGACCGTCGGCAGGCGCGGCGCCACGCTCCGAGCCGTCGCCGAGCGCGACGGCTCCCGCCCGACGATCGTGATCGCCTCGGTGCGCGCCGCGCTGCAGCCCGTCGCCGACAACCTGCTGTCGGTGCAGCCGATCGAGCTCGTCGCGGGTGCGCGCGGCATCGACCTCGCGGCGCTCTCGCGCCACCTCGTCGACCTCGCCTACGCGCGGGTCGACATGGTCACCCGCCGCGGCGAGTTCGCGGTGCGCGGCGGCATCGTCGACGTCTTCGCGCCCGCCGACGACCACCCGGTGCGCATCGAGCTCTTCGGCGACGAGGTCGAGCAGATGCGCTGGTTCCACGTCGCCGACCAGCGCTCCGACGCCGAGCCGATCGAGCGCGTCGTGCTGCCGCCCACGCGCGAGCTGCTGCTGACCGAACCGGTGCGGCAGCGGGCCCGCCAGCTCGCACCCGAGTTCCCCGGCATCCAGCAGATGCTCGAGAAGATCGCCGAGGGGATGCCCGTGGAGGGCATGGAGTCGCTCGCGCCGGCCCTGCTGCCGCGACTCGTCCCCATCACGCACTACCTGCCCGACGCCGGCGTGCTCGTGCTCGGGCCCGAGCGCATCCGCGACCGCGTCGCGAGCCTCAACGAGACGAACCACGAGTTCCTCGAGGCCGCGTGGAGCGCCGCGACCGCCGGCGGCGAGGCGCCCGTCGACCTCGCCGGCGGGTTTCTCGACCTCGACGAGCTGCGCGAGTCGGTGCGCGCCCCCTGGTGGACGTTCTCGGTGCTGCGCGGCGGCGACGACGTCACCGCCCTCGAGGCGGACGCCGTGCCGAGCTTCGCGGGGCAGGCCGACGGCGCGGTCGAGCACCTGCGCGAGCGCGCCCGCGAGGGCTGGCGCATGGTCGTCACCGCCGCCGGGCACGGCATGGTCGAGCGGGCCGCGCAGGTGCTGGGCGAGCACGGCCTCGCCGCCCGCGAGGTGGAGGCGCTGCCGGCCGAGCTCGAGCCGGGCGTCGTGCACGTCACGCAGGCGTCGGTCGAGCACGGCTTCTCGCTCCCCGAGGAGCGGCTCGAGCTCGTCAGCGAGGCGGAGTTCTTCGGCCGCGCCGTCGGCGTCGACCAGCGCCAGTCGCGGCGGCTCGCGACCCGGCGCCGCTCGGTCGTCGACCCGCTGCAGCTGAAGCCCGGCGACTACGTCGTGCACGACACGCACGGCGTCGGCCGCTTCGTCGAGCTCACGCAGCGCACCGTCTCCACCGGCGGGCGCAGCGCCGTGAAGACGACCCGCGAGTACCTCGTCATCGAGTACGCGCCCTCGAAGCGCGGCCACCCCGGCGACCGGCTCTCGGTGCCCACCGACCAGCTCGACCAGCTGAGCCGCTACGTCGGCGGCGAGTCGCCCCAGCTGTCGAAGATGGGCGGCAGCGACTGGCAGCAGTCGAAGGCGAAGGCCAGGAAGGCCGTGCGCGAGATCGCGGTCGAGCTCGTGCAGCTCTACTCGGCGCGGATGGCGTCGAAGGGTCGCGCGTTCGGCCCCGACAGCCCGTGGCAGCGCGAGCTCGAGGACGCGTTCCCGTACGCCGAGACGCCCGACCAGCTGACGACCATCGACGAGGTGAAGCGCGACATGGAGCGCTCGGTGCCGATGGACCGGCTGCTCTCGGGCGACGTCGGCTACGGCAAGACCGAGGTCGCCGTGCGTGCCGCGTTCAAGGCGGTGCAGGACGGCGCGCAGGTCGCGGTGCTCGTGCCGACGACGCTGCTGGTGCGGCAGCACTTCGAGACCTTCGCGTCGCGCTTCGCCGGCTTCCCGGTGCACGTGCGCGCCCTCAGCCGCTTCCAGACCGACAAGGAGGTGCGCGAGACGATCGCGGGCCTCGCCGACGGCACCGTCGACGTCGTGATCGGCACCCACCGCATCCTCTCCGACCGCATCCGCTTCAAGGAGCTCGGGCTCGTCATCATCGACGAGGAGCAGCGCTTCGGCGTCGAGCACAAGGAGCAGCTGAAGGCGCTGAAGACCAACGTCGACGTGCTCGCCATGTCGGCGACGCCCATCCCGCGCACGCTCGAGATGGCGGTCACGGGCATCCGCGAGATGTCGACGCTCGCGACGCCGCCCGAGGCGCGGCATCCGGTGCTCACCTTCGTCGGCGCGTACAACGAGCAGCAGGTGGCTGCCGCGATCCGCCGCGAGCTGCTGCGCGAGGGCCAGGTGTTCTTCGTGCACAACCGGGTCTCGTCGATCAACAAGGTCGCGGCGCAGCTCGCCGAGCTCGTGCCCGAGGCGCGCATCGGCGTCGCGCACGGCAAGATGCCGGAGACGGCGCTCGAGCGGGTGATCGTCGACTTCTGGGAGAAGCAGTACGACGTGCTCGTCTCCACCACCATCGTCGAGACCGGCCTCGACATCCCCAACGCCAACACGCTCATCGTCGATCGCGCCGAGCGCTACGGGCTCAGCCAGCTGCACCAGCTGCGCGGGCGCGTCGGCCGCGGCCGCGAGCGCGCCTACGCGTACTTCCTCTACGACGCCGAGACGCCGCTGTCCGAGACGGCGCACGACCGGCTCGAGACGATCGCCGTGCACAACGAGCTCGGCGCCGGCATGCAGGTGGCGCTCAAGGACCTCGAGATCCGCGGCGCCGGCAACCTGCTCGGCGGCGAGCAGTCGGGCCACATCGCCGGCGTCGGCTTCGACCTGTACCTGCGCATGGTGGGCGAGGCCGTCGCGGTCTTCCGCGGCGAGGAGGACGAGGGGCCGCGCGAGCTGCGGCTCGAGCTGCCGGTCGACGCGGTGATCCCCGAGGACTATGTCGACTCGGAGCGCCTGCGCCTCGAGGCCTACCAGAAGCTCTCGGCCGCGGCGTCGGCGCGCGACGACGAGTCGATCGACCACGTGCTCGAGGAGCTGCGCGACCGCTACGGCCCGCCACCGGCGCAGGTGACGGCGCTCGTCGCCATGGCGCGGCTGCGGCGCAAGGCGCAGCGCGCGAAGCTCTCGGAGGTCATCACGGTCGGGCCGAACCTGCGCATCGGCCCCGCCGAGCTCGCCGACTCGGTGCAGCTGCGGCTGCGGCGCATGTACCCGGGCGCGAAGGTCAACGAGACCGCGAAGACGCTCGTCGTGCCGATCCCCACGGCCGGCGGCGGCCGGCTCGCCGGCACGCAGGCGGAGCCGCTGCCCGATGCCGAGCTCATCGCGTGGGTGGATGCGCTGCTGACGGCGATCTTCCCGCCGCCCAGGCCGGCCGACGACCAGGCCGCGCAGCCCGCCGGGGAGCCGGCGGGGGAGCGCACGGCGTGAGCGCCCTCGACGACCTCGTCGCCGTCATGGCGCGGCTGCGGGCGCCCGGCGGCTGCCCGTGGGACGCCGAGCAGACGCACGCGTCGCTCGTGCCCTTCCTCATCGAGGAGGCGCACGAGCTGGCCGAGGCGATCGAGGCCGGCGACGCCGACGACGCCCACCTGCGCGAGGAGCTCGGCGACGTGCTGCTGCAGGTCGTCTTCCACGCCGACATCGCCCGCGCCGAGGGCCGGTTCGACCTCGACGACGTCGCGCAGGGGCTCGCCGAGAAGCTGCGACGGCGGCATCCGCACGTCTTCGCCGACGTCGCCGTCTCGGGCGTCGACGACGTGGTGGCGAACTGGGATGCGCTGAAGCGCGCCGAGAAGCCCGAGCGCGGCAGCGCGCTCGACGGCATCCCGGCGGGCCTGCCCGCGCTCGCGCGCGCCGAGAAGGTGCTGCGCCGCGCCGAGCGCGCGGGCCTGACGACATCGGATGCGACGGGCCCGGCCACCGAGGAGGCGCTCGGCGCCGAGCTGCTCGCGCTCGTGCGCGGCGCGGCTGCCCGCGGGCTCGACGCCGAGCGGGCGCTCCGCGCCGCCACCCGCGAGCTCGAGGCGAGCCTCCGCGCCGAGGAGGCCGGCCGCGCCTGATCCCCCCCGGTCGATTGGTCACGATCGGTCGGCTGCGCCCCGGCGGAGCAGCACTTCGTGACCACTCGGCGGGGAGCGGTGGCCGCGGGCACCGCCGCGGCCGGGCCTAGGGCCGCACCACCACGTTGCCGACCTTGTGGCCGGAGTCGACGATCGCGTGCGCGCGGGCGATCTCGGCCATCGGCAGCGACTGCACGACCGGCTCGAGCTCGCCGGTCGCGAGCAGTTCGAGCAGCCGCTCGATGTGCTCGCGCCGGGCGCGGGCGATCCCTGCCTTGACCGGGCCGCGCGCCGTGATGGTCTGCCAGAGCGTGGCGGCGACCAGGATGAGCGTGCCGCCGTCGGCGAGCAGCCGCCGTCCGGTCGTGGGGGAGAGCGCGCCGACCGCGTCGAGCACCACGTCGAAGCGGGGGCCGAGCGCGGTGACGTCGGTCGTCGCGCGATCGACCACCTCCTCCGCGCCGAGCCGGCGCACGAGCTCGGCGTTCGGAGCGCTCACGACCGCGGTCACATGCGCGCCCGCGAGCCGCGCCACCTGCACCGCGCTCGTGCCGACCGCGCCCGCGGCGCCGACGATGAGCACCGTCTGCCCCTCCCGCAGCTGCGCGACGTCGAGCAGGAAGTGCATCGCCGTCGTGCCGCCGAAGACCACGGCCGCCGCATCCTCGAGCGCGACGCCCTCGGGAACCCGCACGAGGCGGTCGGCCCGCAGCGAGATGAGCTCGGCGTGGCCGCCGTGCCCGCTCGCGCACACCACGGCGTCGCCCGGCGCGAGCCCCTCGACGCCCTCGCCGACCGCCTCGACCGTGCCCGAGAGCGCGAAGCCGAGGATGCGCCGGCGCGGCCCGCGCAGGCCGAGCGCGAGGCGGGCGGGCACCGCGAAGCCGCGCGGGAAGCGCGCGCCGCGGATCCGGGCGTCGCCCGAGCTCACGGTCGCCGCCGCGACCCGCACGAGCGCCTCGCCAGGGCCCGCCACGGGCGCCGCGACCTCGGCGACCCGCGCGACCTCGGGCGGGCCGTACCGGTCGATGACCACTGCGCGCATCCGATGCTCCTTACAGGTGTAAGCCGATCTGGCGCCAGCGTAGCCTTACAGTTGTAAGCCCGCAAGGGTCCCGTCGAGGAGGTGGCGCATGAGCCAGGGGAGCCGACCAGCGCGGCGCAGCCGCGAGCCGCTCAGCCGCGAGCGCGTCGTCGCCGCGGCGGTCGCCGTCGCCGACCGCGACGGGCTCGCCGGCGTCAGCATGCGCAGCGTCGGGCGGGAGCTCGGCGTCGAGGCCATGTCGCTCTACCACCACGTCGCGAGCAAGGAGGCCCTGCTCGACGAGCTCGCCGGCTGGCTCATGGCCCAGATCGAGCCGCCGCGGCCCGGCGACGCGTGGCGCGAGGGCCTGCGCCGTCGCGCGCACTCCGCGCGCGCCGTCATGGGGGCGCACGCCTGGGGGCTCGGCTTCGTCGAGTCGCGCCGCGCCCCCGGCGAGGCGCTCATGCAGGGGCACGAGGCGGTGCTCGAGTGCCTGCGGGCCGACGGCGTGCCGCTGCGGCTCGCGGCCCACGCCTTCTCGGTGCTCGACGCCTACGTCTACGGCTTCGCGCTCACCGAGCAGCACCTGCCGTTCGAGCCCGGCGGCGCCGAGGCGATGGTCGACGGGCTGGCGCTGCCGGCCGGCCGGTTCCCGCGCCTGGCCGAGCTGGTCGCCGAGCTCGTCGTCGGCGGCGACTACGACTACGGCGACGAGTTCGCGTACGGCCTCGAGCTCGTGCTCGACGCGATCGGGGCGCGGCTGGCGGCCTGGACGCCCGACTCGCGGTAGCGGAGGCGCCCGAGGCCGGCGACGATGAAGATGCCCACGACGAACGCGATGAGCACCTGCCCCGTCGGCCACACCAGCCCCGCCCATCCGCCGTGCTCGCCCGGGTCGAGGAACGGGTAGGGGAACCAGCCGTCGACGAGGGCGCCCCGCAGCCACGACGCGGCGAGGTAGGCCACCGGATAGCCCATCCACCACGCGGCCCGCGAGAGCCGGATGCGCCCCGCGGCGGGCACGAGCAGCCAGTCGAGCCCGACCATCCAGGGGATGAAGCGGTGCTGGGCGGCGTTCGTGTACTCGATCGTCCACGCCCACACCTCGTCGGGCTTCGCGAGCAGCACCGCGTAGACGAGCCCCGTGAGCACGATGTAGGCGGTGATCGCGCCGCGCACGTGGTCGAACCAGCGGGGCCTGCGCCACTGCGGCACGACCAGCATCCACGCGATGAGGGCGATCACCAGCAGGTTCGACTGCACCGTGAAGTACGCGAAGTGCTCGCTCGCGCGCTCGCCCGACTCGAGCATGTTCTTGATGTTCCAGGCCTCGGCCGAGACGGCGAGGAGGAGGATGCCGACCCGCCACGCCACGACGGGCACGGCGCGGTCGTGGAGGGGCCAGCGACGTCGCACCAGCCCATGATGGCATCGGCGGATGCGCGGGCGGCGCGGCCCGCGCACGCCGTGCGGGAGAATGGTCGCCATGGCAACCCAGGTGCACCCGCCGCGCGGCATGCGCGACTTCCTGCCCGTCGAGAAGCGCCGCCGCGAGCGCGTGCTCCGCGTCATCCGGGACGCCTACGAGGACCACGGGTTCGAGGAGATCGAGACGCCCGTCGTCGAGGACGCCGAGCGCCTGCACGCGGGCCTGGGCGGCGACAACGAGAAGCTCGCGTTCGCGGTCATGCGCCGGGGCCTCGCCGTCGACGACCTCCGCTCGGCCGCGGCGCCGCTCGACCTGGCCGACCTCGGGCTGCGCTTCGACCTGACGGTGCCGCTCGCGCGCTTCATCGCCACGCACCGGGCGGCGCTGCCGCCGGTGTTCCGCGCGATCCAGATCGCGCCGGTGTGGCGCGCCGAGCGGCCGCAGCGCGGGCGCTTCCGCCAGTTCATGCAGTGCGACATCGACATCGCCGGCGAGCCGGGCATCGCGGCCGAGCTCGAGCTGCTCGCCGCGACGGGGGATGCGCTGACCCGGCTCGGCATCCCGGACGCGTTCGTGCGCATCAACGACCGCCGCATCCTCGCCGCGGCGCTGGAGCACGCCGGCGTGCCCGAGGCCGAGCGCGAGGGCGCGCTCATCACGGTCGACAAGCTCGACAAGATCGGCCGCGAGGGCGTGGCCGAGGAGCTGGGCAGCCGCGGCATCGACGGCGCCCGGCTGCTCGCGACGCTCGACGCGATCCGCGACGGCGCGACGCTGCCGGACGGCTTCGACCCGGCCGTGCTCGACGACGTGCGCTCCCTGCTCGACGCCCGCGTCGGCATCCGCCTCGAGTTCGACCCGACGCTCGTGCGCGGCATGGGCTACTACACCGGCCCCATCTTCGAGATCGCGCACCCCCAGCTGCCGTTCTCGATCGGCGGCGGCGGCCGCTACGACGGCATGATCGGCCGCTTCCTCGGCCAGGACATGCCTGCGGTCGGCATCTCGCTCGGCTTCGAGCGGCTCGTCGACCTCGTCGAGCTGCCCGCGGGCGGCGCGCGCGATGCGCTCGCGCTCCTCGTCGACAAGGCGACGCCGCCGGCCGACGCGCTCGCGATCAAGCGCGACCTCGTCGCTGCGGGCGAGACCGTGCGCATGCAGCGCCGCACGAAGAACGTGACCGGCATGCTCGAGCAGCTCGCCGCATCCGGGGCCACCCGCTTCGCCTTCGTGCGCCCCGGCGACTCGGCCGCGAGCCTCGAGGTGAAGCCGATCGCCTGAGCCGCCGCCTCGCGCGGCGCCTCCCGCGATCGAGCGGCGCCCCGCGCGATCGAGCGGCGCCCCGCGCGATCGAGTGGCGCTCCCCGCGATCGAGTGGCGCCCTGCGTGATCGAGTGGCGCTCCGCGCGATCGAGTGACGCCCGGCCCTTGCACTGGCGACATCCGCGATTCCGTCGCGAAGGCGCCACTCGATGTCCGCGGGCGCCACTCGATCCCCGGACCCGCCACTCGATGTCGGGAGGCGCCACTCGACCGCCGCGCGCGCCGCTCGGTGTCAGGGGGCGCCACTCGATGCAGGGGGGCGCGCGGCAGGGCGGATGCCCCGCCCGCAGCGGGCGGGTGTGCAGGGATGCGCCCAGGACTAGGCTCGTCAGCGGCCGTCCACTGCGAACCCTAGGAGCACCCGTGGCACTCATCGACACCCTGCAGGCGCGCGAGATCCTCGACTCCCGCGGCAACCCGACCGTCGAGGTCGAGGTGCTGCTCTCGGACGGCTCGGTCGGCCGGGCCGCGGTGCCGAGCGGCGCATCCACCGGCGCCTTCGAGGCGTACGAGCTGCGCGACGGCGACAGCGCCCGCTACGCCGGCAAGGGCGTCGAGCAGGCCGTCGACGCGGTCAACGAGGAGATCGCCGAGGCGATCGAGGGCCTCACCGCCGACGACCAGCGCGTCGTCGACGCGACGCTCATCGAGCTCGACGGCAGCGACAACAAGAAGAACCTCGGCGCCAACGCCATCCTCGGCGTCTCGCTCGCGGTCGCGAAGGCCGCCGCCGACTCGGCGAAGCTGCCCCTGTTCCGCTACCTCGGCGGACCGAACGCGTTCCTGCTGCCCGTGCCGATGATGAACGTCATCAACGGCGGCGCGCACGCCGACACCGGCGTCGACATCCAGGAGTTCATGATCCTGCCGATCGGCGCCGAGTCGTTCCGCGAGGGCCTGCGCTGGGGCACGGAGACCTACCACGTGCTCAAGAGCATCCTCAAGGAGCAGGGCCTCTCGACCGGCCTCGGCGACGAGGGCGGCTTCGCGCCCGACCTCCAGAGCAACCGCACGGCGCTCGACCTGCTCGTGCAGGCCATCGAGAAGGCCGGCTTCACGCCCGGCACCGACATCGCGCTCGGCCTCGACGTCGCGGCGACGGAGTTCTTCGACAACGGCGTCTACCGCTTCGAGGGCCAGGATCGGTCGGCGTCCGACATGTCCGACTACTTCGCCGAGCTGGTCGACTCCTACCCGCTCGTCACGATCGAGGACCCGATGAGCGAGGAGGACTGGGAGGGCTGGACCGGCATCACCGAGCGCCTCGACGACCGCGTGCAGATCGTCGGCGACGACCTGTTCGTCACGAACCCCGAGCGCCTCGTCGACGGCATCGAGCGCGGCGCCGCGAACGCGCTGCTCGTGAAGGTCAACCAGATCGGCACGCTCTCCGAGACCTTCGACGCGATCCGCATCGCGACGCAGGCGGGCTACTCGTCGGTGCTCTCGCACCGGTCGGGCGAGACCGAGGACACCACGATCGCCGACATCGCGGTCGCCGTGAACGCGGGCCAGATCAAGACGGGCGCCCCCGCTCGCAGCGAGCGCGTCGCGAAGTACAACCAGCTGCTGCGCATCGAGGAGGACCTCGGCGAGGCCGCGGAGTACGCCGGCGCCGCCGCGTTCCCGCGCTTCGAGGGCTGACCCCCGCGGTTCGGCCGCGACGGGAGGGCACTCGCCGATATCCTCGGCGGGTGCCCTCCGTCCGTCCTGCCTCCGGTCAGCTGCGCGTGTCGTGGCTGCTGCTCGTCGCGGTCGGCCTCGTCCTCGCCGGCGTCGTCACGCTCGCGCCCTCCATCGGGCTGCTGCTCGAGCAGCGCCGCGACATCGCCGCGCTCGAGGCGCAGGTGACGGCGCAGCAGGAGAACGTCGAGGCGCTGCAGCAGGAGCAGGCGCGCTGGGACGACCCCGCCTACATCGAGGCGCAGGCGCGCGACCGGCTGTTCTTCGTCTACCCGGGCGAGACGAGCTTCGTGCTGCTCGACGACCGGTCGGCGCTCGAGACGGCCTCCGCCGACGTGCCCTCGGCGACGATCGAGCAGCCGACCGAGGACTGGGTCGCCGCGACCGCCACGTCGTTCCTCGTCGCGGGCCTGACCGACGACGGGCCGTCGTCGTTCGGCGAGCCGGCCGAGGTGGGGGAGCCGCAGTGATCGACCCGGCCACCGAGCGCGACCTCGAGATCATGGCGTCCCAGCTCGGCCGCACGATGCGCGGCGTGCTCGGCATCGGCGCCCGCTGCGCGTGCGGCGCGCCGACCGTCGTGGTGACGGCGCCGCGACTGCCCGACGGCACGCCGTTCCCCACCTTCTACTACCTCACGCATCCGGCCGCCGCCGCCTCCGCGTCGCGGCTCGAGGCCGACGGCACGATGGCCGAGCTGCAGCGGCGGCTCGAGGAGCCGGAGACGGCGGATGCGTATGCCGCGGCCCATGCGGCGTACCTCGCCGACCGGGAGGCCCACGGGCACGTCGAGGAGATCGCCGGCATCTCGGCCGGCGGCATGCCGACGCGGGTGAAGTGCCTGCACGCGGTGATCGCGCACTCGCTCGCCGCCGGACCGGGCGTGAACCCGATCGGCGACGCCGCCCTGGCGATCGCCGACTGGTCGCCCGAGGTGTGCGCCTGCCCGCCCGAGGACCGGGGCCCGCGCGCGACCGGCGCGGACTCCCACCCGCGATAGACTGCTCCCACATCCACATCTGATACCGGGGAAGAAGCGCGCTTTGACCAAGATCCTCATCGTCGGCGGCGGCTACGCCGGCCTGTACACCGCACGCGGGCTCGAGCGTCTGCTCGGGGAGGCCGAGGCCGAGATCACCATCGTGGATCCGCTGTCGTACATGACCTACCTGCCGTTCCTGCCGGAGGTCGCCGCGGGCTCCATCGAGCCGCGCCACGCGGTCGTGCCGCTGCGCCGCCACCTGAGCCGCACCCGCGTCGTGCAGGCGAAGGTCACGAACGTCGACCACGCGACCAAGGTCGCGACGATCCAGCCCGAGCTCGGCGAGCCGACCGCGATGGCGTACGACGTCATCGTCATGACCGCCGGCTCCGTCTCGCGCACCTTCCCGATCCCGGGCGTCGCCGACGAGGCGATCGGCATGAAGACGATCGAGGAGGCCGCCGCCGTGCGCGACCGCCTCATCTCGAACTTCGCGAAGGCCGCGGCGCTGCCCGCCGGCCCCGAGCGCGACCGCCTCCTGACCGTCGTGGTCGTCGGCGGCGGCTTCGCCGGCATCGAGACGATCGCCGAGCTGCGCGACTTCGCCACGCACCTGCTCTCGCGCTTCCCCGAGATCGCGTTCGAGGACGTCGCGTTCCACCTCGTCGAGGCGATGGGCCGCATCATGCCCGAGGTGAGCGCCTCGACCGCCGACTGGGTGGTCGAGGACCTCCGCAAGCGCGGCGTCGACGTGCACCTCGAGACGCAGCTGCAGAGCGCGCTCGACGGCGTGTGCGAGCTCTCCACGGGCGAGCGCTTCGGCTCCGACCTCATCATCTGGACCGCCGGCGTCATGGCGAACCCTGTCGTTCGTGCCACCGACCTCCCGCTCGACGACCGCGGCCGCATCACCGCGCTCGCGACGCTGCAGGTGGCACGCGACGGCGTCGTCGTGCCCGACGCCTGGACCGCGGGCGACGTCTCGGCCGTGCCCGACAAGTCGAAGACCCCCGGCCCCGGCGGCTTCTGCGTGCCCAACGCGCAGCACGCGGTGCGCCAGGCGAAGCTGCTCGCGAAGAACATCGTCGCGGTGCTGCGCGGCGACGCGCCCCGCGAGTACATCCACGACAACGAGGGCGCCGTCGCGGGCCTCGGCCTCTGGAACGGCGTGTTCCAGAAGGGCAAGATCGCCATCAAGGGGCCGCTGGCCTGGCTGGCGCACCGCGGCTACCACGGCCTCGCGATGCCGATGTGGGAGCGCAAGATCCGCGTCTTCACGGGCTGGTGGAACAACTTCTGGCTGGGTCGCGACATCGCCGAGCTCTCCGACCGCGAGGTGCCGCGCCAGGCGTTCGAGACGTTCGCGTCGCGCCCGAAGCCGAAGGTCGACGCCTAGGCTTCGCTCTTCGCGACACGACAGCGCCGCGTCCCTTCCGAGGGGCGCGGCGCTGTCGTATCGTTGTCGTGGACGCCCGTCCAAGTAGGCGTGCAGAACGGAGCTCGCGTGGCGCGGAAGCCGGCCGCGGTGCGGCGTCGGGACCTCGTGGAGGCAGGGCTGCGCGTGATCGCGCGCGAGGGGATGCACGGGGCAACCGTGCGGGCGATCGTCGCCGAGGCGGGCGTGCCGCTCGCGACCTTCCACTACGTGTTCTCGTCGCGCGACGAGATGATCGGCGAGGCCTACGCCTTCGTGGCGCTGCGCCCCGAGGAGAACACCATGGCGGCGATGCCGGAGGGCGCGACCCTCGACGACGCCATCCGCGCCATCTTCACGCTGTGGTTCGAGCGGTTCCTCGAGCACCCCGAGTACGAGCTCGCGATCATGGAGATCATGGCGTACTGCAGCCGCACGCCCTCGCTCGCGCACCTCCCGGGCGAGGTGCAGGAGCGCTACCTCGAAGCCGTGACGGATGCGGTGGAGGGCCTGCGCGAGCACTTCGGCGCGAGCGCGGCGATGCCCGCCCGCGACGCGGCGGCGCTCGTGCTGCACCTGACCGACGGCCTCACGTACTGCTGGCTGCGCACCCACGACACCGAGGCATCCCACCGCTTCATCGAGGCCGCCGTGCCGCTCGTGCGGCGCACGATCGACGACCGCTCGTGAGCGGGATCCGGCTCGAGGGTGCGGCGCCCTGGCTCGCCGAGGGCCACTGGCGCCGGCTCGACGCGGCGACCGCGCACTTCGACGGGCCGTTCGCGGCGCTGTCGCTCGAGGCGCTCGCGCACAACGCCGCCGACATGGCGCGCCGCGCGGCCGGCACGCGTCTGCGGCTGGCCACGAAGTCGGTGCGCAGCCGCCCGGTGATCGAGGCTGTGCTGCGCCTGCCCGGCTGGCACGGCGTGCTCGCCGCGACGCTGCCGGAGGCGCTCTGGCTCGCCGCGACGGTCGACGACGTGCTGCTCGGCTACCCGACCGTCGACCGGGGTGCGCTGCGCGCGCTCGCCAGCGACGACCTGGCGCGCGAGCGGGTGACGCTCATGGTCGACAGCGTCGAGCACCTCGACGCGATCGACCGCGCGGCTCCCGGCCACCCCGAGCTGCGGGTGGCGATCGAGCTCGACGCGTCGCTCGAGGTGGGGCCCCTGCGGGCGGGTGTGCGGCGATCGCCCCAGCACCGCCCCGAGCAGCTGCGCGCGCTCGCGCGGGCCGTCGCCGACCGTCGCGGGTTCCGGCTCGTGGGCGTGATGGCGTACGAGGCGCAGATCGCCGGCGTGCAGGACGCCCGGTCGCGCGGGCTCGCGCCGGCCGCCGCGGTGCGGGCCATGCAGGGGCTCTCGCGCCGCGAGCTGCGCGAGCGGCGAGGCGCCGCGATCGCCGCGGTCCGCGAGGTCGCCGAGCTCGAGCTCGTCAACGGCGGCGGCACGGGATCGATCGAGTCGACGGCGGCGGATGCGTCGGTCACCGAGATCGGGGCGGGCAGCGGCCTGTTCGGTCCCCACCTCTTCGACGGCTACCGCAGCTTCCGGCCCGCGCCGGCGCTCGCGTTCGCCCTGCCGGTCGTGCGTCGGCCGGGGCCGGGCTCGGTGACGCTGCTCGGCGGCGGCTGGGTCGCCTCCGGGCCCGCGGGCGCCGACCAGCAGCCGCTCGTCGCGTGGCCGGAGGGCATACGGCTCGATCCGCGCGAGGGGGCGGGCGAGGTGCAGACGCCCGTGCTCGGGGAGGCCGCCGACCGGCTGCGGCTCGGCGACCGCGTGTGGCTGCGCCATGCGAAGGCCGGCGAGCTGTGCGAGCGCACCGACCGCCTGCACGTCGTCTCGGGCGACCAGGTGGTGACCAGCATCCCCACGTACCGTGGCGAGGGGAGGGCGCTGCTGTGACGTGGACGAACTGGGCCCGGTCGCAACGGGCCGAGCCGCGCGAGGTCGACGCGCCGCGGACGATCGAGTCGGTGCGCCGCGCCGTCGAGCGCGTCGCGGCGCGGGGCGGCACGATGCGCCCCGTCGGCAGCGGGCACTCGTTCTCGGGCGCCGCTCGGCCTGACGACGCGCAGCTGCGGCTCGACGGCCTCACCGGCCTGCTCGACGTCGACCGCGAGCGCCGGCGGGCGACGGTGCTGGCCGGCACGCGCATCCGCGACCTGTCGCTGCTGCTCGCGCAGCACGGGCTGGCGCTCGACAACCTCGGCGACGTCGACGTGCAGACGATCGCGGGCGCGATCTCGACCGGCACCCACGGCACGGGACTCGCGCACCGCTCGATCGGCGCATCCGTCGTCGCGGCGACGCTCGTCGCGGGCGACGGCAGCCTCGTGCGCGTGAGCGACGAGGAGCGGCCCGACCTGCTCCCCGCCGTGCGGCTGGGGCTCGGGGCGCTGGGCGTGCTCGTCGACGTGACGCTGCAGTGCGTGCCCGCGTTCGCGCTCGACGCGGTCGAGACGACGGTGGCGCTCGACGCCGTGCTCGACGACTGGATGGGCCTCCTCGAGCGCACCGACCACTTCGAGTGCTACTGGTTCGCCGCCACGCGGGTCGCGGCGACGAAGTCGAACACGCGCGTCGACGGGCCGCTCCGGCCGCGCTCGGCCGTCGGCCGCTTCGTCGACGAGCGGCTGCTCACCGACGTCGGCCACCGGGCGCTGCTCGCGCTCGGCGCGCTCGTGCCCGCGACGGCCGCGCCGCTCAACGAGCTGTCGGCGCGGCTGCTGCCGCGCGGGAGGTTCGTCGAGCCGAGCCACGAGGTGTTCGCGGCGCCGCGCGCGGTGCGGTTCCGCGAGCTCGAGTACGGGCTGCCGGTCGAGGCCGTGCCCGAGGCGCTGCGCGAGATCGACCGGGCGCTGCGGCGCGCCGACCTCGTGCTGACGTTCCCGTTCGAGCTGCGCGCCGCCGCCGCCGACGACGCCCACCTGTCGACGGCGCTCGGGCGCGACACCGGCTACATCGCGGCGCACCGGTGGTGGCGCGAGGATCCGCGGCCGCTGTTCGAGATCGTCGAGCCCATCCTGCTCGCGCACGACGGCCGGCCGCACTGGGGCAAGCTGCACTCGCTGCGGGCGCCCGAGCTCGCCCAGCGCTTCCCGGGCTTCGCCGCGTTCGCCCAGGCGCGCGACGAGCTCGACCCCGCGCGCGTCTTCGCGAGCTCGTGGACGCGCAGGGTGCTCGGGGCCTGACCGTCCTACAGTGGAGGGCATGGAAGACCCCCTCCTCTGGCTCTGGATCGCGATCGGCGCGATCGTCGTCGTCGTGCTCGTCCTCGTCGTGTGGACGGCCTCGGCCGCCGCGTCGATGCGGCGCCTCGCCGAGACGGTCGACGCGCGCTGGAGCGCCCTCGCCGAGACGCTCGAGCGCCGCCGCGGCGTGGCCGATCCGCTGCTGTCGACCGCCGAAGAGGGGCAGCGCCGCACGGCGGCGGATGCCTTCGGCCGGCTCGAGAGCGCTCGACTGCCGGGGGAGAAGGCCGAGGCGGAGGCCGCGGTGCAGCGGGCGCTGCGCCCGCTCGTGCAGGCGGCCGGGTCGCAGCCCACGGGATCGGCGGCCGCGGATGCGCGTGCCGCGCTCGCGGCGCTCGACGACGAGGCGCAGGCGCGCCGCCGCGACTACAACACGGGCGCGCGCGAGCTGAACGCCAAGGGCCGCCGGTTCCCGACGTCGCTGTTCAAGGGCGCCGCGGGCGTGCCGCGCGAGTTCTTCGAGGTCGACCAGGCGGGCGCCGTCGCGGAGCCGCCGCGCATCCAGTTCTGACCACCGCTGGTCGAGGAGCCGCCGCAGGCGGCGTCTCGAGACCACACGGCCGCGTTGCGCGCCAGGTCTCGTGACGGGTGCGGGCTGCGCCCGCGCGCTCCTCGACCAAGCGCGACGCTCTCCGCTGGTCGAGGAGCCGCCGCAGGCGGCGTCTCGAGACCACCCGGTAGCCGCGTGCGCCAGGTCTCGTGACGCATGCGGGCTGCGCCCGCGCGCTCCTCGACCAAGCGGGACGCCCCCCCCCGCTGGATAGTTCTATGTCTCGGGATGCGCAAGATCGGTTCTGAGGTTGCGGAAGATCTCTCGGACGATAGCTCGCTTCAGCGCTCGCATGATGTCGCGCTTGGAGAGGCCCTCGGCAAGCCGTCGATCACGGTAGGCGCGGGTGCGGGGGTCGTGCGCGAGTCGGGTGAGCGCGATCGTGTGGATAGCGCGGTTCGCTTGCCGGTTGCCGCCGCGGTGGAGGCGATGCCGGTGGGTCCTGCCGCTGGAGACCGGGATCGGCGCGGTGCCGGTCAGGCGCGCCAGCGCCGACTCGGAGCGGATGCGGGCGAAGTTCTCGCCGACGGCGACCAGC
>NZ_JAVDXL010000002.1:0-913691 GCF_031457935.1 Agrococcus sp. BE272 | reverse complement strand
ATCTTCCCTGGGTAAGCCGGGACCTAAGGCGAGGCCGACAGGCGTAGTCGATGGACATCAGGTTGATAATCCTGAGCTGGCGAAGAACCGCCCAAGTCAATCCAGTAATGCTAAGAGTCCGAATCCTTGGACCGATCCCTTCGGGGTGACGTCCTTGGGCTAGCACTCGACCCTATGCTGGTGCGGCTAGCGTATTAACAGGTGTGACGCAGGAAGGTAGCAGAACCGGGCCGATGGTTGAGTCCGGGTAAGCCGTAGGGCGTGGGATAGGCAAATCCGTCCCACATACAGCCTGAGAGCTTTGCCGAACCCTAGAGGGAAGTCTGTGATCCTATGCTGCCAAGAAAAGCATCGACGCGAGGTTCAAGTCACCCGTACCCCAAACCGACTCAGGTGGTCAGGTAGAGAATACTAAGGAGATCGAGAGAATCGTGGTTAAGGAACTCGGCAAAATGCCCCCGTAACTTCGGGAGAAGGGGGGCCTGAGGCGTGACGGCACTAGCTGCCCGAGCGTTTGAAGGCCGCAGAGACCAGTGGGAAGCGACTGTTTACTAAAAACACAGGTCCGTGCTAAGACGCAAGTCGATGTATACGGACTGACGCCTGCCCGGTGCTGGAAGGTTAAGAGGAAGGGTTAGCGCAAGCGAAGCTCAGAATTTAAGCCCCAGTAAACGGCGGTGGTAACTATAACCATCCTAAGGTAGCGAAATTCCTTGTCGGGTAAGTTCCGACCTGCACGAATGGCGTAACGACTTCCCAGCTGTCTCAACCGCGAACTCGGCGAAATTGCACTACGAGTAAAGATGCTCGTTACGCGCAGCAGGACGGAAAGACCCCGTGACCTTTACTACAGCTTGGTATTGGTGTTCGGTGTGGCTTGTGTAGGATAGGTGGGAGACTGTGAAGCCCGGACGCTAGTTCGGGTGGAGTCGTTGTTGAAATACCACTCTGGTCACTCTGGATATCTAACTTCGAACCGTAATCCGGTTCAGGGACAGTGCCTGGTGGGTAGTTTAACTGGGGCGGTTGCCTCCCAAAAAGTAACGGAGGCGCCCAAAGGTTCCCTCAACCTGGTTGGCAATCAGGTGTCGAGTGTAAGTGCACAAGGGAGCTTGACTGTGACAGTGACAACTGGAGCAGGGACGAAAGTCGGGACTAGTGATCCGGCAGTGGCTTGTGGAAGCGCTGTCGCTCAACGGATAAAAGGTACCTCGGGGATAACAGGCTGATCTTGCCCAAGAGTCCATATCGACGGCATGGTTTGGCACCTCGATGTCGGCTCGTCGCATCCTGGGGCTGGAGTAGGTCCCAAGGGTTGGGCTGTTCGCCCATTAAAGCGGCACGCGAGCTGGGTTTAGAACGTCGTGAGACAGTTCGGTCCCTATCCGCTGCGCGCGTTGGAAGTTTGAGAGGATCTGACCCTAGTACGAGAGGACCGGGTTGGACGAACCTCTGGTGTGTCAGTTGTTCCGCCAGGAGCACCGCTGATTAGCTACGTTCGGGATGGATAACCGCTGAAAGCATCTAAGCGGGAAGCCGGCCTCAAGATGAGACTTCCGTGCCTTCGGGCGAGAGGCTCCCAGCCAGACTACTGGGTTGATAGGCCGGATGTGGAAGTGGGGACTAAAGACCCATGAAGCTGACCGGTACTAATAAGCCGATGACTTGATAACACATATTATGAGCTTGCTGCTCGCGTCCACTTTGTGGTTCTCGATGTACGGTCGAGAACTGCAGCCCTCCGCTTCGAGCGGAGTGCTGTGCAGACTGAAACATCAACAGTGTTTCGGCGGCCATAGCGAGAGGGAAACGCCCGGTCACATTCCGAACCCGGAAGCTAAGGCTCTCAGCGCCGATGGTACTGCAGGGGGGACCCTGTGGGAGAGTAGGACACCGCCGGACTTCTTTTGGAAAGGGGCCCCAGATTCATCTGGGGCCCCTTTTTTTAGGTGCCGACTCGATGGGAGCATGGTGCTGTGAACGACCACGCAGATCGCGGCTCCGGCCGTCAGGACGACCGCCGACCGCACCGCGATGGCGAGCGCCGTCCGCAGCGCGACGGCGACCGACGCCCGCCGCAGCGCGATGCCGAGCGGAGGCTCCGCCCCGGCGACCGCGGCTACCACCCCGATGGCGACCGTCGGCCGCAGGGCGATGCCGATCGCCGGCCCCAGCGCGACGGGGACCGTCGCCCCCAGCGTGACAGTGATCGTCGCTTCGGGGACCGCGACTCGCGACCGCAGCGCGATGGCGACCGCCGCCCCCAGCGCGATGGCGACCGCCGCTTCGGCGACCGCGACTCGCGTCCGCAGCGCGATGGTGAGCGTCGACCGCAGCGCGACGGCGATCGTCGTTTCGGTGACCGCGACTCGCGTCCCCAGCGCGATGGCGACCGTCGGCCGCCGCGCGATGGCGACCGTCGGCCGCCGCGCGACGGCGACCGTCGTTTCGGCGACCGCGACTCGCGTCCCCAGCGCGATGGCGACCGCCGGCCGCCGCGTGACGGCGACCGTCGCCCGCAGCGTGACGGCGACCGCCGGCCGCCGCGTGACGGCGACCGTCGCCCGCAGCGCGATGGCGAGCGTCGCTTCGGCGACCGCGACTCGCGCCCCCAGCGCGACGGGGACCGTCGCCCGCCCCGGGATGGTGACCGCCGCCCCGCGCGCGACGGCGAGCGCCGGTTCAACGGTGATCGCGATCGCCGTCCGCAGGGCGACGGCGACCGCAGCTTCGGGCGCGGCGACCAGCGTCGTCGCGACGACCAGCGCACGAGGAACCAGGGGCCCGAGCGCGATGCCGCCCGCCCCGGGCGCGACTACGAGCGCCGCGGCGACGGCTCCGGCGAGAGCTTCAAGCAGGTCCGCGAGGACGAGGTCGTGCCGCCGCCGCTGCCGGACGACCTGGTGGCCGAGGACCTCGACATCGGCGCGCGTGCGCAGCTGAAGACCCTCACGAAGGACAACGCCGAGTTCGTCGCCAAGCACATGGCGATGGCGTCGCGCCTGATCGACGAGAACCCGGAGCTCGCGCACGAGCACGCGCTCACCGCGGCTCGTCGCGCCGGCAGGATCGGCGTGGTGCGCGAGACGCTCGCGATCACCGCCTACCAGCTCGGCGACTTCGCGCTCGCGCTGCGCGAGCTGCGCACCTACCGCCGCATCACCGGGCGCGACGACCAGCTGCCGCTCATGGCCGACTGCGAGCGCGGGCTCGGACGTCCCGAGAAGGCGCTCGAGCTGGCACGTTCGGTCGATGCAGCGACGCTCGAGACGCCCGTCCGGGTCGAGCTCGCGATCGTGAAGTCCGGCGCGCGCCTGGACCTCGGGCAGCCGGAGGCGGCGCTCGAAGAGCTGCGCATCCCCGAGCTGCGCCGAGACAAGGCGTTCGAGTACAGCCCGGCGCTCTTCGCCAGCTACGCGGGCGTGCTCGAGGAGCTCGGTCGCGACGACGAGGCCGCCGAGTGGTTCGCCCTCGCCGACCGCGCCATCGACGCCCTCGAGGCGGCGCTCGCGCCGGGCGAGCTCGAGTCCATCGCGATCACGACCGAGCGCATCGAGGACGACGGCGAGGCCACGGCCGAGGAGAGCGGCGTGCCGCTCGAGGCGGACGTCGACGATGCCGCGGAAGCGGGCGACGACGACGACGAGGCGGCCGAGGAAGCCGACGAGGCAGCGGACGAGCACGTCGAGGATGTCCACGACGTCGAGGGTGCCGCAGAGCCTGAGCAGGTCGAACCGCCGGCAGAGCCGGTGCAGCCGGGCGCTGCCGCGGCGGCCGTCGACGAGGCGGAGCCCGCCTCGGAGGAGCCGGCGCCGCACGGGGACGCGCTCTTCGGCGACGCGCTGTTCGGCGACGACCTCATCGAGGACGAGGACGAGGACGAGGACCAGGAGCCGGGGCGCGGCGGAGACGCCCGCTGATGGCGCTGTTCCGCAAGGCGGCGGCGCAGCCGACGCCGCTCGACGGCGTCGACTGCCTGTACCTCGACCTCGACGGGGTCGTCTACAAGGGGCCGGATGCGATCCCGCACGCGGTCGACAGCATCCGTGCCGCCGGGCTCCCGACGGCGTACCTGACCAACAACGCCTCGCGCACCGACGCGGAGGTCGCCGAGCACCTGGCGTCCTTCGGCCTCGACGTGCGCGCGTCCGACGTGGTCACGAGCCCGCAGGCGGCCATGCTGCTGCTCGCGAAGCACCTGCAGCCGGGCGACCCCGTGCTCGTGGTCGGCGGCGCCGGCATCGTGGTCGAGCTCGAGGCGCGCGGGTGGCGCGTGGTGCGCACCGCCGCCGAGCAGCCGAAGGCCGTCGTGCAGGGCTTCCATCCGTCGGTCGGCTGGAAGGACCTCGCCGAGGCGTCGTTCGCGCTGCGCCGCCCGCTCGAGCAGGGCGGCATCCCCTGGATCGCGACGAACGGCGACTGGACGATCCCGGTCGCCGGCGGCATCGCGCCCGGCAACGGCACGCTCGTCTCGGCCGTGCACACCGCGGTCGGCCGCCTGGCCGAGTTCGCAGGCAAGCCCGAGACCCCGATGTTCGACGTCGCCGCGGAGCGCTTCGGCGCGCGCGCGCCACTCATGGTCGGCGACCGGCTCGACACCGACATCCTCGGCGCCCGCCGCGCCGGCATCGCGTCGGCGCTCGTGCTGACCGGCATCGACCGCGGCGCGAGCCTGATCGGCGCCGACGCCTCGATGCGACCCGATCACGTCCTCGAGGACCTGCGCGGCCTCGCCGAGCCGATCGCGCCGGTGCGCGAGACGCTCGAGACCTCGACCGGCGACCGCTACTTCGAGGTCGGCCAGGCGGCGGTGCGCCGTTCGGGCATCGACATCGCGCTCGTGCGTGCGGGGGAGCGCGACGTCGACACGATCCGCGCCGCGTGCGCGGCGGTGTGGACGGCCGACCGCCCCGTGCTGGGCCTCCGGATCGCCGACGAGCTGCTCGCGCTCTAGTCGAGCTCGGGCGGCTCCCACAGCGCGCGCCAGCGACGGATCCGCTCGGGGTCCGGCGCCGCCCCGTAGGCGGCCCAGAACGCCGGCTCCGCGTCGCCGAGTCCGTTCCACGCCAGCGACCACGAAGCGATCGCCAGATCCGACCAGCGGTCGCCCACGCCGACCCGGCCGAGGTCGACGAGCCCCGCGAACCGGCCGTCGGCGATGAGCGTGTTGGGCGCGCACGGATCGCCGTGGCAGACCACGGGGTCGTCGACGGGCGCGGATGCGGTCCAGTCGGGAGCGGGGAACGGGCACGTGCGCGCGTCGGTCGCGTGCAGGCGCCGCAGCCCCTCGCCGAGGGCGGCGGCCGCCGCATCGGGGTCGTGGAGACCCGCCGCCGAGACGATCGAGGGGGCCGCGATGGCGGCGGTCTCGAGCAGCTCGCCGCCGGCCTCGCGGTGCAGGCCCAGCACGCGCGGCACCGGCACCGACGACGCCGTCGCGAGCCAGCGCATCCGCTGCTCCTCGGCCGCGAGCGACTCGGTGCCGCCAGGGCTCCACTTCGCGTAGACCGCGCCGCCGGCGCGGTCGATGCGGGCCGTCACGCCGCCGAGCTCGTTGCGCCACACCAGCTCGACGGGATCGTGGCCCGCGCGGCGCGCGATGGGCGGCGGCACGGGTGTGCCCGCCGGGGGAGGGCCGGCGAGGTCGAGGGAGGGTCCGCTGCGCACCGATCGACGCTAGCGTGCAGGCATGGACGACGCTGCATCGCCCCGGCGCGTGCTCGTGCTCGGCGGCACCCGCTGGCTCGGACGCGCCGTCGCCGAGGCGCACCTGGCGCGCGGCGCGGACGTGACGTGCCTGGCGCGCGGCGCCTCGGGCGCGGTCGCTCCGGGCGCGCGGCTCGTGACCGGCGACCGCGACCGCGACGACGCCTACGCGGCGCTCGAGGGCGAGTGGGACGAGGTGGTCGACGTCACGCGGCTACCCGCGCACGCCTCGGGCGCGCTCGACGCGCTCGCCGACCGGGCGCGGCACTGGACGTTCGTCTCGTCGGTGTCCGCGCAGCGGCTCGAGGGCGCGCCGGTCGGTGCCGACGAGGACGACGAGCTCGTGCCGGAGGATCCGACGGGCGAGGAGTACGGCGGCGCGAAGGCGTGGATCGAGCGCGTCGCCAGGGAGCGGCTCGGTGAGCGGCTCGCGGTCGTGCGACCGGGCCTCATCGGCGGGCCGGGCGACGAGAGCGACCGCTTCGGCCACTGGGTCGCGCGGCTCGCGCTCGCCGGCGACGGTCCCGTGCTCGTGCCGGCGCGCGAGCAGCCGACGCAGACGATCGACGTGCGCGACCTGGTCGACTTCCTCGTCGAGCGGGCGCCCCACCGGCAGGACGTCGTGAACGCGGTCGGGCCCGACGGCACGCTGCACGCGCTCATCGCGCTCGCCCGGGAGGTCGCCGGGCACACCGGCGAGCTCGTCGCGGCGACCGACGAGGAGCTCGAAGCGGCAGGCGTCGGCGTGTGGATGGGTCCGCGCGCGCTGCCGCTCGTGCTCCCCGCCGCGCTCGCCTCCCACGCGCAGCGCTCGAGCGCGCGCTACCGCGCGGGCGGCGGTGCGCACCGGCCGCTGCGCGCGACGCTCGAGGCGGTGCTCGCCGACGAGCGCGCCCGCGGGCTCGACCGCGCGAGCGCCAACAGGCTCTCGCGCGCCGACGAGCTCGCCGTGATCGATTCGCTAGCCTCGAGGGCATGACCGACCCCCAGGAGCACGCCGACGGCCTCGTCGACGAGCTGGAGCTCCTCGAGCAGCAGCCGCTCGAGGCGCGGGCCGAGCAGCTCGCGCGCATCCACGACCGGCTGCAGGCGGAGCTCGGGGCGGTGCGTGGCTGACGCAGCCGGGGCGGGCGGCGCCGAGCCGGTCGGGGGCGAGCCGATCGGAGGCGAGCCGGTGCGGCTCGACCAGGCGCTCGTCGAGCGCGGGCTCGCCCGCAGCCGCTCGCAGGCGCAGCAGCGCATCGCCGAAGGCCTCGTCACCGTCGACGGGCGCGCGGCGCTCAAGGCGAGCCTCAAGGTGCCCGGGTGCGCCGAGGTCGCGGTGGCGGGCGGCGACGCGTGGGTGTCGCGCGCCGCGCACAAGCTGCTCGCGGCGCTCGACGCCTTCGCCGTCGACCCTGCCGGCCGGGAGGCGCTCGACGCCGGCGCCTCGACGGGCGGCTTCACGCAGGTGCTGCTCGCGCGCGGCGCCGCGCACGTGACGGCCCTCGACGTCGGCCACGGCCAGTTCCAGCTCGACGTCGACGCGCATCCGATCACCCTCGTCGAGGGGCGCAACGTGCGCGACCTCGAGCCCGGGTCGCTGCAGCCGGCGCCGTCGATCATCACCGCCGACCTGTCGTTCATCTCGCTCGCGCTCGCGATCCCGCCGCTCGTCGGGGTCGCGGCGCCCGGCGCCGACTGGATCGTGCTCATCAAGCCGCAGTTCGAGGTCGGCCGCACCGGCGTCCGCGAGGGCATCGTCGCCGACGCGGGCCTCAGGGCCCAGGCGATCGAGCAGGTCCTGTGGGCGGCGTGGGACGCAGGGCTCGGCACCGCCGGCCTCATCGGCAGCCCGATCGCGGGCGGCCGCGGCAACCTCGAGTACCTCGCCCACCTCTCGGCGGAGCGCGGCACCAATCCGACAGAATGGCTGGACGAGTCGGCGAGACTGGCGAAGGAGGCGCGGTGAGCGGACGCAGGTTCCTGCTCGCGTTCCACCCCGGGCGTGAGGAGGCTGTCGCGACGGCCGCCGCGATCGCCGCGCGGCTGCTCGCCGAGTCGGTGACGCCCGTCGTGCTCGCCGAGGACCGCGCGGTGCTGCTCGCCGCCGGCAGCGGGCTCGAGGCCGTCGAGCCGTACGTGCCCTCCGACGCGCCCGACATCGAGCTCATCATGACGCTCGGCGGCGACGGCACGATCCTGCGCGCGGCCGAGCTGCAGCGAGAGATCGGCGCGCCGCTGCTCGGCATCAACCTCGGCCACGTCGGCTTCCTCGCCGAGGCGGAGGTCGCCGAGACCGCCGAGGTCGTGGAGCGCGCCCTGCGCCGCGGCTACGAGGTCGAGGAGCGGCTGACCCTCTGCGTGCGCGTCTTCCAGGGCGACGAGCTCGTGCACGAGACGTGGGCGGTGAACGAGGCGGCGATCGAGAAGTCGGGCTCGGGCCGCATGATCACGACCATGCTCGAGATCGACGGCCGCCCCATCTCGTCGTTCGGCACCGACGCCGTCCTGCTCGCGACGCCCACCGGATCGACCGCGTACTCCTTCTCGGCCGGCGGCCCCATCGTGTGGCCGACCGCGTCGGTGCTGCTGCTCGTGCCGCTCGGCGCGCACGCGCTCTTCACCCGCCCGCTCGTCGTCGCGCCGACCTCCACCATGGCCGTGACGATCGCCGACGACTCGACGAGCCCCGCCGTGCTGTGGTGCGACTCCCGCCGCTCCTTCGACCTGCCGCAGGGCTCGCGGGTCGAGGCGACGCGCGACGACCGGCCGCTGCGGCTCGCGCGCCTGTCGCGCGCGCCCTTCGCCGACCGGCTGGTCGCGAAGTTCCACCTGCCGGTGGAGGGCTTCCGGCGGGCGCGCACGTGACGCGCCTCGACGAGCTCACGATCCGCTCGCTCGGCGTGATCGACGAGGCGCGCGTGCCGGTGGGCGCCGGCTTCACCGCCATCACCGGCGAGACGGGCGCGGGCAAGACGATGCTCGTGCAGGCGCTCGCGCTGCTGCGCGGCGAGCGCGCCGACGCGGGCGTCATCCGCTCCGGCGAGGACCGTGCCGCGGTGCAGGGCGTCTGGATCGTCGACGACGCGGATGCGGTGGCGCTCGTCGAGGACGCCGGCGGGGTCGTCGACGACGGCGAGCTCATCCTCGGCCGCGCCCTCACCCGGGAGGGTCGCTCGCGCGCCCAGGCCGGCGGCGCCGCCGTGCCCGCGGGGCTGCTGCGCGAGCTCGCCGACCGCCTCGTCGCCGTCCACGGGCAGGCCGACCAGCAGCGGCTCCGCTCGCCCGACGCGCAGGCCGCCGCGCTCGACCGCGCCGCGGGGGAGCGCCTGGCGGCGCTGCTCGCCGAGTACCTGCGGGAGCACGAGGCCTGGACCGCCGCGCGCGACGCGGCCGCGCGCATCCGCGACGAGCACGACGCGCGCGCCGCAGAGGCCGCCTCGATCCGGGCCGAGCTCGAGGACCTCGAGGCCGTCGACCCGCAGCCGGGCGAGCAGGACGAGCTCGCCGCGATCGCGCACCGCCTCGAGCACTCCGAGGCGCTGCGCGCCGAGCTCGCCGAGGCGCACGGCGCGCTCTCGAACGACGAGGACGAGCCCGACGCGGTGACGCTCGCGGGCCGCGCGCGCCGGCTCGTCGAGCGCGCCTCCGGCGACGACGCGGCGCTCGGCGGCGCGCTCGACCTGCTGGTGCAGGCCGACGCGCTGCTGCAGGAGGCATCCTCGGCGATCCTGCGGGCGCTCGACGACCTCGAGCGGCCCGAGCGCAGCCTCGACGAGGTGCAGGAGCGGCGCGCCCAGCTCACCGCGCTCGAGCGGCGCCTGGGCCGCACGCTCGAGGAGGCGCTCGAGGCGGCGCCGGCGGCCGCGCTCCGGCTCGCCGAGCTCGAGGGCGACGACGCCGAGCTCGAGCGGCTCGACGCCGAGGAGCGCGCGCGCCACGAGGCTGTCGCCGCGCTCGCCGACCGGCTGAGCGCCCTGCGGCAGGACGCGGCCCGGCACCTCGAGGCCGCCGTCGGCGAGGAGCTCGCGGCGCTCGCGATGCCGAACGCGCGGCTCGTCGTCGAGGTCGCGCCGACGGATGCGCTCGGCCCGCGGGGCCGGGACCGCGTCACCATGCTGCTCGCGCCCCACCCCGGCGCCGAGCCGCGCCCCGTGCAGCGGGGCGCGTCGGGCGGCGAGCTCAGCCGCATCATGCTCGCGCTCGAGGTCGCGCTCGCCGACGAGAGCGTGCCCACCATGGTCTTCGACGAGGTCGACGCGGGCGTCGGCGGCGCCGCGGCGACCGAGATCGGGCGCCGGCTCGCCCGGCTCGCCGAGCACTGCCAGGTGATCGTCGTCACCCACCTCGCGCAGGTCGCGGCGTTCGCCGAGCGCCACGTGCGCGTCGAGAAGGGCACCGACGGCCGCATCACCGCATCGCAGGTGTCGCCGGTCGAGGGCGAGGAGCGCCTGGCCGAGCTCGCCCGCATGCTCTCGGGCACCGCATCCGAGACCGCGCTCGCGCACGCCCGCGAGTTGCTCGATGATGCGCGGGTCGTGGGTTAGGCTCGAAGCCCGTGAACCACAGTGCAAACGGGACCGCAGCGCCGGCCAAGGTGACCAAGCAGATCTTCGTCACCGGAGGCGTCGTCTCGTCGCTCGGCAAGGGGCTGACGGCCGCGTCGCTCGGCAACCTCCTCACCGCTCGCGGCCTGCACGTGGTCATGCAGAAGCTCGACCCGTACCTCAACGTCGACCCGGGCACGATGAACCCGTTCCAGCACGGCGAGGTGTTCGTCACCGACGACGGCGCCGAGACCGACCTCGACATCGGCCACTACGAGCGATTCCTCGACGTGAACCTCTCGCAGGCCGCCAACGTCACGACCGGCCAGATCTACTCGCGCGTCATCGAGCGCGAGCGCCGCGGCGAGTACCTCGGCGACACGGTGCAGGTCATCCCGCACATCTCCGACGAGATCAAGCGGCGCATGCGCCTGCAGGCCGAGCAGCAGCCGCAGCCCGACGTCATCATCACCGAGATCGGCGGCACGGTCGGCGACATCGAGTCGCAGCCGTTCATCGAGTCGGCGCGGCAGATCCGCCACGAGCTCGGCCGCCAGAACGTCTTCTTCGTGCACGTCTCGCTCGTGCCCTTCCTCGGCGCCTCCGGCGAGCAGAAGACGAAGCCGACGCAGCACTCCGTCGCGACGCTGCGCTCGATCGGCATCCAGCCCGACGCGCTCGTGCTGCGCAGCGACCGGCCCGTGAGCGACGCGAACCGCAAGAAGATCGCGCTCATGTGCGACGTCGAGGAGGAGGCGGTCGTCAACGCGATCGACAAGCCCTCCATCTACGACATCCCCACGATGCTCACCGAGCAGGGCCTCGACGCGTACATCATCGGGCAGCTCGGCCTCGAGGCCGGCGACATCGACTGGTCGCGCTGGCAGCCCGTGCTCGACGGCGTGCACCACCCGAAGCACGAGGTGACGATCGGCCTCGTCGGCAAGTACATCGACCTGCCGGATGCGTACCTGTCGGTGACCGAGGCGGTGAAGGCCGGCGGGTTCGCGAACCAGACCAAGGTCAACATCCGCTGGATCCGGTCGGACGACTGCGAGACCCACGACGGCGCGGCGGCCCAGCTCGGCGAGCTCGACGGCATCATCGTGCCCGGCGGCTTCGGCATCCGCGGCATCGAGGGCAAGCTCGGCGCGCTGAGGTTCACGCGCGAGAACGAGATCCCCACGCTCGGCATCTGCCTCGGCCTGCAGTGCATGGTCATCGAGGCCGCCCGCAACCTGGCCGGCATCGAGGGCGCGTCGTCGACCGAGTTCGACGAGGGCACGCCCGCGCCGGTCATCGCGACGATGGCCGAGCAGGAGCAGCACATCCACGGCGGCGACCTCGGCGGCACGATGCGCCTGGGCCTGTACGAGGCGAAGCTCGCCGAGGGCTCGCTCGCGGCCGAGCTCTACGGCGACACCGTCTCGCACGAGCGCCACCGGCACCGCTACGAGGTGAACAACGCCTACCGCGACGAGATCGCCGCCGCGGGCCTCGCCTTCAGCGGCCTCTCGCCCGACGGGCACCTCGTCGAGTACGTCGAGCTGCCGGGCCACCCGTTCTACATCGCCACGCAGGCGCACCCCGAGCTGCGCAGCCGGCCGAACCGCGCGCATCCGCTCTTCCGCGGCCTGGTCGCTGCCGCCCTCGAGCGCCAGCGCGCCTCGAAGCTCTTCGACGAGACCGACGACGAGACGGCCTGATGCTCGCCGACGCGCTCGGCCAGCAGCCGGTGCTCGCCCGCGAGCAGCTGTTCGCGGGCCGGGTGTGGGACGTCGAGGGGCAGGAGTTCGAGCTCGGCGGCGAGCGCATCCGCCGCGAGGTGGTCGTGCACCCCGGCGCCGTGGCGGTCGTCGCGATGAACGACCGGGACGAGGTGTGCCTCGTGCACCAGTACCGGCACCCGGCCGGCGGCACCCTGTGGGAGCTGCCTGCGGGCCTGCTCGACGTGCACGGGGAGGATCCCCTCGCGGCGGCGCAGCGCGAGCTCGCCGAGGAGACCGACCTCGCCGCGGACACCTGGCGGACGCTGCTCGACGTCTCGACCACGGGCGGCGGCTCGACCGAGATCATCCGGGTCTACCTCGCGACCGACGTGCGCGAGCTGCCGGAGGCGTTCGAGCGCACGCACGAGGAGGCCGAGATGGAGCGCCGGTGGGTGCCGCTCGCCGAGGTCGTCGACGCGGCGCTCGCGATGCGCCTCCACAACGCGACGCTGCTCTCGGCGGTGCTCGCCCTCGAGGCGATGCGCGCCCGCGGCGCCTCGCCGCACCCCGTCGACGCGCCGTTCGACTGGCATCCGGCCCACCGGCCGTGACCGGTCGGCCGTGACGCCCGCGCAGGCGGTCGACCGGCTGCTGCGGCAGCTCGCGATCGAGCGCGGCCTCTCGCAGCACACGGTGGCCGCGTACCGGCGCGACCTCGGCGGCTACCTCGCCGTGCTCGAGGCGCGGGGCGTGTCGGATGCGTCGGCGATCGCCGGCGACGACGTCGCGGCCTTCCGCGCCGCGCTCGCAGACAGAGGGCTGGCCGCGTCGTCGGTCGCGCGCCACCTGTCGGCCGTGAAGGCGCTGCACCGGTGGCTCGTCGACGAGCGGGTGGCCGCCGAGGACGTCGCGAAGGACCAGCGGCCGCCGAAGCTGCCGCAGCGGCTGCCGAAGGCGATCTCGGTCGCGCAGATGCAGCGGCTGCTCGAGGCCGCGGGCGGCGACGACCCCGCGGGGCTGCGCGACCGGGCGCTGCTCGAGCTGCTCTACGCCACCGGCGCCCGCATCTCGGAGGTCGTCGGGCTCGACGTCGACGATCTGGCGGCCACGGCCGACGTGCAGCAGCTCGTGCGCGTGACGGGCAAGGGCGCGAAGCAGCGCCTCGTGCCCGTCGGCTCGTACGCGCGCCGGGCGACGGATGCGTGGCTCGTGCGGGGGAGGGCGGCGCTCGCGGCGAAGGGGCGCGGCACGCCGGCGCTGCTGCTCGGCGCGCGGGGCGGCCGCCTCTCGCGCCAGGCGGCGTGGGAGATCATCCAGCGGGTCGCCGACGAGGCGGGCGTCGAGCACGTCTCGCCGCACACCTTCCGCCACTCGTTCGCCACGCACCTGCTCGAGGGCGGCGCCGACGTGCGCGTCGTGCAGGAGCTGCTGGGCCACGCATCCGTCGCGACGACGCAGATCTACACGCAGGTCACCGCCGACACGCTGCGCGACATGTACACGACGGCGCACCCGCGCGCGCGCTGAGGCTCAACCAGAGGTTGAGATACACGCCGCGCCCGCCTGCGCGGCGAAGGCGCGCGGCGTTCCTAGACTCGGGGGCGTGAGCACGCGCAACGAGACCCTGGCCGGCATGGAGGCACCTTCGCTCGGGCCCACCGGGCGTCCCCACCGCGACTTCCCGCAGCCCGAGCCGCTGCGCAGCCACGGCCCCGCGCGCATCGTCACCATGTGCAACCAGAAGGGCGGCGTGGGCAAGACGACCACGACGATCAACCTCGGCGCAGCGGTCGCCGAGTACGGCCGCCGCGTGCTCGCGATCGACTTCGACCCGCAGGGCGCGCTCTCGGCGGGCCTCGGCGTCGACAACCACGACGCGACGACGATCTACGACCTGCTGCTGAACCCGCGCCTCGACCCGCGCGAGGCGATCCAGTCGACGAGCGTCGAGGGCCTCGACGTCATCCCGGCGAACATCGACCTGTCGGCCGCCGAGGTGCACCTCGTCAACGAGGTGGCCCGCGAGCAGATCCTCTCGCGCGTGCTGCGTCGCGTCGCCGACGACTACGACCTCATCCTCATCGACTGCCAGCCGTCGCTCGGCCTGCTGACGGTGAACGCGCTCACCGCCGCGCACGGCGTGCTGATCCCGCTCGAGAGCGAGTTCTTCGCCCTCCGCGGCGTCGCGCTGCTGAAGGAGACGATCGAGAAGGTGCAGGACCGCCTCAACCCGGCGCTGCAGCTCGACGGCATCCTCGTCACCATGTACGACGCCCGCACGCTCCACGCCCGCGAGGTCATGGAGCGCGTCGTGGGCGCGTTCGGCGACACCGTGCTCGAGACGGTCGTGCGCCGCACGGTCAAGTTCCCCGACGCATCCGTCGCGGGCATCCCGGTCACGCAGTTCGCGCCCGACCACGCGGCGGCGGAGATCTACCGCCAGCTCGCGCGCGAGCTGATCGCCCGTGGCTCCATCGCCTGAGCCCGACGGCGCCGACGAGGAGCGCGGGTTCCGCCTCGCGCTCGACAACTTCGACGGGCCGTTCGACCTGCTGCTGACGCTCATCGGCAACCGGTCGATGGACGTCACCGAGATCGCCCTCTCGCGCGTCACCGACGAGTTCATCGCCTACGTGCGCACCCTCGACACCCACGAGGAGCTCGAGCAGGCGAGCGAGTTCATCGTCGTCGCGGCGACGCTGCTCGACCTCAAGATCGCGTCGCTGCTGCCCGCCGGCGATGTCGTCGACAGCGAGGACGTCGCGCTGCTCGAGGCGCGCGACCTGCTGTTCGCGCGCCTGCTGCAGTACCGCGCGTTCAAGCAGGCGGCGCTGTGGATGGCCGAGCGGCTCGCCGCGGAGTCGAGCCGCCACGCGCGCTCGGTGCGGCTCGAGGAGCGCTTCCGGCAGCGCACGCCCGAGCTGCGCTGGACGCTGTCGGCCGACGACTTCGCGGCGCTCGCGCTCCTCGCGCTCACGCCCAAGGAGCTGCCGACGGTGGGGCTGACGCACCTGCACGCGCCGCTCGTGTCGATCCGCGAGCAGGCGGCGCACATCGTCGCGCGGCTGCGGCAGGCGGGCACGACCACGTTCCGCGAGCTCATCGCCGGCGAGGCGACGCGCGGCGTGATCGTCGCCCGCTTCCTCGCGGTGCTCGAGCTCTACCGGCACGCGGCGATCACCTTCGAGCAGCTCGAGCCGCTCGGCGAGCTCTCGCTCAGCTGGACCGGCCACGACTTCCGCGACGAGGACCTCGTCGCCCTGGGGGCAGACTATGACCATGCATGAGACGGATGCGCCGGCCACGGCCGAGGAGGCGGGCGACGCCGCCGCCGACCGGTCGCACCTGCCGCTCGAGCGCCGCATCGAGGCGATCCTGATGGTCGCCGACGAGCCGCAGGGCGCCGTGCACCTCGCGACGTCGCTGCGCGTGCCGGTGCCGGCGGTGAAGGCCGCGATCGAGGCGCTGCGCGCCGACTACGACGGCGAGGGCGCGGGGCCCCAGCGCGGCTTCGAGCTGCGCGAGGTCGGCGGCGGCTGGCGCGTGTACGTGCGCGCCGAGTACGACGCCGACGCGACCGACTTCGTGCTCACGCAGACGCCCACGCGGCTGTCGCAGGCGGCGCTCGAGACGCTCGCGGTGATCGCCTACAAGCAGCCGATCACGCGCGGCGCGGTCGCGGCCATCCGCGCCGTCAACGTCGACTCGGTCGTGCGCACGCTGCTCGGCCGCGGCCTCATCCGGGAGGCCTTCGCCGACAGCGAGACGGGCGCGATCCACTACGAGACGAGCGAGCTGCTGCTGACGCAGCTCGGCCTCAACTCGCTCGACGAGCTGCCGCCGATCTCGCCGCTGCTGCCCGACGGCGAGGAGGACGTGCTCGCATGACCGCCATCGAGGGAGAGCGCCTCCAGAAGGTCCTCGCGGCCGCCGGCGTCGCCAGCCGCCGCGTGGTCGAGGACATGATCGTCGCCGGCCGCATCGAGGTCGACGGGCGCGTCGTGACCGAGCTCGGCACGCGCATCCGCCCCGACGCCCGCGTGACGGTCGACGGCACCGCGGTGCAGCTCGACACCACGAAGCGCTACCTCATGCTCAACAAGCCCACCGGCGTCGTCTCGACCATGAGCGACGAGCGCGGCCGCCGCGACCTGCGCGAGTTCACCGACAGGGTGGGGGAGCGCGTCTACAACGTGGGCCGCCTCGACAGCGACACCTCGGGCCTGCTGCTGCTGACCAACGACGGCGAGCTCGCGCACGTGCTCGCGCACCCGTCGTTCGGCGTCGAGAAGACCTACGTCGCGAAGGTGCGCGGCGCGGTCGACCAGCGCACCATCCGGCGACTGCTCGACGGCTTCGAGCTCGAGGACGGCGAGATCCACGCCGATGCGGCGCGCCTCATCGGCCGCCCCTCGCAGGGGCACTCGATGGTCGAGCTGACGCTGCACTCGGGCCGCAACCGCATCGTCCGGCGCATGCTCGACCACGTCGGGCACCCGGTCGTCGAGCTCGTGCGGCGCAGCTTCGGGCCGCTGCACCTCGGCACCCTGCGGTCGGGCGCGGTGCGCGAACTCACTAGCATGGAGCGCGGTGCCATCCTCACGCTCTCGCGATCGGCGCCGTAAGCCAGCAGCCAGCAAGGAGCCCTCGTGACCCACCGACTGCGCGGCCCCGTCCGCATCGTCGGCACCGGGCTGCTCGGCACCTCCATCGGCCTCGGGCTCGCCGCCCGCGGCGTCGAGGTGCAGCTCGCCGACGCGAGCCCCACCGCGATGCGGCTCGCCGCAGACTACGGCGCGGGCCGCCCCGCTGAGCCCGGCGACGCCCCGGAGCTCATCGTCGTCGCCGTGCCGCCCGACGTCACCGCGCAGGTCGTCGCGCGCGAGCTCGAGGCGTTCCCGGATGCGGTGGTCGCCGACGTCGCGTCGGTGAAGGCCGTGCCGCTCGCCGAGCTGCGCGCGCTCGGCGCCGACATCAGCCGCTACCTCGGCACGCACCCCATGGCGGGCAGGGAGCGCTCCGGCGCGCTCGCCGGCTCCGGCGACCTCTTCGTCGGCCGGCCCTGGGTGATCGCCGGCCACGACGGCATCTCCTACGAGCGCGGCAGCCTCGTCGACGACCTCATCCTCGACCTCGGCGCCGTGCCGATCGAGTCGACGCCCGAGGAGCACGACCGCGCCGTCGCGATCGTCAGCCACGTGCCGCAGCTCGTCTCCTCGCTCATGGCCGCGCGCCTCGCCGACGCGCCCGACGAGGCGCTGCGCCTCGCCGGCGGCGGCGTGCGCGACGTCACGCGCGTCGCGGCGAGCGACCCGGCGCTCTGGATCCAGATCCTCGGCGCGAACGCGCCGGCGGTGGTCGAGCAGCTGCGGGCCCTGCAGGCCGACCTCGCGACGCTCGTCGACGCGCTCGACGACGTCGACGCATCCGGCAGCCGCAAGGCGGTGGCGGATGCGCTGCGGGCCGGCAACGAGGGCGTCGCGCGCCTGCCGGGCAAGCACGGCACGCACGCCCGCTTCACCCGCGTGCAGGTGCGCGTCGACGACCGCCCGGGCCAGCTCGCGCGGCTGCTCGCCGACATCGGCGACGCCGAGGTGAACCTCGAGGACGTGCGCATCGACCACGCCGAGGGCGCCCAGTTCGGCGTCGCCGAGATCACCGTGCTGCCCGAGGCCGTGCAGCGCCTGCACGACGCGCTCGAGGAGCTGGGCTGGCAGGTGGTCGCATGAGCGCCGAGCGCCGAGCGACCGTGGTCGCGATCGATGGCCCCGCCGGCAGCGGGAAGTCGTCGGTCGCGCGCGCCGTCGCCCGCGAGCTGGGCTTCCGCTTCCTCGACACGGGCGCCGCCTACCGCGCGCTCGCCTGGCTCGTGCTCGAGCGCGGCGGCGACACCGACGACGAGCCCACCGTGCTCGCGGCGCTCGAGCGGCTCGGCACGCTCGAGCTCACCGTCGAGCCGGCGGGGCAGCGCGTCGCCATCGACGGGCACGACGTGACCGAGTCGATCCGCAGCGAGCGCATCTCGGCCGCCGTCTCGGGCGTCGCGCGCACGCTCCCCGCCCGCAGCGCCGTGAACGAGCGCTTCCGCGCGATCATCGCCGACGCCGAGCCCGGCATCGTCGCCGAGGGCCGCGACATCACCACGGTCGTCGCGCCCGACGCCGACGTGCGGGTGCTGCTGACGGCCGACGAGGCCGTGCGCATCCGCCGCCGCTTCGGCGACGTCGGCGGCGACGAGTTCCAGGTGGGTGCGCGCCTCGCGGCGCGCGACGCCTCCGACTCGAAGGTGATCGACTTCCTGACCGCAGCCGACGGCGTGACCGTCGTCGACTCCACCGACCTGACGTTCGACGAGACCGTCGACGCGATCGTCCGCCTCGTGCGCGACCGCGTCTCATGAGCACGCATTCTGAAGAGGGACCGATGAACGAAGAGATCGAGCACGGGGCCGGCGAGGCCGACGCGTACGAGACCGACGAGGCGCGCGTCTCGGCGCTCCGCGCGGGGCTGTCGGACTACGAGCTCGACGCCGAGGACGCTGCGCTCCTCGAGCTCGCCGAGGCGGGCCCGGATGCGCTGCGCGTGCTGCCCGCGCTGCCGGTGCTCGCGATCGTCGGGCGGCCCAACGTCGGCAAGTCGGCGCTCGTCAACCGCATCCTCGGCCGCCGCGAGGCCGTCGTCGAGGACACCCCGGGCGTCACGCGCGACCGGGTCACCTACAAGGCGGAGTGGAACGGCCGGCCGTTCACCGTCGTCGACACCGGTGGCTGGGAGCCCGACGCGCGCGGCATCGACCGCTCGGTCGCGCTCCAGGCCGAGGTCGCGGTCGACCTGGCCGACGCGGTGCTGTTCGTCGTCGACGTGAACGTCGGCCCCACCTCGACCGACGAGCACGTCGTGCGGATGCTGCGGCAGTCGAACCGGCCGGTGCTGCTCGTCGCCAACAAGGCCGACGACGCCCGCCGCGACCTCGAGGCGGCGGCGCTCTGGAGCCTGGGCCTCGGCGAGCCGCACCCCGTCTCGGCCGTGCACGGCCGCGGCGTCGCCGACCTGCTCGACGCGGCGATGGAGCTGCTCCCCGAGGTCTCGGCGGTCGCGAAGGAGGAGCTGGGCGGCCCGCGCCGCGTGGCGCTGCTGGGCCGGCCCAACGTCGGCAAGTCGTCGCTGCTCAACAAGGCGGCCGGCGAGGAGCGCGTGGTCGTCAACGAGATCGCGGGCACGACGCGCGACCCCGTCGACGAGCAGATCGAGCTCGGCGGCCGCGTCTGGCGCTTCGTCGACACCGCCGGCATCCGTCGCCGCGTGCATCTGCAGCAGGGCGCCGACTTCTACGCGACGCTGCGCACGCAGGCCGCGCTCGAGAAGGCGGAGGTCGCGGTCGTGCTCATCGACGTGACGGAGCCCATCTCGGAGCAGGACGTGCGCATCGTCGACCTCGTGCTCGAGTCCGGCCGCGCGCTCGTGCTCGCGTTCAACAAGTGGGACCAGCTCGACGACGAGCGGCGCCGCTACCTCGAGCGAGAGATCGAGCAGGACCTCGGCCACGTCGACTGGGCGCCGCGCGTCAACATCTCGGCGCGCACCGGCCGCCACCTCGAGAAGCTCGTGCCCGCGCTCGAGCTCGCGCTCGACTCGTGGGACACGCGCATCCCGACCGGCAAGCTCAACGCGTTCATCGCCGAGATCGTCTCGGCGCACCCGCACCCGCTGCGCGGCGGCAAGCAGCCGCGCATCCTCTTCGCCACGCAGGCGTCGACGCGGCCGCCGACCTTCGTGCTCTTCACGACCGGGTTCCTCGACCCGCAGTACCGCCGCTTCATCCAGCGGCGCCTGCGCGAGGACTACGGCTTCGAGGGCACGCCCATCCAGGTCAACATGCGTGTCCGGGAGAAGCGCGAGCGCCGCTGATCCCGTTGGTCGAGCAGCCGCCGGAGGCGGCGTGTCGACACCGGGTCGGTCGCGTCTCGATACGGCCCTTCGGGCCTACTCGACGAGCGGGCGAGCGCGAGCGCCGCTGAACCCGTTGGTCGAGTAGCCGCCGGAGGCGGCGTATCGAGACCGGGTCGGTCGCGTCTCGACGAGCGGGTGAACGCGGGCCCGTTGGTCGAGTAGCCGCCGGAGGCGGCGTATCGAGACCGGGTCGATGCGTCTCGATACGGCCCTTCGGGCCTACTCGACGAGCGGGTGAGCGGGTGAGCGGGTGGCGACGAGCGGGTGGGTGGGCGCGCTCAGCGCACCTGCCGGGCCCGGAACTGCATGCGCGGGTGCGCGAACGCATCCTGCGCCTGCACGAGGCGCAGCTCGCGCTCGCCCGACTCGAGGGTCGTCTGCAGCAGGTCGAAGACGCTCGAGGCGGTGCGCTCGAGCGCGGTCGCCGCGGAGCCGGTCTCGCGGTAGTGCGCGGTGAAGACGGCGCTCGTGACGTCGCCGGAGCCGTTGGCCTTGAACGGCAGGTGCGGCGTCTGCAGCAGCCACGCGCCCTCGTCGTCGACCGCGAGCATCTCGATGGTGTCGGCCTCGCGGTCGGGCCGCAGCACGCTCGTCACGAGCACGGTGCGCGGTCCCAGGTCCCGCACGCGGTCGACAGAGTCGAGCGTCGACGCGATGGTGTCCGGATCGGTGCCCGTCATGAAGCCGAGCTCGAACTGGTTGGGCGTGAGGATGTCGGCGTGGGGGAGTGCCCGCTCGCGGATGAGCGGCGGGATCGTCGGCGCGACGAAGCAACCCGACTTCGCGTTGCCCATGACGGGGTCGCACGTGTACGTGGCGGCCGGGTTCGCGGCCTTGACGCGCGAGACGGCGTCGAGCACGACGTCGACGATCTCCTCGCCGCCGAGGTAGCCCGAGAGCACGCCGTCGACGGTGCCGAGCACCCCGCGCTCCTCGATCCCCGCGACGACTGCGCGCACGTCGTCGGCGGGGATGAGCGGGCCGCCCCACGAGCCGTAGCCGGTGTGGTTGGAGAAGTTGACGGTGAGCACGGGCCACACCTCGTGGCCCATGCGCTGGAGCGGGAAGACGGCGGCGGAGTTGCCGACGTGGCCGTAGGCGACGTGCGACTGGATCGACAGGAACCTCATCCCCCGATCCTCCCATCCAGCGCCTCCAGCAGCGTGCCCTGCACGAACAGCACCCAGTCGGCGACGTCGCGGAACTGCGCGATGTCGTCGTCGGTGACGTCCGGATGCAGCTGGCCCGGCTCCTGCGGGGTGCGCACGTGCAGCACGAGGCGCACCTCCCCGAGCGACCGCAGCCACGCATCCGCCCCCTCCTCGTCGACCTCGAGCTCGACCTCGTCGCCGTCGACCTCGGTCGGCAGCGCCGCCTCGAGGTCGGCGACCATGCGGGTCATGGAGCGGATGCGCGCGCCTGCGATGTCGACGGAGGCCAGGCGGCGGAACTCGGCCGCGTCCTGCGGGTCGGCGTACGCGTCGGGGTAGAGGCGGGCCATCACCGGGTCGTCGGCGGCCGCGCGCCCGTCGGCGACCGCGCGGTGCAGGCCCAGCACCTGGCGTCCGAGGGTCGCGAGCAGGTCGGCCTCGTCGACGAGCATCGAGCAGCGGGCGACGTCGCCGTCGCGGTGCCAGGCCCTCACGGCAGGACCCGCTCGAGCGTGGCGACGAGGCCGTCGGCGTGCAGGCCGGCGACGAGCATCTCCTGCTCCTCCCGGGCGCCGCGCGCGACCTCGGCGCGGCCGTCGCGCTCGGCCTGCGCCATGAGCTCGCCCGCCCGCTCGCGGTCGAGCCCGAAGCGGCGCACGAGCACGTGCACGACGTACGCCTGCGGCGTGATCGGGTCGTCCCAGAGCAGCGTCGCCCAGGCGGTCGGCTCGCTCACCGGTCGACCACCTCGATGCCGGCCGTGGTCGGGCCGAGCACGGTCGCGACGATGTGGTGCGCGGCGGTGTCGGGGCCGCGCCGGTCGATCGCGATGCTCCAGAGGGCGAGCGCGAAGCCGAGGGCGGCGAGCGCGACGCCGAGCCAGGCGGGGGCGAGGTAGCCGTAGCCTGCGGCGATCACGGCGCCGCCGAGCGTCGCGCCGAGCGCGTTGCCGACGTTGAACGCCGCGTGGTTCGTGGCCGCGCCGAGCAGCTCGGCCTCGCCCGCGATGCGGATGATGCGGGCCTGGATCGTGGGGGTGAGGGCGGAGCCGGCCCCGCCGATGAGGAAGCCGAGCGCGTACATCGCGACCGGGTTCGCGCCGAGCAGCCCGAAGAGCGCGAGCGCCGCGATCAGCAGCGGGAACGCGATGAGGATGGTGCGGCGCAGGCTCCGGTCGCTCGCCCAGCCGCCGACGACGTTGCCGATCGTCATGCCGAGCCCGATCGTCATGAGCAGCCACGCGATCGCCGACTCGGGCAGCAGCGCCACGCGCGTGACGATCTCGGCGGCATAGGAGTAGACGGCGAAGAAGCCGCCGAAGCCGACGCACGCGACCGCGATCATGAGCCAGAGGCGCGGGTTGCGGAACGCGGCGAGCTCGCGCCGCGCGGAGCGGGTCGGGTCGCCCGGCACGCGCGGCAGCGCGACGAGCGCCATCACGAGCGTCGCGGCGAAGATCACCGCGATCGCGGCGTAGGTCCACCGCCAGCCGGCCGCCTGGCCGAGCCAGGTGCCGAGCGGCACGCCGATGACGTTCGCGATCGTCAGGCCCGACAGGGCGAGCGCGATGCCGGCGCCCTGCCTGCCCGGGCCCATGATGCGCGCCGCGAGCAGCGAGGCGACGCCGAAGTAGGCGCCGTGCGGCACGGCGGCGGCGAAGCGCGCGACGAGCGTCAGCTCGAAGGTGGGCATGAGCCCGCTCGCGAGGCTCGCCGCCGCGAAGGCCGCGACGAGCAGCAGCACGAGCGTGCGCTGCGACATCCGGGCCGCCCAGATCGACACGAGCGGCGCGCCCACGACGACGCCGAGCGCGTACGCGGTGATCATCCAGCCCGCGTGCGCGATGCCGACGGCCGGGTCGTCGCCGAAGCCGGGCACGAGCTCGGCCGCGGCGAGGGGGAGGATGCCCATGGTCGCGAACTCGGAGGTGCCGATGCCGAAGCCGCCCAGGGCGAGGGTGAAGAGCGCCAGGACGCGCCGGGCCGGAGAGAGCTGCATGCTGCGTCGATCGTACGCGCGTGCGGCGTCGCGCCCGGGTTGCTACATTGGTCAGGTAAGGCTTGCCTCACCTGAGGCTCAGACACCTCGGAGGCGGCGCATGGCGGGACCGGAGCGCGTGGCGGCGGTGGCCCCTCGGTTCATCGAGCTCGAGGTGCTCGGCGCCCAGCAGGTCTCTCCGCACATCCGGCGCATCACCCTCGGCGGCGACGAGGTCGGCGCGATGACGCCGCAGGGCTACGACCAGTGGTTCCGCTTCTTCATGCGCCGCGAGGGGCAGGACGCCCTGCGGGTGCCCGAGAGCCCCTCCACCTGGTTCCCGCAGTACCTCGCGATGCGCGAGTCGCAGCGGCCGTGGATCCGCAACTACACGGTGCGCGGCTTCCGGCTGGACGCGGGCGAGCTCGACATCGACTTCGTCTGCCACGAGGACCCGGGGCCGGGCGCCGCGTGGGCGCTCGCGGCCGAGCGCGGCGAGCGCGCCGTGCTGCTCGACGAGGGCCTGCTCTACAACGACGACGGCCTCGAGGGCGACCTGCTCATGGTCGGCGACGAGTCGGTGCTGCCCGCGATCGCCGGCATCTGCGGCTCGCTCGCGGACGACGCGCGCGGCACGGCCGTGATCGAGGTCGGCCACCGCGACGACATCCAGGAGTTCGCGCGGCCCGAGGGGCTCGACGTGCGGTGGGTCGAGCGCGGCGGCGTGCGCGAGGGCCAGGCGGCGCTCGAGGAGCTGCGCGGCCTGCGGATGCCCGAGCAGCTCGGCTACGCGTACAACGCGGGCGAGCAGTCGCTCGCCACCGGCGCCCGGCGGCACCTCGTGCGCGAGCGCGGCGTCGACAAGCGGCGCATCACCTTCACCGGCTACTGGAAGCTCGGCAAGTCCTACGTCGACTGAGCGCCGAGTTCCGAAACTTCCGGCGAAGTTTCGCACGGGTGACCATCCGGGCATCCTGACGCCCGGATCGGCCGGTGCCCGCCCATCCGCTTGCCTATCGTGAAGACGTGCCCACCGCAGCCTCACTCCCGGTCGACAGCGCCCACCAGGCGTGGCTCGACCGCGTCGCCCTAGCCGAGCTCGCCGTGCCGATCATCGGCCGCCTCTACCGGGAGCGCGACGTCGTCACGCACGTGCACGGCAAGAAGCTCGTCAACCAGTCGCCGATCGAGATCCTGAAGGCGCACAAGTGGGCGCGCCGCGTGGGCGAGCGCGTGCTGCGCATCGACGACTCGATGCGGGTGCTGCGAATCGTCGACGAGCTGGGGCTCCGCGGCATCTCGCTCGACCTGGGCGTCATCCTCGGCGAGGCGCCCGAGGAGGGCTTCGAGGACTGGGCGCGCGCGCACGTCGCCGCGCTGCCCTCGTGGTCGCAGGACGAGCCCACCGACGTCGTGCTCTACGGCTTCGGCCGCATCGGCCGCCTGCTCGCGCGCATCCTCATCGGCCACGCCGGCAGCGGCCTGGGCCTGCGCCTGCGCGCGATCGTCGTGCGCCGCGGCGGCGACGACGACCTCGAGAAGCGCGCGAGCCTGCTGCGCCGCGACTCGGTGCACGGCGCGTTCCAGGGCACGATCGACATCGACCACGAGGCGGGCACGATCCTCGCCAACGGCACGCTCATCCAGGTCATCTACTCCGACGACCCGACGACCGTCGACTACACCGCCCACGGCATCCAGCGCGCGATCGTCGTCGACAACACCGGCCGCTGGCGCGACGAGGCGGGCCTCGCGCAGCACCTCGCATGCCCCGGCGTCGAGCGCGTGGTGCTCACCGCACCCGGCAAGAGCCCGCTGAAGAACATCGTCTTCGGCGTGAACCACGACACGATCGCCGCCGACGACACGATCGTCACCGCCGCCTCCTGCACCACCAACGCGATCACGCCGGTACTGCAGGTGATCGACGACGCGTTCGGCATCGAGCACGGCCACGTCGAGACGGTGCACTCGTACACGAACGACCAGAACCTCATCGACAACTTCCACAAGGGCGCCCGCCGCGGCCGCTCCGCCGCGCTCAACATGGTGCTCACCGAGACCGGCGCCGCGAAGGCCGTCGCGAAGGCGCTCCCGCAGCTGGAGGGCAAGCTCACGGGCAACGCGATCCGGGTGCCGACGCCCGACGTGTCGATGGCGATCCTCAACCTCACGCTCGGCCACGACGTCGACCGCGACGGGGTCAACGAGCTGCTCCGCCGCACGTCGCTCACCGGCGAGCTGCGGGCGCAGATCGACTTCACCGACTCGCCCGAGGTCGTCTCCACCGACTTCGTCGGCAACAATCGCGCCGGCATCGTCGACGGCCTCGCGACGATCGCGAGCGGCCGGCACCTCGTGCTCTACGTCTGGTACGACAACGAGTACGGCTACTCGTCGCAGGTCGTCCGCGTCATCGAGCACATGGCCGACCAGATGGCGAAGGCCCGGCAGCTGCAGCCGGCCTGACACAGACTTGCCGCCGTCGGGACTCTCCTGGGTGGAAGCCCGACGGCGGCAAACCCCTCCCGCGCATCCGACGCGTCCCGCGCGCATCCGATAGCGTCGTCGGCATGCGCGAGGTGACCGAGACCGAGCTGCGGAGCTGCTTCGTCAACGCGACGCAGCGCGAGCTCGACCAGATGCCGATGCCCGGCCTGCACGAGACGATCTGGGCCGAGCGCGAGTACCTCGGCTGGCGCGACCAGCGGTCGTCGCGCATCGGCTACCTCGTGCACTGGCGCGGCGACGAGCTGATCGGCGTGGTGGTGCGCTCGGCCCCCGGCGGCATGCGCCCCGGCATCGCGGCCATGTGCTCGCTGTGCCACTCGACGCAGCCGGCGACGCAGGTGCGCATGTTCAGCGCGCGGCTCGCGAGCCTCGACGGCGACACGGGCAGCTCGATCGGCACGTACATCTGCGAGGACCTCGCGTGCTCGCACATCATCCGCACCGGCCCGCCGCACCTCGTGAGCCCGGAGCGGGTCGCCTCGCGCGGCGCGGCGCTGCTCGGCCGCGTGACGCGCTTCACGCAGCGGGTCGAGCGCGCGTCGCGGGAGGCCTGAGCGTGCGGCGGCTCGACCGCATCCGGAACGTGCGGCCGTGGGGCGGGCCCGCCGTGGACGTCGTGCTCGACGGCGACCGGATCGCGGCCCTGGAGCCTGCCGGGAGCGGTCCGGCGGGGAGCGGTGCGCCCGCAGGCTCGGCGGTGCTCGACGGGCGCGGCCTGCTCGCCCTGCCGTCGATCGTCAACGCGCACGCGCACGTCGACAAGTCGTGGATGGGTCTGCCGTGGCAGCCGTACGGCGGCGAGGGCGGCACCGACGGACGCATCCGGCACGAGCGCGCGCGGCGCGACGAGCTCGGCATCCCGAGCGTCGAGCGCACCGCCGCCGTGCTCGACGCGCACGTGCGGCACGGCACGACCGCGCTCCGCACGCACGTCGACGTCGACACGGGCATCGGCCTGCGCGGGATCGAGGCGGTGCGGGAGGCCGTCGCCGCCTACGAGGGCGCGGTCGAGGCGACGATCGTGGCGTTCCCGCAGGACGGCGTGCTGCGACGCCCGGGCGTGCTCGCCCTGCTCGAGAGGGCGGCCGCCGAGGGCGCGGAGCACATCGGCGGGCTCGACCCGGCCTCGATCGACCGCGATCCTGTTGGGCAGCTCGACGCGATCTTCGACCTCGTGGCACGCCACGGGTGCGGGCTCGACATCCACCTGCACGACGCGGCCGAGCTCGGCGCCTTCCAGCTCGAGCTGATCCTCGAGCGCACGCAGCGGCTCGGGGCCGCCGGCCGCGTGAACATCGCGCACGGCTTCGCGATCGCGCAGCTGCCCGACGCGCGCCGCCACGACCTGCTGCAGGCGATGGGCGAGCTGGGCATCACGATGACGACGGTCGCGCCGCTGCGGCTGCCGCAGCTGCCGATGGCCGAGCTCGACGCGGCCGGCGTCGGCCTCGCCTTCGGGACCGACGGCATCCGCGACCTCTGGAGCCCCTACGGCACGGGCGACACCCTCGGCATCGCGTGGCAGTTCGCGCGGGCCTCGTCGACCGTGCGCGACGACGACCTCGCGCGGGTCGTCGAGCTCGCGACGCGCGACGCGGGCGCCTTCGTCGGCCGCGCGGTGCACGACCTCGTGCCGGGCGCGCGCGCCGACCTCGTGCTGATCGACGCCGAGCACGCGATGGACGCGCTCGTGCGGGTGCCGCCGCGCCTCGCCGTCGTCGGCGGGGGCCGCCTGCTGCACGAGGCCGTATCGTCGAGCGGGTGAGCGACGACGCCGAGAAGACCCCGCAGCCCGCGAAGACCGATGCGCCGGAGGTGCACGTCGCCGACGACCTGGTCGTGACGCAGCACGAGCTCGAGACGCCGGGCGGCACGCTGCGCTACACGGCCCGCGCCGGTCGCGTGGTGCTGTGGGAGGAGAAGGTCGAGTCGGATGTCTTCTGCGGCAGGAAGCCGCGGGCGCAGGTCGCGATCACCGCGTACACGCTCGACGACGCCGACCCGACCGAGCGGCCCGTGACCTTCGCGTTCAACGGCGGCCCGGGCTCGGCGAGCGTCTGGCTGCACATGGGCGTGCTCGGGCCGAAGCGGGTCGTGATGGGGGATGCGGGCGAGCTCGCACCGCCGCCGTACGCGGTCGTCGACAACCCCGAGTCGCTGCTCGCCGTGAGCGACCTCGTCTTCATCGACCCCGTCTCGACCGGGCGCTCGCGGCCCGTCGAGGGCGAGAAGGCCAAGGACTTCCACGGCTTCACCGCCGACATCGAGTCGGTCGCCGAGATCATCCGCCAGTGGGTGACGGTGCAGGGCCGGTGGCTGAGCCCGAAGTTCCTGGCGGGGGAGTCGTACGGCACCACCCGCGCGGCCGGGCTCGCCCAGCTGCTGCAGGAGGAGCTCGGCATGTACCTGAACGGGCTCATGCTCATCTCGAGCGTGCTCGACTTCTCGACGGCCAACTTCGAGCGGGGCGGCGACCGCGCCCACGCGCTGTACCTGCCGTTCTACGCCGCGACCGCCTGGCGGCACGGCTTCCACGAGGGCCGAGAGCTCGCCGACGTCGTCGACGAGGCGCGCGCGTACGCGGCGCGCGACTACGCGTACGCGCTCTCGCAGGGCTCCCGCCTGACGGCCGAGGAGCGGGCGGATGCGGTGGCCGCGGTCGCGCGCCTGACCGGCCTGTCGGAGTCGTACGTCGACGGCGCCGACCTGCGCATCGAGCACTGGCGCTACTTCGGCGAGCTGCTGCGCGACCGAGGGCTGACGGTCGGCCGGCTCGACTCCCGCTTCACGGGTCCGGCGGCGAGCGGGATCGCCGAGCACATGGACGCGGACCCGTCGATGGACGCGATCCTCGGGCCGTACTCGGCCGCCTACCAGCACTACCTCCACCAGGACCTGGGCGTGCGCGACTCCGGCCCCTTCCACGTGTTCGGCAAGGGCGTGAACGAGGGCTGGAGCTACAAGGAGTTCGAGAACGCGCCCGTGTACGTGCTCGACCGGCTCTCGCGCGCGATGCGGCAGAACCCGCACCTCGCGGTGCACTTCGCGTACGGGTGGTTCGACGGCGCGACGCCGTTCTCGGCTGCCGAGGACTCGGTCGCGCACCTGCGCATCCCGGAGGCGCTGCGCGAGAACCTCGAGCACCGCTACTACGAGGCCGGGCACATGATGTACGTGCACGAGCCGTCGCGGCAGGCGCAGTCGGCCGATCTCGCGGACTTCGTGCGGCGGCGCTCCGGCCGCTGACGCGGCGACGGGCTCGGAGCGGGTGCTCGCCTCGCCCCTCCGCTGGTCGAGGAGCGCGCCGCCGCAGGCGGCACGTGTCTCGAGACCATCCGGCGGCGCACCTGCCGCCCTGCGGATGCGCTAGTCTGTTGCAGTTGCCTTCGGGCAGCTCGATCGCGAGATCGACGGGCTGTGGCGCAGCTTGGTAGCGCACTTGACTGGGGGTCAAGGGGTCGCAGGTTCAAATCCTGTCAGCCCGACCATCGAACGGCTCCGGACCGCATGCGGCTCCGGGGCCGTTCTGCGTGTCCGTGCCGCGAACTGTGCCGGAACCGCATGAAACCCTGAGGGTACAAATGTCGTAACACTGTTACGCTAACGCCCGAGCGGTGCCGACGAAGGGGTCGACCGCGCGAGCTCCTCCCGAGGTGCGGTGCGGGTCTGCCGCTCGCCACACCTCAAGAGGAGTCACACCATGAAGAAGATGCTTGCGGCCTTCGGGGTCGCCGGTCTCGCCGTCGTCGGCCTCGCCGCACCCGCGCAGGCGGCGCCGCCGCCCAGCGCCACCATGAACCACGAGTCGTACTGGGAGGGCCTGGGCTACGGCGACTGCGAGAAGATGGAGTTCGGCGACGGCGTCGGCAGCTTCACGCTGCCCGAGCTGCCCGACGGGCAGCAGTACACGCTGCTCGTGCTGAAGGCCGGCTCCGGCGAGGGCGCCAACGACCTCGTGCTCTGGCCTGCGCCCGGGACGTACATGCACAGCTCCGACAAGGACCTGAGCCACGTCATCTACTGCGTGGACGAGAAGCTCAGCTGACCGTACGCGGCGACACGGGCGGCGCCTCCTCGTGGGGCGCCGCCCGCGTGCGCGCCGGATGCGGGGGATGGCCCCCTGTGCCCGTCGCCGCCGGGCGCCTACGCTCGCAGCCATGACCGATCCCGCCGCGCCGCCGCCTGCGCCGCTGCCCGCCGTGCCGCCCCGCTGGTTCATCCGCACGGCGTGGGTCGTGCACCGCGCCCTCTACCGGATCTCCGGCGGACGGCTCGGCCTCTCGCGGCCGCGGCCGGGGAAGTACGGGATGCTGCGGCTCCACACCGTCGGACGCCGCACGGGCGAGCCCCGCGTGGCGATCGTCGCGTACTACGAGGACGGGCCGGACCTCGTCACGATGGCGATGAACGGCTGGGCGGAGGCCCACCCCGCCTGGTGGCTGAACCTGCAGGCGCACCCCGACGCATCCGTCGACCTGCCGGGCGGCACGCGGCGCGTGCGTGCGCGGGAGGCGCACGGCGTGGAGCGCGAGCGCCTCTGGGCGGGCTTCGACGCCTACAGCGAGGGCCCCTCGATGGCCGAGTACGCGCGCCTGCGCGCCCGGCGCACGCCGGTGGTCGTGCTGGAGCCCGCCGACCGCTGACGCGGCCGGCGCCGCGGCATCAGACGAGCGACAGCTCGCGCAGCTTGGCCTCGACCTCGTCGTTCGACGGCTCGACCTGGTGCGAGCCGTCGGGGAAGACGACGACGGGGATGTTCATGCGACCGGAGATGCGCTGCGCCTCGGCGGCCGCGGTCTCGTCGCGTTCGAGGTCGACGTAGTCGTAGTCGACGCCGAGGCCGTCGAGCTGCTGCTTGGTGCGTCGGCAGTCGCGGCACCAGTCGGCGCCGAACACGCGGAGGGAGGAGGCAGTCATCCCTCCACCCTACGGGGGCCGCCGGAGTACGGTCTCCCTGTGAGCAGCGCCGTCGTGGACGTGCCGCCCTCCGCGGAGCCCGAGCGCGCACCGCGGCGGGTGCCGCCGTGGTGGACCTGGCCGATCGCCGCAGCGGTGATCTTCGCCGCAGCGCTCGCGGGGGTGCTCTTCGCCCCGGAGGGCACGACGGTCGCGGTGTGGTGGCCGGCGGCCGGGCTCTCGGTGCTCTTCGCCCTCCTGCAGCCGGCGTCGCGCCTGCCCGCGGCCGTGCTGCTCGTGCTGGCGGTGACGATGACGGCCAACCTCGTCGCGGGTCGCCCGCCGGCGCTGTCGATCGGGTTCGGCATCGCCAACGCGGCCGAGGTGGCGGTCGTCTCGGCGCTGCTCGGCTGGGGTCGCCGCGACTTCCGGCTGTCGACGATCGTGGCGGGCGTGCGCTTCGCCGCCGCGGCGGCGGCCGGCGGCATCGTCGCAGGCATCCTCGGCGCGGCCGTGATCGCGCTGCTGAGCGGCGCCGCCCCGTGGCCCGTCGCGGGCTTCATCGCCGCCTCGCACGCCGCAGCCGTGGGGATGATCGCACCCTTCGCACTGCTGCCCAGGCGGCTGCCGGTGCGGGCGACGCGCGCCGAGATGGCGGTGCAGGCACTCGCGCTCGCGGTCGTCATCGGGATCGTCTTCCACCCCGACACGGCACTGCCCCTGACCTTCGCCCCCTACCCGCTGCTGGCCTGGGCGGCGTTCCGGTTCCCGATCCGCGTCGTGCTGCTCGAGACGCTGCTCGCGGCGCTCGCGATGCTCGCCCTCACGCTCGCCGGCGGCGGCGTGCTCGGGGCGCCCGACATGGACGCCCTCACCGGCGCCGCGCTGCTCGAGGTCTTCCTCGTGACGTTCACAGGCCTCGCGATCGTGCTGTCGTCGGCCCAGTACGAGCTGCGGGCGCTCGGCAGGCAGCTCGACGCCTCGACGCGGCTGCTCACCGGCAGCGTCATCGACGCGCGCGTCGGGCTCGCGATCGTCCACCGCGATGCCTCCGTCGCCCGGCTCACGTGGGCGAACCGGGTCGCGCGCCGGCTGCTGGAGCCCGAGCTCGATGGCGAGACGTGGGCCGGCCCCATCCGCACCGCCGCCGCTCGTGCGCTCGCCTCGGGCGACCAGGCGACGGTGACCTCGGCCGACGGGCGCACCCTCACCGTCGCCGCCAACCGCATCCACGGCGACGAGGAGCTCTTCGCCGTGCAGCTGCTCGACGTGACGTCGATCCTGCAGGCGCAGCAGGCCCGTGCCGACGCCGACGTCGAGGCGGCCGCCGCGCGCACGATCCGCGCCGAGCTCGAGCGCCAGCGCGACGACTTCCTGGCCACCACGAGCCACGAGCTGCGCACTCCCATCACCAGCATCGTCGGCTTCGCCGAGCTCGTGGCGGAGTCGGATGCGGTGGCCGAGACCGAGCGCAGCTGGCTGGCCGTCATCGAGCGCAACGCCCAGCGCCTGTCCGAGCTCGTCGAGGACCTCCTGACGCTGAGCGGCGGCGCGACGGCGCCGCCGCGCCCGCAGACGCCCGAGCGGGTCGACTGCGCGGCGGTGCTCGAGGAGGTCGCGGCCGGCCAGCGGCTCGTCAGCGACGGCAAGGGGCTGGCCGTCGAGGTCGACGCGGCCGCGCACGCGGTGCTCGCCTCGCGCAGCGACGTCGAGCGGGCGGTGTCGAACCTGCTCGCGAACGCGATCAAGTTCACCCCGGAGGGCGGCGGCATCCGGCTCTCGGCCGAGCGCGACGCGGCGGCGGGGGAGGTCGTCGTCGAGGTCGCCGACACGGGCCCTGGCATGAGCGACGAGGAGCTCGGCCACGCCTTCGACCGCTTCTACCGGGCCCCCGGCGCCGAGCGCGACAACATCCCCGGCACCGGGCTCGGGCTCGGGCTCGTGGCCGAGCTCGCGCGCCGCAACGGCGGCTCCGCCGCGCTCCGGCGCAACGACGCCGGCGGCATCACCGCATCGCTGCGGCTGCCGTCCCCTCCGTGACCTCGGTCGCCTCGAGCGCCTGCGTCAGGTCGGCGATGAGGTCGTCCGGATCCTCCAGGCCGATCGACAGGCGGAGCACCCCCGCGTCGGGCTTCGCCTCCGGCGCGACCGGCCGGTGCGTGAGCGAGGCCGGGTGCTGGATGAGCGAGTCGACCGAGCCGAGCGAGACCGCGTGCGTGAACAGGCGCACCCCCTCGGCCACGGCGGCGGCCGCGGCGAAGGAGCCGACGTCGATCGCGAGCATCGACCCGGGCCCCGCCATCTGCCGGCCCGGTCCCACGAGGCCCCTCGGGTCGCATCCGTCGAGCCCCGGGAAGCGCACCGCGCGCACGCCCGGCAGGTCGAGCAGCGACTCGGCGACGCGCAGCGCGCCCGCCTGCTGCGCGCGCACGCGCAGCGGGAGCGTCTGCAGGCCGCGGTGCATGAGGTAGGCGCTGAGCGGATGCGCGATGGCGCCGGTGATGGCGCGCACGGGGCGGAGCGCCCGCGCCCACGCCTCGTCGCACGCGACGACGCCGCCGAGCACGTCGCCGTGGCCGCCGATGTACTTCGTCGCCGAGTGCATCGAGAGCGCCGCGCCGTGGTCGAGCGGCCGCTGCAGCACCGGCGTCGCGAAGGTGTTGTCGACGAGCACGGGCGCCTCGCCCGCCGCGGCGACGAGCGCGTCGAGGTCGACGAGCTCGAGCGTCGGGTTGGCCGGCGTCTCGGCGATGACGAGCCCCGTGTCGGGCCGCACCGCCCGCTCGACCGCCTCGACCGAGTCGACGAACGTCGTCTCGGTGCCGAGCAGGCCCGTCGCGAGCAGGTGGTCGGTGCCGCCGTAGAGCGGCCGCAGCGCCACCACGTGCGCCCCGCGCCGCTGGCGCGCGGCGGTCAGCACCGCCGTCGTCGTGGCCATCCCCGACGCGAACGCGACCGCGGCCTCCGCGCCCTCGAGCGCCGCGAGCGCCTGCTCGAAGCGTGCGACCGTCGGGTTCCAGAGCCGCTGGTAGACGGCGGAGCCGTCGCCCACGTCGCCGCCGGTCGCGAGCCGCTCGTAGGCGTCGCCGCCGGAGTCGACGCCCGCGAGCGGGTTCGTGGAGGAGAGGTCGATCGGTGCTGCGTGCACGCCCAGCGATCGGAGCTCGTCGCGGCCGGCATGCACCGCGAGCGAGTCGAGTCGGAGGCGAGCGTCATTGCTCGTCGTCATGGCCACCATGATGCCCGAAACGGGAGGTGATGCGGGGCGGGAGGATCCGGCGCGCCGTCAGCCCTCCGGGCCCGGCTCGGCGGGGGTCGTGGGCTCCGGCTCCGGTGCGGGCGGCGGCGGGGTGGGGGCAGGCTCCGGGTCGGGGAGCGGCGGCGGCACCGGATCGGGCAGGGCGGGCTCGAGCGGCGGCTCGACGGGGGCGGGCTCCACGGGTGCCGGCTGGCTCGGAGCCGGAGCCGGAGCCGGCGCGGGCTCCGGGGCGGGCTGCACGGGCACGGGCCGCGGCTCGACCGGCACGGGCGCGGGCTGCGGCCGCGTGGTGCCGGGGTCGGTGATCGGCCGCGGCGCGGCCCGGTCGATCGCGTCGCGCGCCTCCTGCGACGCGGTTGCGAGCAGCGCCGCGCCCTCGGGGTTGCCCGTGGCCTCGAGCTGGAAGGCCTCCGCCATCCAGGCCGCCGCGACGTGCAGCGCGAGCCCCTCGACGAGGTCGAGCACGTCGGCGGGCGTGTGCCCGCCGCGGACGACGGCGAGCACCGACGCGATGTGCCGGTCGGCGTCGCCCAGGGCCGTCTTCGCGCCCGTCGGCGCGAGGGCGAGCGCCGAGCGCAGCGCGTCGATGTCGGTGCGGCTCTCGGCCGCCGACGCCGCGGCGGCGCCCAGCCGGGCGATCGCGGCCTCGAGCCGGTCGATGCGCGCGTCGTCGAAGTCGCGCGGGTCGCCGAGCGAGCGCAGCTCGCGGTCGAGGTCGTCGACGTTCTCGGCCGTCACCGCCGCGATCGGCGGCCGCTCGGCCGCGGCCGCCTCGACGCAGGCGCCCAGCAGGTCGAAGGCCGCGGGGTCGCCGGCGGCCTCGGCCCGCTGCTGCCAGCGGTCGGCGAGCGCGCGGTCGTCGGCGGTCGTGAAGCCTTCGTCGACGATCGCGCGCAGCAGCGCCGTGCGCTCCTCGCCGAACGCGCTGCGCTCGCGCTCGCCGAGCACGCCCTCGGCGCCGCCGACGTGCTCGGCGGCCGTCAGCACGTCCTCGGCACGGCGCTCGAGGGCGACCGCGGCGACGATGCGCACCTCGAGCTCGCACGCGGCCTGCTCGTGCTGCTCGTGCCACGACGTGATCTGCCCGGCGAGGATGCCCGCGCGCGCCTGCGATCCCCAGGCGACGACCGAGCCGGAGACGATGAGGGCGGATGCGCCGAGAGCTGCGAGGCCGACAGTCCAGCGGCGCCTGCGGCGCAGTCTGTGCCGCTCGGCGAGCACCGCCGCGCGACGGCGCGCCTCGGCGGCATCGAGGCCGTGCGGCCCCGGCGCCGGCTGCTCGTCCACGGTGGACCTCGCAATCATGCAGGAAGTGCACGTTCATGCTACGCGCTCCAGCGTGCCACAGGGTGACCGGCAGGCGAAGCGCGGATGTCCGGCGGGTGCGAGGATCGGCAGGTGAGCCTCATCGCCCAGCCCCTCCGCATCGGCGCCTTCGACGTGCCCAACCGCATCATGCAGGCCGCCCACTCGAAGCAGTACTCCGACCGCGTCGAGTCGGATCGCGAGACGGCCTACTTCGTGCGCCGCGCCCGCGGCGGCTGCGGCCTGTTCGTCGCCGGCAACCACCTCGTGCACCCCTCGGCGTCGACGCGCGGCTTCGAGGACGCCTGGCGGCCCGAGGCCGTCGACGCCAACCGCCGCATGACCGACGCGGTGCACGAGGCGGGCGCGCGGATGCTCGTGCAGCTCAACCACCACGGGGCGCAGGCGGCGCCCGAGGGGCCCGACGGCCCGCGACCGGTGTACGCGCCCAGCCGCATCCTCTCGCCCTCGACGGGCGTCGCCACCCGCGAGGCGAGCGCGCGCGACATCGCAGGCTTCGTCGAGGCGTGGGCCGATGCGGCCGAGCGCAGCCGCCTGGGCGGGTTCGACGGCGTCGAGCTGCACATGGCGCACGGCTACCTGCTGCACCAGTTCCTCAGCCCGCTGTACAACCGGCGGACGGATGCGTACGGCGGCGACCTGGAGGGCCGCACGCGGTTCCCGCGCGAGGTGCTGCGCGCCGTGCGGGCGCGCGTGGGCGACGACTACACCGTCGGCATCCGCATCGTGCTCCACGAGCACAACCCCGAGGGGCTCGACGCGGCCGACCTGCGCGAGGCGGTCGCGGCGCTGCGCTCCGAGGCGCGCATCGACTTCCTCGACACGGCGGCCGGCGGCTACCACGACGTGCACTGGGTGTTCCCGTCGTCGGCGATGCCGGTCGACTGGCTGCGCGACGACGTCGCGGCGCTCAAGGCGGCGAACCCCGACGTGCCGGTCTTCGGCGTCGGCGCCGCGCGCAGCGTCGAGGAGGCGGAGGAGGTGCTCGCGAGCGGCGTCGCCGACATGGTGGCGCTCACCCGCGGGCAGCTCGCCGACCCGGACCTCGCCGCGCGGCTCCTCACCGGCGCGACTGACGGCATCCGCCACTGCATCCGGCTCAACCAGGGCTGCCTCGGCCGGGGCAGCCAGGGGCTGCCGGTGAGCTGCACCGTCAACCCCGAGGCCGGGCGCGAGCTCGAGGCGGCGCCGGGGCGCGCGGCTCGCCCCGCCCGCTGGACGGTCGTCGGCGGCGGCCCTGCGGGCATGCGGGCCGCGCTCGACCTCGCTCGCCTCGGCCACGCCGTCACGCTGCTCGAGCGCGAGGCGCGCCCCGGCGGGCAGCTGCTGCGCGCCGCGCGCGTGCCGGGCCGCGACTCGGTCTCGCTGCTCGCGACCGACCTCGAGCGCGACGCGCGCGCCGCCGGCGTCGAGGTGCGGCTGGGGGAGCCCGCCTCCCTCGCCGCGATCCGGGCGACCGCGCCCGACCGGGTGGCGCTCGCGGTGGGCGCGGTGCCGCCGGCCGGCGGCGGCGCGGCGATCGACGAGGCGTTCGAGGGCGCGCGGCCCGCGACCGTCGACGCGTGGCGGGCGATGGACGATCCTGCGGCGCTCGGGGAGCGCATCCTCGTGGTCGACGACGACGGCACCGCCCACGCCTCCGGCGTGCTGCTCGCGCTCGTCGCCGGCGGCGCCTCGGTCGAGGTCGTGACGCCGTTCGAGCGGCTGCTGCCGCACGTCGGCACCGGCTACGAGCGGCAGCTCGTGCTGCGCACGCTCGCGGCGGGCCGGTTCCGGCGCACCGTCGGCGCGCGAGTGCGGCGCGGCGAGGGCGGATGGGTCGCGGTCGACGCGCTCACCGGGCACGAGGCGCCGCTGGCCGAGCCGACCGCGATCGTGGCGCTCACGCCGCGCGAGGCCGTGCGCCTCGACGGGCTCGACGCCGAGCTGCTCGAGGCCGAGCTCGGCGTGCCGGTCTCGGCGATCGGCGACGCGCTCTCGCCGCGCGGCATCGACGCGGCGATCGCCGAGGCGTGGCGGCTCGCGCAGGGCAGCGCCGACGACTGAGGCCTGGCGCGCGCGGCTCGCCCTGCGCCATGCTGGCGGCATCGCGGCCGTGCGGCCGCAGTGAGGAGCCAGCATGGCAACCCTGCTCAACCCCTACCTCGCCTTCGGCCGCGAGGCGCGCGAGGCGATGAACTTCTACCACGGCGTCTTCGGCGGCGACCTCGTGATCAGCACCTTCGGTGAGTCCGGCATGGCCGACGACGCGGGCGACGCCGACCTCGTCATGCACGCGCAGCTCACGACGGCCGACGGCCACACGCTGATGGCGAGCGACACCCCCGCCTCGATGCAGCAGCCCACCGGCGGCCAGCAGGTCTCGCTCTCGGGCGACGACGCCGGCACGCTCACCCGCCACTGGGAGGGGCTGAGCGACGGCGCGACGATCGTCGAGCCGCTCGTCGAGGCGCCGTGGGGCGACACCTTCGGCATGCTCGTCGATCGCTGGGGTGTGGGGTGGATGGTGAACATCGCCGGCGCTGCGTCCGGCACGCCGGCGCCGAGCCTCGACGAGGGCGCGGACGGCCGGTCCGCCGACCGCTGACGCACGACGACGGGGCCGAGCATCGCGCTCGGCCCCGTCGTCGTGCCCGCCTCAGGCGGGCGGCTGCGGGGCGCCGCCGGAGGCGGTGTCCTCCTCGGTCTCGGGGTTGTGCTGGTCCGGCTCGTCGAGCGGCTGCACGTCGCGGTCCTCCGGGTCGACGGTGGGATCGTCGTGGTGCTGGTGATCGCTCATGGCGTCTCCTCTCCTCGGTCCACCCGTTCTACACCCGCCGTCAGCGCACGGGCTGGATGCCGAGCGAGTCGAGCAGCCCGCGGATGCGCTGCTCGATGTCGTCGCGGATCGGGCGCACGGCATCGATGCCCTGGCCGGCCGGGTCGGCGAGCTCCCAGTCCTCGTAGCGCTTGCCGGGGAAGACGGGGCACGCGTCGCCGCAGCCCATCGTGATGACGACGTCGGAGTCGCGCACCGCCTCGGTCGTCAGCACCTTCGGCCGCTCGGCCGTGATGTCGATGCCGACCTCCCGCATCGCCTCGACGGCGACGGGGTTGATCTGCTCGGCGGGCATCGAGCCGGCCGAGCGCACCTCGACGGCGCCGCCGGAGAGCTCGCGCAGGAAGCTTGCGGCCATCTGCGAGCGGCCCGCGTTGTGCACGCAGACGAACAGGGCGCTGGGGGAGTCGTGGGTCTCGGTCATGGTCGCTCCAGGTGGGGTCGGTGTCGGATGCGGTCAGCTGGCGGGGGAGAGCTCGGCGAGGAGGCGGTCCACGCGGCGCGCGATGTCGTCCCGGATCGCGCGCACGCCGTCGGGAGAGGCGAGGGCGGGGTCGCCGACCTGCCAGTCCTCGTAGCGCACCCCGGGGATGATCGGGCAGACGTCGCCGCAGCCCATCGTCACGACGACGTCGGCGGCGCGCACGGCGTCGTCGGTGAGGGGCTTCGGGAACGGGTCGCCGTCGACGCCGAGCTCGTCGATGAGCGATCGCACCTCGGGGTGCACCTCGGCGGCGGGCATCGAGCCGGCCGAGCGCGCGACCACGGCGCCGCCGGAGCGCTGCTCGACGAGCGCCGCCGCGAGCTGCGACCGGCCCGCGTTCTGCACGCACACGAACAGCACGTGCGGCACGCCCGCCGTGCGGTCGCGCAGCACGTCGGCGATGCGCTGCCGGGCGAAGCGCTCGGTGAGCACGAGCAGGTGGGACGAGATGCGGGAGGAGCGCGCGAGGCTCGCGTACGACTCGCGCACGATGCGCAGCACCGCGTCGCCGGAGAGGTCGGGGGTGGCGTCGGCGATGCGCCGAGCGACGTGCGAGAGCTTCGCGTCGACGTCGACCAGCTCGCGGTCGCCCTGCCCACGGCTCCAGGAGGGATCGGCGCCGACGCGCGCGGCCCGCAGGCCGTCGACGAGCGCCGCGACGACCCGGCGCATGCCGGGCTCGACGCGGTAGTGCACCCACGTGCCGCGCCGCTCGGAGGCGACGACGCCCGCGTCGCGGAGCACCTTCAGGTGGTGGGACACCGTGGGCTGCGAGACGTCGGCGAGCTCGGCGAGGTCGCACGCGCACGCCTCGCCGGTGGGGGAGGCGGCGAGCATCGACAGCATGCGCAGGCGCAGCGGATCGGCGAGCGCCTTGAGCGCGGGCGCCATCGCCAGCGCGGTGGGGGCGTCGATCGCGGAGGCCGCATCGACGCGGTCGCATGCCTCGGCAGCAGGCGGGGCGAGCACGATGCGGATCCTCCAGGCGGGCTGCCGTCGACGCGCTCTGCATCGATCGCTGTCTATATTGATGCATCTCGATGCAGGCCGCAAGCGCCGCGCCGACGCCGGAGTACCCTGGGAGCCATCCCGACCTGCGAAGGAGCAGCCCCATGCCCGAGACGATCATCGCCGGCTACGCCCGCACGCCGTTCGCCAAGTTCCTCGGGCAGCTGGCCCAGACGCCCTCGACCGAGCTCGGCGCGCACGCGGCGAAGCACGCGCTCGCGAAGGCCGGCGTCGAGCCGGCCGAGGTCGACGCGGTCGTCGTCGGCCAGGTGCTGCAGGCCGCCGTCGGGCAGAACCCCCCGCGCCAGACCGCCGTCGGCGCCGGCATCCCCATGACCGTGCCCGCGCTCGGCGTCAACGCCGTCTGCCTCTCGGGCACCGAGGCGATCGTCGCCGGCCACCGCATGATCCAGCTCGGCGAGGCCGACGTCGTGGTCGCCGTCGGCCAGGAGTCGATGTCGCTCGCCCCGCACGCCGCGCCGATCCGCGCCGGCGCGAAGTTCGGCAACGCCAGCCTCATCGACACCATGCAGTTCGACGGGCTCACGGATGCGTTCGACCGGGTGGCGATGGGCGAGTCGACCGACGGCTACAACGCTTCGTTCGAGATCACCCGCGAGCAGCAGGACGAGCTGGCCGCCGCGTCCCACGCGCGCCTCGTCCGGGCCCAGGCCGAGGGCACCCTCGACGACGAGATCGTGCCGTTCGAGGCGAAGGCGGGCCGCAGGACGGTGACGGTCGCCGTCGACGACGGCGTGCGCGCCGAGACCACCGTCGAGTCGCTCGCGGCCCTCCGCCCCGCGTTCACGCCCGACGGCTCGATCACCGCCGGCAACGCGTCGCAGATCACCGACGGCGCGGCCGCGGTGGTCCTCGTCTCCGACGCCTACGCATCCGCCCACGGCATCACCGGCCTCGCGCGGATCCTCGCGACCGGCTTCGTCGCGGGCGCCGACGTCTCGCTGCACTCGCAGCCGGCCGACGCCATCGAGCAGGCGCTCGAGCGGGCCGGCAGGTCGACCGCCGACCTGCAGGCGGTCGAGATCAACGAGGCCTTCGCGGCCGTCGGCGTCGCCTCCACGCGCCAGCTCGGCGTCGATCCCGAGATCGTCAACGCCCACGGCGGCGCGATCGCGCTCGGCCACCCGATCGGCGCCTCCGGCACCCGCATCGTCGGGCACCTCGCGCGCCGGCTGCACCAGCTCGGCTCGGGCTCGATCGGCGCGAGCGGCATCTGCGGCGGCGGCGGCCAGGGCTCGGCCATCGTGCTCGAGGCGATCTGATCCGCTGACAGCGAAGCCCCCGCGCAGGCGCATCCGCCCGGCCTAGGCTGGTCGGATGCGCCTGTCTGTGCTGGACCTCGCCCCCATCCACCCCGGTGAGACCGCCGGCGAGAGCCTCGCGGGCTCCGTCCGCCTCGCGCAGGCCGCCGAGCGGCTCGGCTACCGTCGCGTCTGGTACGCCGAGCACCACAACATGGCGACGATCGCCTCGAGCGCGACGAGCGTGCTCATCGCGCACGTCGCCGCGCACACGCGCACGATCCGTCTGGGCGCGGGCGGCGTCATGCTGCCGAACCACTCGCCGCTCGTGATCGCCGAGCAGTTCGGCACCCTCGCCGAGCTGCACCCCGGGCGCATCGACCTGGGGCTCGGGCGCGCGCCCGGCACCGACCAGCGCACCTGGGCGGCGCTGCGCCGCGACATCCGCGCCTCCGAGCGCTTCCCCGAGGACGTCGTCGAGCTGCAGGGCTACCTGCGCGGCGAGCCGACGGTGCCCGGCATCCGCGCGGTGCCCGGCCACGGCACCGACGTGCCGCTCACGATCCTCGGCTCGTCGCTCTTCGGCGCGCAGCTCGCGGCGGCCCTCGGCCTGCCGTACGCCTTCGCCTCGCACTTCGCGCCCGACGCGCTGCAGCAGGCGGTCGCCGTGTACCGCGAGCGGTTCGAGCCGTCGAGGCAGCTCGCCGAGCCGTTCGTCATCGCCGGCATCAACGCCGTCGTCGCCCCCACGCGCGACGAGGCGATGCAGATGCAGCGCAACGTCGTGCGCTCCCGCGTGCGCAGCCTGCTGCTGCGCGACAGCCCCGTCGCGCAGCAGGTCGGCGACGACGAGCTCGACGCGCTCGCCGCGAGCCCGCAGGCCGCGCACATCGCCTCGATGGTGCGGCACACGGCGCTCGGCACCGGCGACGAGGCGGTCGCGACGCTCCGGCGCTTCGCCGTCGAGGCCGACGCCGACGAGCTGATCATGGCCGTGCACGGCGCGACCGACGAGCGGGTGCGCGCGCTCGAGCTGCTGGAGGCCGCGGGGGCTCTGGGCGAGGCACCTGCGGCGTAGCCGCGCCGGCAGGCGGGGAGCCTGCCGGGCGTCCGCCGCTACCGTGGTCGCAGACACCGGAGGAGCACCGTGCCGAAGCAGCTCACGAACGCGCTCGTCGCATCGCCGCGTCGTCGCCGCGCCTGGGCGGCGCTGACGGCGCTGGCGCTGGCCATCGCGCTCTCGGCGGTGCTGCTCTACCGCGAGAGCAGCAAGCCCTTCGGCTTCGAGGCCGAGTGGATGGACCGCCTGGTGACCCAGCGCTCGCCGCTGCTCACCACCGCGTCGCTGGCCTTCGACACCCTCGGGGGCGGCGTCGTCGCCACGCTCATCGTGCCCGGCGTCGTCGCGGGGCTGCTCCTGCTGCGCCGCCGGCCGTGGGCCGCGGGCTACTTCCTCGTGGCGTCGATCCTCACCGGGCTCCTCGTGCAGCTCCTCAAGCACGCGGTCGACCGCGCGCGGCCGCTCGACGTGCTCGTGACGGTCGACCACGGGTCCTTCCCCTCCGGGCACGCGGCGAACGCGGCGCTCGTCGCGACGGCGCTCGGGCTGCTGCTGCGGCGCTGGTGGGTGTGGGCCGCCGGCGCCGCCTGGACGATCGGCATGATGCTGAGCCGCACCTACCTCGGCGCGCACTGGCTCTCCGACACCCTCGGCGGCGTGCTCGTCGCCGTCGGCGTCGCGCTCGGGCTGTGGGAGCTCCTCGCCGCGCGGCTCGAGCGAGAGCGCCGCGGTCGCCCCGAGCCGGCGGGCACTGACGAGACGGTCAGCGCGCGTCGGTGACGCCGAGGCGCCCGGCGCCCAGCGCGAGCCGTGCGACGGATGCCGCGGCCGCCGCGAGCAGGTCGCCCGCGTCGCGCTGCAGCGCGTCGAGCGTCGCGGGGCCGGCGGCGATCGAGAGCGCCGGCACGCCCATCGCGGCGGCAGCGTCCGCGTCGACGGAGCCCGCGAGCACGCACAGCGGCACGCCGTGCCGCTCGGCGGCCGCGTGCACGACGGAGACGACCTTGCCGCCGGCCGACTGGCCGTCGAAGCGGCCCTCGCCCGTCAGCACGAGGTCGGCGCCGAGCACCGCGGCGTCGAGCCCGGCGAGCTCGGCGAACCACGCGCCGCCCGCGACGACGTCGCCGCCGGTGAGCGCGCGCAGCACGCTCGCGACCCCGCCGGCCGCGCCGGAGCCGGGCACGTCGATGACGGATGCCGCATCGACGCCGAGCGCCTCGGCACCGATGCGCGCGAAGCGCTCGAGCGCGGCGTCGAGCGCGCGCACGTCGTCGGGGCCCGCGCCTTTCTGCGGCCCGAAGACGGCGGCGGCGCCGCGAGGTCCGGTGAGGGGCGCGTCGACGTCGGTGACGAAGCGCCAGCGGGCGGCGAGCGCCCGCGGGTCGACGCCCGAGACGTCGAGGTGCTCGAGCGCCGCGAGCCCGCCGCCGCCCGGCTGCACGGGCCGGCCCGACGCATCCGTCAGCCGGGCGCCGAGCGCGGTGAGGAGGCCGGCCCCGCCGTCGCTCGTCGCCGAGCCGCCGAGGAGCAGGGTGAGCTCCACGGCGCCCCGGTCGAGCGCGTCGAGCACGACGCGGCCGAGGCCCGCCGTGGAGGCGGCGAGCGGCTGCAGCGGGGCGTCCTCGACCTGCGGCAGGCCGGCCGCCTGCGCGAGCTCGATCACGGCGCTGCGGCCGTCGAGCGCCCAGCGCGCGCGCGCGGGCCGGCCGATCGCGTCGACCGTCTCGGTGACGACCTCGTCGCCGCCGCGCGCGAGCAGCGCGTCGAGGCTCCCCTCGCCGCCGTCGGCCATCGGCACGAGCACCACCTCGGCGCCCGGCACGACCGAGCGGATGCCGCGCGCGGCGGCCTCGCACGCCTCGAGCGCGGTCAGGCTGCCCTTGAAGGCGTCGAACGCGACGACCGCCCGTTGCGGCGCGGCCGTCATCGCTGCAGCCCGTAGCGCTCGGCGAAGCGGGCGAGGATCGCCTGCGGGTGCTCGACGTGCGCGGCGCGGCCCGCGGCGACGAGGTCGTCGACCTCGGCGGGGGAGAAGTAGCCGTGGTCGCGGTAGACGCGGATGCGCTGCTCGAGCCCGTCGGCGTCGAGCTCCGGGTGGAACTGCGTGCCCACGACGTGCTGCCCGACGCGCACCATGTGCACGCACGCGGCCGACACGGCGAGCGTCGTCGCGCCCTCGGGCGCCTCGGCGATGCCCTCCTTGTGGCCGCCGAACGCGGTGAAGGCGCGCGGCAGGCCGTCGGTCAGCCAGTCCTCGCCCACGAGGCTCAGCTCGACCGGCGCCACCGACTCGGCGATGCCCCGCACCATGCGGCCGCCGAGCGCGTGCACGAGCGCGCCGAGGCCGAGGCACGCGCCGAGGTAGGGGAGGTCGTCGCGGATCACCCGCTCGGCGAGGTCGCGCAGCCACGTCACCGTCGCCGCGTGCTCGGGCGGCCGCCGGTGGTCGTCGCTGAAGTTCGCGGGCCCGCCGCCGACGAGCACCGCGTCGACGTCGGCGAGGTCGATCGCGGGCTGCTCCCGGTCGAGCCGCACCCGCTGCACCCGCGACTCGTCGAGGCGGCCGAAGCGCACCATCGCCTCGAGCTCGGCGGCCGCGACCTCGTCCTCGGGCCGCGACTGCACGATCAGGATCCGGCGCATGCGAGCCTCCCGTCCGCGGCCCACACGCCGCTCGATCCGCGGCGGTGGGAGCCCACGAGGTGGGTGTCGACGATGCCGACCGCCTCCATGAGCGCGTGCATCGTCGTCGGGCCGACGTGGGCGAAGCCGCGCGCCTTGAGCGCCCGCGAGAGCGCGCGCGACTCGTCCGACTGCGTCGGCACGTCGGCGAGCGTCTGCGGCGCGGGCGTCTCGCCGGGCTGGAACGACCACACGAGCGCGGGCAGCCCGCCCTCCTCGCGCAGCGCCACCGTCGCCCGCGCGTTGCCGATCGTGGCCTCGATCTTGCGGCGGTTGCGCACGATGCCCGAGTCTCCGAGCAGCCGCGCGACGTCCTGCTCGCCGAAGGCCGCCACCGCATCCGGCTCGAAGCCCGCGAAGGCGGTGCGGAACGCGGGACGCTTGCGCAGGATGGTCGCCCACGAGAGCCCCGACTGGAACGCCTCGAGCGAGAGCCGCTCGAACAGCCCCGTCTCGTCGCGCACCGGCATGCCCCACTCGCGGTCGTAGTAGTCGCGCAGCAGCGGGTCGGTCGCGGCCCACGACGGCCTCGCGAGGCCGTCCTCGCCGACGATCAGGTGCATGCCGACCAGGCTAGCCGCGAGCCTAGGCTGGATCGGTGCACAGGACGGCGACGACGGATGCGGTGCGCCGCGCCACGCGGGAGGGCGTCGGCGTCGTCGTGGCGACGAGCGCCTACGGGCTCTCGTTCGGCGCGCTCTCGATCGCCTCCGGACTCGACCTCTGGCAGACGATGGCGCTCAGCCTGCTCATGTTCTCGGGCGGCTCGCAGTTCGCGTTCATCGGCGTGATCGCCTCGGGCGGCGGCATCGCGGGCGTCGCGAGCGCGGCGATGCTGGGGCTGCGGAACGCGCTGTACGGCATGAGCATGCGGCGCGTGGTGGCGCCGGCCCCGGCGCTCCTGCCGCTCGCCGCGCACGTGACGATCGACGAGTCGACGGCGGTGGCGCTCGCGCAGGACGAGCCGCGGGCGCAGCGCGCGGGCTTCTGGGTGACGGGCATCGGCATCTACGTCGGCTGGAACGTCGCGACGCTCGCGGGCGCGCTGCTCGGCGACCTGCTGGGCGACCCGCGGCAGTGGGGGCTCGACGCCGCGGCGGCGGCCGCGTTCGTCGGGCTGCTGTGGCCGCGGCTGCGCGCGCGGCAGGCGGTCGCGGTCGCCGCGGCGAGCGCGGTGGTCGCCGCGTCGCTGCTGCCCGTGCTGCCGGCGGGCATGCCGGTCATCGTCGCCGCGCTCGTGGGCGTCGTCGTCGGCCTCACGAACTGGCTCGGCCCGCGCCACGAGTCGGACCTGCCGGACCCGGGTGGCCCCGACCACCGTCAGGGGGACCACGCATGACGGTCTGGCACCTGGTGCTGCTCGCCGCGATCGCCGTGCTCGGGATCAAGCTGCTCGGCTACGCGGTGCCGCCGCGGCTGTTCGACAGCCCGCGGCCGCGGCGCACGCTCGAGCTGCTCACCGTGTCGCTGCTCGCCGGCCTCGTCGCCGTGCAGACGCTGGGCGGCGCGGACGGCATCGCGCTCGACGCGCGCATCCCCGCTGTGGCCGTCGCGGCGGGGCTGTTCGCGGTGCGGGCGCCCTTCATCGTCGCGGTCGCCGCGGCCGCTGCGACGGCCGCGCTGCTGCGCGCGCTCGCGGGCTTCGCGTGAGGCGCCCGCGGCCCTCGCGCGTTCGCTAGGGTTGCCTCTCGGGCCCGCCCGGGGACGACGCCGGGCACAGCCTCGTATCGCTATGCTGAACGACACTCGCCGGGGCCGCCGGCACCATCCGCACGGAGGAAGCGCATGACCGAGCACGACGCCCGCCGGGGCAACGACGGCGAGAGCACGCAGTCGTGGGGTGAGGACTACCGCGCCCAGCTCGCCGCCATGCTGTCGGGTACGACCGCCGAGGACCGCGAGGCGGTCGCCTCGCTGCCGTCGGGCTCGGCCATCCTCGTCGTGCGCCGCGGCCCCAACGTGGGCGCCCGCTTCCTGCTCGACCAGGACTCCACGATCGCCGGTCGCCACCCCGACGCCGACATCTTCCTCGACGACGTGACCGTGTCGCGCCGTCACGCCGAGTTCACGCGCTCGGGCACGACGTTCGAGCTGCGCGACCTCGGGTCGCTCAACGGCACGTACCACGACGGCGAGCGGGTCGACCACGTCGTGCTGCGCGACGGCGCCGAGGTGCAGGTCGGCAAGTTCCGCCTCACGTTCTACCGCTCACGCCTCGACCTCGAACCACGGCAGTGAGCGCACAGGCCGCGCGGAAGCCCGCCTCCCTCCTCTCGATCGGCCAGGTGCTGGCCAAGCTCGGCCCCGAGTTCCCCGACCTCTCGCCCTCGAAGCTCCGCTTCCTCGAGGACCAGGGGCTCATCACGCCCCAGCGCACGCCGTCCGGCTACCGCAAGTTCGACGCGGCCGACCTCGAGCGGCTGCGCTACATCCTCACGCTGCAGCGCGACCACTACCTGCCGCTCAAGGTCATCCTCGGGCACCTCGACGACATCGACCACGGCCGCTCGCCGCAGATCCCCGGCGCCAACGTGCGCGTCGAGGCGCCGTCGATCCTCGGCGCCGAGCGCCGGCTGTCGCGCGCCGAGCTGCAGTCGGAGGCGGGCGCGACGAAGCAGCTCGTCGCCGACGCCATCTCCGCCCAGCTGCTGCCGGGCGCCGAGCCGTTCGGCGACGCCGCGGTGCAGGCGCTCAAGGCCCTCGTCGAGCTCGAGCGCTTCGGCATCGAGCCGCGGCACCTGCGCGGCATGCGCCAGTCGGCCCAGCGCGAGGCGGCGCTCATCGAGTCGGCGCTCAAGCCCATGCGCGGGCGGCGCGAGACGAGCAGCCAGGCGCAGGCGGCCGAGGCCGCGCGCGACCTCGCGAGCCACATCCAGTCGGTGCGCGAGCTGCTGACCCGCGACGCCCTGGGCGCCTGACGCCGAGGCCCCGCGCCCGCGAGTCCTGCTGCGCCGGCGTGGGCGGCAGGGCGTAGACTCGGCCCCGACACGCCGCGCCGTCGGAGGTTGCACCGAAGCGGGGCGGCGGCTCGATACGGTGGGGCTCAACACTCAACCTCGACTTGAAGGTTTGAGCCCCCGCAGCGGAAGGTACGGCCATGGGCGACGGCATCGATGCAGACCAGGGCGGTCCCGCCCGCCTCGACGCCGGCCTGCTGTTCACCGACGGCCTGCCGCAGGAGGCCGACGCGGTCGGCTACCGCGGCGCGATCGCGGCCGACGCGGCGGGCATCACGTACCGCCAGCTCGACTACTGGGCCCGCACCGGGCTCGTCGAGCCCACCATCCGGCCCGCGCACGGCTCCGGCAGCCAGCGGCTCTACTCGTTCCGCGACATCCTCGTGCTGAAGCTCGTCAAGCGCCTGCTCGACACCGGCATCTCGCTGCAGCAGATCCGGGTCGCCATCCAGCAGCTCCACGAGCACGGCGTGCGCGACCTCACCCAGATCACGCTCATGTCCGACGGCGCGAGCGTCTACCTCTGCACCTCGAGCGACGAGGTCATCGACCTCCTCGGCCGCGGCCAGGGCGTCTTCGGCATCGCCGTCGGCAAGGTCCTGCGCGAGGTCGAGACGCAGCTCATCGAGCTCGAGGTCACGCCCGCCGAGGAGCAGCACGTCGACGAGCTCGCGGCCCGTCGCGCCCGCAGGAGCCGCACGGCCTGACCGGCTCGCGCCGCGCGCGCGGCAGAGGTCCGGCCGATGGCCGGACGGCCGAGCGGCCTACGGCTGCTTGCCCTCGCCCGGCTCGGCCTCGCCGGCGGTGGTCGTCTCGGCGTCCTCGACGGCAGCGGCCTCCTCGAGCTCCGCGGCGGCGGTCGCGTCGACGGCGGCGGTCGGGGCGGGCACCTTGCGGCCCGAGGCGGCCTCGTCGCCGGCGCGGCCGGCGGCGGTCAGCACGGTCTGGAGCAGCTCGTCGAACTGCAGCGCCATCTCCTGCGCGCCCTCGCCCGGCCACACGTGGAGCGGACGGGCCGCGCCCTGCGCCTGCTGCATCGAGGTGCGCTCGGGCAGCACGGTGTCGAGCACGAGCGGCCCGAACATGTCCTTGAGCTCCTGGATGCGGTACTGGTGCTCGAGGGACTGCGGGCGCGCGCGGTTCACGACGATGCCGAGCGGCTGCAGCCGGGGGCTGAGGCCACGACGGATCTCCTCGATCGCGCGCAGCGCGCGGTCGGCGGCGGCGACCGAGAACAGGCCCGGCTCCGTCACGACGAGCACGCGGTCGGATGCCGCCCACGCGGTGCGCGTGAGGGCGTTGAGCGACGGGGCGCAGTCGACGAGCACGAGGTCGTAGTCGTTCTCGACGGTCGTGAGCGCCGTCTCGAGCTTCCAGATGTCCTTGATGGTCGGGTGCGGGCCGTCGAAGTTGATGGCCGAGGGGGAGCCGATGAGCACGTCGATCGTGCCGCCGTGCCCCTGGGTCCAGCCCGAGGGCGAGATCGCCTGCTGGACGACCTTGTCCTTCGGGTTCGTGAGGACGTCGGCGACGTTCAGGCGGCCCTCGATCTCGATGTCCATGCCGGTGGAGGCGTCGGACTGCGGGTCGAGGTCGACCACGAGCGTGCGGAGGCCCTTGGCGAAGGCGGCGGAGGCGAGACCGAGCGTCACCGTGGTCTTGCCGACACCGCCCTTGAGGGAACTGATCGAGAGTACGTGCACGGCGCCCAAGCCTAGCCCCACTACATTGGGAAGCCCGCGCCGCCGCACCCCCGGGAGGGTTCTGCATGTTCCAGAAGCTGCTCGTCGCCAACCGTGGCGAGATCGCCATCCGAGCCTTCCGCGCCGCCAACGAGCTGGGCATCCGCACGGTCGCCGTCTACGCGCACGAGGACCGCAACTCCCTGCACTGCCAGAAGGCGGACGAGGCCTACCAGATCGGCGAGCCGGGCCGCCCGGTGCGCGCCTACCTGACGGTGAGCGAGATCATCCGCGTCGCGAAGGACTCCGGCGCCGACGCCATCTACCCGGGCTACGGGTTCCTGAGCGAGAACCCCGAGCTCGCGACCGCGGCCGCCGAGGCCGGCATCACGTTCGTGGGGCCCGGCCCGGCGGTGCTGGCGATGGCCGGCAACAAGGTCACCGCCAAGGAGCACGCGATCGCCGCGGGCGTGCCCGTGCTGCGGTCGACGCCCGCGACCACCGACATGCAGACGCTGCTCGACGGGGCCGACGAGATCGGCTTCCCGGTCTTCTGCAAGGCGGTCGCCGGCGGCGGCGGCCGGGGGATGCGCCTGGTCCAGCGGCGCGAGGACCTGAAGGAGGCGCTCGAGGCCGCGATGCGCGAGGCCGACTCCGCCTTCGGCGACCCGACCATGTTCATCGAGCAGGCCGTCGTGCGCCCGCGCCACATCGAGGTGCAGATCCTCGCCGACGCGACCGGCGAGACCGTGCACCTGTTCGAGCGCGACTGCTCGGTGCAGCGCCGCCACCAGAAGGTCGTCGAGCTCGCCCCCGCGCCCAACCTCTCGGAGGAGAAGCGCGCCGAGCTCTACCGCGACGCGGTCGCCTTCGCCCGGTCGATCGACTACGTGAACGCCGGCACGGTCGAGTTCCTGCTCGACACCGCGGGGGAGCGCAAGGGCCAGCACGTCTTCATCGAGATGAACCCGCGCATCCAGGTCGAGCACACGGTCACCGAGGAGATCACCGACGTCGACCTCGTCGCGAGCCAGATCCGCATCGCCGCGGGCGAGACGCTCGAGCAGCTCGGCCTCACGCAGGACCGCATCGAGATGCACGGCGCCGCGCTCCAGTGCCGCGTCACCACCGAGAACCCCGCCGACGGCTTCCGGCCGGACACCGGGCGCATCACCGCCTACCGGTCGCCCGGCGGCGCGGGCGTGCGCCTCGACGGCGGCACCATCAACCCCGGCACCGAGGTGAGCCCGCACTTCGACTCGATGCTCGCGAAGGTCACGTGCCGCGGCCGCGACCTCGACACGGCCATCCGCCGCGCGCACCGCGCGGTGAGCGAGTTCCGCATCCGCGGCGTCGCCACGAACATCCCCTTCCTGCTCAACCTGCTCGAGCACGACGAGTTCCGCTCGGGCGACGTCTCGACGCACTTCATCGACGAGCACCCCGAGCTCACGCGCATCAACCCGCCCAAGGACCGCGCGTCGAAGGTGCTCGCCTGGCTCGCCGACGTCACCGTCAACGCGCCGAACGGCAAGGCCGACCGCGTCATCAACCCGGCCATCAAGCTGCCCGCGGCCGACCTCGAGGCGCCCGCGCCCGACGGCGAGCGCCAGCGGCTGCAGGAGCTCGGCCCGGCCGGCTGGGCGAAGGCGCTGCGCGAGCGCACCTCGCTCGCCGTGACCGAGACCACCTTCCGCGACGCGCACCAGTCGCTGCTCGCGACCCGCGTGCGCACCGCCGACCTCGTCGCCGTCGCCCCGCACGTCGCCCGCATGACGCCGCAGCTGCTCTCGATGGAGGCGTGGGGCGGCGCCACCTACGACGTCGCGCTGCGCTTCCTCGGCGAGGACCCGTGGGAGCGGCTCGCGAGCCTGCGCGAGGCGATGCCGAACATCCCGCTGCAGATGCTGCTGCGCGGCCGCAACACCGTCGGCTACACGCCGTACCCGACCGAGGTGACGACCGCGTTCGTCGAGGAGGCCGCGGCGACGGGCGTCGACGTGTTCCGCATCTTCGACGCGCTCAACGACGTCGACCAGATGCGGCCCGCGATCGACGCGGTGCTCGAGACGGGCACCACGGTCGCCGAGGTGGCGCTGTGCTACTCGGGCGACCTGCTGAGCCCCGACGAGGACCTCTACACGCTCGACTACTACCTGCGCCTCGCCGAGCGCATCGTCGACGCCGGCGCGCACGTGCTCGCGATCAAGGACATGGCGGGCCTGCTGCGCGCGGGCGCCGCGACGAAGCTCGTGTCGGCCCTGCGCGAGCGCTTCGACGTGCCGCTGCACCTGCACACGCACGACACCGCGGGCGGCCAGCTCGCGACGCTGCTCGCCGCCTCGGCCGTCGGCGTCGACGCCGTCGACGTCGCGAGCGCGCCGATGGCGGGCACGACGAGCCAGCCGTCGCTGTCGGCGCTCGTCGCCGCGGTCGCGAACACCGAGCGCGACACCGGCCTCTCGCTCACCGCGGTGAGCGACCTCGAGCCGTACTGGGAGGCGGTGCGCCGCCTCTACAAGCCGTTCGAGTCCGGCCTGCCGGGCCCCACCGGCCGCGTCTACCACCACGAGATCCCGGGCGGCCAGCTGTCGAACCTGCGGCAGCAGGCGATCGCGCTCGGCCTCGCCGACGACTTCGAGAGGATCGAGGACTGGTACGCGGCCGCCTCGCGCATCCTCGGCCGCCCCACGAAGGTGACGCCGTCGTCGAAGGTGGTCGGCGACCTCGCGCTGCAGCTCGTCGCGCAGGGCGTCGACCCCGAGGAGTTCGAGCGCGACCCGCGGAGGTTCGACATCCCCGACTCCGTCATCGGCTTCATGGCGGGCGAGCTCGGCGACCTCCCGGGCGGCTGGCCGGAGCCCTTCCGCTCGAAGGTGCTCGAGGGCCGCACGGTCGACATCTCGGTCACCCCGCTCGAGCCCGAGCAGTCCGCGCGCCTCGCCGAGCCCGGCGCCGACCGCCGCGACGCGCTCAACGAGCTGCTGTTCCCCGGGCCGACGCGGGCCTTCAAGGAGACCCGCGCGCAGTACGGCGACCTCTCGGTCGTCGACACGATCGACTACCTCTACGGCATGCAGGCCGGCGAGGAGCACCAGGTCGGCATCGGCCGCGGCGTCACCCTCAACGTCGAGCTCGAGGCGGTCGGCCAGCCGGACGACGACGGCATCGTGACGGTCATGACGGTGCTCAACGGCCAGCTGCGCCCGGTCTACGTGCGCGACCGCTCCGTCACCGTCGACAAGCCGCAGGCCGAGAAGGCGGATGCCTCGGTGCCGGGCCAGGTCGCGGCACCCTTCGCCGGGGCGGTCACGGTCAAGGTCGCCGAGGGCGACGCGGTCGCCGCCGGCGACCCCGTCGCCACCATCGAGGCGATGAAGATGGAGGCCGCGATCACGACGCCGATCGCCGGCACCGTCGAGCGCCTCGCGCTCACCGGCACGACGCCCGTCGAGGCGGGCGACCTGCTCGTCGTGGTCCGCCCGTCGTGAGCGTCCGCGAGATCCGCGTCTTCGGCGATCCGGTGCTGCGCGAGCGCGCCGAGCCCGTCGACCCGTCGGCGCCCGCCACCGCCGCGCTCGTGCAGGACCTGCTCGACACGGTGCGCGTGCCGGGCCGCGCGGGCGTCGCCGGCTGCCAGATCGGCGTGGCGCGGGCCGCCTTCTCGTACAACGTCGACGGCGAGGTGGGCTACGTGCTGAACCCGCGCATCGACGAGGTGCGCGGCGAGCCAGTGCTCGTCGACGAGGGGTGCCTGTCGGTGCCCGAGCTCGGCTTCCCCACGCCTCGGCACCCGTACTGCCGGGTCGTCGGCGTCGACCTCGCGGGCGACGAGGTCGTGCTCGAGGGCGAGGGGCTCATGGCGCAGATGCTGCAGCACGAGATGGGCCACCTCGACGGGAAGCTCTACCTGCAGGCGCTCGACAAGGAGATGCGCTCGGTCGCGATGGCCGAGGTGCGGAAGGCCGCCTGGTACTGAGCGGTCAGGCGCCGCGGGGCGGCGCCGCCTCGGCGCCGGGCTTCGCGAGGGTGAGGATGCCGTAGCGCATCGCGCCGGTGCGGTAGGCGAGCATCAGGCGGGGGAGCGACAGCGCGAACTCGCGGTTGCGCGCCTCGACCGCGAGCCGGCGCGTCTCGGGGTCGACGAGCACCGACCGCAGCAGCCGGCCGGTGCAGATCGTCCACGTGCGCGCCACTCGGCGGCTGACGTCCTGGTACCCGACGACCTCGAGGCCCGCGGCACGCGCCATCGCCTCGTACTCCGCGCGCGTCCCCATCGAGGGCAGGCGCCCCTCGCGGCAGATCGGCTCGAGCAGGTGGCGCACCTCCCACCGGCGCGGGTCGGGGGCCGCGAGCCACGCGCACACGACGAGGCGGCCGCCGGGCACGAGCACGCGGTGGGCCTCGGCGAACAGCCGCTGCTTGTCGGCGAAGTGCTCGCTCGACTCGATCGCCCACGCGGCGTCGGCCGAGGCGTCCGCCAGGCCGTTGTCGAGCCAGTCGCCCTGCCGGATCTCGACACCGGCGGTCGCGTGCGCCGCGGCGTGCCGCGCCTGCTCGCCCGAGAGGGTGAAGCCGACGACGCGCACGCCGCGCGTCGCCGCGAGGCGCCGAGCGGTGGCGCCGTAGCCGCAGCCGATGTCGACGCACGCGTCGCCCGGGGCGAGGCCGAGGCGGTCGCCCACCGAGTCGACGAGCGCCTCGACCGCCGCTTCGGGGGTCTCGTCGCCCGTCGACCACAGCCCGTGGTGCACGTGCTCGCCCCACAGCCGCCGGTACGTGGCGTCGAGCTCGTCGTAGTGGTCGGCGACCGCCGCGGCGGACTGCGGGGCTCCGGGCAGGATCATCGGCTCACACGGGCAGGGGCTCGCTCGGCGCGGGCTCCGTCACTCGCCGACGTCGTGCGCCGTCGAGTTCGAGGCGTAGATGTCCTCGATCTGCGGGGCGAAGTCGCGCATGACGTTGTCGCGCTTGATCGACATCTTCGGCGTCAGGTGCCCGTTCGCCTCGACGAACTCGATCGGGAGGATCGCGAACTTGCGCACCGACTCGGCGCGCGAGACGAGCGTGTTCGCGCGGCGGATCTGGCCGCGCACCTCCTCGATGACGGCGGGGTGCTGCGCGGCCTGCTCGAGCGTCATCGCCTTGTCGTGGCCGTGGTTCTCGAGCCAGGTGGGCAGCATCTCGGCGTCGAGCGTGATGAGCGCGGCGACGAAGGGCCGCTGGTCGCCCACGACGACCGGCTGGCCGATGATCGTGTTCGAGCGGATCGGGTCCTCGAGCGTGTTGGGGGCGACGTTCTTGCCGCCGGCGGTGACGATGAGCTCCTTCTTGCGGCCCGTGATCGTCAGGTAGCCCTCGCTGTCGAGCGCGCCGATGTCGCCGGTGTGGAACCAGCCGTCCTCGGTGAACGCCTCGCGCGAGCCCTGCTCGTTGTGCCAGTAGCCGGCGAAGACGCAGACACCCTTGACGAGCACCTCGCCGTCCTCGGCGATCTTGACGCCGTTGCCGGGCAGGGCGGGTCCGACGGTGCCGATCTTGAACTTGTCGGGCACGTTGACCGTGACGGGCGCGGTGGTCTCGGTGAGGCCGTAGCCCTCGAGGATGCGGATGCCGAGCGAGCGGTAGAAGTGCGCGAGGAAGTGCGACAGCGGCGCCGAGCCCGAGACGGCGTACTTGACGTTGCCGCCGAGCGCAACCTTCAGCTTGCTGAGCACGAGCCGGTCGAAGAGCGCGAAGCGCAGCTTGAGCCCGAGCGGCACGTGGCCGGCGTCGAGCGCCTTCGAGTGCTCGACGGCGGTGAGCGCGGCGGCGCGGAAGATCTTGCCCTTGCCGCCGGCCTCGGCCTTCTGCTCGCTCGCGTTGTAGACCTTCTCGAACACGCGCGGCACGGCGAGGAAGAAGGTGGGCTTGAACGAGCCCAGCGACGGCAGCAGCTTCTTCGTGTCGGACTGGTGGCCGACCCGCACGGCGGAGGCGATGCAGAGCACCGAGATGAAGCGCGCGAACACGTGCGCCTGCGTGACGAACAGCAGCGTCGACGAGCCGGGGCCGACGACGTCGGCCATCGCGACCTTGGCGTTGCGGCACAGCTCGACGAAGTTCGAGTGCGTCAGCATCACGCCCTTGGGGCGGCCGGTCGAGCCGGACGTGTAGATGAGCGTGGCGACGTCGCTGCCCACCGCGATGGAGCGGCGGCGCTCGATCTCCTCGTCGGGCACGTCCTTGCCGCGCTCGACGAGCGCGTCGAGGTCGCCGCGGTCGATGCGCCACACGTCGGTGATCGCCGGCAGGTCGCCGTGCGCCTCGTCGAAGCGCGACACGAGGTCGGCGTCCTCGAGGATGACGCGGGAGGCGCCGCCGTCGGAGAGGATCCACTGGATCTGGGAGGGCGCGGAGGTCTCGTAGACGGGCACCATGCGGGCGCCGGCGTACCAGAGCGCGAAGTCGACGAGCGAGAACTCGTAGCGCACCTTGCACATGAAGCCGACGGAGTCGCCGGGCTCGACGCCGGCCGCGACGAGGCCCTTGGCGAGTGCGATCACCTGGCGGCGGAACTCGGCGGCGGAGACGTCGCGCCAGCCGTCGCCCTCGGGCAGCGCGAACAGCGGCGTGTCGGGGTAGGCCCGGACGGTGTCCTCGAGCAGGTCGGTGACGTTCGCGTCGGGGTCGGGCGCGACGACGGGGGGGATGACACCCTGGGGGACGGTGAGCTCGGGCACTGGGACTCCTTCGGCGTTCGTGCGTTGCGAGCATTCTATGGTCGGCCCGGCCGGCGGGCCCGAGCCGCGCGCGCATGTCTGTCGGACCCCTCCCACTGCCCTAGGCTCGTGGGCACGACGGAGGTGCGATGTTCTACTGGCTGCTGCGGCACTGGGTGGTCGGCCCGTACATGAACCGCGTGTTCCGCCCATGGGTGGCGGGTCTCGACAACATCCCCGAGCACGGCGGCGCGATCATCGCGGGCAACCACCTCTCGGTGATCGACTCCTTCCTCATGCCGCTCGTGATCGACCGGCGCGTGTACTTCCTCGCGAAGTCCGACTACTTCAACGGCAAGGGGCTCAAGGGCCGGCTCGTGCGGTGGTTCTTCCTCGCGGTGGGGCAGCTCCCGATGGATCGCTCCGGCGGCGAGAAGAGCTCGCAGAGCCTCGACGCGGCGCTCCAGAAGCTGCAGGACGGCGGGCTGATCGGCATTTACCCCGAGGGCACCCGCAGCCCCGACGGCAAGCTCTACCGCGGCCGCACCGGCGTCGCGCGCATGGTGCTGGATGCGCGGGTGCCGGTGATCCCGTGCGTGATGGTCGACACCGAGAAGGTCATGCCGATCGGGCAGCGCCTGCCCAAGGTGGGCCGCATCGGCATCATCTTCGGCGAGCCGATCGACTTCTCGCGCTACTACAACCTCGAGGGCGACCGCTTCGTGCTGCGCTCGATCACCGACGAGATCATGGTCGGCCTCAACCGCATCTCCGACCAGGAGTACGTCGACGTCTACGCGTCGAGCGTGAAGTCGCGCGTCGAGGCAGAGCGCCGCGCGCTCGCCGCGCAGCGCACCGGCCGCTGACCGCGCCCATCGGTAGACTGGACGGCGGCGCACCCCGGCGCCGCACGACGCAGAGGCGAGCATGACCGACACGATCGCGATCCCCGAGTCCACCGGACACCGCTCCATCGAGCAGGGCCTGGATGCGTATCGCGCGCTCCCCATCAAGCAGCAGCCCGCCTGGGGCGACGAGGCCGCCGTCGAGCACGTGCGCCGCGAGCTGCGCAGCGCCCCGCCGCTCGTGTTCGCGGGCGAGGTCGACATGCTGCGCGAGCGGCTCGCCGCCGCCGCCCAGGGCCGCGCCTTCCTGCTGCAGGGCGGCGACTGCGCCGAGACCTTCGCGGGCGCGACGGCCGACAACATCCGCAACCGCGTGAAGACCATCCTGCAGATGGCGGTCGTGCTCACGTACGGCGCGGCGATGCCCGTCATCAAGATGGGCCGCATGGCGGGGCAGTTCGCCAAGCCGCGCTCGAGCGACGACGAGACCCGCGGCGACCTGACGCTGCCGGCCTACCGCGGCGACATCGTCAACGGCTACGACTTCACGCCGGAGTCGCGCGCGGCCGACCCGCAGCGCATCCTCCGCGGCTACCACATGGCCGCGTCGACGCTCAACCTCGTGCGCGCGTTCACGCAGGGCGGGTTCGCCGACCTGCGCCAGGTGCACTCGTGGAACAAGGGCTTCGCGCAGAACCCGTCGTTCGCGCGGTACGAGGCGCTCGCGGGCGAGATCGACCGCGCGGTGCGCTTCATGGAGGCCGCGGGCGCCAACTTCGACGAGCTGCGCGGCGTCGAGTTCTTCACCGGCCACGAGGGCCTGCTGATGGACTACGAGCGCCCGCTGACCCGCATCGACTCGCGCACGGGCCTCGCCTACAACACCTCGAGCCACTTCCAGTGGATCGGCGAGCGCACCCGCGACATCGACGGCGCGCACGTCGACTTCTTCTCCCGCGTCCGCAACCCCATCGGCGTGAAGCTCGGCCCGTCGACGACGGCCGCCGACATGGAGGCGCTCGTCGACCGGCTCGACCCCGATCGCGAGCCCGGGCGCCTCACGTTCATCACCCGCATGGGTGCCGGGCGCATCCGCGACGCGCTGCCGCCGCTGCTCGAAGCCTCGAAGTCGCTCGAGTCGACGCCGCTGTGGGTCACCGACCCGATGCACGGCAACGGCATCACGACGAGGAACGGCTACAAGTCGCGCCGCTTCGACGACGTGGTCGACGAGGTCCGGGGCTTCTTCGAGGCGCACCGCCAGGTGGGCACGTTCCCCGGCGGCATCCACGTCGAGCTCACCGGCGACGACGTGACCGAGTGCCTGGGCGGCGCCGAGGACATCGACGAGCTGGGCCTCGAGTCGCGCTACGAGTCGCTCTGCGACCCGCGGCTCAACCACATGCAGTCGCTCGAGCTGGCGTTCCTCGTGGCCGAGGAGCTGCGGGCGGCGCAGCGCCCGTAGCCGCCGGGCAGCGGCGCCGGCGTCAGTAGGTGGCGTCGAGGGCGACGGTCGAGCCCTCGACGACCGACTCGCCGGCCTCGGTGCCCTGCGAGACGATGTCGGCGCCCGGCGCGCCCCAGAGGGGCTCCGGGATGTTCGTCGTCAGCTCGGGCTGGAGCCCCGCCTCCTCGATCGCGCGCAGCGCGTCGGGGATGGGCATGCCCACCACGTCGGGCACCTCGACCATGCGGGGCCCGAGGGAGACGACGCCGGTGACGGTGTCGCCCGCGCGCATGTGGCGGTCGCTCGGCACGGTGACGCTGAGGAGCACGCCCTCGGGCACGTCGGCGGAGTGCTCCTCCGCCGAGAAGTCGGCCTCGAGCCCGACGGCCTCGAGCGCCGCGCGCGCGTCGTCGGCCGACTGGCCGGCCGCCGCGGGGATCGGTCCGAGGGAGACGCGCAGCGCGATGGGGGAGCGCTCCTCGAGCTCCTCGAGCTCGGTCAGCACGGTGCCGTCGGGCGCGTAGCCGGCGATGACGGTGCCAGCGGGGCTCGCATCGAAGATCTCGTCGAGCGGCTCGGCGACGGCGAACTCGGCAGCCTCGATGTCGGCGCGCGCCTGGTCGACCGGCAGGCCGGCGACCTCCGGCACGGGGAGGCTGCGCCGCCCCGACGAGAGCACGAGCTGCACCGCGTCGGCGCTGCGGATCTCGGTGCCCGCGGGCGGATCGGTGCGCAGCGCGTGGCCGGCGGGGATGTCGTAGTGCGGCTCGGTGACGCTGCCGGAGATCTCGATGCCGCGCTCGGCGAGCAGCTGCTCGGCCGCCGCCCGCGGCTCGCCCGCCACCTGCGGCACGGTCGCGTTGCCGCCGGGGCCGAGGTTGAACCACCAGCCGATGCCGGCGGCGAGGAGCGCGCCCAGCAGCACGGCCGCGAGCCACAGCATCCCGCGCCTGCGCCGCACCGTGACCCGGCGGGCGAGCGCGGTGGTCGCGGCGCCGTCGCCGCCGTCCTCGACGACCTGCGGCTCGACGGGCGCGCCACGACGCGGCTTCCGGGGCCGCTCGATGACGGTCGTCGAGCGGTCGTCCTCGGTGACCGCCGGCAGCACCGACGTCGGCCGGTCGAGGCCGCGCGCGCGCACCGCGTGCACCTCCTCGAGCATCTCGGCGGCGTTCGCGGGGCGCAGGTTCGGGTCGCGCTGCGTCGCCCAGTGGACGAGCGAGTCCATCCCCTCCGGCACGTCGCCCGCGACGCTCGAGGGCAGCGGCACCTGCTCGTTCGCGTGCTGGAAGGCGATCTGCATCGGCTCGTCGCCCGTGAACGGCTGGGTGCCGGTGAGCATCTCGAAGAGCATGATGCCGACCGCGTAGATGTCGCTGCGGGTGTCGGCGACGCCGCGCGTGACGAGCTCGGGGGAGAGGTAGGCGATCGTGCCGAGCAGCGCCTTGCCGGTCGCGGTGTTGGCGGTCGCGGCGCGCGCGAGCCCGAAGTCGCCGATCTTGATGCGCCCGTCGTGCGCGAGCAGGATGTTCTCGGGCTTCAGGTCGCGGTGCACGATGCCTGCGCGATGCGCGGCGGCGAGGCCGGCGAGGATCGCCTCGAGCACGTCGAGCGACTGCTCGGCGGTGATGCGGCCGCGCTCGGCGAGCAGGTCGCGCAGCGTGATCGACGGCACGAGCTCCATGACGAGCCACGCGAGGTCGCCGTCCTCGCCCTGGTCGTACGTGTTCACGACGTTCGGGTGCGCGAGCCGCGCCGCGGCCTTCGCCTCCTGGATGAAGCGCTCGCGGAAGTCGGGGTCGTCGCCGAGGTGCGGGTGCATGACCTTGACGGCGACCTTCCGGTCGAGCCGTCGGTCGACGCCCTCGTAGACGCTCGCCATGCCGCCCCGCGCGATGCGCTCGCTCACCTCGTACCGGCGGTCGATCAGCCGTCCGATGACGGGATCGCGGGAGTCGACGGGCACGTGCCGAGGATAGGCGGGATGCGGCCGGTTCCCCGTGATCCACGCCGTCCGCCATCATGGGAGCCGTGACGCAAGACACCACCTGGCTCTCCGTGCCCGACCTCGTGACCCTGCTCGGCCAGCCGGTCGGGCGCATCCACCGCCTCATCGAGGAGCATCGCCTGCCGGCGACCCGCCGCAACGGGCGGCTCGAGGTGCCCGCCGCCGCGATCCGCGACGGCGAGCCGCTGCCGGAGCTGCGCGGCACGCTCCTCGTGCTGCTCGATCAGGGCATGACCGACGACGAGGCGATCGACTGGCTGCTCGCCGAGGACGACTCGCTCGGCACCGCGCCGATCGAGGCGATGCGCGCGGGCGCGAAGTCGGCCGTGCGGCGCGCGGCGCAGCTGCTCGGCTGAGCCGGCGTCAGCGGTCGCGCTTCGCGACCGTGTCGGCCAGCCGCTCGAGCTCGAGCACCGCGGAGCGCGACAGCGTGCCCTCGTGCAGCGCCTCGAGCGCCTCGCCGACGGCGCGGTCGATGAGCGCCTCGAGCCGCGCGGGCGCCTCCGAGCGCTGGATGGCGTCTTGCAGGATCGCGACCTGGCGCTCGTCGAGCTCGCGGTCGCCGAGCAGCTCGTCGAGCATCGTGCGCACTCCCGAGCCGAGGCGCTGCCGCGCGATCTCGATCAGCACGGTGCGCTTGCCCTCGCGCAGGTCGTCGCCCGCCGGCTTGCCGGTGACCTCGGGGTCGCCGAACACGCCCAGCAGGTCGTCGCGCATCTGGAAGGCCACGCCGACGGGCAGCCCGTAGCCGGCGAGTGCGTCGAGCTGCCCCTCGTCGGCGCCCGCGAGCAGCGCGCCGAGCGTGAGCGGCGCCTCGACCGAGTACTTCGCCGACTTGTAGACGGCGACGGTGTGCGCGCGGTCGAGCAGCGCCGCCGGCTCCTGCCGGATCCAGGCCGCCTCCTCGAGCACGTCGAGGTACTGGCCGAAGGTGACCTCCTCGCGCATGCGACGGTAGGCGTCGTGCACGGCGTCGCCGTGCGCCGTGCCGCGGCACGCGAGCAGCATGCGGTCGTCGGCCCAGTTCAGCAGCAGGTCGCCGGCCAGGATCGCGGCGCTCGTGCCCCACGACGCGGCGTCGCCGACCCACTCGCCCTCGCGGTGCATCCGCTCGAGCGAGCGGTGCATCGCGGGCCTGCCGCGCCGGGTGTCGGATGCGTCGATGATGTCGTCGTGCACGAGGGCGGCGGCGTGGAAGAGCTCGATCGCGGTCGCGACGCCGACCACCTGCGCCCACTGCGGATCCTGCTCGGTGCCGGTCGTGCGGTCGGCCCCGTCGCGGGAGGCGGTGACCGCGTGCCAGCCCCAGAGCACGAACGCGCTGCGCACGCGCTTGCCCCCGGAGACCATCTCGCGCACGAGCCGCAGCACGGGCGCGGCGTCGCCGGAGATCTCCGTGAGGGCGCGCTCGCGCTCGTCGAGGTACTGCTGGATCGAGCCGTCGACGGCTCGGGCGAAGCGCTGCTGTGCCGACACAACCCACATGCTATTGACAGCGACAGCGCGTACACTGGCCATCCGCACCGGTCGAGCGAAGGGGGTGCGAGATGGGCCTCTCCGAGCACGAGCAGCGACTGCTCGACGAGATGGAGCGCAATCTCTACAAGCACGAGGCCGACATCGTCACCGCCTCGAGCGGTCCGCGCACGGTCGACTACACGAAGGTCGCCGTCGGCGTCCTCGGCATCGCGATCGGGCTCGTGCTCATCGTGGTGGGCGTGTCGATGAAGCTCGCCGTCCTCGGCGTCCTCGGCTTCGGCGTCGCCGTCGCCGGTGCGCTGTGGGCGCTGTCCGCGTCGAAGCCCGCGACCGGCGACGACGTCGCGCCCGGCGCGCGGCCCAGCGAGGGCCCGGCGTCGGCGAAGCAGGGCCCCAACCTCATGGACCGCCTCGCGCAGGAGTGGGACGACCGCAACCAGCGGGGCTGAGCCTCCGCCGCGGCGGCCTCCACCGCGCTCCACCCCAGGGTCGACTCGAGAGAGTCGGCCCTTTCTCTTCGCCTCCGGCAGGCCTCCCGGGCGCGCTCGCCGCGCCCGGGGCCGCAGCGTGCTGAAGTGGCGGCGAAAGTCCTCCACCGCCGCATCCCTTGCCATTCCTGGCGCCTCGGGCGAGTCGTGGACAGATTCTCGAGATTTGTGGCGGTGAGTGGAGTAGAGTGGAGGAAGTCGGAAGGGTCCGACGCAACTGCTCGCAGGCCGGACGAGAGGGGGCGATGTGTTCCTCGGCACCCACACGCCCAAGCTCGACGACAAGGGCCGCGTCATCCTCCCCGCCCGGTTCCGGCAGGAGCTCGAGGGCGGCCTCGTCCTCACCCGCGGGCAGGAGCGCTGCATCTACGTCTTCTCGGTGCGCGAGTTCGAGCGGGTGCACGAGCAGATCCGCCAGGCGCCGCTGACCTCGTCGGCGGCGCGCGACTTCCTGCGCCTGTTCCTCTCCGGCGCGTCGAGCGAGCAGCCCGACAGCCAGCACCGCGTCACGATCCCGGCCAACCTGCGCGACTACGCGGGCCTCGGTCGCGAGCTCACCGTCATCGGGGCGGGCACGCGGGCCGAGATCTGGGACACCGAGGCCTGGAACGAGTACTACGCGGCCAAGGAGGCCGACTTCGCGAGCACCACGGAGGAGGTGATCCCCGGCATCTTCTGACCCGGCTCGTGACCCCCAGCTGTCCGCCGCGCCGCACTTCCCCGGCGGCGCGTCGAACGGATGGGGATCAGGGACCGGGACGGAGCAGGGAACGACATGGACGCATCCGACCTCCACACCCCCGTGATGCTCGAGCGCACGCTCGAGCTGCTCGCCCCGGCGATCGCCGCCGCCGTCGAGGCGGGCCGCACGCCCGTCGTCGTCGACGGCACGCTCGGCATGGGCGGCCACACCGAGGCGCTGCTCGCCGCGCACCCGACGCTCGTGGTCGCCGGCATCGACCGCGACCCCGACGCCATCCGGCTCGCCGGCGCGCGGCTCGCGCGCTTCGGCGACCGCTTCGTGCCGGTGCAGACCACCTACGACCGCATCGACCTCGCGGCCGAGGCCGCCGGCGTGCGGCTCGTCGACGGCATCCTGCTCGACCTCGGCGTCTCGAGCCTGCAGCTCGACGCCGCCGACCGCGGCTTCGCCTACGCGAAGGACGCGCCGCTCGACATGCGCATGGGGCAGTCCGGCGACGTGACCGCCGCCTCGATCCTCGCGGAGCGCAGCGACCGCGAGCTGTCGCGCCTCTTCCGCGAGTACGGCGACGAGAAGCTCGCCGACCGCTACGCGCGCGCCATCGTCGCGGCGCGCGCGACGGCCCCGATCGAGACCTCCGTGCAGCTGGTCGACATCCTGCAGGCGGCGACGCCGCGGGCCCTCTCCAACCAGGGCCACCCCGCGAAGCGCGTGTTCCAGGCGCTGCGCATCGAGGTCAATCAGGAGCTCGCGATCCTCGAGCGCACGATGCCGGCGGCGATCGCCGCGCTCGCGGTCGGCGGGCGCATCGTCGTGCTCGCGTACCAGTCGCTCGAGGACCGCATCGTCAAGCGCGCCCTGCAGGCAGCCGCCTCCTCGACGGCGCCGCTCGACCTGCCCGCCGAGCTGCCCGAGCACGCGCCGCAGCTGCGGCTGCTCGTGCGCGGCGCCGAGCTCGCCGATGAGGACGAGCGCGCGGCCAACCCCCGATCGGCACCCGTCCGCCTCCGTGCGGCGCAGCGCATCCGACCCGCCTCGATCCCGGAGGAGCTGGCATGACCACCGCAGCCATCGTCGACCTGCACGCCCAGCCCCAGCGCCACCCGGAGCCCCAGGCCGAGCCGGAGCGGCACCTGCGGGCGCTGCCCCTGCCGGCGATCGCGCCGCGCCGGGCGCCGCGCCTCGTGCACGGGGTCGTGGCGCTCGCCGGGCTCGCCGGCATCGTGTGCGCGCAGCTCGGCCTGTCGGTCGTCATCAGCGAGGGCGCGTACCGGCTGAGCGACCTGCAGGTGCAGTCGACGACCCTCGCGCGCGCCGAGCAGATGCTCGCCGAGGACGTCGCGGTGCTCGCGTCGCCGCAGCACGTCGCCGTCGCCGCCGACGAGCTCGGCATGCTGGCCGGCCAGCCGTCGCAGTTCCTCACCCTCGCCGGCACCGCGACCGCGGGCGGTCCCGACGCCCTGCACATGCAGGCGCCCGCGCTCGACCGCTTCGGCATGTACGTGCCGAACGCGCTCCTCACCGAGCAGCCGCAGGCGGCCGCCGCGGTGCAGCAGGCGCAGGTCGAGGCGGCGAGGCCCTACCCGGGCATGCTCCTGCCGGCAGGCGAGTCGCCCTTCTCCGGCGACCCGACCGTCGCCCAGGCCGAGCAGGCCGGGCAGGCGCAGCAGCCGCAGCAGCCCGCCCCGGGCACGCTGCTGCCCGCCGAGGCGAACGCCGGCGGCTGAGGGCGTGGCGGCCGGGCGAGCAGCCGGGGCGCCGATACCGTGCTGACGACCTGATCGAGGCTCGCGATGCGAGCGGAATGGAGCGGAGGTGCCCGTGGTCGCCAAGCGGAACCGGAGTCGCGACCGCGTGCGGACGACGATCATCGCCGTCCTCACCTTCGCGATGCTCGCGGGCTTCGTCGTGCGCCTCGCCGACATCCAGCTCGTGCGCGCCGAGGCGCTCAACGCCGAGGCGGATGGGCGCCGCGGCGTCTCGCAGACCATCTTCGGCACGCGCGGGCCGATCGTCGACTTGACGGGCACCGTGCTCGCCGAGAGCGTCGACCGCTGGGACCTCACCGTGTCGCCTCGGTACACGCGCGACCTGCAGCCCGACCTCGACGGCGTCGACGCGGTCGTGACCGTCGGCGATGCGCTGACCGAGATCGGCCGCATCACCGGCGACGACCCGCTCGACCTGCAGGCGCGCATCTACGCCGAGCTCGAGCGCAACCCCGACTCCGACTACCTCATGCTCTCGAGCGGGCTCGACGTCGAGCAGTTCGAGGCGGTGCAGGCGCTCGACCTGCCCTACGTCTACCTGCGCCTCAACCCGCAGCGCGTGTACCCGGCGGGCTCGGTCGCGGGCAACCTCGTCGGCTTCATGGGCCAGAGCGAGCCGCTCGCGGGCATCGAGCGCAGCCAGCAGGAGTGCCTCGCCTCGGAGCCCGGCAGCCGCGTCTTCGACCGCTCCGCCGACGGCACCCCCATCCCGGGCTCGATGCTGACCGAGCCGGCCGTCGACGGCGGCACCGTCGAGCTCACGATCGACAGCGACGTGCAGTACCAGGTGCAGCAGCTCACCGCGCAGTACACGTCGCAGCTGCGGGCGCGCAGCGGCACGACCGTCGTGCTGCGCACGGACGGCTCCATCGTGGCCGCGGCCGAGTCGCCGACGGTCGACCCCAACCAGCCGACGGCATCGGCCCAGCGCGATCGCGGGTCGCGGGCGTTCACCGCCGCGTACGAGCCGGGCTCGATCTTCAAGACCTTCGCCTTCGCGGCCATGCTCGACCTCGGGATCATCACGCCCCGCGACGAGCTGAGCGTGCCGTGGGTGTACACGGCGCCGGGCGCCCGGGTGCGCGACGCGCACGAGCACCCCGTCGAGCAGTGGACCGCCGCCGGCATCCTCGTGAACTCGTCGAACTCGGGCATGTCGCGCCTCGCCGAGCCGATGGACCGCGGCGACTACTACGAGTACCTCGACCGCTTCGGCTTCGGCGAGCAGTCGGCCGTCGGCTTCGCGGGCGAGCAGGCCGGCCTGCTGCACGACGCCGCCGCGCTCGACCCGCAGTCGAAGCTCACCGTGCTGTTCGGGCAGGGGCTCTCGGCCACGCCCATCCAGCTCGCCTCCGCCTACCAGGCGCTCGCCAACGGCGGCGTGCACCTGCCCGCGCGCCTCATCGAGAGCTGCACGACGGCCGAGGGCGAGGTCGTGCGGCCCGACCAGGGGCAGGGGGAGCGCGTCGTCACCGACGCCACCGCCCGGCAGACGCTCGAGGTGCTCGAGAACGTCGTCACCGACTACGGCTACGACACGTTCCCGATCGAGGGCTACCGCATCGCCGCGAAGACCGGCACCGCGCAGATGGCGTACGAGAACGGCGGGGGCTACGACCCCGACCGCATGATGATCTCGGTGGCGGGCGTGTTCCCGGTCGACGACCCGCAGTACGTGGTGCTCACGATGTTCGACAGCCCGCAGACCGAGCGCACGAGCGCGGGGGCCATCCCCGCCTTCCACGATATGGTGAACCTCCTGATCCGCCACTACGACATCCCTCCGAGCACCACCCAGCCGCCGGAGGTCCCGCTCGAGTGGACCGCGGACTGAGCGAGCGACACCTGAGCACTGAGGAGAGGATGTCCGTGGCGGGCGTGACCCCGAGGATCCTGCGACCGGAGCATCCCGCACCGAGGCCCCTCACCGGCCTCGTGGAGGCGTTCGAGCTCGAGGAGCGCGACGACCTCGACGGCGTCGAGGTGACGGGCATCACGATCGACTCCTCCGACGTGCAGCCCGGCGACATCTTCGCGGCGCTGCCGGGCGCGCACCGGCACGGCGCCGAGTTCGCCGCCGGTGCTGTCGAGCGCGGCGCGGTCGCCGTGGTCACCGACCCCGCCGGCGCCGGCCTCGTCGAGGCCGACGTGCCGGTGATCGTCGTCGACGACCCGCGCGCCGCGCTCGGCGAGATCGCGGCGTGGGTGTACCGCACCGAGGAGCAGCCCCCGAAGCTCTTCGGCATCACGGGCACCAACGGCAAGACCTCCACCTCCTTCATGCTCGAGGGGCTGCTCGCCGACCTCGGCTTCGTCACGGGCCTGTCGACCACGGCCGAGCGGCACGTGGGCGACCTCGTCGTCACCTCGAAGCTCACGACGCCCGAGGCGAGCGAGCTGCACGCGCTGCTCGCCCGGATGCGCGAGGCGGGCGTGCGCGCCGCCGTGCTCGAGGTGAGCGCGCAGGCGCTCGAGCGGCACCGCGTCGACGGCGTGCGCTTCGACGTCGTCGCGTTCACGAACCTCAGCCACGACCACCTCGACGACTACGGCTCCATGGAGGCGTACTTCGACGTGAAGCTCGAGCTCTTCACGCCCGACCGCGCCGAGCGCGGTGTCGTGTGCGTCGACGGCGACTGGGGCGTGCGCGTCGCCGAGCGCAGCCGCATCCCCGTCACGACGCTCTCGAGCGATCCGCAGCGCCAGGCCGACTGGCACGTCGACATCTGGGAGGAGACGCCGACCTCGACGTCGTTCACCCTCACGGGCATCGACGGCGGCGCGATCGAGGTGCAGGTGCCGTTCATCGGGCGCCACATGGCGGTCGACGCGGCCATCGCGATCCTCATGCTCGTCGAGGCGGGCTTCGAGCTCGAAGCGATCGCCGAGGTGATCGACCGCGGCATGCGCAGCACGCTGCCCGGCCGCATCGAGCGGGTCTCCGGCGACGAGGGCCCCGCCGTGTTCGTCGACTACGGCCACAGCCCCGACGCGTTCGCGCAGACGCTCGAGGCGCTCCGCCGCGTCACCGAGGGCCGGCTCATCATGCTCTTCGGCGCCGACGGCGACCGCGACGCCACGAAGCGCGCCGACATGGGCCGCATCGCCGCCGAGCTCGCCGACGCCGTCGTGGTGACCGACTTCAACCCCCGCACCGAGGACCCGGCGGCCATCCGCGCGCAGGTGCTGGAGGGCGCCCGCGCGGCGGCCGGCGGCAAGCCCGTCATCGAGTCGTCGCCCGAGGAGGCCGCGATCCGCGCCGCGCTCGAGCTCGCCGGCCCTGGCGACACCGTGCTGTGGGCCGGCCCGGGCGACGCCGACTACCGCGACGTCGCGGGCGTCCGCGAGTCGTTCGTCGCGCGCGACGAGGCGCGCCGCGCGCTCCAGGAGGCCGGCTGGCCGGTGCGCGACGACCTCGCGCGGCGGGAGCAGCACTGATGCTCCGGATGCGCGCGAGCGAGATCGCACAGGCCGTGGGCGGCGTGCTCCACGGCGACGACGCGGTCGTCACCGGCTCCGTCGAGACCGACTCCCGCCTCGTCACGCCCGGCGGCGCGTTCTTCGCGATGCCGGGAGAGGTCACCGACGGGCACCGCTTCGTCGATGCCGCGATCGCGGCTGGCGCGGCGCTCATCGTCGCCGAGCGGCCGCTCGAGCAGGACGTGCCGCACGTCGTCGTCGTCGACGGGGTCGTCGCGCTCGGCGCGCTCGCCGCGGAGGTCATCCGCCGCGTGCGGGCGGCGGGCGAGCTGACCGTCATCGGCGTCACGGGCTCCAACGGCAAGACGACGACCAAGAACATGCTGCAGGCGATCCTCGAGGAGCACGGCCCGACCGTCAGCCCCGTCAAGTCGTTCAACAACGAGGTCGGCGCGCCGATGACGATGCTCCGCATCGACGAGGCGACCCGCTTCCTCGTGCTCGAGATGGGCGCGAGCGTCGAGGGCGACATCGCGCGCCTCACGGCCATGGCGCATCCCGACCTCGGCGTCGTCCTCAAGGTCGGCCTCGCCCACGCGGGCGAGTTCGGCGGCGTCGAGGCCACGACCCGGGCGAAGACCGAGATGGTGCAGGACCTCGCCGAGCACCACGTCGCCGTGCTGAACCGCGACGACGAGCGGGTGCGCGGCATGGCCGCGGCGACCCGCGCCCGCATCGCCTGGTTCGGCACCGAGCCCGGCCCGGCCGACGAGCCGACGACGCTCTGGGCGAGCGACGTCGAGTCGACGCTCGAGGGCACGCTCGCGACGATCCATCGGGGCGGCGAGTCGTGGCCGCTGCGCCTGCGCATCCTCGGCGAGCACCACGTCATGAACGCGCTCGCCGCGCTCACGGTGGCCGACGCGCTCGGCCTCGACCTCGAGCGCGCGATCGCCGCGCTCGGCACGATGCCCCGCGCGGAGCGCTGGCGCATGGAGCTGCTCGAGCCCGGCGGCGGCATCACCGTCATCAACGACGCCTACAACGCGAGCCCCGACTCGATGGCCGCGGCCCTCCGATCGCTCGCGCACATGACGAGGCAGGCAGCTCGCCGCTCGGTCGCGGTGCTCGGCGAGATGGGCGAGCTCGGGCCGCTGTCGGCCGAGGAGCACGACCGCGTCGGCAGGCTCGCCGTGCGGGTGCGCATCGACCGGCTCGTCGTCGTCGGCATCGGCGCGAAGGCCATCCACGACGCCGCCGAGCTCGAGTCGTCGTTCGGCCAGGACACCGTCTGGGTGGAGGATGCGGAGCAGGCGGAGGCGCTGCTGCGCTCGAGCCTCGAGCCCGGCGACGTCGTGCTCGTCAAGTCGTCGCTGTCGGCGGGCCTCAAGGACCTCGGCGACCGGATCGGGGGCGTCTGATGCTCGTGCTGCTGGCCTCGGCCGCGATCGCCCTGCTGGTGTCGCTCCTCGCGACGCCGCTGTTCGTGCGCGGCTTCACGCGCATCGGCTGGGGCCAGTTCATCCGCGACGACGGCCCGCAGACGCACCACGTCAAGCGCGGCACGCCCACGATGGGCGGCCTCATCTTCATCGTGGCGACGCTCGTCGGCTACTTCGGCGGCAAGCTCATCGGACAGGACCCGCCGACCTGGCCGGTGCTGCTCGTGCTGCTGCTCATCGTCGGCATGGGCGCCGTCGGCTTCGTCGACGACTTCCTCAAGATCTCGAACCAGCGCTCGCTCGGCCTCGGCGGCTGGGCGAAGGTCGCCGGCCAGCTCGTCGTGTCGGTGCTCTTCTCGGTGCTCGCGATCACCGTGCCCGCTGGCCCCGACGGCCGGCCCGTCGTCGACGTCACAATCTCGGGCGTGCGCGACATCCCGTGGCTCGACCTCGCGCCGTGGGGAGCGGTCGGCGGCATCCTCTTCGTGCTCTGGATCACGATCATCAACGTCTCGGCGGCCAACGCCGTCAACGTGACCGACGGCCTCGACGGCCTCGCCACGGGCTCGACGATCGTCGCGATGGTCGGCTACGCCTTCATCGCGTTCTGGCAGTCCAACCAGTCGTGCCGGCCCGGCGGCTCCGCCGAGGAGAACCTGTACCGCTGCTACGAGATCGCGGCGCCCCTCGACCTCGCGACGCTCGCGGCGACGCTGTGCGGCGCGCTCATCGGGTTCCTCTGGTGGAACACGAGCCCCGCACAGATCTTCATGGGCGACGTCGGCTCGCTCGCGCTCGGCGGCGCGCTCGCGGGCCTCGCGGTCATGACCGACACGCACCTGCTGCTGCTGCTCATCGCGGGCCTGCCGATCATCGTCACCGGCTCCGTCATCGTGCAGCGCGCCTACTTCAAGGCCACCGGCGGCAAGCGCGTGTTCCTCATGACGCCGCTGCACCACCACTTCGAGCTCAAGGGATGGGCCGAGGTCACGATCGTCGTGCGCTTCTGGATCATCGCGGGGCTCTTCGTGGCCGCGGGTGTCGGCCTCTTCTACTTCGAGTGGACGATCCACGGCTGATGCGCGACCTCGACTCCCTCACCTCCTGGCGCAGCGACTGGTCGGGCCTGCGCGTCGCGGTGCTCGGCCTCGGCGTCACCGGCTTCGCCGCCGTCGACACGCTCGCCGAGCTCGGCGCATCCGTCACCGCCGTCGCCGAGCGCGTCGACGACGAGCGCCGCACGATCCTCGGCGTCCTGGGCGTGCCGATCGTCGACGCGACGGCCGCTGAGGTGCCCGAGGCGCTCGCCGAGGCCGAGCTCGTGATCGCGTCGCCGGGCCTCCGCCCCGACCACCCGTGGCTCGTCGCCGCCGCCGAGCGGGGCATCCCCGTGTGGGGCGACATCGAGCTCGCCTGGCGCGTTCGCGACAAGGTGCGCGCGGCCGAGTGGATCCTCGTCACGGGCACGAACGGCAAGACCACCACGACGCAGCTCACCGCGCACATGCTGCGCGAGGCGGGCTTCCGGGTCGCGCCGGTGGGCAACATCGGCACGCCCGTGCTCGACGCCGTGCGCGACCCCGAGGGCTTCGACGCGCTCGTCGTCGAGCTCTCGAGCTTCCAGCTGCACGGGCTCGCCGAGGAGGGGCCCGGTGCCCTGTGGCCGCACTCGGCGGCGTGCCTCAACATCGACGACGACCACCTCGACTGGCACGGGTCGGCCGAGGCGTACCGCGCGGCCAAGGCGAAGGTGTACCGGAACGCGCGGGTCGCGGCCGTCTACAACGTCGAGGACCCGGCGACGATGGCGATGGTCGAGGAGGCCGACGTCGTCGAGGGCTGCCGCGCGATCGGCTTCGGCCTCGGCGTGCCCGGGCGCAGCGACCTCGGCATCGTCGACGGCGTGCTCGTCGACCGCGCGTTCCTCGACGACCGGCACCGGCAGGCGCTCGAGCTCGGCACGCTCGACGACCTCGTGCCCGGCGGCCTGCGCTCGCCGCACATGGCGCGCAACGTGCTCGCGGCGGCGGCGCTCGCGCGCGCCTTCGGCGCCGAGCCCGCCCACGTGCGGGACGCCATCCGCTCCTTCCGCCTCGACCGGCACCGCACCGAGCTCGTCGCCGAGGTCGACGGGGTGCGCTGGGTCGACGACTCGAAGGCCACCAACCCGCACGCGGCCGAGGGCTCGCTCAGCGCCTTCGACCGGGTCGTGTGGATCGTGGGCGGCCTGTTCAAGGGCGCAGACGTCGCGCCGCTCGTCGAGCGGCACGCGGGTCGCATCGTCGCCGCCGTCGCGATCGGCGTCGAGCGCGCACCGGTGCGGGAGGCGTTCGCGCGACACGCGCCGGGCATCCCGCTCGTGGAGGTCTCGACGGCGGACACTGGAGCCGTGATGCGGCTGGCCGTCGAGGCGGCCGCAGCGCACGCCGCGCCCGGCGTCACGGTCCTGCTGGCGCCGGCGGCCGCATCCATGGACCAGTTCGACGACTACGCAGACCGCGGCGACCGCTTCGCCGAGGCGGTGCGGGGGAGGGGAGCCCATGGCGACGACGACCGCGGCCCCCGCGCGCACGACTGACGGCGCCGCCTCCAGGATGGGCCGACGCGCGCTCGTGCGCGTGCGCTCGATGTTCGGCGCGCCGACCCTCAACGCGGCGCTGCTGCTCGGCACCACGCTCTTCCTGGTCGCGTTCGGCCTCATCATGGTGCTCTCGTCCTCATCGGTCGAGAGCTACGTGGCGGGCGGCTCGTTCTTCACCGACTTCGCCAAGCAGGGCGCTTTCGCCGCCGTCGGCATCGTGCTGATGCTGCTCGCCGCGCGCATGCCCGCGCACGTGTGGCAGCGCGTCGCGTGGCTCGGCATCATGCTCGGCATCGCGCTGCAGGTGCTCGTGTTCACGCCGCTCGGCTTCGGCGCGAACGGCAACCGCAACTGGATCGGCGTCGGCGGCTTCTCGCTGCAGCCGTCCGAGTTCGTGAAGGTTGCGCTGTGCGTGTGGCTCGCGATGATCATGACGCGCAAGCAGCGCCACGTGACGAGCTTCTGGCACGCGTGGATCCCGGCCGGGCCGGTCGCCGGCCTCTCGATCGGCCTCGTGCTGCTCGGCAGCGACCTCGGCACCGTGGTGATCATGACGATGCTCTCGTTCGGCGCGCTGTGGTTCGCCGGCGTGCGCTGGTGGCACCTGCTGCTGCCGGCCGCCGGGCTCGCGCTGCTCGCGGTGCCGGTCGTGCTCTCGAGCCCCTCGCGCGTGCGCCGCATCACCGCGTTCGTGCAGGGCTGCACCGACGCCGACTACTACTCGGGCTGCTGGCAGCAGCTGCACGGCACGTGGGCGCTGTCGGCCGGCGGCCTCTTCGGCGTCGGGCTCGGCAACTCGCGCGCCAAGTGGTCGTGGCTGCCCGAGGCCGACAACGACTACATCTTCGCGATCATCGGCGAGGAGCTGGGCCTGCTCGGCGCCGTCGTCGTGCTCGCGCTCTTCGCGCTGCTGGCCTGGACGATGCTGCGCATCGTGCGGCACGCCCGCCTGCAGATGACTCGCGTCGTCACCGGCGCCGCGATGGTGTGGCTCACGGGCCAGGCGATCGTCAACATCGGCGTCGTGCTCGGGCTCCTGCCCGTGCTCGGCGTGCCGCTGCCCTTCATCTCCTCGGGCGGCTCGCAGCTCATCGCCGCGCTCCTCATCGTCGGCGTCGTGCTGTCGCTCGAGCGCGTCGACAACCCGATCGTGCGGGGCGAGCGCCCCGCGCCCGCGCCGACGCCCGCGCCGGCTCCGGCGGAGGGCTGACCGTGCGCGTCCTGCTCGCCGGCGGCGGCACCGCCGGCCACGTCAACCCGCTGCTCGCGACCGCGCAGCGGCTGCGCGAGCGCGACCCCGGCGTCGAGCTGACGGTGCTCGGCACCCGCGAGGGCCTCGAGCGCGAGCTCGTGCCGCGCGCGGGGCTCGAGCTCGTCACGATCGAGAAGCTGCCGTTCCCGCGCCGCCCCGACGCCGCGGCGCTGCGCTTCCCCGCCCGCTGGCGCCGCGCGGTGCGCGATGTGCGGGCGCTGCTGCGCGAGCGCCGCATCGACGTCGTCGTCGGCTTCGGCGGGTACGCCGCGGCGCCCGCCTACCGCGCGGCCCGGCTCGAGGGCATCCCGATCGCCATCCACGAGGCGAACGCGAAGCCCGGCATGGCCAACGTGCTCGGCGCCCGCTGGACGCCCTTCGTCGGCCTCTCGTACCGCCCGACCACCCTCGCGGGCGAGGTCGTCGGCATGCCGCTGCGCCCCGAGATCACCGGGCTCGACCGGGTCGCGCTGCGCGACGAGGCGGTGCGCGAGCTGGGCCTCGACCCCGAGCGCCCGACGCTCCTCGTCACCGGCGGCTCGCAGGGCGCGCGCTCCATCAACCGCACGATCGTCGCCACGGCCGCCGACATCGTCGCCGCCGGCTGGCAGATCCTGCACCTCTCGGGCGGCAGGCAGACCGACTTCGAGCCCGCCGACGTGCCCCACTACGTCGCGATCGAGTACCTCGACCGCATGCACCTCGCGCTCGCCGCCGCCGACCTCGTCGTGTGCCGCGCGGGCAGCCTGACGGTGTCGGAGCTCATGGCCGTGGGCCTCCCCGCGGTGTACGTGCCGCTGCCCTACGGCAACGGCGAGCAGGGCATGAACGCCGCCGACCAGGTCGCGGCCGGGGGAGCGCTGCTGGTCGACGACCGCGAGTTCACGGCAGAATGGGTGCGCGCGCGGCTCGTGCCGCTGCTGGAGGACGCCGATCGGCTCGCCGAGATGGCCTCCGCCAGCGCGGGCGCCGGCGCGACCGACGGCAGCGACCGCATGAGCGACCTCATCGAGCGGGCCGCAGCCACGAGGAGGAAGCCGTGATCGAACCCGATCTCACCCAGCCCATCCCCGAGCAGATCGAGCGGGTGCACTTCATCGGCATCGGCGGCTCGGGCATGTCGGGCATCGCGCACATGATGCTCGACGCCGGGCTCGCGGTCTCCGGCTCCGACCGCAGCGGCTCCGCCGCCGTCGACCGGCTCGTCGAGCGCGGCGCCCGCGTCGCGATCGGCCACGACGCCGCCAACCTGCCCGACGAGGTCGACGCGGTCGTCGTCACGAGCGCGCTCTGGCCCGACAACCCCGAGCTCGTCGCGGCCCGCGAGCGCGGCGTGCCCGTGCTCCACCGCTCCCAGGCGCTCCACGTGCTCGCGCGCGGCAAGCGGGTCGTGGCCGTCGCGGGCGCCCACGGCAAGACGACGACGACGGGCATGCTCGTCGTCGGGCTGCACGGCCTCGGCATCGACGCATCCTTCGTCAACGGCGGCGTCATCGCCGGCCTCGACGCCTCGAGCGGCCACGGCAGCTCCGACGCGTTCGTGCTCGAGGCGGATGAGTCGGACGGCTCGTTCCTGCTCTACGACGTGGCCGTCGCCCTCATCACGAACGTCGACACCGACCACCTCGACCACTACGGCACCCCCGAGGCCTTCGACGCGGCGTTCGCCGAGTTCGCGAGCCGCGCGAGCGAGGCCGTCGTCATCTCGGCCGACGACCCCGGCGCGCAGCGCGTGCGGGCGCGCGTCCACCACGACCGCGTCGTCACGTTCGGCGAGGCCGCCGACGCCGACGTGCGCATCGTCGACATCCGGGTCGGGGCGAGCGCCGCCGCGACCGTCGAGATCGCCGGCGAGCGCTTCGACGTCGAGGTGGGCGTGCCCGGCAGGCACAACGCCGTGAACGCGGTGGGGGCGCTCGCGACCCTCGTCGCGATGGGCGTCGCGCCCGTCGACGGCGCGCACGCGCTGGCAGGCTTCCGCGGCACCGGGCGCCGGTTCGAGCTGCACGGCGAGCGACGCGGCGTGCGCGTGTTCGACGACTACGCGCACCACCCCGCCGAGGTCGACGCCGCGCTGTCGGCGGCGCGCACCGTGATCGGCGACGGCCGCATCATCGCCATCCACCAGCCGCACCTGTACACCCGCACGCGCGACATGGCGGGCGACTTCGCCGCCGTCTACGAGCGGGTCGCCGACCACACCGTCGTGCTCGACGTCTACGGCGCCCGCGAGGACCCGATCCCCGGCGTCACCGGCGCGCTCGTCGCCGAGCGCTTCCAGGACGACGCCGACGTCGACTACCTGCCCGACTGGCAGCAGGCAGCGGCGCGGGCGGCGGAGCTCGCGCGCGAGGGCGACATCATCGTCACGCTCTCGTGCGGCGACGTCTACCGCATCATCCCGCAGGTGCTCGCGGCGCTGGAGGAGGGCGACGGGTCGTGAGGCGGCCCGACGGCTTCGACCGCCGCACGGACGAGCCGGTCGAGGCGCCCGCCGACGCGGACGACGCGGCCGGAGGCTCGAGCCTCGAGGCGCTGCGCCGTCGCCGCGACGCCGCGCTCCGCGCCATCGCGGCGCACGAGACGGCGGCGACGCCCCGCCGCTCGGTCGAGCGGGAGCGCGAGCCGGAGCGCGAGCCGAGGCGCTGGGCTCTGAGCGCCTACGCCGACCTCGACGACGGCGCCGATGCGGCGCCGGCGACGGACGGGCCGGAGCCCGCGCCCCTCCCCGACGAGGAGCGCGGCTCGCTCGCCCAGCGCGTCGACCGCGCGTGGCGCGAGGCGCAGCGCGAGCAGCGCCGCCTCGACCGCGAGGAGGCCCGCGAGACCCGCCGCGAGGCCAAGGAGGCCAAGCGCGCCCGCGTGCGGCGGGAGCGCGCCGAGGTGCGCCGCTTCACCGCCGCCCGGCGGAGCCAGGTGCGCGCCGCGCTCCTCACCGGCGGCGGGCTCGCGCTCGCGCTGCTCCTGCTCGTCGGGCTCGTGTGGTCGCCGCTCATGGCCGTGCGCGAGGTGCGCGTGCAGGGCGTCGAGCGGCTCGACGCCGCGGTCGTGCAGGAGGCCCTCGGCGACGCGATGGGGGAGCCCATCGCGACCGTCACCGAGGAGGGCGTCGCGCAGCGGCTCTCGACGATCCCCCAGATCGAGTCGTTCCGGGTGGATGTCGTGCCGCCGTCGACCGTGATCGTGCACGTCGTCGAGCGGCGCCCGGTCGCCATCGTGCCCACCGCATCCGGGGAGGCCGTCATCGACGCCGCGGGCGTCGCGCTCGGGCCGGTCGACGAGTCGACCGCGATGCTGCCGAGGCTCGACGGCGTCGAGCTGGGCAGCGCCGAGTTCGAGGCGATCGCGGCCATGCTCGTCGCGGTGCCGACGTCGGTGCTCGAGGCGACGGCGACCATCAGCGCCCCGACCGAGTCGGACATCCGCCTCTCGCTCACGAGCGGCCAGACCGTGCTGTGGGGCGGCGCCGACGAGAGCCGGCTCAAGGCCGACGTGGTCGCGGCGCTGCTCGCGACGCAGGATCCGGCGGTCGCCGTCGTGCTCGACGTCCGGGCCCCCGAGCACTCCGTCGTGCGCGGCTCCTGAGCCCCGCGAACCTGACGAATCCTTTTCTTGACGGATCCGGCGGCGACACACCGAGTCGCTCCCGACCCGCGCACCCCCGCGGACGTACCGTCGAACTCGTCAGCATGAAGTGAGGAATTCTCTAAACTTCAACTAGAGGTTGAGAGTTCGATCGAGGGGCCGGAACCGTGACTTCCAACAACAACTACCTCGCCGTCATCAAGGTGGTCGGCGTGGGCGGCGGCGGCGTGAACGCCGTGAACCGCATGATCGACCTCGGCCTGCGAGGCGTCGAGTTCATCGCCATCAACACCGACGCGCAGGCGCTGCTGCTCAGCGACGCCGACGTCAAGCTCGACGTCGGCCGCGAGCTGACCAAGGGCCTCGGCGCGGGCGCCGACCCCGAGGTCGGCCGCCGCGCCGCCGAGGACCACGCGGAGGAGATCGAGGAGGCGCTCGCGGGCGCCGACATGGTCTTCGTCACCGCGGGCGAGGGCGGCGGCACCGGCACGGGCGGCGCGCCCGTGGTGGCGCGCATCGCCAAGAGCCTCGGTGCGCTCACCGTCGGCGTCGTGACCAAGCCGTTCTCGTTCGAGGGCCGTCGCCGCCAGGCGCAGGCCGAGACGGGCGTCGAGGCGCTCAAGAACGAGGTCGACACGCTCATCGTCGTGCCGAACGACCGGCTGCTCGAGATCTCCGACATGGGCATCTCGATGGTCGAGGCGTTCGAGACCGCCGACCAGGTGCTGCTCGCGGGCGTCCAGGGCATCACCGACCTCATCACCACCCCGGGCCTCATCAACGTCGACTTCGCCGACGTGAAGTCGGTCATGCAGGGCGCGGGCTCCGCGCTCATGGGCATCGGCTCGTCGCGCGGCGCGGACCGCGCGATCAAGGCCGCGGAGCTCGCCGTCGCGAGCCCGCTGCTCGAGGCGAAGATCGACGGAGCGCACGGCGTGCTGCTGTCGATCCAGGCCGGCAGCAACCTCGGCATCCACGAGACCTACGACGCCGCCAAGCTCGTGCAGGAGGCGGTGCACCCCGAGGCGAACATCATCTTCGGCACGGTCATCGACGACACGCTCGGCGACGAGGTGCGCGTGACGGTCATCGCCGCGGGCTTCGACGGCACCGGCCCGATCGCGAAGGTCGACGACTCCGTCATCCGCACGGCGTCGCGCACCGAGATGGGCCTGCGGCAGTCGACGCCGAGCGCCCCGGCGTCCGACGCCCACGAGGCGCCCGAGCGCCGCCCCGTCCCGGCGCCCCCGGTCGCCGACCACCTCACCGGCCCTGTCCAGCCGCTGACCCAGGTGGACGAGGAGGAGGACGAGTTCCTCCCCGACTTCCTGCGCTGACACGCATGGCAGACGCCCCCGCCGCGCGCCTGGCCGCCTTCCTCGAGCAGCTCGAGGGGGCGCGCCGGGCGCGCGGCGTCACGCTGATCGTCGTCACGAAGCGGCATCCGGCCTCGCTCGTGCGCGAGCTCGCGGCGGCGGGGCAGCGCGACTTCGGCGAGAGCCGGCACCCCGAGTCGCGCGACAAGGCGGCGGCGCTCGCCGACCTCGACCTCACCTGGCACTTCGTGGGCCAGCTGCAGCGCAACAAGGCGCGGCAGGTCGCCCGCTACGCCGACGTGCTGCACTCGATCGACGCGCCCGAGCTCGTGGAGGCGCTCGAGGGCGGCGAGCCCGGCGACGGGCGCCCCGTGCGCGACGCGCTCGTGCAGGTCAACCTCTCCGACGACCCCGCCCGCGGGGGCGTCGCCCCCGACGGCCTCGACGCGCTCGCCGAGCGCGTCGCCGCGTCGCCGGCGCTGCGGCTGCGGGGCGTGATGGCGGTCGCGCCGCTCGGCGAGGAGCCCGCCGCCGCGTTCGAGCGGCTCGCCCGCCTCGCCGAGCGCGTGCGCGCCGTCGACCCCGCCGCCGAGTGGATCTCGGCGGGCATGAGCGGCGACTGGCGCGAGGCGCTCGAGCACGGCGCGACACACCTGCGGATCGGCACCGCAATCACGGGAAACCGCCCGCTCGGCGGATAGCGTGAACCAGGCCACGAGGAGGATCCCATGAGCAACGCACTGAAGAAGGCGGCGATCTACTTCGGCTTCGCCGAGGAGGATGAGCTGACCCAGGAGGTCCGCCCGATCGAGCGGACCGAGGAGCACGACCGTGCACACACGCACCAGCCGCGCGAGCGCGTCGAGGAGCCGCGCCGCGCTCCCGTCACGAAGCTCCGCGCAGCGCAGAAGGTGAGCGACATGAGCGAGATCCTCACGGTGCACCCGCGCCAGTACAAGGACGCCAAGGCCATCGCTGAGGCGTTCCGCGACGGCACGCCGGTGATCATCAACCTGTCGCAGATGACCGACGGCGACGCGCGCCGGCTGATCGACTTCTCGGCGGGCCTCACGCAGGGACTCGAGGGCCGCATCGAGCGCGTGACGACCAAGGTCTACCTGCTGACGCCCGAGCACATCGCCGTCTCCGGCGGCCGCTCGGTCGACGAGGACGCGGACTCCGCCGTCTTCGCGCACTGAGCCCCGTCAGCTCAGTGCCGATCGTCTCGATCCTCGCCTGGATCGTCCACACCGCAGCGCTGCTCGCGTTCTACGTCTTCTGGGCGCGGATCATCCTCGACTTCGTGCGGCAGCTCCGGCGCGACTGGAAGCCCTCCGGCTTCTGGCTCGTGCTGTCGGTGTGGATCCTGCGGGTGACCGACCCGCCGCTGCGCTGGGTGCGCCGGTTCGTGAAGCCGGTGCGCGTCGGCGGCGCGATGCTCGACCTCGCGATGCTCGTGCTGCTCCTCGGGCTCATCCTGCTCATGACCGTGGTCGGCCCCTTCCGGGCGCTCAGCGCCTGAGGTGCCGCGCGGGCGCGGCGGGCTAGGATCGTCAGCACGCCGTCCGCGACGGGTACAGTGAATCTGCGCTGCGCGCCCGATCGGGCGCGGCAGCCGACGAAGAAAGGCACGACATGGCACTGACTCCTGACGACGTCGTCCACAAGCGCTTCGAGACGACGCGCTTCCGCGACGGCTACGACCAGGATGAGGTCGACGACTTCCTCGACGAGGTGGTCACCGAGCTTCGTCGACTCACCGAGGAGAACGACGCCCTCCGCGCCGAGAACGAGCAGCTGAAGCAGGGCGGCGCCGTCGCAGCGCCCGCCGCCGCGACCGCCGAGGCCGCCGAGCCCGTCGAGCACCCCGACGCCGCCGAGCTCGAGCAGCTCCGCGTCGAGAACGAGCGCCTCAAGGAGCAGCTCGCCGAGCGCGAGGCCGAGCCGGCCCCCGTCGCCGAGGTGCCGCAGGACGACGTGGTCACCGAGCCGCAGGCCGCGGAGCCGCAGCCCGAGGGCGCCGCGCCCGCCGTCTCGAACGCCGATGGCCTGCTGGCGCTCGCGCAGCGCGTCCACGACGAGCACGTCGCCGCGGGCGAGGCCCGCCGCGACGAGCTGATCGCCGCCGCCGAGGCCACCGCGCAGCAGATCGAGGACGACGCCGAGCAGCGCAAGTCGGTGCTCAACCAGGAGTTCGACGACGAGAAGAAGAAGCTCGACGAGCAGAAGGCTGCCCTCGAGCAGAAGATCGACGAGCTCAAGAGCTTCGAGCGCGACTACCGCCTCAAGCTGCGCGGCTACATCGAGAGCCAGCTGCGCGACCTCGACCGCTCGTCCTCGCTCGCCTTCGGCGGCCAGAGCGGCAGCTGATCGCGCACTCTGTGGCAGACGACTCGACTGCGGTCCGGAGCACGACGGCCTGGCGGATGCTGGGCCTCGTGCTCGGGACCGCAGTCGTCGTCTGGGTGGCCGACTTCCTCTCGAAGGAGTGGGTCATCGCCGAGATGGCCGAGGGGGAGCGCCGGGCAGTGCTCGGCGAGCTGCTCCAGTGGCACTTCGTGCGGAACCCCGGTGCGGCGTTCTCGCTCGCGGCCGGCTCCACCTGGATCTTCACGATCCTCGCCGGTGTCGTGGTGGTGTTCATCGCCACCCAGCTGCGTCGCATCCGCTCGCCCCTCTGGGCGGCCGCGTTCGGCGGCCTGCTCGGCGGCACGGTCGGCAACCTCACCGATCGGCTGACGCGCGAGCCCGGCTTCTTCGTCGGCCACGTCATCGACTTCATCCAGGTCTGGGGCTTCCCGGCGATCTTCAACATCGCCGACATCTTCATCGTGTCGTCGATGATCGGCGTGGTGCTGCTCGTGCTCGCCAACATCGGCCTCGACGGCGTGCGCCGCACCGACGAGCCGAAGGCGGACGCGCGCGAGGGCGACCCCGACGCCACGCAGCCGCTCGACCCCGACGACCGCTGATGGAGGAGCGCTTCCTGCAGGTGCCGCCCGGCCTCGACGGCACGCGCGCCGACGCGGGCCTCGCCAAGCTGCTGGGGCTCTCGCGCACCGCGGTCGTCACCATGCTCGACGACGGCGGGGCGCAGCAGGACGGCGCGACGCTCGGGAAGTCCGACCGCCTGCGCGCCGACGCGTGGCTCGACCTGCGCTGGCAGCCTCGCGAGGCGCCCCGGATCGTCGCGACGCCCGTGCCCGACCTCGGCATCGTGCACGACGACGCCGACATCGTCGTCGTCGACAAGCCCGCCGGCGTCGCCGCGCACCCGAGCGCGGGCTGGCAGGGCCCGACGGTCGTCGGCGCGCTGGCGGCGGCGGGCTTCCAGATCGCCACCTCCGGCGCCGCCGAGCGGCAGGGCGTCGTGCACCGGCTCGACGCCGGCACGAGCGGCCTGATGGTGGTCGCGAAGAGCGAGCGCGCCTACAGCGAACTGAAGGCCGCCTTCCACGACCGCGAGGTCGAGAAGGTCTACCACGCGGCGGTGCAGGGGCACCCCGACCCGCTGTCGGGCACGATCGACGCGCCGATCGGCCGCCACCCGGGCAGCGAGTGGAAGTTCGCGGTGGTCTCGAGCGGCAAGCACGCGATCACCCACTACGAGACGCTCGAGGCGTTCCGCGGCGGCAGCCTGCTCGAGGTGCACCTCGAGACGGGGCGCACGCACCAGATCCGCGTCCACATGGCCGCCCGGCGCCACCCCTGCATCGGCGACACCATGTACGGCGCCGACCCGACGGTCGCCGCCCGGCTCGGTCTCGAGCGGCAGTGGCTGCACGCGAAGCGGCTCGGCTTCCGGCACCCGGGCTCCGGCGAGCAGGTGGTCTTCGAGTCGCCCTACCCGGCCGACCTCGCGCGGGCGCTCGAGATCCTCCGCGAGGACTGATCCTGCCGCCGCGCCCGGCTCGGCGCGTGGGCCCCCGCCCGTAGGATCGAGGGGCCATGGCAGACTCCTTCGCGCACCTCCACGTCCACACCGAGTACTCCATGCTCGACGGCGCAGCTCGCATCACCGAGCTCATGCAGGCCGTGCAGCAGGAGGGCATGCCGGCGGTCGCGATGACCGACCACGGCAACGTGTTCGGCGCCTACGAGTTCTGGCGCGCGGCGAAGGCGCAAGGCGTCAAGCCCATCATCGGCACCGAGGCGTACATCACGCCCGGCACCCACCGCTCCGACAAGACGCGCGTCAAGTGGGGCGGCAGCGACGCCGCGCCCGGCGACGACGTCTCCGGCGGCGGCGCCTACACGCACATGACGCTCCTGGCCGAGAGCAACGAGGGGCTCGCCAACCTCTTCCGCCTCTCCTCCTACGCGTCGATGGAGGGCTTCTACTTCAAGCCGCGCATGGACCGCGAGCTGCTCGAGCGGCACGCGAAGGGCCTCATCGCCACCACCGGCTGCCCCTCCGGCGAGGTGCAGACCCGCTTGCGGCTCGGCCAGTTCGACCTCGCCATGGAGGCCGCCGCGAGCTACCGCGACCTCTTCGGCGCCGAGAGCTACTTCCTCGAGATCATGGACCACGGGCTCGAGATCGAGCGGCGCGTGCGCGACGGGCTGCTCGAGATCGGCAAGCGGCTCGGGCTGCCGCTGCTGGCCACCAACGACCTGCACTACACGCACGCCGCCGACGCGAAGAGCCACGAGGCGCTGCTGTGCGTGCAGTCCGGCTCGACGATGGACGACCCGAACCGCTTCCGGCTCGAGGGCGGCGGCTACTACGTGAAGTCGGCCGCCGAGATGCGCCACCTCTTCCGCGACCTCGACGGCGCGTGCGACAACACGCTGCTCGTCGCCGAGCGCTGCTCGGTCGAGTTCGACGAGTCGGCCAACTACATGCCCCGGTACCCGGTGCCGGAGGGCCACACCGAGGACACCTGGTTCCGCCACGAGGTCGCGGTCGGCCTCGAGCGGCGCTACCCGGGCGGCATCCCCGAGCGCGTGCAGCAGCAGGCGAACTACGAGATGGACGTCATCTCGAACATGGGGTTCCCCGGCTACTTCCTCGTCGTCGCCGACTTCATCAACTGGGCGAAGGACAACGGCATCCGCGTCGGGCCCGGCCGCGGCTCCGGCGCCGGCTCCATGGCCGCCTACGCGATGCGCATCACCGACCTCGACCCGCTCGAGCACGGCCTCATCTTCGAGCGCTTCCTCAACCCCGACCGCGTCTCGATGCCCGACTTCGACATCGACTTCGACGACCGGCGCCGCCCCGAGGTCATCCGCTACGTCACCGAGAAGTACGGCTCGGAGCGCGTCGCCCAGATCGTCACCTACGGCACGATCAAGTCCAAGCAGGCGCTGAAGGACGCATCCCGCGTGCTCGGCTTCCCCTTCGGCATGGGCGAGCGGCTCACGAAGGCGATGCCGCCCGCGGTCATGGGCAAGGACATCCCGCTCTCGGGCATCTTCGACTCGTCGCACGAGCGCTACAAGGAGGCCGGCGACCTCCGCGCGCTCATCGAGACCGACGCCGAGGCGAAGACGGTCTTCGAGACCGCGCGCGGGCTCGAGAACCTCAAACGGCAGTGGGGCGTGCACGCGGCGGGCGTGATCATGTCGTCCGAGCCGCTCATCGACATCATCCCGATCATGAAGCGCGAGCAGGACGGCGCGATCATCACGCAGTTCGACTACCCTGCGTGCGAGGCGCTCGGCCTCATCAAGATGGACTTCCTGGGGCTGCGCAACCTCACGATCGTCTCCGACGCGCTCGACAACATCCGCGCCAACCGCGGCGAGGAGCTCGACCTCGAGACCCTGCCGCTCGACGACCGCGGGGCGTACGAGCTGCTCGGCCGCGGCGACACGCTCGGCGTCTTCCAGCTCGACGGCGGACCGCTGCGCTCGCTGCTGCGCCTCATGAAGCCCGACTCGTTCGGCGACATCTCGGCCGTCATCGCCCTCTACCGGCCCGGCCCCATGGGCGCCGACTCGCACACGAACTACGCGCTGCGCAAGAACGGCCTGCAGCCGATCACGCCCATCCATCCCGAGCTCGAGGAGCCGCTCGCCGACATCCTCGACGAGAGCTACGGCCTTATCATCTACCAGGAGCAGGTGATGGCGGTCGCGCAGAAGGTCGCCGGCTACACGCTCGGCCAGGCCGACATCCTGCGGCGCGCGATGGGCAAGAAGAAGAAGGCCGAGCTCGACAAGCAGTTCGAGGCGTTCTCCGGCGGCATGCGCGAGCGCGGCTACTCGGCCGGCGCCGTCAAGGCGCTGTGGGACATCCTGCTGCCCTTCTCCGACTACGCCTTCAACAAGGCGCACTCCGCCGCCTACGGCGTCATCTCCTACTGGACCGCCTACCTGAAGGCCCACTACCCGGCCGAGTACATGGCCGCGCTGCTCACGAGCGTCGGCGACTCCAAGGACAAGATGGCGATCTACCTGTCGGAGTGCCGGCGGATGGGCATCACGGTGCTGCCGCCCGACGTCAACGAGTCGTCGCTCTACTTCACGGCCGTCGGCGACGACATCCGCTTCGGCCTCGGCGCCGTGCGGAACGTCGGCGAGGGCGTGGTCGACGGCATCATCGCCGCGCGCACGCGCGAGGGCGCCTACACGTCGTTCCACGACTTCCTGAAGAAGGTGCCGCTCGGCGTCGCCAACAAGCGCACCGTCGAGTCGCTCATCAAGTCGGGCGCCTTCGACAGCCAGGGGGCGACGCGGCGCGCGATGCTCGAAATCCACGAGGATGCGGTCGACGCGGCCGTCTCGATCAAGCGCAACGAGGCGAACGGCCAGGTCGACCTCTTCGGCGACATCTTCGACGACCTCGACGCGGTCGCCGACCGGGTGCCCGACCGGCCGGAGTGGGGCAAGCGCGACAAGCTCGCGTTCGAGCGCGAGATGCTCGGCCTCTACGTCTCCGACCACCCGCTCGCGGGCCTCGAGCTCGAGCTCGCGAAGCACGCGACGCATCAGATCCAGGACCTCGCCGAGACCGCCGAGGACGGCGACACCGTCACGCTCGCGGGCCTCATCACGAGCGTCCAGCACCGCGTGGCGCGCAACTCCGGCAACCAGTACGGCATCTTCGCGCTGCAGGACTTCGGCGGCGAGCTCGAGGTGATGGTGCTCGGCAAGTCGTACACGGAGTTCCGCACGAGCCTGCAGCCCGACCAGGTCGTCGTGGTGCGGGGCCGGGTGCGCACGCGCGACGACGGCTTCACGGTGCACGCGAACAGCATCGACACGCCGGATGTGCAGCCGGTCGACGAGACGCGGCCGCTCGAGCTGCGCATCCCGGAGCGGCGCGCGTCGATGACGGTCATGCGCGAGCTGCGCGGCCTGCTCGAGCGGCACTCCGGGCCGACCGACGTGCGCCTGGCGCTCGAGCGGCCCGAGGTCGAGCGGGTGTTCTCGCTGCCGCAGCGGGTGCGCGTCTCGAGCGACCTCTTCGGCGAGATCAAGTCGCTGCTGGGCCCCGCCTCGATCGCCTGACCCGCCCCCCCGCTCGGCGCAGGGGGCGTCGCGCGGAGAGGGGACCGCGGCGCGGCGGGCGCTGCGCGGTCGCCGTACGATGGAGGCCATGCTCCGACGACTCGACCTGACGACGCTGCCCGACGAGCACGAGCTGCGCGCGCTGCTGCCGCGGCCCGCCGTCGACGTCGACCGCGCGCTGCCGGCCGCCCAGGAGCTCATCGCCGACGTGCGCGAGCGCGGCGCCGAGGCCCTGGCCGCGCAGGCCGAGCGCTTCGACGGAGTGCGCCCCGCCGAGCTGCGGGTGCCCGCGGCCGCGCTCCAGGAGGCGCTCGCCGCGCTCGACCCGGCCGTGCGCGCCGCGCTCGAGACGGCGATCGAGCGTGTGCGGATCGGCTCCGCCGCGCAGGTGCCGGCGCCGACCGCCGTCGAGCCCGCCCCGGGCGCCGCGGTCGAGCTGCGCTGGCAGCCCGTCGACCGCGTCGGGCTGTACGTGCCCGGCGGCAAGGCCGTCTACCCGTCGAGCGTCGTCATGAACGTGGTCGCCGCGCAGGCCGCCGGCGTCCGCTCGATCGCCGTCGCGAGCCCCGCGCAGGCCGAGCACGACGGCCTGCCGCACCCGACCATCCTCGCCGCGTGCGCGCTGCTCGGCGTCGACGAGGTCTACGCGATGGGCGGCGCCGGCGCGGTCGGCGCCTTCGCCCACGGCGTGCCCGGCATCGGGCTGGCTCCGGTCGACGTCGTCACGGGCCCCGGCAACGTCTTCGTCGCCGCGGCGAAGCGCGCCGTCGCCGGCAGCGTCCGCGTCGACTCCGAAGCCGGCCCCACCGAGATCCTCGTGATCGCCGACGGCACCGCCGACGCCGAGCTCATCGCCGCCGACCTCGTGAGCCAGGCCGAGCACGACGAGCTCGCGAGCGCCGTGCTCGTCACCGACGACGCCGCGCTCGCCGACCGCGTCGACGAGGCCGTCGCGCGCCGCGCCGCCGCCACGGCGTCGAGCGCCCGCGTCGGCGCCTCGCTCGCGGGCGAGCAGTCGGCGATCGTGCTCGTCGCCGACCTGACCGCCGCCGCGCGGGTGAGCGACGCGTACGCACCCGAGCACCTCGAGATCATGACGGCCGACGACGACGCCGTGCTCGCGCGCATCCGCCATGCCGGTGCGATCTTCCTCGGCGCGCACACGCCGGTCAGCCTCGGCGACTACGCCGCCGGCTCCAACCACGTGCTGCCGACCGGCGGCCAGGCGCGGCGCGTCGCCGGCCTCGGGGCCGCGACGTTCCTCCGCCCCCAGCAGGTCGTGCGCTACGACCGCGCGGCGCTCGCCGCGGTGCGGGCCGACGTGGTCGCGCTCGCCGCCGCCGAGGGCCTGCCCGCGCACGGCGAGGCCATCGAGGCGCGCTTCGAGGCGGGGGAGGCCTGATGCACTGCCCCTTCTGCCGCAACCCCGACTCCCGCGTCGTCGACTCCCGCACGAGCGACGACGGCACCTCCATCCGCCGCCGGCGCCAGTGCACCGAGTGCGGCCGCCGCTTCACCACCACCGAGACGGCGAGCCTGTCGGTCGTGAAGCGCTCCGGCGTGCTCGAGCCGTTCCGCCGCGAGAAGGTCATCGAGGGCGTCCGGAAGGCCGTGCGCGGCCGGCCCGTCACCGACGCCGACCTCGCCGGCGTCGCGCAGGCGGTCGAGGAGACCATACGCGCGACCGGCGCGAGCCAGATCGACGCGAACGAGATCGGCCTCGCGGTGCTGCCGCCGCTGCGCGAGCTCGACGAGGTGGCCTACCTGCGGTTCGCGAGCGTCTACAACGCCTTCGACTCGCTCGACGACTTCGAGGCCGCCATCCGGGCCCTGCGCGAGGATCAGGCGCACGCCGTCGACGCGGAGGAGGAGCGATGACCGCGTACGACCAGCTCTTCCGGCACGGCTTCCGCCACGTCGACCCCGAGCGGGCGCACCACCTCGGCGCGGCCGCCATCCGGGCGATCGGGCTCGCGCACCCCGGTGTGCGCACCGACCCGGCGCTGCGCACCCGCGCCCTCGGCCGCGAGCTGCCGACGCCGTTCGGCATCGCGGCCGGCTTCGACAAGGACGCGACGATGATCGCGGGCCTCGGCGCGCTCGGCTTCGGCCACGTCGAGGTGGGCACGATCACGGCGCGCCCGCAGCCCGGCAACGACCGGCCGCGCCTGTTCCGGCTCGTCGACGACCGAGCCCTCATCAACCGGATGGGCTTCAACAACCAGGGAGCGGCGGTCGCCGCCGAGCGCATCGCCGTCGCCCGCGAGGCGCGCTCGCGCCCCGTGATCGGCGTCAACATCGGCAAGAGCCGCGTGGTCGACGCCGACGACACCGCCGCGGTCGAGCGCGACTACCTGCACTCGGCGCGCCTGCTCGCACCGGTCGCCGACTACTTGGCCGTCAACGTCTCCTCCCCGAACACACCCGGCCTGCGCGGCCTGCAGGAGACGCGCGTGCTCGAGCCGCTGCTCGCGGCGATCCGCGCCGAGGCCGGTGACGTGCCGGTGCTCGTGAAGATCGCGCCCGACCTCGACGACGAGCAGGTCGAGGGCATCGCCGCGCTCGCCGAGCGCCTGGCGCTCGCGGGCGTCATCGCCACGAACACCACGATCCGGCGCGACGGCCTCGTGAGCGATGCGGATGCGGTGGCGCGCGCCGGCGCGGGCGGGCTGTCGGGCCCGCCGGTGGCCGCGAGGTCGCTCGCGGTGCTGCGCCTGCTGCGCGCGACGCTGCCCGAGGCGATCGACGTGATCTCGGTCGGCGGCGTGGAGACGGCCGCGCAGGTGCGCGAGCGGCTCGACGCCGGCGCCGCCCTCGTGCAGGGCTACACCGGCTTCATCTACCGCGGGCCGGGCTGGGCGCGCGAGATCAACGCGGGGCTGCTCGCGACGTAGCGCTCGCGCTCCCGCTCGCGCGCAGGGGTGAGGCGGCGGCTCGCGCCACAGCGCTCACTCCGGCTGCTGGAAGAGCTTGGTCTTGGGCTTCGGCATGCGCATGAACGGCAGCTGCACGGCGCGCATGGTGGCGTACCAGCCGTGGCCCTTCGCATCCTTCTCGCCGAACTTCGCGCGCAGCGCGCGGCGCAGCTGCCACGCCATCACGACCGAGTCGAGCACGACGACGGCGACGAAGCCCCACAGCACGAGGTTGGCGATGAGGCGCCACTGCGGGTCGTTGACGAACGTCATGACGAGCACGACGATCATCATCGGCATCGCGGCGGTGCCGATCGAGAGGCGGGCGTCGACCCAGTCGCGCACGTAGCGCCGCACCGGGCCCTTGTCCCGCGCCGGCAGGTACTTCTCGTCGCCGGACTCGAAGCCGCGGCGAGCCTTCTCGCGCTCGCTGCGCATCTTCTCCTGCACCTGGCGCCGCGCCTCCTTGCGGTCCTCGGGGACGAGGGGGCGGCGGTTGCGGGCGACCTGCTCCGACTGCTTCGGCGTGCGACGCACCTCGGTCCCCGGCTGGGGCTGCTTGCTGGCGTCGGAGCGGCTGAACAGCGGCACGTGGAGGTCCTTCTCGCTGGGGGCTGGATCGACCCATCCTACCGCCGCCGCCCTCCCGCCGACGCCTAGGATCGTGCGCATGACTGCTTCCCCCGCTGACTCTCTCCCCGCGCGCCCGGGCGCCGAGCTCTCCGAGCGCGACCGGGCCGTCCTCGCCGCCGTCGATGCCGGCTTCGACCGCGCTGTCGACGACCTGAAGGCGCTCGTGCGCATCCCGAGCGTGTCGTGGGACGCCTACGACGCGGCGCACGTGCAGGCGAGCGCGGAGGCGGTCGCCGCCCTCGCGGAGGGGACGGGCGTGTTCGAGCGCGTCTCGATCGAGCGCGCCCCGATCGGCGACACCGACGAGCTCGGCCAGCCGGCGGTGCTCGCGACCCGACCCGCCCGCGCCGGCCGCCCGTCGATCCTGCTCTACGCCCACCACGACGTGCAGCCCTGGGGCGACGAGGCCCTGTGGCGCACGCCGCCGTTCGAGCCGACCGAGATCGACGGGCGCCTCCACGGCCGCGGCGCCTCCGACGACAAGGCGGGCGTCATCGCGCACATCGCCGCGATCCGCGCGCTCGCCGAGGTCGTCGAGCCCGAGGTGGGCCTCGCGCTGTTCATCGAGGGGGAGGAGGAGCACGGCTCGCGCTCCTTCCAGCGCTTCCTCGAGCAGCACGCCGAGGCGCTCGAGGCCGACGTGATCGTCGTGGCCGACAGCGACAACTGGTCGACCGAGGTGCCGTCGCTCACCGTGGCGCTCCGCGGCAACGTCGCGCTCAACGTGCGCATCACGACGCTCGGCCACGCGAGCCACTCGGGCATGTACGGCGGCGCGGTGCCCGACGCGATGATGGCGTTCTCGAAGCTCGCCGCGACCCTCTGGCACGACGACGGCTCGGTCGCCATCGAGGGCCTCACCGAGGCCGACCTCGACGTCCCCGAGCAGTCGGAGGAGCACCTGCGCGCCGAGGCGGCGCTGCTCGACGGCGTGCAGCTCGTCGGCACCGGCCCGCTGCTGGCGCGCCTCTGGGCCAAGCCGTCGGCGACGATCACCGGGGTCGACGCGCCCAGCGTGCCCGACGCATCCAACACCATCCTCCCGACGATGCGGTTCCGGCTCTCGACGCGCATCGCGCCGGGCCAGTCGGCCGCCGACGCCTTCGCCGCGATCGAGCGCCACCTGCGCGCGCACGCCCCGTTCGGCGCGCACATCGAGCTCGACAGCATCGACCTCGGAGACCCCTTCCTCGTCGACGCGAGCGGCTGGGGCGCGACCGAGGCCAAGCGGGCGATGGCGGATGCGTGGGGCGCGGAGGCGGTCGAGACCGGCATCGGCGGCTCCATCCCGTTCATCGCCGACCTCGTCGCGCAGTTCCCCGGCGCGCAGATCCTGGTGACGGGCGTCGAGGACCCGGGCACGATGGCGCACAGCCCCAACGAGTCGCAGCACCTCGGCGTGCTGCGGCGCGCGATCGGCGCGGAGGCGCTGCTGCTCGCGCGGGCCGGCGACCGCGCGGAATAGACTGGACGGGTCGGGCGTTGCCCCGACGGAGACCGGAGAGGAGCCGCAGATGACCGATCTCGCGACCCATGGCGTCATGCTCACGGAGACGGCCGCCGACAAGGTGCGCCGCCTGCTCGACCAGGAGGGCAGGGACGACCTGCGCCTGCGCGTGGCCGTGCAGCCCGGCGGATGCTCGGGGCTGATCTACCAGCTCTACTTCGACGAGCGGAAGCTCGACGGCGACGTCGTGCGCGACTTCGACGGCGTCGAGGTCATCGTCGACCGCATGAGCGTGCCCTACCTCGACGGCTCGACGATCGACTTCGAGGACTCGATCCAGAAGCAGGGCTTCACGATGGACAACCCCAACGCGCAGGGCAGCTGCGCGTGCGGCGACTCCTTCCACTAGGCCGCGCGAGCAGCCCGCAGCGACACGCCGCCGATCCCTCGGGATCGGCGGCGTCGTCGCGTTCCAGGGGCGCCTCGGAGGCGCGTGGCAGGAGCCTGAGCGCCCTCTGTGGGTACTAGGATCGGAGGTGACTGCTCACCGACTCGGAGGAAGACATTGCGCAATCGTCGATCTCGTTGGATCGCCGCCCCGGTCGCGGTGGTCGTCGCCCTTGCGCTCGCCGGATGCACCCAGGCGCAGCTGCAGGGGTGGATGCCGACCGACCCGGGTCTGACGAACCACGTGGACCGCATCATGGGCCTGTGGACGACCTCCTGGATCGTGCTGCTGGGCGTCGGCATCATCACGTGGGGCCTCATGATCTGGGCCGCGATCGCGTACCGCCGCCGCAAGGGCCAGACGGGCCTGCCGGTGCAGCTGCGCTACCACATGCCGATCGAGATCTTCTTCACGATCGTCCCCGTCGTCCTCGTCGCCGGCTTCTTCGCCTTCACGGCGCGCGACCAGGCGATCATCGAGGAGCCGATCGACGACCCCGACTACTCGCTCACCGTCTACGGCAAGCGCTGGGCATGGGACTTCGTCTACGAGCGCGACGGCCAGGACCCGGTCTACTACCAGGGCATCCAGGCGCAGAACGACCCTGAGTCGAACCTCATCGACGCGAGCTCGCTCCCGACGCTGTACCTCCCGACGAACTCCACGATCGAGATCACGCTCGAGTCGCGCGACGTCGCCCACTCGTTCTGGGTGATCGAGTTCCTCTACAAGAAGGACATGCTCCCGGGCGTCACGAACCACATGTACTTCGAGACCGGCGACCAGGAGGGCATCCTGCGCGGCAAGTGCGCCGAGCTCTGCGGCGAGTACCACTCGCTCATGCTCTTCAACGTCGAGCTCGTGAGCCCCGAGGAGTACGACGCCTACCTCGAGAGCCTCGAGGCCGAGGGCAACGTCGGCGCCATCGACGAGTCGGTCAACGCCTTCACCGGTGACGACAACATCGACCCGGGTCACGACGAGAGCGTCGACACCACCAACGAAGGCGAGGAAGACTGATGACCGCCACGGCGACGCGCCCCGCGATCAGCCGCAGCGCTGAGCGCAAGGGCAACACGCTGGTCAAGTGGATCACCTCCACCGACCACAAGACGATCGGGTACCTGTACCTCGGCACCTCGTTCATCTTCTTCCTCATCGCCGGCGTCATGGCGCTGCTCATCCGCGCGCAGCTGTTCGCGCCGGGCCTCGAGATCGTGCCCACGGAGGAGCAGTACAACCAGCTCTTCACGATGCACGGCACGATCATGCTGCTGATGTTCGCGACGCCGCTCTTCGCCGGCTTCGCCAACGTGCTCATGCCGCTGCAGATCGGCGCGCCCGACGTCGCCTTCCCGCGCCTCAACGCGCTCGCGTACTGGATGTTCACGTTCGGCTCGCTCATCGCGATCGGCGGCTTCCTGACGCCGCAGGGCGCCGCCTCGTTCGGCTGGTTCGCCTACACGCCGCTGAGCACCACCGCGTTCTCGCCGGGCATCGGCGGCCACCTGTGGGTCCTGGGCCTCGCGCTGTCGGGCTTCGGCACGATCATGGGCGGCGTCAACTTCATCACCACGATCATCACGATGCGCGCGCCCGGCATGACGATGTTCCGCATGTCGATCTTCAGCTGGAACATCCTCATCACGTCGCTGCTCGTGATCATCGTCTTCCCGGTGCTCGCGGCAGCCATGTTCGGCCTGGCGATCGACCGCATCTTCAGCGGCCACATCTACGACCCCGCCAACGGCGGCGCCGTGCTCTGGCAGCACCTGTTCTGGTTCTTCGGGCACCCCGAGGTCTACATCATCGCGCTGCCGTTCTTCGGCATCATCTCCGAGGTCATCCCGGTCTTCTCGCGGAAGCCGATCTTCGGCTACAACACCCTCGTGGGCGCGACGATCGCGATCGCGGCGCTGTCGGTGACGGTGTGGGCGCACCACATGTACGTCACGGGCACCGTGCTGCTGCCGTGGTTCTCGCTCATGACGATGCTCATCGCGGTGCCGACCGGTGTGAAGATCTTCAACTGGATCGGCACGATGTGGCGCGGCTCGATCACGTGGGAGTCGCCCATGCTGTGGGCGTTCGGCTTCCTCGTGACGTTCACGTTCGGCGGCCTGACGGGCGTCATCCTCGCGTCGCCGCCGCTCGACTTCCACATCTCCGACACGTACTTCGTGGTCGCGCACTTCCACTACGTCGTCTTCGGCACGGTCGTGTTCGCGATGTTCTCGGGCTTCTACTTCTGGTGGCCCAAGTGGACCGGCAAGATGCTGAACGACCGCCTCGGCCACGTGCACTTCTGGATGCTCTTCATCGGCTTCCACATGACGTTCCTCGTGCAGCACTGGCTGGGCGTCATCGGCATGCCGCGCCGGTACTACACGTACCTGGCGGAGGACGGCTTCACGTGGATGAACCAGCTGTCGACCGTGGGCGCGATGATCCTCGGCCTGTCGATGGTGCCGTTCCTCTGGAACGTGTGGATCACGGCCCGCACGGCGCCGCGCGTGACCGTCGACGACCCGTGGGGCACCGGCCGCTCGCTCGAGTGGGCGACGAGCTGCCCGCCGCCGCGCCACAACTTCCACGCCATCCCGCGCATCCGCTCGGAGTCGCCGGCGTTCGACCTGCACCACCCGAACGCGGGCCCGCAGTACGGCGTCGGACCGCTGAAGGACGCCCCGAACCGACCCGTGGTCGACCTGCAGAAGGACGAGGTCCGCTGACATGCGCTCGAACATCGTCATCCTGACGGTCATCGCCGTCTTCTTCTACCTCTGCGCCGCCGTCTACACGGTGTGGCACATGGGGTCGTACGACGGCCGCATCGAGTGGGCGGGCACGCTGGGCATGGCGCTCGTGGGCGTGATGTGCACGCTCATCGCCTTCTACCTCGTGCTCGTGCGCCGCGGCCAGCACGGCGAGCTCGCGATGGACCGCCTCGACGCCGAGCTCGACGAGGACGACCCCGACCAGGGGCACTTCTCGCCGTGGAGCTGGTGGCCGATCGCGCTCGCCGGCGCCCTCGCGGTGATGTTCCTGTCGCTCGCGGGCCCCACGTTCCTCATCCCCATCGGCGCGGGCCTGCTGGCCATCGTCATGGTCGGCTGGGTGTACGAGTACTACCGCGGCAACTTCAGCCGCTGACGACCCGACAGGAGCGCCCCGTCCCGAGCGGACGGGGCGCTCTGCCGTCCGCGCCTCAGACCGCGCGGCCGGCGCGGAGGCCGGTGTGCAGGCAGCCCCCGAGGAAGGTGCCCTCGAGCGCCCGGTAGCCGTGCACGCCGCCTCCGCCGAAGCCGGCCGCCTCGCCCACGGCGAAGAGGCCGGGCACCGGTGCGCCGTCGGCGCCGAGCGCGCGCGAGTCGAGGTCGGTCTGGATGCCGCCGAGGGTCTTGCGGGTGAGGGTGCGCAGGCGCACGGCGATGAGCGGCCAGTGGCGCTCGTCGAGGATGCGGTGCGGCGCCGCGGTGCGCACGAGCCGGTCGCCGAGGTACTCACGGGCGCGGCGGATCTCGACCGCCTGCGGATCGTGGGAGGCGGGGTCGGCGACGGCCGCGTCGCGCTCCTCGATCGCGGCGACGACGGCGGCCCGGTCGAGCGCGCCGTCGCCGCCGAGCCGCTCCATGCCGTCGAGCAGCTCGGTGAGGCTGCCCGCGACGACGAAGTCCTCGCCGTGGTCGAGGAACGCCTGCACGGGCGCGGGCGCACCGGGCAGCACCCGCTGCAGCAGCCGCGGGATGCTCCTGCCGGTCAGGTCGGGGTTCTGCTCGGAGCCCGAGAGCGTGAACTCCTTCTCGACGATCGACTGCGTGAGCACGAACCACGAGTGCTCGGCGCCGACGGAGCGCAGGTGCTCGAGCGTCGCGAGCGTGTCGAAGCCGGGGTAGTTGGGGGAGGGCAGCCGGTGGCCCCGGTGGTCGAGCCAGAGGCTCGAGGGTCCGGGGAGGATGCGGATGCCGTGGTCGGGCCAGATCGGATCCCAGTTGGCGATGCCCTCGGTGTAGTGCCACATGCGGTCCTCGTTCACGAGTCGCGCGCCCGCATCGACGGCGAACCGGAGCCCGGAGCCGTCGACGTGCAGCGGCACGCCGCGCACCGCCTCGCGCGGCGCCGCGCCGAGGCGCGCGGGCCAGAGCGCCCGCACCCGCTCGAGCTCGCCGCCGATGCCGCCCGTCGCGACCACCACCGACTCGGCGCGCACCTCGAACGCACCGATGGCCTCCCGGCTCGACGGCTCGCCGCGCACCGTCAGGTCGTCGGCCAGCCGGTCGCCGGCGACGCCGACGACCCGGCCGTCCTCGACGAGCAGGCGCGTCGCGCGGTGGCGGAAGGAGAGCCGCGCGCGCCCGTCGGCGACCGCGTCGCGCAGCCGGCGCGTGAAGGGCGCCACGAGGCCGGGACCGGTGCCCCAGACGATGTGGAAGCGCGGCACGGTGTTGCCATGGCCGCCAGGCGTGCGGGCGCCGCGCTCGGCGTGCCCGACGACCGGGAAGAGGCGCACGCCGAGCGAGCGCAGCCAGGGGGAGAGGTCGCGGTGGGCGAACTCCAGGTAGGCCTCCGCCCACCGCCGGCCCCACGCATCCTCGTCGCGGTCGAAGCCGGCGCTGCGCGCCCAGTCGGCGCGCGCGAGCTCGAGCGAGTCGTGGATGCCGAGGCGGCGCTGCTCGGGGGAGTCGACGAGCAGCAGACCGCCGAACGACCAGAACGCCTGCCCGCCGATCGAGCGGGGGCCCTCCTGCTCGACGATGCGCACCGTGCGGCCGCGGTCGAGCGCCTCGCACGCGGTGACGAGGCCGGCGAGGCCCGCTCCGATGACGACGACGTCCTCTGCTGCGGCCACGGCGGTCTCCTCGTCAGCGTATGAGCGGGTTGCGGTTGAGCATCGCCGTCGCGGCGCGCTCGAAGTAGTCGTCGAGCTCGGCGCGGTGCAGCGGCGCGGGGTCGACCGCGTCGAGCGCGCCGCGCATGCACGCGAGCCAGCGCTCGCGCGCGTCGGGGTCGACCGGGAACGGCGCGTGGCGCATGCGCAGCCGCGGGTGCCCGCGCTGCTCGCTGTAGGCGGTCGAGCCGCCCCAGTACTGCTCGAGGAACATGCGGAAGCGATCCTCGGCGCCGGCGCGGTCGTCCTGCGGGTACATCGGGCGGAGCACGTCGTCCTGCCAGACGCGCTCGTAGAACTCGTGCACGAGGCGCGCGAAGAACGGGCTGCCGCCGACGGCGTCGTGGAGGGTCTGCGTCATGCCTGCCCGCCCTTCGCCGGCGGCTGCTCGCCGAGCCCCTGCACGACGACCTTCTGCAGCGACGGCAGCTCGACGCCGAGGTCGTCGAGCCCCGCCTTGACGCGGCGGCGCAGCTCGCGCGCGACGTCGTCCTTCGCGCTCGCGCGGGTCTTCACCACGAGCCGGATGACGACCGCCTCGGCCGACACCGACTCGATGCCCCACGTCTCGGGCTTGTCGATGATGCGGCCGACCCACTCGGGCGACTCGCTCATCTCGGTGGCGACGTCGAGCAGGCGCTGCTCGACCGCGTCGACGTCGGCGTGGTACGGCACGGCCTGGTCGATGATCGCGCGCGCCCAGCCCTGCGACTTGTTGCCGACGCGCACGATCTCGCCGTTGCGCACGTACCAGAGCGTGCCGTGCACGTCGCGCACCTGCGTCACGCGGATGCCGACCGACTCGACGACGCCGGAGGCCTCGCCGAGGTCGACGACGTCGCCGATGCCGAGCTGGTCCTCGAACACCATGAACAGGCCGTTCAGGAAGTCCTTGATGACGCCCTGCGCGCCGATGCCGGCGGCGGCGCCGAGGAAGCCCGCCATCGCGACGAGCGACCCGGCGTTCACCCCCAGGATGCTGAGGATCAGGATGAGCGCGAGCGCCGTGATCACCCAGGCGACCATCGTGTTCAGCACGCTGCCGATCGCGCGGGTGCGCTGCACGACGCGCACCTGCGCGAGCGGCGAGCTGCTGAGCGCCTCGGTGTCGGCGGCGTCGGCCCGGCGCTTCACGCCGGTGACGACCTCGTGGACGACGCGGCCGATGACGGCCTTCACGATCCAGAACGCGATGAAGGCGCCGACGACGACCAGCAGCACGCCGATCGGCGCGCCCCAGGTCTGCCACCACTCGCCGAACGAGCTCCAGCTCACGTCACCCACGAGGCCCTCCGGTCACGCGTCCCGCTGCTGCGCCTTGAGCGCCCGCTCGACGCCGGCGAGGTGCTCGACCACGATGCGGCGCAGCGCCGGCACGGCCGACTCGTTGTCGGCGAGCCACGCGCGCGTCGCCTCCGCCAGTCGCTCGTCGGCGAGCACCGCCGGGTAGAGCCCGACGAGCAGCCCCTCCGCCACCTGGTAGGTGCGCGAGTCCCAGATCTGCTGGATGGCGTCGTGGTAGCGGGCGACGAGCGGCTCGAGCGAGGATGCGTCGTTCACGTGCTGCAGGCCGAGGCCGGTGTAGCGCACGATCATGTTCGACGCGCCCGCCTCGTCCGCGACCGACGCGAACGCGGCCTCCTTGCCCTCGGCCGTGGGGACGGTCGCGCGCGCCCGGGCGGCGAACTGCCGGCCGGTCGCGGTGTCGTCGCTCGCGAGCTCCGCGGCGATCTCCTCCTCGCCGGCGGCGCCGTTCAGCACGAGGCCGTCGAGCAGCTGCCACCGCAGGTCGGCGTCGATCGCGAGGCCCTCGAGCGTGCGGCTGCCGTCGAGGAGGCCCCGCAGCGCCGCGACGTGCGCGTCGGTCGAGGCGAGCCCGGCGAAGGCGCCGACGAACTGGAACTGCGCGTCCGAGCCGGGCTGAGCCTGCTCGGCGAGCTGCCACAGCGCATCGCCGACACGCTCGATCGTCGCCGCGCGGCGCTCGGGGTGCACGTAGGTGCGGGCGGCCTGCGCCAGCTGCGCGAGGGCGAGGCGGATGGTCGTCGACTCGGTCTCGGCGCCGATGTTCGCGAGCACGAGGTCGACGTAGTCGCTCGCCGGGGTCTCGGCGTCGCGGGTCGCGTCCCAGGCCGCGCCCCACACGAGCGCACGGGCGAGGGGCTCCTCGATGTCGCGCAGGTGCTCGATCGCGGTGGCCATCGACTCGTCGTCGAGGCGGATCTTCGCGTAGGCGAGGTCGTCGTCGTTCAGCAGGATGAGCGCGGGCCGCAGGTGCCCGGCCAGCTGCGGCACGTCGGTCGACTCGCCGTCGATGTCGAGCTCGACGCGGTGGGTGCGGCGCAGCACCTCGTCCTCGAGCTCGTAGAAGCCGACCGCGACGCGGTGCGGGCGCAGGGTCGGCCACTCGGCCGGCGCCGTCTGCTCGATCGCGAACGACGAGATGATGCCGTCGGCGGTGAGCTCCATCTTGGGGCGCAGCGTGTTGACGCCGGCCGTCTCGAGCCACTTGCGGCTCCAGTCGCCGAGGTCGCGGCCGCTCGCGGCCTCGAGCTCCGAGAGCAGGTCGGTGAGCTCGGTGTTGCCCCACGCGTGCTTGCGGAAGTAGGCGCCGACGCCCTGCATGAACGACTCGAGGCCCACCCAGGCGACGAGCTGCTTGAGCACCGAGCCGCCCTTGGCGTACGTGATGCCGTCGAAGTTGACCTGCACGTCCTCGAGGTCGCGGATCTCGGCGACGATCGGGTGCGTCGAGGGCAGCTGGTCCTGACGGTACGCCCAGGTCTTCTCCATCGCCTGGAACGTCGTCCACGCGCCCGTCCACTCGGTCGCCTCGGCGGTGGCGAGGGTCGACGCCCACTCGGCGAACGACTCGTTGAGCCACAGGTCGTTCCACCAGCGCATCGTCACGAGGTCGCCGAACCACATGTGGGCCAGCTCGTGCAGCACCGTCACGACGCGGCGCTCGCGGATGGCGTCGGTCACCTGCGCGCGGAACACGTACGACTCCGTGAACGTCACGCATCCGGCGTTCTCCATCGCGCCCGCGTTGAACTCGGGCACGAAGAGCTGGTCGTACTTCTCGAACGGGTAGGCGACGCCGAACTGGTCCTCGAAGAAGGCGAAGCCCTTGCGGGTGATGTCGAACAGGTAGTCGGCGTCCATGTGCTCGGCGAGCGACGCGCGGCAGAAGATGCCGAGCGGGATGGTGCGGCCGTCGCTCGAGGTGAGCTCGGAGCGGGTGACCGTGTAGGGGCCCGCGACGAGCGCGGTGATGTAGCTCGAGATGCGCGGCGTCGGCTCGAACGCCCAGGTGCCGGTGTCGCCCTCGACGACCGGCTCGGGCGTGGGCTGGTTCGACACGACCTGCCACGCGGCGGGCGCCGTGACGGTGAAGCGGAACTCGGCCTTGAGGTCGGGCTGCTCGAACACCGCGAAGACGCGGCGCGAGTCGGGCACCTCGAACTGGGAGTAGAGGTAGGCCTCGCCGTCGACCGGGTCGACGAAGCGGTGCAGGCCCTCGCCGGTGTTGACGTACATCGCGTCGGAGACGACGGTCAGCTCGTTCTCGGCCTGGAGGCCCTCGAGCTGGATGCGCACGCCGTCGTCGACAGCGGCGACGTCGAGCTCGGCGCCGTTCAGCGTGACCGAGTGCACCTGCTTGGAGATGTGGTCGATGAACGTGGATGCGCCGTCCTGGGCGCGGAAGCGCACCGTCGTCGTCGAGCGGAACACCTCGTCCCCGGTCGTCAGGTCGAGCGCGACGTCGTAGCCGTCGACCTCGACGAGCGCTGCGCGCTCCTGGGCTTCGGTGCGGGTGAGGTTCTCTCCGGGCACGCGGGACTCCTTCGGCAGTGTGTGCTGGTGCGCTCCAGCGTAGTGGCGCGGCGGCGGGCGCCCGCCGTGCCCTCGGTAGCATCGAGCCATGACGATCGAGGCTCCCGCAGACCAGCCGCAGCGCGTGCGCATGTGGTTCGACCCGACCTGCCCGTGGGCGTGGATGACCAGTCGCTGGCTGGGCGAGGTCGCCGACGTGCGCGGGCTCGACGTGGACTGGCAGGTGATGAGCCTCGCGGTGCTCAACGAGGGTCGCGACCTGCCCGAGTCGTACGCCGCGCGCATGCCCCGCTCGATGCGCCTCACGCGCCTCGTCACCGCCGCGCGCGCCGCGGGCGGCGACGCCGTCGTGAAGCCCCTGTACGACGCGCTCGGCACGCGCATCCACCCCGAGGGCCGCGAGGACGACGACGCGATCATCGCGGAGGCGCTCGCCGAGGTGGGGCTCGACGCCGCGCTCGCGAGCGAGACGGATGCGCACGACGAGGCGCTGCGCGACAGCCACGGCCGCGCCATCGAGCTCGTCGGCGACGACGTCGGCACGCCCGTGATCGCCGTCGACGACGTCGCCTTCTTCGGCCCCGTCGTCAGCCCCGCGCCCACCGGCGAGGAGGCGCTGCGCATGTTCGACGGGATCGTCGCAGCCGCATCTGTCGACGGCTTCTTCGAGCTCAAGCGCTCGCGCACCCGCGGGCCGGTCTTCGGCGCAGAGGAGGCGTGATGCGCGTCCACGTCGCCACCGACCATGCCGGCTTCGAGATCTCGAAGCGGCTCGTCGCGCACCTCGAGGCCGCCGGCCACGAGTCGGTCGACCACGGGCCGGCCGACTACGACGCCGAGGACGACTACCCGTCGTTCTGCATCAATGCGGCGCGCGCGGTCGTGCGCGACCAGCGCGACGGCGTCGAGGCGCTCGGCGTCGTCTTCGGCGGCTCGGGCAACGGCGAGCAGATGGCGGCGAACAAGGTCGAGGGCGTGCGCGCGGCGCTCGCCTGGAGCCTCGCGACCGCGCAGCTCGCGCGCGAGCACAACGATGCGAACGTCGTCGCCGTCGGCGCCCGCCAGCACACCGAGGAGGAGATGCTCGAGATCATCGACGCCTTCCTCGCCACACCCTTCTCGGGCGCCGAGCGGCACGCGCGCCGCATCGCGCAGCTCGGGGAGTACGAGAGCACGGGCGGCATCGCGGGCCACGAGATCCGCTGATGCCGGAGGGGCACTCCGTCCATCGCATCGCCCGGCAGTTCGGCGCGAACTTCGTCGGGCGCACCGCCCGGGTGACGAGCCCGCAGGGGCGGTTCGAGGTGGGCGCCGCCGAGCTCGACGGGCTCGAGATCACCTCCTCCGAGGCGATCGGCAAGCACCTCCTGCTCGGCTTCGGCGGCACCGCTGCCCAGCCCGCGCACGTGCTGCACGTGCACCTCGGCATCTACGGCGCGTGGGACTTCGCCGGCGCCATCAGCGTCGACCCCACGATCCTCGCCGCGGTCGGGCGGATGGGCCAGACCGGCATGCGCGGCATCCCCGAGCGCGCCGGCGTCGACGGCGAGCACGAGGACTCGATCGCCTCGATCGGCGCGCCTCGCCTCGCGCGGCTGCGGGCGGGGGAGCAGGAGACGGCGACGGAGGCCGTGGACTTCCCGCCGGAGCCCGTCGGGCAGGTGCGCGTGCGCATCCTCACCGACACCGCCGTCGCCGACCTGCGCGGGCCGACCGTGTGCGAGGTGCTCGAGCCGGCCGAGGTCGCGGCGCTCGCCGAGCGGCTCGGGCCCGACCCCGAGGCGCCGACCGAGTCGCGCCGCAAGGCCGAGGACCGCTTCGTCGCGCGAGCGTCGCGCTCCAACCAGCCCATCGGGCAGCTGCTCATGGACCAGTCGGTCGTCGCCGGGATCGGCAACGTCTACCGGGCCGAGCTGCTGTTCCGCGCCCGCATCGACCCGCACCGGCCGGGCAGCGCCGTCACCGACGACGAGCTGCGCGCGCTCTGGCGCGACTGGGTGAAGCTGCTGCGCATCGGCGTCGAGACGGGCCAGATGCTCACGATCGACGGCCTCCGCGGCGCGCGGCGGGCCGCGGCGCTCGCGAACCGCGCCGACCGCCACTGGGTCTACAAGCGCGAGGGGCTGCCGTGCCGCCGCTGCGGCACGAGCGTCGCGCTCGAGACGATGCAGGGGCGCAAGCTGTACTGGTGCCCCGGGTGCCAGCTGTGAGGGCTCAGCCGAACCGGTAGACGGTGCCCGGCTCGAGCGTGCCGCGGTCGTTCGTCGTGAACACCCAGCTGCCGGTCGTCGCGGCGTCGTCGCGCACGGCGACGATCACCTGCACCGACTCGCGGTCGCCGGGCGCGAAGTCCCACACGTAGCCGAGGTCGTTCGGGGCGGCTGCCGTGGAGGCGGAGTTCTGATCCGACAGCGGTGCGCCGTCGGGCTGATAGCCGATCGTCATGTCGTGCATGGGGTGCGTCGTGATGACGCCGACGTTCTCGATCTCGAGCTCGAGCACCACGAAGCGCTCGTTCGCCCGCGGGGTCGAGCCCGTCTGCAGCGCGAGCGAGTCGGCCGGGTCGATCGACCGCAGCGCCGTCACCTCCCACGTGGAGCCGCGCTCGGTGTGGATGACGACCGTCTCGCCGTAGGCGAAGTCGCCCGGCGCCGTCGTGGGCACGGGCGGCTCGGTGGGCCCGTTGGTCGTCGGCGGGGGAGCGAGGTCGGTGAAGGCGGGGGATGCCGTGGTCGGGATCGCGGGATCCTCCGGCGTCTCCGGCGGCAGGGCCACGCACGCGGCGAGCGTCAGCGCGGCGGCGGCGACCATCGCCGCGCCGAGCCGGGGCGAGCCCTGGCGGCGGGGGCGGGTCCGCAGTCGCGCATGCACACCGGCACGCTACCGGCAGCGGCTGTGGCTGCGCCTCGCACGCCGGCCGATGTGGTCTCGACTCGGCCGCTGCGCGGCCGGCTCGACCAGCGGGGGCACGGCGGCCGGTGTGGTCTCGACTCGGCCTCTGCGCGGCCGGCTCGACCAGCGGGGATGAGGGAGCGGGCGACGGGAATCGAACCCGCGTAATCAGTTTGGAAGACTGAGGCTCTACCATTGAGCTACGCCCGCGCGCCCCGAGCCGTGTGCCTCGGGACTGCACGAATCTACCGCATCGGCGCCCGCGCATCCGCCCCGATACGCTTCTCGGGTGCAGCGCAGCATCCCAGCAGACCTCATCCTCGGCGGCGCGACCGCCGCCTACCAGATCGAGGGCGCCGCGGCCGAGGACGGCCGCCGCCCGGGCATCTGGGACGCCTTCGCCCGGGTGCCGGGCGCCGTGATCGACGGCCACACCGGCGACGTCGCGTGCGACCACTACCACCGCATGCCACAGGACGTCGCGCTCATGCGCGAGCTGGGCCTGCAGACGTACCGCTTCTCGACGAGCTGGGCGCGCGTGTGCCCGGACGGCGGCGCTCCGAACGCGAAGGGCCTCGACTTCTACTCGCGGCTCGTCGACGAGCTGCTGGGCGCCGACATCCTCCCGTGGCTGACGCTCTACCACTGGGATCTCCCGCAGGCGCTCGAGGAGGCCGGCGGCTGGCCCGAGCGCGACACCGCGAGCCGCTTCGTCGACTACGCGCTCGCGGTGCACGAGCGGCTCGGCGACCGCGTGCAGAACTGGACGACCCTCAACGAGCCCTGGTGCTCGTCGTTCCTCTCCTACACGGCCGGCGCGCACGCGCCGGGCCGGCAGAGCGTCGCCGACGGCCTCGCCGCCGGCCACCACCTGCTGCTCGCGCACGGCATGGCGGTGCAGGCGCTCCGCGAGGCCGGCGCCGAGCGGCTCGGCATCACCCTGAACCTCACCGTCGCCGACCCGGTCGACCCCGACAGCGCATCCGATCGCGACGCCGCCCGCCGCATCGACGAGCAGTTCAACCGCTTCTTCATCGATCCGATCCTGCGCGGCAGCTACCCCGAGACGCTGCTCGCCGATGTCGGCCACCTCGGCCTCGACGCCGTGGTGCAGGAGGGCGACCTCGCGATCATCGGCTCGCCGATCGACGTGCTGGGCGTGAACTACTACCACGGCGATGCGTGCTCGTTCGAGCCGCCCGCCGAGCCGCTGCTGCAGGACGCCCCGACCGACCGCGCCGTCGGCAGCCCGTACCCCGCCGCCGACGGCGTGCACATGCACCCGCGCGGCCTGCCCACGACGACCATGGGCTGGGAGGTGCAGCCCGAGGGGCTCACCCGGCTGCTGCGACGCGTGCACGAGGAGTACGCCGGGCCCAGGGGCGTCGAGATCTGGGTGACAGAGAACGGCGCCGCCTACGACGACGAGGTGGTGACGGATGCGGCGACCGGCGAGGCGCGGATCCACGACGCAGAGCGGGTCGAGTTCCTCCGCGCGCACGTCGGCGCGATCCTCGACGCCATCGACGCGGGCGTGCCGGTCAAGGGCTACATGTACTGGTCGCTGCTCGACAACTACGAGTGGGCGTGGGGCTACCACAAGCGCTTCGGCATCGTGCGGGTCGACTACGACACGCAGGAGCGCACCGTGAAGGACTCCGGGCTCGAGCTCGCGCGGATGATCCGCGAGCGGACGCTGTAGCGGCGCGGCCCGGGAACGGGACCCCGCCGACCGAACGGGACCCGGTGCACCGGGTCCCGTTCGGTGCAAGGGGTCCCAGTTCCACCGCCGCTCGCGTGCGGCGGCGTTGGCGTGCGCCGATAGACTTCCCCGTCGTACGGGAGCGATCCCGACGGGGCGTAGCTCAGCTTGGCTAGAGCGCCCGCTTTGGGGGCGGGAGGTCGCAGGTTCGAATCCTGTCGCCCCGACGTGCGTGCCGGGATGGGGAGTCGGGCCGGGGGCAGCGACGCGCCGACCCGCGGGTTCGCATCCTGTCACCCCGACATGGGTTCGGAGACGGCGGCGCAACGCACGCTGCTCGTCGGATGCGGCCAGGTCGGCACCCGTCTCGGCCTGCGCCTCGTCGAGCGCGGCGGCGAGGCCGTCGCGCTCCGCCGCCGCACCGAGGCGCTGCCCGCAGCGCTGTCGCCGCTCGCCGTCGACCTCGGCGAGCCGGTGCCTCGCGGGCTGCTGCCGGAGGTCGACGCGATGGTCGTGACGCTGCCGCCCGGCCCCGACGACGACGCGTACGTGCGCTCGCTGCAGCACCTCGCCGACGCGCTGCCGGAGCCGCCGAGCCGCGTGGTGCTCGTCTCCTCGACGCGCGTGCTCGAGGGCCTCGCCGGCGCGGAGGTGCGCACGGAGGCGGATGCGCCGGCGCCGGTCTCGGCGCGCGCCAGGACGCTGCTCGAAGGCGAGCGCGTCGCCCGCGAGCGGCTCGGCGCGCTCGTGGTGCGTCCCGCGGGCATCTACGGCCCCGGCCGGGAGCGGCTCGTGCGCACGGTGCTCGAGCGCACGCCCGTGCAGCACGCGCAGCGCACCAATCGCATCCACGAGACCGACCTCGTGCGCGCCCTCGAGGCGATGCTGATGGCCGCAGACCCGCCGCATCTGCTGCACGCGGTCGACCGGCGCCCGGCGCCGCTCGGCGAGGTGGTCGGCTGGATCGCCGCGCGGCTGGGCGTCGAGCCGCCGCCGCGCATCCTGCCGGAGGTCGCCGGCGGCACGGTGCTCGCCGGCGACCGGCTGCTGGCGCTCCTCGGCGACCTGCGGTTCCCCTCCTTCGAGGAGGGCTACGGCGCGATGCTCGACGCCCGCGCGGGCGGCGCTCCGCCGACCGGCCGGGCCTGATCGCCGGGCCAGCGCCCGGCGAACGGCCCCCTCAGACGGCGACGGCCTCGGCCCGCTCGGCCTGCGCCGGCGCCGGAGCGGCGCAGCAGCCGCCGCCGAAGTCGCCCGCCCCGCCGCACACGCCGGTCTCGGGCAGCACGAGCTCGTTGCGGGCGGCCGCCTCGTGGTCGCCGGCCAGGTGCGCGACGACGCTGCGCACCTGCTCGTAGCCCGTGAGCGCGAGGAACGTCGGCGCGCGGCCGTAGCTCTTCGCGCCGATGACGAACAGGCCGGGCTCGGGCTGCGCGAGCTCGGCGACGCCGGTCGCGGCGACCGTGCCGCACGAGTGGACGTTGGGGTCGATCTCGGCGGCGAGGCCGGCGACCGCGTCGAGCGACGGGTCGACCGCGACGCGCACCTCCGACAGGATCGACAGGTCGGGGCGGAAGCCCGTGAGCGCGAAGAGCCGCGCGACCGGGCCCACCTCGCGGCCGTCGTCGCCCACGAGCACGATCCCGTCGCCGGCGCGGCGCACCTCGTCGAGGCGGAAGCCGGTCACGACCTCGACGAGGCCCTGCTCGATCGCCCTCCTCGCTCGCGAGCCGAGCGCGGCCCGCTGGGGGAGCGCATCCGCCTCCCCGCCGCCGAGCGCACCCTCGGCCGATGCGCGCCGCAGCAGCCACGTCACGCGCGTGCCGGGGCTGCGCTCGGCGAGCTCGGCGAGCCGCAGCACGGCGTGGGTCGCGGAGTGGCCGGCGCCGACGACGGCGACGTGCGCGCCTGCCAGCTCGGCGACGTCGGCGGGGATGCGGTAGTCGATGCGGTCGGCGGCGGCGCGCTCGCCGAGCGCGGGGGTGCCGTCGGCGCCGGCGGGCGCCGGCGTGCGCCAGGTGCCGGATGCGTCGAGCACGGCCTGGGCGAGCAGGCGCCGCTCGACGCCGTCGCGGTCGATGGTGCGCACGACGAACGGCTGCTCGGCGCGCCCGGCGTCGACCACCTTGTCTCGCCCTCGGCGGCTGATCGAGACGACCTCCTGGCGGTAGCGCACGCGCTCGCCGAGCGCCGCGGCGAGCGGCTGCAGGTAGTCGCGCACCCAGGCGGCGCCCTTGGGGTAGCCGCGCGTCGGGATGGGTGTGCCCGCGGCCTCCAGCAGGCGCCGGCTCGCCGTGTCGACCAGCTCGTCCCACGCGGAGAAGAGCCGCACGTGGCTCCACTCCGAGACGGCGGCGCCTGCCGCGTCGCCGCGCTCGAGCACGAGCGGCTCGAAGCCGCGCTCGAGCAGGTGCGCGGCGGCGGCGAGGCCCTGCGGGCCGGCGCCGACGACGATGACGGGAAGGTCGTGCATGGCTGTCTCCTCATCGGGACGAGTCGTATCGAAGGTGATCGATGCGTTGATCGTGCACGACGCATCGACGTTTGTCAATCTGTGTGGCAGACTGCCCGCATGACGATCACCGACGCCCCGATCGACGCTCCCGCGGCCGACGGCTGCTGCGCGCCCGAGGCCGACGCCGGCATGCCGCGCGACGAGGCCGAGCGCCTCGCGAAGGTCGGGAAGGCGCTCGGCGACCCGACGCGCGTGCGGCTGCTGTCGCTCATCGCGGCAGGCGAGCGCGGCGAGGCGTGCGTCTGCGACCTCACGGCGCCCGTGGGGCTCTCGCAGGGCACCGTGTCGCACCACATGCGCGTGCTCGCGGAGGCCGGGCTCGTCGAGCGCGAGCAGCGCGGCAAGTGGGCGTACTACTCGGTCGTGCGCGGCACGCTCGAGCAGACCGCCGCCGTGCTGCGCGGGCTCTGACGCGGGGCCGCCAGTGAGCGGCCGCGCCGTCGCCGCGCGCGCCGAGCGCCGCTCGCCCGGGCCCGTCGCGCGGCTCGCGGCGCTTTCGGTCGGCCAGGTCGTCAGCTGGGGCATCCTGTACTACGGGCTCATCGTCGCCGCGCCCGCCGTCGCGGCGGACACCGGCTGGGGACTGCCCGTCGTGATGCTGTGCTTCTCGGCCGGCCTCGTCGCATCCGCCGCCGCCGGCATCGTCGTCGGCCGCTGGCTCGACGACCGCGGCCCGCGGCTCGTCATGACGCTCGGCAGCCTCGTCGGCGCCGGCGGGCTCGCGATGGCCTCGGCCGCGACCACCGTGCCCGGGTTCGCCGTGGCGTGGGTGGTCGTGGGCCTCGGCCAGTCGGCGGTGCTCTACCAGGCGGCGTTCACGGTGCTCACGCGGCGCCACGGCGATGCGCAGGGCGGCGGCGCGTGCCGCCGGGCGATGACGGTCGTCACCCTCGCCGGCGGGCTCGCCTCGACCGCGTTCGCCCCGCTCACCGCCGCGCTGCTCGGCGTGCTCGACTGGCGCGCGACGCTGCTCGTGCTCGCGGTCGTGCTCGTCGCGGTCACGACCCCGCTGCACTGGTGGTCGCTCGAGCGCTCCTGGCCCGCCCGCGAGGCGAGCGGCGAGCACGCGCCGCCGCCGTCGGTCGCCGCGGTGCTGCGCACCCGCCGGTTCTGGATGCTCGAGGTCGCCATGATCGCGGTGGCCGCGGCCCTGTACATGGTGACGCTCGCCGCCATCCCGCTGCTCACCGAGAAGGGGCTCACGTACGAGCTCGCCGCGTGGGGCCTCGGCCTGCTGGGCGCGGGCCAGGTGGCCGGGCGGCTGCTCTACGTGGCTTTGCCGCGCGCTGCGTCGCCGTGGGTGCCGCTCGCGACGACGGCGGGGCTCGCGGCGATCGTGCTGGCGCTGCTGTCGCTCGTGCCCGGCCCGCCGTGGCTGCTCATCGCGATCGGCGTCGCCGCGGGCGCCGTGCGCGGCGCGCAGACGCTCGTGCAGGGCTCCGCGGTCGTGGAGCGCTGGGGGCCGCGCGGCTACGGCGCCCTGAACGGCGCGTTCGCCGCGCCCATCACCGCCGTCACCGCGCTGGGCCCGGCGCTCGGCCCGCTGCTGGCCGTCGCGACCGGCTCCTACGCGGCGATGGGGCTGCTGGCCGCGGGGCTCGCGCTCGTCGCGCTCGCGCTCGCGCGCTGGACCTGAGCGCGGCGGAGCAGCCCGAGCTCGCCGCGATCGACGCGGTGCTCGCGCGCGCGTAGCCGGCACGGAGCCCCTTGCGGGGACGGGCGCGCGGGCATAGCGTCGCGCTGCAGGCCGAGGGCGATCGTCGAGGAGGCTCCGTGGCCGATCCGCGAGTCGTCGAGCTCCACCGCCTGCACGCCGCCGGCTGCTTCGTCATGCCGAACCCGTGGGACCTCGGCAGCGCCCGCATCCTCGAGCGGCTCGGCTTCCCCGCGCTCGCGACCACGAGCGCCGGCGCGGCGTGGGCGCTCGGCATGCAGGACGCCCGCCTCGCGCTCGACGAGTCCCTCGCGCATCTCCGCGCCGTCGCGGCCGCGGTCGCGGTGCCCGTGAGCGCCGACTTCCAGGGCGCCTACGCCGTCGAGCCCGACGCCGTGGGCGGCACCGTGGCGGTCGCGGTCGAGACCGGCGTCGCGGGGCTCTCCATCGAGGACGCGACCGGCGACGCCGGCTCGCCGCTGCACGAGCGCGCGCTCGCCGTCGATCGCATCCGCGCCGCGCGGGAGGCGATCGACCGCAGCGGCACCCGAGTGCTCCTGACCGCGCGCTCCGAGGGCTACGTCGTCGGGCATCCGGACCTCGACGACACGGTCGCCCGGCTCGTCGCGTACGCCCAGGCGGGCGCGGACTGCCTCTACGCGCCGCGGATCTCGACGCGCGCCGAGATCTCGGCCATCGTGGAGGCGGTGGCGCCGAAGCCCGTCAACCTGCTGGTCAACGCGCCCTGGATCACGGTCGCGGAGGCCGCCGCGCTCGGCGTGCGCCGCATCAGCGTCGGCGGCACGCTCGCACGGGCGGCGTGGGGCGGATGGCTCGGGGCCGCCCGGGAGATCGCCGAGCAGGGGACCTTCGGGGGCTTCCGCGGCCTGCCCGACGTCGAGGCGCTGCTCGCCGACGAGGGCTGAGCGCGGTCAGGCAACGGACGCCCGCCGCTGCGCCGTCAGCACGATCGCCACGCCCACCGCGGCGACCACGAGCCCGGCGATGCCGAGCGGCGCGATCGGCACGCCGAAGAAGAGCCACACCCACAGCATCGTCGTCGGCGGCGTGAGGTAGAGCATGGTGCTGACGAACGTGGCGCCGTGCGAGCGCGTGACGGTGACGTACAGCACGTAGCCGCCGAGGCTCGCGAGCACCACGAGCCAGAGGATCGCGCCCCAGACGTCGAGGCTCGTCGGCGGGGCGGCGTGGCCGCGCACGAGCGCGACGAGCATGAACGCGGCGCCCGCGACCACCGACTGCATCGTGATGGTCTGCAGCAGGTCGTCGTGCATGTGCCAGCGGCGCTGCAGCACGGTGCCGGTCGCGAGGCACAGCACGCCGACGAGCGGCAGCGCGTGCGCCCACAGCGGCGCGCCGGAGCCGCCGATCTGCCCGGAGACGACGAGCGCGACGCCCGCGAGCCCCACGACCATGCCGAACCACATCCACCCGTTCGCGCGCTCGCCGAGGAAGCGGCCGGCGACGGTGGCGACGAGCATCGGCTGCAGCGCGGCGATGAGCGCGGCGGTGCCGCCGTCGACGCCGAAGCGCACGCCCTCGAAGATCATCAGCAGGTAGCCGGCCTGGCTCAGCAGCGCGATCGCGCCCTGCCGCAGCCAGCTGCGGGCGCCCGGCCAGCGGCGGCGCAGCACGAGCATCGTCGCCACGAGGATCCCCGCGAGCACGACGAAGCGCCACGCGAGCACCGTGATGGGCTCGCCGTCGGCGCGAGCGGCGAGCTCGGCGCCCACGAAGCCCGAGCTCCAGGTGATGACGAGGGCGATCGACGCGACGACGATCGCCGTCCGGCCCAGGCGGCCGCGCGACGACGCGCTCGAGAGGTCTGACACCGCTCGATCATCCCAGCCCGGCCCCGCGCATCCGCCGCCGACACGGGCGGCGGATGCGTCAGGTCTCGACGACGAGGATCGGATCGGTGGTGGGCGCCTCGGAGCCGCCGGCCGGCTCGACCGTGACGCCGACGACGGCGCCGGCCGAGAGCTCGCCCTCGAGCACGATCGCGGTGGAGTCGCCCTCGGAGTCGAAGACGCCCGCGTCGTGCGGGCCCGCGGCGTCGATGTACCAGGCCTGGTAGGTGCGGCCCTCGGGCGCGGCGCCCAGGCCCTCGAAGAGGATCGCCGACTGGCCCTGCTCGGCCGACCAGATCACCGTCGCGACGGTGCCGTCGGCCAGCTCGACCTCGCTGCGCTGCGCGTCGGACGCGCTCACGACGGCACCGAGCGCCTCCTGCCGCGGGTCGTCGCCGAGCTGCGTGCCGATGGCGATGCCGCCGACGAGCAGCGCGGCGCTCGCGGCGACCGCGCCGAGCACGCGCATCGGCTGCCAGCGCGCGCGGGCGCGCCGCTCGGCCGGTCCGAGCCGGCGGCCGGCGTCGCCTGCCGGGGCTGCGGCCGGGGCGGAGGCGCCGAGGCCGGATCCGGATGCGTCGGTGCCGGTCGCGTCGGAGCGCGCGGCGAGCGGGGCTGCGGGAGCTGCGGCGCGAGGCGCGTCGTCCGTCGCGGGCAGCTGCGGCTCGCGCGCGATGGCGTCGAGCACGCTCGCGCGGAGGCTCGGCGGGGGAGCGGCCTGGTCGCCGCCGAGCAGCGTGGCGGTGTCTGCGAGCGCCGCGGCCTCGGCACGCGCCTCGGGCGAGGCCTCCGCCTCGAAGCGCGCGCGCTCCTCGGGCGTCAGCGCGTCGAGCGCGTACGCCGCGGCCAGGTCGTCGACGGACCGGCGGTCGTCGCTCATGTCGTCACCCCCAGGATGCCGCGCAGGCGTGTGAGCCCGTCGCGCATCCGCGTCTTCACCGTGCCGAGCGGCGCCCCCAGGCGCTCGGCGATCTCGGTCTGCGTGAGCCCGTCGAAGTAGGCGAGCTCGATCGCCTCGCGCTGGGCGTCGCTCAGCTGCCCGAGCGCGCTGCGCGCCCTGGCGGCGTCGAGCGAGACCTCGGCCTGTTCGGCGACGACGTCGACCGGCACCGCGGTGTCGCGGATCCCGATGCGCGCGTCGCGGTCGCGCTGCGCCTGCGAGGAGCGCACGCGGTCGACCGCGCGCGCGTGCGCGATCTGCAGCAGCCAGCTGATGGCGGCGCCGCGGCTCGGGTCGAAGCGCTTCGCCTGCCGCCACGCCTCGAGGAAGACCTCCTGCGCGACCTCCTCGGCCTGCGCGCGGTCGACCAGGATGCGCAGCACGAGGCCGAACACGCGCGGAGCGGTCGCGTCGTAGAGCGCGGCGAACGCGCGCTGGTCGCCGTCGGCGGCGCGCACGAGGCACTCCTCGACGTCGATCTCCACAGGTCCCCTCTCCACGTGCACGCGGCGCACGTGCGCGCGCGCCATCGGCCTGAGTATTGCAGGCCGAGGCGCGAGGGCGAGGGAGGTCATGCCGGTGGTTCGCAGCCGCGGCCCGGACGGATTGGGGATGCGGGCGCACGGGCCGGTAGACTCGGGCGGTGGTCCGCCCTCTCGCGGCGGATCTGGCGCGCCAGCGCGGCCCAGGGCCCGCGCCGCACAGGCCCGACCACCATCAACCTCAGGAGACCCCCTCGTGAAGACCACGGTCGAGAAGATCGAGAACACGCGCACGAAGCTCACCATCGCCGTCGAGCCCCAGGAGCTGCGTCCCGCGATCGACCAGGCGTACAAGACCGTCGCCGAGCAGATCAGCGTGCCCGGCTTCCGCAAGGGCAAGGTGCCTGCGGCGATCATCGACCAGCGCGTCGGCCGCGAGGAGATCCTCAACCAGGCCGTGTCGCAGTCGATCGACGAGTTCTACCGCCAGGGCGTCGCCGAGGCCGGCATCCGCCCGCTCGGCCGCCCGCAGGCCGACGTGACCGCGTGGCCCGAGGTGAAGGACTTCTCGGGCGACCTCGTGCTCGAGATCGAGGTCGACGTCCGTCCCGACTTCGACCTCCCCGAGGTCGAGGGCCGCACGATCACCGTCGACGCCATCGAGGTCGGCGACGACGCCGTCCAGAAGGAGCTCGACGAGCTGCGCGCCCGCTTCGGCACGCTCGTGACCGTCGACCGCCCGGCCGCGAAGGGCGACTTCGTCACGCTCGACCTCACCGCCTCGATCGACGGCGAGCCCGTCGACACGGCGAGCGGCATCTCCTACGAGGTCGGCTCGGGCGAGCTCATCGACGGCATCGACGAGGCCGTCGAGTCGCTCACCGCGGGCGAGGAGACGACCTTCACGTCGACCCTGGTCGGCGGCGACCACGCCGGCAAGGACGCCGAGGTGAGCGTCACCGTGCAGGCCGTCAAGGAGCGCGAGCTGCCCGAGGCTGACGACGACTTCGCCCAGATGGCGAGCCAGTTCGACACCATCGACGAGCTGAAGGCCGACCTGCGCGAGCAGGCGGGCCGCTCGAGCCGCCTCGGCCAGGCCGAGCAGGCGCGCCAGCGCCTGCAGGACGAGCTCATCGAGGCCGTCGAGATCGAGGTCCCGTCGCAGGTCGTCGAGGACGAGGTGGCCCGCCACCTCGAGGCCGAGAACCGCTCCGAGGACGCCGAGCACGGCGAGGAGGTGCGCCAGGAGACGCAGAAGCTGCTCAAGCAGCAGATGCTCTTCGACCGCTTCGCCGAGGAGGAGGACCTGCAGGTCACGCAGCAGGAGCTCACGCAGATCATCGTGCAGCAGGCGGCGCAGTACGGCATGGCTCCGCAGGAGCTCGTCCAGGCGCTCGAGGCCAACGGCCAGCTGCCGGTGCTGCTCGGCGACATCCTCCGCGGCAAGACCCTCTCGACCCTGCTCGGCCGCGTCACGGTCGTCGACGACAAGGGCGAGACGGTCGACCTGTCGGACTTCCTGCCGAAGGCGGAGGCCGACGAGGACGACATCGAGGGCGCCATCCGCGAGGCGGAGGCGAACCTCGCGAAGCAGCACGCCGAGGACTGATCCCACGCGAAGGGGCCGGGCGCGAGCCCGGCCCCTTCCGCATGCCTCCGCCTGCGGCGAACACGGCCGAGCGCGCCGCGCCGCTCGCCTAGGGTTGGAGCGAACCGAGAGAAGGAGTCACCTGTGGCTGAACCCGTCTTCGCGCCTTCGGTCTTCGACCGACTGCTGCGCGATCGCATCATCTGGCTCGGCGAGGAGGTGCGCGACGAGAACGCGAACGAGATCTGCGCCAAGATCCTGCTGCTCGCCGCGGAGGACCAGAACAAGGACATCTACCTCTACATCAACTCGCCCGGCGGCTCGATCACGGCCGGCATGGCGATCTACGACACCATGCAGTTCGTGCCGAACGACATCGTCACCGTCGGCATCGGCATGGCCGCGTCGATGGGCCAGCTGCTGCTGACCGCCGGCACCGCCGGCAAGCGCTACATCACGCCCAACGCGCGCGTGCTGCTGCACCAGCCCCACGGCGGCTTCGGCGGCACCTCGAGCGACATCCAGACGCAGGCGCAGCTCATCCTCGACATGAAGAAGCGCCTCGCCGAGATCACCGCCGAGCGCACCGGCAAGAGCGTCGAGCAGGTCAACGCCGACGGCGACCGCGACCGCTGGTTCACGGCGCAGCAGGCGCTCGAGTACGGGTTCGTCGACCACGTGCGCGAGTCGGCGGTCGACGTCACCGGCGGCGGCGGCACCGACCAGGAGGACGGCCACTCCGCCCTCGACGACAGCACCGGCCAGGAGGGTGGCAACTGATGGAGACTCCCACGTTCCAGGCGGGCGGCAGCGCCCTCCAGATGCCCGGCTCGCGCTACATCCTGCCGAGCTTCGAGGAGCGCACGGCCTACGGCTTCAAGCGCCAGGACCCGTACGCGAAGCTCTTCGAGGACCGCATCATCTTCCTCGGCGTGCAGGTCGACGACGCGTCGGCCGACGACATCATGGCCCAGCTGCTCGTGCTCGAGTCGCAGGACCCGGATCGCGACATCGTCATGTACATCAACTCGCCCGGCGGCTCGTTCACGGCCATGACGGCGATCTACGACACGATGCAGTACATCCGGCCCGCGGTGCAGACGGTGTGCCTCGGCCAGGCGGCGTCCGCCGCGGCCGTGCTGCTCGCCGCCGGCGAGCCCGGCAAGCGCCTCGCGCTGCCGAACGCCCGCATCCTCATCCACCAGCCGGCGACGTCCGACGCCGGCCGCGGCCAGGCATCCGACATCGAGATCCAGGCGCGCGAGGTGCTGCGCATGCGCGGCTGGCTCGAGGAGACGCTGTCGAAGCACTCGAAGAAGGAGGTCGAGCAGGTGTCGAAGGACATCGAGCGCGACACCTTCCTCTCGGCCGAGGAGGCGCTGGAGTACGGCCTCATCGACCAGGTGCTCACGAGCCGCAAGACGGCGCCGCAGCTGCTCGGCTGAGCAGCGCGCGAGACGAAGGCCCGGCGCCCCTCGAGGTGCCGGGCCTTCGCCGTGCGTCAGGCGCGGTCGCGTCGGGTGCGCGAGCCGCGGTTGATCGTGTACGCGATCACCGCGAGCACGCCGAGCACCGCGAGGATGCCGATCGCGACGAACGGGAACTGGCCCTCCGCCTCGGCCGGCTCCTCAGTGCCCGTGCCCTGGTCGGCGGATGCGGTGGCGGCCGGGGCGTCGGAGGTCGCCTCGGGCTCGGCGGGCTCCGTCGCCGCGGGGGTCTCCTCGGCGGCGGCCTCCCCGCACACCGGCGCGGTCTCGGCGCCGGGGGTGCCCTCGGCGCCGGTTTCGGGCTCGAACGCGAACGCGACGGTGCCGTCGACCGGGTGGCCGTCGGCCGAGACGATCTGGTAGGTGAGCGTGTAGTCGCCCGCCTCGCCGAGCTCGGCGTCGAGCGAGAGCGTGTCGCCGTCGACGGCGAGGCAGCCGTCGCCGTAGAAGCGGCCCTCGGCGTCGGTCAGCTGCATCGCGTTGCCGCCGTCGGCGCCCTCGAGCGCGAGGATCTCCTCGTTCATGACGACGCTGAACGTGCCCGGCTGCGCGGTCAGGGTGTCGCCGTCGGCGGGCGTCGACCCGATGACGGATGCGTGGGCGGGCAGGAGGAGGACGGCCGCGAGCGCGGCGATGGCGGCATGCATGCCTCCAGCCTACGGTCCGGATCTGCGCGCGGGCGGCGTGGTCGGTCGCGCTGTCACCGCCCTCGTCTAGGCTTCATGCACGGGCGCGGCCTGCGCCCCAGAGGATGGTGAGAGCGAGATGGCCCGACTCGGAGAGAGCGGCGACCTGCTGAAGTGCTCCTTCTGCGGCAAGAGCCAGAAGCAGGTGCAGCAGCTGATCGCCGGCCCTGCGGTGTACATCTGCGACGAGTGCGTCGAGCTGTGCAACGAGATCATCGAGGAGCGCGCCGCCGAGGCGGGCGAGGCGAGCGAGCACGAGGGGTTCACGCTGCCGAAGCCGCGCGAGATCTTCGCGTTCCTCGAGGAGTACGTCGTCGGCCAGGAGAGCGCGAAGCAGTCGCTCTCGGTCGCCGTCTACAACCACTACAAGCGCATCGCCGCCGCGCAGCAGCTGGCCTCGGCCGACGCCGCGGGCGACGCCGTCGAGATCCAGAAGTCGAACATCCTGATGGTCGGCCCGACGGGCTGCGGCAAGTCCTACCTCGCGGCGACGCTCGCGAAGCAGCTCAACGTGCCGTTCGCCGTCGCCGACGCGACAGCCCTCACCGAGGCCGGCTACGTCGGCGAGGACGTCGAGAACATCCTGCTGAAGCTCATCCAGGCCGCCGACTACGACGTCAAGCGGGCCGAGACGGGCATCGTCTTCATCGACGAGATCGACAAGGTGGCCCGCAAGGCCGAGAACCCGTCGATCACGCGCGACGTCTCGGGCGAGGGCGTGCAGCAGGCGCTGCTGAAGATCATCGAGGGCACGGTCGCCTCGGTGCCGCCCCAGGGCGGCCGCAAGCACCCGAACTCCGAGTTCATCCAGATCGACACGTCGAACGTGCTGTTCATCGTCGCCGGCGCGTTCGCGGGCCTCGAGGACATCATCGCCAACCGCTCCGGCAAGCGCGGGATCGGCTTCGGCGCCCCGGTGTCGTCGCTGAAGCCCGACCTCAACGTCTACCAGGACGTGCTGCCCGAGGACCTCCACAAGTTCGGGCTCATCCCCGAGTTCATCGGGCGCCTGCCGGTGATCGCGACGGTGTCGCCGCTCGACCAGGCTGCGCTCGTCGAGATCCTGAGCGAGCCGCGCAACGCGCTCGTCAAGCAGTACCAGCGCATCTTCGAGATCGACGGCGTGAAGCTCGACTTCGAGCCCGAGGCGCTGCAGGCGATCGCCGACCTCGCGGTCGACCGCAAGACGGGTGCGCGCGGCCTGCGATCCATCCTCGAGACGGTGCTCGCGCCGGTCATGTTCGAGGTGCCCTCGAAGGAGGGCGTCGAGCGCGTGATCGTGACGAAGGAGTCGGTGGCCGGCACCGAGCAGCCGATCATCCTCACCGCCGACGACATCCAGGAGCTCTCCGCCTAGCGCCGACGGAATTGCCTCCGGGGGTGAGGTAAGGCTATCCTTACCTCGTGACCTTCCCGGAGCCGGACGCCCTGCGCGGCACCGACGTGAGCCTCGCCTACGGGCGCGACGAGATCGTCCACCGCGCCTCCATCGCGCTCGCGCCCGGATGCGTCACGGCCCTCGTCGGCCCGAACGGCAGCGGCAAGTCGACGCTGCTGCGCGGCCTCACGGCGCTGCACCGCCCGAGCGAGGGGGCCGTCGTCTTCGCCGACGGGGCCGACGCCGCGTCGCTGGGGGAGCGGGAGCTCGCCCGCCGCATCGCGCTGCTCGCCCAGTCGCACCCCGACCCGTCGGGCGTGCGCGTGCGCGAGGTCGTCGCCTACGGCCGGTTCGCGCACCGCGGCCGCTTCCGCGGCGGCGACCCGCGCGGCGACGACGTGATCGCCCGCGCGATGGCCGCGACCGGCATCGCCGAGCTCGCCGAGCAGCCGGTCTCGCAGCTCTCCGGCGGCCAGCGCCAGCGCGTCTGGCTCGCCACGTGCCTCGCGCAGGAGACCGGCATCGTGCTGCTCGACGAGCCCACGACCTTCCTCGACGTGCGCTACCAGCGCGAGATCCTCGAGATCGTCCGCGACCTCGCCGACGACGGGGTCGCCGTCGGCATCGTGCTGCACGACCTCGAGCAGGCGGCCGAGGTCGCCGACGAGGTCGTCCTGCTCGTGCACGGCCGCATCGTCGCGGCCGGCACGCCCGAGGAGGTCCTCACCGCCGAGCGGCTGAGCGCCGCCTACGAGGTGCCCATCGATGTCGAGCCGTCGTCCGACGGCCTCCGCATCCGGCCGCAGCGGCTCCGCCGTCGGCCGGTCGTGTCGCGCGCCGCGTGACCCCCCACCCCGTCGGGCCGTGCGCCCGAGGAAGGATCCCCATGTCCCAGCGAACCCCGCTGTCCCGATCGCTGCTCGCCGGCGCGGCAGCGCTCACGGCGCTCACGCTCGCCGCGTGCGGCACGACCGAGCCCGCCGCCGAGACGACCCCGGCCGAGCCGGAGGCCTCCGCGGTGACGGTGACGGATGCGCGCGGCGAGGCCGTCGAGATCCCCGCCGGCGTCGAGGACGTCGTCGCGCTCGAGTGGGTCGCCGTCGAGCACCTGCAGACCGTGGGCATCGAGCCGGTGGGCGTCGCCGACGTCGCCGGCTACGAGGACTGGGCCGGGGTCGGCGCGCCGCTCGAGGGCGAGCCCGCCGACGTCGGCACGCGCACGGAGCCGTCGATCGACGCGATCGCGGGCCTCGCGCCCGACCTGATCGTCGCCGTCGCGGGCCGTGACGACGCGGCCTACGCCGACCTCGAGGCCATCGCGCCCGTGCTCGTCCTCCAGGGCGCCGACGCATCCGCGCCGCTCGAGACGATGCTCGACGACCTGCGCCTCGTCGGCGAGGCCACCGGCGGGCTCGAGGCTGCCGAGTCGGCGATCGCCGACTTCGAGGCGCACGTCGCCGACGTGGCCGCCGAGGTCGAGGAGGCGGGCCTCGCGGGCACGTCGCTCGCGCACATGGACGGCTACGAGACGGGCGGCCAGGTCGAGATCCGCCCCTACGCCGACGGCGCGCTGCTGCCGGCCGTGTTCGAGGAGGCGGGCTTCGTCAACGGCTGGCCCGGCGAGGGCGACCCGCAGTACGGGCTCGGCGCCACCGACGTCGAGGGCCTGACGGCGCTCGGCGACGACACGCACATCATCTACATGACCGTGGGCGAGCGCGACGTGTTCCGCGACCAGCTCGCCTCGAACGAGATCTGGACGGGCCTGCCCACCGTGCAGGCGGGCAACGTGCACCGCCTGCCCGACGGCATCTGGCTCTTCGGCGGCGTCGACTCGATGGCCGCCTACCTCGACGCGATCGTCGCGTCGCTCGCGCCCACGCCGTGACCCGCGTCCGACCGGGAGGGCTCGCGCTCGGCGCGGCCCTCCTCGTCGCACTCGTCGCGCTCTCGGCCTGGCACGCCACGCAGGGCACCACGCAGCTCGGCGCCGCAGAGCTGCTCGCGTGGCTCGGCGGCGACCAGGGCAACGCCTCGGTGATCGTCGAGAGCCGGCTGCCCCGCATCGCCGCCGCGATCGTCGTCGGGCTCGCGCTCGGCGCCGCGGGCTACGCGATGCAGACGCTCACCGGCAACCCGCTCGCGTCGCCCGACACGCTCGCGGTGAACGGCGGGGCGGGCGCGGCGATCGGCATCGCCGCGATGCTGGGGGTGAGCCTCCCCGGGCTCGGCGGCGCGGGCCTCGCCTTCGCCGGCGGCCTCGCCGCGGCGCTCGCCGTCGTCGCGATCGGCCGGGGCCGCGGCTCGACCACCCAGATGGTGCTCGTCGGCACCGCCCTCGCGCTCGCGCTGCAGTCGGTGACGACGGTGGCGATCATCCTCGCCGAGGAGGAGAACGCGGGGCTCTTCGCCTGGGGCGTCGGCCGGCTGTCGCAGAACGGCATCGGCACGGTCGCGCAGCTGCTGCCGGTCGTGCTCGTCGGCATCGCGGTGCTGCTGCTGCTCGCCCGCAGGCTCGACGTGCTCGCGCTCGGCGAGGAGGCGGCCACGACGCTCGGCGTCGGCGTCGGCCGCCTGCGGCTCGGCACGCTCGTCGCCTCGGTCGCGCTCGCCGCCGCGGCGGTCGCGATCGCCGGCCCCATCGGATTCGTCGGGCTCGCGGCGCCGATCGTGGTGCGGCTGCTCGTCGCCCGGATCCCCGGCGCCGCGCGCCACAGCACCGCGATCCCGCTCGCCGCGCTCGCGGGCGCGGTGCTCGTCGTCGGCGCCGACGTGCTGCTGCGCGCGGTGCTCGGCGGCACCGGCTCGCTCGACGTGCCGACGGGCGTCGTCACGAGCCTCGTCGGCGCCGTCTGCATCGTCGTGCTCGCGCGCACCGTCGCGGGCGCGGCCGAGACCGAGTCGATGTCGGTGCTCGGGGCGCGCACGCTGTCGCGCCGCGGGTGGCCGCCGATCGCGGTCGCCGCGCTCGTGCTCGTCGCGCTCACGGTGGGCGCGGTGCTGCTCGGCGACCGCATGCTGCTGCTCGGCGACGTCGCCAACTGGCTCGCCGGCCGCGCGGGCGACGCGGTGCGGGTGACGCTCGACACGCGAACGCCGCGCGTGGCGGCAGCCGTGCTCGCCGGCATCGCGCTCGCGCTCTCGGGCGCGCTCGTGCAGGCCGTCGCACGCAATGCGCTCGCCGATCCGTACCTGCTCGGCGTCGCCGGCGGGGCGGGGCTCGGCGCCGTCGGCGTGATCACGCTCGTGCCCGTGGCGGTCGGATGGCTCGTGGCCGCGGGCGCGCTGGCCGGCGGCGCGCTCGCGGGAGCCCTCGTGCTCGCGCTCGTCGGCTGGCGACGCCTCGGGAGCCTCCGGCTCGTGCTGACCGGCATCGCGCTCTCGGCGGCGACGGCGGCGCTCACGAGCCTGCTCATCGTCGTCACCGACCCCTGGAACCGGGGCAAGGCGATCGTGTGGCTCGCCGGGAGCACCTACGGCCGGGGCTTCGAGGACGTGCTGCCGGTCGCGACGGCGATCGTCGTGGCCGTGGGGGCGCTCGTGTGGATGCACCGCGACCTCGACCTCGCCCAGCTCGACGAGGCGACGCCGCGCCTGCTCGGCGTGCGGCTGTCGGCGGTGCAGGTCGTGGCGCTCGCGCTCTCGGTGGCGCTCGCCTCGACGGCGGTCGCGGCGATCGGCGTCGTGGCCTTCGTCGGCCTCGTCGCGCCCCACGCGGCGCGGGCGATCGTCGGCGCCCGCCACCGGGTGCTACTGCCGCTCGCCGCGCTCCTCGGCGGCACGCTGACGCTGCTCGCCGACACCCTCGGGCGCACGCTCATCGCCCCCGCGCAGCTGCCCGCCGGCGTGATGACCGCGCTCGTGGGCATCCCGTACTTCATCTGGCTCGTGCTGCAGGCGGGCCGGGCCCGATAGGGGCCCGGCCCAGCAGCGGGTCAGGCCGCGGTCAGCCCGCGGCGCTCGAGCAGCGGCTGCAGCTCGGCGTCGCGGCCGCGGAAGTCGCGGAACGCCTCGAGCGGGTCCTTCGAGCCGCCCACGCCGAGCAGCCGGTCGCGGAAGCGCTGGCCCGCCTCGCGGATCGACGGCTGCTGCTTGAACCACTCGACCGTGTCGGCGTCCATCACCTCCGACCAGATGTAGGAGTAGTAGCCGGCCGAGTAGCCGCCCGAGAAGACGTGCTGGAAGTAGCCCGTCGAGTAGCGGGTCGGCACGGTGTCGCTCAGCAGCCCGACGCTGTCGAGCGCGTCGCGCTCGAAGTCGGCCACGTCGACGACGGTGTCGCCGGCGACGCGCGCGTGCCACGCCTGGTCGAGCAGCGCCGCGGCGAGGTACTCGCTCGTGTCGTGCCCCTGGTTGAAGGTCTCCGACGCCTGCAGCCGCTCGATGACGTCGGCGGGCAGCGGCTCGCCGGTGTCGATGTGCCGCGCGTAGTGCTCGACGATGCCGGGCCACAGCATCCACATCTCGTTCACCTGGCTGGGGAACTCGACGAAGTCGCGGAAGACGTTCGTGCCGCCGAGCGACGGGTACGTGACCTGCGCGAACAGGCCGTGCAGGGCGTGGCCGAACTCGTGGAAGAGCGTCGTCGTCTCGTCGAAGGTGAGGAGCGTCGGCGTGCCCGCGGGCGGCTTCGGCACGTTGAGGTTGTTCATCACGACGGTCGGGTGCCCGAGCAGCGCGTTCTGCTGGATGAGCGAGTTCATCCACGCGCCGCCGCGCTTCGCGTCGCGCGTGTACAGGTCGAGCAGGTACAGCCCGACCTCGCTGCCGTCGTCGTTGCGCACCTCGAACACGCGCACGTCGGGGTGGTAGCCGACGAGGTCGTGCCGCTCCTCGAACGTGACGCCGTAGACCTGCGTCGCGGCGTGGAAGACGCCGTCCTGCAGCACGCGCTCGGCCTCGAAGTAGGGGCGCAGCGCCGCGGTGTCGACGTCGAAGCGCGCGGTGCGCTCCTTCTCGGTCCAGTAGTCCCAGTCCCAGGCGGCGAGCTCGTAGGACTCGCCGGCCGCGTCGATCTGCGCCTGCAGGGCGGCGGCCTCGGCGCGCGCGTTCGCCGCGGCCGGGGCGGCGAGCCGGGTGAGCATCGCGAGCACCGCCTCGGGGGTGCGCGCCGTCTCGTCGGCGGTGACGGCGTGCGCGTGCGTGGCGAAGCCGAGCAGCTGCGCGCGCTCGGCGCGCAGCCCCGTGAGCTCGAGCACCGTCTCGCGGTTGTCGTGCTCGTTGCCGCGCGTGCCGCGGGCGAGGGATGCCTCCATGACGCGCCGGCGGACGTCGCGGTTCGTGAGCGACGCGAGCCACGGGTGGCCCGAGAACAGCGGCAGGGTGATGAGCGCCTTGCCCTCGAGCCCGCGGTCGGCCGCGGCGGCCGCGGCGGCCGAGCGCTCGCCGTCGCTCAGCCCGTCGAGCTCGGCCGGGTCGTCGATCACCACGGCGAGGTCGTTGGTGTCGGCCTGCAGGTGCTTGTCGAAGCGGGTCGTGAGCGTCGCGATCTGCTGGTTGAGCTCCTTGAGGCGCTCGCGGGCCGCGTCGTCGAGGCCGGCTCCCGCGACCGTCATCTCGGTGTGGCGGCGCTCGACGAGGTAGCGCTGCTCGGGCGTCCACGACGCATCCGGAGCACTGTGCAGCGCAGCCACGCGCGCGTACAGGCGCGGGTCGAGGGTGATCGAGTCGGCGTGCGCCGCGAAGCGCGGCGCGTAGCGCTCCTCGAGCTCCTCGAGGAAGGGCGTCGAGTCGGTCGAGGTCATGCTCCAGAAGACGTGCGCGACGCGCGAGAGCGTCTGGCCGCTGCGCTCGAGCGGCTCCATCGTGTTCTCGAACGTGGGCGCATCGGCCTGCTCGACGATCGCGCGCACCTCGGCAGCCTGCTCGGCGAATCCGGCCTCGAAGGCCTCCTCGTAGTGCTCGTCGCGGATGTCGGCGAACGGCGGCAGCTGGTACGGGAGCGCGCTCGGCGCGAGGAAGGGGTTGGTCATGGCACCACCCTAGGCGGCGCATCCGACCGGCCCCCGAGGACGGGCCGACGTACACTCGGGCATGGCTCCCGCCGTCTACTCGCACGGCCACCACTCGAGCGTCGTGGCCGCCCACGCCGCCCGCACGGTCGCGAACTCCGCCGCCTACCTGTCGCCGCTCGTCGAGCCCGGCATGCGCATCCTCGACGTCGGCTGCGGCCCCGGCTCGATCAGCATCGACCTCGCGCGGCGCGTGGGCGACCGCGGGCGCGTCGTCGGCATCGACATGAGCGCCGAAGTGGTCGAGACCGCGCGCGCCGCGGCGGCGCAGGCGGGGGTGTCGAACGTCGAGTTCCTCGTCGGCGACGCCTACGACCCGCCGGGGGAGCGCTACGACGTGGTGCACGCCCACCAGGTGCTGCAGCACCTCGGCGACCCGGTCGCGGCGCTCGCCGCGTGGCGCGCGGCGGGCGACCTCGTCGCCGCACGCGACGTCGTCTACTCGGCCACGGTCATCCACCCCCTCACGCCGCCGCTCGCGCGCTGGCGCGAGCTCGTCGTCGCGCTGCAGGCCGCGAACGGCGGCGACGGCGACGCGGGCGCGCGGCTCAAGGCGTGGGCGCGCGCGGCCGGCTTCGCGAGCGTCGAGACGGATGTCGAGACCTGGTGCTTCGAGTCGCCCGCCGGCCGCGCCTTCTGGGGCGGGCAGTGGGCCGAGCGGGCGCTGCACTCGGCGTTCGCCGACGGCACCGAGCGGCACGGGCTCGCGGATGCGTCGGAGCGGGAGGCGATCGCGGCCGCGTGGTCGGCGTGGGCCGACGACGACGACGGCTGGATGGCCATGCTGCACGGGTGGATCCTCGCTCGCGGATGAGCCCGATAGCTGTCTGACACCGCTTGCAAAGAGACCTTTGCAAAGAGTATGCTGGACGCATGCTCGACGCCGCCGTCGACGGTTCCGGCGGCGAGAGCGAGGCCCCGGCGGCCGTCGACCTCGATTCCCTCAAGGCCCTCGCTCACCCGCTCCGCGTGCGCATCCTGCACGTGCTCACCACGCGCGGCCCGCAGACCGCCTCGTCGCTCGCGACCGCGCTCGGCGAGTCGACCGGATCGACGAGCTACCACCTGCGCCAGCTCGAGGCGAAGGGCTACATCGCCGAGGACGCCGACCGCGGCACGGCGCGCGAGCGCTGGTGGCGGCGCGCCATCGACCAGGTCGAGGTCTGGACGAAGGAGCTCGCCGACGCGCCCGAGGGCCGCGCCGCGACCGCGACCGTGCTCGGCGCGTGGACGCAGCACGACGCCGCGCTGCTGGCCGCCTACATCGCCGGCGGCGAGGAGCGCTACGACGAGCCCACGCTCGACGCGGCCCGCGTCTCGTCACGCTCGGCGACCCTGCCGGCGAGGGAGCTGCGGCGCCTCACGCGCGACGTCGAGCGGCTCATCCGCGAGCGGCTCGCGGCCGCTGCCGCCGCGTCGCCGGCCGACCCCGACGAGCCCGTCCACCGCATCCAGATCCAGTTCAACGCCTTCCCGATCGACTGATCGGGAGCCAACCTCCGAGGAGCCACCATGCCGAAGCCCGACGCCCATCCCGTCACCATGCCCATCGCCGTCATCAACGACAGCTACGCGATGGCGCAGATCCTCACGCGCCCCATGCGGTAGCGCCCCCAGACCTCCGTGCAAGGAGAAGGGCCCCAGGCAGTCGCCTGGGGCCCTGTTGTCGTTCCGCGTCGCCTCGGAGCTCAGTCCTCGCGCGTCACGAGCGCGTCGTCGCCCTCGAGCCGGATGGTCGTGCCGTCGTCGAGCTCGACCACCGGCGCGCCCTCGAGCCACGTGAGGGTCCAGCGCCAGCCCGAGGTGTCGGCGCCCAGCTCGGCGAGCGTGCGCTCCTCATCGTCGATCGCCGCGCGCATCGCGATCGGCACCGACTGGGGCGGCTCGCCGCCCACGGCCCAGCGGGTGCCGATCTGCATCAGGCCTCCTCGAGCACGATGTCGCCGACCGCGAGCTCGTCGGCCTCCACGAGCGACAGCTCCCGGATGCGCCCGACGGCCTTGAGGTCGGCGGTCGCCGCCTCGAGGTGCTCGCGCAGCGCCGCCGGCACGGCCACGACGGCCGACGCGACGGGCGTCTTCTGGCTCGCCTTCGCATCCGTCTTCGCCCGGCGGATGCCGATGAGCGCCTGGCCCACCGTCGCGAGCATGCCGGTCGAGCCGGAGCCGTCGCCGACCTCGGCGGCCTCGGGCCACGGTGCGAGGTGGATCGAGGTGTCGTGCGACCACGACCACACCTCCTCGGTCGCGAACGGCAGGAACGGCGCGAGCAGCCGCAGCTGCACGTCGATCGCCTGGCGCAGCGCCGCGATGGCCGAGCCGCGCCCGGCCGCGTCGCCCGAGTAGGCGCGCTCCTTCACGAGCTCGAGGTAGTCGTCGCAGAAGGTCCAGAAGAACGCCTCGGTCGCCTCGAGCGCCTTCGCGTGGTCGTAGCCCTCGAACGCGCGGGTCGCGGTGCGCACGACCGTCGCGAGCTCGGCGAGCATCTCGCGGTCGAGCCGCTCGGTGACCTCGCCCGGCTCGCCTTCCATCGACAGCACGAAGCGCGCCGCGTTCAGCACCTTCATCGCGAGCCGGCGGCCGATCTTGATCATCTTCGGGTTCTGCGGGTCGAGCGTCGCGTCGACGCCGAGGCGCGACGAGGCGGCCCAGTAGCGCACGCCGTCGGAGCCGTGCTCCTCGAGCATGCCGAGCGGCGTGACGACGTTGCCCTTCGACTTCGACATCTTCTTGCGGTCGGGGTCGAGGATCCAGCCCGAGAGCGCGGCGTGCTTCCACGGCGCCCGGCCGTCCTCGAACATCGAGCGCAGCAGCGTCGAGAACAGCCACGTGCGGATGATGTCCTGGCCCTGCGGGCGCAGGTCGAACGGCGTCAGCTGCTGCCAGCGGTCGGCGCCGTCGGCCCAGCCGCCCGCGAGCTGCGGGGTGAGCGACGACGTCGCCCACGTGTCCATGATGTCGACCTCGCCGACGAAGCCGCCGGGCACGCCGCGCTGCGCGGCGTCGTAGCCATCGGGCACGTCGCTCGTCGGGTCGAGCGGCAGCTGGTCGGGGCGGGGGAGCAGCACGCGGTCGAAGTCGGTCTGGCCCTCCTCGTCGAGCGCGTACCAGACCGGGATCGGCACGCCGAAGAAGCGCTGGCGCGAGATGAGCCAGTCGCCGTTGAGGCCGTGCACCCAGTTCTCGTAGCGCGTGCGCATGTGCTCGGGGTGCCAGGCGATCTCGCGGCCGTGCTCGACGAGGCGCTCGCGCAGCTGCTCGTCGCGGCCGCCGTTGCGGATGTACCACTGGCGGGTCGAGACGATCTCGAGCGGCTTGTCGCCCTTCTCGTAGAACTTCACCGGGTGCTGGATGGGCTTGGGGTCGCCGATCATGCGGCCCGAGGCCTGCAGCTGCTCGACGATCGCCTTCCGCGCGCTGAAGACCGTCTTGCCGGCCATCTCGGCGTACGCCGCCTGCGCCTCGGGCGACGAGAGCGCCTCGGGCGCCTCGGCGGCGAACCGGCCGTCGAAGCCGATCACCGAGCGGTTCGGCAGGTCGAGCTCGCGCCACCAGGTGACGTCGGTGACGTCGCCGAAGGTGCAGATCATCGCGACGCCCGTGCCCTTGGCCTGCTGCGCGAGCTCGTGCGCGACGAACGGCACCTCGACGCCGAAGACGGGGGTCGTCACCGTCGTGCCGAAGAGGTGCTGGTAGCGCTCGTCGTCCGGATGCGCGACCACGGCCACGCAGGAGGGGAGCAGCTCCGGGCGGCTCGTCTCGATCCGCAGGTCGCCGTCGCCGCTCGTGAAGAGCAGCGTGTGGTACGCGCCGGGCTGGTCGCGGTCCTCGAGCTCGGCCTGGGCCACGGCGGTGCGGAACGTCACGTCCCACAGGGTCGGCGCATCGGCCTGGTACGCCTCGCCGCGCTCGAGGTTGCGCAGGAACGCGAGCTGCGAGGTGCGGCGCGCGTCGTCCGAGATCGTGCGGTAGGTCTGCGACCAGTCGATCGAGAGGCCGAGCGTGCGCCACAGGTGCTCGAACTTCTCCTCGTCCTCCTCGGTGAGGCGCTCGCACAGCTCGATGAAGTTGCGGCGGGAGACGGGCACCTGGTCGGCGGCCTTCGAGCTCTTGCCCTCGCCGCCCTCCTGCGGGGGCGTGAAGTCGGGGTCGTAGGCGAGCGTCGGGTCGACGCGCACGCCGTAGTAGTTCTGCACGCGGCGCTCGGTGGGGAGGCCGTTGTCGTCCCAGCCCATCGGGTAGAAGACGTGCTTGCCGCGCATGCGCTGGAACCGGGCGATGAGGTCGGTGTGCGTGTACGAGAACACGTGCCCGACGTGCAGGGAGCCGGATGCGGTCGGCGGCGGCGTGTCGATCGAGTAGATCGCGTCGCGGTCGAGCCCGGCGCCGTCGAAGCGGTAGGTGCCGGCCTCCTCCCACTGCTGGCCCCACTTGGCCTCGAGGCCTTCGAGGGCGGGGCGCTCCGGGATCCCGGGCGTGGTGGGCATGGCGCTCATGGCGTCTCGCTTTCGATGTGCGCGGCATCGCGTCGGTGCCGAGAGCTGTCTCGGCGTGATGCCTGGTTGTTGCTCGGGCCAGTCTAGGCCCGCCCGTGCCGGGCTCCGCCGCTCAGCGGCCGCGGCGCATCCGCCACTGCAGGAGCGCCGTGACGGCGAGCGCGCCGGCCGCGACGAGGAAGAGCGTGCGGGCCAGGGTGTCCTCCTGCAGCAGCGCCGCGCCCGCGAAGCACGCGGCGGCGACGATCCAGAGCCAGAGGGGAGCGGGCGTGCGCGAGACGGGCATGCGACCACGCTACGCGCGCTCCCCGGGCTCCAGCCGAGGCGGGCGTGCCAGGCTGGCGGGATGGACGTCGTGAAGCGCGCTCCCGCCGACGCGGCGCACGCGCTCGCCATGGAGGCGGCGGGCCTCGCGTGGCTCGCCGAGGCCGAGGCAGCCGGCGGCACGCGGATCGCGCGGGCGCGCCTCGCCGGCGGCGCGCTGCACGTGGCGCGCGTGGCGGAGGCGCCGCCCACGCCGGCGCGCGCCGAGGCGCTCGGCCGCAGCCTCGCCGCGCTCCACGCTGCCGGGGCGCCGTGGCACTGCTGCCCGCCGGACGGGGCCCAGCCGCCGCTCGAGTGGGGCTCGTCGCGCGTGCCGATGGCTCCAGAGCCCGTCGCCGGCTCCTGGGGCGCGGCGTGGGCCGCGACCGCGGTGCGGCCGGTGCTCGAGCGGTGCGTCGAGCACGGTCGGCTGGATGCGTCGGGGGCGCGGGTCGTGGAGCGGGCGGTCGACCGCATGGCGGCCGGGGCCTTCGACGCGCCCCAGCCCGCCGGCGCGGGCGCCGTCGCGCGCATCCACGGCGACCTGTGGAGCGGGAACGTGCTGTGGTCGGACGTCGACACCGGCGCGGTGCTCATCGACCCGCACGCGCAGGGCGGGCACGCTGAGACCGACCTCGCGATGCTCGCGCTCTTCGGCCTGCCGAGGCTCGAGAGGGTGCTCGCCGCCTACGACGAGGCCGCGCCGCTCGCCGACGGCTGGCGCGAGCGGGTGCCGATGCAGCAGCTGCAGCCGCTGCTCGTGCACACGCTGCTGTTCGGCGGCGGCTACGCGGCGCGCGCCGTGGAGGTCGCGCGCTCGCTCGCGTGAGCCGCGCGCGCCGCCGAGCGGGGCGGCTGCGCCCGACCGGGGCCGGCGCGCCGTGCCCGCTCGGGCGCAGCCGCCCCACTCGCGCGCTGCGCGCCGCGCGCGGATCACACCGGCGCGGGCGCCTCCTCGCGCACGACCGCCTGCGCGGCGTCGGCGTCCTCGTCGCCGAGGTGGCGCATCCGCTGGGCCGCGAGCGCACCGACGAGCGTGAGCGCCGACAGCAGCGCGAGCACGAGGCCGGGGTGCCACCACGCGCTGTCGGTCGCGGTGCCGAGCCACGCGGTGATCGACGGGATGAAGCCCGAGAGCACCGCCGCGATCGCGTACGCGACCGAGAGCGCCGAGTAGGCGTGGCGGCCGCGGAACAGCTCCTGCATCGTGCCGCCGAGCGCCGCCCACGACGCGGTCGGCAGGATGCCGCCGACCACCATGAGCGCGACGAGCACCGCGAAGGTCGCGCTGCCGAGCAGCCAGTAGATCGGGAAGGCGATGAGCAGCGTGCCGATGGCGCCGAGCGCCACCACGCGCGCCGAGCCGATGCGCGTCGCGAGCCAGCCGAACGCGGGCACGGTGACGAACTGCAGCAGGCCGCCGATGGTCGCCGCCGTGAGCAGCTGCATCTCGTCGAAGCCGAGCGCGGTCACGCCGTAGCCCATCGTGTACGTGTTCATGAGCGAGTAGGAGCCGATGCCCAGCAGCGCCACGAGGATGGCGACGCCGAAGGCCGCGGGCTGGGTGCGCACGGCCGCCCAGACGGGGTTCTTCTCGCGCTGGCCGCTCGCGGCGAGCTCCTTGAAGACCGGCGTCTCGTCGATCGACCAGCGCAGGTAGAGCGAGACGGCGATGAGCGGGATGGCGATGAGGAACGGGATGCGCCAGCCCCACGCGGCCATGGCCTCGGGCCCCAGGCCGAAGAACATCGCGAGCATGAGGCCACCGGCGGCGACGGAGCCGATGGGGGAGCCCAGCTGCGGCAGCGACGCGAAGAACGGTCGGCGGCGGGCGTCGGCGTGCTCGGTGGCGAGCAGCACCGCGCCGCCCCACTCGCCGCCGAGCGAGAGGCCCTGCACGATGCGCAGCACCACGAGCGCGACCGCGCCGAAGAGCACCCAGTCCTCGCCCGTCGGCAGCAGGCCGACGAGGCCGGTCGCGACGCCCATGAGCGCGATCGTGATGAGCAGCGTGGAGCGGCGGCCGATGCGGTCGCCGAGGTGGCCGAAGACGATCGCGCCGATCGGCCGCACGACGAAGGCGATGCCGATCGTCGCGAAGGAGGCCAGCAGCGCGCCCGCCTCGCCGAGCGCCGAGAAGAAGAACGGACCGGCGAAGAATGCGGCGAAGTACGAATAGGTGTAGAAGTCGTACGACTCGAGCGCGGTGCCGACGGTCGCGGCCGCGGCGACGCGACGGGTGCTGGTGCGCGGGCGCGCGGGGGTGGTGATCACGGGGGCTCCTCGGGAGCGCCCGGGTGGCGCTCGTTGTCGTACCGGGTGCAACATTAGCGGCGAGAGAGGATTCCCATGGCATCGAGGCGAGGCCCAGGACGACCGCGCGCATCCGACGCCGCGACGATCCACGAGGCCGCCCTCGAGCTGTTCCTCGAGGCGGGCTACGACGCGGTGAGCGTCGACGACATCGCGCGCCGCGCCGGCGTCTCCCGCGGCACCGTCTTCAGCTACTGCGCCTCGAAGGCCGACGCGCTCTGGGTCGCGCTCGACGCGGCGATCGCGCGTGCCGCCGACGCGCTCGAGCAGGGCGCTGCGGATGCGGTGCCGCAGCGGGACGCGCTGGCCCGGCTCGTCGACGCCATCGCGCACGCGGTGCAGCCGTGGGGCACGACGCCACCGACCGCCCTGCGCGACGCGGCGGCGATGGGCGCGGAGCCGGCCCTGCGCGACGGCGCCGCCGCGCACCTGCAGCCGCTCGTCGACCGCGCCGCACTCGCGCTCGCGCTCGAGCGCGACGCGCTGCCGGAGGCGGCGGCGGCGGCGGTGGCGCCGGTCGCCATCGTCGCCGCCGCGTGCGCGGCGCTCGTCGCATGGACGCATGAGCCGGGCCGCCCGCCCGCGGCGCAGGCTGTGCGCGCCGCGCTCGAGCCGATCGCCGCTGCATCACGGATCCACAACGATCCGGCGGTCTGACGCCGCGCCTCTCGCGCTCGCCGCCATCGGGGCGGATCATGTCCCCCATGAGGCGCGGGTCTCGCATCCTGACCGCCGCCGCGGTCCTCATCACGGGCGCGGCGGTCGCCGGGTGCGGGCCGACGGCGCCGCCGCCCGTCACCGTCTCGCCGCCACCGCCGCTGCCGACGCAGGACGCCTCCGTCGTCTCCCCGCCGCTCGCGGGCCCGGTGGGCCAGCCGGAGGGGGTGCCGCGGCCGACCGCGCCGACCGTGCACTACGACGGAGCGCCCACCGCCTCGCCGCCAGCAGTGCCGGACCCGGAGCCCGAGCCCTCCGCCGCACCCGTCGGGACGCCCGCTCCCACGACGCCTCCCGGGCCGAGACCGACGCCGAGCCCCGATCCCGCTGAGTCCGCCGCGCTGCTCGACCTGCTCCTCGACCCCGCGGCGCTGCCTCCGCTGCGCTGGAGCGGTCCGGACGGCGAGGCCGAGGCGGCCTGGACGCGGCTCGCGCCCTCCGCCGAGGTCGAGCCCGCTGACGCGATCGCGCACCTCGGCGTCGCGCGCAGCATCGGCGGCGACTGCGCCGCGGCCGCCGACGCCGTCGACGGCGCGGCGACCGAGGCCGCGCTCGTGGCGCTCGCGGCCGAGCCTGCGCCCGGCGGCCCCATGAACGTGGTGCTGCTGCGGTACGGCTCCGAGGCGGCGGCCGCCGGGGCCGCGACCGCCCTGCACGCCCTCGGCATCGCGTGCGACGGCGAGGTCGCCGAGGCCGGCGCGCTCGGCACCGGCGACGGCGCGCACACCGCCATGGTCCTGCTCACCGGACCCGTCGCATCCCTCATCGTCGAGGCGGACGCGCATGGCGCCCTGCTCGTCGCGGTGGTGCACCAGGTGGCGCCGCCCGAGGCGGTCGAGCAGCTGCTGCGCGCCCAGGTCGAGCGCCTCGGCTGACGCCGCGGGCGCTCTGCCGCCCGAGACGCCTCGGTCGCCTCAGACGTCGAGCACGCGGCGCAGCTCGGCGTCGAGCGGCGAGCGGGGGAGCGGCTCGCCGTCGACGCTCGTGACCGTCGCGAGCAGCCGGCCCGACGACAGCAGCCAGGCGCCGTCTGCGGCCCGCAGGTCGTCGGGCGTGAGCGACGCGAACGCCACCTGCATCTCCGGCGGCGCGTCGCGCATGAGCTGCTCGAGCGTGATGGAGGCGAGGATGCCGTCCTGCTTCGGCGTCAGCAGCCGGCCGCCGCGGTCGATGACGAGCGTCGAGGTGGGCCCCTCGAGGAGCGCGCCGGACGGCGCGACGAAGACGACGTCGTCGAAGCCGTGCTGCAGCGCGTGCCGCTTCGCCGCCATGTTGATGGAGTACGAGAGGCTCTTCGCGCCCGGCAGCAGCCATGGCATCGCGGCGACCTCGTCGCCGTCGTGCCCGCGGCCGAGGAGCGTGATCGCGACGCCCTGCTCGCGCTCGCGGACCGCGGATGCGGCCAGCGGCGCCATGAGCGCGAAGGCCGTCGGGTCGCCGCCCGACTCGGGCCCGCGCGTGAGCACGAGCCGGATCAGCGCCTCGGGGTGCGCGGCGAAGTCCCACGCGGCGACGAGCGCGTCGATCGCGCGCTCGAAGCCGGCGCGGTCGGGGGCCGGCAGCTGCAGGATGGCCGCGCTGCGCTCGAGCCGGTCGAGGTGCGACTGCTGATCGCGCACGTGGGGCGCGCCGTCGGCGCCGAGGCGCACGAGGGTGGCGTCGAAGACGCCGTCGCCGCGCACGACGCCGAGGTCGTCGGCGCGGACGATCGGATGCGCGACGTCGACGAGCCTGCCGTCGAGCGTCGCGAGGAGGGGAGCCTGCATGCGCCCAGCGTACGAGCGGCGGCCGACGCCGGCGTCAGAGCACGCCGGCGCAGGGCAGCAGCGCCGAGGGCGCCGCGAGCGCCACGATGGGGGAGAGGATCGTGACGCTCAGGTCGTTGCGCGATGCGACGGCCTCGGTGAGGTCGGCGATCGGCTGGTCGAGCTCCCGGAAGCTCTCGGCGAGCGCCGGGCTCGTGGTCTCGGCGATGAACGCGTCGCGCATGACGGGCAGGTCGGCGACGACGGCGTCGGCCGCCGCCCAGTCGGGGCTGCCCTCCGCGGGCACGGCGTCGAGCACCTCGGTCGCGCGCTCGACGATCGCCGCGAGCGCCTGGTCGGCGGCGGCGCACTCCTCGGCCGTCGGCTGCGGCTCGCTCGGTGCGGGTTCGCTCGGCGCGGCCTCGGTCGCGGTCGGCGTGGGGGTCGGCTCGGCGGTGCTCGAGGCCGAGGGCGTCGCGGTCGGCGTCGCGACGACGGGCGGGGCGGCCGTCGGCAGCGGCGGCGGGAGGATCACGCATCCGGTCGTGAGCAGCGCGAGCGCGACCAGCAGGGCGCCCTGCGCGCCGCGGGCGGTGCGGGCGCTCATGCCGTGCCCGCGCAGAACTCCTGCAGCGACGAGACCTGCTCGAGCAGCTCCGTCACTCCCGCAGTGACCCGCTCGACGCCGGCCGGGTCGCCCGCGGCGAGCGACGACTCGGCCTCGGCCAGCAGCGCCTCCCAGCCGGCCTGGATCTCGCCGATGCGCTCGAGCAGCGCCGGGTCGCTCACGCTCGTCTGCAGGTCGCCCACGCGGCCCGAGACGTCGGCGAGCAGCGCGAGCGCCTGCAGCGGGTTCGCGGCGAGCAGCTCGCCGACCCGGCCGACGTCGGTCGCGATCGCCTGCACGTCGGCCATCACCTGCGCGCACTGCTGCGCCTGCGACTGCTCGCCCGCGCCGCCCGACTCGGCCGGCGCCTGCGAGGCGGTCGGCGCGGGCGCCGGCGCGCTGCCGCAGCCGGCGAGCAGCAGGGCGGCGGCCGCGAGCAGCGCGGCCGCGGCGGTGCGCGGCGCTCGGGATCTCGTGCGGGTGTCGATCATGCGCCGAGGGTACCGCCGGGCGCTGTGGCGACGGCGTGGGGCCACGGCGGGAGGCCACCGGGGGATAGCCCCCGCAGGTGCGGCGCGCATCCCCCGTGCCGCGCGCTCGGCCCGGTCCTAGCGTGGAGCCATGCACCGCATCCGCCCCCTGCTCGCGACCATCGCGCACCTCGCGCTCCTCGGCGCCGTCGGCCTGCCCGCGCTCTCGGGCATCGTCATCCTCGCCGGCACCGGGGTCGCGACGCTCGTCGTGCTCGTCGGCGTGCTGCTGCTCGCGCTCGCGATCCTGGCCGTCTTCGCGTTCGCGTGGTTCGAGCGCGAGCGCGTCGCCGGCCTCTACGGCGCACCCGTGCCGCCGGCGGTGCTGCGGCGCTCCGGCCGCACCGACTGGCTGCGGGTGCCGCACACGCTGCTGCGCATCGTCTCCGACGGCGCGCACTGGCGGGCGCTGCTCAGCTTCTTCCTCGCGAGCCTGTTCGGCGCGTTCACGCTGCCGCTGCTGTCGCTCGTCGGGCTCGGCGTCCCGCTCGCGCTCGCCGGCCTCGGCGACGCCGAGACCGTGACCATCCCGCTCACCTCGCTCGCAGCCCCCGTCGAGTGGGCGCCGCTGCTCGGCCTCGTCGCCCTCGCCGCCGGCGTCGCGGGCACGATCGGCCTCGCCATCGCCCACCGCAACGTGACCCTCGGGCTGCTCGTGCCCGACGACCGCGCGCGGCTCGAGCAGGAGGCGCGCGCCGAGCGCGAGCGCCGCCACGGCGCCGTGCGCGCCGCCGACCTCGACCGCACCCGGATCGAGCGCGACCTCCACGACGGGGTGCAGCCGCGGCTCGTGTCGATCGCGATGCAGCTCGGCATGGCACGCGACCGCATCGACACCGACCCCGAGGGCGCGCGCCGGCTCATCGACGAGGCCCACGCGTCGTCGAAGGCGGCCGTCACCGAGCTGCGGCAGCTGGCCCGCGGCATCCACGTCGCCGTGCTCGACGACCGGGGGCTCGACGCGGCGGTGTCGGCGCTCGCCGCCCGCAGCGCCATCCCGGTCGAGGTCGACGCGCGCATCGAGCGCCGCTGCTCGCGCGACGCCGAGACCGCGGTCTACTTCGCGATCGCCGAGGCGCTCACGAACGCCCACAAGCACGCGCGCGCCAGCCGAATCCGCGTCGCCATCCGCACCCGCCAGCCCGCCGACGCCCCGCCGTCGCTCTGGGCGCGCGTCGAGGACGACGGCATCGGCGGCGCCGAGCGCCAGCCCGGCGGCGGCATCGACGGCCTCGCGCACCGCGTGGCGGGCGTCGGCGGCGCCCTCACCCTGACCAGCCCCGTCGGGGGCCCGACCGCGATCGAGGTGGACGTCCCGTGCGCATCCTGATCTGCGAGGACAGCGTGCTGCTCCGCGAGGGCATCGCCCGCCTCCTCACCGACGCCGGCCACGACGTGGTCGCGCAGCTGCCCGACGCCACCGCGCTCGAGGCCGCGATCGCCGCCGCCGACCCGGATCTCGCGATCCTCGACGTGCGGATGCCGCCGACTCGCACCAACGAGGGCATCCTCGCCGCGATCGGCATCCGCGGCCGCGGCGACCGCCCGCGCGTCCTGGTGCTGTCGCAGTACGTCGAGGAGCGCTACGCGGCCGACCTCATCGCGAGCGGCCCCGCCGGCTTCGGCTACCTGCTCAAGGACCGCGTCGCCGACGTGCGCGACTTCCTCGCCGCCGTCGAGCAGGTCGCCGCGGGCGGCACGGTGCTCGACCCGGAGGTCGTCAGCCAGCTGCTCGCCCGGCGCCGCCGCGACGCGCGCACCGAGCGCCTCACCCCTCGCGAGCGCCAGGTGCTCGCGCTCATGGCGGAGGGCGCGTCCAACCAGGCGATCGCCGACCGCCTCTACGTCTCCGCGGGCAGTGTCGAGAAGCACATCACCGCGGTCTTCCAGAAGCTCGAGCTCGAGCCCGAGGACGGCAACCGCCGCGTGCTCGCCGTGCTCGCCCACCTCGACGCGCCCCGCACCGGCGGCGGCGCTCCCGACGCCCCCGGAGGCATCCGATGACCATCACGACCCCCTCCCGTCCCGGCCGCTGGCTCAGCGTGCTGCTCATCGTGCTCGGCTCGCTCGGGGCCGTGTACGCGATCGGCGGCGGCGTCGTGCGCGGCGTCGCCGCCCACGCCGCCACCAGCCAGAGCTGGACGGCCGACGCCGACGGCGTCGCGGCGCTGCGCATCGACACCTCGGCGGCCGCCTTCCAGGTGCGCTACGCCGACGTCGACGAGGCGACCCTCGACGTCACGACCGACGGCGGTCCCGTGCAGCAGTGGCGGCTCGAGCGCAGTGGCGACGCGCTCGTCGTCGACGCCGACCGACGCTGGCGGTGGTTCGGCTTCGGCATCATGTTCGCCGACCGCGCCGGCGAGGAGCGGGCGGTGCTGACGCTGCCGGCCGCGCTCGAGCGCGACGAGCTCGACCTCGAGGCGTCGGTCGCCGCCGGCAGCCTCGAGGCCGACGGCTCCTGGGGCGCCGTGGTCGTCGAGCTCAGCGCCGGATCGGCCGAGCTCGCAGGCGCCGCTGCCTCGCTCGACCTCGACGTGTCGGCCGGCGAGGCGCGCCTCGACCTCGCGGATGCGCGCACCGTCGACCTGCAGGTGAGCGCCGGCCGCATCGTGGGCGCGCTCACCGGCGACCAGCCCGACGCGATCGTCGCGTCGGCGAGCGCCGGCAGCGTCGAGCTCGCGATCCCCGACGGCACCTACGACGTCACCGAGGACGCCTCGGCGGGCGACGCGACGATCGACGTCACCGACGAGGCGGGCGCGGCATCCACGATCGACGTCGACGTGAGCGCCGGCAGCGTGACGCTGCGGGGCGAGGCGCGGTAGGATCGCAGGCACACGCACTGATCCGGCCATCACCGGGGAGCGGTCGGGAGAACCGCGGCGCGAGCCGCGCAGTAGATCCGAACGGGGCAGGCCCGTCACAGCCGCTGGCTCGGCGACGGGCACGAAGCGGCGGATCCGGCTGAAGGGCACGGTTCCGCAAGCGGGGTGGTACCGCGCGAGAGCGTCCCCGCATCCGAGTTCCGAAGGATGCAGGAGACCAGCGTGACCGACCAGCCAGCCCGCCGCTACCCGCTCTCCGGCGACCAGCCCGTCGTCGCGAGCCCCGACCTCCCGGCGCTCGAGCGCGGCATCCTCGCCTTCTGGAAGGGCGACGACACGTTCCGCGCCTCGCTCGAGCAGCGCGAGGGCTGCCAGGAGTGGGTGTTCTACGACGGCCCGCCGTTCGCGAACGGCCTGCCGCACTACGGCCACCTGCTCACCGGCTACGCGAAGGACGTCTTCCCGCGCTTCCAGACGATGCGCGGCAAGCACGTGCCGCGCGTGTTCGGCTGGGACACGCACGGCCTGCCGGCCGAGCTCGAGGCGATGCAGCAGCTCGGCATCACCGAGAAGGCCGAGATCGAGGCGATGGGCGTCGACGTCTTCAACGCGAAGGCGAAGGAGTCGGTGCTGCAGTACGTCGACGAGTGGGAGGACTACGTCACCCGCCAGGCGCGCTGGGTCGACTTCGAGGGCGGCTACAAGACGCTCGACATCACCTACATGGAGAGCGTCATCTGGGCGTTCAAGACGCTGCACGACAAGGGCCTCGCGTACGAGGGCTACCGCGTGCTGCCGTACTGCTGGCGCGACGAGACGCCGCTGTCGAACCACGAGCTGCGCATGGACGACGACGTCTACCAGGACCGCCAGGACACCACGCTCACCGCGACCTTCCCGTTCTCGGGCGAGCGGGCGGATGCGCTCGGCCTGTCGGGCGTCGCGGCGCTCGCGTGGACGACGACGCCGTGGACCCTGCCGACGAACCTCGCGCTCGCGGTCGGCCCCGAGGTCGAGTACGGCGTCGTGCCGGCCGGCCCGAACGGCACGACCGCCGGCGACGGCCCCTTCCTCCTCGCGACCGCCACGGTGCCCGGCTACTTCAAGGACCTCGGCTACGACTCCGCCGAGGACGCCGTCGCGGCGATCGTCCGCACGATGCCCGGCGCCGAGCTCGCCGGGGTGCGGTACGAGCCGCTGTTCGACTTCTTCGCCGACGCCGAGGAGTGGGGCACCAAGCACGCGTTCCAGATCCTCGTCGACGACTACGTCGCGACCGGCGAGGGCACCGGCATCGTGCACCAGGCGCCCGCCTACGGCGAGGACGACCAGCGCGTCTCGAACGCCGCGGGCATCCCCACCATCCTCTCCGTCGACGACGGCGGCCGGTTCCTCGACGTCGTCGCGCCGGTCGCCGGCCAGCAGGTGTTCGACGCGAACAAGCCGCTGTCGAAGCTGCTGAAGGACGCCGGCCGCGTGCTGCGCCAGGCCTCCTACGTGCACTCGTACCCGCACTGCTGGCGCTGCCGGAACCCGCTCATCTACAAGGCCGTCTCGAGCTGGTTCGTGCGGGTCACCGAGATCAAGGACGACCTGCTCGCCGCCAACGAGCAGATCACCTGGGTGCCCGAGAACGTCAAGCACGGGCAGTTCGGCAAGTGGCTCGAGGGCGCGCGCGACTGGTCGATCAGCCGCAACCGCTACTGGGGCAGCCCCATCCCGGTGTGGAAGAGCGACGACCCGAACCACCCGCGCGTCGACGTGTACGGCTCGCTCGACGAGCTCGAGCGCGACTTCGGCGTGCGCCCCACCGACCTGCACCGGCCCGCGATCGACGAGCTGACGCGCCCGAACCCCGACGACCCGACGGGGCGCAGCACGATGCGGCGCATCCCCGACGTGCTCGACGTCTGGTTCGACTCGGGCTCGATGCCCTTCGCGCAGGTGCACTACCCGTTCGAGAACGAGGCGTGGTTCGACAGCCACAGCCCCGCCGACTACATCGTCGAGTACATCGGGCAGACGCGCGGCTGGTTCTACGTGCTGCACGTGCTCTCGGTGGCGCTCTTCGGGCGGCCGGCGTTCGAGAACGTCATCAGCCACGGCATCATCCTCGGCGACGACGGCTTCAAGGCCTCGAAGTCGCGCCGCAACTACCCCGACGTCAACGAGTCGTTCGACGCCTACGGGTCGGATGCGGTGCGCTGGAACCTGCTGCAGGGCTCGATCCTGCGGGGCGGCAACTTCGTCGTCTCGGAGGAGGGCATCCGCGAGGCGCTGCGCCAGTTCCACCTGCCGCTGTGGTCGACCTGGTACTTCTTCGCCACCTACGCCAACCGCGCGCAGGACGGCGCGCCCTACGTCGCGAAGCGCTCCACGGCATCCGCCGACGTGCTCGACCGCTACATCCTCGCGAAGCTGCGCGAGACGGTCGTCACCGCGACCGAGAGCCTCGACCGGCTCGACGCGACGGGCGCGACGCTCGCGGTGCGCGAGCTGCTCGACGTGCTCACCAACTGGTACGTGCGCCGCTCGCGCGACCGCTTCTGGCAGGGCGTGGCCGCCGACGGCTCCGGCAGCGAGGCCTTCGACACGCTGCACACGGTGCTCGAGACGCTCACCCGGCTCGCCGCGCCGCTCTCGCCGCTCGTGACGGAGGAGGTCTGGAAGGGCCTGACCGGCGGCCGCTCGGTGCACCTGGCCGACTGGCCCGACGCCGACGAGCTGCCCGCCGACGACGCGCTCGTCGCGCAGATGGATGCGGTGCGCGCCATCGCGAGCGTCGGGAACGCCCTGCGCAAGCAGGCGCGGAAGCGCGTCAGGCTGCCGCTGCCCACCCTGACGGTGGTCGGCGCGGTCGACGTGGCGCCGTTCCGCGCGGTGCTGCAGGAGGAGCTGAACGTGCGGGAGGTCGTGCTCGAGGAGGCGGGGCCCGACGCGCTCGAGCGGTACGGCATCTCGCGGCGCCTGCAGGTCAACGCCCGCGCCGCCGGCCCGCGCCTCGGCAAGGACGTGCAGCGCGCCATCCAGGCCGCTCGCGCGGGCGACTGGTCGGTCGACGGCGAGACCGTCGTCGCCGGCGGCATCGAGCTCGCCGAGGGCGAGTTCGAGCTCGCGCTCGAGGTGGCCGACGAGACGGCCGCGGTGGGCTTCCTGCCCGGCGGCGGCTTCGTCGTGCTCGACACGGCGACCACGCCCGAGCTCGAGGCCGAGGGGCTCGCTCGCGACGTCGTGCGGGCGGTGCAGCAGGCGCGCAAGGAGGCCGGCCTCGACGTGAGCGACCGCATCCGCCTGCGGCTCGGCTCCGACGCGCACGGCGTCGCGGCGCTCGAGGCGAACCGCGCGCTCGTAATGGGGGAGACCCTCGCGCTCGAGCTCGAGCTCGAGCGCGTCGACGACACGATGGGCGAGCTCGCCGACGGGCGCACGGCGCACCGCGTCGGCGACGGCTCGCCGCTCGCGATCGCGCTCGAGAGGGCGCAGGCATGACGGAGGACGCAGGCATGACGGAGGACGGCGCTGGCATGGCCGACGACAGCATCGACGACCGGATCCTCGAGGCGCTCGAGCACCGCGAGGCGGCGCAGGCCGCCTACGAGGCGCTGCTGGCGCGCGCGGGCGAGCAGGCGGTCGAGCCGCGCATCGAGGCGACCCGGCGCGCGGTCGAGCTGCTGGGCGACCCGCAGCGGGCCTTCCGCGTCATCCACATCACCGGCACGAACGGCAAGGGCTCGACCGCCCGCATCGCCGACGCGCTGCTGCGCGCGCACGGGCTCCGCACGGGCGTGCTGACGAGCCCGCACCTCGAGCGGGTCAACGAGCGCATCATGCTCGACGGCGAGCCCGTCTCCGACGAGGCGTTCGCGCGCGGCTACGACGACGTCGCCCCGTTCCTCGAGATGGTCGACGCCGAGCTCGAGGCGGCGGGCGAGCGGCGGCTCACGTTCTTCGAGGCGTTCACCGTGCTCGCGCTCGCGATCATGGCGGATGCGCCGGTCGACGTCGCGGTGCTCGAGGTCGGCATGGGCGGCACGTGGGACTCCACGAACGTCGCCGACGGCGACGTCGCGGTCATCACGCCGATCGCCCTCGACCACACGAACCGGCTCGGCACGACGGTCGAGGCGATCGCGCGCGAGAAGGCCGGCATCATCAAGCCCGACGCGATCGTCGTGAGCGCGGCGCAGGCGCCCGAGGCGCTCGCGGTGCTCGAGGCGCGCGCCGCAGAGGTGGGCGCCCGCCTCCTCGTCGAGGGGCGCGACTTCGCCCTCTCCTCGCAGGCGGTCGCTGTGGGCGGCCAGCTCATCACCGTGCGCGGGCTCGCGGCCGAGTACATCGACCAGCTCGTGCCGCTGCTCGGCGCGCACCAGGGGGCCAACGCGGCGCTCGCGCTCGTCGCGGTCGAGGCGTTCCTCGGCGGCGGCGGCCAGCCGATGACCGCGCAGGTGCTCGCCGACGGCTTCGCCGCGGCGACCTCGCCCGGCCGGCTCGACGTCATCGGCTCGCAGCCGCTCGTGATCCTCGACGCGGCGCACAACCCGCACGGCGCGACGGCGCTGCGGGCAGCGCTCGGGGAGTTCTTCGGCCTCGAGCGGGTCACGCTCGTGCTCGGCGTGCTCGTCGGCAAGGACGCGACGGGCGTGCTCGAGGCGCTCGAGCCGGTCATCGACGAGGTGGTCGTCACGCAGTCGCGCTCGGAGCGCGCCATGCCCGCCGACGACCTCGCCGGGCATGCGGTCGCCGTGCTCGGCGCCGACCGCGTGCTCGTGGAGCCCGAGCTCGGCACGGCGGTCGAGGCCGCGCGCGAGAGCGCCGCAGACCGCGGCGGCGCCGTCGTCGTGACCGGCTCGATCACCCTGCTCGGCGACGTGCTCGGCCACGCCCGAGAGGCGGGCTGGCTCGTGCGGCCGGATGCGCGCCGGCAGGCGGCGACCGTCGAGGTCACCGACGAGGAGCAGCGGTGAGCCCCCGCGAGCGGCGGCCCCGCCCGGCGCGCGGCGCGATGGAGTCGCTGCTGCGCATCGTGCACGGGCTGCAGGCGGCCGGCATCGTGTTCGGCGCGCTCGCCTCCTGGGGCGTCACGCGCGACTGGCCGGCGCCGACGGCGTTCGCGGTCGTCGGCGTGCTGCTCATCGCCACGATGCCGCTGCTGCGGCACCCGTGGGGCTGGGTCGTGAGCCTCGCGGTGCAGGCGGCCGTCGCGGCGCTGACGGCCTTCGAGCCGGTGTGGGGCGTGGTCGCGCTCATCCTCGTCGGGCTGTGGATCTTCTGCTTCGTGAAGGCGCGCGGGATCGAGCGCCAGCGGCGCGCGGCGGGGCTCGACCCGAGGGGCGCCCCCGGCAGCTGACGCGGTGCGGCGTCGGTAGGCTGGCAGGCATGCAGAGCACCCTCGTCCTCATCAAGCCCGACGGCGTCCAGCGCCAGCTGACCGGGGCCATCCTGGCCCGCATCGAGGCCAAGGGCTACCGCGTCGCCGACCTGCGCATGGTGCAGCCCGAGCGCGCGCTCCTCGAGGAGCACTACGCCGAGCACGAGGGCAAGCCGTTCTTCGAGCCGCTCGTCGAGTTCATGCTCTCGGGCCCGTCGGTCGCGATCCGCCTCGAGGGCGATCGCGTCATCGAGGGCTTCCGCTCGCTCGCCGGCACGACCGACCCGACGACGGCCGCGCCCGGCACGATCCGCGGCGACCTCGGCCGCGACTGGGGCCTCAAGGTGCAGCAGAACCTCGTGCACGGCTCCGACTCGGAGGAGTCGGCCGAGCGCGAGCTCGCGCTCTGGTTCGGCTGAGCGCGCCGGCGCCCCGCCGCTAGAAGGCGAACAGGAACCGGGGGATGCCCGGCAGCACGACCATGATCGTCAGCACGACGACCACGGCGAGCGCGAGCGACAGCACCCAGCCCCACGAGGAGAAGCGCGCCGCGGTGCGCCGCAACCCCGCGGGCGCGGGGAGCGCGCCGGCGCCGAAGGCCCACGTCCAGAGCGGGAACGCCATCGCGTACATCGCCATCCAGACCAGGAAGCACCACGGGCAGACGAAGCCGAGCACGAAGATCGACTGCTGCGCGAGCCACAGCACGAACACCAGGCCGCCGAGCACGCCGACCGAGAAGGCCGTCCACACCCAGCGCGGCATCGCGACGCGGCCGAGCGTCAGCACGCCCATGAGGATCGGCGCGGGGAACGCCATGAGGCCGAGGAACGGGTTCGGGAAGCCGAACAGGCGCCCCTGCTCCGACTCCATCGCGCCCGAGCACGACAGGAACGGGTTGAGGTCGCAGCTGAGCGCCGCCTCGGGGTTCAGCAGCAGCTCGATGCGCTCCACCGAGAGCGAGAACGCGCCGAGCAGGCCCGCGAGCCCCGTCACGATGAGCACCGCGCCCAGCCAGACGGGCGCGGTGATGTGGGCAGGACGTGACGGGTTCATGGAGCCTCCTGCGCACCATTCTGGCAGTCGGGCGCGCGCGTGAGCCTCGACGCGGCGACGCTCGCCGCCTTCACCGCCGGCGTAGTCGTGATCGTGCTGCTGCCGGGCGCCAACAGCCTCTACGTCGCGACGAGCGCGCTGCGGGCCGGCACGCGCGCCGGGTTCCGCGCGATGCTGGGCGTCTTCCTCGGCGACGCGGTGCTCATGGTGCTCGCGGTGCTCTCGGCCCAGGCGCTCTCGGCCAGCCCGGTCGTCTTCACCGCGCTCACCTGGGCCGGCGCCCTGTACCTCTGCTGGCTCGCGATCGGGCTCGTGCGCAGCGCCGTCGCGCGCATCCGCGCCCGCATGGCCCGCCGGGCCGAGCCCGCGGCGACCGAGAACCCGACGCATCCGCCCACCGCGCCCAACCCGATCATCGCCCACCCGCGGCTCGCGCCCTTCCGCACGGCGCTCGTCACGAGCCTGCTCAACCCGAAGGCGATCCTCTTCTTCGCGTCGTTCTTCGTGCAGTTCATCGACCCGGCGTCGCCGACGCCGCTCGGCGACCTGCTCGCGATGATGCTGATCCTCGAGGCGATCTCGGGCCTCTACCTCACGGCGGTCGTGCTGCTCGGCGCGCGCATCGGGCGCCGCGTGCAGCCGCACGGCTGGCCGGCGATCGTCGGCACGCTCGTCGCGGCGGCCGCGTTCGTCGCGCTCGCGGTGCGCGTCGTGCTGCCCTGAGCCCGCAGCGCTCGTGGGGTAGACTTCCCCGCAGCGCGCCCGACGGGCGCTCACACAGGTTTTCCGGGCAGCACGCCTAGCCCGGGCCATCCCCGCGAGGGGGTGTCAGGAAGGATTCGCGCCGGGGCGCGCCCCGGTCGCGAGCGAGATGGCGACCGGCGGCGCCGGTTGCGGCAGGAGCGCGCCAGCGATGGTGAACGACGACACGACCCTCCCCGCAGAGGCAGAGGGCACAGCACAGCAGACCGGCACGGCCGAGGCGCCCGAGGGGCAGCAGGCCACCGAGGCGCAGGCCGAGGTGCAGCAGGCAGAGGCGCCCGAGGCGCAGAAGCCCAAGCGCAAGCGGGCGACCACGCGCAGGACGGCGCCGGCGGCCGAGGCCGATGCGGCGACGGATGCGTCGGCCGACGCCCCGGCGCAGGCGCCGGTGGCCGACGACCAGGGTGCCGAGCCCGCCGCCGAGCCGGCCGCCGAGGCTGCCGCTCCGGTGGCGACGGGGGAGCAGGAGCCCGGCCACGAGCCCGGCCTCACCGATCCCGCGGCCTCCGCGCCCGACGCCGGTGCGCAGGGCTCGGCGGGCGACGACCCGCTCGCCGCGGCGCTCGCGCTGCCCGAGGTGCCGACGGGGCCGTTCGGCCTGCTCTTCCACGCGCCCGACCTCGCGGCGCTGCCCGCCCTCCCGTCGCTGCGCGACGAGGAGGACGACGACGACGAGGACGACGACGACGACGAGCCGCAGGGCGGCCGTCGCAGCCGCTCGCGCACGCGCTCCCGCTCGCGCCGCCGCGGCGGCGACGTCGAGGAGGAGAAGCCGCTCATCACCGAGCCGCAGAAGGTGCGCGGCTCCACCCGCCTCGAGGCGAAGCGCCAGCGCCGCCGCGAGGGCCGCGACGCGGGCCGCCGTCGCACGGTGGTGACCGAGACCGAGTTCCTTGCCCGGCGCGAGGCCGTCGAGCGCCAGATGATCGTGCGCTCGAAGCACGACCGCGTGCAGCTCGCGGTGCTCGAGGACGGCGTGCTCGTCGAGCACTACGTCGCCAAGGCCTCCGAGTCGAGCCTGATCGGCAACGTGTACCTCGGCCGCGTGCAGAACGTGCTGCCGAGCATGGAGGCCGCCTTCGTCGACATCGGCCGCGGCCGCAACGCCGTGCTCTACTCGGGCGAGGTCGACTGGGACGCGGCCGAGCTCGAGGGCCAGCCGCGCAAGATCGAGCTCGCGCTGAAGCCCGGCGACACCGTGCTCGTGCAGGTGACGAAGGATCCGGTCGGCCACAAGGGCGCCCGCCTCACGAGCCAGATCTCGCTGCCCGGCCGCTACCTCGTGTCGGTGCCCGGCGGCTCGATGAACGGCATCTCGCGCAAGCTCCCCGACACCGAGCGCGCCCGCCTGAAGAAGATCCTCAAGCAGGTGCTGCCGGAGGGCGTGGGCGTCATCGTGCGCACCGCCGCCGAGGGCGCGACCGAGGACCAGCTCACGCGCGACGTCGAGCGCCTCACCCGCCAGTGGGAGCGCATCCAGCAGCAGAAGACCTCCGGCACCGCGCCGCAGCGGCTGCACGCGGAGCCCGACCTGCTCGTCAAGATCGTGCGCGACGTCTTCAACGAGGACTTCCACAAGCTCGTGATCCAGGGCTCCGAGGCGCTCACCACGATCCGCGAGTACCTCGAGGCCATCGCGCCCGACCTGCTCGACCGCGTCGAGGCCTACGAGGGCACCGACGACCCGTTCGACCACTTCCGCATCGCCGAGCAGATCGACAAGGCGCTCGACCGCAAGGTGTGGCTGCCCTCCGGCGGCTCGCTCGTCATCGACCGCACCGAGGCGATGACCGTCGTCGACGTGAACACCGGCCGCTTCGTCGGCGCCGGCGGCAACCTCGAGGAGACCGTCACCAAGAACAACCTCGAGGCGGCCGAGGAGATCGTGCGCCAGCTGCGCCTGCGCGACATCGGCGGCATCATCGTGATCGACTTCATCGACATGGTGCTCGAGTCGAACCGCGACCTCGTGCAGCGGCGCCTCATCGAGTGCTTGAGCCGCGACCGCACGAAGCACCAGGTGGCAGAGGTCACGAGCCTCGGCCTCGTGCAGATGACGCGCAAGAAGCTGGGCCTCGGGCTCCTCGAGTCCTACTCCGAGCAGTGCGAGGTCTGCGCCGGCCGCGGCATCATCGTGCACCACGAGCCCGTCTCGAAGCCGCAGCGCCAGCAGCAGTCCGACGCCGGCGGCAACGGCAGCAGCGGCGGCCGCCGCGGGCGCCGCGGCAAGCAGGCCGACCAGCAGCAGGCCGAGCAGCACCAGCAGCACCAGCAGGGCGCCGGCGGCACGCACGCGATCACCGACGACCTCCGCAAGGGGCTGTCGCAGATCGCGTCCGCGGGCAAGGGGCGCCCGCACGAGGGCGAGCACCCTGCGGGCGAGCACCCTGCGGGCGAGCAGCCCGCGGCGCAGCACCCGGCGCAGCAGCCCGTGCAGCAGCCCTCGGGCGAGCAGCCGTCGGGCATCGTCGCGCCCTCGAAGGAGGCGGTCGAGGCCGTCGCCGCCGAGCCGATCGTCACGATCCTCGACATCCCCGTCGAGCCCGTGCACGAGGCGCCCGCCGCGAAGGCCTCCGAGGGCGACCTCGACGGGCTGCTGGGCAGCGCGCTCGATGCGCTCGCCGCGCCGGCGCCCGGCACCGGCAAGGCGGCACGCCGCTCGCGCCGCGCCTCCTCGGGCGTCATCACGGCGAAGCCCGACGACTCGAACCGCTGACGCGACGGGGCGCGACCGGGCTAGTGCGGCCGGTCGCGCTCCTTCACGCGCAGCCCGCTCGCGATGAGCCGGCGCACGAGCTCCTTCGGGGGCACGCGCTGCGCGCCCATCGCGACGAGCGCGTCGATGCGCTCGGCCGGCACGTCGTAGTGGTCGTGGTCGAAGCCGCGTGACGGGATGCCGGCGGCCCGCGCGAAGGCGTGCAGCTCGTCGAGCGACGCGTCGCTGATGAGGTGCGCCCACAGCGTGCCGTGGTTCGGCCACAGCGGGTCGTCGACCAGGATCGCCATCCGCCCACGGTAGCGGGCGCCACGCGGGCGGTCATGTTGACCGCAGGCGTCGCGTGCCTGTATCGTTGTCCGCTGGTGCAGGTCGCGATCTCGCGCGCGCCACAAGCTTCGTCCCGGCCCTGCCGGGAGTCGTTCCAACAGTGAGGATCCAACGTGGTGTACGCAATCGTGCGCGCCGGCGGCCGGCAGGAGAAGGTCGAGGTCGGCACCGTGCTCGTCGTCGACCGCATCGCCGGCGACGACAACGGCAACGTCGAGCTGGCCCCCGTGCTGCTCGTCGACGGCGACAAGGTGACGACCGACGTCGACGCGCTCGCCAAGGTGAAGATCACGGCCGAGGTCGTGACCGACCTGCGCGGCCCGAAGATCCGCATCCAGCACTACCGCAACAAGACCGGCTACAAGCGCCGCATGGGCCACCGCTCGGAGCTCACGCGCCTCAAGGTCACCGAGATCAAGTAAGGGGCTCCAGACATGGCACACAAGAAGGGCGCATCGTCCACCCGCAACGGCCGTGACTCGAACGCGCAGCGCCTCGGCGTGAAGCGCTTCGGCGGCCAGGTCGTCAAGGCCGGCGAGATCATCGTCCGCCAGCGCGGCACGCACTTCCACCCCGGCGCCAACGTCGGCCGCGGTGGCGACGACACGCTGTTCGCCCTCGAGGCGGGCGCCGTGGAGTTCGGCCAGAAGGGCGGCCGCAAGGTCGTCAACATCGTCGCCGCAGGCTGACGACACACACAGACACCCGATGAACGGGGCGGGCTTCGGCCCGCCCCGTTCTCGCATCGAAGGAGGCATGCCATGGCGACGTTCGTCGATCAGGTGACGCTGCATCTGCGCGCCGGTCACGGCGGTCACGGCTGCGTCTCCGTGAAGCGCGAGAAGTTCAAGCCCCTCGCGGGCCCCGACGGCGGCAACGGCGGCGACGGCGGCGACATCGTGCTGGTCGCCGACCCGCAGGTGACGACGCTGCTCGGCTACCACCGCGCGCCGCACCGCGCGAGCGAGAACGGCCAGCCCGGCATGGGCGACCACCGCTCGGGCACCTCCGGCGCCGACCTCGAGCTGCCCGTGCCGGTCGGCACGGTGGTGACGGATGCGTCGGGCGAGCAGCTCGCCGACCTCGCGCAGGCGGGCATGCGGCTCGTCGTCGCGGCCGGAGGCCAGGGCGGGCTCGGCAACGCGGCGCTGTCGAACACCAAGCGCAAGGCGCCCGGCTTCGCGCTGCTCGGCACGCCCGGCTTCGAGGGCGACATCACGCTCGAGCTGAAGACCGTCGCCGACGTCGCGCTCGTGGGCTTCCCGAGCGCCGGCAAGTCGAGCCTCGTCGCCGCGATGTCGGCCGCGCGGCCGAAGATCGCCGACTACCCGTTCACGACGCTGCACCCCAACCTCGGCGTCGTCGAGTCGGGCCAGACGCGCTACACGATCGCCGACGTGCCCGGCCTCATCGAGGGCGCGAGCGAGGGCAAGGGGCTCGGCCTCGAGTTCCTGCGCCACGTCGAGCGCTGCTCGGCGCTGCTGCACGTCATCGACTGCGCCACGCTCGAGCCCGGCCGCGACCCGGTGAGCGACCTGCAGGTCATCCGCCGCGAGCTCGAGGCGTACCCGGTGCCGGAGGGTCAGACGCCGCTGCTCGAGCGCCAGCAGCTCGTCGCGCTCAACAAGATCGACGTGCCCGAGGCCGCCGAGCTCGCCGCGTTCGTGCGCGCCGACATCGAGGCCATGGGCTACCGCGTCTTCGAGATCTCGACGGTCGCGCACCGTGGCCTGCGCGAGCTGTCGTTCGCGCTCGCCGAGATCGTCGAGGCCGACCGGGCCGCGAAGGCCGCCGAGCCGGCGCCCGAGCGCATCGTGCTGCGCCCCAAGGCGATCGACGACGCCGGCTTCGTCGTCAAGGTCGAGGGCTCCCACGAGGGCCCCGTCTACCGCATCCTGGGCGCGAAGCCCGAGCGGTGGGTCGCGCAGACCGACTTCCGCAACGACGAGGCCGTCGGCTACCTCGCCGACCGGCTCGCGAAGCTCGGCACCGAGGATGCGCTGCTCAAGGCGGGCGCGGTCGCGGGCGCGACCGTCGTCATCGGCCCCGGCGCCGGCATCGTCTTCGACTGGGAGCCGACCATCGCATCCGCCGCCGAGCTCGTCGGCAACCGCGGCACCGACCCGCGCCTCGACCGCAACGACCGCCGCACGACGGCCGAGCGCCGCGCCGAGTACCACCGCCAGATGGACGCGAAGCAGGCGGCGCGCGACGACCTCAAGGGCGAGCGCGACGCCGGCATCTGGACCGACGACGAGGGGTTCGAGGTGCAGCGCTGGGACGACGAGGCATGACCTCGCTCGACCTCTCGGTCGCGCAGCGCATCGTCGTCAAGGTCGGCTCGTCGTCGATCTCGGGCGACCGCCGGGGCCAGATCGAGCCGCTCGTCGACGGGCTCGCGCGCCTGCACCGGGCGGGCGAGGTCATCCTCGTCTCCTCGGGCGCGATCTCGACCGGCATGCCGTTCCTCGGCCTCGACGCGCGCCCCGCCGACCTGCCCATGCAGCAGGCCGCCGCGGCCGTCGGGCAGAACGTGCTCATGAACCGCTACCAGCGGAGCCTGTCGCGGCACGAGCTCGTCGCGGCGCAGATCCTGCTCACCGCGTCCGACATGGACATGGACTCGCACCGCGTCAACGCGCGCAACGCCCTCGAGCGGCTGCTCGAGCTGCGCATGCTGCCGATCGTCAACGAGAACGACACGGTCGCGACGCACGAGATCCGCTTCGGCGACAACGACCGGCTCGCGGCCCTCGTGGCCCGGCTCGTGCGCGCCGACCGGCTCATCCTGCTCTCCGACATCGAGGCGCTCCGCACGGCGCCGCCCGACGAGCCCGGCTCCGAGCCCATCCACCGCGTCGCGTACGGCGACCCGATGGAGGGCGTCAGGCTCGGCGCGAGCGGCTCCCACATCGGCTCCGGCGGGGCGATGACGAAGGTGGATGCGGCGCGGCTCGCCGCCGACGCCGGCGTGCGCGTGACGGTCACGGCGACGCCGCTGCTCGAGCGCCTCATCGCGGGCGAGCGGCTCGGCACCGAGTTCGAGCCGAATCCCGCCCCCGAGCACTGATCCCACTGGTCGAGCCGTCGGCGACGCTTCCGCTGGTCGAGCCGTCGGCCCCTGCCCCCGCTGGTCGAGCCGGCGGCCCCTGCCCCCGCTGGTCGAGCCGTCGGCCCTCCCTCCGCTGGTCGAGCCGTCGGCCCTGCCTCCGCTGGTCGAGCCGTCGGCCCTCCGGGCCGACGAGTCGAGACCATCCCCGCCAGGCGCGCCCCGCGCATCCGCCCGCTCCTAGGATCGAGGCATGCCCGATGACCTCGACCGGCTCCTGACCGACGCCAAGCGCGCCTCTCGCGAGCTCGGCGTCGCGCCCGCCGAGCGGCGCCACGCCGCGATCACCGCGATCGCCGACGCCATCGAGCGCGCGGGCGACGCGATCCTCGTCGCGAACGCCGAGGACCTCGAGCGCGGCCGCGCCGGCGGGCTCGCCTCGGGCCTGCTCGACCGGCTGCTGCTCGACGAAGCCCGCATCGCCGCCCTCGCCGCCGCCGCCCGCCAGCTCGCAGCCCTGCCCGACCCGATCGGCGAGGTGCTGCGCGAGCGCACGCTGCCGAACGGGCTCGAGCTCACCGAGGTGCGCGTGCCCTTCGGCGTCATCGGCGTCATCTACGAGGCCCGCCCCAACGTCACGGTCGACCTCGCGTGCATCGCCCTCGGCTCGGGCAACGCGGTCGTGCTGCGCGGCGGCTCGGCGGCCGAGCGCACGAACGCGGTGCTCGTCGCCACCATGCAGGACGCGATCGAGGCCTCGGGCCTGCCGCGCGCGGCCGTGCAGACGATCGACCGCTTCGGCCGCGACGGCGCCGGCCGCCTCATGCGGGCCCGCGGCCTCGTCGACCTGCTCGTGCCGCGGGGGAGCGCCGCGCTCATCGAGCGGGTCGTCACCGAGTCGACCGTGCCCGTCATCGAGACGGGCGCCGGCGTCGTGCACGCCTTCGTCGACCGCGCGGCGAGCCTGCCGATGGCGCTCGAGATCCTGCTGAACGCCAAGACGCAGCGCACGAGCGTCTGCAACTCCCTCGAGACGGTGCTCGTGCACCGCGACATCGCCGAGACCGCGGTGCCGGCGATCGCCGACGCGATGCGCGCGGCGGGCGTCACCATCCACGCCGACGCGCCGCTGCCGGGCGTCGACGCGGCCGAGCCGCTGGGGGAGCAGGGGTGGTCGACCGAGCACCTCTCGATGGACGTGGCGATCGGCGTCGTCGACGACGTACGCGCGGCGATCGAGCACGTCAACGCCTTCGGCACCCACCACACCGACACGATCATCACCGACGACGCGGATGCGGCGGACCGGTTCCTCGCGGAGGTCGACTCGGCGGTCGTCATGCACAACGCATCCACCCGCTTCACCGACGGCGGCGAGTTCGGCTTCGGCGCGGAGGTCGGCATCTCGACGCAGAAGGCGCACGCGCGCGGCCCGATGGGGCTCCCGGAGCTCACGAGCACCAAGTGGATCGTGCGCGGCACGGGCCAGGTGCGCGCGTGAGCCGCGCTAGAGTGGGAGTCGATCGGAGGCTTCCATGACGCTGACATTCCTGAGCGCGACGACGCTCGCCGCTGCTGCTGCGGCGGAGTCCGAGAGCGAGCTCGGCGCCTACATCGCCGGCGGCATCACCGCTGCGGTGTTCCTCATCTCGGCGATCGTGCTGCGCTCCTTCCGCGACGTCGCGCACCGCGCGCCCGGCGACGTGCACGGCTCCGACCACGCCTGACGCAGCCGACGTGCCGCAGCGCCGTCGCCGCCTGGGCATCATGGGCGGCACGTTCGACCCCATCCACCACGGGCACCTCGTGGCGGCGAGCGAGGTGGCCCACCACTTCGCGCTCGACGAGGTCGTGTTCGTGCCGACCGGCGAGCCGTACCAGAAGCGCAAGGTCTCGCCGAGCGAGGACCGCTACCTCATGACGGTCGTGGCGACCGCCTCGAACCCCCGGTTCAAGGTGAGCCGCGTCGACATCGACCGCGACGGCCCCACCTACACGATCGACACGCTGCGCGACATGCGCGCGCAGCACCCCGACGCCGAGCTGTTCTTCATCACGGGCGCGGATGCGTTCGCGTCGATCGTGGGGTGGAAGGACGCGGATGAGCTCTGGCAGCTCGCGCACTTCGTCGCCGTCACCCGCCCGGGGCACCACCTGTCGATCTCCGGATATCCGCCGGACCGCGTCTCGGAGCTGGAGATCCCCGCACTTGCGATATCCTCGACCGATTGCCGTGCGCGCGTCCGCGCCGGCTACCCGGTCTGGTATCTCGTGCCAGACGGAGTGGTTCAATACATCAGCAAGCACGACTTGTACCGGAGACTGACAGCATGACCGATGCGAACGAAGGGCAGCCGCTCACCCGGCGCCAGCTTCGAGAGCTCGAGCGCGCTGCCGAGGCCGCACGCAACGGCGGCACCCCGCCCGTCCCCGCCGAGGGAGCCGAGCAGCAGGTGAGCGACGCGCCGGTCCGCGAGGGCCGGCACTCGACGCCGAGCGTGCCCGCGGCGCCGGAGGAGGCCCGCGAGGCCGAGCAGCCCGCGCTGCAGGAGCCGCCGCAGAAGCCGCAGGGCCGCTTCTTCGGTCGCCGCAAGCCGCAGGGCGCCGAGGCGCCCACGCAGGCGGTGCCCGTCCAGCAGGCGCCGATCGAGCTGCCCGAGACCGTGGCCATGGATCGCGTCGAGCCCGCCGAGGCGGCCGAGGCCGACGTGATCGAGGCCGAGCTGCACGCACCCGAGGCGAGCGGCGCATCCGTGCCCGCACCCTCGGCCGCGCGCCGCTCGAGCGTGCAGGTCGACGACGTGCAGGGCCTCGACACCGTCGACGACGACGAGGTCGACAGCCTCGAGATCGACGAGGTCATCGTCGAGCAGCCGCGCGTCTCGTCGCGCCGCGTCGCCGAGTCGACGCCCGCCGAGCTCGAGGACCGCCGCCGCGCCGCCGAGGCCGCCGGCGCCGAGGAGGCGCTGCCGACCGGCCCCACGCGCGGCCAGGCCATGCGCCTGCCGGTGATCGTCAACGTCGTCTCCGACACCTCCGAGCACCACATCGCCGACCTGCGCGAGCAGGGCGTCGCGGGCGAGGGCGGCGGCTCGTCGACCTCGTCGATCACCGCGAACGCGCTCGTGCTGCCGGCCGGCTCCGACAGCCCCGAGTTCCAGCTCGAGGGCGACGACGGCCTGCTGGTCACCGGCTCCATCGACGTGCCCGAGGGCTTCGCGTCGTCCGGCCGTGGGAGCGCCTCGATCGACGGGAGCGATGTGGACGGCGATGTCGCCGACGGCGAGGTGCAGAGCCCCGAGACGGCGCCCGTGCGCGCCTCGAAGGCCGTCTCCTCCTACGCGAACGCGCGCGTGCAGATCGCGCCGCAGAAGCAGCGCTCCAACGTGTGGCCGGTCGCGATCGGCGTCGGCGCGGGAGCCTTCGTGGTGGGCGTCGGGGCATTCCTGACGGTCGCCCTGACGCAGGGCTGGCTCTGAACGCCGGGAGCGCTCGATGAGCGCCGACCAGAAGGCGATCGAGCTCGCTCGCGCCGCCGCCCGTGCCGCCGACAAGGCGCTCGCCGTCGACATCGTGGGACTCGACGTCTCGGGCCAGCTGCCGCTGACCGACGTGTTCGTGATCGCCACGGGCCGCAACGAGCGCCAGGTGAGCGCCATCGCGCGCGAGATCGAGGACGCCCTCATCCTCGACGGCGCGAAGCCGGTGCGCCGCGAGGGCCGCGCTGACGGCCGCTGGGTGCTGCTCGACTTCTCCGACATCGTCGTGCACATCTTCCACGAGGAGGAGCGCACGTACTACCAGCTCGAGCGGCTCTGGCGCGACGCCGGCGTCGTCGACCTGCAGCTGCCCGACCCGGCCGCCCCGGCAGCCGAGTAGCGCGCCGCGCGCTCGCCGCGCGCACCCGCCTGCCGGACCCCGCGCATCCGCGCGCCTCGAGTCGCGCCTCGCGCGATCGAGTGGCGCCTCGCGCGATCGAGTGGCGCCGTCCGTGATCGACTGGCGCCGTCCGCGATCGAGTGGCGCCTCTCGCGATCAGGTGGCCCCGCGTCGGCGAGTCAGGAGCGCTCGGGCGCGTCGGAAGCGAGCGTTCGTCACCTCGGAGTTGCGCCCCGCGCGCATGGCGCGTACTCTCGCTGACAGCGCGAATGGAAACGTTTCCAATCGCAGGGACGACGAGCGACGGAGCTCGGAGCGGAGCGGGGCATGGCGGGCACACCCACGATCGCGTCGGTCGCCGACCGCGCCGGTGTCTCGATCGCCACCGCCAGTCGTGCCCTGCACGGGCACGGGGCCTCGCCGCGCACCGCTGAGCGCGTGCGCAGCGCAGCCGCTGAGCTCGGGTATCGCCCCAACGCGGTGGCGCGTGCGCTGCAGTCGGGACGCACGGGCCAGATCGCGATGATCGTGCCGGATGCCGCCAACCCCGTCTACGCGAGGATGACCAGCGCCGTGCAGCACGAGCTCGCGGCTGATGACCGGCAGCTGCTCGTCACCCAGGCGGCGGAGCCGGCCGCTGTCGCGGCCGCCATCGCCCGGTTCGGCCCGAGCACCATCGACGGGCTCATCGTCGTGCCGCTCCGCCCGGAGCGCCAGGTGCTCGAGGCGCTCGAGCGCTCCGCGGTGCCGACCGTCGTGATCGGATCCCTGCCCGAGGGCGCAGCGCAGGGCGCCGTGCGCGCCGACTCGCGAGCCGGTGTGCGGCTGGCGATCGACCACCTGGTCAGCCAGGGCGCCCGTCGCATCGCGTTCGTGAACGGCCCAGTCGACACCACGCCGGGGCGCCAACGACTGGAGGGCTACCGCCGCGCCGTCGAGGACGCCGGCCTGGAGCAGGATCCGTCGCTGGTCGTGGCGGCCGCCGACTTCACGCACGCGGCTGCGCTCCCGGCGGTCGACGAGCTGCTCGATCGCGGCGTCGACTTCGACGCACTCGTCGGCGCGAACGATCTGATCGCGTTCGCCGCCCTGCGCGCGCTCTCGGTGCGCGGCCGTGCCGTACCGGGCGATTGCCTGGTCGTCGGCATGGACGACACGGAGCTGGCGCAGATCGCGATCCCGAGCCTCACGAGCGTCGACCTCGGCGCCGAGGCCCGAGGGACGCTGGCCGCGGAGCAGCTGCTGGCCTCGTTGCGCGGTGACGCGGATGCGATCGCGGGCGCGGTCGTCGCGCCGAGGCTCGTCGTGCGGGAGTCGAGCACAGCGATGGAGCCGCGATGAGCGCCGTCGACATCGTCGTCGCCGAGCGCGGCCTGCGACGCCGGTCGCGGTTCGGCGCCGAGCGCGGCGCGTGGCTGCTCTTCCTCCCGGCGATGCTGCCGATCCTCGCCTTCAGCGTCTGGCCGCTGCTGCAGGGCATCGCGCTCGGCTTCACGAACGCGACAGCGGGCCGCGACGTGGTCGTCGAGTTCAACGGGGTCCAGAACTACGTCGACCTCGCCGGCTACGAGCTCTTCTGGAACTCCTTCGGCATCGGGCTCATCTGGGCGTTCTCGGTCACCCTGATCCAATTCGTGGCGTCGCTCTGCCTCGCCCTGCTGCTGAACGCCAACCTCTGGGGCCAGGGCGTCGCTCGCACGCTCGCGCTGATCCCGTGGGCGATGCCTCCGGTGATCATCGCGATCATGTGGCGGCTGATGCTGCACCCCACCTACGGCGCGGTGAACGGCGGGATGGGCGCGCTGGGGCTGCCGGACAACATCAACTGGCTGGGCCAGGCCTCGACCGCGCTGCCCGCGGCGATCGTCGTGGGCGTGTGGGCGGGCATGCCGCAGACGACGATCACCCTGCTCGCAGGCCTCCAAGGGGTGAACGCCGAGCTGCACGAGGCGGCGCAGATCGATGGTGCGAGCACCTGGCAGAGGTTCATCTCCGTGACGCTGCCGGCGCTCCGACCCGTGATCGTCGCGATCACGACGCTCGACTTCATCAACAACTTCAACTCCTTCGCGCTGGTCTACGTGCTCACCGCGGGCGCCTGGGGCACGATGCTCCCGATGCTGTTCGCCTACAACGAGGCATTCCGGTACGGCAACTTCGGGCTCGCGAGCGCGATGGGCAACGTCATCGTCATCGTGATCACGTTCTTCCTCTTCTTCTACCTGCGTGCGCAGGCGAAGGGGCGTGAGTCATGAGGCGTCCCGTCACGCTCGGGCGAGCGCTCCAGTACGTCGCCATCGCGCTGTTCATGGTCTTCCTCGCGTTCCCGCTGGTGTTCCTCTTCACCACGGCCTTCAAGACGCAGGCCGAGCTGCAGTCGCCCGATCCGCAGCTGCTGCCCGCGCAGTGGAACCTCGACAACTTCGCAGCCGCGATCGAGCGCGCGAACCTGGTGCAGGCGGCGGGCAACAGCCTGCTGGTGGCGGTCGTGACCACGCTGATCGTGGTCGTGATCTCGCTGCCGGCCGCCTACGCGCTCGCGCGCTTCCGCACCCGGCTTCGGAAGCTGGCCACGGGATGGATCCTGCTCTCGCAGGTCTTCCCGTTCATCCTCATCATCATCCCGCTGTACCTGATGCTGCAGCCGATCGGCCTCGGGAACTCCCTCGCGGGACTGGTCGTCGTCTACGTGGTCTGGTCGCTGCCGTTCGCGCTGTGGATGCTGCAGGGCTACGTCGCGTCGATCCCCGTCGACCTCGAGGAGGCCGGGGCGATGGACGGCGCGCCGAAGTGGCGCGTGCTCATCTCGATCGTGCTGCCGCTCCTCGCGCCGGGCCTCGTCGCGACCAGCCTGTTCGCGTTCATCGGCGCGTGGAACGAGTTCTTCTTCGCCCTGGTGCTCATCAAGGACGAAGCCCTCCAGACGCTCCCGCAGCGGCTGGCGCTGTTCGTCGGCGCCGAGGGCCAGGTGCAGCTCGGCCAGCTCGCGGCCGCTTCGCTGCTCGCAGCCATCCCGAGCCTGCTGTTCTTCGCCCTCATCCAGCGCCGCCTCACCTCCGGCCTGCTCTCCGGCGCGGTCAAGGGCTGACCGACCTCCCATCCACGACAACCCCATCCCACAACGAGGAGACACCATGCACCGCACACCCCGCGCCGCGATGACGCTCGCGGCCGGCGCTCTGCTGCTGACCGGCTGCGCCTTCGGCGGCGGCCAGGCACCGACCGCCACCGAGACCACGGACCCCACCGAGGAGGTGACGCTCACGTTCCAGTCCCTGGCCTTCCAGGACGCGACCATCGCCGCGACCGAGGAGATCGTCGACTCCTGGAACGAGGAGCACCCCGAGACCCAGATCGACCTCGTGCAGGGGTCGTGGGACAACGTGCACGACCAGCTGGTCACCCAGTTCCAGGGCGGCGACGCCCCGGACATCATCCACAACGAGGCCTCGGACATGGCCGGCTTCGCGCACGACGGCTACCTCGCCGACCTCACGCCCTACCTCAGCGAGGACCTGCGGGGCGACGTCGCAGAGGGCGTCTGGACCACGGTCACCGCCGGCGACGAGGTCTTCGCGGCCCCGACGCTGATGCAGTCGTACGTCGCGTTCGCCAACACCGCTGCCTTCGAGGCGGCAGGCGTCGAGGTGCCGACCGGCGACTCGCTCGCATGGAGCGAGGTGCGCGAGATCGCGCAGCAGCTCACCGGCGACGGCACCTACGGCCTCGGCTGGGGCCTGAAGTCCCCGACGGCGCCGTTCATGAACCTCGCGCTCGGCGAGGACGGCACGTTCTTCGAGGTGGATGCCGAGGGCCAGGCCACGATCGACGTCGGCGAGGGCGAGCTGGCACTGCCGCAGACCGTCCACGCGATGGCCTACGAGGACCAGTCGCTCGACCCGGTCACGCTCACGCAGTCGGGCGGCGACGTGCTGCCCGGCTTCCTCGGCGGCACCTACGGCATGTACATCGGCGGCTCCTACCTCGCGCAGCAGATCGCCGACACGGCGCCGGAGGGCTTCGAGTGGACCGTGCTCCCGCCGCTCGCCGGCAGCGCCGGCCCCGCGCAGGGCACCTCGCCGCAGACCCTGTCGGTCTCGGCGGACTCGGAGCACGTCGACCGCGCCGCAGCGTTCATCGACTACTACATGCAGGCCGAGCACCTCGCCGCTGTGGGGCAGGGCGACGCCCTGATCCCGGCCACGGGCGCGGCGCGCGACGCGCTCGCCACGGCGACGGAGGGGCAGACCGGCTGGGCCGAGATGCTGGCTTCGGGCGAGGTCCTGGAGGCCGCGCCGTTCCAGCTCGCGGTGAACTACCCGCAGTGGAAGGACCAGTACGCGACCCCGGCGTTCCAGCAGTACCTGGCGGACTCGATCAGCCTCGAGGAGCTCACCGCGCAGCTCACCGAAGGCTGGGAGTCGATCCAGTAGCGAACGACAGCCGCGCAGGGGGCGGGAGCACCGCCCCCTGCCAGGCCCATGCCCGTGCACGACCTGATCGGAGATCCCATGACCGACGCAGCCTTCGCCGATGTCGCGACTGCCGCACTCGCAGGCGCTGCCGTCGCCGACGCGCTCGGCGGCGCAGCCGAGGGCAACACCCCTGAGGCCATCCAGCAGCGCTACGGCGGGACGATCGAGGGCATCGTGCCGCCCTTCCTCGACGACTGGCGCACGGCGCGGCCCATCGCGCCGTACCACAAGGGCGACGGCCACGTCACCGACGACACCCTGATGACCAATCTGCTCGTCGACGTGTATGCCCAGGTGCGGCGCCACCTCACGGCGCACGACATCGCCGACCACCTCGTGCCGCGCATGATCGGCGACGTGCAGTGGATCCCAGAGCTCGAGGCGGAGGCGCTGCCCCTGCAGCGGGTGTTCCTCGCCGAGAAGTGGCTCGTCGCGCGCTTGCACTACGGCCACGTCGACCCGCGGGAGGCCGGAGTCGGCAACGTGGTGAACTGCGGGGCCACGATGTACGTGGCGCCCGTCGGCCTGGTCAACGCGGGCGATGCCCGGGGGGCCTACGCCGAGGCGATCGACATCGCGGGCGCGCACCAGTCCAGCTACGGGCGCGAGGCGGCCGGGGTGTTCGCCGCCGCTGTGGCCGCAGCGGCGGCTCCGGGGGCGAGCGTCGACGGCGTGCTGGACGAGGCGGTCGGCCTCGCCCGTGACGGCACGCGCGCGGCGCTCGAGGCGGTGGTCGACGCCGGCCGCGGCCTCGACGGCTGGCGCGACGGAGGCCTCGCCCGGCTGCGCGAGGCGGTGCGACCGTTCGACACCGTCGGCGACACCTACCGGCAGCCCGCGATGGACGCACGGCTCCCCAGCCGGACGAAGGCGATCGAGGAGCTGCCGATCGCGCTCGGGCTGCTGGCGGCCTGCCGCGGGGACTACCGCGAGGCGGTCCTCGGCGCCGTGAACTACGGTCGGGACTCCGATTCGATCGCCGTGATGGCGGGCTCCATCGCCGGCGCGCTGGGCGGCCTCGCGGCCGTGCCCGCGGAGTGGATCGACGCGGTGGGGGAGGCCTCGAGGCTCGACCTGCGGGCTCCCGGCGCGACCATGGCGGCCGTCGCCGCCGAGGTGTGGCAGGCGGACGACGCGAGGCACCGCGCGCGGGCGGCGGCCGCCGCTGCCCTCGGGCTCTCCGCGTGAGTGCCGCACCAGCGCTGCTGCGACTGAGCTGGACGCAGCCAGAGGACCTCGCAGCGCACGCACTCGCGGCCGCCCGGCTCGACGGGCTCGACGTCTCGGCACTGGAGGCCGAGCTGACCGCCGCAGGCGGGAGCCTGGACGCGCCAGTCAACGGCGCGACGCCCGTGCCGGCGAGCCGAGAGCTCCGCGAGGTCGCGGCGCGCATCACCGATGCCGCCACGGCGATGCCTCGGCCGAGCGCGCTGCACGAGCGCGAGCCCGACCGCTGGGAGGCGATGGGGCTCCATCCCGCACCGATCGCGGTCCGCGCGGGGCTGAGCGAGCGACTGCGCGGCGCGTGGCTGGGCCGCGCGGTCGGCTGCCTGATCGGCAAGCCCGTGGAGAAGATCCCGCGCGAGGGCATCCGAGCGATCGCGCAGTCGACCGGCCGCTGGCCGCTCCGCGGGTACTTCACCGAGCAGGGGCTCGACCGCGAGGTGGCCGAGCGCTGGCCCTGGATCCGGCGATCCCGTCCCACGAGCCTCGACGGCGTCATCGATGGCATGCCGGAGGACGACGACCTGAACTTCGCGGTGCTCGCACTGGTCGCGCAGGAGCGCGCTCGTGCGGCAGGAGCCGCGGTGACGACCGAGGGAGTCGCGCAGCTCTGGCTGGAGCAGCTGCCGGCGGGCCGCGTCTTCACCGCCGAGCGGATCGCGTACCGCAACCTCCTGGCCGGGGACGAGCCCGCCGTCGCAGCGGAGCGGGGCAACCCCTTCGTCGACTGGATCGGGGCGATGATCCGCACCGATGCGTACGGCTGGGCGCACCCGGGAGACCTCGGCACGGCAGCACGGCTCGCCGTCGCCGACGCGCGTCTCACGCACCGCAGGGCGGGGGTGCACGGCGCGGCATTCATGGCCGGGGCCGCCGCCGCTGCCGTCGCCGGTGCGACGATCGGCGATGCCGTCGCAGCCGGCCTCCAATGCGTCCCCGAGCAGTCGCGCCTCGCCGATGCCGTTCGGCTCGGCCGTGACATCGCGGCGTCGGACCTCGACGACGAGGCAGCGCTCGACGAGCTGCACCGCGCCTACGGCCACCTGCACTGGGTGCACGTGCTGAACAACGCGGCGCTGCTCGCATTCGCCGCACTGCGCGGCCACGACGACTTCGCGCGCGGCGTCGGCCTCGCGGTCGCGGGCGGCTGGGACACCGACTCGGTCGGTGCCAGCGTCGGCAGCCTGCTCGGCGCTGCCGGCGGCGTCCCGCAAGAGCTCGCCGCCCCGATCCGCGGCGTCTACCGCACCACGCTCGCCGGCTTCGACGGCATCGCGTTCGACGAGCTCGCCGCGCGCACGCTCGCGCTGACGGAGGAGGCAGCATGACGAGCGACCCGGACGAAGCCGCCACCAACGCGCTCGACCCGCTGGTGCCCCGGCCCATCGACCTGCCGACGCACGTGCCGCTGCCGCGCGACGGCGTGCGACTGGCCGACGCCGACTTCGACGTCGCCAAGATCCTCGCCGCGCCCCACGACCCGGCGCGCTGGGACGAGTGGCGCGCCGAGATCGACGCGCTCGCAGCGGAGGCGCGAGCGAGGCTCCAGCACGATGACGGGGCCTACGACGCCGTGCCCTGGGCCTCGCGCTGCCGAGTCGCGGCGCAGATCTGGCTCTGGGACGAGCGGCTCTGGAACTGGCAGGAGCGTCGCTTCACGCCCTCGCGCCTGCTCTCGGCCTACGCCGACATCGGCGGACTGGACGGGCTGGTGCTCTGGCACGCGTACCCGTGCATCGGCATCGACGAGCGCAATCAGTTCGACTGGTACCGCGACGTGCCGGGGCTTGCTGACCTGGTGTCCGACCTCCGAGCCGCCGGGGTGCGCGTCTTCCTCGACTACAACCCGTGGGACACGGGCACCCGCCGCGAGACGGACGCGCGAGGTCGCGTGGTCGCGGACGGCGAGGCGCTGCGTGGTGTCGCCGACGCGCTCGCCGCCGACGGCGTGTTCCTGGACACGCTGAAGCAGGCCGACCCGGCCTTCCTCGACGCAGTCGGGGGCGAGCGGCCCCTGGCGCTGGAGGGCGAGTCCCGGGTTCCAAACGAGCGGCTGCGCGACCACGTCCTGTCCTGGTCCCAGTGGTTCGCCGACTCCGACGCGCCCGGTGTGCAGCGGGCGCGACTCGTGGAGCGGCGCCACATGCTGCATGGCGTCCGACGGTGGAACCGCTCCCACGTGGACGAGCTGCAGACGGCGTGGATGAACGGCACGGGCATTCTGGTGTGGGATGCGGTCTTCGGCGTCTGGGTGGGCTGGAACGCGCGCGACCGCTCGATGCTGCGCTCGATCTCGCGCATGCAGCGCGCCTGCCACGAGCTGCTCGAGCGCGGGACGTGGGCGCCGCTCGCAGGCGCCACATCGGACGCGGCGGCGCTCGGCGTGTACGGCTCCACCTGGACGCTCGACGGCGTCACGCTCGTCACCCTCGTGCATCGTGGGGACGAGCCCGTCACCGGTCGCTTCCTGGCCCCGCTCGAGGGGCGGCTGTGGGATCTGACCGGCGGCGCGTCGACCGACGGCGAAGTGACCATCCCCGCGCGAGGCGTGGCAGGCGTCCTGGCCGTTCGCGGCGCCGAGCCTGACTGGCTGCCGGAGCTGCTCGCCGCCGCAGCAGCGGACGCGCCGGAGACCGACGCGACATTCCCCGCTCGCGAGACCGTCCGCATCCGCGTGCCCGCGACGACGGCGGCGGCGCCGACCGACGCCGTGGCGCTGCCTGCGGGGGAGCGGCGGCTCGAGGTGCTGTGGCGACGCCGCGAGACGGGGCTGTACGGCGACGCGCCCTACGTGGAGGAATGGAAGCCGCTGCCGCCCCGCCTCCACGACGATCGCCGCATCGAGGTGCGCGTCGCGCTGGGAGGGGTGGCTGTCGCGCGCCGCGAGGTGAGCGTCGCGGAGTGGAACGCGAGCTGCTCTGCCGCGGGGCTCGAGCCACGCGGCGGCGAGCCGGAGGCCCCGGTGACGGGCGTGGACCTCGACGAGGCCCGCGCTTTCGCGGCCGCGCTGGGTGCTCGGCTGCCGACCGATCACGAGTGGCAGGTGGCCGGTGACCGGCTCGAGCGGCGCGGACCGCGCGTGTGGAACTGGACGGAGAGCGAGATGACCGACGGCATCACCCGGCGGGTGATCCTCAAGGGCGGCAGCGAGCGGGCGATGACCGGCTCCGACTGGTACGCCGACGGAGGAGCCCAGCCGCCTGAGCGCTCGCTCGCGTGGCTCCGCACCGGCATCGATCGGAGCACGGCGATCGGCTTCCGGCTCGCATGGGACGACGAGGTCGCGCGGTGACGGGTCCGCTCGATGGCGTCCGCGTGCTCGACGTGTCGACGCTGTTCGCGGGTCCGCTCGCCGCGACGTTCCTCGGCGACTTCGGGGCCGACGTCATCAAGGTCGAGCACCCCAGGCGGCCCGACGCGTCTCGAGGGCACGGACCGGCCAAGGAGGGCATCAACCTCTGGTGGAAGACGCTCGGCAGGGGCAAGCGCACGGCGACGCTCGACCTGTCGCAGCCGGAGGGAGCGGCGCTACTGCTCGAGCTGGCGCGCGGCGCCGACGTGCTGATCGAGAACTTCCGCCCCGGCACGCTCGAGCGGTGGGGGCTGGCCCCGGAACGGCTCCTCGCCGCCAACCCCGCACTGGTCATCGCGCGGGTGACGGCCTTCGGGCAGACCGGCCCGATGGCGCGCCAGCCGGGCTTCGGCTCGATCGCGGAGGCGATGAGCGGGTTCGCTGCGATCACCGGCGAACCGGATGGGCCGCCCATCCTGCCGCCGTTCGGGCTCGCGGACGGCATCACCGCGCTCGCGACCGCGTACGCGTGCGCGATCGCCCTGCGCCACGCTGAGCGCACGGGGGAGGGGCAGGTGGTCGACATGGCGATCATCGAGCCGATCCTGATGCTGCTCGGCGGGCAGATCACCGCCTACGACCAGCTCGGCCTCGTGCAGCCCCGCGTCGGCAACCGATCCGTGAACAACGCGCCGCGCAACGTCTACCGCACCGCGGACGGCCGCTGGGTGGCCGTGTCGACGTCGTCGCAGTCGGTGGCCGAGCGCGTCATGACGCTGGTCGGGCGCCCGGATGTCGTCGACGAGCCGTGGTTCGCCTCGGGTCGCACCCGCGTCGAGCACGTCGACGAGCTCGATGCGGCGGTCGGCGGCTGGATCGCCGCCCGCGAGCTCTCTGTGGTCGTCGAGGAGTTCGCCCGCGTGGAGGCCGCGCTTGGGGTGGTCGACGACATCTCCGGTGTGATGGCCAACCCGCAGTACGAGGCGCTCGGCACGATCCTGCCGATCGACGACCCGGAGCTGGGCGAGATCCGGATGCAGAACGTGCTCTTCCGCCTCTCGGCGACGCCCGGCGAGGTGCGCCACACGGGGCGCCGCCACGGAGAGGACACGGATGCCGTCCTCGCCGAGCTCGGCATCACGCCCGAGCAGGCGCGAGCGCTCCGGGAACGGGGGATCGTGTGACCGTCGCGCTGTACGTGCCGGGCGATCGCCCCGACCGCTTCGCGAAGGCCGTCGCCTCCGGAGCCGACATCGTGATCCTCGACCTCGAGGATGCCGTGGCGCACGACAGGAAGGCGATCGCGCGGCACGCGGTGGTGGCGTTCCTTGAGGAGCGGGGCGCTGCCGGGCTCCAGGTGCGCATCGGCGGGCTGGAGGATCTCGAGTCGCTCGCCGCGCACGACGTGGAGCTGCGGGTTCCGAAGGTGCGCGGACCGGAGGACCTCGACGCCGTCGCGGAGCGCCTCGGCGCCGCGCGGAGGCTGCACGCGATCGTCGAGGACGCGGCGGGCATCGGACGGCTGGAGGAGATCGCGGGACACCCCGCCGTCGTGTCGGTCGCGCTCGGCGAGTCCGACCTGCGCAGCGACCTGGGGGCGAGCAGCCCCGCGATGCTCGAGCATCTCCGGATCCGCCTCGTGCTCGCGGTCAGGGCCGCGGGACTCCCGGCGCCGCTGATGTCTGTCTACCCGGCGATCGCCGACCTCGAGGGGCTGGAAGCGGACTCGAGGTCAGGGGCGGCGCTGGGGTTCGGTGGCCGCACCGCCGTGCACCCCGCGCAGATCGCGCCGATCAGACGAGCGTTCGCGCCGTCGGCCGGGGAGGTCGCGTGGGCAGAGGAGGTGCTCGCCGCGCTCGACAGCACTGCGGGGGTGACCACGCTCGCCGATGGGCAGATGGTCGACGAGGCGATGCGTCGTCGAGCGGAGCGCATCCTCGCCCGTCGCTGACCGGCGCGCGAGCACCGGGGCCGTCAGACGGAGGCCGGCACCAGCGTGATGACGTTCGCCCAGGGGTCGTCGAAGCGCAGCGCGCGGCCGTCGTCGGCGACTGCCACGCCGCTGGCCGTGAGCCGCTCGCGGGCCGCGCCGAGCGCATCCGCGTCCGGGACCTGGATCTCGACGCGGCCGAGGCCGAGCGTGTCGGCTCGGCGGCCGGCGCCGCGCGAGTTCCAGACGTTCATGGCCATGTGGTGGTGGTAGCCGCCGGCGCTCACGAAGAGCGCGGTGTTGCCGAGCGCCGCCGTCTCGGCGAAGCCGAGCGCGTCGACGTAGAAGTCCCGGGCGGTGGCGACGTCGCCGACCTGCAGGTGCACGTGGCCGATCTTCGCCTCCACGGGCGCGACCGACGCCTGGCCGAAGGTGCCGCGGTCGAGGTGCTGCTGCACGAAGCGGTTCGGGTCGATGAACTCGGTGGTCATGTAGACGTGGCCGTCGGCCCACTGCCACGACTCGCGCGGCCGGTCGACGTAGAGCTCGACGCCGTTGCCGTCGGGGTCGGCGAAGTAGAACGCCTCCGAGACGTGGTGGTCACCCGTGCCGGCGAACTGGATGCCCGGGATCTGCGTCATGCGCACGACCGCCGCGGCGAGCGCCGCGTGCGTCGGGTAGAGGATCGCGGTGTGGAACAGCCCCGCGTCGGCCGGGTTCGGTCCGCGGAGGTCCGGCGCCTCCTCGAGCACGAGCAGGGTGCGGCCGTCGACGCCCAGCTCGACGGCGCCCGGACGCTCGGCGACGACCTCGAGGCCGACGCCGGCGGTGTACCAGTGCACGAGCCGCGACAGCGTCGCGGTCTTGAGCATGACGGGCCCCATGTCGGTGGCGTCGGGCAGCAGGTCGATCGTGGTCATGTGTACCTCCACCCGATCCAACGCGTGCGCCCCGCGGGCATTCCGACCGACGGTCCTTACCCCCGGTCGAGGTCGCGCTCGAGCACCGGCGCGAGGCGGAACGGGATGAGCTCGCCCATCGACAGCCACGTCTCGGTGCGCTCGACGCCGTCGCACGCGAGCACGAGCTTGTTCACGCGGTAGAGGTCCTCGGCGTCGCGGCAGACGGCGCGCACGAGCACGTCTGCCTGGCCCGAGAGCCCGAAGGCCTGCACGACCTCGGGGATCTGCCGCAGCTGCTCGACCACCTGGTCGATGCGCGGCTGGTCGACGTGCGTCGCCATGAAGACCGTGAGCGGGTAGCCGAGCGCGGCCGCGTGGAACCGGCGGTCGAAACCCTGCAGCGCATCCGACGCCTCGAGCGCGGCGACGCGGTTCTGCACCGTGTTGCGGGCGAGGCCGAGCTGCTCGGCGATCGCGGCGTTGGTGATCCGCGGATGCCTCGTGAGCTCGAGCAGGATCCTCCGGTCGGTGTCATCGACGATGCGCATGCTGCGCAATCTAGCGCAGGGATGCGCGCATGGGAATGCGCGGACTGCGCAGCGGGCGTGTCGCAGATTGCGCGAAGTGCGAACCGGCGATAGCGTCGAGCAACGATCCGCGGGCGCACCCGCCTGCCGGGTCCGACCGGCGCCCACGAGGCGCTTCGAACAAGGAGGTTCGATCGTGTCGATCACCGTGCCAGCCCCCGACCCCGCGCTCGCGGTCGGCCTCGACTGCCCGCTCCGCGTGCTCGACCTCGACGGCACCCGGCTGCCGAACGAGGTGCTCGACGGGCACCTCACCGACATCGACGAGTCGGCGCTCACCAACCTCTACGTCGACATGGTGCGCGTGCGCCGGCTCGACACCGAGGCATTCGCCCTCACGCGCCAGGGCCACCTCGTGCTGTGGCCGCCGCTGCTGGGCCAGGAGGCCGCGCAGGTCGGCCCCGCCCGCGCGCTCGGCGCCGACGACTGGGTGTTCGGCTCCTACCGCGAGCACGGCTTCGCGCTGCTGCGCGGCGTCGACATGGGCGAGTTCGCGCGCATCTGGAAGGCCTACGCGCACGGCGGCTGGGACCCGCACGAGGTGCGCATGGCGCCCTCGCAGATCATCATCGGCGCGCAGTCGCTGCACGCCACCGGCTTCGCGATGGCCTCCAAGATCGACCGCTCCGACGACGTGGCGCTCACGTGCTTCGGCGACGGCGCGACGAGCGAGGGCGACGTGAACGAGGCGATGGTGTGGGCCGCGGCCTACCAGGCGCCCGTCGTCTTCCTCTGCCAGAACAACCAGTACGCGATCTCGGAGCCCGTGCGCGTGCAGTCGGGCACGCCGCTCGCGCTGCGCCCCACCGGCTTCGGCATCCCGTCGATGCGGGTCGACGGCAACGACGTGCTCGCGATGCACGCGGCCGCCCGCATCGCCTTCGAGCGCGCCCGCACCGGCGGCGGCCCCACCTTCATCGAGGCCGTCACGTACCGCCGCGGCCCCCACACCACGACCGACGATCCGAAGCGCTACCGCGACGAGGCCGAGGTGGAGGAGTGGGTCGCGAAGGATCCGATCGACCGCGTCGAGCGCGCGCTCGAGCGCATGGGCGCCAACATGGAGGCCGTGCGCGCCGAGGCGAAGATCCGCGCCGACGAGCTCGCGAAGGAGTTCCGCGCCGCCGCCGAGCACGCCGAGCCGCCGCTCGCCGAGGAGATCTTCGACCACGTCTACGCACAGCCGACGAAGCGGCTCGAGCGCCAGCGCGCCGAGCACCTCGCGTTCGCCGCCAGCATCGAGGGGAAGCGATGACCGAGACGCTCACGCTCGCGAAGGCCGTCAACGCCGCGCTCGCCGACTCGCTCGAGGGCGACGACCGGGTGCTGCTGATGGGCGAGGACATCGGCAAGCTCGGCGGCGTCTTCCGCGTCACCGACGGGCTGCAGGCGCGCTTCGGCGAGGAGCGCGTGATCGACACGCCGCTCGCCGAGTCGGCCATCATCGGCACCGCCATCGGCATGGGCTACCGCGGCTTCCGCGTGGTCGCCGAGATCCAGTTCGACGGCTTCATCTACCCGGCGTTCGACCAGATCGTCGCCCAGGTGGCGAAGCTCCGCTACCGCTCGAAGGGGCGCGTGAACGTGCCGCTCACGATCCGCGTGCCGTTCGGAGGCGCGATCGGCTCGGTCGAGCACCACTCCGAGTCGCCCGAGGCGTACTTCGCGCACACCGCAGGCCTGCGCGTCGTCACCGCGTCGACGCCGCAGGAGGCCTACTCGACGCTGCGCGCCGCGATCGCGAGCGACGACCCGGTGCTGTTCTTCGAGCCCAAGGGCAAGTACTACATGAAGGGCGAGGTTGACCGCACGATCACGCGCGACCTCGAGACGGCCAATGTCGTCGCGAGCGGCCGCGATGTGACGATCGCGACCTACGGACCGACGGTCGAGACGGCGCTCCGCGCCGCGATCGCCGCCGCCGACGAGGGCATCGAGATCGAGGTCATCGACCTGCGGGCCATCTCGCCGCTCGACGTCGACACGGTCGTCGAGTCCGTGCGCCGCACCGGCCGCCTGGTCGTCGCCCACGAGTCGCCCGGCGAGGTCTCCGTCTCGAGCGAGCTCATCACCTCGGTCGTCGAGCGCGCCCTCTCGAGCCTCGAGGCGGCGCCCGAGCGCGTCACCGGCTACGACACCCCCTACCCGCCGTCGGCCGTCGAGCACGACTACCTGCCGAGCCTCGACCGCCTGCTCGACGCGGTCGACCGCACGCTCGGCCGCCGCAGCTCGCGCTCCGAGCTCGACCTGGAGGCCGCCCGATGAAGACCTTCCTGCTGCCCGACCTCGGCGAGGGCCTCACCGAGAGCGAGGTCGTCGCCTGGCGCGTCGCCGAGGGCGACTCGGTCGAGCTCAACCAGGTGCTCGCCGACATCGAGACGGCCAAGGCGGTCGTCGAGCTGCCGAGCCCGTACGAGGGCACCATCGCCAAGCTGCACGCCGCCGAGGGCGAGACGGTCGACGTGGGCGCCCCGCTCATCGACTTCGAGCTCGCGGGCGATGCACCGGCCCAGGCTCCGGATGCGCCGGCGGGCGAGGCGCCCGCGCCGTCGCCCGAGGGCGGTCCGGTCGCGACCCCCGACGACTCGGTCGCCGAAATTGAGGCCGAGGCCGAGCCCGCGCCTGAGGCGCAGCCCGAGAAGGTGTCGGTGCTCGTCGGCCACATCACCGTGCACGGCGGCAAGCCGACCCGCGCGAAGCGCACGTGGGACGTCGAGCCGTTCGTGCGCGACGAGCGGGCGAGCGCCGCCGGGTCCGGCACGGCGAAGCGCCGCGCCATGCCGCCGGTGCGGAAGCTCGCGAAGGAGCGGGGCATCGACCTGCAGTCGGTGCGTCCGACCGGGCCCGACGGCCTCGTCACGCGCGCCGACCTCGACGCGCTGGCCACCGCATCCGCCGCCCCCGCGCAGGCGCCCGCGTCGACGCGCGAGAAGGTGACGGGGCTGCGCAAGCACACCGCGGCCGCGATGACGCAGTCGGCGCTCACGGTGCCGCACGCGGCCACGTTCCACCAGGTCGACGTGACCGAGACGCTCGCGCTCGCCAAGGCCGGCGACGCGTCGTTCCTCGCGCTCGCGAGCCGCGCGATCCTGCTCGCCGCGAAGCGCTGGCCCGACGTGACCGCCTCGTTCCACGCCGACACGAACGAGCTCGAGCGCTTCGCGCACGTCAACCTCGGCATCGCCGTCTCGACCGACCGCGGCCTCGTGGTCGCGTCGATCGACGAGGCGGAGACGATGGATGCGCTCGAGCTCACCGCGCAGATCAAGGACCGCGCGACTCGCGCCCGCGAGGGCACGCTGTCGATGGCCGAGCTCACCTCGTCGAACATCACCATCTCGAACGTGGGCGTCTTCGGCGTCGACGGCGGCATCCCGATCCTGAACCCCGGGGAGTCGGCGATCATCGCGCTCGGCGCGATCCGGCGGATGCCGTGGGAGCACGGCGGCGAGATCGTGCTGCGCGACGTGTGCACGTTGACGGTGTCGTTCGACCACCGGGTGCTCGACGGGCGCGAGGCGGCCGGCTTCCTGGCCGACATCGCGGCGGTGCTGGAGCGTCCTGCGCTGGCACTGGCCCGCTGAGTGGCACGGTAGGAGCATGCACGCCCTGACCACCCGCGTCGACCCGTCCTCCGACGAGGCGCGCGCCAACCGCGCCGCGATGGAGCAGCTGGTCGGCCAGCTGCGCGAGCGCCTCGCCCGCGCGGCGCTCGGCGGCCCCGAGGCGTCGCGGCAGCGCCACGTCGAGCGCGGCAAGCTGCTCGCCCGCGACCGCATCGACGCGCTGCTCGACCCGGGGAGCCCCTTCCTCGAGGTCGCGCCGCTCGCGGCGTGGGGCGTCTACGGCGACGCCGAGGAGGGCGAGCCCGGGGATGCGCCGAGCGCGGGCGTCGTGGCCGGCATCGGGCTGGTGCACGGCCGGACCGTGATGGTGATCGCGAACGACGCGACCGTCAAGGGCGGCACCTACTACCCGCTGACGGTGAAGAAGCACCTGCGGGCGCAGCAGATCGCGCGCGAGAACCGCCTCCCGTGCATCGCCCTCGTCGACTCGGGCGGCGCGTTCCTGCCGATGCAGGACGAGGTCTTCCCCGACCGCGAGCACTTCGGCCGCATCTTCTTCAACCAGGCGCAGCTCTCGGCGCTCGGCATCCCGCAGCTCGCGGCCGTGATGGGCTCGTCGACCGCCGGCGGCGCCTACGTGCCGGCGATGAGCGACGAGACGGTGATCGTGCGCGACCAGGGCACCATCTTCCTCGGCGGCCCGCCGCTCGTGAAGGCCGCGACGGGCGAGGTCGTCGACGCCGAGTCGCTCGGCGGCGGCGTGCTGCACGCCGAGGTCTCGGGCGTCGTCGACCACCTCGCCGACGACGATGCGCACGCGCTCGAGATCGTGCGCGACATGGTGGCGGCGCTGCCGCCGGGCGACCGCGCGGCCGAGGCTGGCGCCGTGCCTGCGAAGGAGACGAGGTTCGGCTGGTTCGCCTACTCGCCGCTCGGCGCGCTCGACGACGAGCAGGCGCCGGCGGTCGACCCCTCGACCCTCTACGACGCGATCCCGCCCGACCTGCAGACGCCCTACGACGCGCGCGAGATCATCGCCCGCATCGTCGACCGCAGCGAGTTCCACGAGTTCAAGGCCGGCTACGGCGACACGCTCGTCACGGGCTTCGCGCAGCTGCACGGCCACACCGTCGGCATCATCGCCAACAACGGCGTGCTCTTCTCCGAGTCGGCGATGAAGGGCGCGCACTTCATCGAGCTGTGCGACCAGCGAGGCGTGCCGCTCGTGTTCCTGCAGAACATCACCGGCTTCATGGTGGGCTCCGAGGCGGAGCGCGGCGGCATCGCCAAGCACGGCGCCAAGATGGTCACCGCCGTCGCCACCACCCGCGTGCCCAAGCTCACGGTCGTCGTCGGCGGATCCTTCGGCGCCGGCACGTACTCGATGTGCGGCCGCGCCTACGACCCCCGCTTCCTGTGGCTGTGGCCCAACGCCCGCGTGAGCGTGATGGGCGGGCCGCAGGCCGCATCCGTGCTCTCCACCGTCAAGCGCGAGCAGATCGAGGCGCGCGGCGAGGAGTGGTCGGCGGATGCGCAGGGCGAGTTCGAGCGCCCGGTGCGCGAGCAGTACGAGCGGCAGGGCAACCCGTACTACGCCTCCGCGAGGCTGTGGGACGACGGCGTCATCGACCCAGCCGACACGCGCCGGATCCTCGGCATGGCGCTCGACGTCGTGACCGCGGTGCCGCTGCAGAGCCCGCGCTTCGGCGTCTTCAGGATGTGATCGGCGAGATGCCCGAGATGTTCGACACCGTGCTCGTCGCCAACCGCGGCGAGATCGCCATCCGCGTCGCGCGCACCCTGCGCGACCTCGGCATCCGCTCGGTCGCCGTGCGCGCCGACGACGACCCGTCGCCGCACCCCGGCCACTTCGACGAGGTCGTCTCGCTCGGCGCGGGGGCGCTGCGCGACACCTACCTCTCGATCGAGAAGATCATCGAGGCGGCGCGCGCCTCGGGGGCGCAGGCGATCCATCCCGGCTACGGCTTCCTGTCGGAGAACGCGGCCTTCGCGCAGGCGTGCGCCGACGCAGGCGTCGTGTTCATCGGCCCGCCGGCGTCGGCGATCGAGACGATGGGCGACAAGATCTCGGCCCGGCACGCGGTCGAGTCGCGCGGCGTCGCGACGGTGCCCGGCATCGCGGAGCCGGGCCTCGACGACGTGGCGCTCATCGCCGGCGCCGAGCGCGTCGGCTTCCCTGTGCTCATCAAGCCCGCTGCCGGTGGCGGCGGCAAGGGCATGTACCGCGTCGACGAGGCGGCCGGCCTGCCCTCGTCGCTCGCCGCGGCGCGGCGCGAGGCGACGTCGTCGTTCGGCGACGACACCCTCTTCATCGAGCGGTTCGTGACCAGCCCGCGCCACATCGAGGTGCAGGTGCTCGCCGACACGCACGGCACCGTCATCCACCTCGGCGAGCGCGAGTGCTCGCTGCAGCGCCGCCACCAGAAGGTGATCGAGGAGGCCCCGAGCCCGCTGCTCACCGAGGCGCAGCGCGCGGCGATCGGGCAGGCGGCCGTCGAGACGGCCCGCTCGGTCGGCTACGTGGGCGCCGGCACGGTCGAGTTCATCGTCGCGGGCGACCAGCCCGACGAGCCGTTCTTCATGGAGATGAACACACGCCTGCAGGTCGAGCACCCCGTCACCGAGATGGTGACCGGCGTCGACCTCGTCGAGCAGCAGCTGCGCATCGCCGCGGGGGAGCGGCTCGCGATCGCGCAGGACGACGTGACGCTCACGGGCCACGCGATCGAGGCGCGCATCTACGCCGAGGATCCGTCGGCCGGCTTCCTGCCGACCGGCGGCACGGTGCTCGCGATCGACTGGCCGTACGGCGACGACGTGCGGGTGGATGCGGGGGTCGAGCAGGGCGGCGAGGTCGGCTCGAGCTACGACCCGATGATCGCGAAGGTCATCGCGCACGGCGCGACGCGCGGGCAGGCCCTCGAGCGGCTGCGCGACGCGCTCGCCGAGACGAGCATCTTCGGCGTGGTCACCAACCGCGGCTTCCTGCGCGCGCTGCTCGACGAGCCGAGCGTGCGGGCGGGCGAGCTCGACACCGGCTTCATCGACCGCGAGGGCGAGCGCATCGCCGCCGCGCGCATCCCGAGCGAGGCGCTCGCCGCGGCGGCCGCCGACCTCGGGCAGGCGCTGCCGATGCGGCTCGGCGCCTGGCAGCCCGACGGCTGGCGCATGGGCGGCGCGGTCGGCCGGCGGGCGACGTTCCGCGATGGCGACGGCACCGCGCGCGTGCAGGTGCTGGGGGAGCGCACGACCGTGCACCGCGCCGACGGCACCGTCGACGAGCTCGCGACGCCCGTCGAGCCGTGGCTCGTGCGCACCGCCGAGGGCACGTGGGTGCGCACGGCGGAGGGCGACTGGCTCGTCGAGACCCCGCCGCGCACCCGGCGCGGCCGTGCCGACGCCGAGCCGAGCCTCGCATCCCCCATGCCCGGCACGGTCGTCGCCGCGCACGCCGCCGACGGCGACCGCGTCGCCGAGGGGCAGGCGGTCGTGAGCGTCGAGGCGATGAAGATGGAGCACGTGCTGCGCGCGCCGGTCGCCGGCACCGTGCACCTGCATGCCAGGCTCGGGGAGCAGGTCGCGCGCGGGCAGGAGCTCGCGACCGTGACGCCCGAGGAGGCATCCGCATGACCGAGACGACACGCCCCGACACGAGCAGCGAGACGACCGGCGCCGAGCGCCGCATCACCCAGCGGGGCCTCTGGTTCGACGAGCTCGAGCAGGGCGTCGTCTACGAGCACCGGCCCGGGCGCACGATGACCGAGACCGACAACGTGCTGTTCACGACGCTCACGATGAACCCGCAGCCGCTGCACCTCGACCGCGCGTGGAGCGAGACGACCGAGTTCGGCGAGCCGCTCATGAACTCGATGCACACGCTCGCGACCATGGTGGGTCTGTCGGTCGGGCAGCTGACGCTCGGCACGATCGTCGCGAACCTCGGCTTCAGCGAGGTGACGTTCCCGGCGCCCGTGCGCCACGGCGACACCATCTACTGCGAGACACGCGTGCTCGACAAGCGTGCGTCGCAGTCGCGGCCCGGCCAGGGCATCGCCACCTTCGAGCACCAGGCTCGCAACCAGCACGGCGAGGTCGTCGCCCGCGCGGTGCGCAAGGTGCTCATGCAGGGCCGGCCGGATGCGTCGGCCGAGGCGCCGGGGGAGGCCTCGGCGTGAGCGGGGCCGGCCAGGGGGCGCTCGGCATGGGCCCCGCGCTGCTGTTCTGCCCCGGCGACCGCCCCGACCGCTTCGGCAAGGCCGCGGCGCGGGCTGATGCGGTGATCCTCGACCTCGAGGATGCGGTGGGGCCCGAGTCCAAGGCCGAGGCCCGCCTGGCGGTGCAGGCCGCCGACCTCGACCCCGCGCGCACCATCGTGCGCGTGCAGGACGCATCCGCGCCTGGCTTCGACGACGACCTCGCGGCCGTCGCCGCCTCGCCCTTCCGCACCGTCATGCTCGCGAAGGCCGAGGGCCCGCAGCAGGTCGACCGGGTCGTCGAGGCGGTGCCGGGTGCGCGGGTCGTGGCGCTCGTCGAGACCGCGATGGGCGTGCTCGCGGTCGAGCAGCTCGCCGCGCACGCGGCGGTCGTCGGCCTCATGTGGGGCGCCGAGGATCTCGTCGCCTCGCTCGGTGGCACGTCGAGCCGCGACGAGGCGGGCGCCTACCGCGACGTCGCGCTGCACGCCCGCAGCCGCGTGCTGGTCGCGGCCGGCGCCTTCGGCGTCACCGCGATCGACGCGATCCGCACCGACATCGCCGACGTCGACGGCGCGCACGCGGAGGCCCTCGACGCCGCCGCCTCGGGCTTCGGCGCGAAGGCCGCGATCCACCCGAGCCACGTCGAGCCGTACCGGCGGGCGTTCGCGCCCACCGAGGCGCAGCTCGACGAGGCGCGGCGCATCCTCGCGGCCGCCGAGGCGACGCCCGGCGTCTTCTCGTTCGAGGGGCGGATGGTCGACGAGCCGATCCTGCGGCACGCCCGCAGCGTCGTGGTTCGGGCGGAGGCGGCTGGCGGCGACACCGAGCAACCATGACCGGGTCGCACGCTCGCCGTCACCCCGAGCGTGAGGCCTACGGCTCGCGGCGCTTCGCGGCCGACGCGGCGAACGCCTCGACCTTGGCGGTCGTACCGTGCACCAGCAGGATGTCGCCGCGCTCGAGTCGCGTCTCGGGGTTGGCGATGACCCAGGCGCCGTCGCGCCGCACGGCGCCGATGCCGATGCCGTGCTTGACCTGCAGGCCGAGCTCGCGCAGCGGCACCGCCAGCAGGTCGAGCGGCGCCTCGAGCCGCACCGCCGCGTAGCCGGCGTCGATCTCGATGAAGTCCTCGAGCGCGCCCCGCACCATGTGGGCGACGCGGCGACCCATGTCGGCCTCCGGCCGCACGACGTGGTGCACCCCCAGCTGGTGCAGGATCAGCGCGTGCCGCTCGTCGAGCGCCTTCGCCCACACCTCCTTGACACCCACGCGCAGCAGCTGGCTCGTGGTGAGGATGTTGGCGGTCACGTCGGTGCCGATCGCCACGACGACGCGGTCGAAGTCGGCCAGGCCCAGCTGCTCGATGAGCTCGGGGCGGGTGGCGTCGCCGGCGACGACGGCGGTCAGCTCGCCGTTCAGCGCCTGCACGACCTGCTCGTCGCCGTCGATGCCGAGCACCTCGGTGCCGTGCGCCATGAGCTCGAGCGCGAGCGCGGTGCCGAAGCGGCCGAGGCCGATGACGGCGACCGAGGTGGCGGAGCCGATCGTCGAGGCGTCGAAGGGGTTGCGGAGCCTAGCCAATGATGGGCCTTTCCTTGGGCAGCTCGTACGCGAGCCTGCGGGGGCGGAGGGCGATCGCGGTCGCGACGGTGATGGGCCCGACGCGGCCGAGGAACATGAGGAGGATGAGGATCAGCTGGCTCGGCGTGCCGACGGCCGCGGTGATGCCGGTCGAGAGACCGACGGTCGCGAACGCCGAGATCACCTCGAAGAGCACGCGGTCGTGGTCGATGTCGGTGAGCAGCATGATCGTGACGGTGGCGGCGTAGCAGAGGCCGACCGACAGCAGCGCGACGGTGGTCGCCTCGCGGTGCACGGCGCGCGAGAGGCGCTTGCCGAAGACGGTGACGGTGGGGTCGCCGCGCACCTCGGCGATGATGATCGCCGCGAGCACGCCGAACGTCGTGATCTTGATGCCGCCCGCGGTGCCCGCCGGGCCTCCGCCGATGAACATCAGCACATCCATCACCAGCAGCGTCTCGGGCTCGAACGCGCCGATGTCGAGCGCGTTGAAGCCGGCGGTGCGCGTCTGCACCGAGTGGAAGAAGGCGTCGAGGATGCGCGTGCCGGTCGGGTGGGCGCCGAGCGAGCCGGGGTTGTTCCACTCGAGGGCCGCGATGGCGACGGTGCCCACGGTCAGCAGCAGCGCCGTGCCGGTGAGCACGAGCCACGTGTGCATCGAGAAGCGGCGCGGGTGTGGCGCGTGCTTCAGGATCTGCATGATGACCGGGAAGCCGAGGCCGCCGATGATGGTCGCGGTCGCGAGGGGCAGCAGGATCCACGGGTCGTCGACGAAGCCCATCAGGTTGTCGCTGAAGAGCGCGAAGCCGGCGTTGTTGAAGCTCGAGACGGCGTGGAACACGCCGAGCCACAGGGCGTGGAGCGGCTCCTCGCCGCGGCCGAGCCAGAAGCGCAGGAAGAGCACGAGCGCGATGGCGCTCTCGACGACGAGCGCGATGGTGCCGATGCTCACGATGAGCCGGCGCAGCTGGCCGATGCCCTCGGCGTGCGCCTCCTGCGCGGTCGTGAGGCGCGAGCCGAGCGTGAGCCGGCGCACGACGAAGATGCCGATGAGGCTCGCGAAGACCATCACGCCGAGGCCGCCGAGCTGGATGAGCACGAGGATCACGCCCTGGCCGAACGGCGTCCAGTAGAGCTCGGTGTCGACGACGGTGAGGCCGGTCACGCACGCGGCGGAGACGGCGGTGAACAGCGCCTCGATCCAGCTCGCGCCGCCCTCGCCCTCCTTCGAGATGGGCAGCATCAGCAGGCCCCAGCCCGTCAGGTTGAGCGCGATGAACCCGGCGAAGATGCGCCTGGCGGGGTGTTGTCGCTCCCAGAGCTGGATCAGCCCCGAGCGGGGCCGGCGGATCGCCTGCACGAGCGACGAGCATACGCCCGCCGATGTGACATCCCGTCACAACGTGTTGTAGAGTTATCGGGTTGCTCCGAGAGCAGCGTGAGGGTCTGTGGCGCAGCTGGTAGCGCACCTGCATGGCATGCAGGGGGTCGGGGGTTCGAGTCCCCCCAGATCCACCAAAACCCGCGGAAATCCGCGGGTTTCTTGGTTCCTGGACGGGACGAATCCGCAAGAACCCCCACAAACCCTCAGAAATGCGTTGCGATGGCCGCCATCAGGCCTGCTGCTAGTGGCGAAGAGACGAAAGCGCCTCGGCCACGTCCGTTGCGCGCGACGGCCGACTGGCTCGCCGACGGGGTCGGATCAACGTCGGCGCAAGGACGTCGGAGGCCGGGTGCACCATGGCGGCATGGCAAACCCCCGTACCAAAGCTTGCGGCCCCCTTCGTGTGGGTAGTGGCCGTCAGCTGACGCCGTTGAGGAAGGGCGTCGGCGACGAACGTGAGCCGTACAGTGAGTAGGGTGAGGGACCTTCCGCTTTCCGCGGGTGGCGATCTAGTCACCCGCCTCGCCCGTGAACGTGACCCGGTTCGCGCCGTTGTCGAACTCGTGTGGAACGCGATCGACGCCGAGGCGAACACCGTCCGCGTTCAGCTGTCACGGACTGACATGGGTGCCATCGAGCGAGTGACGGTCGAAGACGACGGTCACGGCATCACTTCCGACGAGGTGCAGGCGACCTTTGGGCGCATCGGTGGCTCTTGGAAGGCGCTCGCCGCCCGCTCCAAGAACGACAAGCGGGGCCTTCACGGAAGACTCGGCGAGGGCCGCTTGCGCGCCTTCGCGCTCGGATCGCGGGTCACCTGGACCAGCGAGAGCGTGGATACCGCGGGCCGCCATGAGCGAGTCGTCATCGAAGGGGCGAAGGCGCGCGTGGAGCCATTCAGTTGGGACTCGTCGCCCTCAACAGGGACCAAGACGGGCACCGTCGTGACAGCTCTCAATGAGCAGGCGCGAAGCCTTGATTCACTCGTCAGCGACACGACGGTCGCCACGCTTACTTCCCATTTCGCCCCCATGCTGCTCAACGACGAGGCGCTCACGGTGGTTTTCGACGGGACGAAGCTCAACCCGAGCGACGAGATCTTGGACGAGGCAATCCTCGAGGTCGGCCTGGATAGCGACCCCGACGCTAGGATTTCGATCCGCATCATCAGCTGGCGTACCGGCAAACACCGTGCGGTCTACTTCGGCGAAGACGCTGAGCGTTTCGTCGTCGAGATGTCCGGCACGGAACTCGAGAGTCAAACCGCCTACTCCGCGTACGTGACCTGGGCAGGTTTCGACGCCGACTCGCTCTCTGAAATAGGGCTCGGAGACATGGCAGCCGACCCCGCAGGTGCCGTCTGGCGTGCAACGAGAACGGCTGTGCGAGAGCACTTCGCGTCCCGTCGGAGGTTGCGACGCCGCGACCAGATCGACGAGTGGAAGTCGAAGGGGATCTACCCATACGAGACGGAACCTGTGACCGAAGCCGATAAGGCGGAGCGCGCCGTCTTCGATATCGTCTCCAGCGCCCTCATCCCTCAGATTCCCAAGCGCAAGGACGGGGCACAGCTGACTCTCAATCTACTGCGAGACGCACTGAGAACAGACCCGGAGAACTTGGCGCTCTTGGTCAGCGAGTTCGTCGCGCTCACTGAGCAAGATCGCCAGGCGCTGACCAAGTTGCTGAGTGAAACAACCCTGGCCGGTGTCATCCGTGCCGCTAACCTCGTTACGAGCCGCACCAAGTTCCTTGCTGGTCTCGAGCATCTGCTCTTCGACCCTGAGGACTCGAAGAAGGTCGGCGAGCGAGATCACCTTCACAAGATCCTTGAACAAGAGCTTTGGATCTTCGGTGAGGAGTTCCACTTCATGACCAGCGAGCGCGGGCTCACGCAGATGTTGCGCACGCACTTGCAGCTCGAGGGGCTTCCGAGCGCGACGGTCGAGCCGGTCAAGCGTTGGGACGGCAAGACGGGTCGCACTGACCTCCACCTCGCAGTCAAGGCCAAGGAGCACGACCGCGTTCGTCATTTGGTCGTGGAGTTGAAGGCGCCTGATATCACGGCAGGGCGGACCGAGCGGAATCAGATCGAGGACTACATCAACGTAGTAGTCGATAACGCCGCTTTCGCGAGCGACCGGTCGGTTTGGGAGTTCATCCTCGTGGTGACGGACTACGACGGCGTCATGGACAACTCGATTATCGGGTCCGATCGGGGCCTCGGTTTGGTTTTTGAACCAGACAAGAAGCCGGGCCGTCCAGCCGCGCGCGCTTACGTGCGCCGCTGGAGGGACATCATCGACGAGAACAAGCGCCGCCTTGACTTCGTCACCAATTCGCTCGAGTTCGATCCCTCGCTTGCCGACGGCCTCGCGTTCATACGCGAAGAGTATGGCGAGATGATGCCCGATGACGTCGGCGATGGCGCGGAAGCAAACGGCGAGAAGTGACGCTAGGGACCCGATGCGAGCGGGTCGGAGACTGCCTCTGGACGGTTGCAGTGCGGGCGTCGGCACTCCCCAGATTTCTGAAACGCTGCCGGGTTAGTGCCGGGCTCCGACGGGGTGTCGGGGGTTCGAGTCCCCCCAGATGCACCCTCCACATTCGACAAGACGAAGCCCCGGCCGCTCGCCAGTCGGGGCTTCCGTCATGCGTGACAAGGCCGCGCACAGCCCCGAATCGCATACCTGGCACGCGGCGAGTGCCCGGCCTAGCCTGAGGGCGAGCGGGCGGAGACGGCCATGGCAGCAGCAGGTGAGCGCGACGCAGGGGCCGATACCTCCTGGCTGGGCGTGATGCGGCTCGGGGGAGCGGCGGCGATCGTGGTGCTCGCGATGATCCCGATCCAGGCTGCAGTGTTCCTCCTGCACCCGCCGCCGAGCACGGTCGAGGGTCTGTTCGAGGAGTTCCAGCAGCAGCCGCTCCTCGGCCTGCTCGACCTCGATCTGCTGCTGACGCTCGACTACCTCGTGATGATCCCGTTCTACCTCGCGCTCTACGCCTCGCTGCGTCGCGTCGCGCAAGCCTGGGGGCTGCTCGCCTTGGTGGTCGGGCTCATCAGCGTGACGCTGTTCGTGGTCACCCGTGAGGCGACCTTCTCGATGTGGATGCTGAGCGAGCGGTTCGCAGACGCTCCCGCCTCCGAGCAGGCTGCACTGCTCGCGAGCGGCGAGACGTTGATGACGCTCTACGACGGCGGCACGTTCGCGACCAGCTACGTGCTGGGCGCAGTCAGCACGCTCGTCTTCTCCGCCACGATGTGGCGCCAGCGCGTGTTCGGGCGCGCTCCCGGCATCGTCGGCGTGGTCACCGGGATGACGATGCTCGTGCCCGCGAACGTCGGTGCGGTCGGACTGGTCATCGCGATGCTGAGCCTCATCCCCACGGCCGTGTGGCTCGTGCTGCTGGCACGGAGCCTGCTGCGGGCGCGCCGTGCGGCAGCGACATCCGAGCACGCCCGGTTCACCTAGCCCACCCCTGCGGGACGGCCGCACGACAGTTGCGGTTCAACCCGGCTGGAGAGTGTCGGCGGGTGCCCACCGCCAACCCGCATCGTCAGCGCCAGCGGCGCCGCGATGCGCTCGTCTTCCTGGCGTTCGCGGGACCCAACCTGCTGCTCATCGCCGCGTTCGTCTACTACCCGCTGCTGAGCAACGCGTACTTCTCGACGCTCAACTGGCGCATGGGCGCGACGAGCGCCACGAGCGCCGGCATCGACAACTACATCCGCCTGTTCACCTCGCCGCAAGGTGCCGAGATGTGGCGCGTGACCATCACGTTCACCGTCGTCACCGTGGTCGCCTCGATGGTGCTCGGGCTGCTCGTCGCGCTCGCGCTGGGCCGCCGCATCCCCGGCGTCACCGCCGGCCGCACCGCGATCTTCTCGCCCTACGTGCTCTCGGGCGTCGGCGTCGGCATGGTGTGGAACTTCATCTTCGACCCGCAGCTCGGCGTGCTCGGCCACGTGCTGCGCGCCTTCGGCGCCCGTTCGCCGGAGTGGTACCTCGACGCCGACCTCGCGCTCGTCATGGTGATCGTCGTCTACGTCTGGAAGCACCTCGGATTCTGCGCCGTCGTGTTCCTCGCCGGGCTGCAGTCGATCCCGACCGACCTCATCGAGGCGGCCCGCATCGACCGGGCCGGCGCGCTCACGCGCTTCTTCAAGCTCACCCTGCCGCTGCTGTCGCCGACCGTCTTCTTCCTGACGGTGACGACCATCCTCAGCTCGATGCAGGCCTTCGACATCCTGAAGATCATGACGCCGTCGGGGAACGGCACCAACACGATCGTCTTCGAGCTGTTCCTGCAGGGCTTCGGGCCGTATCAGAACGCCGGCTACGCCGCCGCGATCTCGGTCGTGCTCTTCGTCGTGCTGTTCGCCATCACCGCCTTCCAGATGCGGTTCGTCGAGCGGCGGGTGCACTACGCATGAGCTCCACCCACCTCGCCGACTGGCGGCAGGCGTTCTCCCGCCGCAACCTGCTCGCGACCGTGCTCGGCGGCTACCTGCCGATCCTGCTCGCCGTCGCGATCATCGTGCTGCCGCTGCTGTGGATGGCGATCGCCTCCTTCAAGCCGCCGGGCGAGATCATCACCACGCAGCCGACGCTCTGGCCGCAGGAGCCGAGCCTCGACAACTACCGGCACGTCGCCGACACCGTGCCGCTGCTCACCGTGCTGCGCAACAGCCTGATCGTGACCATCGTCGGCTCGGCCATCAAGGTCGTGCTCGCCATCACGACCGCCTACGCGCTCGTCTTCGTCGACTTCCGCTTCGCGCACGCGGTCTTCATCGCGATCCTCGTCGCGCTCATGGTGCCGCCCGAGGCGGCGCTGCTGCCGAACTACATGACCATCTCGGCGCTCGGCGGGCGCAACACGCTCTGGGGCATCATCCTGCCGGGCCTCGGCACGGCGTTCGGCACGTTCCTCCTGCGGCAGCAGTTCAAGACGCTGCCGAAGGATCTGCTCGAGGCGGCCAAGCTCGACGGCGCCGGCCACCTGAAGCGCCTCTGGCGCATCGTGGTGCCCGTCTCGGCACCCACGATCGCGACCGTCGCGCTCGTGACGATCGTGGGGGAGTGGAACAGCTTCATGTGGCCACTCATCATCACCGACTCCGTCGACACGATGACGCTGCCCGTGGGCCTCAACCTCCTGCAGTCGATCGAGGGGCAGACCGGCAGCTACGGCTACCTCATGGCCGGCGCCGTGCTCGTCATCGTCCCCGTGCTCGTCGTCTTCGCCGCCCTGCAGCGCTTCATCGTGAGCGGGCTCACGCAGGGCGCCGTCAAGTGAGCCTCCCTGACCGACCATCGACCAACCCACACCGAGGAGCATCCATGTCCCACCGCATCCGCCAGACGCGAGCGAAGCGCGTCACCACCACCGTCGCGGCGCTCGGCGTCGCCGCGCTCGGCCTCACCGCCTGCGGGCCCGCCGTCGGCGCGACCGACGCAGGCGCGGCCGCCGAGGTCGACTGGGCCTCGATCGAGCCGGCCGAGTCGATCAGCTTCTGGACCAACCACCCGGGCGGATCGCAGGAGATCGAGCAGCAGCTCGTCGACGGCTTCACCGAGGAGACCGGCATCGAGGTGGAGATCGTCACCGCCGGTGCCAACTACGAGGAGGTCTCGCAGCGCTTCCAGACCGCGCAGACCTCGGGCGACGTGGGCGACCTCGTCGTGATGTCGGATGCCACCTGGTTCACCAACCACGTGAACGGCTCGCTGCTCGCGCTCGACGACGCCTTCGCCGCAGCCGGCGGCGACACCAGCACCTACAACGAGACGCTCTTCGACGACTACCTCTACGAGGACGCGCACTACGCGGTGCCGTACGCCCGCTCGACGACGATCTACTACTACAACGCCGACCACTACGCCGAGGCGGGCCTCACCGCGGCGCCCACGACGTGGGAGGAGGTGCGCGAGCACTCGCTGGCCCTCGTCGACGCCGGCGTCACCGACACTGCGTTCAGCTTCCCGCCCGCCGAGGACTACCCGGCGTGGATGATGAACAACCTCGTCTGGGGCTACGGCGGCGGCTGGTCGGACGAGTGGGATGCGAGCGCGGTGACGAGCGACGGCACCGTCGAGGCCGTGCAGTTCGCGCAGGACGCCGTGCAGGACGGCTGGGCGAACGTGTCGAGCGGCTCGCCCGCCGACGACTTCGCGGCCGGCGCGACGAGCCAGTTCATCGGCTCGACCGGCTCGCTCGGCGGCGTCACCGAGACGGCCGGCTTCGAGGTGGGCGTCGCCTTCCTCCCCGGCGGCCCCGTCGAGCAGGAGCTCGTCGTGCCCACCGGCGGCGCCGGCGTCGCCATCTCGGCCGCCTCGACGCCCGAGGAGCAGCTCGCCGCGGCGATGCTCGCCGACCACCTGACGAGCGCCGAGAACACCGTCGCGTTCTCGAGCCAGACGGGCTACATGCCGGTGCGCTCCGACGCCGACGCGAGCGCGCTGTACGCCGAGAACCCCAACTTCGAGGTCGCGGTCGAGCAGCTCGAGAGCCGCACGCGCACGCAGGACTACCTGCGCGTCTTCCTGCCCGGCGGCGACCTGGCGCTCGCGACCGCGCTGCAGCGCATCCTCACCACCGACGCCGACGTGGAGGAGTCGCTCGCGGCGCTCCAGGCCGAGCTGGAGGGCCTCTACGAGAACGACCTGCGGCCCCAGCTCGAGGGCTGACGACCGCACCTCACGGAAACGGATCACTATGGTCAACGTCTCGCTGCACGACGTCACGCTCACCTACCCGGGGGCCTCGAGGCCCTCGATCGACGCCATCGACCTCGAGATCGAGCACGGCGAGCTGCTCGTGCTCGTCGGCCCCTCCGGGTGCGGCAAGTCGACGACGCTGCGCGCGCTCGCCGGGCTCGAGTTCCCCGACACGGGCAGCATCGCCTTCGGCGACCGCGACGTGACGGGCCTCGACGGCAGCAGGCGGGACGTTGCCATGGTGTTCCAGAGCTACGCGCTCTACCCGCACATGACGGTGGCCGGCAACATCGAGTTCTCGCTGAAGAACGCGAAGGTGCCGGCCCCCGACCGGCAGCGGCTCGTCGCCGAGGCCGCAGGGCTGCTCGAGCTGGACGAGCTGCTCGACCGCAAGCCGCGCGAGCTCTCGGGCGGGCAGCGGCAGCGGGTCGCCATGGGGCGGGCGATCGTGCGCCGCCCCGCGGTGTTCCTCATGGATGAGCCGCTGTCCAACCTCGACGCCAAGCTGCGCGTGCAGACGCGCGGCCAGATCGCGGCGCTGCAGCGCACCCTCGACGTCACGACCGTCTACGTCACCCACGACCAGACCGAGGCGATGACGATGGGCGACCGCGTCGTCGTCATGAACCACGGCCGCATCGAGCAGGTCGGCACGCCCCGCGAGCTCTACGACGAGCCCGAGACGCTCTTCGTCGCCGGCTTCATCGGCTCGCCGCAGATGAACCTCGTCGAGGGGGAGTGGTCGGATGCGCAGGGCGCGCAGGTGGGCGGGCTGCGGCTGCCGTTCCACCCGTCGTCGCCGCACTCGGGCACGGCGCTGACCTACGGCATCCGCCCCGAGGACCTCGAGATCGTCGCCGAACCGGGCGGCGACGACTCGCTCGTGCGCATCGCGGTCGAGCTCGTCGAGGAGCTCGGCTCCGACACCTTCGTCTACGGCTCCGGCCACGGCGCGCGCTGGACCGCGCGGCTGCCGAAGGGCGCGCACCCGGCGATCGGGAGCGAGCTCGCCTTCGCGGTGCGCCCGTCGAGCGTGCTCGCGTTCGAGCCGTCGACCGGGCACCGCATCCGCTGACGTCGCTCGCCTCGGCCGCGGCTCAGCCCTCGGCGACCGGGCGGATCTCGACGCCGCCGTGACCCGCGCGCGACTCGTGCAGCAGGCTCGCGAGCGCCTTGGCCTCGTCGAGCCCGGCGGCCTCCAGGAGGTAGTAGCCGCCGAGCGTCGCGCCGTTCTCGGCGAGCGGTCCGGCGGTCGCGGACGGCTCACCGCCCGCCGGCCCGCGCAGCGTGACGACCGCGCTCGGCGGCTCGAGCTCGCCTGTGTCGAGGATCGCCTCGCTGGCCGCCTCCGCGAGCGCGCGGTGGCCGTCCATCAGCCGCCGCTCCTCCTCCGGCGGCATCGACGCCCACGCCGCCTCGTCGCCGTAGATGAGCACCAGGTACTTCGCCATGTCGTATTCCCTCCTTCGCACCGAGTCGTGCTGCTCTGACGACGGATGCGGTCGCTCAGCGAGGACACCATAGGCCGCTGCCGGATGCGTCGGGGCGCCTAGGATTGCAGGATGGCCGTCGACGACATGCAGGCGCATGCGCAGGACGACCTCGCGCTCGAGCGGCAGGTGTGCTTCGCGCTGTCGGTCGCGTCGCGGAGCGTCGTCGGCGCCTACCGCCCGGTGCTCGAGCCGCTCGGCCTGTCGCATCCCCAGTACCTCGTGATGCTGGCGCTCTGGGGCTCCCGGCCGCTGTCGCTGCGGCAGCTGAGCGAGCAGCTGCGGCTCGAGCCCGCGACGCTGTCGCCGCTCGTGAAGCGGCTCGAGGCTGCGGGGCTCGTGGAGCGGTCGCGACGCGCCGACGACGTGCGCACGCTCGACATCACGCTGACCGAGCGGGGCGTGGCGCTCCGCGAGCAGGCGCTCGCGGTGCCGACCACGATGGCCGAGCGGCTCGGGCTCGACCGCGACGAGCTCGCGCAGCTGCACCAGCTGATGACGCGGCTGATCGCGGCGGTGGATGCGCAGTCGGCCGGGTAGCCGACGGGGCTGCGTCAGGCGTTGAGGAGCGCGACGAGCGCGACGATGCCCCCGGTGATGCCGGCGAGCGTGAGCCCGCCCGCGGTGAACGCGACCACCTTCCACGCGAGGGCGTCGCCGCGCGTGAAGCTCTGCGGGTCGCGCGGGCGGGGCTGCGCGGGCGGTGTGGCGACGTCGGTCTGCTGCATGGTCGGGCCCGGCTCCTCGATGATCATCCGCTCGGATGGTTAGGGCACTAAGCATAACCCGAGCGACGTGCCGGTGGGGGATCAGTCGTCCGCGCCGCGCCCCTCGGCCAGCGCGAGCAGCCGGGCGGCGCCCACCGGCTCGTGCGCGAGCAGCGGCACCGACGCCACCCGGTCGGCGAGCTCGCGCACCCGGGCGATCTGCTCGAGCTCGTGGTGCGCGCGCATCGCGAGGAACGGCGAGCGAGGCTGCGCGGCCGCGATCGAGCTGTTCACGACCCACGCCCACGGGTGGATGCCGGCGCGCTCCAGGCCGACCTGGAGCGCCTCGGCCTCGAGCACGGGCGTCGTCTCCGCGAGCGTGACCAGGAGCACCTTCGTGCGCGCCGGATCCTGCAGGCGCATCAGCGGTGTGACGAAGCTGCCCCTGTCGCCGATCTGCCGCGCGATGTCGCGGTGGTAGGAGCCGGCCGTGTCGAGCAGCAGCAGCGTGTGGCCGGTGGGGGCGGTGTCGATGACGACGAAGCGCCGCCGTGACTCGTGGATGGCCCGGGAGAACTCGTGGAAGACGGCGACCTCGTCGGTGCAGGGCGACATGAGGTCCTCCGCGAGCGCCGCGCGCTCGTCGTCGCTGAGGCCCTTCCCCCTCGTCGCCATGGCGTGGGCCCGGTAGCGCTGGACCGCCTCGTCGGGATCGATGCGCGCGACGGTGAGGTGCTCGACGTCGCCCGCGAGCGTCTCCGTCAGGTGCGCGGCGGGGTCGGTCGTGGTGAGCAGCACGTCGTGGCCGCGCTGCGCGAGCGCGACGGCGACGGCGGCGGCGATCGTCGTCTTGCCGACGCCGCCCTTGCCCATGCACAGCACGAGACCGTGGCCATCCCGCTCCATCTGGTCGATGAGCGCCGAGAGCGGCGCGTGCATCGCGGTGGCCGCCTGCGGGGACCCGGTCGCTGCGGTCGGCGCCGTCGCCGAGGCGAAGAGCGACGACAGTGCCTCGACCCCGACCATGTTGCGCGGCTGCAGGTCGATGAGGTCTCGCGGCAGCGCCGCGATGGCGGGCGGGATCGCCGCGAGCGCCGCGGCCTCCCTCGCGCGCACCGCGACCCCGATGGGCTCGTCGCCCGCCGCCTCGGGCAGCACGCCGTTGATCACGACGGAGGCCTCGCGCATGCCGATGCTCGCGAGCTCGGTGAAGGTGCGATCGATCTCCTGCAGCGAGGATCGCTGCGCTCGGCTCACGAGCACCAGTCGGGTGCGCGCCGGGTCGGTCAGCGCGCGCACGGCCTCCGCGTACGTCGCCTTCTGCTTCTCGAGGCCCGAGAGCGGCCCGAGGCACGATGCGTCGCCGCCCGTCGTCAGGTACTCCGTCCAGGAGCCCGGCAGCTGCAGCAGCCGCAAGGTGTGCCCGGTCGGCGCGGTGTCGAAGAGGATGTGGTCGACGCCACCCGACGCATCCGCGTCGGTCAGGAGGCCCGTGAACTCGTCGAAGGAGGCGATCTCGGTCGTGCACGAGCCCGAGAGGCTCTCGGTGAGCGAGGCGATCTCGCCGGGCGGCAGCAGGTCGCGCACCGGCGCGATCATGCGCTCGCGGTAGGCGTCGGCAGCCTGCTCGGGGTCGATCTCGAGCGCCGACAGCCCCGGCACGTCGGGGATCGCCGTGATGGCGTTGCCGATCGTCACGCCGAACACCTGGCCGATGTTGGAGGCGGGGTCGGTGCTCACGAGCAGCACCCGCTTGCCGGAGGCGGTGAGCCGCAGCGCGGTGGCGCACGCGACGGACGTCTTGCCGACCCCGCCCTTGCCGGTGAAGAACACGAAGCGGGGCAGGTCGTCGAGGAACCGCAGCGGGGCGGCGCCGGGGCGGGTCGTCGGCTCCTGCGCCTCGAGGTCGCCGTCGGCCGGGGGAGCGGGCTGCGTCATACGGCCATTCTGGTCGTGTCCACCGAGCAGGTCGATGGCGCTTCCGGACGTGACGCCGCGTCCGCCGCGGAGCGTCAGCGCAGGTCGAGCTCCGCGAGCGCCTCGCACACGCGCATCCGCCCCTCCTCGTCGAGGCCGCGGAGGGGGAGCGGCAGGCTGCCCGGGTGCGCGAGGCCCACCTCCTCGGCGATCGCGGCCACCACGCGGTTGCTGCCGTGCGCGGCGAAGAGGTCCCAGATCGGCTGCAGCCGCGCCGACTCGGCCTCCGCCTGGTCGCGCTCGCCGGCCTGCGCGGCGCGGGTGATCCGCAGCGCGGGCGAGGGGAGCGTGCCGCCGATGACCGAGTACCAGGCGTCGCAGCCGCCGTTCAGGGCGCGCGCGGCGAAGGCGTCGCCGGAGATGCCGATCGTCACGTGCGCGGGCACGACGTCGCGGATCTGCGCCACGCGCTGCTCCGCCGTCACGCCCGCCGGCAGCCCGGGGATCTTGATCGACGCGACCCCGCGCAGCGCGGCGATGCGGCCGTAGAGCGCGTCGGTGAAGGTGAAGTGCGTGGTGCCGGGGTTGTCGTAGACGACGAGCGGCACGGGCAGGTGCTCGAGCACATCGGCGTAGAAGCCGTAGGCGTCGTCGTCGGTGAGCGCCTGGTAGGTGAGGGGCGCGAGCAGCACGGCCTGCGCTCCGGCGTCGACGGCGTCGCGGGCGAAGGCGATCGCGTGCGAGGTGCGGAGCGCTCCGATGCCTGCGATGACCGGGGTGCCGCCGGCGGCCTCGACGGCCGCGCCGACGACGCGCTGCCGCTCGTCGCGGTCGAGGTAGGCGTAGGAGCCTGTCGAGCCGAGCGCGGTGATGGAGTCGACGCCGCTCTCGGCCAGCATCGCCACGATGCGGCTGAACGCGGCGAGGTCGAGGCGGTCGTCGCGCAGCGGTGTGAGGGGGAAGGCGCTCAGGCCGGTGAACATCGTGGGTCCTCGCTTCGTCTCGATCTCCAGGATGCCCGCCTCAAGCCAATCGCTCGACCGCCAAGCCGGACGCGAGGTAGCGCGCCGCCGAGTGCCGCGAGGGCGCGACGAGCACGACGGATGCGGCGGCCTGGGCCGTGGGGAAGTCGTCGAACGAGTCGGTCCAGAAGCGTCGCCGCTCGACGTCGATCCCGGCCTCCCGCAGCGCCGCGAGCTTGCCCTCGCCGCGGATGTGCCGGTCGAAGACCGGGCCGGTCTCGGTGAAGCGGAGGGTGGATGCGAGCAGCAGGTCGTGCTCGACGCCGGCGGCCGCGAGGAACGCGCCGGCGAGGCGATGCTCGGAGCCGGTGGCGACGACGATGTGCGCGCCGGCGCGGCGCGCCTCGGCAGCCACCTCGACCATCGAGGCGCGTGCGGCGACGCGGCCGAGCCGCGTGCCGACGTCGTGGGCGAGCGCGTCGTACATCGGCTCGGTGACGCCGCGCAGCAGGCTCCGGGCGACCTCGCGGGAGGCGGCGGCGTGGCGCGGCACGTCGTGCCCGGCGCGCACCCAGCGCACGAGGACGGGCGTGCTGCGCACGCCCACGAGCGGCGAGCGCCGCGCGGCCGCCACGAGCAGCGTGGCGAACGTGTCGCGCGTGGAGAGCACGCCGTCGAGGTCGAGGACGACGTCGGTTATTGGCCCGTTCTCAGTCGCCATTCTTCTGCTTCACACGAACTCGGTGGCCACCAACTGGCCGAGTCTCGACGATGAAGAGCTCCGTGGCTCCGACGAGTTCCGACAGCTTTGCGTAGCCCCAGTTCCGCGAGTCGAAGTCCGGCTGCTGCTTTCGCATGAGCTGTCCGACGGTGGAGAGGACTGCCCAACCATCCTCTCCGGAGGCGGTGGTCACGGAAGTCCGCAGTCCCGCGACGAGCTTCGCGTCGCTGCGCAGTTTCGCCGTCACGACGGGAGCGCTCGCGGGCGGCTTGCTTTCGGCAGCGGGCTCCTCGAGCACGTCGAGATAGGTGAACTGGTCGCACGCGTTGCGGAACGACTCCGGCGTCTTCCGCTCGCCGAACCCGTACACCGTGACGCCGGTCTCCCGGATGCGGGACGCGAGCCGCGTGAAGTCGGAGTCGGACGACACGATGCAGAAGCCGTGGAACCGCCCGGTGTAGAGCAGGTCCATCGCGTCGATGATGAGTGCGCTGTCGGTCGCGTTCTTGCCCTTGGTGTTGGCGAACTGCTGCATCGGCTGGATGACGTGCTCACTGGCGGCCTTCTTCCAGCCGCTGAGGTTCTGTGCTGTCCAATCGCCGTACACGCGCTTCACCGACGTGGTGCCGAACCGCGCGACCTCCGTGAGCACCGCACCGATCTTCGCGGGCGGGACGTTGTCGGCGTCGACGAGGACGGCCAGGAGGTCGTTGGGCTGCGCCATGGGGACAGCATGGCAGTGGTCGGCGCGGTCGCCTCGCGCAAGCGCTCCGCGTCACCTGCCTGCCGAGGCGCCCGTGACAGGATGTGCCGGCGGCGCAGGCAGCGCCGCAGGAGAGGCACGGATGTCGCGCACGATCGTCATCACCGGTGCGAGCGACGGCATCGGCGCCGCCGCGGCGCGGAAGCTGCACGCACTGGGGGAGCAGGTGGTGGTCGTCGGCCGCTCGCCGGAGCGCACCGCCGCGGTCGCCGCCGAGCTCGGCGCGCCGCACTTCGTCGCCGACTTCGCCGAGCTCGCGCAGGTGCGCCGCCTCGCCGACGAGCTGCTGCAGCGCTTCCCCGAGATCCACGTGCTCGCGAACAACGCCGGCGGCATCATGGGCGAGCGCGCGCTCACCGTCGACGGCTACGAGCGGACCTTCCAGGTCAACCACCTCGCGCCGTTCCTCCTCACCACGTTGCTGCTCCCGGCGCTGACCGCGGGGCGCGCGACGGTGATCCAGACCGCGAGCCAGGCCGCTCGCGTCTTCGCGCGCTTCGACATCGACGACCTGCAGAACGCGCGCAGGTATCGCGCCGATCGTGCCTACGGCAACGGCAAACTCGCGAACATCCTCTTCACCCGCGAGCTGCAGCGCCGCTACGGCGATGAGGGCATCGCGGCAGTCTCGTTCCACCCGGGCATCGTCGCCACGAGCTTCGCGAGCGACACGAACCACGTCATGCGGTGGATCTACCACACGCCGCTCAGGCGGCTCTTCACCATCTCGGCTGAGCGGGCCGCCGACGACCTCGTCTGGCTCGCCCAGGGCACGCCGGGCACCACGTTCGTGCCGGGCGAGTACTACGACGCCCGCCGCATCGCGACGCAGGTCAACCCCGACTCGGTCGACCCGGTGCTCGCCGAGCAGCTGTGGGACCGCTCCGCCGCGATGGTCTGACCGGCGGCGGCGCGGGCCGGCCGCGCCGACCGACCGGCGCCCGACGGCGTCACCAGAAGCGGATGCATCCGCGATCCGCCACGAGCAGCGGAGAGATCGTCCGCGATCCGTGACCGATCCGCTGCTCGTGACCGCAGCGCCGCTCCGCGGCCCGCCCGCCACCTGCGAGGATCGAGCCATGCGCGCCCTCGTCCTCGACGACATCCGCTCGGCCCCGGTCGTCCGCGACGTGCCGACGCCGGTCGCCCCGCTCGGCGGCGTCGTCGTGCAGGTGCTCGCGACCGGGCTCTGCCGCAGCGACTGGCACGCGTGGGCCGGCCACGACGAGATCGCCTTCCCGCACGTGCCGGGGCACGAGCTCGCGGGCGTCGTGAGCCAGGTCGGCGAGGGCGTGCACCGCTGGCAGGTCGGCGACCGCGTGACGGTGCCCTTCGTGTGCGGCTGCGGCACATGCGAGTGGTGCCTCGCCGGCGACGCGCAGGTATGCCCTGACCAGCAGCAGCCCGGCTTCACGCACTGGGGCTCGTTCGCCGAGCAGGTGGCGCTGCACGCCGCCGACGCCAACCTCGTCGCCATCCCCGACGGCGTCGACTTCGCGACCGCGGCGAGCCTCGGCTGCCGCTTCGCGACCGCCTACCGTGCCCTCGCAGGCCGCGCGCGCGTCGCCGCAGGGGAGTGGGTCGCCGTCGTCGGCGCGGGCGGCGTGGGCCTCAGCGCCGTCATGATCGCGCGCGCCCTCGGCGCCCGGCCGATCGCGATCGATCGCAACCCGGCGGCGCTCGAGCTCGCGCTGCGGCTCGGCGCCGAGCACGCGATCCTCGCCGACGGCCGCGACATCCCGGCCGAGGTGGCCGCCATCACCGGCGGCGGCAGCCACGTGGCGGTCGACGCCGTCGGCAGCGAGCAGACGGCGTCGGATGCGGTGCTGAGCCTGCGCAGGCGCGGCCGGCACGTGCAGATCGGCCTGCTCCCGCCGGTCGACGGGCATCCGCGCGTGCCCATGTCGCGGGTGATCGCGTGGGAGCTCGACCTGCTCGGCAGCCACGGCATGGCCGCGGCCGACTACCCGGGCATGCTCGCGCTCATCGCCTTGGGGGCACTGCAGCCGCAGCTGCTCGTCGAGCGCACGGTCGGGCTCGAGGAGGCGGCGGCGCTCCTGCCCGGCTTCGACCGCTCGACCGCAGCGGGGATCACGATGATCGATCCGCGGCTGTCGGCCGCCGGCGGGGCGGCGGCCGGCGCGCGCTGACCCGCGTCAGCCGACCTGCGTCAGCTGAGCACCGCCCAGCCTCGGGCCGCGAGCCGCACGACCTCGCCCTCCACCTCGCCCGCACCGGCCTCGACCGCGGTCGCGTCGGCGCACGGCAGCTCGACCGGCTCGTCGCCGAGGTTGAGCGCCGTCACGACCCGGTCGTCGTGCGTGCCGGTGCGCAGCACGATCGCGGTGTTCTCGACGTGCAGCACGTCGGTGTGGGCGCGGTGCAGCCACGGGTGCCGGCGCCGCAGCGCGAGCAGCGCCCCGTGCGCGTCGTAGACGGCCGCGGCGGCAGGCTCCAGCGAGTCGGGCGCGGGAGGCGCCGCCGGGAACTCGGGCCGCACCGCGTCATCGCCGCCGATGCGCTCCTCCTTCTCGCCGACCCATCCGTACTCGTCGCCGGCGTACACCGACGGCGTGCCCGCGACGGTGCAGAGCACCGCGACCGCGTGCGGCACGAGGTCGACGCCGACCGCCGAGGCGATGCGCGTGACGTCGTGGTTGCCGACGAACGTGCTCGGCGCCGAGTCGGCGAGCAGCGCGTTGTGGCGCTCGAGCGCGTGCGCGAGCTCGAAGCAGTTGCCGTCGGCGAAGCCGTGCCAGATGCCCTGCCACAGCTCGTACTGCGTGAGCGAGTCCATCGTCGACTCGCGCACGATCGCGGCGGCGTCGCCGTGGATCACCTCTCCCGACACGTACGCATCCGGGAACCGCTCGCGCACCCGCGGCAGCACCTTCGCCCAGAACGCCGGCGGCACGGCGTAGGCCGCGTCGAGGCGCCACGCGTCGATGCCGCGCTCGAGCCAGTGCGCCATGACCTCGACGACCAGGTCGACGACCGCATCCGAACCGTGGTCGAGCGCGACCAGCTGGTCGTGCCCCTCGAAGACGTCGGCGCGCACGGCGTCGCCCGGCGACCACCCCTCCCAGTCGACGCGGAAGAGGCCGGCCGTCGGCGCATCCGGCCCCTCCTGCTCGAGGGCGCGGAACGCCGGGTGCTCGCGGCCGACGTGGTTGAAGACGCCGTCGAGCATCACGCGGATGCCGCGCTCGCGGCACGCGTCGATGAGGCGCTGCAGGTCGTCCTCGTCGCCGAGCCGCGGGTCGACGCGCAGGTGGTCGACAGTGTCGTAGCCGTGCGTCGACGACGCGAAGACCGGCCCGAGCTGCAGGCCGTTGAGCCCCAGCTCGAGCACGTGGTCGAGCCACGCCTCGATGCGGCCGAGCCGGTGCTCGACGGCGTCGGGACCGGGCGTCTCCTCGGGCCGGATCGGCGCGCCGACGAAGCCGAGCGGGTAGACGTGCCACCACATGACGTGGTCGACCCATGCGGGCTCCTCATGGGCCAGCACGGAGTCGGATGCGCCGCCGGGGGCGGCGTCGTCGGGGGTCGGATGCGTCGGGTCGGTCATGGCTCCATCCTGCCGGTCGTCGGCGGTGAGCGGGCCGGATCGCCTCTTCCGCTCGCGCGATGAGCGATATATCGTTGAGTATCGCCGACACTCGCCGGCGCGAGGAGGTCATCATGCATGGATCGTTCGCAGGCGGCGGCTTCGACCGCGGCTTCAACGCAGGGCCCGGCTCCCACATGTGGGAGGCGATGGAGCAGCTGCGCACCGCCTTCGACAAGCGCGGCGGCACGCGCATGGGGCGCGGCGACGTGCGCGCGGCGGTGCTCGCGCTGCTCGCCGAGCGCCCGATGCACGGCTACCAGATCATCCAGGAGATCGAGGAGCGCAGCGGCGGCGCCTGGAAGCCGAGCCCTGGCTCGGTCTACCCGACGCTCCAGCTGCTCGCCGACGAGGGGCTCATCACGGCGCATGAGGCCGACGGGCGCAAGACGTACTCGCTGACCGAGGGCGGGCGCGCGGTCGCCGACGAGTCGGCCGAGCGGGCGGCGCCCTGGATGGCCACCGGCGAGCGCGACGGCCGCGGCTTCTCGGCGCTCCCGAAGGCCGGGTTCGACCTCGCCCAGGCGGCCGCGCAAGTGGGCCGCACCGGCAGCCCCGAGCAGGTGCAGCAGGCGGTGACCGTGCTTGAAGAGGCGCGTCGTAGGCTCTACTCGATCCTCGCTCAGGACTGAGCGGCGTGCCGCCGGCGCGTCGGGATCGAGGAGAGACGATGCCCGACGTCGGAGCCACGCGCGCCCGCTACCGCCGCATCCTGCGCTTCGCCGCCCGCCACCTCGTGAGCATGTGGTGGTTCGAGATCGTGCTGCCTCGCTTCGGGATGGCGCGGCTCGCCGCACGGGGCAGGGGCGCCCGGCTCACGCGCCTCGCCCGCCGCTTCCACGCGCTCGCGGTCGACCTGGGCGGGCTCATGATCAAGGTCGGGCAGTTCATGTCGTCGCGGCTCGACGTGCTGCCGCCCGAGATCACCCGCGAGCTCGAGGGCCTGCAGGACGAGGCCCCGCCGGTGCCGTTCGGGCCCATCCGCGACGCGATCGAGCAGGAGCTCGGCATGCCGCTCGAGCGCGCCTACGCCTCGATCGAGGCGGAGCCGCTCGCGGCCGCCTCGCTCGGGCAGGCGCACCGCGCGACGCTCACCGCGCAGGACGCGGCCGACCTCGGCAGCGCCGAGGCGGTCGTGAAGGTGCAGCGGCCCGGCATCCAGGCGATCGTCGACGTCGACCTCGCGGCGCTGCGTCGCGTCGGCGGGTGGATGAGCCGGGTGCGGCTGGTGTCGGACCGCGTCGACATGCCGGCGCTCGTCGAGGAGTTCGCGCAGACGAGCCTCGAGGAGATCGACTACCTCCACGAGGCGGCGAACGCCGAGCGGTTCGCGGCCGACTTCGCCGACGACCCGCGCGTCGCGGTGCCGCAGGTGGTGTGGGAGCGCACCACCCGCCGCGTGCTGACGCTCGCCGACGTGACCGCCATCAAGCTCACCGACCTCGACGGTCTGCGCGCCGCCGGCATCGACCCCTCCGAGGTCGCGCACGCGTTCGCCGCGGTCATGTTCGACCAGCTGTTCGTCAACGGCTTCTTCCACGCCGACCCGCATCCGGGCAACCTCTTCGTGACGCCCGTGGAGCGGGGTGCTGGAGGGGTCGGCGGCGGGGGAGCGGATGCGCCGTGGCGGCTGACGTTCATCGACTTCGGGATGATGGGCGAGGTGCCCGCGAGCACGCGCCGGGGGCTGCGCACGCTGCTGATCGCGGCCGCCGCGCGCGACGGGCGAGGGCTCGTGGAGGCGATCCGCGAGGTCGGCGCGCTGCTGCCGTCGGCCGACACCGCCGAGCTCGAGCGCGCCATGACGGGCGCCTTCGCCCGCTTCGGCGGCATGGGGTTCGCCGAGCTGCGCGAGGTCGACCCGCGAGAGTTCCGCGAGTTCGCGCTCGAGTTCGAGGAGCTCATGCGGTCGCTGCCGTTCCAGCTGCCCGAGCACTTCCTGCTCATCATCCGCGCCATGTCGCTCACCTCGGGCGTCTGCAGCTCGCTCGATCCGCAGTTCAACCTGTGGGACGCCGTCGAGCCCTACGCGGGGCGGCTGCTGCGCGACGAGCGCGGCGGCATCGCGCGCGCCGCGGTCGACGAGGCGGTGTCGCTCGCGCGCCTCGCGGTGGGCCTGCCGCGCCGCTTCGACACGCTCGCGACGCGGCTCGAGGAGGGCAGGCTGGCGGTGTCATCGCCGGCCCTCGAGCGCCGCGTCGCGCGGCTCGAGCGCACCGCGGCGCGGGTCGTCTCGGCGGTGCTCTTCGCGGGGCTGCTCGTCGCGGGCGCGCTCGTGCGCCCGGATGACGAGGGGTTCGGCACGGCGCTCATGGTCGCCTCGGTCGTGCCGCTGCTGCATGCCGTGCTCGCGGGGCTCGGGAGCCGACGGCGCGACTGAGCGGCTCGCGCTGCGCGGGCGGGGTGCTCAGGGCAGCGCGTGCCCCGGCTGCAGCTCCTGCCGGCTCTGCCGCGTCGGGCGGAACTCCTGGATCTCGACGAGCGCGGGCGGCGCCGCGACCCCGGGCCCGCCGGCGTTCACCCACTCGACGATGTCGTCGGTGACGGCGTCGTCGAGCACCTCGCCGATCCAGACCGGTGTCGCGCCCGCCTCGGCGCCCGCGTCGCCCGGCATCACGACGACGACGTTCGAGCGCTCGCACGCGTCGAGGCACTTGCTCGGCACGACGTCGGCCCCGTCGATGCGCGAGCGCAGCGCCTGCAGCTGCGCCATGTGGTCGACGCCGGGGTGCTTGCGACGGCTGCCGCAGTCGCCGCCGCGGCAGACGACGACCGTGACGCGCTCGGGCTCGCCCGTCGTGGGCTCGGTGCGCTGCGCGCGGCGCTTCGCCATGCTCTCCTCCGTCATCGCCCGCGGCCGGTCGCGGGCGAGGGGCCAGTCTGCCGGATGCCTCGGGCTCCTGCGCGCAGGCACCCGGCACTCGCGGGTCGCGGCCCGGTGACGTCGGGCGTCGGCCTCAGCGGCGGTGACGGCGCTGCGCGCGGCGGCGGCGCTCGGGCGCAGGCGGCAGCCCGGCGTCGACGAGCCAGGCGTCGAGCAGCACGTCGACCGGTCGCTCGGCGAAGGCGCCGACGAGCTCGCGGAAGCCGTCCGTGGTGCCCGCCCCGGTGGGGTGCAGCAGGCTGCAGGCCTGCAGCAGCTCGAAGAAGCGCACGTCGCCGAGCTCGATGCGCAGCGCGTGCAGCAGCAGCGCGCCGCGGCCGGCGCGAGGGTCGGTGGGTGCGCCCTGGGGCTCGGGCGCGTCGCGCGGCTCGCCGGCCGACCGCCCGGCCAGCCGTGCGTGCTCGGCCGCGGCCAGCGCATCCGTCGTCATGTCGCCCGCGGCCTCGCACCACAGCCACGTCGCGTAGCGCGCGAGCGCGGGCACGAGCCAGGCGTCACGCGCGTCGGCACCCTCGGTCCCGCGCGCGAACCACTGGCGCGCGATGGCGTCGGCGAGCGCGCCGTCGCAGCTGCCCGACCCGTCGATGCTGTCGCTGCGCAGCACGGCGGCACCCGGCGAGGCGGGCACTCGCGCGGGATCGTCGGCGATCACGAGCAGGCAGGCGTCGAACGGATGCGGCCCCAGGCGCTCGATGAAGCACGCGAGCATCGCCGGTACGCGAGCCAGATCGGCGAGCGCACGCTGCTGCAGCGCGGCGGGGAAGAGCGCGGTCACCGGCACGGGCCCGCGCGTCCTGCACCGCAGGTAGCGGCCGAGCGGCGGCTGGGGCTGGCCGAGGGGGAGCGGATGCGCCGGGCCGCGGGCGGGCGCGTCGGCGACCGGCGGTGCCGTCCTCGTCTCGCTCATCGATGCTCCCGTGCGCGCGTCGACGACGCCGCGGCGCCGTCGAGGTCACGCTATCGCGCGGCCCCGACGGCGTGCCGGCGTGTCGGTCAGGGGAGCACGTTGCGGTCGGCCGCGGCCGCCGCGCTGACGCGCCCCTCCTCGCCGGGCTTGAGCGCCACGATCTGGCCGGTGCGCGTGAACTCCTCCTGCACGGCCTCGTCGTGGCGGTGCGTCGCGAGGCTCACGACGATCGCGACGACGAGGTTGAGGATGAAGCCGGGCACGATCTCGTAGAGGGAGAAGAAGCCGATCTCGGTGGCCTGCTCGATCGCGTCCCAGATGAAGACGGTCGCGGCGCCCACGATCATGCCGGCGAGCGCGCCCCAGTTGGTGAGCTTGCGCCAGAAGAGCGTGAGCAGCACGACGGGTCCGAACGCGGCGCCGAAGCCGGCCCACGCGAAGCCCACGAGGCCGAGGATCGTGTCGGACGGGGTGATGGCGAGCAGCGCGGCGATCGTGGCGACGGCGAGCACGCACGAGCGGCCGAGGATGACGAGCAGGCGCTGCGACGGCGGGCGCTTCGCGAAGACCTGGAAGAGGTCCTCGACGAGCGCCGACGAGCAGACGATCAGCTGGCTCGAGAGCGTCGACATGATCGCGGCGAGCACCGCGGCCAGCACGAGGCCGGCGACGAACGGGTGCAGCAGCGCCTGCGACATGGCGAGCACGATCGTCTCGGGGTTGTCGAGCGGGAGGCCCGACTGCTGCACGAAGGCGATGCCCACGAAGCCCGAGACCACGGCGCCGATGAGCGAGATGACCATCCAGCCGATGCCGATGCGGCGCGCGGGCTTCGCCGCGGCGACCGAGCGCAGCGCCATGAAGCGCACGATGATGTGCGGCTGGCCGACGTAGCCGAGGCCCCACGCGAGCGACGAGATGATGCCGAGCACGACCATGCCGTCGACGTCGGCGGGGATGAGCCCCGTGAGCTGCGCGCCCGAGTCGGCGATGCCGTCCTGCACGCCCTGCAGGCCCCCGACCGTGAAGAACGCGATGACGGGGATGATGATGAGCGCCAGGAACATCATCGCGCCCTGCACCATGTCGGTCAGCGAGGCGCCGAGGAAGCCGCCGAAGAGCGTGTAGGCGAGCGTCACGCCGCTGACGAGCAGCATGCCCCAGATGTAGTCGGCGCCGAAGGTCGACTCGAAGAAGACGCCGCCGGCTACCATGCCGGAGGAGACGTAGAAGGTGAAGAAGATCAGGATGATGAGGCCCGAGACGATGCGCAGGGCGCGCGAGCGGTCGCGCAGGCGGTTCTCGAAGAAGCTCGGGATCGTGATCGAGTTGCGCGCCACCTCGGTGTAGGCGCGCAGGCGCGGCGCCACGAGCTTCCAGTTGAGGTACGCGCCGATCGTCAGACCGATGGCGATCCACGCCTCGATGAGGCCTGCGGCGAAGATGGCGCCCGGGAGGCCCATGAGCAGCCAGCCGGACATGTCGGAGGCGCCGGCGGAGAGCGCGGCGGTCGCCGGGTGCAGGTCCCGCCCGGCGAGCATGTAGTCCTCGTGGCTCTTCGTCTTCCGCGCCGCGTAGACGCCGATCGCGATCATCGCCGCGAAGTAGAGCCCGATCGCGAGCAGCTGGAAAGTGATGTCCGACATGGTCGACTCCTCGTCCGGTCGCCCACCAGGGTACTCACGGCTGCGTCACAGGGGAGGGGGACAAAACGGCGCGGGCGCTGACGACGAGGGCCTGGCGGGGATGCTATGTGTCGTGTCAGTGGCCCGTGGTGGGATGCGTGCATGGACGACGAGGCCCGGCTCGACATGGCGACGATCGCGCTGGTGCGATCGGGGCGGCTGGTCGATCCGCTGGGCCGCACCGCCGACGAGCTCGAGGACGCGTTCCGCGCCGAGCAGCTCGCCGAGCGCGGGTTCCGCACGCTCGCCGTGCCGGCCGGTCGGACGCCTGAGGCGACGGTGCGGCTGCTCGATGCGCAGCTGCGCGAGCCGCCGCTGGATCCCGCGCTCGCGCGGCTCGCCGCCGACGACGAGTTCGCCGCGCGCATGCGCGTGCTCGAGACGCGGTCGGCGCGCATCGAGGGTGAGCGGCGCGCTCTGATGGCGGCGCATCTGCAGCGCGTGCTCGACGCCGAGGGCGACTCGGCGCTCGCCGTGCGCGAGCTCGCGTCGCTCGCGGCAGTGGAGCTCGGCGTCTCGACGCGCGGCATGGAGCGCCGCATGACCGAGGCCTGGCAGACGGTCACCGAGCTGCCGGCCGCGCACGGCGCGGCGGCGGAGGGCCGCATCACGGTGAGCCACCTGCGGGTGATCGAGGGGGAGACGCGCGCACTGCGGCTCGACCCCGAGGTCGCCGTCGACGAGCGCGACCGCGTGGTCGCCGAGCTCGTCGCGGTCGCGGAGCGGTCGAGCCCCGGGCAGCTCCGCAGGCGCGCGAAGCGCGTGGTCGATGCGGTGCTCGCGGCTCCGCTGCAGCAGCGGCACGACGTCGCGCGCGAGCGTCGCGGGGTCGAGGTCTTCGACGTGGGCGACGGCATGTGCGACGTCGTGGCGCGGGTGCCCGCCGTGCTCGGGGCAGGCATCCTCGACCGGTTGAGCCAAGCGGCGCGCGGCAAGCCGAAGGACGATCCGCGGTCGTTCGACCAGTTCCGCGCCGACACCTTCTGCGAGCTGCTGCTCGGCGGCACGGTACCCGACGACCTGCACGGCACGAGGATGCTGACGGCGCACGTGTCGGTGCTGATCCCAGCGACCGAGCTGCTCGGCGACGGCGAGCACGGCGCGGCCGTCGGCCCCGCCTTGAGCTTCCCCGCGTCGCTCGACGGCCGCACGCTCGTCGACCGCAGCACCGCGCAGTGGCTCGCCGGCGGCTCCGCCGTGTGGGAGCGCCTCTTCACCGACCCGGTCAGCGGCGTCGCCGTCACCGTCGACACCTATCGGCCGAGCGCGGGGCAGCGGCGCTGGCTGCAGGCGCGCGACGGCGGCTGCACGTTCCCCGGCTGCGCCTGCGGCAGCCGGCGCGCCGATCTCGACCACACGCGCGACTGGGCGAAGGGCGGCACGACGAGCATCGACAACCTCGCGACGCTCTGCCGGAGCGACCACGTGCTGAAGCACGGATCGCGGTGGTCGATGCGACAGCTCGCGCACGGCGAGATCGAGTGGACCACGCCGATCGGGGAGGTCGTCACGACGGTGCCGCAGCGCGTCGGGCCGATCTTCGCCGAGTTGCGTCCGCCCGATCCGTCGGGTGGCTCCGAGCCCGATCCCGACGGGCCGTCCGCGCATGCGCCGCCGGGCGCGCAGGACTCGGTCGACTGGGTGACGCGGGGCCCCCGCCGGTCGTTCGCCGAGGCGTTCCCGCCGGGCTACCTCGACGAGCTGCTCGGCCCGGAGCGCAGTGCGTGACGACCTGGTGTGTGACGAAGCGTGACCGCCGCGGTTCCGGCTCCGCCGGCTGGCCGCATAGCGTGCCGATGACGACCTCAGGAGGCACGACATGACCCGCATCGACGTCACTCACGCCGGCAGCCTGCCGCGCACGCCCGAGCTGCTCGCCGCCAACGCCGCCCGCACCCTCGCCGACGACGGCCTGACCCTCGAGCGCACGCCCGAGTTCGAGGCGCTGCTCGCCGACGCCGTCGGCGACCTCGTGCGCCGCCAGCAGGAGCTCGGCATCACGATCGTCGGCGACGGCGAGTACGGCAAGGCCATGTCGTCGGCGCTCGACTACGGCGCGTGGTGGAGCTACGTCTTCCAGCGCGTCGAGGGCCTCGAGGTCACCGGCGAGGACATCTTCTCGGAGCCGCCGGTGCGCAGCGCGCCCGGCGACGTGCGGCTCACGTCGTTCCCCGACCGCCGCGACTGGGTGCGCTTCAAGGACGCCTACCTCGACCCCGACGACCCGCTGCTGAAGTCGACGCCCGCGACCGCGTTCCCCGCCACGACCGGTGCGCTTCGCTACACCGGCCACGAGGCCATCGCGACCGACATCGCGAACCTCCGGTCGGGTCTCGCCGCCACGAGCGCCGAGCAGGGCTTCCTCACCGCGCTGTCGCCCGGCTCGGCCGCGCGCATCGCCGACCGCCACTACGGCAGCGACGAGGAGCACATCTGGGCGTGGGCCGACGTGCTGCGCGAGGAGTACCGCGCCATCGTCGATGCCGGCCTCATCGTGCAGATCGACGACCCCTCGCTCGCCGAGAACTGGGACCAGATCAACCCCGAGCCGACGATCGAGGACTACCTCGACTTCACGCGCATCCGCATCGACGCGCTGAACCACGCCATCCGCGGACTGCCCGAGGAGCAGGTGCGCCTGCACATCTGCTGGGGCTCGTGGCACGGGCCGCACACGACCGACGTGCCCTTCGGCGACATCGCCCCGCTCGTGCTCGAGGCGAATGCCGGCACCTACTCGTTCGAGGCGGCGAACGCGCGCCACGAGCACGAGTGGCGCGTGTGGGAGCGCGTCGAGCTGCCCGAGGGCAAGCGCATCGCTCCCGGCGTCGTCGGCCACGCCACCAACGTCGTCGAGCACCCCGAGCTCGTCGCCGACCGCATCGAGCGCTTCGCGCGGCTGGTCGGGCCGGAGCGCGTCATCGCGTCGACCGACTGCGGACTGGGCGGACGCATCCACCCCGACATCGCCGTCGCCAAGCTCGAGTCGCTCGGGCAGGGCGCGCGCCTCGCCGAGCAGCGGCTCGGCGCCGCCGTCTCGATCGTCTGACGTCCGACGACATGCCCGCAGCGGGCGCGACGGCAGCGTGCACTGCCGCCGCGCCCGCTGCGCACGTCGGGGCGCACTCGCCCCGCCCGCGCCGGGTCAGTCGGCCGAGGCGTCGACCGGGTGCCCCGCGTCGTCCAGCACGAACGTGACCTCGAGCGTGACCTGCCACGAGGTGATCGCGCCGTCCCGGATGTTGACGACGTGGTCCTTGACCCACGCGCCCTCGACGCCGCGCAGCGTCTCGCTGGCCCGCGCGATGCCCTGCTTGACGGCGTCCTCGAAGCTCACGTCCGAGCGCGAGCTGATGGTGGTGATGCGTGCGACAGATGCCATGGCGAATCCTCCTTGACCGCGATGCGAGGGATCTCCTCGTCTCCCAGCCAAGCGCTCCTGACCGCCGAGCGGAACCCCCGAGCGCCGATCCGCCGGCTCAGCGCAGCACGACGGTGCGGTCGCCGACGCGCACCTCGACCTCGAAGCCGTCGGCCTCCGCCGGCACCACGGCGACCGCATCCGGCCCGACGCCGGTCTCGACGCCCAGCGCGGCGAGGCGTGCCTCCTCCTCGCCCGGCGACCGCGCCAGCCGACGGAGCCCGACGAGCTCGAGGACCGGGATGTCGCCCAGTCCCGGGTGCGGCGTCGAGCCCCAGTCGATGAGGAACGGCGGCTGCCGCTCATCGACGGGCCGCGCGAGCCGCCACGCGAGCTCGCCGCCGTCCGGCGTGCGGCGTGAGAGCGGCTCGACGTCCTTGATCGCGACGTCGGCAGCGCGCGCCCCGGCCACGGCGGCGTCGAGGTCGGTGGGGCGGATGGCCCAGCTCGCCACCGCGGGCGCATCGAGCCGCGCGATGCCGAACGCGGCGGTCTCGTCGGCGGACCTCCCGGAGGCCGGGTCGGGCCCGATCACCTCCAGGTACTGCCGCACGCGCTCGCCGCCGCGGGTGAACGCGATCAGCGCGTTCGCGGTGCCGGTCGGATGCGCCCCGCCCGGGGCCGCGCGCACCCCGGTGGCGCGCTCGACGAGCTCGACGGCCTGGGCGAGGTCGGGGCCGGCCAGCACGACGTGGTCGAGGAGCGCAGGCACTCCCATCACACGACCTCCGGCTCGCCGAGCGACAGCATCAGGCGGTTCGCCCAGTTGAAGAACGCCGCACCGCTGATCTGGTCGACGATGCCCGCGTCGTCGATGCCCGCCGCCCGGAGGCGCTCCACGTGCCCCGCCCCGAAGCCCGAGGGGGTCGCGGTGAGCGCCGCCGAGGCATCCGCGATCGCGTCCCAGCGCTCGTCGACCCGGGCGCCGACGCCCTCGTCGAGGAGCCGCTGCACGTCGTCCCCGCGGCCCGAGAGCCTCGAGGCGGCACGGGCGTGCACGGAGGCGCAGAAGACGCAGCCGTTCACCCGCGACGCGGCCGCGGCCGAGAGCTCGCGCTCCCAGCGCGGCAGGCCGCCCTCCTCGTTGCCGAAGATGTCGAGGTCGGTGAGGGTGCGGGCGCGCAGCGCCTCGGGGTCGCGCGCGAGCAGCCGGAAGTACGGGCTCGTCGACCGCGACGCCTCGACGAGCGCGTGCCGCTGCACGTCGGTGAGCTCGCCCTCCGGCACCGGCGGGAGCCACGGCACCCAGCCGAGCCCTCGCTGCGTGAAGCGCTCCGGGCGCCGCAGCGCCTCGTGCTCGATGATGGCGGTCATGCGCGGGCCTCCTGGAGGTCGGATGCGGCGGGCTCGGCAGGTGCCGCGGGCGCGGCGGCGAGTGCGCGGAGCCCGTGCACGAGCCGCAGCTGGAAGGCGAGGAACGCCACGAGCTGGCTGAGCGAGACGATCGCGTCGGCCTCCCAGCCGGCGTCGACGAGCGCGCGCAGCGACTCGGGGCGAGCGTCGCGCGGGTGCAGCACGAGCAGGTGCGCGTGCTCGAGGGCCGCCGCGAGCGGCGCCGGGATGGCCCTGCGGTCGACGGCTGCGGCGGGGCCGTCGACGGCCTCGCCGCGCAGGTCGGGCTCGCGGTAGCCGCCGTAGGGCCCGGAGGCGCGCCCCGCGTCGGCCGCGTCGGCGACCGCGGCGACGAGGGCCGGGTCCGCCTCGTCCGCGAGCAGCTCGAGGTAGAACGCCGACGCGCGCGAGCGCTCCGGCGACGGGTCGTGCAGGATCGCCGCGTAGGCGGCGATCGCGTAGCGGTCGGCGAGGCCGAGCGCGCCCGGTGCCGCCGGCTCGAGCAGCGCGAGGAAGCTCTGCTGCGCGTGCTCGCGCGCGTCGGGCCGCGCGCGCCGGATCTCGTCGAGCCGCGACCCGGCGGGGATCTCGGCGAGGTGGTCGATGACGTCGTCATGCGACATGGCGGTGCTCCTGCTCCTGCTCGTGGGTGCGCCCGGCGTTCCAGCCGAGCGCGGGGGCGACCTCGCGGGCGAACAGCTCGAGCGACCGCGCGGTGATCTCGTGGTGGGGGTCGACCGAGTGCGCCTGGATCGACACCTCGGTCGCGCCGACCGCGACAGCGTCGGCGGCGAGCGACTCGGCGACCTCGGTCGCGGTGCCCAGGTGCGTCTCGCTGCGCACGAGCAGCTCGTCGAGCGTGAGCGAGCCGGGCGCGACGCCCTGCAGCTGCGCGAGCTGCCGCGTCAGGCCCGCCTCGGCGTGCGCGCGCACCGCGCGGCGCTCGGTGGCGTCGACGACGACGACGCTGCGGGAGGCGAGGATGCGCGGCTGCACGCCCGCGGGCAGGGCGTCGAGGTAGGCGTCGACGACGGGCCGCTGCACGTCCCACACGCGCGGTGGCAGGGCCGCGTCGGGCAGGCCGGCGGGCGGCGGCTGCAGCCGCGAGAGCATCAGCCCGTCGCCCTGCGCGCCGATCGCGCGGGCGCCCTCGACCGAGAACGTGGCCTGCCAGATGCGGTCGGTCAGCGTGGCCGCCCGCGGCTCGATCGTGACGTCGGCGGTGCCGCCCAGCAGCGAGCGCACGCGCACGAGCTTCGCGTCGTAGACGGCCCGGCGGTGCGCGGGGTCCTCGCCGAAGGCGCTGAGCGTCGCGGGGCTGCCGCCGGTGCCGAGCCCGAGCTCGAAGCGGGCGCCGGCGATCGTGTCGAGCACCGCGGCGTCCTCGGCGGTGCGCGTCGGCTGCTCGTGCGCGAGCGTGAGGATCGCGGTGCCGAGCCGGATGCGCCGGGTGCGGGCGGCGGCCGCGGCGAGCAGCACGAACGGCGACGGCAGGCCGCCCTCGTCGCGGTCGAGGTGGTGCTGCGCGACCCAGGCGGTGCGGTAGCCGAGCCGCTCGGCGAGCTCGATCTGGTCGAGCGCGATGCGGTAGCGCTCGGCGGCCGGGGCATCGTCGAGGATGCGCGTGAAGAATCCGATCTCTGGGGCCATCAGGCCACCTCCTGGGCTGTGCGGACGGGCTGGGCGGTGCGGACGGGCTGCGCGGTGCGGACGGATGGGCCGGGCGCGGCTGCGCGGTCCGGCTGCGCGGCGCGCAGCCACTCGGGCGCCGGCACGGCCTCGAGCAGCGCGCGCGTGTAGTCGTGCTGCGGCGCCGTCAGCACCTGCTCGGCGCTGCCGGTCTCGACGGCCTCGCCGCGGCGCAGCACCGTCGTCGTGTCGGCGATGCGGCGCACGACCGCGAGGTCGTGGGTGATGAACAGGTACGTGAGGCCGAGGTCGCGCTGCAGCGCCTCGAGCAGGTCGAGGATCTGCGACTGCACCGTCACGTCGAGCGCCGACACCGCCTCGTCGAGCACCACCACCTCGGGCTCGATGATGAGCGCGCGCGCGATCGCGACGCGCTGCCGCTGCCCGCCCGAGAGCTCGCGCGGCAGCCGGCCGGCGACGTCTGCGGGCAGGGCCACCTGGTCGAGCGCCGTGGCGACGCGGCGGGCGAGCTCCGCCCGGCCGCCGGGGCCAGTGCCGCGCAGGCCGCCCTCCTCCGGACGCCAGTTGCGCAGCGGCTCGCCGATGGTCTGCGCGATCGTGCGGCGCGGGTCGAGCGAGGCGTACGGGTTCTGGGAGACGAGCTGCACGAGCCGGCGGATGCCCCGGTCGCGCCGGTCGGCGACGACGTCGCGGCCGCCGATCCGGATCGCGCCGGCCGTCGGCGCGTGGAGCGCGGCGACAGCGCGGCCGATCGTGGTCTTGCCCGAGCCGGACTCGCCGACGAGCGCGTGCGTCGTGCCCCGCTCGATGCCGAAGGTCACGGCGTCGACGGCGCGGAACGCATCCGCGCCCCGCCCGTACTCGTGGACGAGGCCGGCGACTTCGACGAGCGGCGCCGCAGGAGCGCGCGCGGCACGCGGCGCGAGGTCGGCGAGCGCGGGCGCGTCGGCGAGCAGCTCGCGCGTGTACGCGCTCGCCGGCTGCTGCAGCACGGCGCGCGTGGCGCCCGCCTCCTCGAGCGCGCCGCCGCGCAGCACCGCGATGCGGTCTGCGCGCTCGGCCGCCACCGCGAGGTCGTGCGTGATGAGCAGCACGCTCGAGCCGAGCTCCGCGCGCAGCTCGTCGAGCAGGTCGAGGATGCGGCGCTGGACGGTGACGTCGAGGGCGCTCGTGGGCTCGTCGGCGATGATCAGCTCGGGTTCGAGAGCGATGGCCGCGGCGATGAGCGCCCGCTGCCGCATGCCGCCCGAGAGCTCGTGCGGGTACTGGCCCGCGCGCCGCTCGGGATCGTCGAGCCCGACGCGGTCGAGCAGCTCGACGACGCGGCGGCGGATGCGGTCGCGGCCGCCGAGGCCCGCGCTCGCGCCCGCGTGGATGCGCAGCGGTGCGGCGACCGAGGCGCCGATGGTCTGCACGGGGTTCAGCGACGTGCCCGGGTCCTGCGGCACGAGCGCGATCCGACGGCCGCGCAGCTCGCGCACCGCGCGCGGCGGCAGCTGGGCCAGGTCGACCGGACGACCGGCGAGCCGCAGCTCGATCGACCCCGCGTCGACGCGGCCGCCCTCCGGCAGCAGCCCGATGACCGACTGGCCGATGGTGGTCTTGCCCGAGCCCGACTCGCCGACGAGCGCGAGCACCTCGCCGCGGCCGAGCTCGAGCGAGACGCCCTCGACGGCGGTGCGGCGGCCGTGGAGGCCGCGGCCGTGCCGGGTGCGGTAGGAGACGGCGAGGCCGTCGATGCGCAGCAGCGGCTCGGTCATGCGGTTGCCTCCCTGATGGCGGCCGCGATCCGGTTCGCGGCGAGGACGACGGCGGCGACCACGACGCCGGGCAGCGTCGTGAGCCACCAGGCGCTCGCGACGTAGTCGCGGCTCTCGGCGATGAGCAGGCCCCACTCGGGCGTGGGCGGCGGTGCGCCGTAGCCGAGGAAGCCGAGGGTCGAGATCTGGAGGATGGCGCTGCCGAACTGGAGCGCGGCGAGCGCGAGCACCGCCCCGAGCGAGTTCGGCAGCACGTGGCGGCCGAGCACGGCGAGGAAGGTGCCGCCCGAGCCGAAGGCCGCCTCGACGTAGTCGCTGCGGCGGACGCGCACGACCTGGGAGCGCGAGAGGCGGGCGAAGACGGCGATCGAGGTGACGCCGACGGCGATCGCGGCGTTCGTGACGCCGAAGCCGAGCAGCACGATCACGCTCAGCGCGAGCAGCAGGCCGGGGATCGCGAGCAGCACGTCGACCACCCGCATGAGGCCCTCCTCGACGAGGCCGCCGATGGAGCCGGCGAGCACCCCGATCGCGGTGCCGGCGAGGAGGCCGACGAGCACCGCGATCGCGGCGCCGGAGAGCGAGTTGCCGGCGCCGAAGATGACGCGGGCGAGCAGGTCGCGGCCGGTCGCGTCGTTGCCGAACGGGTGCGCGGCGCTCGGCGCCTGCAGGGCGTCGGCCGCGACGCCGGCGAGGGGGTCCTGGCTCGTGAACAGCCACGGCAGGAACGCCCAGGCGAGCGCGATCGCGAGCACGGCGATCGAGACGACGAGGGTCGCGCGCGGCTTCGGCCGCGCGGCGGGCTCGTCGCGGCGGGGGAGCAGGAGGCTCGTGACGGCGCTCATGCCCGCACCTCCTTCCTGAGGCGCGGATCGATCGCCGGAGCGAGCAGGTCGACGGCGAGGTTGATGACGACGAAGGCGACGGCCGAGATGACGACCACGGCCTGCAGCACGGGGATGTCGCGGGTGGCGACGGCATCGGCGGTGAGGCGGCCGAGCCCCGAGCGGGCGAAGACCGTCTCGGTGACGACGGCGCCCGCGATCAGCTCGCCGAAGAGCACGCCGGCGATGGTGAGGGTCGGCAGCAGCGCGTTCCGGGCCACCTCCCTGCCGAGCAGCCAGGCCGGGCCGGCCCCGCGCGCTCGGGCGACGATGACGAACGGCTCCGCGAGCGTGTCGTCGATCGCGCGGATGAGAACCTGCGCGAGCGGGGCAGCGATCGGGATCGCGATGGTGACGACCGGGAGCACGAGCGCCTCTGCCGGGCTCGCGTTGATGACGGGGATGAGCCCGAGCCGGAAGGAGACCACCTGCAGCAGCACGATGCCGATCCAGAACACCGGGATGGAGACGAACAGCGGCGGCAGCGAGCGGAACGCCCGGCGCAGCCACTCGGTGCCCGCGAAGGTCGCGGCGGCGGCGATGCCGACCGCGAGCACCGCCGCGAGCGCGAAGCCGAGGCCCGCGAGCGCGAGCGTCGGCGGCAGCGAGGCGGCGATGAGGGTCGAGACCTCCGCGCCGCTCTGCAGCGAGGTGCCGAGGTCGCCGGTCAGGAAGCCCCCCGCCGACAGGCCCAGCTGCACCCACCACGGCTGGTCGGCGCCGTAGGCGACGCGGAGGGCCTCGAGCTGCTCGGGGGTGAGGCCAAGCTCGGGGCTCGCGTACCGGGCGACGATCGCGTCGCCCGGCAGCGCGTGCAGCAGGAGGAAGGCGAGCACGAACGTCGCGACGACCACGAGGAGGGCCTGCCCGACGCGGCGGAGCGCGAACCGGGCGGTCGGCGGCGCGGCGGGGCGCCAGCGGGGCGGAGCTGCCTCCGGTGCGGGTCGGATCACGACGCTCATGCTCGCCTCCCGCCTCAGTCCTCGAGCCAGACGGCAGCGAGCGAGGGGCGCCCCACCGACTCGGTGCGGAAGCCCTGCACGTTCGGCTGCACGCCGTAGACCTGCGGTTCCTCGAAGAACGGCAGCACGTAGGCCTGCTCGGTCAGGTGCGCCTGGATGGCGGCCGAGGCCTCCTCGCGGCCGTCGACGGTCGGCTCCGACGCGACGCGCTGCAGCAGCTCCTCGAGCTCGGCGTCGATCGGCTCTCCGTCGGCGTAGGCGTTCTGCAGCGTGCTGCGGTTCTCGATCGAGTACTGGCTCTTGATCACGTCGAAGTCCGCGCGCCCGACCATCGAGTGGTAGATCTGGATCTGCTCCACGTCGGCCGATGCGGCGGTCTGCGCGGCCTGGTCGCCCTGGAAGAGCTCGAGCTCGACGCCCACCTCGCGCAGCTGCTGCGCGACCAGCGTGATGACGTCGCGCGAGCGGGGCTGCGGGAGCGCCTCGTTCACGACCAGGTGCAGCCGCTCGCCGTCGCGCACGCGGATGCCGTCGGCGCCGGGCTCCCAGCCGGCCTCGTCGAGCAGCCGGTTCGCGAGCTCGGGGTCGAAGGCGTAGGCGTCGCCCTGGTCGGCGTAGCCGAGCGCCGTCTGCGACAGCGACGAGGTGGCGAGCGGGTACTGCTCGGAGAAGATCGACGAGACGATCGCCTCGCGGTCGATCCCGGCGATGAGCGCCTGCCGCACGCGGATGTCCTCGAGCAGCGGGTGGCCGAAGCGGAAGCTGAGGCCGTTGTTCACGCCGTTGGTCTGCGCCGCGACGATGGGGATCCCGGCGGCGGAGACCTCGGCCTCGTGCTGCGGCTCGACCTGCCGCGCGATGTGGGCCTGGCCGGAGGTGAGCGCGCCGATCCGCACGCTGTCCTCGGGCGCGATCACGATGTCGACGGCGTCGACGTACGGGCGGCCCTGGTTCTCGGCCGACGCGGGGGCCCAGGCGTAGTCCTCGCGCGCGGCGAGGCGGATCGAGGTGCCGACCTCCTCCGACTCGACGACGAAGGGGCCCGCGCCGATGATCTCGGTCGCGTTCCCAGGGCCGAAGCCCTCGGAGTCGCGCTCGAGCGTCGCGTCGGCCAGCAGGCCCGAGTTGATGGTCGAGACCGCCTGCGCGAAGCCGGGGGCGGGCGCGCTGAACGTGAAGCGCACCGTGTCCTCGTCGACGACCTCCCCGGCGGTGAAGTCGTTGATCGCCTCGGAGACGATGAGCGCGCGGTCGGTGTCGCCTGTCCCGAAGAGCTCGATGTTCGCGACGACGTTCTCGGCGGTCAGCGGCGTGCCGTCGGAGTAGGTGACGTCGGTGCGGATGTCGAAGGTGTACTCGGTCGCGTCGTCGTTCACCTCCGGCAGCGCCGTGGCGATCCAGGGCTCGAGCTCGAGCGTCTCGGGGTCCTGGTGCAGCAGGCGTGCGGTGAGGTTGTTGACGAGCGCGCCGTTGGGGTAGAAGCCCGCGCTCGGCGGGTAGAGCGAGGTGTAGGCCTGATGCTCGAGGTAGGTGAGCGTGCCGCCGACGACCGGCTCGCCGTCGCCGCCGGCGGCGGGCGAGGACGCCTCGCTCGCGGAGCAGGCCGAGAGCGCGAGCGCGGCGACGAGGGCGCCGGCGATGCCGACCCGGCGGGGGGACGTGCTGTGGACCACGATGAACCTCCATAAGCAGGGCTTGGTGCTGCCACAAGTACAGACGATCGGGTCGCGTCGCGCACATCGCCCTGCAACGCGGCGTCACACTTCGCCAGGGATGCGGTCGCGCACCAGGCCGACGGGGCCGCCCGCTCGCGCGGACGGCCCCGTCGGCCGGAGAGCGGCTCAGCGCACCGCGACCGCCGCGCGGGCGCGCGCCGCGGCCTCGACGAGCCCCCGTAGGCTCGCCACGGTCTCCTCGTAGCCGCGGGTCTTCAGCCCGCAGTCGGGGTTGACCCACAGCAGCCCCGCGGGGATGCCGTCGGTCGCGGTCGCGAGCAGGGCGTCGAGCTCGTCGGCGCCCGGCACGCGAGGGGAGTGGATGTCGTAGACGCCCGGTCCGATGCCGCGGCCGAACCCGTGCTCGGTCAGCGCGCCGACCACCTCCATGCGGGAGCGGGCCGCCTCGATGCTCGTGACGTCCGCGTCGAGGCCGTCGATCGCATCCACCACCGCGTTGAACTCCGAGTAGCACAGGTGCGTGTGGATCTGCGTCGCCGGCGCGGCGCCCGCGGTCGCGAGCCGGAACGCGTCCACCGACCACGCGAGGTAGTCGGGGCGCGCCTCGCGGCGCAGCGGCAGCAGCTCGCGCAGCGCCGGCTCGTCGACCTGCACGATGGAGACGCCTGCCGCCTCGAGGTCGGCGATCTCGTCGGCGAGCGCGAGCGCCACCTGATCGGCGGTCTCGCTCAGCGGCTGGTCGTCGCGCACGAACGACCACGCGAGGATCGTGACGGGGCCCGTGAGCATGCCCTTGACGGGCCGGTCGGTGAGCGACTGCGCGTAGGCGATCCACTCGACCGTGAACGGCGCGGGCCGCGACACGTCGCCCCACAGGATCGAGGGCCGGGTCGCGCGCGAGCCGTACGACTGCACCCAGCCGTGCTCGGTCGCCGCGAAGCCGTCGAAGTGCTCGGCGAAGTACTGCACCATGTCGTTGCGCTCGGGCTCGCCGTGCACGAGCACGTCGAGGCCGAGCTCCTCCTGCAGCTCGACCACGCGGCGCACCTCGGCGCGCAGGACCTCGGCATAGGCGGCGTCGTCGAGCTCGCCCCGCGCGTGGCGCGCCCGGGCGGCGCGGATCTCGCCCGTCTGCGGGAACGACCCGATCGTGGTCGTCGGCAGCGGCGGCAGGTCGAGCCGCTTGCGCTGCAGCGTGTCGCGCTCGGCATAGGGCGCGCGCTCGCGCGCCTCGGCGGGCAGCGCCGCGAGGCGCTCGCGCACCGCGCCGTCGCGCACGCCGGGCGCGGCCGCGCGGTCGGCGACGGCAGTGCGCGCGGCGGCGAAGCGCGCCTCGTCGGGAGCGCCCTCGAGCGCCGCGGCGAGGGCCGCGACCTCCTCGACCTTCTGGTCGGCGAAGGCGAGCCAGGAGCGCAGCCGCTCGTCGAGGCCGCCCTCGGCGTCGAGGTCGTGCGGCACGTGCAGCAGCGAGGTCGACGTGCCGACCGAGACGGGGCCGCGCTCGGCGAGGGAGCGCAGCGCCTCGAGCGCCGCGTCGAGGTCGGTGCGCCACACGTTCCGGCCGTGCACGACGCCCGCGACGAGCGGCAGCGCCCCGGTCGCGGGCGCGGTGCCGCGCACGAGGTCGATGGCGAGCGCGTCGACGTCGGCAGCGAGGGGCTCGACCCGGCCGGCCGCGTCGCCGTGGCCGGTGTGCAGCAGCACGCGCAGCCCCGCGCTCCGCACCGCCGCCGCGCCGGAGCGCGCGACGGCCTGCAGCTCTGCCGTCGCCACGTGGTCGAGGTCGGCGACGAGCGCCGGCTCGTCGAGCTGCACCCACGTCGCGCCGGCGGCGGCGAGCGCGCGCGCGAGCTCGGCGTAGGCGGGCACGAGCCGCCCGGCGAGGTCGATCGGGCGCACCCCGTCGGCCTTCGCGAGCGCCAGGTAGGTCGCGGGGCCGACGACCACGGGGCGCGCGTGGACGCCGAGGTCGGCCGCCTCGAGGAAGCGGTCGACGATGCGGCGGTCGGCGAGCGAGAAGGTCGAGTCGGCGTCGAGCTCGGGCACGAGGTAGTGGTAGTTCGAGTCGAGCCACTTCGTCATCTCGAGCGGCGCGTCCTCGGCGTCGCCGCGGGCGAGCAGCCACTCGCCGGCGAGCCCGCCCGGGAGCCGGCCGCGCAGCCGCGGCGGGACCGCGCCGAAGGTGAGCGTGGCGTCGAGGACGTGGTCGTAGTGCGCGGCCTCGACCGGGATCGACGCGTCGTCGGCCCGCAGGCCGAGCGTGACGAGCCTCGCGAGGTCGGCGCGGCGGTTGGCGGCCGCCGCGGCGTGGAAGCCGTCGTCGTCGAGGGCGCCGCGCCAGTGAGCCTCGAGCGCGCGCTTCAGCTCGCGCCGGCGGCCGATGCGGGGGTAGCCGAGGATCGTGCCCCCGGGGAAGGTGCTGGTCATGGTGCTCCTGTCGTGGTGGTGCGGATGGGGGCGAGCGCGCCGATGCCGTGCAGCACGTCGATCGCCGGCCGGTGGTCGTTGAAGGTGTAGAGGTGCACGCCCGGCGGGTCGTGCTCGGCGAGCGAGTCGATGAGCGCGACGGCCGCGTCGACGCCGATCGCGACCGCCTCCTCGGGCGTCGCCCGCTCGAGCCGCTCGGCGAGCACGCGCGGCAGCCCCTCGCCGGCGAGCTGCGCCGAGCGCACGAGCCGGCGGTGCGAGGTGGGGATGACGACGCCGGGGACGATCGGGATCGTGACGCCGCGCGCGCGTGCGAGCTCGACGTAGCGCGCGTAGTCGTAGGGGTCGTGGAACAGCTGCGTGATGGCGAGCGTCGCGCCCACCTCCTGCTTCGCGAGCAGCGCGTCGACGTCGCCGCGGTGCACCCCCGCGCCGGGGTGGCCGTTCGGGAAGGCGGCGACCGCGATCTCGACGCCGCAGCGGCGCTCGGCGAGCGCTGAGGCGCGCAGGCCGGGCAGCGGCACCTCGGCGTAGGGCACCCGCTCCGAGTCGACGCGGTCGATGAGCTGCACGAGCTCGGCCGCCGACCGCAGCGACGTGGCGGGCTCGGGGACGCCGTCAGCGGGCGGGTCGCCGCGGAGCGCGAGGAACTTCGTGATGCCGGCGTCGAGGAACTGCCGCACGAGCCGGGCCGTGTCGCTCACCCCGAGCCCCGTGCAGGTCAGGTGCGCCATGGGGCTCACCCCCGCATCGAGCAGGCGCTGCAGGACGCCGAGCGAGTGCCGCGAGGTCGTGCCGCCGGCGCCGAACGTGACCGAGACGAACGCCGGCTCCACGGCGGCGAAGGCGTCGACCGCCTCGAGCATGCGCACCGCGGCGGCGTCGTTCCGGGGCGGGAACAGCTCGAACGAGTAGGGGAGCGCGCTCACGGTGCCGGTTCCTCCAGGGCCAGCCCCTCCAGCGCCTGCTCGAGGTCGGCCACGATGTCGTCGGCCCGCTCGAGGCCGACCGAGATCCGCACGAGCCCCGGCGTGATGCCGAGCGCGAGCCGCTCCTCCTCGGCGAGCTTGCCGTGGATGGTGCTGCCGGTGTGGATCGCGAGCGTGCGCACGTCGCCGATGTGGGTCATCTGGCTCACGAGCCGCAGCCGGTCGAGGAAGGCGCGCGCCGCGGCCCTGCCGCCGCGCAGCTCGACCGAGACGACCGATCCCGCGCCGTCGGGCAGCATCCGCCCGACGACCTCCGCCTGGGCGTCGTCGTGGTCGGGGTGGTGCACGCGCGCGACGGCCGGATGCGCCGCGAGGGCGGCGACGACGGCGCGCGCGTTGGCGACGTGCCGCTCCATGCGCAGCGAGAGCGTCTCGATGCCGTGCAGCAGCAGGAAGGCGCTCGTCGGCGGGAAGGTCGGCCCGTGCTCGAGCACGACGACCGAGCGCAGGTAGGCGCCGTAGGCCGCGCTCCCGAAGCGCTCGGCGAACGACGGCGCGCCGTGCGGGCGCGGAGCGTGCAGGTGCGGGAAGCGCTCGGCCGACCAGTCGAAGGCGCCGCTGTCGACGACCGCGCCGCCGATGACCGACCCGTGGCCGCCGAGCCACTTCGAGGTCGAGTGGATGACCACGGCCGCGCCGTGCTCGAAGGGGCGGCACAGGTAGGGGGTCGCGACGGTGTTGTCGACCACGAGCGGCACGCCGGTGCGCGCCGAGACGCGGCCGAGGAGCGCGAGGTCGGCGACCTCGCCGAGCGGGTTCGCGATCGACTCGGCGTAGATGGCGCGGGTCGTCGGCCGCACGGCCGCCACCCAGCGCTCCTCGTCGGCGTCGATCGGCAGCTGCTCGAACTCGAGCCCCTGCCGCGCGAGCGAGCCGCGCACCATCTCGCGCGTGCCCTCGTAGAGGCGGTCGGTCGTGAGGATGTGGTCGCCGGCCTGCGCGAGGGCGTGCAGCGCCGCGGCGATCGCCGCCTGGCCGCTCGCGACGAGCACCGCGTCGGCGCCGCCCTCGAGGTCGGCGATGCGCCGCGCCGCGACGACGTTCGTCGGGTTGTCGTTGCGGGAGTAGGCCCGCTTGGCGCTGCGGCCCGCGAAGCGCTCGACGCCGTCGTCGAAGTCGTCGAGCACGTAGCCGGCGCTCTGGTAGATCGGCGTGATCCGCGCGCCCGCCTCGCCGTCGACGATGGCGCCGGCGTGGATCTGGCGGGTCTCGAAGCCCCAGCCGCCGCTCATCGACCGGCTCCCGCGCCCACCGGCAGCACGGCGTCGGCGATGCGCTCGACGGCCTCCTCGAGCACCGGCGCGGGCGTCGCGAAGACGAGCCGCACGTGGGTCTCGGAGCCGCGGCCGCAGAGCGCCCCGTCGGTGAGCGTGACGCCGGCGCGCTCGCGCAGCAGCGTCGCGGGGCTGCCGGCGGGCAGGCCGAGGCCCGCGAGGTCGAGCCAGGCGAGGTAGGTCGCCTCGGGCGCGCGCCAGCGCACGCCCGGCAGCCGCTCGGCCAGCAGCCCGGCGAGCAGGTCGCGGTTGCGCTGCAGGTAGGCCACCGCCTCCGCGAGCCACGGCCCGCCGTCGCGGTAGGCGGCGGTCGACGCGATCACGCCGAGCGTCGAAGCGCCGTGGGCGACGGCGAACCCGAAGCGGCGGTAGACGGCCTCGTCGGCATCGTTCGCGGTGATGAGCTGCGCGGCCTTCAGCCCCGGGATGTTCCACGCCTTCGAGGCGCTCGTGCCGGTGACCGCGTGGGCCGCGGCGGCGGGGGACACGGATGCGTAGGGCACGTGCGCGCGCCCGTCGAAGCGGATCGGGGCGTGGATCTCGTCTGCGAAGACCCGGCCGCCGTGGCGCTCGACGATCGCCGCGATCGCCTCGAGCTCGGCGCGCGGCAGCACCGTGCCGGTCGGGTTGTGCGGGTTGCACAGCACGAGCGTGCGGGCGCCGGCGGCGAACGCGCGGTCGATGGCCTCGAGGTCGTGGCGCCAGCGGCCGTCCTCCACGACGCCGGGCACCTCGACGACGGGTCGCCCGAGGGTCGCGAGGTAGGTGAGGAAGGGCATGTACGCGGGGGTCGGCACGATGACCGCCGAGCCGGCCGGCGAGTACTCCTCGACGGCGACGCCGAGCGCGGCCATGACGTCGGAGACCGCGTGCACCCGCTCGGGGTCGACGGCCCATCCGTGCTCCCGCGCCTGGAAGGCGGCGGTCGCCTCGGCGAGCTCGGCGGCCGTGGCCGGCGCGAGGTAGCCGAGCACGTCGTCCTGCACGGCGCGGGCGAGCGCCTCGCGCACGGGCGGCGCGGTGCCGAAGTCCATCTCGGCCACCCAAGCGCCGATCGTGCCCGGGTGCAGGCTCCACTTGCGGCTCGACGGGCGCTCGAGGTCGACCCGGCGGATGCCGTCCCAGGCGTGCTCGCCGCGACAGTGCTCGGCCATGCTGCTCCCTCATCTCGTGGACGAGGGCCAGACTCGCAGTGGCTGCGCCGCAGGCGCACCCCGGGCTGTAACACGGCGACATGCGCCGCGCGCGCCCGCGGGCGTCAGTCGTCGCGCTGGGGAGCGTTCCGCCTCGCGGCCCAGGCGAGCGCCCAGAGGGCGACGACGACCGCCGCGCACACCATGGACGCCCACAGCCCGGCACCCGTGGAGACGACGACCTCGAAGATGAAGCTCGTCACGCCGACGAGGAGCACCGACACGACCACGAGCGTCGCGATCAGCAGCACGTTCGCCAGCCGCACGATCTCCGGCTTCATGCGCTTCTGGAAGTGGAGGCGGTGCACGAGCACGGGCGTGAGGCCCAGGAGGGTCGCGAGCGCGGCGAGCCCGACGAGCACGAGGTAGTGCATCACCTCGTCCTGGTCGAGGTCGCGGAAGCCCGACTGGAACGCGACCGCCAGCAGGAAGCCGGAGACCAGCTGCGTGCCGGTGAGCACGACGCGGAGCTCCTGCAGGATGTCGCCGAAGTTGCGGTCGGCGCGCTCCTCAGGGGTCTCGTCGCGCCCGCGGGCGTCGTTCTGCATGTCGGCATCCTGCCACCGACTCGGGCCATCCGTGCGCCGGCCGCGCGGCGCCGGCCTCAGTGGTCGCGGAGGCGCTCGATCAGCTCGGCCTTCTTGAGCCCCGAGGTGCCCTCGATGCCGAGCTCCTTCGCCCGGTCGCGCAGCTCGTCGACGGTGCGATCCTCGTAGCGCTCGGCGTCGCCGCCGCGCTCGCCGACCTCGGAGCGGCCGTCGCGCGCCGCCGCGTTGGCGATGCGGGCCGCCTTCTCCTTCGAGTTCCCCTCGTCGCGGAGCTTCTCGTAGAGCTCCTCGTCCTTGATGTGCGGATCAGGCATCGGATTCCTCTCGCAGCGGGTCGTCCTCGGGCACCGACGCTACTCGTCGACGCCGTCGCGTCAAGGGCCGCGGCACGGCGAGCAGCGCGATGCCGGCGCCCACGACCACGAGGCCCGCCCAGCCGAGCGGCGTCGGCCGCTCGCCGACGACGAGCACCGCGAGCAGCGTCGCGACCGCCGGCTCGGCGAGCGCGAGCGTGGTCGCGCTCGACGACGGCAGCGCCCGCAGCGCGTAGCCGAAGAGCAGGTAGGCGAGGGCCATGGGCACGAGCGCGAGGTACCCGATCGTGAGCGCGCCGCCCGGCGATGCGAGCGGGCCGAGGCCGACCACCGCGAGCCACGCGAGGCACGCGAGCCCGCCGAGCAGGAAGAGCGCGCCCATCGCGCCGGTCGCCGGAGCGCCACGGGCGATGAGGCGCGCCCCCGCGAAGGCGTACAGCGCGTAGCCCAGCCCGGCCGCGAGCGCGAGCGCGACGCCCGCGGGCGCGGCCGAGGCATCCGCCGGTCCGCCACCCGCGGCGGCGCCGTGCCCGCCCACCGCGAGGAGGGCGATGCCCACCACCGCGACGCCCGTGGCGGCCGCCCAGCGCCGGTCGGGGCGCCGGCGGTCGACCGCCCACTCGAGGAGGGCCGCGAAGATCGGGCCCGACCCGAGCGCCACGACGTTGCCGACGGCGACGCCCGCGAGCGTCATCGACGGGTAGTAGGCCGCCGGGTAGAGCACGACGCCCGCGGCGCCGGCGAGCAGCCACCCCAGGTGCGCGCGCTGCCGCAGCACGCCGAGCACGCGCCGGGTGGATGCGGCGGCGAGCAGGAGCCCGCCGACGCCGAACGTCGCGAGCCCGATCGCGAGCGCCGAGGAGCCGGACGGCGCGAAGTGCGCGACGGTGCCGGTGGTGCCCCACAGCACGGCCGCGAGCAGCACCGCGACCGCGTGCGAGGGACGCGCCTCGGCCGCGGGGATCTGCACGCGACGATCCTACGGACGTGCCAGCATGGCCCCATGCGACACCGCGTCTCCGAGCTGCTCGCCGGCGCCCGACTGCTGCTGCGCGGCTTCGGCACCTGGGCCCGCGACCCGGGCCTCATGCTGCTGGGCGCCATCCCGGCGCTCATCGTGGGGCTCGCGATGCTCGCCCTCGTCGTGCTGCTCGCCTTCCAGGTGGGCGGATGGGCCGCGGCGCTCACGCCGTTCGCCGACGCGTGGGACGAGCAGTGGTCGGGCGCGCTGCGGCTCGCCCTCGCCCTCGGCATCATGGTCGGGGCGGTCGTGCTGTGCGTGCTCACCTTCGCCGCCGTCACGCTCGCGGTCGGCGAGCCGTTCTACGAGCGCATCTCCCGCTCGGTCGAGCGGCGGCTCGGCGGCATCCCCGACGAGGTCGAGCTGGGCTTCTGGCCCGGGCTGGGCAAGGGCCTGCGCGACGCGGTCGTGCTCATCGGCATGGCGATCGGCACGGGTGCCGTCGTGTTCCTCGTGGGCCTCGTGCCGCTCGTCGGCACGGTGCTCGGGCTCGTGGCCGGCGCCGTGCTCGGCGGCAGCGCCCTCGTGCGCGAGCTGACCGGCATCGCCGGCGACGCGCGCGGCCTCTCGCTCGCCGAGCGCCGCGCGCTGCTGCGCAGCCGCCGCTGGCGGTCGCTCGGCTTCGGCATGGTCGCCTACCTGCTCCTGCTCGTGCCCGGGCTCGCCGTCGTCGCGACGCCCGTGGCCGTCGTCGGCGCGACCCTGCTGGTGCGCGACCTCCGCGGCGAGCCGACGACGGCCGTCCAGAGCGCGCCGTAGGCTGGTCGGGCCCACCCCACCGAGAGGTTCCATGCCTGCTGCAGCCGCTGTCCGACGCGCCTCCGCCGACGAGATCGCCGATTGGGACGCGCTCATCGAGGCGAACCCCGACGGCGGGCACATGGTGCAGTCGAGGGCGTTCGCCGAGGTGAAGCGCTTCGACGGCCTCGAGCCCGTCTTCCTCGTGATCGACGCGCCCCTTCCGGTCGGCGGCGGCACCGAGCGCATCCACGCCCTCGCCCTCGAGGGCTCGGTGTCGCTCGGCCGCTACTGGTACCTGCCGATGGGGCCGACCGCCACCGACATGGCGGCCGTCGTCGAGGGCCTCCGCGCCTTCGCCCGCACCGAGCAGGGACTGCTGGTGGTCAAGATCGAGCCGCACCTCGAGCGATCGCCCGAGCGCATCAACGAGCTCGTCGCGCTCGGCCTCGAGCAGAGCCGCGACATGCAGGTGATGACGCACACGGTCGTGCTCGACCTGGCCCAGGGCGAGGAGGAGCTCTTCGCGTCGTTCTCGCAGATGATCCGCCGCCAGGTGCGCGGGGCGACGAAGAAGGGCTACCGCGTCGAGCGCCCGGAGCCCACCCGCGAGACCTTCGACCGCATGCACGCGATGATGCTCACGGTGCAGGGCGGCAAGGGCATGGCCGGCATGCGCGAGCGCGCCTACTACGACGAGTTCTGGGGCCGCTTCACCGAGGCCGGCACGGGGCGCTTCTACTTCGGCTACGACGACGACGGGGACGAGCCGCAGGCCGGCATCTTCGTGACGACTGCGGGCCGCACCGCCGTCTACAAGGACGGCGGCTCGCGCCCCGATCGCAAGATCAACGGCGGCTCGGCGCTGCTGCTGTGGACGGCGATGCAGGACTGCATCGCCGAGGGCAAGCTCGCCTTCGACCTCGCCGGCACGCCGCCGGCCGACCGCGCCGACGACCCGACGCATCCGTTCCACGGCCTCGCGCAGTTCAAGCTGCGCTTCGGGTCGATCACGAGCTTCCTGCCGTCGTTCGACCTCGTGCTGCACCCGGTGCGGCACCGCCTGTGGGAGTCGGTCGTGCGCCGCGTCGAGTGGCGCCTGAAGCCCGGCCCGGACACGCTGCGATGAGCGCCCCCACCACGGTCCGCTTCGCGACCGACGACGAGATCGCGCGCTGGGACGAGCTCATCGAGCAGAACCCCGACGGCGGCATCATGACCGGCGCCCGGGCCATGGGCGAGATCAAGCGCTACGACCGGCTCGAGCCGCGCTTCCTCGTCGTCGAGGGCGCCGAGACCGTCTACGCGCTCGCCCACGAGGGGACCGTCTGGCTGGGCCGCTACTGGTACGTGCCGCTCGGCCCGACGTGCGCCGACCTCGAGGGCATGGTGCGGGCGATGCGGGAGTTCGGCCGCCGGCAGCCCGGCCTCCTCGCCATCAAGGTCGAGCCGCACCTGCTGCGGAGCCCCGAGCTCATCGCGCGGATGGAGGGCGCGGGCGCCGTGCGCAGCCGCGACATGCAGCTGCTCACCCACACGGTCGTGCTCGACCTCACGCGCGGCGACGAGCTCATCATGGACTTCCAGAAGAAGCTCCGCTCGTCGATCCGCGGCGCCGAGAACAAGGGCTACCGCGTCGAGCGCATCGAGGCGCACGACGCGACCGAGCACGACTTCGAGCGCTTCTACGAGCTGCTGAAGACCATCAACGGCGGCGAGGGCGTCGCGGCGATGCGTGAGTACGCCTACTACCGCCTCTTCTGGGGCGAGTTCGCGAAGACGCGCAACGGCCGCTTCTACTTCGGCTACGACGACGACTCCGGTCAGGCGCAGGCCGCGATCTTCGTCACGCTCGCCGGCCGCACCGCCGTCTACAAGGACGGCGGCTCGCGCCCGACGCGGCACATCGCCGGGGGAGCGGCGCTGCTGCTGTGGCGCGCGATGCAGGACGCCGCGGCCGACGGCAAGTCGGCCTTCGACCTGTGCGGCACGCCCCGCCCCGACCAGCTCGACGACGAGACGCACTGGTACCACGGCGTGGGCCAGTTCAAGAAGAAGTTCGGGCCCGTCGTCAGCTACCTGCCGTCGTTCGACATCGTGCTCCGCGGCGTGCGCCACCGGCTCTGGGAGCAGGCGGTGCGCCGCATCGAGTGGCGACTGAAGCCCGGCACCGACGCCCTGCGATAGGAGACCCGTGGCATCCGCATCCGCCCACCGCTGGACGATCCGCCGAGCCCGGCAGGACGAGCTGCTCGACTGGGACGCCCGCGTCGAGGCGAACCCCGACGGCGGCCAGTGGACCCAGGGGCTCGCCTACGCGAAGCTCAAGGCCACCGAGCGCCTGCACCCGGTGTTCCTCGTGCTCGAATCCCAGGGCGCGGGGCCGGTGCACGTGCTCGCCCTCGAGCACCGCAGCCTCGCCGGCCGCTACTGGTACCTGCCGCTCGGCCCCGGTGCCGCCTTCGACGAGCTGCCGGGCATCGCGGATGCGCTGCGCGCGGCCCGCGGGGACGTCGCGAAGGGCGTGTTCGCGGTCAAGGTCGAGCCGTACGAGGTCGACACGCCGGAGCGGCGCGAGGCGCTGCGCGCGGCCGGCTTCCGCGCGGCGAACACGGTGCAGCAGAACATCCACACCGTGCTCGTCGACCTGCGGCCCGACGTCGACGACATCTTCGCCGGCTTCAGCAAGAAGCTGCGCAACCACATCCGCAACGCCATCAAGCACGGGTACCGCGTCGAGAAGGTGCCGCACTCGGAGGCGACGTACGAGCAGATGTACGCGCTCATGCAGACGGTCGCCGGCGGCAAGGGCGTCGACACGATGAAGCCGTACGCGTACTACCGCACGCTCTGGGGCGAGCTGTGCGATCGCGGGCAGGGCCACTTCTGGTTCGGCTACGACGGTGCGCACGACGGCCCGCAGGCGTCGGCGTTCATGATCGGCTTCGGCCGCTACGCGCTGGCGAAGGACGGCGGGAGCGTGCCCGACCGGGCGATCCGCGGCGGCGCGCACCTGCTGCGCTGGACGGCGATGCAGTGGTTCAAGGAGCAGGGCCGCGAGGTCTACGACACGTACGCGACGCCGCCGTCGTGGCGCGCCGACGACGAGACGCACCGGATGCACGGCCCGGGCATCTTCAAGCGCCTCTTCGGCCCGATCGTCGACCACCTGCCGAGCCACGACCTCGTGCTCGACGAGGCGCGCTACCGGCTGTTCCTGCGGCTGCTGCTGCCCGTCGAGCGGCGCGTGCGCCGACGCCCGTGGGGCATCTGGTAGCCGAGGCTCACGCGACCGCGCGGCCGCAGATCTCGTCGAGGCTCGTGCCGAGCAGCTCGGCCGAGCGCCGGTACTGCGCGAGCAGCCGCTCGCGGGTGGCGGCGTCGGGCATCGCGTCGAGCCGCCATTGCAGCGCGTTGTCGCGGAGGTCGGCGATCTTGACCGCCACCGCGAGCTCGCTCCGCCGCACGCGCTCGAGGAACCCCTCGAGCGGCTCGTCGTCGCGCGCGGTCATCGCCTCGACCGCCTCGACGATGCGCTGCGGGAAGTGCTCGGCGAGCAGCTCGTGCAGCGAGATCGAGCCCCACTCGAGCACGTCGTGCAGGATCGCCACCGAGCGCGCGTCGTCGCCCTCGACGTCGAGCATGACCCGGATGGCGTGGGCCACGTAGGGCTCGCCCTGCCGGTCGGTGCGGCCCTGGTAGGCGCGCGTGGCCACGAGGATCGCGTGCTGCAGGTCGCCGGTCGCCATGACGCGAGCGTAGCCCCGCGGCTATCCTGAACGCATGTCACGCGTCGCCGATCCCGCCGAGCTCGCCCGCCTCCTGCGGGGGACCTGGGCGATCCGCGCGACGACGTTCCCGTACTGGACGCACGCGGAGCGCAAGAACCCGCGGGTGAGCTTCGAGCTCGTGCGCAACTCGCCGCTGCAGCTGCGCGAGGTCTACGAGTACCACCGGCCCGACAAGGGCGACCGCGAGGTGATCGCCGAGGCGACGTGGGCGGGCCGGCACTTCTCGTGGCGGATGCTCGGGCGCTCCCGGCTGCTGTCGAGCGCCTACGTCGTCTCCGACACGCCCGCGACGCCCGACATCGTCGCCATCCACTTCGGCCGCTCGACGGTGCTCGGCCAGAGCGCGGTGTCGATCCTCGCCCGCCCGCACCTCGACCCCGACGAGGTGCGGCGGGCCGTGTCGATCGACACGCACTCGTTCGAGCTGTCGGCCGAGGAGTTCTGGCGCCTGCAGTGGCTCGTGCCCTACACGCCGTCGGCGCCGGCCTCGAGCGACTCGCGCGCCTGACGCACGTCCTCCAGCAGGGCGCCGATGAGCACCCAGTGGGTCGGATGCGGCGCGGGCACCTCGATCGGCGTCGTGAGCGCCGGCCCCTCGAGCGCCGGCATCGACATGGTGCGCCCGTCGTCGAGCGCCTGCTGGTCGACGAGCGCGCGCACCTCGTGCGCGATCCGGCGCACCTCGACGGCGATGCGCTGCACCGTGGCGTCGGCGACGAGCGACGGCTCGAAGCGGTCGGCGATCGAGCGCGACATGCCGATGACGCGGTTCGTCAGCACCGTGAGGCTCAGCAGCAGCCGCTCGTCGCGCTCGATGCGCTCCCGCAGCGCGCGGGTGCGGGGGTTCAGCCGCGTGGAGTCCTCGAGCGCGTCCATGGCGGCCCGCGTGGCCTGCGCGCGCCCGCGCAGCGCCCGCGCGTCCTCGAGCAGCCGCGCTCCCTCGACCCGGTCCGAGGTGAGCGCGCTCGCGACGCGGTCGTAGGCGTCGGCGATGTCGTGCGCGAGCTCGCGCATGGCCCGCTCCGCAGGCTCGTGGTGCACCGGCGGCACGACGGCCAGGTTGATGAGCAGCGCGACGACGGCACCGATGAGCGTCTCGACGACGCGCTCGAACCCGAACAGGGGCCCCGTGCCGGCGCCGAGCGCGAGCAGGATCATGGCGCTGATCGGCAGCTGGTTCGCCGCCATCGGCGCGAGCCGCAGCAGCCGCGCGAGCACGACCGCGACCATCGTCACCGCGAGCACCATGAGCGGCCCGGGCGGCAGCAGCAGGTGCGCGACCCAGGCCAGCACGACGCCGCCGAGCACCCCGCCCGAGCGCTCGACGCCCTTGCCGATCGACTGGTTGACGCTCGGCGCCACCACGAGCAGGGCGGCGATGGCCGCGAAGATCGGCAGCTCGACGCCCAGCAGCAGGCGGCTGGCGAACCACGAGAGCGCGATCGCGACCACGGTCTTCAGCACCTGCAGCCATGAGGCCTGCTCGACGCTCAGCAGGCGCCCGAACCACCGACGCCCGATCCGCTGCACGGCTCCACGATACGCGCGGCGTGCGCCGTTCCCAGCGGGGGCGGTGTTGGATGGGGCCATGCTCGACAACGCCGCCGCCGTGCTCATGCGGCTCGTCGCGGAGAGCGGGCGAGAGCTCGTCGACTTCGCGCAGAAGGATGTGGAGCCGGTCAACGACGGCTTCATCATCGGCTACTCCTGCGGAGTGCGCACGCCCGACGACACGATCGAGCGCGTCACCATCTACGTGAACACGTCGCCGGGAGCCCCGGTCGACGAGCACACCGTCGAGCTCGTCGACGCCTCGGGCCGTCGCCTGACCGCGTGGGCGTACCCGCAGGACCCTGCGCTGCCGTCGCTCCCGGCCGTCTCCTACCCCGAGGCGGCGGGCGTCGTGCTGGCGAAGTTCGGCATCGCCGCCGAGGGCGCGAAGCTGCGCATGGAGGCCTACCGGCCCGGCAAGCGCGCGGTGCTGCGCGTCGACACCGCCGACGAGCGCTGGTTCGCGAAGGTCGTGCACCCGTCGCTCGCCTCGACCATCCACGACCTGCACGAGCGCTTCCGCGCCGCCGGCGTGCCCGTGCCGCGCACGCTCGGCTTCTCGGACGCCGGCCTCGTGCTGCTCGGCGAGCTGCCGGGCGTGCCGGCCATCGAGGTCTTCGAGCGCATCGACCGCGTCCGCTTCGCCCGGGGGCTCGACGAGCTCACGCAGCACATCGCCACAGTGCCCGCGGCGATCGGCGCGCGCGAGTCGCTCGCGCGCCGCGTCGACTGGTACGCCGAGCGCATGGAGGAGACGGCGCCGGTCTTCGCGCGGCAGACCGCGAGGCTCGCGCGCATCGTGCACGAGCGCTACGCGGCGACGCCCGTGCCGCGCCCGGTGACGATCCACGGCGACCTGCACCTCGGCCAGATCTTCGTGGCCGAGGACGACCCCTCGCGCATCACGGGCATCCTCGACATCGACACCGCGGGGCTCGGCGACCCGGCCGACGACCGCGGCGCGCTCTTCGGACACGTCGTCGTCAGCGCCGTCGAGCGCACGCCCGGCACGCCCGCCGGGGCGGCGCTCGCCGCGTTCGCCGACGAGCTGCAGGCCGGCTGGCACGGCGACGCGCGCGTCGCGGCGATCGCGGCGACGCACCTGCTCGGGCACGCGCTCGCCAACGCGGGGCGCGGCGACGACCGCGGCAACTCGTCGGCGCAGCAGCTGCTCGAGCGTGCCGAGGCCGTGCTGCGCTAGACGCGAGCGGCTAGGCCTCGCCGAGCAGCGCGCGCACGCGCGGCACCACCTCGGTGCCGAGCAGCTCGATCGAGCGCAGGTTGTCCTCGTGGCTCGTGCCGGAGTCGTACTTGAGGTCGAAGCGCTCGACGCCGAGGGTCTCCTTCGCCCAGACGATCTTCTGCGCGACCGTCTCGGGGCTCCCGGCGAACATCGCGCCGTGCTCGGCCATCGACGCGTCGAACTCGCGCTCGGTGGCGTCGCCCCAGCCGCGCTCCCGGCCGATGCGGTTGCGGTAGACCATCCACTGCGGCATGAGGATGCGCTTGGCCTCCGCGTCCGTCTCGGCCACGAGGCCGGGGGAGTGCATGCCGATGCGGCCGGGCGCGTGCCCGAACTGCTCCATCGCCTTCCGGTAGAGGCCCGCGAAGGGCGCGAACTGCGCGGGGCTGCCGCCGATGATCGCGAGCATCATGTCGAAGCCGTGCCGCGCGGTGCGGATGACCGACTCGGGGGAGCCGCCGACGCCGACCCAGACAGGGATGCGGCCGCCGTGCTCCGCCGCGTGCGAGCGCGGGTAGACGGGCTGCTCGTGCAGCGGCGAGCGCAGCGTGCCCGACCAGGTGACCGGCTCCTCGCGCACGAGCGCGGCGAGCAGCTCGAGCCGCTCCTCGAACAGCGCCTCGTAGTCCTCGAGCCGGTAGCCGAAGAGCGGGAACGACTCCACGAACGAGCCGCGGCCCACGATCATCTCGGCGCGCCCGCTCGAGATGCCATCGAGCGTCGAGAACTGCTCGAACACGCGCACCGGGTCGTTCGACGAGAGCACCGTGACGGCGGTGCCGAGGCGGATGCGCTCAGTCGCCGTCGCGAGCGCGCCCAGCAGGATCTCGGGCGCGCTCGCCGCGAAGTCGTCGCGGTGGTGCTCGCCGACGCCGAAGAACGCCAGGCCCTGCCGATCGGCGGCCACGCCCTCCGCGACGACGTCGCGCAGCACCTGCGCGTGGCTGAGCGGAGCGCCGTCGACGACGGGCACTGCGGCGAACGTGTGGACACCGAACTCGATGGGCATGGGGATCCTCTCCGCTCAGGCCAACCGGGGGAGCGCGCGGGGCATTCCGCGCACGAGGAAGGGCCCGGGAGCGATCCCGGGCCCTTCCTCGTCGTGCGTCAGATCAGTGACCGTCGTGCTTCGCGGCCTCGAGCTCGCCGCGCGTGACGGGGCTGATGCGGTCCTCGAAGAACCAGCGGGTCATCGCCGCGCGCAGGTGCGTGCCCGGCGTGATGCGGCCCTTCGCGTTCGGGCGCACCATGACCGGCTCGTACGTGTCGAACGACTTGAGCCTCCACGACTCGTACTCGTCGAGCGGCTCGTGCACCTCGACGTACTCGCCGCCGGGGAGCCGCAGGATGCGGCCCGACTCGTAGCCGTGCAGCAGGATCTCGCGGTCCTTCTTCTGCAGGCCGATCGCGATGCGCTTCGTCAGGAAGTACGCGATCACCGGCCCGAGGATGAGCGTCGCCTGCAGCCACCAGGTGACCTGGAAGACGTTGAGGCGGAAGTGCGTCGCGATGAGGTCGGACGACGCCGCGGCCCACAGCACCGCGTAGAACACGATGCCCGCGGAGCCGATGGCCGTGCGCGTCGGGTTGTTGCGCGGGCGCTCGGCGATGTGGTGCTCGCGCTTGTCGCCCGTGATCCACTGCTCGATGAAGGGGTAGAACATGACCAGCACGATGAAGATGCCGAGCACCGCCATCGGGATGAGGATGTTCCACGAGAGCGTCATGCCCCACAGCTCGGTCTCGAGCCCCGGCGCCAGGCGCAGGGCGCCGTCGGCGAAGCCGATGTACCAGTCGGGCTGCGTGCCGGCGGAGACCGGCGACGGGTCGTAGGGGCCGTAGTTCCAGATCGGGTTGATCGTGAACGTGGAGGCGATGAGCACCAGCACGCCGAACACGATGAAGAAGAACGATCCGGCCTTCGCGGCGAACAGCGGCATGATGGGCGCGCCGACGACGTTGTCGTTGGTCTTGCCGGGGCCGGCGAACTGCGTGTGCTTGTTGATGACCATGAGCACGAGGTGCACGCCGATCATCGCGATCACGAGCGCCGGCAGCAGCATGATGTGCAGCACGAAGAGCCTCGGCACGATCTCGTGGCCCGGGAACAGGCCGCCGAAGAACAGGTACGAGATCCAGGTGCCGACGATCGGGATGCCCTTGACCATGCCGTTGATGATCGCGAGGCCGTTCCCCGAGAGCAGGTCGTCGGGGAGCGAGTAGCCCGTGAAGCCCTCGGCCATCGCCAGGATGAAGAGCACGAAGCCGATCACCCAGTTGATCTCGCGCGGCTTGCGGAAGGCGCCCGTGAAGAACACGCGGAGCATGTGCAGGCCGATGGCGGCCACGAACAGCAGCGCCGCCCAGTGGTGCACCTGGCGCATGAGCAGGCCGCCGCGGATGTCGAACGAGATGTCGAGCGACGACGCGTACGCGGCCGACATCGCGATGCCCTTGAGCGGCACGTACGAGCCCTCGTAGTGCACCTCGGTCATCGACGGCTCGAAGAAGAACGTCAGGAACGTGCCCGAGAGCAGGATCGCGACGAACGAGTAGAGGATGACCTCGCCGAGCATGAACGACCAGTGGTCGGGGAAGACCTTGCGGCCGAGCGTGGCGACGAGCGTCGACATGCTCGTGCGCTCGTCGAGGTAGTTCGACGCCTTCGAGGTGAAGGTGTCGCGCGTTGCGGTGGAGGTCATGCGCGGTTCTCCGTCTCAGCGGCCGAGAGCGGGAGGTGGCCCTCGTCGATGTGGTGCAGACGCTCGAAGTACGACGGACCGATGGGCTCGGTGAAGTCGCTCTGGGCGATCAGGTAGCCCTCGTCGTCGACCGTGATCGGCAGCTGGGGCAGCGGACGCTTGGCGGGACCGAAGATCACCTTGGCGTGGTCGGTCACGTCGAACGTGGACTGGTGGCAGGGGCACAGCAGGTGGTGCGTCTGCTGCTCGTACAGCGCCACGGGGCAGCCGACGTGCGTGCAGATCTTGGAGTAGGCGACGATGCCGTCGTACGACCAGCCGGCGCGGTCCGGCTGCTCGTTGAGGCGGTCGAGCGGCACGCGCACGAGCAGCACCGAGGCGAGCGCCTTCTGGTCGAGGTAGCCGCCGTCGTGGTCGAGGTCCTTGAGGTCCTCGGGGATCACGTGGAAGGCGGAGCCGACCCTGACGTCGGCGGCGCGGATGGGCGTGCCCGTCGGGTCGAGCGCGAGGCGCGTGCCCTGCCGCCACATGGTGTTCGAGATCGCCTCGACGGCGTCCTGCGCGGGGGCGAGGTCGCGGAAGAGCACGATCGCCGGCAGCGGCACGAGCGCGATGGCGCCGATGAGCGTGTTGCGGATCAGCGAGCGGCGCGTGAAGCCCGACTCCTGGTCGCCGAGCTGGAAGATCTCGACGGCACGGGCGCGGCTCTTCTCGGAGCCGCGCGACGGGTGGCGCTCCTCGACGACCTCGTGCGAGCTCATGAGCTGGCGGGCCCAGTGCATGCCGCCGATGCCGATGCCGAGCAGCGCGAGGGCGATGGCGAGGCCGAGGAAGAGGTTGCTGAGGCGCACGCTCGTCATGTCGCCCTCGACGATCGGCACCGCGATGTACGCGACGATCGCGAGCACGGTGCCGAGCATCGACACCAGGAACCAGCCGACGACCTGGCGCTCGGCGCGACGCTCCTTCTCGGGGTGCAGGTCGGTCTGGCGCGGGCGGTGCGGCGGCAGGCCGGGGTTCTCGAACGCGTCCGACTGCTCGATGGCCGCGCCGCGGTCGTAGACGGCGACCTGCTGCTGCTCGTGCCCGGCGTGGTCCTCAGCCGACATGCTGGTCCTCTCTGTGTCCTGCGTCATGATCAGTTCGGCTTCGAGGTGAGCCAGACCGAGACGGCCACCAGGCCGCCGAGGCCGAAGATCCAGATGAACAGGCCCTCCGACACCGGTCCGAGGCTGCCGAGGTCGAAGCCGCCGACCGACGGGTTCTCGTCGAGGTAGTCCAGGTACGCGAGGATCTCGCGCTTCTGCTCCGGGCTGATGTTGGCGTCGTTGAAGACCGGCATGTTCTGCGGGCCGGTGAGCATCGCCTCGTAGACGTGCGCCGGGTCGATGTCGCGCAGGTGCGGGGCCCACTTGCCCTCGGTCAGCGCGCCGCCGGCGCCGGCGACGTTGTGGCACATGGCGCAGTTGATGCGGAAGAGCTCGGCGCCGCGGGCGACGCCCTCCTCGTCGACCTGCGACACGTCGAGGAGCTCGTCCGAGGGGACCTCGGGCCCCGGCGCGAGCGAGGCGACCCATGCGCCCATCGCGTCGGACTGCTCCTGCGTGAACATGGGGTCGCGCTGCTCGGCCTGCGGGCCGGAGTAGGCCATCGGCATGCGGCCGGTCATGACCTGGAAGTCGACGGATGCGGCGCCCACGCCGATGAGGCTCGTGCCGTTCTCGGTGCCCTCGGCGTTCAGGCCGTGGCACGAGGCGCAGTTGGCGCGGAACAGCTCCTGGCCGTCCTCGACGGTCAGCTGCTGCGCGTGGGGAGCGGTGCCCGCCGGCTCGGCGTTCGCCACGGTGCTCACCGCTGCCGAGGCGCCGCCCGCGGCCACCAGGCCGATGAGGAGCATCGCCGCGCTCGCCAGGGGGTGCCTGCGGCCGGTCTTCTTACGAGTTGCCAATGTGCTCACCAACCGATTACTTGAGCCAGTAGATGACGAGGTACAGGCCGATCCAGACCACGTCGACGAAGTGCCAGTAGTAGGAGATGACGTGCGCGCTCGTCGCCTCCTTGTGCCCGAACCGCTTCACCGCGTACGCGCGGCCGATGACGAACAGGAAGGCGAAGAGCCCGCCCGTCACGTGCAGGCCGTGGAAGCCGGTCGTGATGTAGAACGCCGAGCCGTAGGAGTTCGACGACAGCGTGATGCCGTGGCCGACGAGCACGACGTACTCGAACACCTGCAGGATGACGAAGACCGCGCCCATGGCGTAGGTGAGGTAGAACCACTCGACCATGCCCCACTTGGACAGCTGCAGCGCGCTGCCCGTGCGGAACGCCTGGTGGTGCTCCGCGGCGTTCGCGCCGGCCTGGCAGGTGAAGCTCGACGCCAGCAGGATCGCCGTGTTGATGGTCGCGAAGATCACGTTCAGCTGCTCGGCCTCGGTGGCGAACAGGTCGCCGGACATCGAGCGGAGCGTGAAGTAGATCGCGAACAGGCCGGCGAAGAACATGACCTCGCTGCCGAGCCAGACGATCGTGCCGACCGCAACGGTGTTCGGCCGCCTGATCATCGGCGCCGACGGCGACGTGGAGAGCGCAGTAGTGGACACGACATCCATCCTAGTGACAGATCGGCCCGGGGTCCGGACCCGGACGGCCAGCGTGCCGCGCGAAGATAGGCTGGAGCAATGGATCGTCTCTTGACCTGGCCATGCGTGCTCGAGACGCTGCTGGAGGGCGAGGATCTGGCGATCCGGCAGGCCGAGTGGGCGATGGCCGAGGTCGTCGCCGGACAGGCCTCCGAGGCGCAGACCGCGGGCTTCCTCATCGCGCTGCGCGCCAAGGGCGTCGTGGCCGAGGAGCTCGTCGGCTTCCGCGACGCGATCCTCGAGGCGGCGGTGCCGCTCCCGGGCGAGTCGCGGGTGGTCGACATCGTCGGCACGGGCGGCGACCGGCAGCACACCGTCAACATCTCGACCACGGCGAGCATCGTGGTCGCGGGCGCCGGCGTGCCGGTGCTGAAGCACGGCAACCGCGCGGTCTCGTCGTCCTCCGGCGCATCCGACGTGCTCGACGTGCTCGGCGTCGTGCCCGCGAGCGACGACCCAGCCGAGGTGCGGCGCATCCTCGAGGCCGCCGGCATCTCGTTCGCCTGGGCGATGCGCTTCCACCCCGGCTTCCGCCACGCGGCCCCGGTGCGGGCGCAGCTCGGCGTGCCGACGGTCTTCAACTACCTCGGACCGCTCGTCAACCCGGCGCGCCCGGAGGTCTCGGTCGTGGGGGTCGCCGACAAGCACATCATCGAGCAGTTCGTGGGCGTCTTCGCGACCCGCGGCGCGACGGCGCTCGTCGTCCGCGGCGAGGACGGGCTCGACGAGCTCACGACCACCGGCCACTCCGAGCTGTGGGAGGTCTCGCGCGGCGACGTCGTCGAGCACGACATCGACCCGCGCGAGCTCGGCATCCCGCGCGCGAGCCTCGACGACCTGCGCGGCGGATCGCCCGAGCACAACGCCGAGGTGCTGCGCCGCACCATCGCGGGCGAGCCCGGGCCGGTGCGCGACATCGTGCTGCTGAACGCCGCCGCGGCGCTCGTCGCGTGGCGGCTCGAGGGCGACCCGCGCCAGAAGGACCGCCCGCTCAAGGAGCGCATGGCCGAAGAGCTGGCCACCGCGACGGCGTCGATCGACTCGGGCGCGGCCGCCCGCACGCTCGAGGCGTGGCGCGCCGCAGCCGTGGGCTGAGCGGGTGAGCGGCACCGCGACCGAGCACCACCGGGTGCAGCGGCAGGCATCCTGGTCGGGCGACGAGGTCTGGCACACCTGGCGGCTCGGCTGGGCCGACCGCAGCTCGCGGTCGCTGCTGCTCGCCGCGCTCGCCGTCGGCGGCCTGCTCGCGTGCTACGGGCTCACGCTGCTGCTCCACCGGCCGCCGGCGATCGTGCCCTCGGTCACGCTCCGCGGCATCGGCGTGCTGCTGCTGATGCTCGCCGCGGTCGTCGCCCCGGCCTCGCTCGGCTACCGCATCGGCGCGGTCTTCTGCATCGTGCTGTACGCGATCGCGCAGGTGCCGATCGTGCTCATGCAGTCGACGACGCTGCTCGGCGCCACGACGTACGGGGCGTTCGACGCGATCGACTTCCTGGCCGGCGGCGCGCTCATCGTCGCGTGGATGCTCGTGCGGATGCGCCACCCCTTGACGATCCTCATCGTCGTGCTCGGCTACGCGACCGCCGGCGCCGCCTTCTTCGGGCGGGCGCTGCCGCTGCTGCGCCCGCGCCTCGCCGCCGACCCGTGGGCCGAGCAGGTGTCGATCGCCGACGAGGCGCTCGTGCGCTCGGTGCTGCTCGCGCTGCTGCTGGGCCTCGTGCTGCTCGCCTGGTGGCTCGACGGGTGGATGCGCGCACTGCTGCCGGTCGCGAACGTCGCCGAGCCGCACGGCTCGGGGCGCGCATCGCGCACGGGGGAGCGGCCGCGGCTGCGCTCCGCGCTCATCCTCGCGCTCGCCGGCCTCGACCTGCTGGCCATCGCGGTCGCGATCTCGGCGAAGCAGCCGGTCGCGCGCGGCCGGCTCTCGGAGGACGACGACTGGTGGGCGTCGATCGTGCTCGCCGTCTCCACGGCCAGGGCGGCGATGGTGATCCTCGGCATCGCCGCCGCGATCATCTGGATCACTGACCCGCAGTACCGCGCCCTCTGACGCCGCTCGCTGTGCCACCGCTCGCTCCGACGCGAGGAGGGGGCGGCCGCAGCCGCCCCCTCCGATCACCCTCCAGCTCGAGGGATCACTCGACGTCGTCGTCGACCCAGTCGAGGGTCTTCTGCACGGCCTTCTTCCAGTTGCGATAGGTGCGGTCGCGCGCCTCCTGATCCATCTGCGGCTCCCAACGGCGGTCCTCCTGCCACTGCTGGCGCAGCTCGTCGAGCGAGCCCCAGAAGCCGACCGCGAGGCCGGCCGCGTAGGCGGCGCCGAGCGCGGTCGTCTCGGCGACGACCGGGCGGATGACCGGCACCCGAAGGATGTCGGCCTGGAACTGCATGAGCGTGTCGTTGGCGATCATGCCGCCGTCGACCTTGAGCTCGGTGAGGTCGACGCCCGAGTCGGCGTTCACCGCGTCGACGACCTCCGCCGTCTGGAAGGCGGTCGCCTCGAGGGCCGCCCGCGCGATGTGGCCCTTGTTGACGTACCGGGTGAGGCCCACGAGCGCGCCTCGCGCATCCGGCCGCCAGTAGGGGGCGAACAGGCCCGAGAACGCCGGCACGAAGTACGCCCCGCCGTTGTCGTCGACCGACTTCGCCAGCTGCTCGACCGCCGGGGCGTCGGGGATGAGGCCCAGGTTGTCGCGCAGCCACTGGATGAGCGAGCCGGTCACCGCGATCGAGCCCTCGAGCGCGTAGTGGGTGGGCTCGTCGCCGATCTTGTAGCCGACGGTCGTGAGGAGGCCGTTCTTCGAGTGGACGATCTCCTCGCCGGTGTTGAAGATGAGGAAGTTGCCCGTGCCGTAGGTGTTCTTCGCCTCGCCCTTGTCGAACGCGGCCTGGCCGAAGGTGGCCGCCTGCTGGTCGCCGAGGATGCCCGTGATGGGCGTCTCGCGCAGCAGCGACTCGGAGGCCGCGATGCCGAACTCGCCCGACGACGGCTTGATCTCGGGGAGCATCGAGCGCGGCACGCCGAAGTCGGCGAGGATCGCGTCGTCCCACTCGAGCGACTCGAGGTCCATGAACAGCGTGCGCGACGCGTTCGTGACGTCGGTCGCGTGCACGCCGCCGTTGACGCCGCCGGTGAGGTTCCAGAGCACCCAGCAGTCGGTCGTGCCGAAGAGCAGGTCGCCGGCCTCCGCCGCCTCGCGCGCGCCCTCGACGTTCTCGAGGATCCAGACGATCTTCGTGCCGGAGAAGTAGGTCGCGAGCGGCAGGCCGACCTTCTGCTTGTAGCGGTCGGTGTCGCCGGCCGCGAGGCGGTCGACGATCTTCTGCGTGCGGGTGTCCTGCCAGACGATCGCGTTGTAGACCGGCTCGCCGGTCTGCTTGTTCCAGACCACCGCGGTCTCGCGCTGGTTGGTGATGCCGATCGCTTTGACGTTGTGGCGCGTCACGTTGGCCTTCGACAGCGCCTGGCCGATCACCTCGCGGGTGTTGTTCCAGATCTCCTTGGGGTCGTGCTCGACCCAGCCGGCCTGGGGGAAGATCTGCTCGTGCTCGAGCTGGCCGGTGGAGACGATGCTGCCGGCGTGGTCGAAGAGGATGGCACGGGTGGAGGTCGTGCCCTGGTCGATGGCGATGACGTAGTCGTTCACCGGAACTCCTTCGTTGGGTGGTGGATGCGTGCAGGGAAAGAGGAGGGGAGGGGGCGATCCGCCCCCTCCCCGTCGATTCAGGCCGCCGCGATCGTCGCGATCAGCGCCGGCGCGGCGAGCCCTGCGAGCACGCCGCCGATGATCGGGCCGGCGACCGGGATCCACGAGTAGCCCCAGTCGCTGTCGCCCTTGCCGCGGATGGGCAGCACCGCGTGCGCGATGCGCGGCCCGAGGTCGCGGGCGGGGTTGATGGCGTACCCGGTCGGGCCACCGAGCGAGGCGCCGATGCCGACGACGAGCAGCGCCACAGGGAGTGCGCCGAGCGCGGCGAGGCCGGCGGGCACGCCGTCCTCGGTGCCGTTCTGCGCGCCGAAGCCGATCACGACGAACACCAGCACGAAGGTGCCGATGATCTCGGTGATCAGGTTCCAGCCGGTGTTGCGGATGCCGGGGCCGGTCGAGAAGGTGCCGAGCTTGGCGCCCGGGTCCTCCTCGATGTCGAAGTGCTGCTTGTAGGCGAGCCAGCAGAGCACCGCGCCGAGGAAGGCGCCGAGGAACTGGCCGCCGAGGTAGGCCGGGAGTGCCGCCCAGTTGTACTCCGCGCCCGTCGCGAGGGAGTTCGCGAGCAGGCCGAAGGTCACAGCCGGGTTGATGTGCGCGCCCGAGTAGATGGAGACGGTGACACCGGCGAACACCGCGAGGCCCCAGCCGAAGTTGATCATCAGGAAGCCGCCGCCGAAGCCCTTGTTGCCCTTCAGCACCACGTTGGCGACCACGCCGCAGCCGAGCAGGACGAGCATCGCGGTGCCCACCAGCTCGGACAGGAAAATCAGACCGATGTTCGGATCGTCCACAGGACCCTGCTTTCTCGTCCACGGGCCTCATCGCCCGTACCGCCCGCTCGGGTGGTATCGCCACTGTAACCAGCAATGGGTTGGCTGTGTGGAGTCGATTGGAGGATGTCTCAGATGGTCCGTCGAGTTTCCAGCGGTCGAGGCGTAGCGTGAGCACAGACCCGCTGTCGTCCGAAGGAGAGCCACCGTGAAGAAGCTCATCAACGACCCCGCCAAGACCGTCGACGAGGGCCTCGCAGGCTTCGCCGCGGCCCATGCCGACCTCGTGCGCGTGGTGATCGACCCGCCCTTCGCCGTCGTGCGCGCGGATGCGCCGGTGGCGGGCAAGGTCGGGCTCGTCTCGGGCGGCGGCTCGGGCCACGAGCCCCTGCACGCGGGCTTCGTCGGCTTCGGCATGCTCGACGCCGCCGTGCCGGGCGCCATGTTCACGTCGCCCACGCCCGACCCCATCCTCGAGGCGACGAAGCAGGTCGACGCCGGCGCTGGCGTGCTCCACATCGTCAAGAACTACACCGGCGACGTGCTGAACTTCGAGACCGCCGCCGAGCTCGCGCTCGCCGAGGGCATCGAGGTGCAGTCGGTCGTCGTCGACGACGACGTCGCGGTCAAGGACTCGCTCTACACGGCCGGCCGGCGCGGCGTCGCGGGCACGCTGCTCGTCGAGAAGCTCGCGGGCGCAGCCGCCCAGCGCGGCGACACCCTCGACCAGGTCGCCGAGGTCGCGCGCACCGTCAACAGCCGCGTGCGCTCGATGGGCATGGCGCTCGCGCCGTGCACCGTGCCGCACGCGGGCGAGCCGAGCTTCGACCTCGGCGACGACGAGGTCGAGATCGGCATCGGCATCCACGGGGAGCCCGGCCGCGAGCGCATCGCGCTCGAGCCCGCCGACCGCATCGTCGACCGGCTCATGGAGCCGATCCTCGAGGACCTGCCCTTCTCGAAGGGCGACCGGGTCGTGCTGCTCGTCAACGGCATGGGCGGCACGCCGCTGTCGGAGCTCTACATCGTCTTCCGTCGCGCGGCCGAGATCCTCTCCGAGCGCGGCATCGAGCTCGCCCGCTCGCTCGTCGGCTCCTACGTCACGAGCCTCGAGATGCAGGGCGTGTCGATCACGCTCCTGCAGGTCGACGACGAGCTGCTCGACCTCTACGACGCGCCGGTGCAGACCGCGGCGCTCCGCTGGGGCCGCTGAGGTGGCCGAGCAGCACCTGGACGGCGCCTGGACGCGACGCTGGATCGAGGCGGTCGCCGCCGCGGTCTCGAGCCGCAAGGCCGAGCTCACGGCGCTCGACCGCGCGATCGGCGACGCCGACCACGGCGAGAACCTCGACCGCGGCTTCCAGGCGGTCCTCGGCAAGCTCGACGCGCTCGACGACGGCGCGACGCCCGGCGCCGTGCTGAAGCTCGTCGCCACGACGCTCATCTCGACGGTCGGCGGCGCCGCCGGTCCGCTCTACGGCACCGCGTTCCTCAAGGGCGCGATGGCGGCGGGCGAGCGCGACGCGCTCGATGCCGCGGGCCTCGTCGAGGTGCTCACCGCCGCGCGCGACGGCATCGTCGCGCGGGGCAAGGCCGAGCTGCAGGACAAGACGATGGTGGATGCGTGGACGCCGGCCGTCGACGCCGCCGCGGCAGCGGGCGACGACGTGCGCGTCGTGCTCGATGCCGCTGCGGAGGCCGCCCAGGCCGGAGCCGTCGCCACCGAGCCCCTCGTCGCCCACAAGGGGCGCGCCTCCTACCTCGGCGAGCGGGCGATCGGGCACCGCGACCCGGGCGCCGAGTCGACCGCGCTCATGCTGCGCGCCGCCGCGGAGACGCGGTGACCGTCGGGCTCGTCGTCGTCTCGCACTCCGCCCGGATCGCGGAGGGGGTGGTCGAGCTCGCGGCGCAGATGGCGCCGAGCGTGACGATCGCGGCCGCCGGCGGCACCGACGACGGCGGCATCGGCACGAGCTTCGACCGCATCCAGGCGGCGCTCGCCGAGGCGGAGTCCGGCGACGGCGTCGTGGTGCTGTGCGACCTGGGCTCTGCCGTGCTCACGGCCGAGACCGCCCTCGAGCTCGCGGAGGCGCCCGAGCGCATCCGCATCGCCGACGCGCCGATCGTCGAGGGCGCGGTCGCCGCCGCGGTCGCCGCCGAGTCGGGCGACGGGCTCGACGCGGTCGTCGCCGCCGCCGAGGCGCGGCAGGCGGAGGCCGCGCCCCCGCAGGCGGGCGACGAGCCCGCGGGCGAGGCGCAGCGCCTCGAGCTCGTGCTCGAGAACGAGCACGGGCTGCACGCCCGCCCGGCTGCCGAGCTCGTGCGCACGGCGAGCGGCTTCGACGCCGCCGTCACCGTCGAGGGCGTCGACGCGAAGAGCATGCTGCGCGTGCTCGCGCTCGGGCTCGACCGCGGCTCGCGCGTCGTGTTCGAGGCGACGGGCCCCGACGCCCGCGACGCGCTCGCCGCGATCGAGGCGCTCGCGCGGAACCGCTTCGGGGAGTAGCCCGGCTCAGCCGGTGACGTGCACCGCGAACTCGTCGGCGGCGGCACGCGCGCGCACGAACGAGCAGAGCGGCCGCACGCGCTTGCCGTCGGCGATGGTGGCGCGCAGCGCCGCATCGACGAGCTGCGAGCCGACGCCGCGCCCGCCGAACGACGGGTCGACCTCGGTGTGCACGAAGGAGCGCACCCCGTCGGCGTCGCGGTAGTCGGCGAAGCCCGCGAGGGCGCCGTCCAGGTGCGCCTCGAACCGGCGCGCCTCGGCGTTGTCGACGATCTCGATCTGCTGCTGCTGGTCCATGGCGGTCACGCTACCGCCCTAGGCTGATCCGGTGGCAGCGACAGGGACGACTCGGCTCGCGACTGCGCTGCTCGTGGCCCTGACGATCGTGTGGGGCTCGACCTTCTTCCTCATCCGCGACCTCGTGCAGCACGTGCCGTCGCTCGACTTCCTCGGCGTGCGGTTCCTGCTCGCCGCCGTCGTCATGACGCTCATCGCATGGCGGTCGATCGCCCGGCTCGGGCGACCGCTGCTGCTGCGCTCGGCCGCGCTCGGCGGCCTCTACACGGCCGCGCAGATCCTGCAGACGATCGGCCTCGAGACGACCCCCGCATCCGTCTCCGGGTTCCTCACCGGCCTGTACGTCGTGCTCACGCCGCTCATCGCCGCGCTCGCGCTGCGCCACCGCATCGAGCGCAGCACCTGGGTCGCGGTCGCCGTCGCCGCCGCGGGCCTCGTCGTGCTCACCCTCACCGGCATCTCGTTCGGCGTCGGCGAGGCGCTCACGCTCGGCGGGGCGCTCGCCTACGCGCTCCACATCATCGCCACCGCGCGCTGGGCCACGACCGAGCACGCGCTCGGCATCTCGATCGTGCAGCTGTGGGTCATCGGCCTCGTGTGCCTCGCCGGCGGCGCGCCCGACGGCATCACGCTGCCCGACACGGGCGGCCAGTGGCTGTCGATGGCGTACATGGTCGTCTTCGCCTCGATCGGCGCCATGTGGGTGCAGACGTGGGCGCAGGCGCAGATCAGCGCCACCCGGGCCGCGGTCATCATGACCGCCGAGCCGGTGTGGGCGACGGCGTTCGCGATCGCGTTCGGCGGCGAGCAGCTCACCTGGCGCCTGCTCGTCGGCGGCGGCATGATCCTCGGCGCCATGTACGCCGTCGAGCTGCTCGCCGCCCGCAGGCACGCGACCGCGACGCGCGACGAGACGCCGACGGGCGCGATCGACGCGCCCGTGCGCATGCCGGGGGAGTAGCGGGCTCGCCGGAGGAGTGCGGCATGCTTGACCCATGCAGCTGGACCCGCGACGCATCCTGATCTTCCGCACGGTCGCGCGCGAGGGCTCCGTCTCGGGCGGGGCGCGCGCGCTCGGGTGGACGCAGCCCGCCGTGAGCCAGCACATCCGGCTGCTCGAGGAGGAGGTCGGCCAGGCGCTGCTGCTGCGCTCGTCGACCGGCGTCACGCTCACCGAGGCCGGCCAGCGGCTGCTGCGCCACGCCGACGGCATCGCGGGGCTGCTGGGCTCCGCGGAGGCGGAGCTCGCGTCGCTCGCCGAGGGCGCCGGCACCGTCACCATCGCGGCGTTCCCGTCGGCGCTCGCCGACTTCGTGCCCCGCGCGATCGCCGCGGCGCGGGTCGCCGTGCCGGGCCTCACGGCCCGCGTCATCGAGGTCGAGCCGCCCGAGGCGATCGAGGCGGTGCTCGCCGGCGACGCCGACGTCGCGGTCGCCTTCGAGTACGACGAGCTGCACGACGAGGTGCAGCTCGCGCGCATCGAGCTCGGGCCCGACCCGTCGCGCATCGTGCTGCCGCGCGACCACCCGCTCGCCGACGGCCGCCCCGTCGACATCGCCGACCTCGCGAGCGCCGACTGGGTGGGCGGCTGCGAGCGCTGCCGGTCGCACCTCGAGGCCCTCGCCGCCGACGCCGGCTTCGCCCCGCGCATCCAGTTCGAGACCGACGACTTCGTCGCGGCGCAGTCGTTCGTCGCCGCGACCGGCTCCGTCACGCTGCTGCCCGACATGGCGCTGCGGGTGCTCACGCGCGACGACGTGGTCGTCGCGCCGCTCGCCGACGGCTCAGGACGGACGGTCTCCCTGCGCCACCGCCACGGCGCGGAGCGCGTTCCCGCGGTGCAGACCGTGCTCGACGCCATGCAGCGGCTCTGGCGCGAGCGCGTCGGCTGACGCCTCGCCGAGCGCGATCCGCGCGAGCGCGGCCGCGTGCTGCTCGCACGAGTCGATGAGCGGCACGCGCGCGTCGCCCGCGTCGACGAGCAGCATGATCTCGGTGCAGGCGAGCACGATCGCCTCGGCGCCCGCGTCGGCGAGCGCGGCGAAGGCGTCGCGGAAGGCCGCGCGCGACGCCTCCGTCACGACGCCGCGCGTGAGCTCGTCGAAGACGATGCGGTCGAGCTCGACCTGCGCGGATGCGTCGGGCACGACGGTGCGGATGCCGTGCGCGGCGAGGCGGTGGGCGTAGAAGCGCTCCGACATCACCCAGCGCGTGCCGACGATGCCGAGCGTGCGAGCGCCGGCCGCGCGTGCCGCGTCCGCGACGGCGTCCGCGATGTGCACGAGCGGCACCCCGATGGCGGCCTCGACCTCGGGCGCCACCTTGTGCATGAGGTTCGTCGCGATCGCGATCGAGCCGGCGCCCGCGCGCTCGAGGGCCGCCGCCTCGCGGGCGAGGATCGCCGCGGCGCCCGGCCAGTCCTCGCGCAGCTGGCAGTCGCGCACCTCGGCGAAGTCGACGCTCGCGAGCAGCATGCGGGCGGAGGCGTGGCCGCCGCGCACCGCGGCGACCCGCTCGTTGATCGCGCGGTAGTAGTGGGCGGTCGAGTGCCAGCTCATGCCGCCGAGGATGCCGAGGGGTGCGGGGTGCTGCATGAGGTCCACTCCAGCACCCGCGACGGGCATCAGTCCAGCCTGTGTTGCTCAGCCCTGGGATAACCGTCGCTTATGTTTCGGCGATGCCGAGCCGGAGGCGCTGCTGCAGGCTGAGCGCGAGCAGGGCCTGCGCCGCCGCGTACGGGATGAGCACCGCGAACGCGCGCAGCGCATCCGGCATCTCGAGCACGAACAGCCCGAAGCCCTGGATGAGGTCGGTCGCGAGCAGCAGCAGGCCGCCCACGAGGCCCGGGGTGTCGATGGCGGCGAACGCGGCGAGGCCCGCGAGCACGAGCGCGTACACGAGCACGGGCACGGCCAGGGGCCCGGCGTTCGCGGCGATCACGGCGCCGGCGAGCAGCGCCACGAACGCGTAGCCCGGCGCCGCCCAGCTCCAGGCGAGCGAGCGCCGCCGCGTCGGCCACAGCGCCGCGAGGTAGACGAGGTGCCCGGCGAGGAAGAGCCCCAGCAGCACGATCGTGATGGCCGTCGCGGCGCCCAGGCCGTCGCCGAGCGCGCACAGCACGAGCGCGGCGACGTGCCAGCGGCCCACTGCGTGGCGGAGCGCCCCGATGAGCACGAGCGCCACGGCGATGGGGGTCGCGAGCGCCCACATGAGCGCCTTGCGCGTGAGCTCGAGCAGTCCCGCGTCGCCGATCTCGAGCCCCAGCAGCAGCGCGGCGCCGACGTTCGCGGCGAGCGCGATGCCCGAGCACCAGAACGCGAGGCGCAGCGGCCGCGGCACCCCCACCGGCCCGCCCGCGGGCGGCCCGGCGCGCAGGCCTGCGGTCGGCGTGGCGGACATGCCGCCATCGTTCCACGCCGAGCGCGTTGGGCGGGGCCGGGCTGTCGCCGTGTCGGCGAGCCGGGTGGGCGGTCGGTGGCAGAGTGTCCGCGTGCACGACAACCCGTTCAGGCCCGGCTTCGGCATCTCGCCGCCCCTGCTCGCCGGCCGCGACGCGCTGCTCGCCGAGTGGCGCGAGGTGCTCGGCCTCGGCGCGTGGTCGCCCTTCCGCGCCGCGCTCGTCACGGGCATGCGCGGGGTCGGCAAGACGGTGCTGCTCAACGCGGTCGAGGACGAGGCGCGGGGCCGCGGCTGGACGGTCGTGCACGGCACGCTGCACGTCGGCCTCGTCGAGGCGCTCGAGCGCGACCGGCTGCCGGCGCTGCTGCAGGCGCAGGATCCCGAGGCCTACGCGCGTGAGCTCACCGGCGTCACGCTGCCGCAGCTGGGCGGCGCGACGACCCAGGTGGTGCCGCAGTACCCCCGCGAGCCGCGGCTCGAGAGCATGCTCGCGCGGCTCGTCGAGCTCGCCGAGGCGCGCGGCGCCGGCGTGCTGCTCTCGCTCGACGAGGTCGCCGTCGAGTCGATGCAGGAGCTGCGCCGCATCGCGATCGCGGTGCAGCACCTGCTGCGCGAGGACCGCCGCGTCGCGATCGTCGCGGCCGGCGTGCCCGCCTCCATCGCCGCTGCGCTCGAGGCCGACGGCCTCACGTTCTTCCGCCGCGCGCAGCAGGTGCGGCTCGACACGCTCACGCTCGCCGAGGCGCGCGCGGCGATCGCCGAGCCGGTGCGCGCCCACGGCCGCGCGATCGGCGACGCGGCGCTCGAGCGCGCGGCGCGCGCGAGCGAGGGCTACCCGTTCCTCGTGCAGACGATCGGCGCCCGCGCGTGGGAGCACCGGCCCGCCGACGACGAGATCACGGCGGATGCGGTCGAGCACGCCGTCGAGGTCGCCTACGCGACGATGGGCGAGAGCGTCATCGTGCCGGCGCTGCGCGGCCTGTCGGGCCGCGACCGCGACTACCTGCTGGCCATGGCCGAGGACGACGGGCCGGCGACCACGGCCGACGTCGCCGAGCGGATGGGCGCGACGAGCGGCAACGCCGGCAGGCAGCGCGCGCGGCTGCTCGATGCAGGCGTCATCGTCGTGCCCGGGCGGGGACTTGTCGACTTCGCCATCCCGCGCATGCGCGAGCACCTGCGCGAGCACCCGCACGACGCGCAGCTGGGGCTGCCGACCGCCGCTCGCCGCACGTTCCGCGACTGACGCGCGTCGGCTACGCTCGTCACGTCAGGCGCCCTCGCGCGCCGGTCTCGAGAAATGGGACCACGCGCATCCGCGCGCGACACACACGAACCCCATCGTCGAGGTTCCGTGCCACGTCGCGCCGCTCCCGCTGCCGCGCCGTGGATGAGCCTCCGTCCCGCCCTGGAGTGCCCGTGTCCGACACCACCACCGTCTCCGCCGCCGTCGCCGCCGAGCTCGAGCAGCACGCGTCCCACGTCTTCGCCCTCATGGGCAACGGCAACGCCTGGTTCCTCGACGCCGTCGTGCGCCGCGGCGCCATGCGCGTCACCGCCGTGCGGCACGAGGCGGCCACGGTCGCCGCCGCCGACGCCTGCTTCCGCGCGGGCGGCGGGCTCGCGATCGCGACCACCACCTACGGCCCCGGCTACACGAACGCGCTCACGCCGCTCGCCGAGGCCGCGCAGGCGCGCGTGCCGCTCGTGCTCGTCGTCGGCGACCAGCCGACCACCGGGCCGCGGCCGTGGGACGTCGACCAGACCGCGATCGCGGCCGCAGTCGGCGTCGAGACGATCGTCGTCGGCACCGGCGACGCGCGTGCCGCCGCCCGCCGTGCGGCGCAGACGGCCCTCGTGGAGCGCCGCCCCGTCGTGCTCGCGCTGCCGTACGACCTCGCCCACCGGCCGGCGGAGGAGGAGACCGGTGACGTGGCCACGGCGGAGCGCGCGCCCGTGCCGCCGTTCATCGCGATCGACGCCGAGCAGCTCGCGGGCGTGGCGGCGCTGCTCGACGCCGCCGAGCGGCCGCTGCTGCTCGCCGGCCGCGGCGCGCACCTCGCGGGCGCGGCTGAGCCGCTCCGCGCGCTCGCCGCGCGGCTCGGTGCCCGCACCGCCTCCAGCGCGCTCGGCAGCGGCGTCTTCGCCGCCGACCACCGGCACCTCGGCATCTCGGGCGGCTTCGCCTCCGAGCGCGCCGCCGCCGCGATCGAGCAGGCGGATGCGGTGCTCGTCGTCGGCGCGGGCCTCAACCAGTTCCAGACGCGGTTCGGCGACGCCTTCGCGCCCGCCGCCCGCATCGTGCAGGTCGATGTGCTCGACGCAGCCACGAACCCGCGGGTCGACGAGCTGGTGCGCGGCGACGCGCGCCTCGTCGCCGACGCGCTGCTCGCGCTGCTCGGCGACGGCGACGCGCGCGGCGACGAGGGGTGGGCCGCGGCCGGCCTCGGCGACGTCACGGGCATCCACTTCGAGCGCGAGGCGGGGGAGCCGGCCGCGCCCGACGGGCGGCTCGACCCCCGCAGCCTCTTCCACGCGCTCGAGCGCATCCTGCCCGACGACCGCGTGGTCGTCTCGGACGGCGGGCACTTCATCGGATGGGCGCCGACGCACCTGACGATCGCCGACCCCGAGCGGCTGCTGATGGTCGGCACCGCCTTCCAGACCATCGGGCTCGGCTTCCCCAGCGCGGTGGGCGCCGCGGCGGCCCGGCCCGACGACACCCTCGTGCTCGTCTCGGGCGACGGCGGAGCGCTCATGGCGCTCGCCGACCTCGACAGCGTGGCGCGCACGGTGCGCCGCGGCGTGGTCGTGATCGTCAACGACGCCGCCTACGGCGCCGAGATCCACCAGTACGCGGTGCGCGGCGTCGCCGAGCAGCCCATGCTCATCGACCAGGTCGACTTCGCCGCGCTCGGCCGCGCTGTCGGCGCGGAGGGCGCGGTGATCGAGACGCTCGCCGACCTCGCGCAGCTCGAGGCCTGGCTCGCGAGCGGCGCCGAGGGCGTCTTCGTCGCCGACTGCCGCGTCTCGCAGCAGGTCGTCGCGCCCTACATGCTCGAGATCGTCGAGGCGGCGACCCGCGCCGCGGCCCGATAGGTCACGCCGGCTCGTCGCCCTCGGGGGCGACCGGCTCGCCGCCGCCGAGCGGCCGGTCGCCGAGCTCGAGCAGGCGCCGCAGCAGCTCGAGCACCTCTTCCGGCAGCAGCGGCTCGGCGACCGTCACGTCGCAGCGCGTCTCGACCGTCACGCGCCAGAGCGGCGCGTCGGGCATCGCCTGGCCGTCGAGCGCCTCGAGGGCGCCCGAGGCGACGAGGGTGTCGAGCCGCTCGCGATCCGCGCCGGGGATGACCTCGAGCTCGAGCACGGCCGCGCGGGTGCGGCCGAGCATGCCGCCCGAGCGAGCGACCCGCACGGCGTCATGGGCCGCATCCGTCGGCGCCGCATCCGTCGGCTCCGCGGCGTCGGCGTGCGCCGGTCCGGCCGCGGGCTCGAGCACGCCGACGGCCTCCCACGCGCTCCGCACGGCGCCGGTCTCGCGCGCATCCGCTCCGTAGCGCGCGGTCGCGGCGGCGAGCGTGGCCTCGGCGAAGTCGCGGAAGCCGGCCGTGCGGGGGAGCGGACCCGTGAGGGCGTCCATCCAGATGCGGCCCGGCGCCTCCCACGCGTGCCCGCCGATGGCGGTCGCCGCGAGGTGGAAGGCGCGGTTGGGTATGCCGGAGTTGATGTGCACGCCGCCGAGGTCGTCGGTCGTCACGACGAAGTCGCGCAGGTGGCCCGGCTGCGGGTCCTTGCCGAGCACCGGGTCGTCGAACGCGGTGCCGGGGGCGGCCATCGACCGGAGCGCCACGCCGCGCACGCGCTCGGTGAAGACGCCGGCACCGATGAGCCAGTCGGCCTCGTCGGCGCGCTGGCCGAGCGAGTGCTGCTTGACGAGCGCGCCGAGCACGTCGGCGATCGACTCGTTGAGCGCCCCGGGCTCGTCGCGGTAGACGAGGTCGGCGGTGGCCGAGATCACGCCGTGGCCGAGCTCGTGGCCGATGACGTCGACCGCGCCGGTGAAGCCCGCGAAGACCTCGCCGTCGCCGTCGCCGAAGACCATGCGCTCGCCGTCCCAGAACGCGTTGTCGTAGCGCTGCCCGTAGTGCACCGTCGCGAGCAGCGGCATCCCCGCGCCGTCGAGCGAGTCGCGCCCGAGCGCCTCGAAGAGCATGCGCCACGAGTCGCCGAGCCCGTCGAAGGCCTGGTCGGCCGCCGGGTCGCCGGTGGGCGGGTCGCCCTCGGTGCGCACCGGGTCGCCGGGCAGCGCCGTCGTGCCGCGCGCGTCGCTCACGATGCGGTGGGGCGCGGGGCGCTCGCCGGGCACGCACGCGGGGGCGGGGGCGCGCAGCCCGCGATGGGCGGGCGCGGCGGCGCGCTCGGCGCGGATGCCGCGGTCGAGGCCGAGGGTGTGCGCGGCGACCGAGGCGGCGGGGCTGCCCGCCGCGGCGAGGCGCTCGAGCAGGAACGGCGGCACGATGCCGTGCCGCGCGGACGGGTGGGGCGCGCCGTCGGACTGCCGCTCGCGCAGCGCGCGCGCGATGCGCGGCGCGATGATCGCCGCCCAGTGCCGGTAGCCGGCCGCCGACGGGTGGAAGCCGTCGGATGCGTGCAGGTGCGGCTCGAGGATCGCGGGCGTCGGCAGGTGCAGCACGTGCGGCTCGGCGGCGGCGATCCGCTGCAGCACGTCGTCGAGGCTGCGGGCGTGGCCGCCGATGAGGGAGCGGATGGGCTGCGGCAGCCACTCGAACGTGTCGATCTGCGGCGCGCCGGCGAGGCCGAGCACGCCGCCGGGCGCGAGGCGCTGCTCGAGGCCGTCGACGAGCCCGCCGATCGCGCGCGCGAACGCGCGTCGGCTGACGAGCTGCAGCGCGTCGTTCGCGCCGACCAGCAGCACGATCGCGTCCCACGGGGCGTCGTCGGGCGCGCCGACGGCGGGCAGGTGCCGCTCGAGCACCTGCGCGGCGTTCGAGCCCTCGAGGCCCTCGATGCGCCACGCGACCGGGCGGCCGCGGTAGCCGGCGACGAGCGCGGCGGTCTGCACGGCGAGGCTGTCGTCGAGCCGCTCGGCGCCGACGCCGGTCGCGGTCGAGTCGCCGATGACGAGCAGCCGCAGCGGCGCGCCATCGCCCTCGCCGACGGTGCCCGAGCGCGCGCCCGCGGGCTCCGGCAGCCACACGAGTCCCGACTGCAGGCGCTTCGCCTGGCCCAGCAGCACCGGGGCGAGCGCGAAGGCGGCCGGGCGGGCGAGGCGGTGGAGGGCCCGTTCCGCGCGCCGAGCGGCGACCGCCGCGGTCGCTCCGATCCGTGCTGCCAGCTGCATCCCGCACCCCTTCGCCTCGTGAGACGCCGATGCTACTCGGCGGCGCTGACGCGTTCGTCAGCGGCCGAGGCGCACCCGCACCCGCACCGCGTCGCCGACCCGGATGCCCTCCGCGCGCTGCACGACCACCTTGAGCGGCAGCAGGTAGCCGCCGTCGCGCGGGAACAGCGAGGTGGTGAAGGTCGTGCCGCCGACCGTCGCCTCCACGGGGATGACGCCCCACCCGTAGGTGAGCTCGCGGGCGCTCTCGGCGATCAGCTCCGACTCGTCGGCGGGCACGGGTGCGAAGACGAAGGGGGCGGGGCCGCGCCACTCGATCGCGGTCGTGCCGAACTCGAGCTCCACCCGCGGCACGCTACTCCTCGAGCCCGGCCGATGCGCCCCCAGTGCGCCCTCGAGGTCCGGGTAATGGCCGTGGCCCCGATAGCCTGGAGCGCATGTCGCGAAGCGCCGCCGTCAGCATCTCCGTCCTCGTCGGGGCGATCGTCCTCATCGTCGCAGCCGCGCTGCTGATCGTGCGCCCGTGGGAGCCGAGCACTGCGGCGCCGGCGCCGGCCGCGGCGAGCGGCCCGCCCGCCGAGCTCGTCGACGAGACCACGCACATCCTCGACGATGCAGGCGAGGGCGCACCCGTCGTCGTCGAGTTCCTCGACTACGAGTGCCCCGCGTGCGGCCAATTCCACCCCATCGTCGAGGAGCTGCGCTCGACCTACGCGGGCGAGGTCACGTTCGCGGTGCGCTACTTCCCGCTGCCGAGCCACGACGCGGCGATCCCGGCGGCGCTGGCGGCCGAGGCGGCCGCCCAGCAGGGGCAGTTCGAGGCGATGCACGAGCTGCTCTTCGACCGCCAGCAGGAGTGGGCCGGCACCGAGGACGCCGCGGCGGTCTTCCGCGGCTACGCCGAGGAGCTCGGCCTCGACCTCGAGGCCTACGACGCCGCCGTCGCCGACCCCGCGACGCTCGACCGCGTCGCGCTCGACGCCAACGCCGGCATCTCGCTCGGCGTGCAGTCGACGCCGACGTTCTTCGTCGACGGCGAGCAGCTCGAGCTGCGCGACTTCGCCGACCTCGAGACGGCGATCCAGGCGGCGCTCGAGCAGTAAGGCCCGCTTCCCGAGCGCGCCTCGGCAAGGCAGCCGCCGACGGCCCGACGGGGAGGAGGAGCCGCCGGCGGCTCGACGCGAGGCCGACGACCGACGCCATCCGCCCTCTGTCGCGAGCGACGCTAGCTGGCTCGCCCGGCCGGGCGGAATGGGCAGTTCTCCCCGCCCGGACCTCGCTGCCTCCGCAGGTGCCAGGATGGCGACGTGCCGCGCTGTCGGAGCCTCGGAGCGCTGGCCGCCGCGTGCCTGCTGGCGGTCGCGCCGCTCGGCTGCGCGGGCGCGCCCGCGCCCGACGAGGGGCCCGCTCCCGACGTGCTCGTCGAGCTCGTGCAGCTGCGCGGCGACGTCGCCTCCGGGCACGTCGAGCTGCGCGTCACGAACCGCGGCGACCGCGAGCTCGTGATCGCGTCGGCGGCCTACGAGTCGAGCCGCTGGAGCGCTCCGATGGTGCGCGACGACGAGGCGCGCATCCCGCCCGGTGCGCGCCGCAACCTGCGCCTGCCGCTGCCGGAGCCCACGTGCGACGCGGGCCCGCTCGAGCATCGCGCGACGCTCCGCCTCGCCGACGGCCGGGAGCTCGAGGCGGAGCCCGCCGACCCGTACGGGCAGCTCGAGGCGCTCGACGACGCCGTCTGCGACCTGCGCGCCTTCGAGCGCGAGGTGGCCGGGCTCGCGTGGGGCGAGCCGGACATCCCCCAGGACGGCTCGGGGCCGGCGGTGCTGCGGCTGGAGGTGACGCCGGTGGCAGGCGACGGCGAGCCGCTCGGGCGGCTCGAGGCGATCCCGGCGACCGTGCTCCTCGCGCTCGAGGCCGACGGCGAGCGCGCCGAGGCGCTGCCGCTCGGCATCGAGCTGCGCGCGGGCGCGGCGCCCATCGCGGTGCGGGTGCCGCTCGTGCCCGGCCGCTGCGACCTGCACGCGGTCGCCGAGGACAAGCAGGGCACGCTCTTCCGCATCCGCGCCGAGCACGGCGACCGGCCCGTCGACCTCGTGCTCCCGAGCCCCGACGCGCAGCGCGACGCGCTGCTCGACTGGGTCGTCGCCCGCTGCGCTGCCCTGCCCTGAGCGCCTGCGGGGGCGCGGTCCTGGGCCGCCGGACTCAGTCGCGCGCGGCAGCCCGCAGATCGATGCGCGACGTGCCGATGCGGTCGCCCGCCTTCCACTCGTCCCAGCCGGGCTGGTCGGCCATGAACGCCTCGACCTCCTCCTTCGACGCGCGCAGGTGCGGGTCGTGGCGCAGGTAGTGCCGCGTCTCGCGGGCGACGAGGCCCGAGAGGATGAGCAGGCCGATGAGGTTCGGCAGCGCCATCAGGCCGTTCGCGACATCCGAGAACGACCACACGAGCGACAGCTGCGTCGTGCAGCCGATGAAGACGACCGCCGAGAAGAGCACCCGGAACGGCATGACCCAGCGCCGCCCGAGCAGCCGCTCGACGTTGCGCTCGCCGTAGTACGACCAGCCGAGGATCGTCGAGTAGGCGAACATCAGCAGGCCGAGCGTCACGATCCAGTGGCCCCACTCGCCGGGCAGGCCGGTGCTGAACGCCTCGCCGGTCATGAGCGCGGCGCTGATCGGCTCGCCGGTCGCCTCGTCGACGTCGTCCCAGACGCCGGTGACGACGATGGTGAGGCCGGTGATCGAGACCACGATCAGCGTGTCGATGAAGGTCTGCGTCATCGACACGAGGCCCTGGCGCACGGGGTGCGTCGTGCGGGCCGCGGCGGCCGCGATCGCCGCGGAGCCGAGTCCCGACTCGTTCGAGAACAGGCCGCGCGCGACGCCGTACTGCACGGCGATGATGAGCACCGACCCCGCGAACCCGCCGACCGCGGCCGTGCCCGTGAACGCATCCGTGAAGATCTGCGCGATCGCCGCCGGCAGCCCGCCGAGGTTCGTGCCGAGGATGTACAGGCCGCCGAGCACGTAGAGCACGATCATGACGGGCACGAAGCCGGCCGTGACGCGCCCGATCGACTTGATGCCGCCGACGAGCACGACGAGGGTGAGGACGGCGAGGATGATCCCGGTCACCCAGGTGGGCACGCCCCAGCTGCTGTCGACGTTCGTCGCGATCGAGTTGCCCTGCGTCATGTTGCCGATGCCGAAGCAGGCGACGACGGTGAAGACGGCGAACGAGAGCGCGAGGGCCTTGCCGAGCGGGCCCGGGATGCCCTTCTGCAGGTAGTGCTGCGGGCCGCCCGACTTCTCGCCGGCGTCGTCGGTCGTGCGGAACCGCACGGCGAGGTAGGCCTCGCTGTACTTCGAGGCCATGCCGACCAGGCCCGTCACCCACATCCAGAACAGCGCGCCGGGGCCGCCGATGCCGATCGCGGTCGCGACGCCGACGATGTTGCCGGTGCCGACCGTCGCCGCGAGCGCCGTGGTGAGCGCCTGGAACTGCGAGATGTCGCCCTCGGCGCCGTCGTCCTTGCGCTGGAGGAGACCGAGCCGCAGCCCCGCGCCGAGCTTCAGGAACTGCAGCCCGCCGAGCCGGATCGTCAGGTAGAGGCCGGTGCCGACCAGCAGCGGGATGAGGAGGAACGGGCCCCAGATGATGCCGCTCAGGGCATCGAGGGCGGTCTGCAGCGGCTCGAGGTTCATGGGCGCTTCCGGTGTCGTGCGGTCGGGGTCGTGGTGGCTCGCACCGGGGAACGACCCTAGCCCGGGAGCGCGTCCCGGGCCGCATCCGCCGTCAGCGCTGCCGGCTCGGCCGCACGGTGAGCGTCTGCGCCGCGCGCCCGACGGGCCCGTGCTCGTCGTGCAGCTCTGCGGCCGTGATGCCCTGCCCCGTCGGGCCGAACGCGACCGTCGTGTCGAAGCCGATCCAGCCTCCTCGCGGCTGCCGCAGGAGGTGGATGGTGAGGTCGAGGTTGGGGAACATCCAGTCGTCCGGGCTCTCGCGCACGGCGACGCCGTTCGCGACGTCGACGAGGCCGATCCAGCGGGCGAGCGGGCTCGCCTCCTCGCCCTCGACGAGCGCGAGCGGCGAGGAGATCCACATGCGGCTGCGGCCCGGGGCTCCCTGGCCGCACTCGCGCACCTCGAGCGACCGCACGAATCCGCCGCCCCACGCCTCGTCGAACGCGGTCGGCCGCGCCTCGTCGCGCGGAGGCAGGGGAGGGGCGGTGCCGCCCGCGACCGCGACGGTGTCGGCGGCGACGCTGTGCCACGCCCGGGCGACGGCGACGTCGCGGCCGGCGATGGATGCGGTGGCCTCGGTGAGCTCGATCGTGCGACCGGGGCGACGGGTCTCGACCCGCACCGCGATCTCGTCGAGCGCGAGGAACCCGAGGATGTCGAAGGCGATGCGTCCGAGGAGCAGGTCGGCCGCTCCCGCGGCGGTGCGGTGCTGCTCGATCGCGTGCGTCAGCAGGCCGCCGAGCGGGGCGAAGTGGAGCTCGCCAGGCTGCCAGGCGCCGCTCGCGTGCTCGGTGGGGAGGTAGCGGCCGTCGCCGAGCGCTCGCAGGTACGCGGGGGCTGCAGGGTCGGCGCGCATCCTCCGAACCTAGCCGCCCGCGCCCTCCGGCGGGTGCAGCAGCAGGTCGGCCAGGTCGTCGAGGTAGCGCTCGAGCGGCACAGGCGCGTCGGTGCCCCAGCGCACGAGCGCCTCGCCGCCGCGCACGACGAGCGCGCCGTCGCCGCCGATGAGCGACGCGTCGATCGGGATCGGCGCGATCGCGTGGTTCACCGTCTCGCCGAGCGGGAAGCCGCCCTGCAGCGCGGCCGCGCGGTAGGCGCGGCGCTGCTCGACCGACGCCGAGTGGAACTGGGGCCGGCCCGGCTCGGCGACGCGCGTCGAGATGCCCGTCTGCCACACGGCGCCGTCGCGCGCCACGAGCAGGGCGCCGAGGCGCCAGGCGCGGCCGAGCGATCGCATCGTCGGCCGGCGGCGGATGCCGAGCACGGGCTTCGGCTCGATGTGCTCGGCGAGCGCCTCATCGCGCGCGCCGGCTGCCGCGAGTCGCTCGGCGACGCGCTCGAGCGCCGCCCGCGCGCGCTCGACCGCCGCCGCATCCGCCGGGTCCACGTCCACGCCGAGCATCGTACGGCGGCGCGCCGAACCCTCCGCGCGCAGGGTCAGGTGACGTCCGGCGTCATGGCGTCGACGCGCAGCCGCACGAGGTAGCCCATGACGTCGCCCTCGAGCATCTGGCCGGTCGAGCGCACGCGCTCGGTGGTCGCCGAGCCGTCGACGGCAGCCCCGTCGGGACTCCGGGTGACCCGGACGCACTCCACGTCCTCGATCAGGCCACGGGTCACGATGACGGCACGGCCCGGGACGGCATCCACCTCGGTGTCGAGCTCGAAGTCGATCGAGCGCGGCTCGCCGAAGAGCCTCGCGGTCCAGACGTCGGGTGCCGAGAGCCGCCACTCGACCTCGATCCCGGGAGCGGCGGCGAGGCCGGTGTCCCAGACCTGCCAGTCGGTCAGCCAGACGGTCGCGCGCTGCGTCACACGCGGACGATACCGCTCGTGCGCCGCGGTCAGCGCTGCGGGCGTCCGCCGGCGGCACGGACGCTCGGCGCGCCGGGCACGTTCCACCGGAACAGCACGAGGTGCCAAAGCCCGGGCCGCTGCCGCGAGGGGTCGACGAGCCCGTGCGCTCCGGCTGCGTCGAGGCGGTCGCGCACGCGCCACGACGGAGGCTCCTCTCCTCGCGCGACGGCCTCCTGCCACGGCGCCGCGGCATCCTCGGGATCGATGCCGAACGGCGCGAGCGACGCGGGGTCGCGGAGGTCGACGATGCGCTCGGCGCGCACGTGGAACCGCAGGACCTCGCGCTCCGGATCGCCGTCGCGAGCGTGCGCGAGCATCGCTGCTGCGACCCCTTCAGGAGTCGCGCTCAGGTAGAGCGCGGGGGCCCCGGGACGGGAGAACCGGCCGGCGGATCGGGAGCCGTCGAGCGCGGCGGCGCGGAAGCGGGGATCGACGCCGCGGTGGAAGGTGCCGACGACCGTGTGGAGCCCGGCGGTGCCGGGCGCGATGCGCGGCTCGCCGTCCGGCACCGCCGCCGTCACAGGCGCACGATGCCGCTGTCGCCGAGGTCGGGCTCGCCGTCGGTGACGAGGCCCTTCACCAGCTGCACGGCGGTCGCGACGGCGCCGGGGGAGTCCCAGTACTCGGCGCTCGTCGCCGTCACCTCGAGCAGGCCGTTGTCGGGGTCGTCGGGCCCGCCCGACATGAAGATGCCGGCGGAGGCGTCCCACAGCTCGCGCAGCTTCGCGCGGTCGTCGACGAAGCGGGCGGTGCCCGCGAGCGACACCCAGCCGCCCTTGCCGGCGTAGTGCACGTTGACGCGCGGGTCGGCCTCGATCGCCGCGACCTTGTCGGTCGACCGCTCGCTGATGAACCAGACGGTGCCTGGGTGCTCGAAGTCCTGCGTCCCCATGGGTGTCGAGACGAGGTCGCCCTGGGCGGAGACGTAGGCGAGGGAGGCGATGCGCGTCGAGCGCATGATCTCGGCGATGGTGTCGAGCCGGTCGTCGTGTGCAGTCATGGCGCCACGCTCGCACCGGGGGCTGTGCGCAGGCTGGGGGTGCACGATGGGCGCATGCCCGACGACCGCGACCTCGACCTCGTCCTCCTCGGCGCGAGCGGCTTCGTGGGCCGGCTCGTCGCCGGCCACCTGGCCGAGCACGCGCCCGCCGGCCTGCGCATCGCCCTCGCCGGGCGCTCGCGCGAGCGGCTCGAGGCCGTGCGCTCCTCGCTCGGCGCCGCGGCCGCCGACTGGCCGCTGCTGATCGTCGACAGCGGCGACGCCGCCGGTGTGCGGGCGCTCGCCGAGCGCACGCGGGTGGTCGCGACCACCGTCGGCCCCTACCTGCGCCACGGCCTGCCGCTCGCCGAGGCGTGCGCCGCGGCGGGCACCGATTGCGTCGACCTCACCGGCGAGGTGCTCTACGTGCGCGCGCTCATCGATCGCTGCCACGACCGGGCGCGCACGACCGGCGCCCGGCTCGTCGTCTCGTGCGGCTTCGACTCGGTGCCGTCCGACCTCGCGGTGCACCTGCTCCGCGAGCGCGCCGCCGCAGACGGCGCGGGCGGCCTCGGCGACACGACGCTGCGCGTGCGGCGCCTCGTCGGCGGCGTGAGCGGCGGCACGATCGCATCGCTGCGCGAGCAGCTCGAGCGCACGCGGGCGGATGCGTCGCTCGGTCGTGTCGTGCGGGATCCGGCCGCGCTGAGCGGCGGCGCACCGCTCGCTGCCGGCCAGCCCGATGTCGCGGTGCCCTTCCGCGACGCCGAGACGGGGGAGTGGGATGCGCCGTTCGTCATGGCGCCGTACAACACCCGCCTCGTGCGCCGCTCCCATGCGCTCCGCGAGGCGCACGACGACGCCCGCTTCCGCTACCGGGAGGTGGTGCCCACCGGTCGCGGCACCGCCGGACGCCTCCGCGCGTCGGCGCTCGCCGCGGGGTTCGCGGCGCTCGCGGGCGCGCTCGCGACCCCGGGCATCCGCTCCCTGGTGGCGCGGGCGCTCCCGGCCCCGGGCGAGGGGCCGTCGGCCGAGCGGCGGGCGGCGGGCTCGTTCGAGGTCGAGACGACGACCACGACGACCCGCGGCCGCCGGTACGCGGCGACCGTCGCGGCTGAGGGCGATCCCGGCTACGCCGCCACCGCGGTCATGCTCGGGGAGGCGGCGCTCGCGCTCGCGGTCGACAGTGCGCGCTGCAGCCGCGACGGCGGCGTGCTGACGCCCGCGGTGGCGCTCGGCGACGTGCTCGTCGAGCGGCTGCGCCGGCGCGGCTTCCGGCTCGACGTGCGCGAGCTCCAGCCCGCTGCCGGGCGGCGGCCGTAGAGTGCCAGGATGCTCACCTTCGCCGATCGCGTGCCCACCGTCGACGAGCAGCGCGCCGTCGCGACGGCGGTCGGCTGGGGCGAGCACTTCGACTGGGCGTCGATCGGCGCCTCGCTCGTCGGCTCGCTGCACGGCGTCGTCGCGCTCGACGGCGACGAGGTCGTCGGGGTCGGGCGGCTCGTGGGCGACGGGGTGCGCTACTTCTACGTGCAGGACGTGATGGTGCGGCCCGAGGCGAGCGACGAGGGCATCGCGTCGCGCATCGTCGAGCGGCTGCTCGAGTGGGCGCGGTCGCAGGCGCCGGCGGATGCCGTGGTCGGCCTGTTCGCGAGCCCCGAGGCCGTCGGGGTCTACGAGGGCCTCGGCTTCGCGGCCGCCGACGGCGACCCGCTCGGCATGACGCTCGACCTCGCCCCGCGCGACGGCATCCGTGCCTGACCCGCGCCGCCGCCATCGCGCGCCGCGCGCGGGCCGCACGCGCCGGGAGCGGATCGGCGACCTCGAGTTCCGCGTCTCGGGCGACCTGCGCGAGCGCCCCGGCCCGCGCGAGGCGATCGTGCTGGTGCACGGCATCGGCATGTCGCAGCGCGCGATGCACCGGCTGCACCGCACGCTGCGGCCCGGCGCGCTCGTGCTCTCGATCGACATGCCGGGCCATGCGGGCCTGCCGGTGCCGCGGCGCGAGGTCGACGTGCTCGAGATGGCGGGGGCGCTCGGCGCGCTCCTCGCCCGGCTCGGCCTGCCGCCGGTCGTGCTCGTCGGCCACTCGATGGGCGCGCAGTGGGCGGTCGAGCTCGCGGTGCAGCGGCCCGAGCTCGTCTCGCGCGTCGTCGCGATCGCGCCGGTCGTCGACGCCGCGCGGCGGTCGGTGCGCGAGCAGCTCGTCGCCCTGCTCGCCGACGCGGTGCGCGAGCCGCCGAGCCTCGTCGAGATCGCCTGCACCGACTACCTGCGCTGCGGGGTCGCCTGGTACGCGGCGCAGCTGCGGCAGACGCTCGCCTACCCGATCGAGCGGCGCCTGCCGGTGCTGCGCCGCCCGTTGCTCATCGTGCGGGGCGCGCACGACACCGTCGCGGGCGAGGCGTGGTGCCGCGCGCTCCGCGACGCGGCCCCCGACGCGGCGCTCGTGCGCATCCCCGGGCACCACCACGCCGCGCAGCACTCCGCGCCGCGCGCCGTCGCCGCCGCGATCGTCGCGCACCGCTGACCGCCGCGAGCCCCCGAGCGGGGGAGCGGCGTCAGCGCAGCGCCGCCTCGAGGCCCTCGAGCAGGCGGTCGACGTCGCCGTCGTCGGTGTAGGGCGCGACGCCCATCCGCAGCCCCTCGTCGACGTCGAGGCCGAGCGCCCGGAACGGCTCGAGCGCGTAGAACGTGCCGGCGGGCGCGAGCACGTCGCGGTCGGCGAGCGCGCGCGACACCGCTCGCGCGTCGTGGCGGGGGAACGTGACGAAGAGCGTGGGCGTGCGCTCCGCCGCGACCGAGTGCATCACGACGCGGTCGCCGAGCCCGGCGAGGCCGCGCTCGATGCGCTCGCGCATGCGCAGCTCGTGCGCCTCGATGCCCGCGTGGCCCGCGAGCAGGCGCTCCCGCCGCGAGCCGGGCACCTCGGCGACATCCGCCAGCAGGTCGATCGCGGCCGTCACGCCCGCCATGAGCTCGTACGGCAGGGTGCCGAGCTCGAAGCGCTCCGGCACCGCGTCGGTCGACGGGAGCAGCTTGTCGGGCGTGAGCGACTCGAGCAGCGCCGGGTCGGCGGCGAGCGCGGCGCAGTGCGGTCCGAAGAGCTTGTACGGCGAGCAGACGAGCGTGTCGGCGCCGAGCGCCGCGAGGTCGATCGCGGCGTGCGCGGCGAGGTGCACCGCGTCGACGTGCACGAGCGCGCCCACCTCGTGCGCGCGGCGGGCGATGCGCGCGACGTCGGGCTTCGTGCCGAGCAGGTTGGATGCGCCGGTGACGGCGACGAGGCGGGTGCGGTCGGTGATCACCGCGTCGAGCTCGTCGAGGCGCAGGTCGGCGGTGCCGGGGTCGAGGCGCAGCCAGCGCACGGTCGCGCCGGCCGCCTCGGCCGCCTGCAGCCACGGGCGCACGTTGGCGTCGTGGTCGAGCTGCGAGACGACGACCTCGTCGCCCGGCCGCCACGTCTTCGCGAGCGCGCGCGCGAGGTCGTAGGTGAGCTGGGTGGCGCTGCGGCCGTAGACGATGCCGCGGGCGTCGGCGCCCAGCAGGTCGGCCATCGCGGCGCGGAACTCGGCCACGGCGCGGTCGGCGTTGCGCTCGCTCTCGACGAGGCCGCCGCGGTTGGAGAGCGGCCCGGTGAGCGTGCGCGCGATCGCCTCGCCGACGACCGCGGGCGTCTGCGTGCCGCCGGGCCCGTCGAAGTGGGCGATGCCGGAGGCGAGGGATGGGAAGTGCGCGCGGAAGGCGGCGACGTCGAAGGCCATGGTGCTCCTCGGGGTGCGGGACGGATCCCGCTCAGGCTACGGGCGTCCGCCGCCGCCGTTGCCGTTGCCGCCGCCGGGTCCGGCGTTCTCGTTGCCGGAGTTCTCGGCGCCGGTGCTCGCGCCGCCCTGGCCGCCGCCGGACGTGCCGCCGCCGCCCGACGTGCTGCCGTCGGTCGTGACCGTCGCCGGGGCGATCGGTGCCGCGGGCGCCGGCTCAGCCGGCGCGGGGTCGGCGACCGCGGTCTCGGCAGGGGCCGTCTCGGTCGGTGCGGGCTCCGTCGGGGCAGGTGCGACGACGCTAGGGGCGGGAGGCTCGGACTCGATCACCGCTGGTTCGACCGTGGGTGCGGTCGGGTCGCCCGCCTGCAGCGCCATCGCGGGGACGGCGACGAGGAGCGCGGTGCCTGCGGCGAGCCCGCCGGCGATCGCCCAGCGGCGGCGCCTGCCGCGCGTCGCCGCGTCGGCCGTGCCCGCCTCGGGAGCGATGGCGGCGGACCGGAGCGTCTCGGCGGTGGTGCTGCGGTCGGCAGTCATCGCAGCGACGGGCGCGGGGCCGGAGTTGGCGGCGATGATCGCGGCGGTCGCGACGCTGCCGAGCGCCGCCGTCGCGTCGATGTCGCCGGTCGTGGCGACGGCGGCGGCCATCTCGATCAGCCGCTCGAGCACGGCCGCGGCCGTCGGGCGCGCCTCGGGCTCCCGCGCGGTCATCGCCGTCAGCAGCGACTTCCACTCGTAGCCGATCGAGCCGGGGATCTCGGGATCGCGCGCGAGCCGCGCGCTCAGCGACTCGAGCAGCGGCCCGGGGTACTCGCGGCGCCCCGTGAGCGCCTCGAGCAGCACGAGGCCGAGCGAGTAGATGTCGGAGGAGGGCGCGACGCGCGCGCCGGTGGCCTGCTCGGGGCTGAGGTAGGCGGCCGTGCCGAGCACCGTGCCGGTCGCGGTCAGCCGCGCGGCGCCCACGATGGCGGCGATGCCGAAGTCGGCGAGCTTCGCGTCGAAGTCCCTCCCGGGCACGAGCGAGGGCGCGAGCAGGATGTTCGCGGGCTTGATGTCGCGGTGCACCACCTCGCTCGCGTGCACGATGACGAGCGCCTCGGCCAGGTCGTGCGCGATGCGCCACGCCTGCTCCTGCGGCAGCGGCCCCTGGGCGAGGCGCGCGGCGAGCGTGGGCCCGTCGACGAGCTCCATCACCAGGTACGACACCAGCAGGCCGTCGAGCGTCGTGCTGCCCGCGTCGAAGAGGGTGACGAGCGCGCGGTGGTTGAGCGAGGCGAGCAGGTCGATCTCCGACCGCTCGCGCTGGAGGTCGGCCGGATCGGTGCTCTCGCGCACGATCGCCTTGACCGCGACCTCGCGCCCCAGCACCTCGTCGGTGGCCCGATGCACCGAGGCCATGCCGCCGGCGCCGATGCGCTCGCCGATGCGATAGCGCTCGGCGAGCAGGCTTCCCTGCTGGAGCGGGTCGGCAGCGCCCATGGCGTCCTCCATTTGTCTCCCTGAGCGTATCCCGCCCTTGGGGGACGGATGACCAGCGGACTCGCAGGAACAGGCGTGCGGGCCCACAGGAAGCAGCCGGCGCGTCAGCGCGGCGTCGGCACGAGCGCCACCTCGCCGAGCGCGCCGCCGTCGACGACCGCCGTCATCACGGTGCCGACCGGCTGGCGCCGCCGATCGGTGGGGGAGCCGGGGTTCAGCATGCGCAGCCCTCCGGGCGTCGTCGAGTCCCAGGGGATGTGCGAGTGCCCGAAGACGAGCACATCGGCCGGCGCGGGGGAGGAGGGCCCGAAGCGCGCGTCGCAGCGGCGCTCCCGGCCGGCGGCGGCGCCCGTCTCGTGCTCGACCGCGAACCGGAGCCCATCGATCTCGAAGCGGGCGGTCTCGCCGAGCCGGCGGTGCAGCTCGGCGCCGTCGTTGTTGCCCGCGACGCCCACGAGGCGCGCTGCCCGCGACTCGAGCTCGTCGAGGAGCTCCGGCACCACCCAGTCGCCGGCGTGCACCACCAGGTCGGCCTCGTCGACGAGCCGCCACACCTGCTCCTGCAGCGCCTTCGCGCGCAGCGGCAGGTGGGTGTCGCTCAGCAGCAGCAGCCTGGTGGTCACGCGCGGCGCATCAGCCGGTGACCTCGACCTCGCCGACCATGGTCGCCGGGTGCGGGTCGCACACGAACGTGTAGGTGCCGGCCACGAGCGTCACCTGCACCGACGTCTCGTCGGTGCCCGCGACATCCGTCGCCACGTCGACGCCGCCGGGGCCGGTCAGGCGGAAGTTGTGGGCGGCGGTGCGGTCGGCGAAGGTGAGCGTGTAGTCGCCGGCCGCGAGCGTCTCGACGGGCCGGCCGTCGGCGTCGGTGAGCGCGATCTCGTACGCGTCGGGGTCGTCGGCCGTGCCGACCATGCCGATGAGCGCCATCCCCGCCTCGTCGCCCGACGATGCGGGGGAGGAGGGCTCCGTCGCGGGTGCCGAGCTCGGCGCCGCGTCGCCGGAGGGCGGCGGAGCGGACTCACCGCTGGCGGAGCAGCCCGCGAGCGCCAGCGCGGCGGCTGCCAGGAGGGCGGTGATCGATGCGGATCGAGGTGTCATGGCGGTGCTCCCTTGTCGGTGGGTCCACAGCGGTTCGGAGCCGCGGGCCGCAGGGATGGGTCAGGGGATGGGTCAGGTGCCGTCGCGCTGGGCCGTCGAGAGCGGTCCGGTGATCGGCTCGCCCTTGACCCGGGCCGTGCGGAGGGTGTCCACGACGATCACGATCGCGAGGATCACGAACGACAGGCCGACCGACGCGATGACGTCGGTGAGCCAGTGGTAGCCGAGGTACAGCCGGCTGCCGATCTGCGCCACGATGCCGACCGCGGCGAGCGCGAAGAGGCCGATGCGCAGGGGGATGTGCCGCTGCCGCGAGGCGATGAGGTAGGCGCTGATGAGGAGGAAGTCGGATGCGCCGAGCACGTGCCCGGAGGGGAACGAGAAGGTGTGGTCGGCGCCGAGCACCATGAGGTCGATCGGGGGGCGCGGGTGCTGCACGAGGGGAGCGATGGAGAGGGCGCTGATCACGCCGAGCGCCATGCCGCCGCACAGCACGAGCGGGCGCCAGGCGTGGCTCGCGAGGATCGTCCAGCCGATGCAGACCACGAGCACGATGATGGGCATCGCGACGGGGCCGAAGACGTACGCGAGCACCGACATGGTGACGGTCTCCGCGTCGTCGCGGGCGTCGACGAACCACTGCTGCACGGGCTCGTTGAGCCTCGCGGCGCCCGAGTCGGTCAGCACGCCCACGAGCATCACCGTGAAGATCGTGAGGCCCACGACGGCGAGCGCGATGGCGCTGCCGTAGAGGGTCCGCCGCTCCGAGCGGGAGATGTAGCGCTCCTCGACGAGGAACTTGCGACGCCACTCGGCGTCGAGGATGCGCGGGCTGCGGGTTGCTGCGGTCACCGGCTCAGCGTAGGGCCAGGAGCCGGCTCGGCTCGCTCCGTGAGCGTCGACGCGAACGCGCCGATGAGCGCGAGCGCGGCGAGCGTGACGATGCCGGTCGCGCCGAGGATGAAGAGGTTCATGGGGTCGTCGAGCGCGATGGTCGCGTCGTGGACGGATGCGGCGATGCGGAGCACGGGGGCCTGCCTTCCTGGTGGGTGGTCACGGTAGCCCGCGGGGCTGGGGGATCTCGGGGAGGCCTCGCCGGCACTCGACTGGATATCGGAGATATCAACCCAGGTCGTGAACCTGAGCACAGAGTCGCCTCGAGCAGCCCGCACCGGTCGTCATGCGCTACCGCCGCGGGCTTATGGCCACGAAGGGCTCACAGGTAGCGGCATACGTCCTTGGACTGGCATTCGGAGGGGTTGGCTTGTGCGGCGCCGTCTCGGAGGTGGGCGACGTTGGTGCGGAGCGCTTGTAGGTCGGTGATCTGCTGGTCGAGGGCAGTGAGGCGGATGTCGAGGAGCTCCTTGACGTGGTGGCACGGGGCGGTCCCGGTATCTCGAATATCGAGTACCTCGCGGATCTGAGCGAGTGTGAGTCCGGCGGCGCGCCCTCGCCGGATGAAATCCAGCCTGGCGATGGCCTCTTGGTCGTAGTCGCGGTATCCGTTGACGGTCCGTTCGGGGGGCGGCAGCAGTCCGCTGTCCTCGTAGAACCGCAGGGTCTTGGTGGTCGTGCCAGTGGCCTCGGCGAGTTCACCGATTCGCATGGCGGTCTCCGCTCTCGGTACTTGACCTTCTACTGCACTGGAAGGTCCATGGTGGGTGATGGATGGGCGAATACCAAACCGGAGGAGATCGAGATGAGCGCGGAGTACGACGTTGACCTGGCCGTCATCGGGTCGGGAGGGGCCGCGATGGCAGCAGGTATCGCGGCCCGCAAGGCGGGCGCCGAGGTCGTACTGATCGAGCGCGGCGCTCTGGGCGGGACCTGTGTCAACGTCGGCTGTATTCCGTCCAAGACCCTGCTGGCCGCTGCCGGGACCCGGCACAGTGCGCTAACCAACCCGTTCGACGGCGTTCCCACCTCCGCGGACGGCGTGGACCTGGACGCCCTGGTGGCGCAGAAAGCTGAGTTGATCGACCGACTCAAGCAGCACAAGTACACCGAGGTCGCTGAAGCGTGGGGGTTCCCGCTGATCTCAGGTGAGGCTCGATTCGCCGACAAGGACACGGTGGAGGTCGACGGGAAGCCGCTGCGGGCACGGTCCTACGTGATCGCGACCGGTTCGCAGCCCACGGTGCGCGGCATCGACGGGATCGAGGACGTGGAGTACTTGACGTCGACGACTGCGATGGAACTGACCGAGGTGCCCGAGTCGCTGGTGATCATCGGTGGCGGCTATGTCGGGATGGAGCAGGCCCAGCTGTTCGCGCACCTCGGCGCTCGCGTGACTGTGATCGGGCGCCTGGCGCCGCGCGCAGAGCCGGAGTTGCGCGAGGTCATGGCCGGTGTGTTCGCCGATGACGGTATCGCCGTGATCGCCGAACACGCGACCGGCGTCGAGACCGCCGAGGAAGGCGGCGTCAGAGTGATCACCGCGTCTGGGAACCAGGTGACTGCGGAGCGACTGTTGGTGGCGACCGGCAGGCACTCCGACACCATCACGTTGAGTCTCGCGGCAGCTGGCGTCGACACCGACGCCCGGGGCTTCGTCGTGATCGACGAACACCAGGCCACGTCCAACCCGCGGGTGTATGCAGCGGGCGACGTTGCGGGCACTCCGCAGTACGTGTACGTCGCCGCCGCCTCTGGACGGGTCGCCGCCGTCAACGCACTCGCCGACGGTGGGACAAAGCGTGAGACGGTGGACTACACCGGCCTGCCGGCGGTGATGTTCACCCGCCCACAGTTGGCCTCGGCAGGGCTCACTGAGAAAGAAGCGCTTGAGCAAGGCCACCCGTGTGCCTGCCGAACTTTGGCTTTGGAGGACGTGCCGAGAGCACTGGTGAACCGCGACACTCGCGGCGCGCTGAAACTGGTCGCCGACGCCAGCACCGGCAAGGTCCTAGGCGTCCACGCGGTCGCCGACGGAGCGGGCGAGATCATGCTCGCCGCCACTTACGCGATCAAGGCCGAGATGACCGTCGACGACCTCGCCGACACCTGGGCTCCCTACTTGACCATGGCCGAGAGCCTGCGGATCGCCGCCGGGCTGTTCCGCAACGAACTACCCACCTCCTGCTGTGCCTGACCCGACCCGGGCCGCACCGGCCGGGCCGCAGGACGCCGGGTTGGTGCATTGTCTGCATCACCTATGAGCGGTGGGCGCTCGTTAAGAGTCCACCACGCACGGAAAACGCCCGGTCAGCAGGTTTTGGTGGGATTTGTTTGCTGACTTGGGCCTCAGGGAGAGCGGGGCCGGAGCTTCGGTATCAACTTGTCTGGATACCGGGGATATCAACGTACGTCGTGAGCTCCACGCGACGATGAGCCGCGCCCACGATTGACACGCTCTGGGATGAAGCGTGGCACCAGCCGCACGAGCACCACCATGGCCACCAGCTCGACGAGGGTTTGGGTGACGACGGCGAGCGGGGCGATGCCGAGTGTCGCGGGCAATGCCAGTGCGAGCGGGAGGACGACGAGCGAGTTCCTGGTCGCAAGCGAGAAGGCGACCGCCCGCGTTCCAGGGACGTCGAGCCGGGCCATGCGGCCCGCGAGCAGGCCGAGCATCACCGCGACGACGACGAACGCCACGTAGAGCGGCACGACGCGGATGAGGGCGCCGATCTGCGAGCCAACGGCGCCGATCTGCGACCCGACGACGGTCGCGAGCGTGAGCATCATGAGCGGCACCATGGCGGCGGCCATGACCGTCTCGACGACTCGGCCGAAGCGGTGTCGCTTCGCGAAGGCCTGGACGATCGCGGCCGCGGCGAGCGGGATGACGATGAGCAGCAGGAAGGCCTCTGCGAAGGGGCCGACGTCGATGACATCGAGCACTTCGGTTCCGACGAACAGCAGCAGGTAGAGCGGCAGGAGGAGGATCTGCACCAGCATCAGCAGGGGAGCGGCCGCGAGCAGGCGTGCGCGTGCGCCGCCGGCGAGGCCGGTGAAGACGATCACGTAGTCGATGCACGGCGTCAGCAGCACCAGCAGCACGCCGAGCAGTAGGCCGCGGTCGTCGGCGACAAATCTCGATAAACTCCACGCGAGCACAGGAACCACGACGAAGTTCGCGCCGAGAATCGTCACGAGGAATCGGGCGTCGCGGAACGATCGCCCCACCTCGACGAGCGGTACGCCGAGGAAGGTCGCGAAGAGCAGCAGCATCAGCACTGGCTCGATCGCGTGCTCCAGCGTGGGTGCGACCGAGGGGGAGATGAGTCCGACCGCTGCGCCGACGGCGATCGCGGCGAGGTAGATCGGAACCTGGTGTTGGTCCCGGGCCTGCACCAGACGCGGCGTCATCCGGTGTGGGGGAGCTGTCCGGTGATCTCCGCGAGCATCGACGCACCTTCTGGAGGCGTGCGCATCGCGAGCACAAACATCTCGCCGCGCAGCGCGAGATCGAACGCGAAGAACGGACAGCACGCTTGCTCATCGGCGGCGACACGTGCCGCCGACGCGACGACCGCGATCGGGAGCAGATACTGCAGGCCGCCGTCGACCACTTCGGGCTCGGCGCCCTCGAGCAGCGAGCGCCAGCGATCCACCCGGCCTTGCATGCCGGCACCGAGCGAGCAGGCAACCGCCGGAGAAGAGGGCTGGTCGGTCATGGGTGCAAGATTACGCTCACGCCGCTCGGCGCGCTGGCACACAGGAGAGGGTCGGGAGCCGAACTAGTTAGATATCACGAATTCGACTGGATATCAGGGATATCAACTCACGTCGTGAGCTCCCGTGCTCGGGCTCTGCCGAGCACTCTCCGGCCAGGTGCTGATGATTAAGGCTTCATGGGCTTACCTGTGAAAGCGAACGCAATGCAGAGGGCCAGGCCGCCGAACACGAACACGTCTGCAAAGTTTCCGATGAACCAGTCGGCGTAGGCGATGAAGTCCACGACGTGACCTCGGCCCGGTCCAGGGTGGCGCGCCAGCCGGTCGATGACATTCCCCAACGCCCCACCGAGGATGAGGCCGAGGCCGACCGCCCACGGCAGTGACGTGGTTCTCCAGGTGAGCCAGGCCGCGACCATGGTGCCCGCGGCGGCGAGGACGGTGATGAGCGGCGTTGCGGTGGCGCCGAGCGAGAATGCTGCTCCTGGGTTGAAGGTGAGCTGGATCGCGAGCATGTCCCCCAGGAGCGGATGTCGCTCGCCGATAGCGAGGGTCGCCTCAGCCCAGAGCTTGCTGAGTTGATCAATCGCGACGGCGGCGAGCGCAGTGATGTAGCCGACCATCGTGACTCGCCACAGTCGAGGTCTCCTGTCTGGTGGGGCGGTGTCCCCTGGGGCGGATTGTGTCGCTGCGTGTGTCGGCGAGTTGCTGCTGGTGACCGACATCAGGCCAGTGCCTCGAACAGGCGGGGGATGACGCCGGACTCGATCAGGATGAACAAGCCCAGGCCGATGAACACGACGGGGACCAGCCAGTGCTCGATCCGCTCGAGGCCCTCGGTGACGGCCTTGTGCGTGCCGATGAGTTTGCCGAGGAGGCACCAGACGCTCACCAGAGCGAGGAATACGACGATGGTGATGGCGGTGTCCGCGGGCGAGATGGTTCGGAACACCGGCGTGTAGAGGCTGATGTTGTCCGCGCCATTCGCGATGGTGACTCCGGCGATGCCGAGCAGGCCGAGGTTCTTCATCGCCGACTCGTCAGGATCTGCATCGTCACGGTCGCGCAGTCCCCGGATGAGTCCGATCACACCGATCAGCAGCGGGATGAGGCCGAGGAAGCCGACCCACTCGTCCGGGACGATCGTAAGCCCCAGTGCCGCGACAACGCTGATCGCAACGAGCGTCGCGAATCCCAGATATTGGCCGAGAACGATCTGCCAGGGCCGGGGCCCGCCGCGGGACGATGCCAGGAAGAGCACGGTGAGTATGACGATGTCGTCGATGTTGGTTGCCGCGAACATGCCGATCGCGGACGTAATGGTCGCGAGCATTTAGATCTTCTTCGTCTCGAGCTCGCCAAGGACCTCGAAGGGCGATTCGACCTCGCCGCGCCACGCCTCGACGCCTTCGCGGATCGCGAGCCCAGCGACGATCAGTGCAGCCACGGAGTCTGCCCACATCCAGCCGAAGAGCAGGTTGAGCAACAGGCCGATGAGGACCGTGCCCGACAGGTAGATGCACAGGAGCAACTGCTTTGCGTCCGCCTGCACGCTGCGCGAACCGAGCTCACGGCCAGTGCGGAACTCGAACCAGGCCAGAGCCGGCATGACGAGCAGGCTGAGAGTGGCGATTCCGATGCCCAGTGGGCTGTGATCGACTTCTTCGATTCCGGTCAACGTGAACACCGCGTCGATGATGACGTACGCGGCGAGAGCGAAGAACGCGATGCCGATCGCGCGGACAGTCGCCTTCTCCCACCGCTCCGGATCCTTCCGGGTGAACTGCCATGCGACCGCGGCAGCGGAGAGCACTTCAACGACTGAATCGAGACCGAACCCGATCAGAGCGGCTGAAGAGGCCATCGAGCCCGCCCAGATCGCGACGATCGCCTCGATGACGTTGTAGGTGATCGTGAATCCGACGATCAGTCGCACTCGGCGGTGCAGGGTGCTCCGTCGCTCCTCGGTCAGCGTCTCCGCGCTCATCGGGCCGTCTCGCAGCAGCCGGGGACAGGGCACTCCGGATCGAGGCATGGCGCCTGTTCGTCGACAGCCAAGGTCACCTCAACTAGCGCAGTCAGCGCCTGCGCGAGGTGCGGGTCGGCGATCTGGTACCGCGTCTGGCGGCCCTCAGGCTCGGCCACGGCGATGCCGCAGTCACGTAGGCAGGCTAGGTGGTTCGATACGTTCGAGCGTGTTAGGTCGAGCTCGCGCGCAAGGACAGCGGGGTAGTTCGGCGCCCGCAGCAAGCTCAGCAAGATGCGGGAGCGCGTCGGGTCCGCCAGTGCCCGGCCCAGCCGATGCATCACGTCCAGTCGATTCGCAATAGTCAGCACACACTGACTATACAGCAGTCACTGACGCTCGCGGCATCGAAGCGTCGCGCGGCAGTGCGCGCCGCGCGCTGCCGCAGATTCTTACAGCGGCATGCGCGGGGATCGGCCGCCTGCTCGTCGCTCCGCCTGCGGGTTTCGGCGAGTGCGCGGGGGATACCAGAAGGGCGTGAGGGCTTCGTACCCTCTTCGATCCGACATAATGTGCATTATCGGCGCTTGACGCAGGAGCGCCGGACGGGGCTAGGCGGTCAGCACGGGTGCCGGGGCCGGCTCCTCGTGCTCGTCGACCTGCTCGACGGCCGCGACCATCCGCTGCAGGAAGCTCGCGACGGCGAGGCGCTCGGTCTCGTCCATGCTGTCGATGACGTCGATCATGCGACGGTGCATCGCGCCGAGCGTCGCCCGCACCTCGGTGTCGGTGTCGGTCGTCGGCACGACGATCGTCGCGCGCCGGTCGTCGGGATGCGGCTCGCGGCGCACGTGGCCGCTGCGCACCAGGCGGTCGACGAGTGCCGTCACCGACGGCGACGCGAGCCCGAGGGCGTGCGCGAGGTCGCGCTGCCGCATGAGCTCGCCGCTGCGCTGCGTCTGCAGCAGGATGCGCAGCGCGAGCAGGTCGGTCTCGCCCATACCCATCGACGAGCGCGTCCGGGCACGCATCGCGCCCTCCGTCGCGCGGTACCGGCGCAGCAGGTTCAGCACGTCGACGCTCGTCGGCACGCCGTGCTGCGGGTACCAGTAGCCCGAGCCCTCGTTCGACTCCGCCTGCCGCATCTCCGCCTCCGCTCCCGTGCGCCGCGTCCCCCGGGCCGTGCCTGGGAATCCGCTGTCAGGTCCGACTATACCGTTCGAGCGTGATACATTTCGATCGTCGAACTAACGAATCTCGAAGGAGCGGTCATGACCGACACGATGGCAAGGCCGAACCGCTCCGAGACGATCGATGCGCCCGCCGTGACGTGGGCCACGCCCGGCAACGGCCTCTGGGTCGCGAGCCGCGCCGACGACGACGGCCTGACGTTCCTGGGCTTCGTCGAGGAGAGCCTCGAGGAGTTCGTCGCGGTCGACGGCGCGGGCGCCTCGCTCGGCCGCTACCCCGACCTCGCGGCGGCGCAGGCGTCGTTCTCGGTCGACGACGCGGCACCGACCCGCGACGGCTGGGACGCCGCAGGCGCCCGGCTCGTGCGCCCCTCGCGACTGCGGCTGGGCTGAGCGCCGCTCCCCCGGCGCCCGCGGCTGCTCAGCGGCCGGCGAGCTCCGCGAGCCGCTCGCCCGAGAGCCGCTGCGTCGTCCACTCCGACATCGGCTCGGCGCCGATCGAGCGGTAGAAGGCGATCGAGGGCGCGTTCCAGTCGAGCACGGTCCACTCGAAGCGCCGATACCCCCGCTCGAGGCACTCGGCCGCCAGCGCCGCCATGAGCGCGCGGCCGTGGCCGCGCCCGCGCATCCGCTCGTCGACGTAGAGATCCTCGAGCCAGATGCCGTGCATGCCCGTCCAGGTGGAGTAGGTCACGAACCAGATCGCGATGCCGACGATCGCGCCGTCGTGCTCGACCACGTGCGCGAAGACGCGCGGCTCGTCGCCGAAGAGGGCCGCCGTGAGCATCGGCGCGGTGTTCTCGACCGCGTCGGGCTCGCGCTCGTAGCGCGCGAGCGCCTCGATCATCGCGAGGATGCCGGGCTCGTCGCCGGGCCGCGCGGGGCGCAGCACCGCGCCATCGGCGAGCGCGCGCGCCGTCATGCCGCCAGCGCCCGCAGCAGGTCGTCGGCGAGGTCATCGATGTGCTCGATGCCGACCGAGAGGCGGATGAGCCCCTCCGGGATGGTCGGCGCCTCGGTCGCCCACCGGCGCCGACGCTCGAGGGTGGACTCCACTCCCCCGAGGCTCGTCGCCGGGATCCACAGGCGCACGCGCTCGACGACGCGGTCGGCGGCCGCCGCATCGGCGAGCACGATCGCGAGCACCGTCCCGAACCCGGGATCGCGCACCTCGACGACGCCTGGCGCATCCGCGAGCCTGCGCGTGAGCTCGCGCGCGTTCGCCTGCGCGCGCTCGAGGCGCACCGAGAGGGTGCGCAGGCCCCGGAGCGCCAGGAACGCCTCCATCGGGCCCGGGATCGCGCCGTGCAGCCCGCGGTGCTGGCGGATGCGCTCGGCGAGGTCGGCGCTGCCGGTCGCGACCGCGCCGAGCACGATGTCGCTGTGCCCGGCGATGAGCTTCGTCGCGGAGTGCACCACGACGTCGGCGCCGTCCTCGAGCGGCCGCTGCACGAGCGGCGACGCGAACGTGCTGTCGACGACGCTCAGCGCGCCGGCAGCCCGCGCCGCGGCCGCGAGCCTCGCGATGTCGGCGACCTCGAGCGCGGGGTTCGTGGGCGACTCGATCCACACCATCGCCGCGCCGGGCATCGCGGCCTCGACGGCGGCGGCGTCGGCGATGTCGACCCGACGCACCTCGAAGCGGCCCTCCGCGGCGCCGGTGTCGAGCAGCATCAGGGTGTGCTGGTACGCGTGCTGCGGCACGACGACCGCGCCGCCGTGCGGCACGAGCGCGGCGACCGCGCTCACCGCGGCCATGCCGCTCGCGAACGAGATGCACTCGCCGCCCTCGAGCGCACCGAGCGCCTCCTCGAGCGCCGTCCACGACGGGTTCCCGTAGCGCGCGTACTCGAGCTCGCCGCCGGCGACGAACGCGCTCGCGAAGGTCACCGGCTCGTTGAAGGGGGCGCCGGGCACGTGGGCGGGGCGGCCAGCGCTCACCGTGACGGTCTCGGGACGGAGCGCAGCGCGATCAGACATGGCACCATCCTGGCACCGCGGCACTACCGTCGACGCATGGCCGAGCCGCGCACGATCCCGCGCGCCGAGGCGCGCCGCATCGCGGTGCGGGGGCAGCTGCTCGACGCCGACCGCGCGCTCGTCGGCGGCTCCGACGACCTCGTCGACGTGGCGCGGCACCTGACGCTGCTGCAGGTCAACGTCACCGACATCGTGATGCCCGCCGCCGAGCACGTCGCCTGGTCGCGGCTGGGGCACGCGATCGACGCCGGCGCGGTGCGCCGGGCGGCCGAGGTGGAGCAGTCGCTGTTCGAGTGGATCCTGCAGCCGTCGCCGCGCGAGCCGCACGCGGTCGCGCTCGTGCCGACGGCCGACCTGCCGCTGCACCGGCCCGAGATGGCCGCGGCCGCCGCACGTGGCGGCGAGTGGCTCGACCAGAACGCCGGCTTCCGCCAGCGGCTGCTCGAGCAGCTGCGCGCCGACGGCCCGCTCCCCCAGCGCGAGATCGACGACACCGCCGACGCGCCCTACGCCTCGAGCGGCTGGAACACCGGCCGCGACGTCGCCATGATGCTCGAGCACCTGCTGCGCGCGGGGCTCGTCGCGGTCGCCGAGCGCGCCGGCCTCGAGCGGGTGTGGGACCTCGCCGAGCGCGTGCTGCCGCCGGGTCCGTCGCTCGACGCGGCCGAGGCCGCCGCGGAGCGCGACCGCCGGCGGCTGCGCTCCCTCGGCATCGCGCGTCCGGCCCTCGTCGGCGACGCGGGCGTGCCGGTGCTCGTCGAGGGCACGCGGCGCGAGTGGCGGCTCGACGAGGCGGCGACCGCGGAGGGATTCGCCGGGCGCGTGGCGATCCTCTCCCCCGTCGACCGCCTCATCGCCGAGCGGCGGCGCATGGCGGAGCTGTTCGCCTTCGACTACGCGCTCGAGCAGTACACGCCGGCGGCGAGGCGACGCTGGGGCGCCTTCGCGCTGCCGATCCTCGACCGCGACCGGCTGGTGGGCAAGGTCGACGCGCGCACCGACCGCGACGCGGGCGCGCTGCGCGTGGCGCGCATCCACTGGGACGCGGAGCCCGACCGGCGCCTGCGGCGCGCCGTCGACGCCGAGCTCGAGTCGATGGCGGCGTGGCTCGGCGGCAGGCTGGTCGTCGCCGACGCGGGCTGAGCGCTCGCTAGCCTGGCCGCGTGCCCGAGCTCGTCGTCATCGGCAACCCCACGGCCCGCGGTGCCGCGCGGGCCGTCGACGCCGTGCTGCGCGAGGCGGCGCGCGCGGGCCTCGACGCGCGGGTCGCTGCGACCACCGCGGCCGAGCCGGGCGGCCCGCAGGCCCGCGCGGCGCTCGCAGCCGGGGCGGATGCGGTCGTGGCGGTCGGCGGCGACGGCACGGTCCGTGCGATCGCGGCCGAGCTCGCGCACACCGGCATGCCGCTCGGCATCGTGCCTGCCGGCACGGCCAACCTGTTCGCGAGGAACCTCGACCTGCCGCTGCACGACGTCGCCGCCGCGGCGCGCGTCGCGGTCTCCGGCCCGACCGCGCACATCGACCTCGGCCGCGTGGTGCTGACGCGCGCCGGCGGCGAGCGCGAGCCGGAGGCGCCGTTCCTGGTCGTCGTCGGGGTCGGGAACGACGCGCTCGCCGTCGAGGCGTCGTCGCTGCGCGCGAAGCGCCGGCTCGGCTGGCTCTCCTACGTGGCCGCGGGCGCGCGCCGCCTCGGGCACCCCAGCTTCGCCGTGCGCGGCCGCTTCGACGGCGGCCCGGTCGAGGCGGCCCGCGCGTGGAGCGTGCTCGTGCACAACGCCGCGCGCATCCCCGCGGGGCTGCGGGTGCTGCCGGGCACCCGGCTCGACGACGGACTGCTGCACGTGGCCACGGTGAGCCCGCGCCACCTGGCGCACTGGGGCCGCATCGCCGCTGCGGGCGCGGGGCTTGCGCGCGCGGAGGGCGTGCTGCGGCACCGGCGCGCCGAGCGGGTGACGCTCGGCGCCGTCGACGCCCCGATGCCCGTGCAGCTCGACGGCGACCCGGCGGGCAGGGCTGAGCGGATCGACGCGCGCATCGATCACGCCGCGCTCAGGGTGCGGGTGCCAGGATCGGAGCCGTGAATCCCTCCGAGGCCCTGGCCAAGCTGCGCGCGACCCCCGAGGGCGCGCTCGAGTCCGTGCTCGCCCAGATCGACCTGCAGCGCACGATCGACGCCATCGCCGGCAACCTCCTCACGGGGCTCCTGCGCCGACGGGAGCGGCGCGAGCTCGTGCAGCTGCTGTGCGTCGACCGCTCCGCCGAGCTGAGCCCCGCCATGCGCGCGCGCATCGTGCACGCGCTGCGCGGCCTGCCGCTCGATCCGACGGTGTCGCACGGCGTGCGCAGCATGCTGCTGTCGCTCACGGGCGAGCCGTTCCGCGACATGAAGTACCTGCTGAACGCCTCCGGCGACCGGCACGACCTCGAGCACGTCGTCTACGAGCGGCTGCTGCCCGCCGACCGCGAGGCGGTGCTCGCCCACATCGCCGCCGAGGCCGCCGACTCCCCCGTCCACGACCTCCGCATCCTGTGCGACATCGACGACACGGTGCGCGCCATGCTGCACGAGACGCGCTACCCGCGCGGCATCGTCTACCCGGGCGTGGTCGAGCTGCTCATCGAGCTCGACGAGGGCCACTCCGGCGAGCCGTCGCGCCCCGGCGACCTGACGTTCGTCACCGCGCGCCCCGAGGGGCCCCGCGGCCTCATCGAGCAGTACACGCGCGGCGGGCTCGCCGACCTGGGGCTGCCGCCGCACGCGGTGCTCGGCGGCTCCTTCCTCAACCTCTTCACGAAGAAGTCGATCAAGCAGCGCAAGCTGCAGAACTTCGACCGGGAGCGCGAGCTGTTCCCCGAGTGCCGCTTCATGTTCCTCGGCGACAGCGGCCAGGCCGACCCGCAGGTGGGCGCCGAGATGCTGCGCCGCGGCGCGGGCCTCGGCGTGGCAGTGCTCATCCACGAGGTCGTGCCCGTCGAGGGCGCGGCGCGCGCCGAGCTCGAGGCCGCCGGCATCCGCTTCCACTCCTCCTACGACGAGGCGGCGCGCATCGCGCACGAGCTGGGCCTGCTCGACGACGAGGGCCGCGACCGGGTCGTGGCCGCGGTCGCCGACGGGGTGCAGCCGACGGCATAGCCCGGGCCGCCTAGCCCCGCCGCGCGAGCGATGCCGCTCGACGGGGCCGGCCGTCCCGCCTACTGCCCGTGGTTCTGCTGCGTCGGCAGGTGCTTCGCCCACCACCGCAGCACGTGCTCGAAGCGCTCGACGCGGTGCCGCGGCTGGCCCGAGCGCGTCAGCTCGTGGTTCTCGCCCGGGAACAGCAGCAGCGCCGTCTCGACCCCGTTGCGCTTGAGGGCGGCCCAGTAGCGCTGCGCCTGCTCGGGCGGGCACCGCCAGTCCTGCTCGGAGTGCACGACGAGCGTCGGCGTCCGCACGTCCCCGACGCGCGCCATCGGGCTCTGCGCCCGCATCGCATCCGGGTCGGTGCCGGTGTACTCGCCGCCGAAGAACCAGCCGATGTCGCTCGTGCCGGCGAACGACTCGGGGTCGAGGAAGCCGCGCTCGACGATCGCCGCCGCGAAGCGGTGGTCGTGCGCGATCGTCCACGCCGTCAGGTAGCCGCCGTACGAACCGCCCATGATGCCGAGCCGCTCGCGGTCGAGCTCGGGGTGGGCGTCGATGGATGCGTCGAGGAAGTCCAGCACGTCGTGCATGTCGGCCGTGCCCATGGCCTGGCGGATCGCGATGCCGTGCTCGCGGCCGTAGCCGGCCGAGCCGCGCGGGTTGCACTGCACGACCGCGTAGCCCGCGTCGACCGCGACCTGCGCCTCGTCGAACACGCCCACGCCGTACTGCGCGAACGGCCCGCCGTGGATGTTCAGCAGCACGGGATGCGGGCCCTCGCCCTCGGGCACCCAGACCCAGCCGTGCACCGTGCCGCCGTCGCGGGTGGGGAACTCATGCTCGACGGGCGCGGCGACGCCGGCCTCCGCGAGGGGCGCGCCGAAGTCGGTGAGCACGGTCACGCCGCGGTCGTCGAGCACGGCCACCTCGCCGGCGGATGTCGGCGTCGCGACGGTCGCGACGGTGACGCCGTCGCCCACGCCGTGGCCGATGACCTCGACGTCGCCGCCGATGAGCTCCTTCGAGCCGCCGCCCGTGACGTGCACGAGCACGACGCGGCCGCGGCGGCGCTGCTGCACGAGCACGCCGTCCTCGACGACGGTCGCGTGGCTGCCCGGCTCGCCCAGGTCGACGGTGTCGCCCTCGGTGACCTCCTCCGGGTGCGCGCCGGGGTGCTCGAGCACGAACAGCTGCGTGCTGCGGCCGACGAAGTCGCGACCGGACTCCCCCATCTGCTGCGCGAGCAGCACGAAGCCGCCGTCGGGCGTCGGCTGCACCTCGGCCACCGAGAGCCCCGCGCGCGAGCTGAGGATCGTGTGCGGCTCGCCCTCGGCGACGCCCGCGTCGAACTCGACGACCGCGTTCAGCAGGTCGTCGTCGCGGGTGTCGTGGCGCGCCGTGATGCACAGCACGCGCTCGCCGTCGGCCGAGAAGGCCGGCGCCGAGTGGTCGAACTCGCCGTGGCTGAGGCGGATGGCCTCCGGCGCGTGCGGGGCGTCGTCGATGCGACCCGGCTCGTCGTGCGGGTGCGCGGCGCGCTCGTAGCGGGGCTCGCCGTCGAGGTCGGGCAGCGGCGCGACGAACAGGTGCGACCGGCGGCCGATGAGGCTGCCGGTGCCGTTCGCCTGGTTGCGGTTGCGCGTGATGAGGCGCGCGGGCTCCTGCGAGGCGCTCACGCCCTCGACCGAGCCGTAGCGGCCCGGCTCGAGCACGGCCGCGGTGAACGCGATGCGGGTGCCGTCGGGCGAGACGGCGTACTCGAGCACGCCGCCGGGCTGCGCGGTGGCCTGCACCGGCTCGCCGCCGTCGACGCGCATCGCCCACACCTGCGGCTTGCCGGCATCGTCGTCGCGCACGAGCAGCAGCGTGCCGCCGTCGGGCGTGAGGCGCGGCGAGCGGTCGGCGACGCCGCCGGTGATGCGGCGCCGGGCGCCGTCGCGCAGCGACACGCGCCACAGCTGGCCGACGTTGCGGTTGGCGCGGAGGCTCGGCCTCGAGGCGGCGACCACGGCGTACTCGCCGCTCGGGTGGACGGCCGGGCGGGAGAGCGAGACGAGGCGCTCGATGTCGTCGGCGCGCATCAGGCCTGCCCTCCCTCGTCGGTCGCGAAGCCGGAGACGTCGCCGACGAGGCGCGTGCTGTCGGCGGGCACTGGCTCGACGGCGGCGAGCGCCACCTCGCGGGCGAACTCCTCGACGTTGTAGAGCCGGCCGGCGTCCTCGCGGCGGCTCGCGATCGCGCCGGGGTTGGCGCGCTCGAGCAGGGTCGCGGTGATGGTGCCCTCGATCATGTCGCCCGAGACCACCACGAGCTCGATGCCGCGCTCGGCGAGGGCGGGGATGCGCTCGCGGAGGGCGTCCTCGCCCGCGCGCTTCGACAGCGCGACGGCCTCGTACTCGGGCATCGTCGGCGTCGTGCGGATGAAGTGCGCCTGGTGGCTCGTGACGAAGACGACCCGCGCGCCGTCGCGCAGCACCGGCACGGCCGCGTCGAGCAGCGCGACCTGCGCGTCGCGGTTGAGCCGCATCGCGTAGTCCTCGCCCATGCCGGCCTCCATGCCGCCGGAGGCGTTCATGACGAGGATGTCGAGGCCGCCGAAGCGCTCCTCGGCGGCGGCGAACATCGCCGCGACGCTGGCGGCGTCGGTCAGGTCGGCCTGCACGGCGATCGCCTGCACGCCCTGGGCCTCGGCCGCGGCGACGACCTTCTCGGCGCGCGGGGCCTTGGCGCGGTAGTTGACGACCACGTCGGCGCCCGCGCGGGCCAGCAGGTCGACGGTCGCGGCGCCGATGCCGCGGCTCGAGCCGGTGACGAGTGCGGTGCGGCCCGACAGCGAGCCGGGTGCGAGGGATGCGGAGGCGGGATCGGGCACGGGAGCTCCTTCGGTTCCCCACGACACTACTGGGCCGCCCGTGCGAGATGGGCCGGGGCGCGAGGCGCGGGCGGGCAGCCGCGCGCCTGCCCCGGACACAGCATCCGCTGACTACGCTGGCGACGTGGACCTCATCCAATACGCATGGATCGCGTGGCTCGTGGTGGCACTCGTGTGCTTCATCATCGAGATGGTCACGCTCGAGTTCACGTTCCTCATGATCGGGATGTCGTCGGTGGTCGGCCTCGTCTCGAGCATCACCGGTCTCCCCTGGTGGGCGCAGATCCTGATCGCCGCCGCGTCGGCCCTGCTGCTCCTGCTGCTCGTGCGGCCCAAGCTGCTGCAGCGCCTCCACGAGTCCGGCGAGGTCAACAAGCAGGGCATCGAGGCCCTGCTCGGGATGCCCGGCGAGGTCACCCGCTCGTTCGAGCGCGGCGCCGGCGAGGTGACGCTCGCGAACGGCGACACCTGGACCGCCCGCCTCTCCCCCACCGTGCAGCCGCGCGACCCCGACGTCGGCGAGCGCATCGTCGTCACCGCCATCGACGGGGCGACGGCGATCGTCGTCCCCGCCCAGCGATAGACCAAGGAGACCCCATGCCGATCGACGGAGGATTCATCCTCGGAGTGTTCCTGACGATCGTGGTGATCCTCGTCGTCCTGTTCGTGCTCGTCACGCTCTTCAGGTCGATCCGGATCATCAAGCAGGGCTTCACCGGCGTGGTCGAGCGGCTCGGCCGCTTCCACCGGGTGCTGCAGCCAGGCCTCAACTTCCTCGTGCCGTTCATCGACCGGGTCGCGTACCACGTCGACATGCGCGAGCAGGTGCGCTCGTTCCCGCCGCAGCCGGTGATCACCGAGGACAACCTGGTCGTCTCGATCGACACCGTCGTCTACTTCCAGGTCACCGACGCGCGAGCGGCGACTTACGAGATCGCCGACTACCTGTCGGCCGTCGAGCAGCTCACCACCACGACGCTCCGCAACGTCGTCGGCGGCATGAACCTCGAGGAGGCGCTGACCAGCCGCGACACGATCAACGGCCAGCTGCGCAACGTGCTCGACCAGGCCACCGGCAAGTGGGGCCTGCGCGTCGGCCGCGTCGAGCTGAAGGCGATCGACCCGCCCCACTCCATCCAGGACTCGATGGAGAAGCAGATGCGCGCCGAGCGCGACCGCCGCGCCGCGATCCTCACCGCCGAGGGCTCGAAGCAGTCGCAGATCCTCGAGGCCGAGGGCCTCCGCCAGTCCGAGATCCTCCGCGCCGAGGGCCAGGCGAAGGCCCAGGTGCTGCGCGCCAAGGGCGATGCCGAGGCGCAGGTGCTGCTCGCGAAGGGCGAGTCGGAGGCCATCGAGCGCGTCTTCGCCGCCATCCACGAGGGCGACGCCGACGACAAGCTGCTCGCCTACCAGTACCTCCAGACCCTGCCGAAGCTCGCCGAGGGCGACGCCAACAAGCTGTGGATCATCCCGTCCGAGCTCACGGATGCCCTGCAGGGCGTGGGACGCGGGTTCTTCGAGGGCCGCGCCCAGGTGCCGTTCCAGAAGCAGAAGGGCAAGCACTCCGACGCCGCCGAGCCGTCGATCCTCGACGAGACCTTCCAGGCCGACTCCGTGAGCGACGTCGAGGTGCCGTCGATCGCCGAGACGCTGCAGGCGTCGGGCATCGACCCGCAGGGCGCCGGGCAGACCGACGCGGTCTCCTCCTCGACGTCGCTCGCCGACGAGACGCCCGACGCCGACTACGGCGAGGCGCTCGAGGCGGCCCGCGACGCGGCCGCCGACCTGCCGCGCGCCGACGGCGACGACCCGCGCGGCGCATCCGACGGCAGCGGGTCGCCCCGGCAGTGACCTACCTCACCCCGGCCCCGCCGCGGGTGCTCGCCCACCGCGGGCTGGCGCTCGAGGCGCCCGAGAACACCATGCGCGCCTTCATCGCGGCGCTCGACGCGGGGGCGACGTTCCTCGAGACCGACGTGCACGCGACCGCCGACGGCGTCGCGGTCATCGCGCACGACCCGAGCCTCGACCGCGTGGCCGGGCGCGACATCGTGATCGAGCAGACGCTCTGGCAGGACCTCGCCGAGATCGACCTCGGCCAGAGCGAGGGCGTGCCGGGCCTGCGCGAGGCGCTGCTGGCGCTGCCCGACGCGCGCTGGAACATCGACCTGAAGTCGGATGCGGCGGTCGTGCCGGCGGTGCGCGCGGTCGTCGAGGCCAAGGCCGCCTCGCGCGTGCTCCTGACCTCGTTCTCCGAGCGGCGTCGGCGCCAGGCGCTCGCCCTGCTGCCGGAGGTCGCGACGAGCGCCTCGCAGCCGATGGTGGTGCGCGCGCTCGCCGCGCAGCGGCTCGGGCTGCAGCGGGCGCTCGCGCGCGTGCTCGAGCCGGTCGAGGCGCTGCAGGTGCCGCGGCGGCACCGCGGCATCGAGATCCTCACCGAGCGCAGCATCGCCGCGTTCCGCGCGGCGGGCGTCGAGGTGCACGCGTGGACGATCAACGACCCGGCCGAGATGCAGGAGCTCCTCGCGATGGGCGTCGACGGGATCGTCACCGATCGCTGCGACCTGGCGCGGCCGCTGCTGCCGTAGGCGGATCGGCGCGCGGGCTCAGCGCGGCGGCTTGGGCAGGGCGCGCACGCCCGCGAGGCCCCACTTCGTGACCGCGCCCAGCGTGCCGAGCTCCTCGGCCACGCGCATCTTCGAGCTGCCCACGGCGCGCTCGATGAAGCCGATCGGCACCTCGGCGATCGTGCCGCCGGCCTGCGCGACCCGCACGGCCATCGCGATCTGGAAGGCGTACGCGTCGACCTGGATCGCGTCGAGGTCGAGCGAAGCCAGGATGCGCGTGCGGTAGACGCGCAGCGAGCTCGTGAGGTCCTGCACGTCGGTCTGCAGCATGGCGCGCGCGTAGGCGTTGCCGAGCTGCGCGGCGAGGCGGCGGCGCACGCCCATGTTGCGCACGTCGCTGCCCTCCACGAAGCGCGAGCCGATGACGAGGTCGACGCCCTCGTTCGAGACCGCGAGCAGCTCGGGCAGGCCGTCGGCGTCGTACGAGCCGTCGGCGTCGGTGACGACCACGCGGGTCGCGCCGCGCGACATCGCGAAGCGCATCCCCTCGATCACGGCCGAGCGGTACCCCCGCTCGGAGCGGTGGATGACGAGCGTGCCCGCGTCGTGCTTGGCGAGCCGGTCGGCGAGCTCGCCCGTGCCGTCGGGGCTGCCGTCGTCGACGATCACGAGCTCGGCGTGCGGCACCGACTGGCGCAGCCGCCCCACCGTGCGCTCGAGGCCCTCGACCTCGTTGTACGTGGGCACGACGATCATCACGTCAGGCATCCGCCCGTCCCTTCCGTTGTACGAGGTGCGCGGCGCCGAGGCCCGCGAGCGCGAGTGCGGCGCCGATGGAGAGCGCCAGGTCGATCCATGCTCCCAGACGGATGCCCGGGGTGACGGTCGTCGACAGCGGCAGCTCCTCGAGCATCGCACCCGGCTCGTACTGCGGCAGGCGGTCGAGCATCGTGCCGTCGGGGGCGATCACGGCGCTCGTGCCGACGGTCGAGATGTTCACGAGCGCGCGACCCGCCTCGACGGCCCGCAGCTGCGCGATCGCGAGCTGCTGCACGTTCTCGGCGGAGCCGCGGCCGAAGTCGGCGTTGTTCGTGGGCGCGAGGATGATCTCGGCGCCGTGGTCGAGCACCATCTCGCGGGCGAGCGCGTCGTCGACGATGTCGAAGCAGATCGCGACGCCCGCGATCGTGCCCGCGACGTCGAAGGCGTTCGCGCTCGTGGGGTCGACGCTGTAGTCGCGCGGGATGAGCTCGAGGAACCCGAGGGCGTCGAGGATCGGCGCGAGGACCTCGCGCTGGGGCAGGTACTCGGCGAAGGGCACCGGGTGGCGCTTGCGGTACTCGGCGACCGCGCCCTCCCCCGGTTCGACCTGCAGCAGCGCGTTGTAGGTGTCGTCGCCGTCGCGGGTGACCGTGCCAACCACGAGCGGCGCGTCGAAGCCGGTCGCGATGCGGTCGAGGGTCGCCATCGTGCGGGGCGACTCGTCGGCGAAGAACTCCGCCGCGTTCTCGGGCCACACGAGCAGGTCGAGCTCCTCGCCGCGGAGCGCCTCGGTCGCGTCGACGTGCTGCTGCAGGATCTCGCCCGGCGTGTACGGCGCGAGCAGCCCCGCCTCGCTCGCGCCCTGCACCGCGCCCACGCGCAGGCTGCCGCTGCGCTCGACCGGGAACGCGGGGATCGCCACGAGCAGGATGAGCGCCGCGGCGCCGATCGTGAGCCGGCGGCGGAGGATCGTGCGGTGGTGGAGCACGAGCTGCAGCACGAGGGCCGACGCCGTCGCGACGAGGAAGGTGAGGCCCGTGAGGCCGACCCAGCTCGTCGTGTCGGCGAGCGGGCTCGAGGCCTGCGAGTGCGCGAGCCTGCCCCAGGCGAAGCCCCCCCAGGGCACCGTGGCCGACGCGCTCTCGCGGAGCGTCCAGACGGCGCCCAGCAGCGCCGGGAGGCCGAGGAACGAGCCCACGGGACCGCGCATCCGCGGCTCCCCCCAGCGCCACGCGAGGGCGAGCGCCATCCCGCCGAGGCCCCACCAGGTCGCCATCCACGCGGTGAGGGCGATGAGCGGCACGGGGCCGAGGTACACGGTGATCCACTGGATGTGGAGCAGGAAGAAGAGCGCGCCGGTGACGAAGCCGATGCCGAAGGCGGCCCCGAGGGTGCGGCCGCGGAGCGCGACGAGGGCGAGCGCGACGGCCGGCAGGATGAGCGGCCACCAGTCGAACGGCTGGAAGGCGAACGGCATGACGGCGCCCGCGGCGATCGCCGCCGCCCAGGCGTAGGCGGTCGGGAGCGGCAGGCGGGCGCGGGTGCGGCGCGCGGTGGCGCTGCCGACGGTCACGGGCGCGCGCCCGTCACAGCGCCGACCCCGACGCCTCGACGACGCCCCGGCGGATGCGGTCGACGGCCTCGGCGGCGGTGCGCGCGAGCCGCTTGGGCGCCACGTGCTCGAGCTGCTCGAGCACGTCGATCGTCTGCTTCGTCCATCGCACGAAGTCGCCCGCGGCGAGCTCGGTGTCGCGCAGCACGTGCTCGAGCGGGTAGCCGCGCGCCCACCGGTGCATCGCGAGCGTGAGCCCCGTCTGCAGCGGCTCGGTGCCCGGCATCCGGTGCGCCTGCTCGAGGTCGTCGAGCTGCGCCCACAGGCGCTGCGTCGCGTCGAGCGCGTCGAGGAACGGCCCCTTCGGCAGCATCCGCTCGGGCAGCATGCCGTCGTCGCGCCGGCCCTCGTAGACGAGCGCGCACGCGATCGCGGCGAGCGCGGGCGCGTCGAGCCCGCTCCAGAGGCCGCGGCGCAGGCTCTCGGCCGTCAGCAGGTCGCGCTCGCCGTAGATGCGGCGCAGCATGTCGCCGGCGGCCGAGACCCGCTCGCCGTGCTCGGTGCGCTCGAGGTAGCCGAGCTCGCGGAGGATCTCGGCGATGCGGTCGAACGCCTGCGCGATCTGGCCGGTGCGGCGCTCGATCTGCCGCTCCGCCTTCTCGATGTCGCGCCGCAGCCGCCAGTAGCGCTCGCCCCAGCGGGCGTGCTGCTCGCGCTCCGGGCACGCGTGGCACGGATGCGCGCGCATGGCGGCGCGGAGGCGCTTCAGCCGCCGCTGGTTGCGCTCGTGGTCGCCGTGGCTGACGCCCTGCCGCTGGTCGTCGCGCTCGAGCTCGCTCGCCTCCCGGCGCAGCTCGGCGTACTCGGAGAAGTCGCCCAGGTGGCACGTCATCGACGACTCGTACGCCGTGAGGCTCTCGCGCTGGTCGACGACCCGCCGGGCGAGCTGCACGACCGAGCGGTCGGCCTGGAACTGCGCGAACGACGTCTCGAGCACCTCGCGGGTGCCGACGACGCCGAGCCGGTCGACGAGGTTCACGGCCATGTTGTACGTCGGGCGGAAGCTCGAGTGCAGCGGGTAGGTGCGGCGCGACGCGAGCGACGCGACCTCGACCGGCTGCAGCGCCCCGTTCCAGATGACGACGCCATGCCCCTCGGTGTCGATCCCGCGGCGGCCCGCGCGGCCCGTGAGCTGCGTGTACTCCCCCGGCGTGATGCGCACGCGCGCCTCGCCGTTGAACTTCTCGAGCTGCTCGAGCACCACCGTGCGGGCCGGCATGTTGATGCCGAGGGCGAGCGTCTCGGTCGCGAACACGACCTTCACGAGGCGTGCGCGGAAGAGCTCCTCGACGACCTCCTTGAACACCGGCAGCAGGCCCGCGTGGTGCGCGGCGACGCCGCGCTCGAGCCCGTCGAGCCAGTCGAAGTAGCCGAGCACGCCGAGGTCGGCGTCGTCGAGCAGGCGGCAGCGCTCGTCGACGATCGCGCGGATCTCGGCGCGGTCCTCGGGGGTCGTGAGCCGCACCCCGCCCTCGACGACCTGCCGGACGGCCGCGTCGCATCCGGCCCTGGAGAAGATGAAGTCGATCGCCGGCAGCATCTCGCGCTCGTCGAGCATGGCGATGAGCGCGACGCGGTCGACGCGGCCGCCGAAGCCGCCGCGGCCGGGCGGCGCGGGCCGGCGGCCGCCCTTCGGAGGTCGCCGCGAGCGGTAGCGGTTGTGGCCGCCCCGGTCGCGGTGGCCGTGCGCGGCCGAGTCGGCGACGTCGCCGCCGCGCGCGAGCTCGACGAGCTCGCGGCTCGGCCGGTGCGACTCCTCCGCCGCCTTCGAGTCGAAGAGGTCGACGAGGCGTCCGCGGATGTGCACGTGGGCGTCGAGCGGCACCGGCCGGTGCTCGCTGACGATCACGCGGGTGTCGCCGCGCACCGCGTCGAGCCACGCGCCGAACTCCTCGGCGTTCGACACCGTCGCCGAGAGCGACACGAGCCGCACGTGGCGCGGGAGGTGGATGATGACCTCCTCCCACACGGCGCCGCGGAAGCGGTCGGCGAGGTAGTGCACCTCGTCCATCACGACGTACTCGAGCGCCGAGAGGTCGCGGCCCTCGTAGAGCATGTTGCGCAGCACCTCGGTCGTCATCACGACGATGCGGGCGTCGCCGTTGATCGACGTGTCGCCGGTGAGGAGGCCGACGGATGCGCTGCCGTAGACCTCGGTGAGCTCGCGGTGCTTCTGGTTGGAGAGCGCCTTCATCGGCGTCGTGTAGAAGACGCGGCCGGTGGGCGCCTCCATGGTGAGGTGGATCGCGAACTCGGCGACCACCGTCTTGCCGGCGCCCGTCGGGGCGGCGACGAGCACGCTCGAGCCTGCCTCGATCGCCTCGCACGCCTCGCGCTGGAACGGGTCGAGGCCGAACGGCATCGCGCGGGCGAACGCGTCGGTGGCGATGCTCATGCGTCCACCTTGGCAGCAGCGCGCTTCTCGAGCCTGCGGTCGTGCCAGATCGCGATGCCCGCGGCGCCGAAGTAGAGCGCCAGCATGGGGATCGCGAGGAGGAACATGCTCATCACGTCGGCGGCGGGCGTCGCCATGGCGGTGAAGAGCGTGATCGCGATGACCGCCCAGCGCCAGGCGCGCAGGATGCCGCGCCCGGTGACGACGCCGGCGAAGTTGAGCACCACGAGGAAGACCGGCAGCACGAAGCCGACGCCGACCGCGAGCAGCAGCTTGAAGGCGAAGTCGTAGTAGATCGTGGCGTCGAGGTACGACAGCGACCCGACCGGCGCGATCTGCACGAGCAGCTGCACGATGTGCGGGAACACGAACCAGCCGGCGGCGCAGCCGGCGAGGAACAGCGGCAGCGCGGCGGCGAGGAAGCCGAAGACGTACTTGCGCTCGTTGCTGCGCAGCCCGGGCAGGAAGAAGCGGATGAGCTGGTACAGCCAGACGGGGCTCGCGACGATCACGCCCGTGGTGATGGCGATGCGCAGCTTGAGGTCGAACGCCTGGGTGACGGTCGTGTACAGCAGGTCGGTGATGCGGCCCTGCTCGGCGAGCTCGGTGAGCGGGCGCTGCAGGATCTCGAGCAGCCAGTCGACCACGAAGAAGCCGGCGACGGTGCACGCCAGCACGGCGGCGGCGGAGATGAGCAGGCGACGGCGCAGCTCGACGAGGTGCTCGCCGAGGCGCATGCGGCCCTCAGCGTTGCGGGTGCCGCGGGCCCGGGACCGGGCCATCGGCTAGCGCTGGTCGCTCGTCGAGTCGCTGCCCGGTGCCGAGGTGGAGCGGTCGGTGCCGGTCGCGGGGCCGGAGGGCGTGCCGGTGCCGGTGGGACCGGGGGTGCCGGGCCGCGCCTCGTCGTCGGAGCGCATCTCCTTCTTCAGGATCTTCGCCGACTTGCCGAGGCTCTCGGCGAGCGCGGGCAGCTTCGTGGATCCCCACACCAGCAGCACCACGATCAGGATGATGAGCAGGTGCCAGCCGTTGAACGCGTTCCCCAATGGCATGGCGTCCCCTTCCGTCGGACTCCAGTCTAGCGGCCGTCGGCGGCCTCGGCGGCGGCGCCGAGCGCCGCCTCGGCGAACCGGTGCATCGCGGCGCGCAGGCTCGGCGGCGCGACGATCTCGGCGTCGCCGCCGCACGCCGCCACCGCGCGCAGCACGCTCGCCTCGCTCCACACCTCGATGTCGAGCCGCACGCGCTCCCCGTCGATCGAGACCGGGGCCGAGGCGGCGTAGTCGGCGAGCATGGCGGCGGCTGCGCGCGTGGCGACGACTTGCGCCGTGCCCGTGACGTGCCGCTCGTGCGCGGGCAGCGCATCCGGCCATGCGTCGTCGGCCGGCTCGAGCCGCTCGATGCGGTCGAGGCGGAACGTGCGCATCGCTTCGCGGTCGAGGTCGACGCCCTCGACGTAGACCTGCCCCTCGCGCAGCTCGAGGCGGGTCGGCGCCACGCGGCGGCGCGAGGAGCCCTCGTCGGGCTTGCGGTAGTCGAGCTCGAGCACCTGGCGGCGGCGGATGGCGTCGCGCACCTGCTGCGCGAGCCGCGGCGCGCCGAGCGCGTCGACCGCGACCGTGTCGGCGCCGCGCGACGCGGCGCGGCGCAGCTTGGCGCGCAGCGCCTCCACGCGCTCCGGCGAGGCGTCGGTGTAGCCGGCGACGAGGGTGAGGCCGGCGATGAGGGCGCTCGCCTCGCGGGGCGAGAGGCGCACCGTCTCGTCCTCGAAGGCCGGGCGCATCGTCACCGAGATGACGTCCTGCTCCTCGAACGCGTCGAAGTCGATGTCGAAGCGGATGAAGTCGCCGGCGCCGTCGGGCACGCCCGCCATGAACACGCGCTGCACCGCCTCGCGGATCCGCTCCTCGTCGACGCCGAAGTGCGCCGCGGCCTCGGCCACGGTCGCCGAGCCCGAGGCCGAGACGTACTGGATGAGCGACAGCAGCAGGCCGATGCCGCGCTCGACGCGCGCGGCGCTCACGCCTGCTCCCGGGAGGCGTGGGCGGGAGCGGATGCGGGCGCGTGGGCGTCGCGGATGCGCTCGAGCCGCTCGCGCACGAGGTCGCGCAGCTCGTCGGGCCGGACGACCGCGACGTCGGCGCCGAAGCCGGCGAGCTCGTCGGCGATGAGGTGGCGGTCGGCGTGGTGGATCACGAGCAGGCCGTCCTCCTCGGCGGTGCCGGGCCGGTGGCGCAGCCGGATGTCGGCGTCGCTGCCGGGCACGGCGCGCACCGCGACCGTGGCGCCGCGCCAGATCTCCTCGAGCTTCTCGAGCGCCGCCGCCGCGGCATCCGCCGGCGCCTCGAAGGGCTGCTTCGCGGCGCGGTCGTGCACGGGCGAGACGATGCGCTGCATGAGGAACGTGCGGGCGTCCTCGGCGCCGAGGTCGTGGCCGACGAGCATCCAGCGCCCCCGGAAGAGCACCGTCGCCCACGGCTGCACCGTGCGCGTGCGGGGCGAGCGGTCGCCGGGCTTCAAGTAGTCGAAGACCACCTCGCGGCCGCGGTCGGCGGCGCGCTTGAGGGCCTGGAAGGCGCTCTCGCGGGGCCGCTGGCGCGGCTGCAGGACGGATGCGGCGCTCGCCTCGGGCTCGTCGGTGCGGCCGGGGGTGCGCTCGAGCGGCAGCCCGCCCCGGAACTCCGGGTCGGCGCGCAGCTTCAGGGCTGCGCGCTGCGCCTCCTCGGTGAGGCCGCCCTCGTGCCAGATGCGCAGCGCGAGGTCGAGCAGCTCGCGCTCCTCGGCGTCGAACTGCAGCTCGGCCGGGTCGCCCAGCACGCCGTCGAGCACCCGGTAGCGGGCCTCGTGGTTGCTGTCGTCGCCCGGGGGCTGCACGACGTCGATGACGATGCCGTGCTCGCGCAGCGCGTCCTTGTCGCGCTCGAACATCCGCTCGAGCGCCTGGCCGGCGCTCTGGCCCTGGTAGCCGGCGACGCGGGAGAAGAGCTCCTGCTTCGTGAAGCCGGTGCGCGTGTCGACGAGCGCGAGCAGGAGCGAGAACTGGCGCTCCTCCGCCTCGATCCTCTGCATCGGCCCGCCCCGCTGCCCGCGTCAGCCCTGCGCGGGCTCGACGCGGTCGAGGATGTCGATGACGAACAGCAGGTGCTCGCCCTCCCCGATCGAGGCGGGGCGCGTCGCAGGGTCGGCGTAGCCGAGCTCCTGCGGGATCGAGACGACGACCTGGCTGCCGATGGGCTGGCCCACGACCGCGTCGACGAAGCCGGGGATGAGGCTGCCGTCGGCGATCACGAACTCGGCCGGCGTGCCCTTGTCCCACGAGGAGTCGAAGACCTCCTCGGTCTCCCAGATGATGCCGGTGTAGTGCAGCAGCAGCGTGTCGCCCTCGGCGACCTCCTCGCCGGTGCCGGCGATGCTCTGCATCACGGTCAGGCCCTCAGGGGCCGGGCTGCCGGGGAAGGTGACGCCGGGCTGGCCGTTCGGGGCGAGCGCGATCGCGGGCATGCCCTGCTGGCCGGGGCGCGCGTTGCCCTCGGCGCGGCCGGGGTGCAGGTCCTGCACGCCGAGCACGACGACGGCGGTGTCGGCGGGCGTGATGTCGAGCTGGGCGGAGGCGGCGTCCGGTCCGAAGAGGTCGGCGACCGTCGTCGTGAGCGTCACCTGCGTGCCGGGGGCGGCGCACGTGACCGCGTCGGCGAGCACAGACTCGCCCCCCGCGGTGAGGCGCAGCGAGTTCGCGGGGGCCATCTCCTGGCTCGCGTCGTCGTAGGAGGTCGAGATGAGGTCGCCGGTCTTGCCCGAGTACACGACGTAGTCGGCGTCGACGATGTCGCCCTCGCGGGCCCGGTCGCCCTCGCCGCCCTGCAGGCGGGCCTGGTTGCCCTCGGTCACGAGCGGCACCTCGAAGTCGACCTCGGGCGCGCCCTCGGCCATGACGACGCTCACCTGGTCGGACGCATCCCCCGGCTGCAGCAGCGGCGAGCAGCCGTCGACGCTGCCCGCGGGCGCCTGGCACGCGGTGAGGCCCGCGGCTGCGACGAGCAGCGCGGCGATCGAGAGGGGGCGTGTGCGCACGGCGAGGCCTTTCAGGGTCGGGGAGACGCGGTCAGTCTACCTGCGGGGCGTCGGGCTCCCGGCCCGCGCCGCCGTCCGCGGCACCGCCGGTGATGGCATCCGCCTGGCGCCGCGCATCCCGCACCGCGCGGCGCATCCGCTTGTCGCTCGGGGTGCGGTCGCCGACCGCGCCAGGGGTCCACGCCTCGATGTCGGCGTCCGAGAAGTCGGCCTTCGCGGCGCGGCGCCGGAACGACGGCAGGTCGACGCCGTCGGCCACGCGCCGCGCGGTCATGAGGAAGCCGGTGTGCGCGACCATGCGGTGGTCGGGCCGCACGGCGAGCCCCTCGACGTGCCAGCCGCGCACGAGGGTCTCGCTCGAGCGGGGCGCCGTGAAGCGGCCGTCGGCGCGGATCGCCTCGACGGTGCGGCTCAGCTGCGTGACGGTCGCGACGTAGCAGAGCACGAGCCCGCCGGGGCGCAGCGCCCGCGCGGTCGCGTCGACGCACTCCCACGGCGCGAGCATGTCGAGCAGGACGCGGTCGGCCTCGCCGTCGGCGACGTGCTCGGGCAGCTCCTCGGCGAGGTCGCCGAGCACCGTCTGCCAGTTGGCGGGCCGCTCGCCGAAGAAGCCCGTCACGTTCGCCTCGGCGACGGCGCGGAACTCCTCGCGCCGCTCGAACGAGACGAGGCGGCCGGTGCCGTGCAGCGCGCGCAGCAGCCACAGCGACAGCGCGCCCGAGCCCACGCCCGCCTCGACGACGGTGAGGTCGGGGTGGATGTCGGCGAAGCCGACGATGTGCGCGGCGTCCTTCGGGTAGATGATCGCGGCGCCGCGCGGCATCGACATGACGTAGTCGTGGAGCAGCGGGCGGATCGCGAGGTGCGGCGCCTCCCCCACGTGCACGAGCGAGCCGTCGTCGACGCCGATGAGGTCGGCGTGCGGGAGCGCGCCGTGCTGGGTGCCGAAGGAGGCGCCCTCGGTGAGCACGATGGTGTGCATGCGCTGCTTCGGGCCGGTCAGCTGCACCACGTCGCCCCACTGGAAGGGGCCGGTCCTGCCCATCATGCGCGGGCCTTCCTGATCGCGGCCGCCACGTCGGCGGGGCTGCGCCCCTCGAGCGTCGGCCAGTGGACGATGCCGGGCACCTGCGAGACGTCGACCGCGTGCGGCACGCCGATCGTGGTCATGCCCGCGGCGAGGGCGCTCGCGGCGCCCGTGATGGAGTCCTCGATGGCGACGGAGCCGTCGGGCTCGACGCCCAGCAGCCTCGCCCCGAGGAGGTAGGGGTCGGGGTGCGGCTTGCCGCGCTCGCACTCGTCGCCGGCGACGGTCACGTCGAACGGGGATGCGCCGAGCCGCGCCGTGAGCGCGGCGTCGACGCGGTCGACGATGCGGCGGGTCGACATCGTGACGAGCGCGACGGGCACCTCGTGCTCGCGCAGCTGGCGCAGCAGCTCGAGCGCGCCCGGGCGCATCGGCAGGTCGTCGCCGAGCCCCGACAGCACCTCACCGACGAGCCGATCGACGATCGCGTCGGCGCTCATCGGCACGCCGCGCTCGATGAACGTGCGCGCGCCGTCCCAGAGGTCGACGCCCACGAGGGCCTCCGCATCCGCAGCCGTCCAGGCGATGCCGTGGTCGGCCGCGAGCCGCGCCTCCGAAGCCATCCATACGGGCTCCGTGTCGATGAGGGTGCCGTCCATGTCGAACAGGACGGCGTCGAGCCGGGAGGTGGGGGCGGTCACCGCGCAAGCCTACCGACGTGACGGCACCGGACCGTCCGGCCCGCCTCCGCCCCGACCCGGGATGGGACGTAGAGTGGGCGTTCGACATGAGGAGGTGCCCGTCGTGGCGCGAGGACCGATCGAGGGACGCATCATGGTCGTCGCCTTCGAGGGCTGGACCGACGCCGGCGATGCGGCGAGCGGCGCCGTGCGCCGGCTCATCGAGGCCTGCGAGCTCGAGGCGTTCGACGAGATCGAGCCCGACGAGTACGTCGACTTCGCGATGCACCGGCCCGTCGTCCGCACGCTCGAGGACGGCGCGCGGGCGCTCCAGTGGCCCGCGACGGTCGCCTACGCGCCGACGCGCCCCTCGACCCGCGAGCCGCTCGCCGCCGACGCCGGGCTCGACGTCTCGACCGGCAACGAGGGCGAGCTCTTCGCCGTCGTCGGCGCGGAGCCGAGCCGCAACTGGGCCGCCTACGCCGCAGAGTTCCTCGAGATCGCGCGCGGCTGCGAGGTCGACGCGATCGTCTTCGTCGGCGCGATGCTCGCCGACGTGCCGCACACGCGCCCGATCGCGACGTCGATCACGAGCGACAGCCGCGAGCTGCAGCAGCGGCTCGGCGTGCTGCAGAGCGAGTACGAGGGCCCCACCGGCATCATGACGGTGCTCTCGCTCGCCGCCCAGGACGCCGGCATCCAGACCGCGTCGCTGTGGGCGTCGGTGCCCCACTACGTGCACAACGCGCCGGCTCCGAAGGCCGTGATCGCGCTGCTCGACCGGCTCTCCGAGATGGTCGACGTCACGGTGCCGCTCGGCGACCTGCCCGAGCAGTCGGGCGAGTGGGAGCGCGGCATCGACGAGCTCACCGAGCGCGACGACGACATGCGCGCCTACATCGGCAAGCTCGAGGAGCAGCGCGACGCGGTCGAGAGCCCGGAGGCCTCCGGGGAGGCGATCGCGCACGAGTTCGAGCGCTTCCTGCGCGACCAGAACGGCAGGCCGCGACCCGATCCGCGCGGCCCCGCGTCGGGCGACGAGCCCGACCGCGGCGACGACGCGCCGCCGGTCTAGGCGTCAGCGGCGCGCGACCGACCTGAGGTCGATGCCGAGCAGCGCGTCGATCGCCGCGAGGCTGCCCTCGTCGGCCGGGGCGCGCTGGATGAACGCGTCGACCGCCTGGAGCGCCGCGGGGGTGCTGAGGTCGTCGTGCAGCGTCACGCGCAGCCACGGCACGACGCTCTCGGCGAGCGACGGGTCGTCGTCGGGCGTCGTCGACCACTCGAGCCAGCGGTCGAGCCGCTGCTCGGCGGCCTCGAGCTGGTCGTCCGTCCACTCCCAGTCCTCGCGCCAGTGGTGCGCCAGGAGCGCGAGCCGCACCGCGGCGGGCCGCGCGCCCTGCTGCAGCAGCCGCGAGACGAGCACGAGGTTGCCGAGCGACTTCGACATCTTCTCGCCCTCGTAGGCGACGAGCCCGGCGTTCAGCCGCACCTCGCTGAACATGCGGGCGCCGAGCGCGAGCGCGTGGTGCCCCTGCATCTCCTGGTGCGGGAAGCGCAGGTCGCGTCCGCCGGCGGCGACGGTGAAGGGCGTGTGCAGCTCCTGCATCGCGATCACCGTGCACTCGACGTGCCAGCCGGGTCGGCCGCGGCCGAGCACCGAGTCCCACGCGGGCTCCCCCGGCCGCTCGGCGCGCCACAGCAGCGGGTCGAGCGGCGAGCGCTTGCCCGGCCGATCCGGATCGCCGCCGAACTCGCGGGTGAGCTCGAGCATCTCGTCGGCGCCCGTGCGGCTGCCGAAGCCCATCGGGAACTGCCGCTGCCGCGTGGTGTCGAACAGCACGTCCTCCCCGAGCGGCGTGCCGTCCTCGCCGACCGCCGGCAGCGCGTAGGCGTCGCCGGTGTCGAGCATCCGCCGCACCGCGTCGGCGATGGGCTGGATGCGCTCGGTCACGGCGACCCACGAGTCGGGCGGCAGGATGCGCAGTGCCTCCATGTCGTCGCGGAACAGCTGCTGCTGGCGCTCGGCGAGCTCGCGCCAGTCGACCCCGTCGCGCGCGGCCCGCTCGAGCAGCGGGTCGTCGACGTCGGTCGAGTTCATCGCGGTGCGCACGTCGAGCCCGGCGTCGAGCCAGACGCGCGTGAGCGTGTCGAACGCGAGGTAGGTGAAGGCGTGGCCGAGGTGCGTGGCGTCGTACGGCGTGATGCCGCACGTGTACATGGATGCGACGGGGCCGGCGGGCACGACGGCCCGGCCGTCGCGGCGCACGTCGTGCACGCTCGGCCGCTCCCCCGCGCCGTGGCCGAGGCGGTCGAGGTCGGGGACGCCGGGGCGCTGCCAGGAGCGCATCAGCCGGCCTCGATCCAGCCCGCGGCGAGCGCGATGAGCAGCACGGTGCCGAGCGCGATGCGGTAGACGACGAACGGCAGGAACGAGCGGCGCGAGATCCAGTCCATGAGCAGCTTGATCACCGCGATGCCGACGACGAACGCGACGACGGTCGCGGCGATCGTCGGTCCCCAGCCGAGCCCGACCGACGAGGGCTCCGAGACCGCCTGCATCGTCTCGTAGATGCCGGCGCCGAAGACGGCGGGCACGGCGAGGAAGAACGCGTACTTCGCCGCGGCGGGCCGCTCGTAGCCGAGGGCGCGGCCCATGCTCGTCGTCGCGCCCGAGCGCGAGACGCCGGGGATGAGCGCGAGCACCTGCGCGAGCCCGATGAGGAGCCCGTCGCGGTAGGTGGTGGTCTCGAGGGTCTTCACCCGCTTGCCGAGCATGTCGCAGAGGCCCAGGATCACGCCGAAGACGATGAGCACCGTCGCGGTGATCCAGAGCGAGCGCCACTGGTCGCGGATGAGGTCCTGGAACAGCACGCCGGCGACCACGATCGGCACGGTGCCGATGATGACGAGCCAGCCCATCTTCACGTCGGGGTCGTCCTTCGGCACGCGGCCGGAGAAGGAGCCGAACCACTTCCCGATGATGCGGGAGATGTCGCGCCAGAAGAAGATCACCACCGCGAGCTCGGTGCCGATCTGCGTGATGGCGGTGAAGGTGGCGCCCGGATCCTCGGCGCCGGGCAGGAACAGCCCGGCGATGCGCAGGTGCGCGCTCGAGGAGATGGGCAGGAACTCGGTCGCCCCCTGGAGGGCGCCGAGCAGGATCGCGATCAGCCAGTCCATGGTCCTCAGTAGGTCAGCAGCAGGTCTTCGAGCACGTCGGTGCCGAAGTCGAGGGCGTCGAGCGGCACGCGCTCGTCGACGCCATGGAACATGGCGGCGAAGTCGAGCTCCGGGGTGAGCCGCAGCGGCGCGAAGCCGTAGCCGGCGATGCCGAGCTCCGAGAGCGCCTTGTTGTCGGTGCCGCCGGAGAGCATGTACGGCAGCACCGGCGCCTCGGGGTCGTGGCGGCCGAGGCTCGCCGTCATCGCCTCGACGAGCGCGCCGCCGAAGGGGTGCTCGATGCCGACGTCGCCGTGCACGAGCTCGATCTCGATCTCGTCGCCGACGAGCGCCTGGATGGCGTCGATCGCCTCGCGCTCGCGGCCGGGCAGCGGCCGCACGTCGATGCGCGCCTCGGCGACCGAGGGGATCACGTTGTGCTTGTAGCCCGCGTCGAGCATCGTCGGGTTGGCGGTGTGGCGCAGGCTCGACCGCAGGAAGCGCGAGATCGTGCCGGTGCGCTCGGCGACCGCGTCGGGGTCGTCGGCCGGAGTGCCGAGCAGCCCGGCGATGCGGGCGATGAGCTCGCGCGTCGTGTCGGTGAGCTCGACCGGGAACTCGTGGGCGCCGACCGCGGCCACCGCGGCGGCGAGCTTCGTGACGGCGTTGTCGCGCATGTGCTGCGAGCCGTGCGCGGCGGTGCCGCGCGCCCGCAGCAGGATCCACTGCAGCGCCTTCTCGCCCGTCTGCAGCAGGTAGGCGCGCTGCCCGGCGATCTCGACCGAGTAGCCGCCGACCTCGCTGATCGCCTCCGTGGCGCCGGCGAAGACCTCGGGGTGGTTGCGCACCATCCACTGCGAGCCGAAGATGCCGCCGGCCTCCTCGTCGGCGAAGAACGCGAGCACGAGGCCCCGGCGCGGGCGCCGGCCCGACGCGAGGATGCGCTCCACGGCCGCGAGGATCATCGCGTCCATCTGCTTCATGTCGACGGCGCCGCGGCCCCACAGGAGCCCGTCGCGGATCTCGCCCGCGAACGGGTCGACGCTCCACTCGGCGGCGTCCGCCGGCACGACGTCGAGGTGCCCGTGCACCACGAGCAGCGGCAGCGAGGGGTCGCTGCCCTCGATGCGGGCGATCACGGTGGCGCGGCCTGGGGCTGCCTCGAAGGTCTCGCTCGCCACGCCCATCGACGCGAGCACGTCGGTGACGTACGCCGCCGCATCCGCCTCTCCGGACGAGCGGCCGCCGCCCCAGTTCTGGGTGTCGAAGCGGATGAGGTCCCTCGCGAGCTGCACGGTGCGGGTCGTCTGGTCGGTCACCAGCCAAGGCTAGCCGCCGCCGTCGGTCATCCCTGCCCGCTGGGCCGTGCTAGAGTCATCTCTCGGTCCACCAAGTGGTCCGACACCTTGCGCGGGTGGCGGAAATGGCAGACGCGCTAGCTTGAGGTGCTAGTGCCCGTATTAGGGCGTGGGGGTTCAAGTCCCCCCTCGCGCACAGACAGAGGCCCGGAGCTCATCGCTCCGGGCCTCTGCCCGTTCCCGGCCACGGACGGATGCGCGGATGCGCGGATGCGAGCCATGGTGCCGCCCAGGCGGCCGGGCTACGGTGCTCCCATGGCATCCGTCTTCGACTCCATCCGCAGGACCGGCTTCCGCCGCGGCCCCTCCCGCCTCTTCGCCGGCATCTGCGGCGGCATCGCCGCGCAGCTGCGCGTCAACGTCTGGATCGTCCGCCTCGTGATGCTGGTGCTGTTCGCGCTGCCGGTGCTCGGCTGGGGCCTGTACCTCGTGGTCTGGGCGCTCACGCCCAACCAGTCGGGGTCGATCCCGCTCGAGCGGTGGCTGGGCCGCCGCTGAGCCCTGCCCCCCTGCGGCGCTAGTCGCCGCCCGAGGGCCCGGTGTCATCGCGCTTGCGCTCGCGGCGCAGCATGCTCGCCGGGGCGACCGCCGCTGCGCCGAAGCGGTCGTGCACCGCGTCCATCGCGCGCTCCGCGCTTCCCCACGTGGCCGTGTCGTCCCACAGCAGGCCGTGGTCGGCGGCGTCCTGCACCGAGCTCGCGCGCACGCCGAGGAGCCGCACGGGCGGCAGCCCGCCGAGCGCGTCGAGCAGCGACCACGCCGTCTCGACCAGCACGCGCGTCACATCCGTCGGCTCGGGCAGCGTGCGCGAGCGCGTGATGGTGCGGAAGTCGTGGAAGCGCACCGTGAGCGTCACGGTGCGCGCCTGCACGCCGGCGTCGCGGAGCCGCCGGCCGACGCCCGTCGCGAGCCGCAGGATCTCGCCCTGCAGCTCGGCCTGCGCGGTCACGTCGCGCGAGAACGTGTGGTTGTGCCCGAACGTCTTCTCGTGCGGGCGCTCGCGCACCTCGCGCGGGTCGCGCGCCCAGGCGAGGTCGTGCAGGTGCCTGCCGGTCGCCTCGCCGAACCAGGCCATGAGCCGCTCGAGCGGCGTCGCCGCGACGTCGCCGACCGTGTGCAGGCCGTAGCGGGCGAGCCGCTCCTGCTGCTTCGGGCCGACGCCCCACAGCGCCGACACCGGCTGCGGGTGCAGGAAGCCGAGCACGGCGTCGTCGGGCACGACGAGCAGCCCGTCGGGCTTGGCGCGCGAGGAGGCGAGCTTGGCGATGTGCTTCGTGCCCGCTGCGCCGACGGAGGCGACGAGGCCAGTCTCGGCGCGCACGCGCTCGCGCAGCGCGGCGCCGATGCGGTTCGCCCCGCCGGAGAGCCGCCGCAGGCCCGCGATGCCGACGAACGCCTCGTCGATGCCGAGCCGCTCGACCTCGGGAGAGACGTCGTCGAGGATGCCCATCACCTGGCTCGAGAGGCGCTGGTACAGCCGGAAGTCGGGCTCGAGGATGATCGCGCGCGGGCACAGCTGCCGCGCGCGGGCCATCGGCATCGCCGAGTGCACGCCGTACCTGCGGGCCTCGTAGGTCGCGGCCGTGACGACCGAGCGGCTCGAGTCGTGGCCGATCACCACCGGCAGCCCGACGAGGTCGGGGCGGGCCAGCAGCGACGCCGAGGCGAAGAACGCGTCGAGGTCGACGTGGAGGATCGTCGCGGTCGTGTCGTCGACCTCGGGCCCCGACACGAGGCGGTTCGAGCCGTCCTGCTTGCTCACTCCCCCATCGTCCCACGCGCCGCCCACGCGGCCTGCGGCGAGCGGCCGGAGCAGGCAGGATGGGAGGCATGCAGCACGCCGGCATGGAGCATCCGTACACCCGCTACGTCGCCCTCGGCGACAGCTTCACGGAGGGCGTCGGCGACGAGGAGCCCGACCTGCCCAACGGCGTGCGCGGCTGGGCCGACCGCGTCGCCGAGGAGCTCGCGCGCACGCGCCCGGACTTCGCCTACGCCAACCTCGCGATCCGCGGGCGGCTGCTCGGGCAGATCGTCGAGGAGCAGCTCGAGCCCGCCATCGCGCTCGAGCCCGACCTCGTCACCATCTCGGCCGGCGGCAACGACCTCATCCGGCCCGGCGGCGACCCCGACCTGCTCGCAGCCCGGCTCGACGAGGTCGTGGGGCGCCTGCGCGCGACCGGCGCCGAGGTCGTGCTCTTCAACGGCCCCGACATCGCGATGACGCCCGTGCTGCGCTCCATCCGCGGCAAGGTCGGCATCTACAACGCCAACCTGTTCGGCGTCGCCGCGAAGCACGGCGCGGTCGTCGCCGACATGTGGTCGGCCCGGCACCTGCAGCAGCCGCAGATGTGGGCGCCCGACCGGCTCCACTTCTCCCCCTACGGCCACCACGCGATCGCGATGCTCGTGCTCGACGCGCTCGGGGTGCACCACGACCTCTCCGCCATGGAGCCCGAGCCGCTGCCGGCGCGCAACTGGCAGCGCATGCGCCTCGACGACCTGCACTGGGCGCGCGAGCACCTCGCGCCGTGGGTCGTGCGGCGGCTCCGCGGGCAGTCGTCGGGCGACGCGATCCTGCCGAAGCGGCCGGTGCCGGGGCCGGTGCGGCCGGCCGAGCCGATCGACGGCTGAGCCGACGCGTCGCCGGGACGACGGCCGGCTCAGTCGAAGTACCAGCCCACGACGTCGACCGGATGCGTGAGGCGCCACGCGAGGTCGGGTGCGGCGAGCATGCCGTCGGCCCGCACCGGCGTGCTCGACGTCTCGCCGTCGTGGTCGGTGAGCGACGCCTGCCCCACCTCGGAGCGCGGGGCGCCCGGCTCGACCGCACCCGCCTCGGCGGTCGCGGTCGGCTGCTGCGCGCCGAAGACGTCGGCGTCGAGGTCGCTGAGGGTCGACGCGCTCGTGGTCGCGCCCCACGGCGCCCGGAACTCGGCGACGACGGTGCCGGCGGGCACGATCGTGCGCCGCTGGAAGTCGTCCCAGAGGCTGTCGAGCAGGGTGAGCATCGCCTCGTCCGTCTCGTCGGCGGCGATCGTGCCCATCACGACGGCGACGATCCGGCGCGGCTCGCCGTCGACGACGCGCTCGGCCGTGACGAAGAGGTTGCGCCCCCAGACCTTGAGCGTGCCGGTCTTGCCGCCGTCGACGAAGCCCTCGCCGAGGATGCGGTTGGTGCTCGGCGCGATGCCGATGCCCGGGATCGCCACCTCCTCGAGCTGCAGCGTGGCGAGCACGACCGGGTCGGCGACGGCGAGCAGCCCGATGCGGGTGAGGTCGGCGGCGCTCGAGACGCTCCGGGCCGAGAGCCCGATGGGATCGGCGAGCGACGTCTGCTCGAGCCCGTGCCGCTCGGCCCACGCGGCCGACGCATCCAGGAACGCGTCGATCGAGCCGAAGCCCCAGTTCGCGAGCGACCACGCGGCGTTGCCGGCGGAGTCCACGAGCGCCCACTCCATGAGGTCGCGCTGCGTGACGACCATGCCGTCGTAGACGGGCGCGATGGGCGCGTTGTCGGCGAGCGCCTCGCCGAGCGCGACGAGGTCGGGCCGGCCGAGCGTGATCTCGGCGCCGCGGTCGTCGCCCTCGATCGGGTGCGCGTCGAGCACGACGAGCACGGTGACCAGCTTCGTGATGCTCGCCATCGGGTGCGCCTCGTCGCTGCCCCACGCCTCGGCGGCGCCGTCGACGCCGACGACGGCGTAGCCGGCGGCGCGCGCGGTCTCGGGCCACGCGACCGACGCGGCGCCGGGCTCCGCGGCCTCGATCGGCACGGGCGTCGCGGCGACGGCGGGCGGTGGCGCGAAGGCGAGCGCGACGCCGAGGATCGCGGCCGCCGCCAGCAGGGCGACGACGAGCGCGCGCACGAGCACGACGAGCGGATGCGGCCGGCTGGCGCGCTGGGAGGCGGCGGTGACCGCGCGGTGCGTCATCGCAGCGCCCACATCGCCACCGCCGCGGAGGCCGCGACGTTGAGCGAGTCGACGCCGTGGTGCATCGGGATGCGCACGACCCGGTCGGCGGCGGCGATCGCGCGCCGCGACAGGCCCGGCCCCTCGGAGCCGAAGACGAGCGCGACCCGGTCGGCGGGCGAGAGCGCGTACTCGGCGAGGTCGACCGCGTCGTCGGCGAGCGCCATCGCGACCACCTCGAAGCCGGCCTCGCGGAAGACCGGCATCGCGGTCTCGAGCGCGTCGATGCGGGTCCAGGGCACCTGGAGCACCGTGCCCATCGAGACGCGCACGCTGCGCCGGTACAGCGGGTCGGCGCACGTGCCCGTGACGAGCACGGCGTCGGCGCCGATGCCCGCGACCGAGCGGAACGCGGCGCCCACGTTCGTGTGGTCGACGAGCCCGTCGAGCACGACGACGCGACGCGCGCTCGCGAGCAGCGCCGACGCATCCGGCAGCACGGGCCGCTGCATCGCGGCGAGCGCGCCGCGGTGCAGGTGGAACCCGGTCAGCCGCTCGAGCACCGGCTCCTCGCCGACGAACACGGGCACGTCGCGGTCGGCGACGAGCTGCTCGACCTCCGGCAGCCAGCGCGGCGCGACGAGCACCGAGCGCGGCTCGTGGCCGGCGCGGAGCGCGCGGGCGAGCACGGTCTGCGACTCGGCGATGTAGAGGCCCCGCTCGGGCTCGGTGCGGCGGCGGAGCGCGACGTCGGTGAGCCCCACGTAGTCGTGCAGGCGGGGGTCGTCGAGGGAGTCGATCGCGATGACCTGCATGTGCCGCCGACCTCCTCCGCCGGTGGCCCAGCCTACCGGCGACTACGGTGGAGACCGTGCTCGACACCGCCATCGACCTGCTCCGCGGCCGCCGCATCGCGGTGCTCACGGGCGCGGGCATCTCGACCGACTCCGGCATCCCCGACTACCGGGGCGAGGGCGCCCCGCGCCGCACGCCGATGGTGTTCGACACCTTCCTGAGCAGCGAGGACGCCCGCCGGCGGTACTGGGCCGGCAGCCACCTGGGCTGGCGCAGCTTCGCGTCGGTGCACCCGAACGACGGCCACCGCGCGCTCGCGCACATGGAGGAGGCGGGCCTCATCACCGGCATCGCCACCCAGAACGTCGACGACCTGCACGAGCGGGCCGGCTCCGCGAACGTCACGCACGTGCACGGGCGCTTGCACACCGTGTCGTGCCTGCGCTGCGGGCGCACCTTCGACCGGCACCGCATCGCCGACGAGATCGAGCGGCTCAACCCGTGGATCGCCATGCCCGAGCAGGTGCGGCTGCAGCCCGACGGCGACGTCGAGATCGACGCGTCGCAGGAGTTCCAGGTGCCGTCGTGCCCCGTGTGCGGCGGCATGCTGAAGCCCGACGTGGTCTTCTTCGGCGAGACGGTGCCGCCGCAGGTGTTCGCCGAGGCGCGCGACATCATCGCCGCGGGCGACGCGGTGCTCGTCGCCGGCTCGTCGCTCGTGGTGAACTCCGGCACGCGGCTGCTCGAGGTCGCGCGCCGCGCCGACGTGCCGATCGTCATCGTGAACCGCGGCGAGACGCGCTGGGACGCGCGCTCGGCCGTACGCGTCGAGGGCGGCACGAGCGAGACGCTGTCGGCGATCGCCGACGCGCTCATCGCGCCTTTCTAGCGCCTCGCCTCCGCCGCGATCCGCTCCAGGAATGCCCCCAGCCGCACCGCCGACTCGCGCCAGGTGTGCGTCGCGGCCTGGGCGAGCGAGGCGCGCGAGACGGCCGCCCACTCCCCCTCGAGCGACCGCACGGCGCGGGCGAGCGCATCCGCGTCCCCGACCGGGAAGAAGCGCGCGGCGTCGCCGCCGATCTCGCGGAAGATCTCGGTGTCGGCGATCACGGCGGGCACCCCGAGGCTCATCGCCTCGAGCACCGGGATGCCGAAGCCCTCGTCGCGGGACGCGTGCACGAAGGCGGTGGCGCTGCGCAGCAGGTCGGCGTACTCGGCGTCCGAGATGCCGTCGTGGAAGACGAGGGATGCGCCGGGCGCGAGCGCGGTCAGTCGCGCGCGGGTGGCGGGGTCGACGCGGCTGCACAGGTGCAGCTCGTGCCCGGGCAGCAGCGCGGCCGCCCGCACGAGCGTCTCGACGTCCTTGTAGGGCATGAACGACCCCATGTAGACGAGCCGCCGCGTGGGCGGCTGCTCGTGCGCGACGGGGGCCCCGAGCGACGAGGGCGCGTTGCCGACCACCGCGACGGGCCGCCGCGTGAGGCGGTGGCGCTCGATCAGTCGGCGGGTCGTCTCGGAGATCGTGACGACGCCGTCGACGGCGTTCAGCAGCATCCGCTGCGGCGCGAACGACAGGTGGTAGAGCCGCCACAGCCCCCGCACGAGCGGCGACTGGTCGCGCGGCGGCGTGCGGTGGCGGTAGTAGATGAGGTCGTGCACGGTCGTCACGAGCGGCCAGGCCCGCCCGAGCGAGCCGATCGTCTGCATGGGCGAGAAGGCGATGTCGGCGGGCACGCGCCGCAGCCTCCAGGCGGTGAGCGGCTCGAGCACCCCCGCCGGCGATGGCCCCAGCAGGTGCGGCAGCGCCGGCAGCATGCGCAGCTGGCGCTCGTCGCTCACGAGCATCGTCACGTCGTGGTCGCGCGCGAGCTCGCGCACGAGCTCGGCCGAGTAGCGGGAGATGCCGTCGTGGTGCTCGAGGCGCACGTAGCGGCAGTCGAAGAGGATGCGCACGCGGCTACCGCGCCTCGGCGAGGAAGCGGCGGATGATCGCGGCGGCCTCGCGGGGCTGCTCGTAGTGCACGAGGTGGCCGACGCCGTGCAGCACCGACAGCCGCGCGTCGCGGAAGCGGGTGCGGAGCCGGTGCTGCTCGGCGATGGGGGTGATGTCGTCGCGGTCGGCGGCGATCAGCTGCACCGGCTGCGCGATGCGGTGCGCGACCTCGCCGACCGTATGGCGGATCGAGGCGTCGAAGGCCTCGAGCACCGAGCGGCGCGAGGCGTAGCGCGAGAAGTAGCGGTCGTGCTGGTCGTGGATCCAGCGCTTCAGCTGCCGGTCGCGCGTCTTCGCCATGAAGGCGCTCATGCCGCGCACGATCGGCGGCGCGCCGAGCAGCGCGAGCCCCGCGCGCTCGGGGAGCGCCGCGGCGGCGCGGTAGTAGCCGAGGGCGAGGAGCGACCCGAGCCGGTCGCCGCCCTCGAGCGCGGGGGTCGCGATCGGGTTGACGAGCACGATGCGCGGTGCCTCGAGCCCGCCGGCGGCGGCGTGCGCGACGACGATGGAGCCGAAGGAGTGGCCGAGCACCGCGGCGCCGGGCGCCACGACGGCGACGAGCGCCCGCAGCCACGCGGCGTACGCGTCGATCGTGGCGTGCGGCAGCGCATCCGACTCCCCGAACCCGGGCAGATCGGGCACGATCGTGCGCATGCCCGGGAGGTGGGCGACGATCGGCTCGAGCCCGTGGTGGTCGCCCCGGAACCCGTGCACGAGCACGAGCGGCGGGGCGGCGGGGTCGCCGTACTCGAAGACCGCGGTGCGGGTGCCGTCGACCACCGCGTCGTACCGGCGCTGCGGCAGCGCGTCGAGCAGCGCGGCGTACGGGGACTCGATCGGCACCCGCCGAGCCTACCGGCGGGTGTGGGCTGCCGCGGCTACCGTGGGCGCATGGTCGGAACGAACGTGCAGCAGCTCCCCCTCCCGGTCGAGCGGGCGACGGCCGAGCCGGTCGCGGCCGGGCAGCCGGTGGCGGCCGCGCCGCAGCTCCACCGCCCGATCCTCGCCGTGAGCCCCCACGCGCCCGACCGCTGGATCGACCGCCTCGTGGTCTTCGACCTCGAGACGACCGGCGTCGACCCGTCCGAGGCGCGCATCGTCACCGCGTACGTCGGCGTGCTGGATGCGTCGGGCGCGGTCGTCGAGGAGCGCTCCTGGATCGTCGACCCAGGCATCGAGATCCCCGAGGGATCGGTCGCCGTGCACGGCATCACCACCGAGCGCGCCCGCGCCGAGGGCGCCCAGGCGGCGGCCGCGGTGTGCGAGATCCGCGACGTGCTGGCCGGCTACTGGGCGCAGGGGCTCGCGGTGTGCGCGTTCAACGCCGCCTACGACATCTCGCTGCTCGACGCCGAGTGCCGTCGGCACGGCCATGAGCCGCTCGCCGCGATGCCGGTGATCGACCCGATGGTGCTCGACAAGCAGCTCGACCGGTTCCGCCGTGGCAAGCGCACGCTCACGGTCGCGAGCGAGGTGTACGGCGTCGAGCTGCTCGACGCGCACGACGCGAGCGCCGACGCGATCGCGGCCGGCCGCATCGCGCAGGCGATGGCGATGCGCTTCCCCGAGCTGCGCATCGACCCCATCTCGCTGCACGAGCTGACGGCCGGCTGGGCCGACGAGCAGGCCGCGGGCTTCGAGGAGTACCGCCGCCGCACCGACCCCTCCTTCAGCGCCGGGCGCGGCTGGCCGCTGCGGTCCTGAGCGTCGCCGGCGCGCGGAGCTGGCGCCCGCGCGCGTCATGACGGCCGGAGCCGGCCGCGGGCATGACGAAGGGCGACGAGCCGAAGCCCGTCGCCCTGCGTGTCAGGCGCTGCGCGCCAGAGATGTCGCTGCTGCGATCAGCCGCCGAAGCCCTTGTAGCGGTTCTTGAACTTCTCGACGCGGCCGGCCGAGTCCATGATGCGCTGCTTGCCCGTGTAGAACGGGTGCGAGGCGCTCGAGATCTCGACGTCGATGACGGGGTACGTCTCGCCGTCCAGCTCGATCGTCTTGTCGCTGGTGATCGTCGAGCGCGTGAGGAACGTCTCGCCCGAGGCGAGGTCGCGGAACACGATCGGCTGGTAGTCGGGGTGGATCTCGGTCTTCATGGTCGTCCTTGGTGTCGCTCGAGCGCGGAAAGTCCTTCGGCCAACGTGCGGGCCGACTGACGAGTGTATCAGGTGGTCGGGGTGCGGGCGAGCCTCAGCGCGTCGCGCGAGCGGCCCACCGGCCGCCCTCGTGGGCGATCTCGAGCGGGAGCCCGAAGGTCTCGGTGAGGTGCGCATCCGTCAGCACGTCCTCGAGCCGACCGGCCGCGACGACGCGGCCCTCGCGCAGCAGCATCCCGTGCGTGAAGCCCGGCGGGATCTCCTCGACGTGGTGCGTGACCATGATGATCGCGGGCGCCAGCGGGCTCGACGCGTACTCCTCGAGCGACTGCAGCAGCGACTCGCGCGCACCGAGGTCGAGGCTGCCCGCCGGCTCGTCGAGCAGCATGAGCTCGGGGTCGGTCATGACCGCCCGCGCGATCTGCACGCGCTTGCGCTCCCCGTCGGAGAGCGTGCCGAAGGTGCGGGTCGAGAGGCCCGTGAGATCCCACGCGTCCATCACCTCGGCCGCGCGCTCGAGGTCGAACGACTCGTAGCGCTCGCGCCAGCGGCCCGTCACCGCGTAGGCGGCCGTGAGCACGACGTCGCCGACGCGCTCGGTCGCGGGGATCTGCCGCGCGAGCCCCGTGGCGGCGAGCCCGATGCGGGTGCGCAGCTCGAAGACGTCGACGCCGCCGACCCGCTCCCCCAGCACGTGCGCCGTGCCGGAGGTCGGATGCGCCGTGGCGGCCGCGATCTGCAGGATCGTCGACTTGCCGGCGCCGTTCGGCCCCAGGATCACCCAGCGGTCGGCCTCGTCGACCGTCCAGGAGAGCTGATCGAGGATGCGGTTGCCGCCACGGACGAACGAGACGTCGTGGAGCTCGAGGACGCTGGCCATAGGAGCGAGCCTACCGAGCGCGCTCGGCGATCACCGCCGCGTAGACCTCGCGCGTCTGCTCGGCGATGCGACCCCAGTCGAAGTGCTCGGCGGCGCGCCGCCGGCCGGCCTCGCCCATGCGACGCGCGGCCTCCGGGTCGGCGACCATGCGGGTGAGCGCATCCGCCAGGTCGCCGACATAGCGATCGGGATCCGTGGGCGTGCCGGTGCCGTCCTGCACCTGGTCGATCGGCACGAGGAAGCCGGTGACGCCGTCGTCGATGACCTCAGGGATGCCGCCGGTCGCCGAACCCACGACGGGAGCGCCGCACGCCATCGCCTCGAGGTTCACGATGCCGAGCGGCTCGTAGACGCTCGGGCAGACGAAGGTCGTCGCGTGCGTGAGCAGCACCCGCAGGTCGTCGCGCGGGAGCACCTCGTCGATCCACACGACGCCCTCGCGGGTCTGCTGCAGCTCCTGCACCAGGCCCTTCACCTCGGCCATGATCTCGGGCGTGTCGGGCGCGCCGGCGCACAAGATCAGCTGCACGTCCTCCGGCAGCGCCGCGGCGGCGCGCAGCAGGTGCGGCAGCCCCTTCTGCCGTGTGATGCGCCCGACGAAGACGACCGAGGGGCGATCCGGGTCGAGGCCCAGCTCGCGGGCGCGGTCGGCGTCGACGTTCGGCGACCAGCCGTCGAGGTCGATGCCGTTGTAGATCGTGACGACCTTCTCCGGGTCGAGCGCGGGGTACGAGCGCAGGATGTCGGCGCGCATGCCGTTCGACACCGCGATCACGCGGTCGGCCGCCTCGTAGGCGCGGCGCTCGATGTCGCTCGAGATGCGGTAGCCGCCGCCGAGCTGCTCGGCCTTCCACGGCCGCAGCGGCTCGAGCGAGTGCGCGCTCACCACGTGCGGGATCCCGTGGAGCTCCTGCGCGAGCCTGCCCGCCTCGTTCGCGTACCAGGTGTGCGAGTGCACGAGCTCGGAGCCGGCGACCGCGTCCGCGATCTGCAGGTCGACCGCGAGCGTCTGCAGCGCCCCGTTGGCGTCGGCGAGCTCGGCCGGCACGTCGTAGGCGGTCGTGTCCGCCTCGTCTCGCGGCTGCCCGAAGCAGCGCACCTGCACCTCGATCGAGCGCCGCAGCGCCTTCACGAGCTCGGTGACGTGCACGCCGGCGCCTCCGTAGATGGCCGGCGGGTACTCCTTGGTGACCAGGTCGACGCGCATGGCTTCACCGTAGCGCGAGCGCCCCCGTGCGGCGGCGCGCTCCCTGGTGGCGACCAGGGCGGGCGCATAGGGTGACGACATGGACAAGAAGGTCTTCGGGATCGTGCTCGCCGGCGGCGAAGGGAAGCGGCTGATGCCGCTGACGGCGGACCGCGCCAAGCCCGCCGTCCCGTTCGGCGGCGCGTACCGCCTGATCGACTTCGCGATCTCGAACCTCATCAACTCGAGCCTGCGGCAGATCGTCGTGCTGACGCAGTACAAGTCGCACTCGCTCGACCGCCACGTCTCGCAGGTGTGGCGCATGTCGTCGATGCTGAACTCCTACGTCACGTCGGTGCCCGCCCAGCAGCGCACCGGCAAGCACTGGTTCGCCGGCTCCGCCGACGCGATCTTCCAGTCGCTCAACCTCATCGCCGATGAGAAGCCCGACATCGTGGTCGTCGTCGGTGCCGACCACGTCTACCGCATGGACTTCCGCGACATGATCGACGCGCACATCGCCTCCGGCGCGCGCGCCACGGTCGCCGGCATCCGCCAGCCGCTCGAGCTCGCCAACCAGTTCGGCGTCATCGAGGAGGACGCCGACCGGCCCGGCATCATCCGCGCCTTCCACGAGAAGCCCGCTGACGCATCCGGCCTCGTCGTCGCCCCAGGCGAGGTGCTCGCCTCGATGGGCAACTACGTCTTCGACGCCGACGCGCTCGTCGAGGCCGTCACGGCCGACAACGAGCTCGAGGGCTCGAACCACGACATGGGCGGCGACATCGTGCCCTGGTTCGTCGAGCGCGGCGAGGCCGCGATGTACGACCTGAAGAACAACACCGTGCCCGGCGCGACCGAGCGCGACAAGTACTACTGGCGCGACGTCGGCACGATCGAGTCGTTCTTCGACGCGCACATGGACCTCATCTCGGCGCTGCCGATCTTCAACCTCTACAACCGCGAGTGGCCCATCTACACGCAGACGGTCAACGCGCCGCCCGCGAAGTTCACGCGGGATGCGTGGGGTCGCGCCGCCGACGTCAACGAGGCGATCGTCGGTGCGGGCTCCGTCGTGCAGGGCGCGTCGATCGTGCGCAGCGTCGTCTCCCCCTGGTGCGTCGTCGACGCCGGCGCGACCGTCTCCGACGCGATCCTGTTCGACCAGGTGCGCGTGGGCGCCGGCGCCGTCGTGCGCCGCGCGATCATCGACAAGGAGGTCGAGATCGGCCCGGGCGTGCAGGTGGGCGTCGACCACGACGCCGACCGCGCCCGCGGCTTCTCGGTCTCCGCCTCCGGCATCGTCACGGTGCCCAAGGGCCAGAAGATCCATCAGTGACCGGGGCGCAGCTGCTCGTCGTCACCGATGTCGATTCGACCCTCATCCGCGATGAGGTGATCGAGCTGCTCGCGCGCGCCGTCGGACCGGCCGCCGAGCGTCACGTCGCCGAGGTCACCGAGCGCGCGATGCTCGGCGAGCTCGACTTCGCCGCCTCGCTCGCCGAGCGCCTCAGCATCCTCCGCGGCCTGCCCGCGTCGGTCGTCGACGAGGCGCGCGCCCAGGTCACCGTCACCGACGGCGTGCCCGAGCTCATCGCCGCCGTCCACGAGCGCGGCGGCGTCGTCGCGGCGGTCTCGGGCGGCTTCCACGAGGTGCTCGACCCGATCGCCGCCGACCTGGGCATCGACCACGCGCGCGCCAACCGGCTCGAGGTGCGCGACGGGCTCCTGACCGGCCGCTCGAGCGGCCCCGTCATCGACGGCGCCGCCAAGCGCGACACGCTCGAGTCGCTGCGCCTCAACTACGGCGTGCCGCGCGAGCGCACGATGGCCGTCGGCGACGGCGCGAACGACCTGCTGATGATGGGCGCCGCGGGCGTCTCGGTCGCGTTCTGCGCGAAGCCAGCCGTGCGCGCGCAGGCCTCGGCGATCGTCGAGGATCCCGACTTCCGCCTGCTCATCCCGCTGCTCCCCGCTTGAGGCGCACCGTGCCCGGCCAGCGCATCGCGATCGTCTCGGACATGCACGGCAACCTCGGCGCCTTCGAGGCGGTGCTCGCCGACGCGCGCGAGCGGGGTGCGGATGCGGTGTGGTGCGGCGGCGACCTCGTCGGCAAGGGCCCGCGCGGCCGTGCCGTCGTCGAGCTGGCGCGCGAGGCGTGCGACGTCGTCGTGCGCGGCAACTGGGACGACGCGGTCGCCGACCCCTCGGCCGCGCCGTGGTCGGCGCCCGAGTGGTACCGCGACGAGGTGGGGCCGGAGGGCGTCGCGTGGCTCGGCGCCCTGCCGTTCCACCACGACGCGCAGCTCGCGGGGCACCGCGTGCGGCTCTTCCACGCGTCGTCGACGTCGGTGCACCACCGCGTGCGCTGGGGCGCCGACGACGCGACCTTCGACGCGATGTTCCGGGCGACGGATGCGACGGGCCCGGTCGGCGACGCCGACGTCGTCGTGTACGGCGACCTGCATGACCAGTGGCTCGACGTCCGCCGCGGTCGGCGGCTGCTCAACACCGGCAGCGCCGGCAACGCGCTCGACGGCGACCCGACCGCCGCCTACGTGCTGCTCGACGACGACGGGCCAGGCCGGCTGTCGGTGCGCTTCGTCCGCGTGCCCTACGACGTCGAGGCCGAGATCGACGTGGCGCGCGACATGCGCAGCCCGTTCCTCGAGCACTGGATCGAGGAGCTCCGCACCGGGCAGTACCAGCGCCGGATCTGACGCTCCGCCACGGGGCGAGGACTCCCCCGCTCCCGGTCTCGGATCGAGGAGCCATCGTCCTCGATCCGCGACCGATCCTCGATCCGTGCGGCGTCAGTCCTCGAGCAGCGCCCGCAGCCGCTCGAGGTCGGCGGCCACGGCCCGCGCATCCGCCTCGAACGCATCCGCCGACATGCCGGGCAGCCGGCGCAGGGTGAAGACCACCTCGGCGCCGAGCGGATGCGCGAGCACGCGGAGCGGGTTGTGCACCACCGCGCCGCCCGGCAGGGTCACGTCGTGGTCGAGCACACCGAGGTCGTTCGGCGGCGCGAACCGCACCCGCAGCTCGCCCATGGGCGAGTCGACGACGAGCGCGTCGCCCTCGCGCCTGAGCGTGCCGGAGGCGAGCCCCGCGGCCCACTGCGGCAGCCGCTCGGGATCGCGCGCGACGGCGGCGACCTCGCGCCGGTCGCGCCGGATCACGACCGAGAGGTGCCGGCTCTCCATCGCCCGGCCGTCGTCCATCGCGACGTCAGTGCCCCATGCCGAGGCCGCCGTCGACGGGGATGACGGCACCCGAGATGTAGGCGGCCTCGTCGCCCGCGAGCCACCGCACCACGCCTGCGACCTCGGCGGCGCTGCCGTAGCGGCCGGCCGGGATCGCCTTCCGGTAGTCGGCCTGCGTCTGCTCATCGAGCTCGGCGGTCATGTCGGTCTCGATGAACCCGGGCGCGACGACGTTCGCGGTGATCCCGCGGGCGCCCAGCTCGCGCGTGATCGACCGCGCGATGCCGACGAGGCCGGCCTTCGACGCGGCGTAGTTGACCTGGCCGGGGCCGCCGTAGAGCCCGACGACGCTCGAGATCAGCACGATGCGGCCCCACTTCGCGCGCAGCATGCCCTTCGAGGCGCGCTGCACGACGCGGAACGCGCCGCCCAGGTTGGTGTCGACGACGTCGGCGAAGTCCTGCTCGCTCATCCGCATGAGCAGCGTGTCGCGGGTGATGCCTGCGTTCGCGACCACGACCTCGACGGGGCCGAGCTCGGCCTCGACCTGCGTGAACGCCGCGTCGATCGAGGCGGCGTCGGTCACGTCCGCGGCGACCGCCAGCGCCCCCTCGGGGCCGGAGCCGTCGCGCGAGGTGATCGCGACGCGGTGCCCGGCGTCGAGGAAGGACTGGGCGATGGCGCGGCCGATGCCGCGGTTGCCGCCGGTGACGAGCACGGTGCGAGGGGTCATGCGAACCAGCCTACGTCGCAGGGCGTGCGCATAGCGGCCGCGCGTAGACTGCCCAGAGCCATGCGAGCTCGATCCGCGTCGATCACCGACCTCCCGATCTCCCCTGACGAGGATCGTCAGAGGCGCTTCCGCACGTACCTCATCCTCATGCTCGTGCGCGTCGCGTGCCTCGGCATCTTCTTCGTGGTGCCCGACTGGTGGAAGCTGATCCCCGCGTTCTTCGCCGTGTTCATCCCCTACTTCGCCGTCGTCATCGCCAACCAGGTCGGCAGCACCGGGCCCGAGGTCGGCCGCGTCGCGCCGAACGCGCTGCCGCCCGGTCCGTCCGGCAGCTCCCCGACCGGCAGCACCGGCACCTCCGGCCCGTCCGCGGACGAGCGCCCGTGAGCCTGCTGTCGATGCTCGGCGGCGGCACGGCGACGCCGTGCTCCGCGGCCGGCTGCGCCGCCGACGCGGTGCACGCCGTGCACTGGCGCAACCCCCGCATCCACCCCGTCGACCGCGTGAAGACCTGGGCCGCGTGCGACGAGCACCGCGCGCAGCTCGAGGCCTGGCTCGCGTCGCGCGGCTTCCCGGTCGCAGTGACGCCCTTCGGCGAGAGCGTGGAGCGGGTCGCCTGATGCTCCGCCTGCTCCGCCAGCCGCGCTGGCTCGGCTACCTCGCGCTGGCGACCGCCTTCGCCATCGCCTGCAGCGCCTTCGGCGTCTGGCAGTGGAACCGCCGCGAGGAGGCGCTCGCCGCGATCGAGCGGCTCGAGTCGAACTACGACCGGCAGCCCGTGCCGGTGGCGGATGCGCTCCCGCAGCCGGGCGCGTTCGACCCCGACCAGCAGTGGACGCCGGTGCTGCTCGAGGGCGAGTACCTGACGGAGGAGCAGCTCCTGCTGCGCGGCCGCTGGCGCGGCGGCCAGGTGGGCTTCGACGTCATCGCGCCGTTCCGCACCGCCGACGGCACCGTCTTCGTCGTCGACCGCGGCTGGATCGACCAGGCCGAGGGCGCCGAGGAGCCCGTCACCGCGCCGGCGACGCCCGAGGGCCCGACGACGGTCGTGGCGCGGCTGCGCCCCAACGAGGGCGACATCGCCGGCCGAGGCGCGCCCGAGGGGCAGATCGCGTCGGTCAACCTGCCGGCCATCGCCGAGGGCCTCGGCGCGCCGACCTACACCGGGGCGTACGGCCTGCTCGTGAGCGAGGCCGGCGCCGCGCCCGGCGACGTCGCGATCGCCGCGCGGCCAGTGCTCGACGAGGGCCCGCACCTGTCGTACACGCTGCAGTGGTTCGTCTTCGCGCTCGGCGGCTACGCGGCCGTCGCGTGGGGCCTGCGCGAGGAGCTGCGCGGCGGCGCGGCGATGCCCCGGCCCGAGCGCGTGCGGCGCTCCGACGCCGACGTCGAGGACGATATCCTCGACCGCGGATAGCGAGCCGTCGCTAGCGGGCGTCGGCGCCCGGATCGTCGCGCCGCACGACCGGGATCGCCTCGGTGCGCAGCGCCGGCACCCGCCAGCGCAGCAGCTCGCTCGCGATGCGCAACCCGCACACGAGCAGCGCGAGCAGGCCCAGCACGAGCCAGTTGCCGACCCCGAGCTCGACCGCGGCCGCGGCGGCGCTCGAGCCGACGAGCGCGGGCAGGAGGTACAGCCGCGACTCGCGCCGGAACACCGCCGGGATCTCGTTCGCGAGGGTATCGCGCAGGATGCCGCCGCCGATGCCGGTGAGCATGCCGACGAACGCCGCCCCGACCGGTCCGACGCCGAAGTCGATCGCCTTCCTCGCGCCTTCGACGGCGAAGATGCCGAGCCCGATCGCGTCGAACACCAGCACCGGGCGGTCGAGGCGCTCGATCCACCGGTGGAGGACGAAGACCACGAGCGCGCCCGCGAGGGCGACCGCGAGCATCCACCAGTCCACGAGCGCCGCGACCGGCGTCGCGCCGATGAGCAGGTCGCGGATCATGCCGCCGCCGGTCGCGGTGACGACCGCGAGGCCCGCCATGCCGACGACGTCCATGCGCTTCTGCACGGCGAGCAGCGCGCCCGAGATGGCGAACGCCAGGATGCCGACCGCCGAGAAGCCGTCGCGCAGGACGGCGAGCCAGCCGGTCGGCTCCTCCACCGCTACGCCAGCCCGATGAGGTCGAGGTACTCCGGGCTCCAGAGGTCCTCGGTGCCGTCGGGCATGATGAGCACGCGCTCCGGGTCGAGCGCCTCGACGGCGCCCTCGTCGTGGCTGACGAGGATGACCGCGCCCTCGTAGGCGCCGAGCGCGCCGAGGATCTCCTCGCGGCTCGCGGGGTCGAGGTTGTTCGTCGGCTCGTCGAGCAGCAGCAGGTTGGCGCTCGAGACGACGAGCATAGCGAGCGACAGTCGCGTCTTCTCGCCGCCGGAGAGCACGCGCGCGGGCTTGTCGGCGTCGTCGCCCGTGAAGAGGAACGAGCCGAGCACGCGCCGCGCCTCGGTCGAGGTGATGTCGGGCGAGGCCGAGAGCATGTTCGCGAGCACCGAGCGCTCGACGTCGAGCGTCTCGTGCTCCTGCGCGTAGTAGCCGACGCGCAGGCCGTGGCCGCGCTCGATCTCGCCCGTGTCGCTCTCGGAGACGCCGGCGAGGATGCGCAGCAGCGTCGTCTTGCCGGCGCCGTTGAGGCCCAGGATGACGACGCGCGAGCCGCGGTCCACCGCGAGGTCGACGGCCGTGAAGATCTCGAGCGACCCGTACGACTTCGACAGGTCGCGCGCCATGATGGGCGTCTTCCCGACCGGCGCCGGCTTCGGGAAGCGCAGCTTGGCCACCCGGTCGACGGCACGGACGTCCTCGAGCCCGGAGCGCATCCGCTCGGCCCGCTTCGCCATCTGCTTCGACGCGACGGCCTTCGTGGCCTTCGCGCCCATCTTCGCCGCCTGCAGCTCGAGCTGGCTCGCCTGCTTCTCGACGTTCGCGCGCTCGCGCTTGCGGCGCTCGGCGTCGGCCTCGCGCTGGCGGAGGTACAGCTTCCACGACATGTTGTAGATGTCGATCACCTGGCGGTTGGCGTCGAGGTAGAAGACGCGGTTCACCGTCTCCTCGACGAGCTGCACGTCGTGGCTGATGATGAGCAGCCCGCCCTGGTAGCCCTTCAGGAACTCGCGCAGCCACACGACCGAGTCGGCGTCGAGGTGGTTGGTGGGCTCGTCGAGCAGCATCGTGTCGGCGCCCGAGAAGAGGATGCGCGCGAGCTCGATGCGGCGGCGCTGGCCGCCAGAGAGGGTCTCGAGCGGCTGGTCGAGTATGCGGTCGGGCAGCTGCAGGTTCGACGCGATCGCGGCGCCCTCGGCCTCGGCCGCGTAGCCGCCGAGCGCGAGGAAGCGGTCCTCGAGCCGGCTGTAGCGGCGCATCGCGTCGTCGGCGACGGTGCCGCCCTCCCCCATCTGCTCGGTCGCCAGGCGCATGCCCTCGACGAGCTCGCCCAGGCCGCGGGCGTCGAGGATGCGGCGGCGGGCCGTCTGCTTCGGGTCGCCCGAGCGCGGGTCCTGCGGCAGGTAGCCGATCTCGCCCGAGCGCTCGACGGTGCCGGAGAACGTGTGGCCGTCGCGGTCGTCGCTGATGCCGGCGAGCACCTTCGTCATGGTGGTCTTGCCGGCGCCGTTGCGGCCCACGAGCCCGATCTTGTCGCCCGCTGAGATGCGGAACGAGACGTCGGTCATCAGGGTGCGCGGGCCCACGGAGAGCTCGAATTCGCGCACGTCGATCATGTCGGTCCTGTCGGGATGGGGGTCGCGGGCGGCACGCCCAGCCCTCCATGCTACCCGCCGAGCGGCCCGGCGTCAGCGCCAGCGGTGCAGGAGCGAGCCGATCTCGTCGGTGAGCGCCGCCTGCAGCCGGGGCCCGAAGGTCACGCGCCGCACGCCCGCCGCGCGGGTCGACGCGAGGTCGCCGAACACCGAGCCGTCGACCGGATGCGCGGTGACGTTCACGGGCAGGGTCACGCACTCGAGGATGCTCGTGACGGCCTCCGGGCTCGGCGGCTTCACGGGGTAGAGCGAGCGCGCGCCCGCCTGCTCGGCGAGCAGGCAGCGCTCGATCGCCTGCTCGAGCGGGTCGGCGCCGTGCAGCTCCGGGCGGGCGAACGCGTCGGTGCGCGCGTTGATCACCACGTCGACGCCGGCGGCGTCAGCCGCGGCGCGCAGGCCCGCGACGTAGTCGGCGTGCTCCTGCGGCTCGCGCATCCGATCCTCGCCGTGCACGGTGTCCTCGACGTTGAGGCCGACGGCGCCCGCCTCGAGCAGGCGGTCGATCAGCTCGGCGGGCGGCGCCCCGTAGCCCGACTCGAGGTCGGCGCTGACGGGCACGTCGACGGCGGCGGCGATGCGCGCGACCGACTCGAGGGCCTCGGCGAGCGACATCCCCTCGCCGTCCGCCTGCCCGCGCGACTCGGCGACGGGATGGCTGCCGATCGAGAGCGCGGCGAAGCCGGCGTCGACGACGGCGCGCGCCGACCACGCGTCCCAGACGGTGGGGAGCACGACGAGCTCGTCGTGCATCGACAGCAGCATGGAGGCCTTGCGTGCGAGATCGCTCATGCGGCGATGCTAGGCGGGCCGCCTGGGATGCCGCCCGGGCATCCGCATCGTCCTAGGCTGGCGCCATGACTGCAGCCCCCGCCCTCTCGCGCCGCACCGTGCTCGCCGACGCCCTCGTCGGGCAGCGCACCCTGGTCAAGGACCTGCTGCTCGTCGTCGCCGGCATCGCCGTCGTCGCCGCGCTCGCGCAGGTCGAGATCCCGATGTGGCCCGTCCCGATCACCGGCCAGACGCTCGGCGTCATGCTCGTCGCAGCCTCGCTCGGCTTCCGCCGCGGCGTCGCCGCGCTCGCCGGCTACATGGGCCTCGGCCTCGCCGGCGCCCCCGTCTTCGCCGGCTTCACCGGCAGCATCGCCGCCGTCGGCACGCCGAGCTTCGGCTACATCATCGGCTTCGTCGCGACCGCCGCGGTCGTCGGCTGGCTCGCCGAGCGCCGCTGGGACCGCCGCCCGCTGCTCGCCATCGCGCTCTTCGGCCTCGCGAGCCTCATCCCGTTCGTGTTCGGCATCCCCTACATGGCCGCCGTGCTCGCGGCGCTCGGCACCCCCGTCGACCTCCCGACGGCGCTCGCCTTCGGGTTCACGCCGTTCATCGTGGGCGGCATCGTCAAGTGGGCGATCGCCGCGGCGGCGATGCCCGCCGCGTGGGCCGGCGTCCGCGCCCTCGACCGCGCGGCCGACTGACCGCATCCGCTCCCCGACCGGCGAGGGTCCGCACCACGGCGGTGCGGACCCTCCGTCGTCGGAACGCCGGCCGGCGGCGGCGGATGGGGCGCGCAGCGCGTAGCGTTGCAGTCATGACCGACGCGCAGCCCACTCCCGAGCCCGACACCGACGGCGAGCGCACCACGTTCGCGAGCCTCGGACTGCCGCCCAGCATCCTCCGAGCGCTCGACGACGTCGGCTACGAGACGCCCTCGGCGATCCAGGCCGAGACGATCCCGCTGCTGCTCGGGGGCCGCGACCTCATCGGCCTCGCGTCGACCGGCACGGGCAAGACCGCGGCGTTCGCGCTGCCGGTGCTCGCGGCCATCGACGTCGAGCGACGCAGCCCCCAGGCGCTCGTGCTGACGCCCACGCGCGAGCTCGCCGTGCAGGTCTGCGAGGCCTTCGAGCGCTACGCCGCGCACCTCGGCGGCGTGCACGTGCTGCCGATCTACGGCGGGCAGGGCTACGGCGTGCAGCTGTCGGCGCTCCGCCGCGGCGTCCACGTCGTCGTCGGCACGCCGGGCCGCATCATGGACCACCTCGCGAAGGGCACGCTCGACCTGTCGGGCCTCACCCACGTCGTGCTCGATGAGGCCGACGAGATGCTGCGGATGGGCTTCGCAGAGGACGTCGACCAGATCCTGCAGGCGACGCCCGCCGAGAAGCAGGTCGCACTGTTCTCGGCGACGATGCCGCGGCAGATCCGCGCGATCTCGCAGCAGCACCTGCGCGAGCCCGCCGAGATCACCGTGCGCGGGAGCGCGGCGACGTCGCCGAGCATCACGCAGCGTGCGCTCATGGTCTCGTACCAGCAGAAGCTCGAGGCGCTCACGCGCGTGCTCGAGGTCGAGCCGTTCGAGGCGGCGATCGTCTTCACGCGCACCCGCAACGAGACCGAGACCGTGGCCGAGCGGCTGCGCGCCCGCGGCTACGCCGCCGCTGCGATCTCGGGCGACGTCGCCCAGCCGCAGCGCGAGAAGACCATCGAGCAGCTGCGCTCGGGCGACCTCGACGTGCTCGTCGCGACGGATGTCGCCGCGCGCGGGCTCGATGTCGAGCGCATCAGCCACGTCATCAACTACGACCTGCCGATCGACACCGAGTCGTACGTGCACCGGATCGGCCGCACCGGCCGCGCGGGGCGCACCGGCGACGCGATCAGCTTCGTGACCGCCCGTGAGCGGAGGATGCTGAGCGCGATCGAGAAGGCGACGCGCGGCACGGTCGCGGTCATGCCGATGCCGAGCGCCGGCGAGGTGAACGCGACGCGCCTGACGCGCTTCGACGACGCGATCACCGCCGCGCTCGCCGAGACCGATCGCATCGACCGCTTCCGCGAGATCGTCGCCCACTACGTCGAGCACCACGACGTGCCGCAGGAGGACGTCGCGGCGGCGCTCGCCGTCGTCGCGCAGGGCGACGCGCCGCTGCTGCTCGACGAGCAGGCCGACCGCGCGCTCCAGGCGTCGCGCACCGAGCGCGGCGAGCGTCCCGCGCGCGGCGACCGCCCGGAGCGCATGGGCGACGGCCAGGCCGGCGAGCGGCGCGCCCGCCGCGGCCCCTCCGACGCGACGACGTACCGCCTCGCCGTCGGCAGCCGCAAGGGCGTCGAGCCGCGCCAGATCGTCGGCGCGCTCGCCAACGAGGGCGGGCTCGGCCGCGACGACTTCGGCCGCATCCAGATCCGCTGGGACTTCACGCTCGTCGAGCTGCCCGAGCTCGACCGCTCGCAGCTCGAGCGGCTCTCGAAGACCCGCATCTCGGGCGTGCCCATCGACATCCGCGTCGACACGGGCGCGCGGGAGCAGCGCGGCGAGCGCCGCGGCCGCGACGACCGCGGCGGGCGCGACCGCGACGAGCGGCCCGCGCGCAAGCCCCGGCACGAGGGCCGGCCCTGACCGGGCGCGCCCGCGGGGCCTCCGCCTAGGCTGGATCGGTGACCCGGAAGCCAGCGCCCCACCCCTCGCCGCGCAGGCACGCGAGCCTCGAGGTGCTGCGCGCGGAGGCGCTCGACGAGCGCTCGGTGCTCGTCGAGGAGCGGCTGCGCGCGGGCGAGGACCCGTGGGAGTTCATGTCCGAGCTGCCGAGCGTCGACGAGATCGTGGTGCTGCTGCTGCGCTCCGAGCGCATCCTGCCGCCCGGCGCCGTGCGCCCCGACCACGACGTGAGCGACCAGGTGCTCCGCCGCATCGTGGAGGACTACCCGCCGCTCGCGCCGACCGTGTGGTCGATGCTGTCGGTCGTCGAGACCGAGCGCGCCTGGGCGCCGCGGGTGCGCCGGGCGGGCTGACGCGTCGCCGCATCCGCCCCTGCAGACCCCGGGAACGCCGATTGGTCACGATCCGTCGCGGGCACCGGCGTGCCGTGACGAAACGTGACCAATCAACAGAGGGCTTGTGAAACCGAGCTCGCTCGCTTGCGCTCGCGACGGCGTTGGGGCGGACGATCCACCGGATCGTCCGCGATCTGACCTCTGGTCAGATCGTGAACCCCAACGCCCGCATCATCTCGCGGCCGTCCTCGGTGATCCGCTCCGGGCCCCACGGCGGCATCCACACCCAGTTGATGCGGAACCGCTCCACGACGCCGTCGAGCTTCTCGGCGATCTCGGTCTCGATCACGTCGGTCAGCGGGCAGCCGGCCGAGGTGAGCGTCATCGAGATCACGAGCGCGTCCTGCTCGTCGTCCCACGCGAGGTCGTAGACGAGGCCCAGGTCGACGATGTTGACGTCGAGCTCCGGGTCGACGACGTCCTTCAGGGCATCCGTGACCTGGTCGAACTTCGTGGCGTCGACCTCGACCAGCGCCATCAGACGCCGGCCTTCAGGTAGCGGTCGTAGCCCTCCTCCTCGAGCCGGTCGGCCAGCTCGTGGCCGCCCTGCTCGGCGATGCGGCCGTTCACGAACACGTGCACGTGGTCGGGCTTGATGTAGCGCAGGATGCGCGTGTAGTGCGTGATGAGGAGCACGCCCAGGCCGGTCTCGGCCTTGATGCGGTTCACGCCCTCCGACACGATGCGCAGCGCGTCGACGTCGAGGCCCGAGTCGGTCTCGTCGAGCACCGCGAAGCGGGGGCGCAGGAGCTCCATCTGCAGGATCTCGTGGCGCTTCTTCTCACCGCCCGAGAAGCCCTCGTTCACGTTGCGCTCGCCGAAGGAGGAGTCCATGCGCAGCGACTCCATCGCCTTCCGCACGTCGCCGATCCACTCGCGCACGCGCGGCGCCTCGCCCGACACGGCCGTCTTCGCCGTGCGGAGGAAGTTCGAGACCGTCACGCCGGGGATCTCCACCGGGTACTGCATCGCGAGGAACAGGCCCGCGCGGGCGCGCTCGTCGACGCTCATCGCCAGCACGTCCTCGCCGTCGAGCGTGATCGAGCCGCCGTCGACGGTGTAGCGGGGGTGACCGGCGATCGTGTACGCCAGGGTCGACTTGCCGGAGCCGTTCGGCCCCATCACCGCGTGGATCTCGTCGGAGCTGATCGACAGGTCGACGCCCCGCAGGATCTCCTTCTTGCCCTGCTCGGTCTCGATCGAGACCCGCAGGTCCTTGATGTCCAGCACGCTCATCGCGCTTCCTTCCTTCGCGGCGTCACGCCGCGTCACAGCTGTGTCAGTCGTTGATCAGAGGGTTCTGCACGTCGACGAGCACGTCGTCGCCGTCGATCGTCACCGGGAACACCGGCACCGGCTCGAAGGCCGGCAGGTTCTTCGGCGTGCCCGTGCGCAGCTCGAACTGCGAGCCGTGCGCCCAGCACTCGATCGTGTCGCCCTCGACGAAGCCCTCCGACAGCGAGATCTCGCCGTGGGTGCAGGTGTCGCCGATCGCGTGGATCTCGCCGGCCGAGTCCTTGACGATCGCGACGGCGATGCCGTCGAGCTCGACCATCACGGCCGAGCTGACGGAGACGTCGTCGACGCCGCACGCGCGCTGCGCGGTCATGCCCCAGCCCTCGTCGCGGGAGCGAGGCCGGCGCCGCGGCGCAGCTCCTCGTCGATCGCCTCGGCGAGGCGCTCCTCGATCTCGGCCACGCCGATCTTCTGCACGATCTCCATGAGGAAGCCGATGACGACGAGGCGTCGCGCCTCCTCCTCCTCGATGCCGCGGGACTGCAGGTAGAACAGCTGCTCGTCGTCGAAGCGGCCGGTGGCCGACGCGTGGCCGGCTCCGGCGATGTCGCCCGTCTCGATCTCGAGGTTGGGGATGCTGTCGGCGCGAGTGCCGTCGGAGAGCACCAGGTTCTGGTTCTTCTCGTAGCTGTCGGTGCCGGTCGCGCCGGAGCCGATCAGCACGTCGCCGATCCAGACCGCGCGAGCGCCCGTGCCCTGCAGCGCGCCCTTGTAGAGCACGTCGCCGCGGGTCTCGACGCCCTCGTGGAAGAGGTAGACCTGGCTCTCGAGGTGCTGGCCGGCGTCGGCGAACGACAGGCCGTAGAGCTCGCCCTCCGCGCGGTGGCCGGCGAGGCGCACCGAGGGGTTCACGCGCACGACGCCGCCGCCGAACGAGACCACCATGTGCTTGAGGTAGCCGCCGTCGGCGACGACCGCCTGGTGCGCGGACGCGTGCACCGCGTCGTCGTCCCAGTCCTGCACGGTGATGACGGTGAGCCGGGCGCCGGGGCGCACGAGGATCTCGACGTTCTGCGCGTACCGGGCGCTGCCCGAGTGGTGCAGCACGACGGTGCCGATCGAGCCGGGCTGCGCCTCGATCACGATGTGCGCGTTCGCGTGCCGGTCGGCGCCGAGGCCGTGCAGGCGGGCGACGATCGGCTCGGCGACCTCCTGCCCCTCGGGCAGGCGGATGTGCAGCGCGTTCGGGCAGCGCTTCCAGGCGATCGCGCTCACGACGTCCTCGGGGCGGAAGATCTCTCCCCGAGGCGCGACGTCGTGGCCGGTCGACTCGACGAGCAGGCCGCGCTCGGCGATGCCGTCGACGTCGTACGCGATGCCGGGGTCGTCGCCGGCCTCGGTCTCCTCGTCGACGAACAGCGGCGCGAGGCGGCGCACGTCGGAGAGCTTCCAGTTGACCTCGCGGCCGGTGGGCGCGCCGAAGTCGGCCGGGTCGAACGACGTCGGCCGCTCGGACCGGGTCTGGATGGGCACAACGGGCTCGGCCTCGGTGCGCAGGGCAGCGGGGGTCGTGTCAGTCGCGGTCATCAGCCGACGGATCCTTCCATGCTCATCTCGATGAGCTTGTTGAGCTCGAGCGCGTACTCCATCGGCAGCTCGCGGGCGATCGGCTCGATGAAGCCGCGGACGATCATGGCCATCGCCTCGTCCTCCGCCATGCCTCGCGACATGAGGTAGAACAGCTGCTCCTCGCTGACCTTCGAGACCGTCGCCTCGTGCCCGAGCACCACGTCGTCGACGCGGATGTCGATGGCCGGGTAGGTGTCGGAGCGCGAGATGGTGTCGACGAGCAGCGCGTCGCAGCGCACCGTGTTGGCCGAGTGGTGGGCGTTCGCGTCGACCCGCACCTCCCCGCGGTAGCCGGCACGGCCGCCGCCGCGGGCGATCGACTTCGAGACGATCGACGACGTCGTGTACGGCGCCATGTGGATCATCTTCGCGCCGGCGTCCTGGTGCTGGCCGGGGCCCGCGAAGGCCACGGACAGCGTCTCGCCCTTGGCGCGCTCGCCGACCAGGTAGATCGACGGGTACTTCATCGTCACCTTGGAGCCGATGTTGCCGTCGATCCACTCCATCGTCGCGCCCTCCTCGGCGATGGCGCGCTTCGTGACGAGGTTGTAGACGTTGTTCGACCAGTTCTGGATCGTCGTGTAGCGCACGCGGGCGTTCTTCTTCACGATGATCTCGACCACGGCCGAGTGCAGCGAGTCGGACGAGTAGATCGGGGCCGTGCAGCCCTCGATGTAGTGCACGTACGAGCCCTCGTCGGCGATGATGAGCGTGCGCTCGAACTGACCCATGTTCTCGGTGTTGATCCGGAAGTAGGCCTGCAGCGGGATCTCGACGTGGACGCCCTTGGGCACGTAGACGAACGAGCCGCCCGACCACACCGCCGTGTTGAGCGCGGCGAACTTGTTGTCGCCCGCCGGGATCACGGTGCCGAAGTGCTCCTCGAAGAACTCCGGGTGCTCGCGCAGCGCCGTGTCGGTGTCCATGAAGATGACGCCCTGCGCCTCCAGCTCCTCCTGGATCTGGTGGTACACGACCTCCGACTCGTACTGCGCCGCGACGCCGGCGACGAGGCGCGAGCGCTCCGCCTCCGGGATGCCGAGGCGGTCGTAGGTGTTCCGGATGTCCTCGGGGAGGTCCTCCCAGGACTGCGCCTGGCGCTCCGTGGAGCGCACGAAGTACTTGATGTTGTCGAAGTCGATGCCGGAGATGTCGGCACCCCACGTCGGCATCGGCTTGCGCTCGAACAGCTGCAGCCCCTTGAGGCGGCGCTCGAGCATCCAGTCGGACTCGCTCTTGAGCTCGGAGATCTCGCGGACCACCTGCTCGCTCAGCCCTCGCTTGGCGATGGCACCCGCCTCGTCGGAGTCGTGCCAGCCGAATTCGTACTGTCCCAGGCTCTCGAGCTCGGGCCGGTCGATCAGGACGTCGGACATCGCTCCCCCTTCCATCCGTCGTGTGCAACCCGGCGGTGCTCCTCGGCATTCCGCGCGACCACCCGAACCGCGGCGCTCGGCCATACTTGAAGGGCCTTCGCACATGCCTCGCCGCTGGAGCGGCGCAGGGGTTCGGAGCCGATGGGCTCCCCTCGATCCTATCGCGAACGGCATGAGAGGTGCATCTTGCTCGAGCGCTCCCGCGCCCTGGTCGTCGCTGCATGGGCCACGCTGGTCTCGCAGATCGTCATCGTCGGCACCGGCGGCGCCGTGCGCCTGACCGGATCCGGCCTCGGCTGCTCCGAGTGGCCCAACTGCACGCCCGAGTCCTTCACGCCCGTGCCCGAGCAGGGCATCCACGGCATCATCGAGTTCACGAACCGGGTGTGGGGCGGCATCGTCGTGCTGATCGCCGTCGTGATGCTCGTGCTCGCGGTGCGCAGCCGCGCCGGCCGCGCGATCGTCGCGCTCGCCGCGCTCGTGCTGGGGCTGACCGTGGCGCAGGCGCTCATCGGCGCGGTGGTGGTCTGGATGGCGCTGCGCCCCGACACCGTCGGCGTGCACTTCTTCCTCTCGGTGATCCTCGTGGCGCTCTCGGCGGTGCTCGTGTGGCGCGTCGTCGTCGGGGCGCCCGGACCGCGGGTGGCGCCCCGCTGGCAGTCGGCGCTCGTGCACGCGATGACCTTCGCGCTCGCGGTCGTGGTCTTCGTCGGCGTGCTCACGACCGGCTCGGGACCGCACGCGGGCGACGGCGGCGCGGCCCGCAACGGCCTCGACCCTGCCGTGATGCAGCACGTGCACGCGTGGCCGGGCTACGCGCTCCTCGCGCTCGTGCTCGCGGTCGTCGCGGTCGCGGCGAAGCGCGGGCCGCGCGCGCACCTGCGCTGGGCGCTCGCGCTCCTCGGCGTCATCCTCGTGCAGATCCTGGTGGGGGTCGTGCAGTCGAACCTCGGCCTGCCGATCCTGCTCGTCGGCATCCACATGGTGCTGTCGGTGATCGCGACCGCCATCGGCGCCGCGGTGGTGCTGTCGCTGCGGCCGCAGCCGGCGCGAGCGCTCCGCGAGCCGGTCGCGGCGGCCGCGGCATGAGCGGGCGTCCGGTCGACGGCGCGATCGGCGCCGTCGGGCACGGCGCGCGCCTCGGCGTGCTCGACATCGGATCGAACACCGTGCACCTGCTGATCGTCGACGTGCGCCTCGGCGGGCGCCCGGTGCCGCAGCGCTCGCACAAGCTGACCCTGCGGCTCATGCGCTACCTCGACGAGGACGGGGCGATCAGCGACGAGGGCGTCGACGCGCTCGTCGCCGCGATCGGCGAGTGCGCCGAGATCGCCAGGAGCGAGCACCTCGACGACTTCGTCGTGATGGCGACGAGCGCGCTGCGCGAGGCCGCGAACGGCGAGGAGGTCGTGGCGCGGATCGAGCGCGAGGCCGACGTCTCGCTCGACATCCTCTCGGGCGCCGACGAGGCGAGGCTGACGTTCCTCGCGGTGCGCCGCTGGTTCGGCTGGTCGGCGGGGCGGATCCTGCTGCTCGACATCGGCGGCGGCTCGCTCGAGGTCGCGGTCGGCGACGACGAGGAGCCCGCGATCGCGCTGTCGGTGCCGCTCGGCGCGGGCCGGAGCACCGTCGGGTTCTTCCACGCCGACCCGCCCGCCATCGCCGATCAGCGCGCGCTGCGGCTCTACGCCAAGGCGGTGCTCGACGACGCGGTCGCGCAGGTGCGGCCCTACGGCAAGCCCGACCACGTGATCGGCTCGTCGAAGACCATCCGCTCGCTCGCCCGGCTCGCGGGCAACCTCATGCCGGGCGTCGGCGACGCCGATCGCGCCGTGCTCACGCGCGGCCAGCTCGACGACTGGGTGCCGCGGCTCGCGAAGATGGACGCGCGGTCGCGCGCGGCGCTGCCCGGCATCACCCCCGAGCGCACCTTCCAGATCGTCGCTGGCGGCATCGTGCTCTCCGAGGCGATGCGCGCGTTCGGCGTCAAGCAGCTCGACGTGAGCCCGTGGGCGCTGCGCGAGGGGCGGCTGCTGCAGATGCTCGACCGGGTGTAGCCCGGCCCGGCCGGCTCAGAACGGCAGCAGCGGGTCGACGCCGACCGCGAGGAAGATGAGCGTCAGGTAGGTGTTCGAGGCGTGGAACACCCGCATGGCGCGGATCTCGCGCTCGCCCGCGATCGCGCGGCCGTAGAGCGCGTGCGCCTCGCCGACGAACCAGGCGCCGGCGATCACCGCGACCGCGGCGTAGAGCAGCCCCATGCCCGCGACCGGGATGAGCAGCAGCGTGCACGCGAGCGACGCCCACGCGTAGAGGATGACCTGGATGCCGACCATCGGCCGGCCGCGGACCACGGCGAGCATCGGCACGTCGGCCGCCTCGTAGTCGTCGCGGTACTTCATCGACAGCGGCCAGTAGTGCGCGGGCGTCCAGAGGAACACGAGCGCGAAGAGGATCCAGGCGGGCCAGTCGAGCGAGCCCGTCACGCCGGCCCAGCCGATCACGACGGGGAAGCACCCGGCGATGCCGCCCCAGACGATGTTCTGCTCGGTGCGGCGCTTCAGCAGCATCGTGTAGACGAGCACGTAGAAGGCGATCGCAGCGATCGAGAGCCCGGCGGCGAGCCAGTTGGCGAAGAAGCCCAGCACGAGCGTCGAGACGACCGCGAGGGTCCACGCGAACACGTGCGCCTCGGCGACCGAGAGCGCGCCGGTGACGAGCGGCCGCTGCTTCGTGCGGTGCATGACGCGGTCGATGTCGCGGTCGATGATCATGTTGAACGCGTTCGCGCTGCCGGCCGAGAGGAAGCCGCCGAGCAGGGTCGCGAGCAGCGCGCCGATCGGCGGCACGCCGCCGGCGGCCAGGAACATCGTCGGCAGCGCCGTCACGAGCAGCAGCTCGATCACGCGCGGCTTCGTGAGCGCGACGTAGGCCGATGCCTTGCGGGCGAGCCGCGAGCGGCCCCGCTCCCCCGTCGCCGCCTCCGCCGCGGGCGTCGACACGCCGTGCGAGGTGGCGTTCGACATGCGGCTGCTTCCGTTCCGGAGAGTGGGGGCGCGGCCCCGAGGGCCGACCACCATCCTATCCGACGCGGGGCGTCGCAGTGCGGGAGTGGACCCGGGCGCGGATGTGCCTGCTCACTATGCTGGACGGGTCGCATCCGTCCGCACCGCAGCGGCTCCGCGCCGCCCGAACAAGGAGCCTCATTGGCATTCGCATGGACCCCCACCGACCAGCAGGCCGTGGACACGGCTCGAGTGCTCGCGGCTGACGCCGTCGAGAAGGTCGGCAACGGCCACCCCGGCACGGCGATGAGCCTCGCGCCCGTCGCGCACCTGCTCTTCCAGAAGGTCATGGACCGCGACCCGGCGGACGAGCGCTGGCTCGGCCGCGACCGCTTCATCCTCTCCGTCGGCCACTCGTCGCTGACGCAGTACATCCAGCTCTACCTGACGGGCTCGGGCCTCGAGAAGCACGACATCGAGTCGCTGCGCACGTGGGGCTCGCTCACGCCGGGCCACCCCGAGTACGGGCACACGAAGGGCGTCGAGATCACCACCGGCCCGCTCGGCCAGGGCCTCGCCTCGGCCGTGGGCTTCGCCTACGCGCAGCGCTTCGAGCGCGAGCTGCTCGACCCGGGCACGCCCGAGGGCGAGAGCCCGTTCGACCACTACACCTACGTGATCGCCGGCGACGGCGACCTGCAGGAGGGCGTCACGAGCGAGGCGGGCTCGCTCGCGGGCCACCACCAGCTCGGCCGCCTCATCGCGATCTACGACTCGAACGCCATCTCCATCGAGGACGACGTCGACATCGCCTTCACCGAGGACGTCAAGGGCCGCTACGAGGCCTACGGCTGGCAGGTGCTCGAGGTGTCGTGGCGCCAGGGCGACGACCCCACGTCGGCCGAGTACGTCGAGGACGTCGAGGCGCTGCACGCGGCGATCCTGGAGGCGCAGGGCGAGACCGCCAAGCCCAGCCTCATCATCCTGAAGACGATCATCGGCTGGCCCGCCCCGAAGAAGCAGGGCACGGGCAAGATCCACGGCTCCAAGCTCGGCGCCGAGGAGGTCGCGGCCGTCAAGGAGGTGCTCGGCTTCGACCCCGAGCAGTCGTTCCAGGTCGACGACGAGGTCATCGAGTACACGCGCGGCAACGCCGCGGAGCGCGCCGCCGCGGCGCGCGGCGCGTGGCAGGAGCGCTTCGACGCGTGGGCGAGCGCGAACCCCGAGCGCAAGGCGCTGCTCGACCGGCTGCTCTCGGGCGCGCTGCCCGACGGCGTCGAGGAGGCCCTCCCGGTGTTCGAGGCGGGCACCGAGGTGTCGACCCGCGCCGCGTCGGGCAAGGTGCTGAACGCGCTCGCCGACGTCATCCCCGAGCTCTGGGGCGGCTCGGCCGACCTCGCCGAGTCGAACAACACCACGCTCGAGGGCAAGGGCTCGTTCGCGCCGGCGCAGCACGCGACCGACGCGTGGCCCAACGCCTCCGCGAGCGGCCGCACGATGCACTTCGGCATCCGCGAGCACGCGATGGCGTCGATCCTGAACGGCATCGTGCTGCACGGCCCGACCCGGCCCTACGGCGGCACCTTCCTCATCTTCAGCGACTACCAGCGCCCGGCGCTGCGCCTGGCCGCGCTCATGGGCGTGCACCCCATCCACGTCTGGACGCACGACTCGGTTGCGCTCGGCGAGGACGGCCCGACGCACCAGCCGATCGAGCAGCTCGCGACGCTCCGCGCGATCCCCGGCTTCGAGGTCGTGCGCCCCTCCGACGCGAACGAGACCGCGTGGGCGTGGAAGACGATCCTCGAGCGCCGCGACCGCCCGGTCGGCATCGCGCTCACGCGCCAGAACCTGCCCGTGCTCGAGCGCGGTGACGGTGCGGCAGAGGGCGACACGCTCGCCCACGCGTCGAACGTCGCGAAGGGCGCGTACGTGCTCGCCGAGGCGACCGGCGGCGAGCCGCAGGTGCTGCTCATCGCGACCGGCTCCGAGGTGCAGCTCGCGCTCGCCGCGCGCGAGCAGCTGCAGGCCGACGGCGTGCCCGCCCGGGTCGTCGCCGCGCCGTCGCTCGAGTGGTTCGCCGAGCAGTCGGCCGAGTACCGCGAGTCGGTGCTGCCGTCCGCGGTGCGCGCCCGGGTGTCGGTCGAGGCCGGCTCCGCCCTCACGTGGCACGGCATCGTCGGCGACGCCGGCCGCACGGTCGCGATCGACCACTTCGGCGCGAGCGCCGACTGGCAGACCCTGTTCCGCGAGTTCGGCTTCACGGCGGAGGCCGTGGTCGAGGCCGCTCGCGCATCCATCGACGCAGCCCGCTGAGCGGGCGAGGAGGCACACCCATGAACGAGAACACCAAGGCGCTCAGCGACGCTGGCGTCAGCATCTGGCTCGACGACCTCTCGAGCGAGCGGCTCACGAGCGGCTCGCTCGCGGCGCTCATCGAGGAGCGCAACGTCGTCGGCGTCACGACCAACCCGACGATCTTCGCCAACGCGATCGCCGCCGGCGACAGCTACGAGGCCGCGGTCGTCGAGCAGGCCGGCCGCGGCGCCGGCGTCGACGAGGTCATCACGGCGCTCACCACGAAGGACGTGGCCGACGCGTGCGACCTGTTCGCCCCCGTCTACGAGGCGACAGGCGGCCGCGACGGCCGCGTGTCGATCGAGGTGGAGCCCGGGCTCGCCCGCGACACCGAGGGCACGATCGCCCAGGCGAAGCAGCTCCACGAGCGGGTCGGGCGCGAGAACGTGCTCATCAAGATCCCGGCGACCCGCGAGGGCCTCGAGGCGATCGCGGCGACGATCGGCGCGGGCATCAGCGTCAACGTCACGCTGATCTTCTCGCTCGACCGCTACCGCGACGTCATGAACGCCTACCTCACGGGCCTCGAGCGCGCGCAGCAGGCGGGCCACGACCTGTCGAGGATCCACTCGGTCGCGTCGTTCTTCGTCTCGCGCGTCGACACCGAGATCGACAAGCGCCTCGACGCGATCGGCACCGAGGAGGCCGCCGCGCTCAAGGGCAAGGCCGGGCTCGCCAACGCCCGGCTCGCCTACCGCGCGTGGCAGGAGACGTTCGCGACCGAGCGCGCGCTCACGCTGCTCGAGGCGGGCGCCAACACGCAGCGGCCGCTGTGGGCCTCGACGGGCGTCAAGGACCCGTCGCTGCCCGACACGCTCTACGTGACCGAGCTCGTCGCCCCGCAGACGGTCAACACCATGCCCGAGAAGACGCTCGAGGCGCTCGCCGACCACGGCACGATCACGGGCGACACCGTGACGGGCCGCGCCGACGAGTCGAGCGCACTGCTCGACGAGCTCGAGCGGGTCGGCGTCTCGTACGTCGAGGTCGTCGAGCTGCTCGAGACCGAGGGGCTCGAGAAGTTCGACGCCTCGTGGGCCGAGCTCGTCCAGACCGTGCAGGGCCACCTCGACCAGGCGGGAGCGGGGCGATGACCTTCACGATCACCGCCTCCGGCGCCGCGCTCGAGGCCATCGAGCGCATCGTGCCGCAGCTCGTCGTCGACGGCGTGGCCGGCCGCCTCGTCTCGGGCGACGCCACGCTCTGGGGCGAGGCCGCCGAGCCCGAGGCGTCGATCCGGCTCGGATGGGTCGAGGCCGCCGCGTCGACGCGCGGGCTCGTCGACGACATCGAGGCGCTCCGCAAGCAGCTGCGCCAGCACGGCGTCGACCGCATCGCGCTCGCCGGCATGGGCGGCTCGTCGCTCGCGCCGGAGGTCATCACGCGCACCGCGGGCGTCAACCTCACTGTGCTCGACTCCACCGAGCCCGGCCAGGTGCGTCGCGCGCTCCGCGACGGCCTGCAGCGCACCGCGCTCGTCGTGTCGTCGAAGTCGGGCTCGACGCTCGAGACCGACAGCCAGCGGCGGGCGTTCGAGGCCGCGTACCGCGACGCCGGGATCGACCCGACCGAGCGCATCATCGTGGTCACCGACCCCGGCTCCCCGCTCGACCAGGACGCCCGGCGCGCCGGCTACCGGGTCTTCAACGCCGACCCGAACGTCGGCGGCCGCTACTCGGCGCTCACGGCCTTCGGCATCGTGCCGTCGGGGCTCGCGGGCGTCGACGTGCGCGAGCTGCTCGACGAGGCCGTCGCGGCCCTGCCCGAGATCAGCGAGGACGCCGACGACAACCCCGGCCTGATGCTCGCGGCGGCGATCGCGGGCACCCGGCCGCTGCGCGACAAGCTCGGCATCGTCGCCGACGGCACGCACATCGTGGGCCTCGGCGACTGGGCCGAGCAGCTCATCGCCGAGTCGACCGGCAAGGACGGCGTGGGCATCCTGCCCGTCGTGCTCGAGAAGTCGGCGCCCGAGCTCTCGGCCGACCTGCCCGACCTGCAGGTCGTGCGCCTCGTCGGCTCCGCCCGCGAGGCGAGCCACGTGGAGCACGGCGAGGTCGAGGTCGCCGGCACGCTCGGCGCGCAGCTGCTCGTGTGGGAGTTCGCGACCGCGGTCGCCGGGCGCCTGCTCGGCATCAACCCCTTCGACCAGCCCGACGTCGAGTCGGCGAAGGTCGCCGCCCGCGGCCTGCTCGACGCGCTCGAGCCGCAGCGCCCCGCCGACGTCGTCGACGCGGGCATCGAGGTGCGCGGCACCGCGGGCGTCGTGCGCGACTCCCTCGAGGCATCCGTCGACGCGCTGCTCGCGCAGCTCGGCGAGGGCGGCTACGTCGCGGTGCACGCGTACCTCGACCGCATCGGCCAGCCGCGCTTCGAGCGGCTCCGCGCTGCCCTCGCGGCGCGCACGGGACGCCCGGTCACCTTCGGGTGGGGGCCGCGCTTCCTGCACTCGACGGGCCAGTACCACAAGGGCGGCACGCCGAACGGCGTCTTCCTGCAGCTGCTCGGCCAGCCGCACGAGGACCTCGACATCCCCGGCAGGCCCTTCACGTTCGGCCAGCTGCTGCAGGCGCAGGCCTCCGGCGACGCGAGCGTGCTCGCCGAGCACGGCCGGACCGTGCTCTCCCTCACGCTCAGCGACCTCGACGAGGGGCTCGACCGGCTCCTCGCCCTGGCAGGCCGATGACGGACACCGAGGTCGGGGCCGCGCACGCGGCCCCGACCGGCGTCGGCCCGGCACGCGGCGCCGGCGGCGCGGTGCAGCCGGTGCCGATCGGGCCCGGCGCCAACCCGCTGCGCGACCCGTCCGACCAGCGCCTCACGCGCATCCCCGGGCCGAACGCGATGACGTTCTTCGGCGTCACGGGCGACCTCGCGCGGAAGAAGCTGCTACCTGCCGTCTACGACCTCGCCAACCGCGGCCTGCTGCCGCCCGGCTTCGGACTCGTGGGCTTCGGCCGCCGCGACTGGACGCACGAGCAGTTCGCCGACGTCGTCCGCGAGGCGGTGCAGCAGCACGCGCGCACCGCGTTCCGCGAGTCGGTCTGGCGCCAGCTCTCCGAGGGCATCCGCTTCGTGCAGGGCGACTTCGACGACGACGCGGCCTTCGACCGGCTTGCCGAGGTGCTCGACGAGCTCGACCGCACGCGCGGCACCATGGGCAACCACGCCTTCTACCTCTCGATCCCGCCGAACGCCTTCCCGCTCGTCACGCAGCAGCTGAAGCGCTCCGGCCTCGCCGAGGACGACGGCGACCGCTGGCGCCGCGTCGTCATCGAGAAGCCCTTCGGGCACGACCTCGCCTCCGCGCGCGAGCTGAACGCCGTCGTCGAGTCGGTGTTCCCGCCCGACAGCGTCTTCCGCATCGACCACTACCTCGGCAAGGAGACGGTGCAGAACATCCTCGCGCTGCGCTTCGCCAACGCGCTGTGGGAGCCGATCTGGAACGCCAACCACATCGACCACGTGCAGATCACGATGGCCGAGGACATCGGCGTCGGCGGCCGCGCCGGCTACTACGACGGCATCGGCGCCGCGCGCGACGTCATCCAAAACCACCTGCTGCAGCTGTTCGCGCTCACCGCCATGGAGGAGCCGGTCTCGTTCGACGCCGCCGACCTGCGGGTCGAGAAGGAGAAGGTGCTGCGCGCCGCGCGTGTGCCGCTCCCACTCGACGAGTCGACCGCGCGCGGCCAGTACGCCGCGGGCTGGCACGGCGGCGCGCTCGTGAAGGGCTTTCTCGAGGAGGAGGGCATGCGCCCCGACTCCGGCACCGAGACCTACGCGGCCGTGCGGCTCGAGGTCGACACCCGCCGCTGGGCGGGCGTGCCCTTCTACCTGCGTGCCGGCAAGCGCCTCGGCCGCCGCGTCACCGAGATCGCGATCGTCTTCAAGCGCGCCTCGCAGTACCTCTTCGACGCATCCGACATGCGCACGATGAGCGAGAACGCGCTCGTCATCCGCGTGCAGCCGGACGAGGGCGTCTCGATGCGCTTCGGCTCGAAGGTGCCGGGCCCCGGCATGCACGTGCGCGACGTGACCATGGACTTCGGCTACGGGCACGCGTTCACCGAGGAGAGCCCCGAGGCGTACGAGCGGCTCATCCTCGACGTGCTGCTGGGCGACCCGCCCCTGTTCCCCCGCCACGAGGAGGTCGAGCTCTCCTGGAAGATCCTCGACCCGATCGAGGAGCACTGGGAGGCGCAGGGCGGCCCCGTGGAGCAGTACCAGCCGGGCTCGTGGGGCCCGCGCAGCGCGCACGAGCTCCTCGCGCGCGACGGACGGCACTGGAGGCGACCGTGATCATCCGACTCTCCCGCACGAACACCGCAGAGGTGCAGCGACGGATGCTCGAGATCCGCGACGAGGGCGGCGTGGTCGCGCTCGGGCGGGTGCTGACGCTCGTCATCCACACGCAGATCGGAGGCGAGGAGGAGGCGATCCGCGCCGCCAACGCCGCCTCCCGCGAGCACCCCATGCGCGTCATCGTCGTCTCGCGGAACCCCGACCACGTCAACGCCGGCGAGGAGCCGCGCCTCGACGCCGAGCTGCGCGTGGGCGCCGACGCCGGCGCGAGCGAGGTCGTGCTGCTGCAGTGCTACGGCGAGCTCGGCTCGCACCTGCTCGGCATCGTGCAGGGCCTGCTGCTGCCCGACGCGCCCGTCGTCGCCTGGTGGCCGAGCTTCATGCCCGAGACGCCCTCCGCGGCGCAGCTCGGCCAGATCTCGCAGCGCCGCATCACCGACTCCGGCCGGCAGGCGGACCCGCACGCGGCGATCCTGTCGCTCGCCGGCTGCTACACGCCCGGCGACACCGACCTCGCGTGGACGCGGCTGACGAACTGGCGCGCGCACCTCGCGGCGCTGCTCGACCAGCCGCCGTTCGAGCCGGTGCACGGCGGCCGCGTCTCGGGCGACCTCGGCAACCCGAGCGTGCACCTCATGGCCGCGTGGCTGCACCTGCGCCTCGGCGTGCCCATCGAGAAGGTCGAGGCGGGCGAGACCCCCACCGGCTCGAGCGGCCTGCACGCGGTCGAGCTGCAGCGCGACAGCGGCGACTCGTCGCTCACGCGCCTGCGCGACTCGGTGGGCGTGCTGCGGCAGCCCGGGCAGCCCGAGCACCACGTCGCGCTCTCGACCCGCGGGCTCGAGGACCAGCTCGCGGAGGAGCTCCGCAAGCTCGCACCCGACGACATGTACCGCCAGGTGCTGCTGTCGACGCTGGAGCACGCGGCATGAGCGTCGTCGTGCACGAGGGACGCGCCGCGCTCGTCGCGGCCACCGCCGACCGCCTGGTCGCGCTCCTGGCCGAGCTCGTCGAGGCCCAGGGGCGCGCGACCGTCGCGCTCACCGGCGGCAGTGTCGGCATCGAGCTGCTCGCGGCGCTCGTCGACCGCGAGGTCGACTGGTCGCGCATGCACCTGACGTGGAGCGACGAGCGGTTCGTCGCCGCCGACTCCCCCGACCGCAACGCGCGGCAGGCGCGCGAGGCGCTGCTCGACCGCGTGCCGATCCCCGCGGGCAACGTGCACGAGCTGCCCGCGGCGGGCTCCGCGTCCCTCGACGAGGCCGCCGCGGCCGCGACGGCGATGCTGGCCGAGCTCGGCACCGTCGACCTGACGCTGCTGGGCATGGGCCCGGATGCGCATGTGGCGTCGCTCTTCCCCGGCCTGCCGGGCGTGGCGCAGCCGGGCACCGGCGTGATCGCGGTGCGCGACTCCCCCAAGCCCCCGCCCGAGCGGCTGAGCTTCACGGTCGGCGCGATCGGCGCATCCGATCGCGTCTGGCTCGTCGTCGCCGGCGCCGACAAGGCCGAGGCGGTCGCGCTCGCACGCTCGGGCGCCTCGCCCGACGCCGCTCCGGCGGCCGCGGCGCACGGCCGGGTCGAGACGCTCTGGCTGCTCGACGACGAAGCGGCCGCCCTGCTGGAGCAGGACGGCCGCTAGGCAGGTCGGTCGCGGGTCAGCCGCGACCCTCGGCGGAGCGCAGCTTCTGCAGCGCCTCGTCGAGCAGCTGCACGGCCTCCTCGGGCGTGCGGCGCTCCTTCACGTAGGCGAGGTGCGTCTTGTACGGCTCGTTCTTCGAGAGCTGCGGCGGGTGCTCCTTGTCGCGGCCGGCGGGCAGGCCCGTCGACGGCGAGTCGATCACCTCGGGGATCTCGTCCTCGGGCAGGTCGGCCGCGAAGTAGCGGACCGTCTCGTTGCCCATCGCGTCCCAGTACGAGACCGCCACGCGCTCGGCGTGGAAGCCGCGGTCCTGCTCGCCCATGGGGCCCGCGCCGACGCGCGAGCCGCGGATCGCGCTGCCACCGGAGGCCATCAGATGCCCGCGATCTTGGTGATGAGGCCGAGCACCACGATCGACGCGAGCCAGGCGAGGCTGACCACGACGGTGATGGTGTTGAGGTTGCGCTCCGCGACGCCCGACGAGCCGAGCGACGAGCCGACGCCGCCGCCGAACATGTCGGACAGGCCGCCTCCGCGGCCCTTGTGCAGCAGGATGAACAGCGTCAGCAGCACAGACGTGATGCCGAGGATCACCTGCATGATGATCTGGAGAATCTCCACTAGCCCTCTTTCCGAATCCTCGACCGAGGTCGATGCCGTGGCGCAGGCCACGGGAAGTCCAACGAGCATCCTACCGCAGGGATTCCCGGCGGCCGGGTGCCGCGGAGGCGGCTCAGGTGCCGATGTGGTGCTGGAAGCGGCTGATGGCCGCGAACTCCGCCGCGTCGAGGCTCGCCCCGCCGACGAGCGCGCCGTCGATGTCGGGCTCGCGCATGAAGCCGGCGATGTTGCCCGACTTCACGCTGCCGCCGTAGAGGATGCGGGTCGCCGCCGCCGCCTCGTCGCCGCGCACCTCGGCGAGCGCCTGGCGCAGCGCCTGGCACACCTGCTGCGCCTGGTCGGCCGTGGCCGCCTGGCCCGAGCCGATCGCCCAGACGGGCTCGTACGCGACGACGATCTCGCCGGCCGCGGGCAGCTCGGCGAGCACGTCGCGCAGCTGCTGCACGGGCACCGCCGATGCGCCGTGCTGCTCGAGGTCCTCAGCCGTCTCGCCGACGCAGATCACCGGCGTGACGCCGTGGCGGAGCGCCGCGGCGGCCTTCCGGCCGACGATCGCGTCGGTCTCGCCGTGGTCCTGGCGGCGCTCGGAGTGGCCGACGATCGCGTAGGCGCAGTCGAGCTTCGCGAGCATCGCGGCGGACACCTCGCCCGTGTGGGCGCCCGCGTCGTGCTCCGAGACGTCCTGGGCGCCGTGCCGCAGCTCGAAGCGCTCGGCCGAGATGAGCGTCTGCACGCTGCGCAGGCCGGTGAAGGGCGGGAAGACCGCCACCTCGACCGCCGCGTGGTCGTGCTTCGCGTCCTGCAGCGTCCAGGCGAGCTTCTGCACGAGCGCGATCGCCTGCAGGTGGTCCTGGTGCATCTTCCAGTTGCCCGCGATCAGCGGGGTGCGGCTCGTGGTCATGGCCATTCCTCTCGTCACCAGCCCAGTGCTTCCAGGCCCGGCAGCCGGGCGCCCTCGAGGAACTCGAGGCTCGCGCCGCCGCCGGTGGAGATGTGCCCGAAGTCGTCGTCGGCGAAGCCGAGCTGGCGCACCGCGGCGGCGGAGTCGCCGCCGCCGACGACCGCGAGGCCGTCCACCTCGGTGAGCGCCTGGGCGACGGCCTTCGTGCCGGCCGCGAACGCCTCCATCTCGAACACGCCCATCGGGCCGTTCCAGAAGACGGTGCGCGCACCGCGGATGGCGTCGGCGAAGGCCGCGGCGGAGTCGGGCCCGATGTCGAGCCCGATGCCCGAGGCGCCGAAGCGGGACTGCTCGATCGCGTCGGACGCGACGGTCTCGTGCGCCGAGTCGGCGGCGAAGGACTCGGCGACGACGACGTCGGTCGGCAGCAGCAGCTCGACCCCCAGCTCCTCGGCCTGCGCGATGTAGCCGCGCACGCGCTCGAGCTGCTCCTCCTCGAGGAGGCTCGCGGCGACGCCGTGGCCCTGCGCGGCGAGGAACGTGAAGAGCATCCCGCCGCCGATGAGCAGGCGGTCGACGCGCGGCAGCAGGTGCTCGATGACGCCGAGCTTGTCGCTCACCTTCGAGCCGCCGAGCACGACCGCGTACGGCCGCTCGGGCGACTCGGTCAGGCGCGAGAGCACGTCGAGCTCGCGCTCGACGAGCAGGCCGGCGGCGCTCGGGAGCGCCTGGGCGAGCTCGAAGACGCTCGCCTGCTCGCGGTGCACGACGCCGAAGCCGTCGGAGACGAACGCGTCGGCCCCGGTCGCGAGCTCGGCGGCGAGGGCCGCGCGCTCGGCGGCGTCCTTGCTGGTCTCGCGCGGGTCGAAGCGCAGGTTCTCGAGCAGCGCGAGCTGCCCGTCCTGCAGGGCGATCCGCACGCGCTGCGCATCCTCGCCCACCGTGTCGGCGGCGAAGGCGACCGGCGAGCCGAGCAGCTCCTCCAGCCGCCGCGCCACCGGCGCGAGCGAGTACTTCGCCTCCGGCGCGCCCTTCGGGCGGCCGAGGTGCGAGATCGCCACGACCCTCGCGCCCTGCTCGAGCAGGGCGCGGAGGGTCGGCAGCGATGCGACGATGCGCCCCTCGTCGGTGATCTCGCCGTCCTGCAGCGGCACGTTGAAGTCGCACCGGATGAGGACGGTCCTGCCGGCGAGGTCGCCGAGGGTGTCGAGCGTGCGGATCGCCATGCGGATCAGAGCTTCGAGCCCACGTGCTCGGCGAGGTCGACGAGGCGGCAGGAGTAGCCCCACTCGTTGTCGTACCACGACGAGATCTTGACCTGGTCGCCCATCACCTTGGTGAGGCCGGAGTCGAAGATCGACGAGAACGGGTTGCCGACGATGTCGCTCGAGACGATCTCGTCCTCGGTGTACTGCAGGTAGCCCTTGAGCGGGCCCGACTCGGCGGCGGCCTTGTAGGCGGCGTTGATCTCGTCGACGGTGAGGCCGTCGCGGGTCTGCACCGTCAGGTCGGTGATCGAGCCGGTCGGCGTCGGCACGCGCAGCGCGTAGCCGTCGAGCAGGCCGTTGAGCTCCGGCAGCACGAGGCCGATGGCCTTCGCGGCGCCGGTCGAGGTCGGGATGATCGAGAGCGCTGCGGCGCGGGCGCGGCGCAGGTCGCTGTGCGGGCCGTCCTGCAGGTTCTGGTCGGCCGTGTAGGCGTGCACCGTCGTCATGAGGCCGCGCTCGATGCCGAACGACTCGTGGAAGACCTTCGCGAGCGGCGCGAGGCAGTTCGTCGTGCACGACGCGTTCGAGATGACGTGGTCGTTCTCGGGGTCGTACTGCTCGTGGTTGACGCCCATCACGAACGTGGGCGCGGGGCCCTTCGCGGGAGCGGAGAGGATGACCTTCTTCGCGCCGGCCGTCAGGTGCGCGGAGGCCTCCTCGACCTTCGTGAAGCGGCCGGTCGACTCGATGACGACGTCGACGTCGAGCTCGCCCCAGGGCAGCTTCGACGGATCCTTCTCGGCGAAGGCGCGGAAGTCGTCGTCGCCGACGCGGATGTGGCTCTCGTCGAAGCTCACCGGCGCGTCGATCGGCCCGGAGACCGAGTCGTACTTCAGCAGGTGGGCGAGGGTCTTGTTGTCGGTCAGATCGTTGACCGCGACGACGTCGATGTCAGCGCCCTGGGCAAGCGCTGCACGGACGAAGTTGCGGCCGATCCGGCCGAAGCCGTTGATGGCGACCTTCAGAGTCATGGGATGGGTTTCCTGACTGTCGGGGTGGAGAAGAGGCCCCGGGCGACGTGCCCGGGGCCCCGGTCACATGGTGACGTTTCGGGTCAGCGGACGATGAGTCCCGCGGTCTGCGCCTTGGCGGCGTCGAACCGGGCCTGGGCGTCCTGCCAGTTGACGATGTTCCAGAACGCCTTGACGTAGTCGGCCTTGACGTTGAGGTAGTCGAGGTAGAAGGCGTGCTCCCACATGTCGAGCATGAGGATCGGGTGCGCGCCGACCGGCACGTTGCCCTGCTGGTCGAAGAGCTGGAAGACGTTGAGTCGCGAGGCGATCGAGTCCCACGCGAGCACCGACCAGCCGGAGCCCTGGATGCCCGTGGCGTTCGCGGTGAAGTGCGCCTGGAACTTCGAGAAGTCGCCGAAGAACTCGCCGATCGCGGCCTGCAGCTCGCCCTCGGGCTCGCCGCCGCCGTCGCCGGAGAGGTTGTTCCAGAACACGGTGTGGTTCGTGTGCCCGCCGAGGTTGAACGCGAGGTCCTTCTCGAGCTTGTTGACGTTCGTCAGGTCGTCCGCGTCGCGCGCGGCCTGCAGCTTCTCGAGCGCGGTGTTCGCGCCGTCGACGTACGCCTTGTGGTGCTTGTCGTGGTGGAGCTCCATGATCTTCGCGGAGATGTGGGGCTCGAGTGCCGCGTAGTCGTAGGGCAGATCGGGAAGGGTGTAGACGGCCATGGGGCTCTCCTCTCTTGCGCGCGTCGCGCGCCGATTGGTCGGTCTCGATCCTATCCACGGCCCCTGCACGAGTCAGGAGCGCGGATGCCGGGCGTCACACGTCGATGTCCTCCGGCACGGCGGCCTCGGTGTCGGGGATGCCGCGGTCCTGCGCGGCGCGGTCGGCCATCGCGAGCAGGCGTCGGATGCGGCCCGCCACGGCGTCCTTCGTCATCGTCGGGGTGGCGAGGTGGCCGAGCTCGTCGAGGCTCGCGTCGCGGTGCTCGACGCGCAGCCTGCCGGCGTAGGCGAGGTGCTCGGGCACGTCGGGGCCGAGGATCTCGAGCGCGCGCTCGATCCGCGCGCACGCCGCGACGGCCGCCTGCGCGCTCCGGCGCAGGTTGGCGTCGTCGAAGTTCACGAGCCGGTTGGCGGTGGCGCGCACCTCGCGCCGCTGCCGCAGCTCGGCCCACGCCTGCACGGTCTCGTGGGCGCCCATGGTGGTGAGCATGCGCGAGATCTGCTCGCCCTCGCGGATGACGACGCGGTGCGTGCCGCGCACCTCGCGCGACTTCGCGGGCACGCCGAGCCTGCCGGCGGCACCGACGAGCGCCATCGCCGCCTCGTTGCCCGGGCAGGCCACCTCGAGCGCCGCGGAGCGCCCCGGGTCCGAGAGCGTGCCCTGGGCGAGGAAGGCGCCGCGCCAGACGCCCGCGAGGTCCTCGAGCGAGCCGGTGGTGACCTTGTTGGGCAGGCCGCGGACGGGCTTGCGCCGCGCATCCATCAGCCCCGTCTGCCGCGCGAGGGTCTCGCCCTCGGCGATGACCCGCACGAGGTAGGCGCCGCTCGAGCGGCTCGACGATGAGGACGAGATGCGGGCGATCTCGGCCTTCACGCCGTAGAGCTCGAGGATGCTGCGCGCGAGCCTCGCGGCGGCGGCGGCGGAGTCGAGCTCGCTCTCGACCGCGACGCGGTTCGAGATGACGTGCAGGCCGCCGGCGAAGCGCAGGAGGGTCGCGACCTCTGCCGCCTTCGTCTGGGGTCGCGTCACGCGCACCCGCGCGAGCTCCTCCTTGACGTCGTCGGTCAATGCCACGCCTGCTCCCTTCGTCATTCGCGCCCCAGGTCTCGATGCTTCACGGCCACGCGCAGCCCGGGCGTGCCCGACAGCCGCGAGGCCAGGTGCTCGGCCATCGCCACCGAGCGGTGCTTGCCGCCGGTGCAACCGACGCCCAGCACGGCGTGCAGCTTGTTCTCGCGCGCGAAGCCGGCCAGCACCGGCCGCAGCGCCTCGAGGTAGCGATCGGCGAACTCCGCCGCGCCCTCCTGCTCGAGCACGTAGTCGGCCACGAGCTGCTCGGTGCCGTCGTGGCCCCGCAGCTCGGGCTTCCAGAACGGGTTCGGCAGGAACCGCATGTCGGCGATCAGGTCGGCGTCGACGGGGATGCCGTACTTGAAGCCGAAGCTCATCACCGTCAGCGTCACCTCGAGCTCGCCGCCGGGCGCGAAGCGCTCCCCCACCCGGCGCGTCAGCTGGTGGGGGTTGAGGCCGGTCGTGTCGAGCAGGTCGTCGGCCATGCCGCGCAGCGCCTCGAGGCGCGTGCGCTCCATGCGGATGCCGTCGAGGATCGTGCCGTCGCCCTGCAGCGGGTGGGGCCGGCGCACCTGCTCGTAGCGGCGCACGAGCTCGGCGTCGCTCGCCTCGAGGAAGAGCACCCGCACGGAGTGCTCGGCGCGCAGCATCTCGACGAAGCGCTTCGCGTCGTCGAAGAGGGCGCCGCCGCGCACGTCGACGACGATCGCGAGGCGGGACTCGGTGGATGCGCTGGTGGCGGCGGTGCGCACGAGCGCGCGGAGCATGGTGGGCGGCAGGTTGTCGACCACGAACCAGCCGAGGTCCTCGAGCGCATTGGCGACCGTGGTGCGACCCGCGCCGGACATGCCGGTGATGATCACGATCTCTCTTGCGTTCACGGTTCCGATTCCTGTCGCTGGGGTTCGGCGACCATCGTATCGGCGCTGAGCGCTCGCGCCACGGCCAGCGCGAGCGCCGGCCCGACGCCCGCCACCTCCTGCAGCTGCTCGGGGCTCGCCGCGCGCACGCGCTTCGCCGAGCCGAAGTGCTTGAGCAGCGCGCGCACGCGCGACGGCCCGAGCCCAGGGATGCCGCTCAGCTGCGACTCGATCGCGCTCGAGCGCTTCTGCCGCTGGTAGCCGATCGCGACGCGGTGCGCCTCGTCGCGGAGGCGCTGCACGAGGTAGAGCGCCTCGCTCGAGCGCGGCAGGATCACCGGGAACTCCTCGTCGGGCAGCCACAGCTCCTCGAGCCGCTTGGCGATGCCGGCGAGCGCGACGCCCCGCACGCCCGCCTCGTCGAGCGCGCGCTTCGCCGCCTGCACCTGTGGACGGCCGCCGTCGACGAGCAGCAGCTGCGGCGTGTAGGCGAACCGCGACCCGGTGTCCTCCGGGTCGCCCTCGACGAGGTAGCGCGCGCGGCGCGTGATGATCTGGTGGATCGAGTCGGTGTCGTCGGTCGTCTGCGCGATCGCGAACTTGCGGTACTGGTCCTTGCGCGGCAGCCCGTCCTCGAACACCACCATCGACGCGACGACGCCGGTGCCGCCGAGGTGCGAGACGTCGAAGCACTCGATGCGCAGCGGCGCCTCGCTCATGCCGAGCGCCTCCTGCAGGTCGGCGAGCGCCTGCGAGCGGGTGACGTAGTCGCTCGTGCGCTTCGTGCGGGCCACCTGCAGCGCGTGGGCCGCGTTGACCGCCGCGGAGTCGGCGAGCCGGCGCTTCTCGCCGCGCTGCCCGACGCGCACCGCGACGCGCCCGCCGAGCCCCTGGTCGGCGCGGCGGTCGGTGAGCCACGCCTCGAGCTCGTGCACGCTCTCGGGCTGCTTCGGGAAGAGCACCTCGCGCGCGGGCGGGTCGCCCGTCTCGTAGGCGATGCGCAGCACCTGGGTGGCGAGCTCGCCCTCGGTGAGGTCGATCTCGGTGTCGACCACCCACGACTTCGTGCCGCGGATGCGGCCGCCCCGGACCGCGAACAGGTGCACGGCCGCGCTCAGCTCGTCGTGCACGAGGCCGAAGACGTCGGCGTCGACCTTGTCGGAGAGCACGACGCTCGTGCGCGCCAGCACCGTCTCGAGCGCCGAGAGCTGGTCGCGCAGGCGCGCGGCCCGCTCGAACTCGAGCCGCGCGCTCGCGCGCTGCATCTGCTCCCGCACCCGGTCGACGAACTCCTGGTCGCCGCCGTTCATGAAGGCGACGAGGTCGTTGGCCGTCGCACGATGCTCCTCGAGCGTGACGCGCCCGACGCACGGCGCCGAGCACTTGCCGATGTCGCCCAGCAGGCACGGCCGGCCGGTGCGCTCGGCCCGGTCGTAGACCGACTGGCTGCACGAGCGCATCGGGAAGGCCTTCAGCAGCAGGTCGAGCGTCTCGCGGATCGCCCAGACCTTCGTGTAGGGCCCGAAGTAGCGCGCCCCGCGGATGCCGCGGTTGCGCGTGATGAGCGCCCGCGGCACGTCGTCGCGCATCGTCACGGCGAGGTACGGGTACGACTTGTCGTCGCGGAACTGCACGTTGAAGGGCGGCTCGTACTCCTTGATCCAGGTGAACTCGAGCTGCAGCGCCTCGAACTCGCTCGCGACGATCGTCCACTCGACGCGCACGGCCGTCAGCACCATCCGGCGGGTGCGCTCGTGCAGCGTCTCGAGCGGCTGGAAGTAGTTCGCGAGCCGCTGCCGCAGGTTCTTCGCCTTGCCGACGTAGAGCACGCGCTCGTGCTCGTCGCGGAAGCGGTACACGCCGGGCGCGGTGGGGATCGTGCCGGGCGCCGGCTTGTACGCGACCGTGCGCGAGCCGGGGGCGCGGCTCATCGCACTCCCGCGCCCAGGATCTCCTTCAGGAAGCCGCCCGTGTGGCTGGCCTCGACCTCCGCCACCTCCTCGGGGGTGCCGGTCGCCACGATGGTGCCGCCCCCGGAGCCGCCCTCGGGACCGAGGTCGATGATCCAGTCGGCGCTCTTGATCACGTCGAGCGAGTGCTCGATCGTGAGCACCGTGTTGCCCTTCTCGACCAGGCCGTCGAGCACCTCGAGCAGCTTCCGCACGTCGTCGAAGTGCAGGCCCGTGGTGGGCTCGTCGAGCACGTAGATGGCGCGGCCGGAGGTGCGGCGCTGCAGCTCGGTCGCGAGCTTCACGCGCTGCGCCTCGCCGCCGGAGAGCGTCGTCGCCGACTGCCCGAGCCGCACGTAGCCGAGGCCGACGTCGACCAGGGTCTTCAGGTAGCGGTGGATCGACGAGATCGGCTGGAAGAACTCGGCGGCCTCCTCGATCGGCATCGCCAGCACGTCGGCGATCGACTTGCCCTTGTAGTGCACCGAGAGCGTGTCGCGGTTGTAGCGAGCGCCGTGGCACACCTCGCACTCGACGTAGACGTCGGGCAGGAAGTTCATCTCGATCTTGAGCGTGCCGTCGCCCTGGCACGCCTCGCAGCGGCCGCCCTTGACGTTGAAGGAGAAGCGGCCGGCGAGGTAGCCGCGGGCCTTCGCCTCGGAGGTCTCGGCGAACAGGTTGCGGATCTTGTCGAACACGCCCGTGTAGGTCGCGGGGTTGGAGCGCGGCGTGCGGCCGATCGGCCCCTGGTCGACGTGGATCGCCTTGTCGAGGTGGCCGAGCCCGGTGACGCGCGTGTGCTTCGCGGGCACCTGGCGCGCGCCGTTGAGCGCGTTGGCGAGCACCTTGTAGAGGATGTCGTTGACGAGCGTCGACTTGCCGGAGCCGGAGACGCCCGTGACGGCGACGAACACGCCGAGCGGGATGTCGACGTCGATGCCCTGCAGGTTGTTGGCCCGCGCGCCCTCGATGCGCAGCTTGCGGCCGGGGTCGAGCGGCCGGCGGCGCTCGGGCACCGGGATCGACTCGCGCCCGGCGAGGTAGGCGCCGGTGAGCGACGTCGGGTGCTCGAGCAGCGACTCGTAGGTGCCCGAGTGCACCACCTCGCCGCCGCGCTCGCCCGCGCCCGGGCCGATGTCGACCACCCAGTCGGCGGTGCGGATGGTGTCCTCGTCGTGCTCGACGACGATGAGCGTGTTGCCGAGGTCGCGGAGCGTCTCGAGCGTGCCGATGAGCTTGCGGTTGTCGCGCTGGTGCAGGCCGATCGAGGGCTCGTCGAGCACGTACAGCACACCGGTGAGGCCGGCGCCGATCTGCGTGGCGAGGCGGATGCGCTGGGCCTCGCCGCCTGAGAGCGTCGCGGCCGCGCGCGAGAGCGACAGGTAGCCGAGCCCGACGCGGATGAGGAAGTCGAGCCGCGCGCGGATCTCGCGCAACACCGCGGCCGCGATGTGCGCCTCGCGCTCGTCGAGCTCGAGGCCGTGCATGTACGCGTGCGCGTCGTCGAGGCTCATGTCGGCGACGGTGGCGATCGAGCTGCCGTGCACGAGCACGCCCAGCACCTCGGGGCGCAGGCGCGCGCCGCCGCACTCGGGGCACGGCACCTCGCGCAGGAACTCGCCGTGCTTCGACCGCGCCCAGTCGCTGTCGGCCTCGGTGTGCTTGCGCTGGATGTAGGGCATGACGCCCTCGTAGCCCGACGCGTACTTCAGCTGCCGGCCGTAGCGGTTGCGCCACTGGACCATGACGTTGCCCTCGGTGCCGTGCAGGATGACGTGGCGCACGTCGCTGTCGAGGTCGCGCCAGGGGGTGTCGAGCGAGAAGCCCATCTCGCGCGCGAGGCCGCCGAGCAGCCGCTCGAAGTAGGTGTAGAGCCCCTTGCCCGACTGCGTCCACGGCAGGATCGCGCCCTCGCGCAGCGACAGCGCCTCGTCGGCGATCACGAGGTCGGCGTCGGCGGCCATGCGCGTGCCGATGCCGGTGCACTCGGGGCACGCGCCGAACGGGGCGTTGAACGAGAAGGTGCGCGGCTCGATCTCGGTGAGCGCGACGGGGTGCCGGTTCGGGCACGAGAGCTTCTCGCTGAAGGTGCGGCGCCGGCCCTCGTCGTCCTCCTCGAGGTCGACGTAGTCGATCGTCGCGAGCCCGTCGGCGAGCCGCAGGGCGGTCTCGAGCGAGTCGGTGAGGCGCGTCAGCATGCCGGGCTCGGCCACCAGCCGGTCGACGACCACGGCGATGTCGTGCTTCTGCTGCTTCTTGAGCGCCGGCGCGTCGGCGAGCTGCACGAGCTCGCCGTCGATCACGGCGCGCGAGTAGCCGGTGGCGACGAGGTTGCGCACCAGGTCGACGAACTCGCCCTTCTTCTGCTGGACGACCGGCGCGAGGATCTGGAAGCGCGTGCGCTCGGGCAGCTCCATGAGCTCGTCGGCGATCTGCTGCACCGTCTGGCGCTGGATGCGCTCGCCGCAGACGGGGCAGTGCGGCACGCCGATGCGCGCCCACAGCAGGCGCATGTAGTCGAACACCTCGGTGATGGTGCCGACCGTCGAGCGCGGGTTGCGGTTGGTCGACTTCTGGTCGATCGACACCGCCGGGCTCAGCCCCTCGATGAAGTCGACGTCGGGCCGGTCGACCTGGCCGAGGAACTGGCGCGCGTAGGCCGACAGCGACTCGACGTAGCGGCGCTGCCCCTCGGCGAAGATGGTGTCGAACGCGAGCGACGACTTGCCGGAGCCGGAGAGCCCCGTGAACACCACCAGCGCGTCGCGCGGGATGCGCAGATCGACGTCCTTGAGGTTGTGCTCGCGCGCGCCGCGCACGTGCAGCTCGGAGGTGTTCGTGGTCCTGATCGTCACCCGACGAGTCTACGAGCGGCCACCCACACGGCGGCCCGTGTTCGCGCTCGGCTCATCCCCCGACGGCGTCCCTGCTCACCCCTCGATGCGCCCGATCGGCTCGTCGAGGGCCACCGACGCGCCCTCCTCGGCGAGGCGCCGCAGCGTGCCCGCGCGGTGCGCGGCGACGCGCGTCTCCATCTTCATCGCGTCGACGACGGCGACGGCCTGGCCGGACTCCACCGCAGCCCCGTCCTCCACGAGCCATCGCACGAGCGTGCCCGGCACGGGCGCCGTCACCGCCGAGGCGTCCGCGGCCGGCGCGGCGGGCTCCGCGGCCGACGCCGAGCCGCCGGGCGCCGCGAGCAGCCCGTCGGGCAGCCCGAGCACGACGCGGCGGCCGTCGACCTCGATCGCCACGCGGCGCAGCCGGGCGCCGGGGGCGGGCGCGGGCCGCAGCTGGGGCTCGAGGCGCGGCATGAGGTCGGCCTCGATCCACTGCGTCGAGACCGCGAAGCCCTCGGTCGAGAAGGCGGGCTCGTCAAGCACCGCCTCGGCGAACGGCGCCACGGTCGCGACGCCCACCACCTCGAGCTCGCGGAGCGCCCGGCGCATGCGCACGAGGGCGGCGTCGCGGTCGGGCGCGTGCACGATGAGCTTCGCCGCGAGCGAGTCGAACGCCGCCTCGACGCGGTCGCCGGCCTCGACGCCCGCGTCCCAGCGCACGCCGGGGCCCGCCGGCGCCCGCAGCGCCTCGACGAGGCCCGGGCTGGGGAGGAACCCGCGACCCGGGTCCTCGGCGTTCAGCCGCAGCTCGATCGCGTGGCCCGACGGCGCGGGCGTCTCGCGGATCGACGGGCCGAGCCCTTCGGCGATGCGCAGCTGCTCGCGCACGAGGTCGACCCCGGTGACGGCCTCGGTGACCGGATGCTCGACCTGCAGCCGGGTGTTCACCTCGAGGAACGAGATGGTGCCGTCGGCTCCCAGGAGGAACTCGACCGTGCCCGCGCCGCGGTAGTCGACGGCGGCGCAGATCGCGCGCGACGCGTCGTGGATGCGGGCCCGCTGCGCGTCGGTGAGACCGGGCGCGGGCGCCTCCTCGATGAGCTTCTGGCTGCGCCGCTGCAGCGAGCAGTCGCGGTCGCCGACGACGACCACGCCGCCCGCGCCGTCGCCGAGCACCTGCGCCTCGACGTGCCGCGGCCGCTCGAGGTAGCGCTCGATGAAGCACTCCCCGCGGCCGAACGCCGCGATCGCCTCGCGCGTGGCCGAGCCGAACGCATCCGCGACCTCGTCGATGGTGCGCGCGACCTTCAGGCCGCGGCCGCCGCCGCCGAACGCCGCCTTCACGACCACCGGCAGCCCGTGCTCGCGCGCGAACGCGACCGCCTCGTCGGCGTCGGCCAGCGGCCGGTCGGTGCCGGCCGCGAGCGGCGCGCCCGCCTCCTGCGCGATGCGGCGCGCCGTGACCTTGTCGCCGAGCGCGTCGATGCTCTCGGGCGTCGGCCCGATCCACGTGAGGCCCGCCTCCTCGACGGCGCGCGCGAACGCGGCGCTCTCGGAGAGGAAGCCGTAGCCCGGGTGCACCGCGTCGGCGCCGGCGGTGCGGGCGGCCGCGAGCAGCGCGTCGATGCTGAGGTACGTCTCGGCGGCGGTCGTGCCCTCGAGCGCGACGGCCTCGTCGGCGTGCCGCACGTGCATCGCGTCGACGTCCTGGTCGGCGTACACGGCGACCGAGCGGTAGCCGGCCTCGGCGCAGGCGCGCGCGATGCGCACGGCGATCTCGCCGCGATTGGCGATCAGGATCTTCTCCACGTCGTCCTCCTGGTCAGTGGGGCGGCGCCGCGATGCGGAACCGGATGCGGGCGCCCGGCGGCAGCTGCCCGGCGAGGTCGAGGTCGCGGTCGACGACCGCGCCGATGATCGGGTAGCCGCCCGTGAGCGGGTGGTCGGGCAGGAAGAGCACCGGCTGGCCGTCGGGCGGCACCTGGATGGCGCCGGTCACCGCGCCCTCGCTCTCGAGCTCGCCCTCGCGGGAGCGCTCGAGCGGCGTCGCGCCCTCGAGGCGCACGCCCACCCGGTCGGAGCGCGGCGTCACGAGCCACTCCTGCTCGACGAGCGCCGCGAGGGCGTCGTCGGCGAACCAGTCGGTGCGCGGGCCCAGCACGATGCCGAGCTCGACGACGTCGCCCGGGCGGGGCAGGCGGATGCGGGGGGCCCGGGTGCGCTCGACCGCTGCGGTGCCGCCGGCCGGGCCGTGCAGGGGCAGCGCGTCCCCCGCTGCGAGCGGCGCGGGGCCGAGCCCGGCGAGCGTGTCGGTCGCGAGGCTGCCGAGCACCGGTTCGAGGGCGATGCCGCCGCGGATGGCGATCATGGTGCGCAGGCCGTCGCGGAGGCCCCCGATGCGCAGCTCGTCGCCGTCGTCGACCGCGACGGCACGCTCGGGCTCGACGGCGTGCGGGCCGTGCGGCGTCTCGAGCGACGCGTCGGCGTGGGCGCCGGCGAGCGCGGCCACGGCGGGGCCGCGGAACCGCAGCACCGCTCCCCCGCCGGCGAGCTCGAGCCCGGCGGTGCCGGGCGGGTTGCCGACGGCGCGGTTCGCCTCCCGCAGCGCGCCGCGGTCGGCGGCGCCGGAGGCCGAGACGCCCTGGGCCGCGAGGCCGGGCCGGCCGAGGTCCTGCACGAGCAGCTGCACGCCGGGCCGCACGACCTCGACCGCGTGGGCGGCCGTGACGGCGTCGCGCTGCGGCGCCGCGGGTGCGGCGAGCTCGCGGTCGACGCGCTCGAAGCGCACCGCCGTGCCGGGCGCGAGCAGCGCGGGCGGGTCGCGGTCGAGGTCCCACATCTGCGCGTCGGTGCGGCCGATCAGCTGCCAGCCGCCCGGGCTCTCCTTCGGGTAGACGCCCGAGAAGCGGCCCGCGAGGGCCACGGAGCCGGCGGGGATGCGCGTGCGGGGCGACGGACGGCGCGGCACGTCGAAGAGCGGGTCGTCGCCGACGAGGTAGCCGAAGCCGGGCGCGAAGCCGGTGAAGGCGACGGTCCAGGTGGCCGCCTGGTGCCGAGCGACGAGCTCGTCCTCGCTCACGCCGAGCACCTGCGCGACCTCGGCGAGGTCCTCGCCGTCGTAGCGCACCGGGATCACGACGGAGCCGAGGCCCGCTGCGCGCGACTCCTCCGGGGCCACCGCGAGCAGCCGCTCCGAGAGCGCCCGGGCGTCGACGAGCGTGGGGTCGAAGCGCACGAGCACCGTGCGCGCGGCCGGCACGAGCTCGGTGACGCCGGGGAGCCGGGCGGCGACGAGCGCCGGCAGCAGCCGCATGGCCTCGTCGAGGTCGGCCGCCTCGAGCAGGAGCGCCGTGTCGGCGGCGGGCAGCACCCTCACCGCCGAGCCCCCTGCGCCGCGCTCACAGCGCGTACGCCGCGTCGGGCACGTCGGTGATGAGCATGTGGCCGGGCGCGTGCGTCAGCGCGAACGGCGGGCGCGAGGCCATGATCGCCGCCTGCGGCGTGACGCCGCAGGCCCAGAACACCGGCAGCTCGCCGTCGCGCAGCTCGGGCGCATCGCCGAAGTCGGGCGCGCCGAGGTCGGCGATCCCGAGCGACGCCGGGTCGCCGACGTGCACGGGCGCGCCGTGGACGGCCGGGAACCGGCCGGAGATCGCCACGGCGTCGGCGACGCGCGCGGCGGGGATCGGCCGCATCGACACCACGAGCTCGCCCCGCAGGCGACCCGCAGGCGCGCAGTCGACCGAGGTGCGGTACATCGGCACGTTGCGCCCGAGCTCCTGGTGGCGGATCGGGATGCCGGCGTCGGCGAGCCCCGCCTCGAAGGTGAAGGAGCAGCCGATCAGGAACGAGACGAGGTCCGGGTGCTCCTCCCACACGGCCGACGCATCCGTGGTCTCCTCCGCGAGCTCGCCGTCGCGCCAGATGCGGTAGGCGGGCAGGTCGGTGCGCAGGTCGCTGCCCGGCGCGAGGCTCGACTCGGTGCGGCCGGCCTCCAGCACCTCGAGCACGGGGCACGGCTTGGGGTTGCGCTGCGCGAACAGCAGGGTCTCGAACGCCCAGTCGGCCGGCACGGCGATGAGGTTCGCCTGCACGAGCCCGTGCGCGACGCCGCTCGTCGGGGCGACGGCGCCGCCGCGGTAGGCGGCGCGCGCCGCGCGCGCCTCGGCGAGCTGCGCCTCGGAGGCGCGCGCGCTCATCGCGCGCCCCCGGCGAACGGGGCGATCGTGACGCCCGCCGCCTCGAGCGCCGAGCGGGTGGCCTCGGCCATCGCGATCGCGCCCTCGCTGTCGCCGTGCACGCAGATCGACTCGGCCCGCACGGCGACGTCGGTGCCGTCGACGGCGCGCACGACGCCCTCCTGCGCGAGCCGCACCATCCTGGCCGCGACGAGCGCCGGGTCGTGCAGCACCGCGCCGGGCTGGGTGCGCGACACGAGCAGCCCCTCCGGCGTGTACGCGCGGTCGGCGAACGCCTCGGCCGCGGTGGCGATGCCGGCCCGCTCGGCGACGTCGAGCAGCACGCCGCCCGCGAGGCCGAGCAGCACGAGCGAGGGATCGATCGCGCGGATGGCGTTGACGACGTCCTGCGCCTGGCGCTCGTCGCGCGCGATCGCGTTGTAGAGCGCGCCGTGCGGCTTCACGTAGACCGTGCGCCCGCCGACCGCCGACGCGAGCGCCTGCAGCGCACCCAGCTGGTACTCGACCTCGGCCTGCAGGGTCGCCGAGTCGACGTCCATCGGCAGCCGGCCGAAGCCCTCGTAGTCGCGGTAGCCGGGGTGCGCGCCGATCGCGACGCCCTGCGCGACCGCGGCCGCGAGGGTGGCGCGGATGCCCTGGGGGCTGCCGGCGTGGAACCCGCAGGAGACGTTGGCGCTCGTGACGACGCGCAGCATCGCCTCGTCGTCGCCGACGACCCGGTCGGGCACGTTCTCGCCGAGGTCGCTGTTGAGGTCGATCGTGGTCATGCCGCTCCTCCCGCTCAGACGCCGACGCCCAGGAAGGCGAAGATCGGCCCGATGGACATGATGCCCATGTAGAGGCTGAGCAGCGTCGCGAGCGTGCCGACGATCAGCAGCCAGCGCGGGTAGCGGTAGCCGCCGAGCACGTCGCGCTGGCGGAACCAGCCGATGTACATGAAGATCGCGAGGCCGATCGGCAGGATGAGCCCGTTGAAGCCGCCGACGAAGACCAGGATCGCCGCGGGCGCCGTACCGATGAGGAGGTAGACGATGAGCGACACGACGATGAACGCGACCGTCGCGAGCTGTAGCGGCCAGCCCGAGGCGAGGCGCTTCGAGAAGACCGACATGAACGTCGCAGAGGTGAACGCCGCGCCGATCACCGAGGTGATCGCGGCAGCCCAGAAGATGAAGCCGAAGATGCGCAGGCCCGCGTCGCCGAGCACGACGCCGAACGCCTGGCCGGCCGGGTTGGCGGCCTGGCCCGAGAGGTCGAGGGTGACGCCCGACGCGACCACGCCGAGGATGGCGAGGAAGAGCACGTAGCGCATCACGCCGGTGACGAGGATGCCCTGCATCGATGCGCGGTGCACGCCCTGCACGTGGTCGGGGCCGACGAGGCCCGACTCGAGGTAGCGGTGCGCGCCGGCGTAGGTGATGTAGCCGCCGACCGTGCCGCCGACGATGGTCGTGATCGTGGCGAAGTTCAGCTCGTCCGGCACGAAGGTCTGCCGCAGCGCGTCGCCCACCGGCGGCTGCGACGCGATCGCGACGGCGACGGTCATGACGATCATGCCGATGCCGAGCACCATGACGACGATGTCGACGACGCGGCCCGCGCGCTTGAAGAGGAAGATGCCGATCGCCAGGAGGCCCGTGAGCAGGCCGCCGATCTTCGGGTCGAGCCCCAGCAGGGCGTTGAGGCCGAGGCCGCCGCCCGCGATGTTGCCGATGTTGAAGGCGAGGCCGCCGATGATGATGAGCACGCCGAGCACGTGGCCCGAGTAGGGCAGGGCGCTGTTCGCGAGGTCGCCGGCGCGCTTGCCGGAGACGGTGATCATGCGCCAGATGTTCATCTGCACCGCGAAGTCGATGAGCACCGAGGCGAGGATCGCGAACGCGAACGCCGCGCCGAGCTGGGCGGTGAAGGTCGCGGTCTGCGTGATGAAGCCCGGGCCGATGGCCGAGGTCGCCATGAGGAAGATGGCGCCGAGGATCGGGCCCCTCCGGCTCTTCGCGAAGGCCTTGGCCCTCGTGCCCGCGTCGGCCTCGCCGGCGGTCGTGTGGTGTGCGTCGGTCATCGGATCCCCATCTCCGTCGAAGGGCTCTGCTGCGCGGGGCGCGCAGACCAGAGCGTAGCTTCCGTAGGACATCGTCGCAACGATTGTTGAACAATCCGGGTCCGGAATGTTTCGTCCTCGTTGCATCGCGCCGTAGCATCCGACTATGAGCGACCACGGGACGACCCTCGCCGACACCCTGCGCGAGCAGATCATCCAGGGCGCGTTCGCGCCCGGCGAGCGGCTCTCCGAGGCGTCCCTCGCCGACCGGCTCGACGTCTCCCGCAACACGCTCCGCGAGGCGTTCCGCGTGCTCGCCCAGCACGGGCTCGTCGAGCACGTGCCCCACCGCGGCGTCTCCGTCGCCTCCCCCACGACCGCCGACGTCATCGACATCTACCGCGCGCGCCGGCTCATCGAGGGCGGCGTGCTGCGCGAGGCGTCGGCGCTGCACCCCGGCGTGATCGCCATGCGCGCAGCGCTCGAACGGGCCGAGGATGCGCTGGGCCGGGCCGAATGGACGGTCGTGGGCAGCGCCAACATGGCGTTCCACGCGTCGCTCGTGTCGCTCGCCGACAGCCCCCGCCTGACGCGCGCGCACGACCAGCTCGCGGCGGAGCTGCGCCTCGCGTTCCTCGCGATCGACGACCCCGAGTCGCTGCACCGCCCGTTCGTGGCGAAGAACCGCACCGTGCTCGAGGCGCTCACCGACGAGGGGCCCGCCCGCGCCGCCGAGGAGCTCGAGCGCTACCTCGTCGACTCGGAGCGGCGCGTGCTGGGCGCGTACTCGCGGATGGGGCGGCGGTGAGGTGAGCGGCTAGCTGGCCCCCTCGGCCCGGGACGGGCCTCGGCGCGGCGAGGAGTCGGCCCGAAAGGGCCGCCTCCTAGCTCGCCGCGCGCATCTGCCGGAGGTCGCGCTTCAGGTCGTGCAGCTCGTCGCGGATGCGTGCCGCGAGCTCGAACTTCAGCTCGCCCGCCGCCTCGGTCATCTGCGCCGTGAGGTCGGCGATGATCGCCTCCAGCTGCGCCGGCCCGTCGAGATCGGAGCGGTCGCGCGCGAGCCTCGGCGTCGGCGCACCGCGCTTGGTGCCGGCGAGCAGCTCGTCGGTGTCGGCCTGCTCGCGCGAGAGCACCTCGGTGATGTCGGCGATGCGGCGCCGCAGCGGCGTCGGGTCGATGCCGTGCTCGGTGTTGTACGCGACCTGCACCGCGCGCCGGCGGTCGGTCTCGTCGATCGCGAGGCGCATCGAGTCGGTGATGCGGTCGGCGTACATGTGCACCTCACCCGACACGTTGCGGGCGGCGCGGCCGATGGTCTGGATGAGCGAGGTCGACGAGCGCAGGAACCCCTCCTTGTCGGCGTCGAGGATCGAGACGAGCGACACCTCCGGCAGGTCGAGGCCCTCGCGCAGCAGGTTGATGCCGACGAGCACGTCGAACACGCCCTGCCGCAGCTGCGTCAGCAGCTCGACGCGCCGCAGCGTGTCGACGTCGGAGTGCAGGTAGCGCACCCGCACGCCCGCCTCCGTGAAGTACTCGGTGAGCTCCTCGGCCATCTTCTTCGTCAGCGTCGTCACGAGCACGCGCTCGTCGCGCTCGGCGCGCACGCGGATCTCCTCGAGCAGGTCGTCGATCTGGCCCTTCGTGGGCTTGACGACGAGCTTCGGGTCGACGAGGCCCGTCGGGCGGATGATCTGCTCGACGACCGTGTCGGCGAGGCCCATCTCGTACTTGCCCGGCGTCGCCGACAGGTAGACCTTCTGCGGCGTGCGCTCGAGGAACTCGTCGAACTTCAGCGGCCGGTTGTCGAGCGCGCTCGGGAGCCGGAAGCCGTGCTCGACGAGCGAGCGCTTGCGGCTCGCATCGCCCTCGTACATGGCGCCGATCTGCGGCACGGTGACGTGCGACTCGTCGATGACGACGAGGAAGTCGTCGGCGAAGTAGTCGAGCAGGCAGTGCGGCGGCTCCCCCGGCCCGCGGCCGTCGATGTGGCGCGAGTAGTTCTCGATGCCCGAGCAGAAGCCGATCTGCTCCATCATCTCGAGGTCGAACGTCGTGCGCATGCGCAGCCGCTGCGCCTCGAGCAGCTTGCCCTCGCGCTCGAGCTCCTTCAGGCGGCCGTCGAGCTCGTCGCGGATGCGCTCCATCGCCCGGTGCATGCGCTCGTTGCCGGCCACGTAGTGGCTGCCGGGGAAGATCGACACCGCGTCGTGCGTCTCGAGCACCTCGCCCGTGAGCGGGTGGAGCGTCGACAGCGCCTCGATCTCGTCGCCGAAGAGCTCGATGCGGATCGCGTGCTCCTCGTACATCGGGATGATCTCGATCGTGTCGCCGCGCACGCGGAAGGTGCCGCGCGTGAACGCGACGTCGTTGCGCTGGTACTGCATCGCGACGAACCGGCGCAGCAGCGCCTGGCGGTCGACGCGCATGCCGACCTGCAGCGCCACCATCGCCTCGAGGTACTCCTCGGGCGTGCCGAGGCCGTAGATGCAGGAGACGGTCGAGACGACGATCACGTCGCGCCGCGACAGCAGCGCGTTCGTCGCGGAGTGCCGCAGCCGCTCGACCTCGGCGTTGAGCGAGGAGTCCTTCTCGATGAAGGTGTCCGTCTGCGGGATGTACGCCTCGGGCTGGTAGTAGTCGTAGTACGAGACGAAGTACTCGACGGCGTTGTTGGGCAGCAGCTCGCGGAACTCGTTGGCGAGCTGCGCGGCGAGCGTCTTGTTGTGGGCGAGCACGAGGGTGGGCCGCTGCACCTGCTCGACGAGCCACGCGGTGGTCGCGCTCTTGCCGGTGCCCGTCGCGCCGAGCAGCACCACGTCGGTCTCGCCGCGCCCGAGCGCGTCGGCGAGCTCGCGGATGGCCTTCGGCTGATCGCCGCTCGGCTGGTACTCGCTGATGACCTCGAACGGCCGCACGGCACGGGTCGGTTCCATGCCTCCAGCCTACGAGCGGCCGCCCACAGGCTCCTGCGAGAGCCGTCGCCACAGCGCATCGGTCTGCGCGACCGTCGCATCGAGGTCCCCGCCGGTGTCGATCACGACGTCGGCGATGGCGAGCCGGCGCTCGTCGCTCGCCTGCGACGCGACGCGCGCCCGCGCATCCGCCTCCGTCATGCCGCGCAGCGCCACGAGCCGCTGCACCCGGATGTCCTCGGGCGCGTGGGCGACGACGACGAGGTCCCAGGGGTCGTCGGGGCGCGCCTCCACGAGCAGCGGCACGTCGTAGACCACGACCGCCGCGGGGTCGGCCTCGAGCGCCGCGCGGAACCGGCGGCCCGACTCGGCCGAGACGGCCGGGTGCACGATCGCGTTCAGGCGGCCGCGGGCCGCGTCGTCGGCGAACACCACGGCGCCGAGCGCCGCGCGGTCGAGCGATCCGTCGGCGCGCAGCACCTGCGGGCCGAAGGCCTCCGCGATCGCGGCGAGCACGGGCTCCCCCGGCTGCTGCAGCTCGCGCACGACGGCATCCGCGTCGACGACGACCGCGCCGAGCTCGGCGAGGCGGCCGGCGATGGTGGACTTGCCGGAGGCGATGCCGCCGGTGAGCGCGACGAGAGGCATGGCAGCAGTCTCCCACGGCATTTCCTGAGTCAACCTCAAGCGTTCCCTGCGCCGCGCCGTCCGCGCCTGCTGAGGCGCCCGCCGTAGCGTCACGAGCGTCCCAGGGAAGGAGGCGCCGTGATCGCCCTCCGACGCATCGCCATCGCGACGCTCGCGCTGCTCGCGGCCGCCGCCGCGGTCGCCGCCGTGCTCTGGGCCGCCGCGCTCGCCGGCCTCGCGCACCCCGTCGTGGTCGCGACCGGCGCCATGCAGCCCTCGTACGCGGCCGGCGACCTGCTCGTCACGACGCGCGTGCCCACCGCCGACCTCGCCGAGGGCGACGTCGTCAGCGTCCCGAGCGGCGGCACGCTCGTGCCCGAGCGGATCGTCGCAGTGGAGGCGCTCGCCCCGGGCTCATGGAGCCTCAGCACGGCGGCGGACGCCACCGAGCGCGTCTCGGAGCACCGCGTCGGCGCGGAGGCCTGGGCCCCGACGCTCCGCGTCCCCGGCATCGGCGCCGTCGCCGCCTCGGTGCTGGAGCCGAAGCTCGGCCTCCCCCTGCTCGCCGCGGTCGGGCTCCTGCTCGCCGTGGTCCTGTTCGCGAAGTCGCCGGCGGCGCCGCCGGCGCGCCGGCTCGTGTGAGCCGGGATCGACCCGCTCGACGAGGAGGTGGTCTCCGTGAGGACCGCAGAAGGTAGCATGACCGCTGTCGCACCCAAGAGCGCGATGCGAGACCTGGGAGGCCCCGTGGACGAGGACGTCGCCGTCGTCATCGAGGATGGCGAGGACATCCGCGAGCTGCTCGCGCAGGTCCTCACGCAGGGCGGGTTCACCGTCCACACCGCCGCCGACGGCGCCGCGGGCGTCGAGCTCGTGCGCGAGCACGACCCGATCGTCGTCACGATCGACGTCAACATGCCCGGCATCGACGGCTTCGAGACCGCGCGCCAGATCCGCAGCCTGACGACCGCCTACCTCGTCATGATCACCGCGCGCGGCGACGAGATCGACACGCTCGTGGGCCTGCAGACCGGTGCCGACGACTACATCGTGAAGCCGTTCCGGCCCCGCGAGCTGCGGGCACGGATCGAGGCGATGATGCGCCGTCCCCGCGCGATCGCCTCGACGCATCCGTCTCCCCCGCCGTCGGCGCCGCAGCCGCCGCAGGGCTGGGGCCAGGGCGTCTCCGACCACACCGGCCCCCACCAGGTGGCGCCGAGCCCCGCGCACGCCTCGTCGGCCCCCTGGGCCGAGGACGAGCCGGGCGTCGCCCCGCTCGTGCACCGCGGCCTGCGGCTCGAGCCGGGCGCGCGCGTCGTCGAGCTCGACGGCGCCGAGGTCGAGCTGACGCGCAGCGAGTTCGACATCCTGCGCATGCTGCTCGGCTCCGGCCGCCGCGTCGTCAGCAAGCTGCAGCTGGCCGGCATGCTGCGCGGCGAGCGCGGCGAGCCCGACCACTTCCTCAGCGAGCACGACGCGCGCGCCATCGAGGTGCACGTCGCCAACCTGCGCCGCAAGCTCGGCGAGTCGCCCTCGGAGCCCCGCTGGATCGAGACCGTGCGCGGCGTCGGCTACCGCCGCACCGCCTGACCCAGCGCCTGATCGGTCTCGTCGTCCTCACCGGCGACCACGACCGTCACGTCGTCGCTCGCCATGGCGCGCCGCGCCGCCGAGCGCGCCGCCTCGATGAGCGCCTCGCGGTCGTAGCCGGTGATGCTCGTGAGGCTCACGCCCATGCCGATCGGCGGCACGACGGGCACGCCCGCGGTGCGCATCTGGTCGAGCATGGCGCGGTGCATGCGCGCGGCGAGCTGGCGCGCGTCGGCGGGCGACGAGGGCTGGAAGGCGAGCATCAGGATGCCGTGATCGTCGGTGCCGAGCGCCGCCGTCGTCGGCGACAGGCGGCGCACCGCGGCGCGGGCAGCCTGCCGCACGTGGTCGGCCTCGTCGGCGCCGAAGGCGGTGGCGATCCGCGAGAGCGCGTCGATGCGCACCACGAGCACGCCGAACAGCTCCGCGCGCCGGTTGGCGCGCATGAGCCGGCCGCCGAGCACCCGTGAGAACGACGGCGCGAGCAGCACGCCGTCGGGTGCGATCGCCATGAGCGTCGAATCCTCGGTGCCGCGCAGGCGCACCTGCTCGGCGCGGAGGACGGATGTGACGGTCACGGCGACGATCGCCAGGCAGATCGTGGCCACCCCTGCCAGGCCGCTGCTCACCCACTCCTGGAACACCGGGTGCTCGGTGCCGAGTGTGACGGCGCTCACGAGCCGCACCGCCTGGAACACCGACGCGAGCGCGAGCACGACGCCGAGGCCGAGCGCGGTGCGGGTGCGGCGCATCGCGCCCCGCCGGAAGGTCTCGAACGCGCCGAGCGCGCCGAAGGCGGCGTTCGCGGCGAACATCACCCAGGCGCCCGACCAGGCGCCCTCGAGCGGCACGTCGATGAGCGCGGCGAGGAACACGAGCGCCACGGTGGCGCCCAGCACGTAGGCGGGACGCCGCGCGGCCCGGCCGTTGAAGACCCGGCAGCCGAGCCACAGCAGCCCGAGGCACGCGACCCAGGCGGCGTTGCCGATCGCGAGCGGCCACCAGCTGCCCTCGCTCACCGTGTAGACGATGAAGGCCTCGGTGGCGATCATGCCGCCGATGAAGCCGAGCGCCCAGACGCGGCCGGCGCGGTCGTCCTTGCGGACCATCGTCTCCAGCACGAACAGGCCGCCCGCGACGTGCACGACGAGCGCGGTGATGAGGCGGACGGTGTCCGGGTCGAGGGTCATGCCTGCACTCCGCTCCTGCGCAGGGGCAGGCGCACCACGAAGGTCGCGCCGCTCCCCGGCTCGCTCTGGACGGTGATCTCCCCGCCGTGCGCACGCACGAGGTCCCTGCTGATCGTGAGGCCGAGCCCGTTGCCCGGCGCCCGCGCCGTGGCGCCGCGGTAGCGGCGCTCGAACAGGTGCGGCAGCGCGTCCTCCGGGATGCCGGGCCCGTCGTCGCGCACCACGAGCCACGCATGCTTGTCGTCGGAGGTGACCCCGACCTCGATGAGCCCGTCGCCCGTGTGGTATTTGACCGCGTTGCCGACGAGGTTGTCGACCACCTGGCGGATGCGGATGGGGTCGATGTCGGCGTGCACGGGCTCGATGCCCGACGTGTCGACGACGATGTTGCGCGCCGCGGCGCGCGGCTCGAGCGCCTCGACCGACGCCACGACGACGGCCGAGAGGTCCTCGCGCACCGGGCGCACGTCGAACCGTCCCGGCCCGTCGGCGGTGGCGGCGAGGATGTCGCCGATGATCACGAGGAGGCGCGAGGCGTTGCGCTCGGCGATCTCGAGGCTGCGGCGCGCCTGCGGGCCGACGTCGCCGCCGTCGAGCGCGAGGTCGAGGTGCCCGAGCACGCTCGTGAGCGGCGTGCGCAGCTCGTGCGAGACGGAGGCGACGAGCTCGTCGCGCATGTGCACCGCGGTCTGCTCGGCCGTGACGTCGCGCGTGACGAGGATCGCGCCCGCGTCGGCCCCGTCGACGTCGAGGAGCCGCCGGGCGGTCGACTGCAGCGCGCGACGGCTCTCCCCCGGCGGGCCGATCCACGACAGCTCGTTCTCGAACGTCTCCCCGCGGCGCGCTCGGGCCGCCGGCGTCATGCCGGGCTCGATGGGCGTCACGCCGTCGGGCCCGAACATCTGCCCGCCCTCACCCACGGCCGTCAGGCGGGCGTTCGCATCGTTCTCGATCGAGATGGAGCCGTCCGCGCCGATGCGCACGACGCCGAAGTCGACCGCGTCGAGCAGCTCGCTCACCGCATCCTCCTGCCGCCGGGCGCGCTCGACCGCGTGGTCGAGGTACTCCGCCTGCTCGTCGAGCAGCGCTCGCTGCGCCGCGGCCCGACGCGCGCCGACGAAGGCGATGACGGCCGCGGTCACGATCGCGATCGGGCCGAGGTAGATGTGCACGCGGTTCGGCAGGTCGTCGGAGAACAGCAGCGCCGTCCAGAACAGCAGCGAGGAGCCGCCGGCGCCGATCACGAGTCCCCGCCAGCCGCCGACCGTCGCGAGCCAGGTAGCCGGCACGAGCCACAGCAGCCACAGCTCGGACGCGGGATCGGCGATCTGCAGCATGTAGATGGCGACCAGATCGCCGATCGGGATGAGCGCGACCCACGCCGGGTGCACGCGGTTCCAGGGCACGACGAGCGCGGCGACCGTGAGCGCGAAGACGAGCAGCACGCCCGTGAAGAGCAGGTCGGCGTCGGAGACGCCGCCGAGCACGACCACCAGCCCGCACGCGACGAGCGTCGCGGCGGCGAGCAGCAGCTGGTTGACGGCGGTCGCGCGCTCGCGCGTGCGGTCGGGGCGCACCGTGCCGGTGCGCGCTGGGATGACCGCCGCGATCATGGGATGACGCTACCGCGCCGCGGCTCGCTTCGGCGCACGCCCGGGCCCCGCCGCTACGATCGGCGCGAGCGGCCGACCGGGTCGCGGCGAGGAGGCATCGTGCTGGAGTTCCTGACGGGGTCCGGGCTGGCGGCTGCGGCCGGCATGAACGCCTACATCCCGCTGCTCGCGGTCGGGGTGGCGGGCCGCTTCTTCCCGGATGCGATGCAGCTGCCCGACGGGTGGGCCTGGCTGTCGAACGGCTGGGTGCTCGGCATCATCGCGGTGCTGCTCGTCGTCGAGGTCGTCGCCGACAAGATCCCCGCGGTCGACAGCGTCAACGACGTCATCCAGACGATCGTGCGGCCCACGGCCGGCGGGCTCGTCTTCGGCTCGTCCTCGACCGCATCGACCGTCGCGGTCACCGACCCGGCGGAGTTCTTCTCGACCCACCAATGGGTGCCGATCCTCGTCGGCGCCGTGATCGCGCTGGCGGTGCACGCGGGGAAGACGGCGCTCCGGCCCGCCGCGAACATCGCGACCGCCGGTGCGGCCGCCCCTGTCGTGTCGACGATCGAGGACGTCGGCGCGGTCGGCATGTCGCTGCTCGCGATCGTGGCGCCGCTGCTCGTCGTGGTCGCGCTGCTGCTCCTCGGCCTCTTCGGCTGGTCGGTGTGGCGGAGCGCGCGCAGGCGTCGCAACGCCGACCTGCGGCCGGCGACCGAGCGCATGGTCGACGGCTAGGCCGGCACCGCCTCGACGGCGTCCATGCGCCAGGCGCCCCGCCACCGCGCGACGCGGCCGTCGGCGCCCCGCTCCGCGATCGCGGTCTCGTGGCCGGAGCCCATGCCCGTCGCGGCGCGGATGCGCACCCGGTCGTCGTCGAGCGGCTCGAGCTCGTCGACCGCCGCCATCGGGTCGGCGGCCGTCGGCGAGACGCCGAGCAGGCGCCCGCCGAGCTCGACGACGTCGACGCGGCCCCAGACGCTCGCGAACGACCCCTCGAACGAGCGGGCGCGCTCGACCGGGGCGTCGGTGCCCTCGAGCGCCGCGTGCACGAGCCGCGCGAGCCCGACCGCGAGCTCCTCCGCCGGGCCGTCGATCGCGTTCGTCAGCACGCTCACCACCACGTCGCGCTCCGCGTCGACGAGCGTCCGCGTCGCCTGGCCCGTCCAGGCGCCGCCGTGGCCCGCCCAGGTGCGTCCGTCGACCTCGCGCAGCATGAGACCGAGGCCATAGCCGCCCGCGCCCCCGTCGCGACCGGTCGTCGACCAGTGCTGCTGCCGCATGCGCCTGCGGGCGGCTGCGCTCAGCAGCCGGCCGTCGGCGTCGACGACCGTCCGCAGCGCATCCGTCAGCTCCGCCGCCGTCGACACCGCGCCGGTCGCGGCTGCGAGGGCTCGTGCCGCGGGGCTGCCGAGCGCCGTGCGCTCGGTCGCCGAGTGCAGCGCCGAGTGGCCGGTCACGAGCGGCGCGGCGCCGTCGTCGAGGTCGGCCGCGGTCGCGCCGAGGCCGAGCGGCTCGGCGAGCAGGCGCGCGAAGGCGTCGGCGTAGGGCACGCCGGTCGCGCCCTCGACGACGAGCCCGAGCAGCCCGAAGCCGACGTTGGAGTACTTGAACTCGACGGATGCGGGGATCCGCTCGACGCCGGACCTCGCGATCGCGAGCAGGCCGTCGTGGTCGGGGAACGGGCCCGCGAGGTGCCAGAAGCCCACGTCGTCGCCGTCGCGCACCGCTCCGCCGCCGTGCGAGAGCAGCTCCCGCACGAGCAGCCTGCCGGCGTCGGTGCCGCGGAGCGCCGGCGCGTGCTGCTGCGCCTCGTCGTCGAGGCGCAGGCGGCCCTCGTCGACGAGCCGCATCGCGACGATCGCGGCGAGCGCCTTCGAGTGGGAGGCGATGCGGAAGCGGTGCGCGCTCGTGAGCGCCTCGCCCGTCGCCTCGTCGGCGACGCCGTGCGCCGTGTCGAGCACGAGCTCGCCCCCGATGCGCACCGCCGCCTGCACGCCGGGGATGCGCAGCCGCCAGCGGCGGTAGGCGAGCCAGCGGTCGGCGTACTCGAGGGCGTGCGGGATCGCGTCGTCGGCGGGCATGCCTCCGATCCTGGCATGCCCCGCAACGCGGAGCGGGCCGCATCCCGGAGGATGCGGCCCGCTCGTGGTGCGATCGACTACTCGCTCGAGCCCGTGAGCTTCTCGCGGAGCGCGGCGAGGGCCTCGTCGTCGGCGAGCGTGCCGGCGCTGGACGACTCCTCGGAGCTGCCGCCGAACGACTGGGCGCCCGAGGGCACGTCGTTCGAGAGCACGGAGGCGTCGCGAGCAGCGGCGACCTGCGCCTTGTGCGCCTCCCAGCGCGTCTGCGCTGCGGCGTACTCGGCCTCCCAGGCCTCGCGCTGCGACTCGAAGCCTTCCTTCCACTCGTTCGTCTCGGGGTCGAAGCCCTCCGGGAACTTGTAGTTGCCCTGCTCGTCGTACTCGGCGAGCATGCCGTAGAGCGCCGGGTCGAAGTCGGTGCCCTCGGGGTCGACGCCCTCGTTCGCCTGCTTCAGCGAGAGCGAGATGCGGCGGCGCTCGAGGTCGATGTCGATGATCTTCACGAAGACCTCGTCGCCGACCGCGACGACCTGGTCAGCCGTCTCGACGTGGCGGGCAGACAGCTCGGAGATGTGCACGAGGCCCTCGATGCCGTCCGCGACGCGCACGAACGCGCCGAACGTGACGAGCTTCGTGACCTTGCCCGGTGCGACCTGGCCGATGGCGTGGGTGCGCGCGAAGATCTGCCACGGGTCCTCCTGCGTCGCCTTGAGCGACAGCGAGACGCGCTCGCGGTCGAGCTCGACGGTGAGGATCTCGACGGTGACCTCCTGGCCCACCTCGACGACCTCCGACGCGTGCTCGATGTGCTTCCACGAGAGCTCGGAGACGTGCACGAGGCCGTCGACGCCGCCGAGGTCGACGAAGGCGCCGAAGTTGACGATCGACGAGACGACGCCCTTGCGGACCTGGCCCTTCTGCAGCGACTGGAGGAACTGGCCGCGCGATGCGGACTGCGTCTCCTCGAGCAGCGCCCGGCGCGACAGGACCACGTTGTTGCGGTTCTTGTCGAGCTCGAGGATCTTGGCCTCGATCTCCTGGCCCAGGTACGGGGTGAGGTCGCGCACGCGGCGGAGCTCGATGAGCGAGGCCGGCAGGAAGCCGCGCAGGCCGATGTCGACGATGAGACCGCCCTTGACCACCTCGATGACGGTGCCGGTGACGACGCCGTCCTCGTCCTTGATGCGCTCGACGTCGCCCCAGGCGCGCTCGTACTGCGCGCGCTTCTTCGAGAGGATCAGGCGACCCTCCTTGTCCTCCTTCTGGAGGACGAGCGCCTCGACGGTGTCGCCGACCTCGACGACCTCCGTCGGGTCGACGTCGTGCTTGATGGAGAGCTCGCGCGAGGGGATGACACCCTCGGTCTTGTAGCCGACGTCGAGCAGGACCTCGTCGCGGTCGATCTTGACGACGGTGCCCTCGATGAGGTCGCCGTCGTTGAAGAACTTCAGGGTCTTCTCAACGGCGGCCATGAAGTCATCGGTCGAGCCGATGTCGTTCACAGCGACCTGCTTGGGAGCCTTGGTCGTTGCAGTGGTCATAGAGTTCAAGGTGCCTTATTGGGGGATCTCGGGCCGACGGGCATGCGGATGCTCGGCGGCGGTTCGGATGGGTGATGCGTCACACGCGTGACCCAGCGATCCTACACGGGCGCCGCCACCCCCGACAACCCGCTCCGCGGAGCCGGGATGGCTATCCTCGGCGGGTGCTCATCGCAGACGGCTCCTCGCTCCGCATCGTCGTCGACCCCGAGCGGCGCCGCCCGGTCGCGCGCGTCTACCGCGTGCTCGCGATCGGCGCCGGCGTCACGGCGGCCTGGGCCGCGCTCTGGTTCGGCGGCGCGCTCGTGGGCGGCCTGACGGGCGTCGATCCGCTGGGCCTCGGCCGCTTCGCGCTGCTCGCGCTCGGCGGTGTCGGCATGGTCTGCGCAGCGCTGATCGCTGCGCTCGCCGTCTGGTCGGCGGGCGTCGTGCGCCACGTCGAGCGCCGCTTCCCGCTCGGCGCCACGCTCCTCGCCGTCGGACCCGCAGGCGTCGAGGGGCCGGCCGGCCTCGTGCCCTACGAGGCGCTGCAGCGCGTCGCGGTGCGCTGGCACGGCGTGCGGCTGCGACCCACGCTCACCCTCGGCGACGTCGCCGGCCGGGAGGTGGGCCGCGCCATCGGCCGCCGGACCGGGCTCGACGCGCACCGGTCGGTGCTGCTGCTGCCCCACGGCGCTCCCGAGGTCGCGCTGCACGCGGGCCCCTTCGCCGACGACCGGGAGTTCGCCCGCGTGGTCGACGCGCTCCGCTTCGAGCTCGGGCGGCGCGGCATGCGCCTCGACGCCGACAAGGGCTGAGCCCGGCTCAGTCGTGCGCGAGCGCCGACCGCACCATCATGGTGCCGATCGGCTCGGCGGCCGTGCCCGCCGCGAGCTCGGCGTCGAACAGCCCGCGGTCGGCGAGCGAGCGGAACGCGGCGTCGCGGTCGGCGGTCGCCGCGGCCAGCAGCGCCGGGTCGGCGCTCGCGCGCCAGCGCGCCATCGCCGCCTCGGTCTCTGCCTCGAGGGCGTCGAGCGCCTCGTCCCAGGCGTCCATGCGCCGCTCGTGCTCGCGCTCGGCGCGGCCGCCGCCGAGCAGGCGGGCGAGCATGCCGCGCTCCGGGGCCGCAGGCTCCTCCGCCTGCAGCCGCAGCGAGGCGGCGCGGGCCGTCTCGCACACGCGCATCGGCTCACCCGCGTGCGGCCCGAGCGCGGCGCGCTCGAGCTGCGCGAGCTGGTCGAAGTGGTCGACCGGCTCGCGCAGCCCGGCTGCCGCGTCGCGTGCGCTCATGCGCCGCGCAGCACGGCCTCGCGCAGCGTGTCGAGCCCGACGCCGCCGATGTTCAGCACGCGCATGTGGAAGCGCTTCAGGTCGAACGCGTCGCCCTCGGCGTCCTTCGCGGCATCGCGGATCTGCTCGAAGATGCGCTGGCCGATCTTGTACGACGGCGCCTGCCCGGGCCAGCCGAAGTAGCGGTTCACCTCGAACCGCACGAAGGGCTCGTTCATGTTCACGTTCGAGCGCATGAACTCGAAGGCGTAGTCGAAGTCCCACTCGCCCGTGCCGTCGAGGCGCGGCTTGCCGAGGTGCACGCCGATGTCGAGCACGACGCGGGCCGCGCGCATCCGCTGCCCGTCGAGCATGCCGAGGCGATCGGCCGGGTCGTCGAGGTAGCCGAGCGACTCCATCAGCCGCTCGGCGTACAGCGCCCAGCCCTCGGCGTGGCCGGAGGTGCCGGCGAACGCGCGCCGCCAGAGGTTCAGCTGCTTGCGGTTGTAGGTCGCCTGCGCGATCTGCAGGTGGTGGCCCGGGACGCCCTCGTGGTAGACGGTCGTCAGCTCGCGCCAGGTGTCGAACTCCGTGACGCCCTCGGGCACCGACCACCACATGCGGCCGGGGCGCGAGAAGTCGTCGGAGGGGCCCGTGTAGTAGATGCCGCCGGTCTGGGTCGGCGCGATCATGCACTCGAGCGCCGTGATGGGCTCGGCGATGTCGAAGTGGCTGCGCCCGAGCTCCTCGATCGCGCGGTCGCTCGTCGCCTGCATCCACGCCTTGAGCGCGTCGGTGCCGTGCAGCTTGCGGCTCGCATCCTGGTCGAGGAACGCGATCGCCTCCTGCACGGAGGCGCCCGGCTTGATCTCGTGCGCGATCGCCTCCTGCTCGGTGCGCATGCGCTCGAGCTCCTCGATGCCCCACGCGTAGGTCTCGTCGAGGTCGACCTCGGCGCCGAGGAAGCGGCGCGACATGAGCGAGTAGAACTCGCGGCCCACGGCGTCGACGGGGTTGGCGGATGCGGCGAGCTCGGAGCGCAGGAACTCGGCGAGCCGCGCGTGCGCCTCGGTCGCCTCCCCTGCCGCGGCCGCGAGGTCGCTGCGGAGCGACTCGGGCAGCTCCGACTCCCCCGCCTTCGCGGAGCCGGCGAACTCGTGGAAGAAGCCCTTCCCGGGCGCGTAGTCGGTGAACTGCTCGAGCACGTTGTCGATCTGGCGCGCGGCGGGCGTGTTGCCCGTCGCGATGCCGTTGCGCAGCGACGCGATGTAGCCGTCGATCGCGGCCGGCACGTTGCGCATGCGCTCGGCGATCGTCGACCAGTCGTCCTCGGTCGCGGTCGACATGAGGTCGAAGATGTCGCGGATGCCCGAGGCCGGGCTCGCGAGGTTGTTCAGGTCGCGGTCGCCCCAGCCGGAGGCCTCGACGTCGAGCTCCAGCTGCAGCTCGCGGGACAGGTCGGTCTTGGTCACCCAGTCGACGTCGTCGGCGGGCTCGGCGGCCTGGAGCGCGGCGAGCGTCTCGCGCGCGAGCTCGGCGTCGGCCCTGCGGCCCTCGGGCGAGTAGTCGCCGTAGCCGGCCTTGTCGCCCTCGAGGCCGACGTACACGTTGATCTCGGGGTTCAGCGCCGCCGCCCTGTGCACGTAGGCCTCGGCGATGCGGTCGATCTCGGTCTGCGGGCGCGACGGAGCGCCGGCGGTCTCGTCAGTCATGGCGACAGCCTAGTCAGACGAGGCGCCCCATCACCTCGCGCTCGAACAGCTCGATGCCGTCCTGCTCGAACGCGATCTCCGGCATGTAGGCGATGAGCGTGCCGAGGCCCGCCTCGCGCAGCGCGCCCACGTGGTCGAGCACCTGCTGCGGCGTGCCGACGACCGCGCCCTTCGTCGAGAAGCCGGTGCCGGCGTGCTCGGCGGGCATCGCCGAGTCGGCGCGCGCGTTCACCTCGTCGACGACGCGTCGCGCCTCCGCCTCGGTCTCGCGCACGACGATGTTGAGGTTGGACGTCAGGCGCACCTCGGCGGGGTCGCGCCCCTCGCGCTCGAGGTGCCCCAGCAGCACGTCGCGCTTGCGGGCGAACTGCTCGGGGCTGCCGCCGAAGTTCGTCGCGTCGGCCCACTTCGCCGCGTAGCGCAGCGTGCGCTGCTCGCCGCCGCCGGCGATCCACGTGGGGATGCGCGGCCGCCCGTCGCGGCCGGTCTGCAGCGGCTGGGGGCGGCAGATCGCGCCGTCGACCGCGTACGTCTGCGACTCGATCGTCGCCTCGCCGTCGGCCCACAGGCGCTGGATGATCTGCACGCCGTCGCGGAGCGCCGAGATGCGGTCGCCGACGCCCGGGAAGCCGTAGCCGTACGCGCGCCACTCGTGCTCGTACCAGCCGGCGCCGATGCCGAACTCGAGCCGGCCGCCGGAGATGACGTCGACGGTCGCGGCGACCTTCGCGAGGTAGGCGGGGTTGCGGTAGCCCATGCTCGTGCACATCTGGCCGAGCCGCACGCGGCTCGTGGTGGCGGCGAGCGCGGCCATGAGCGTCCAGGCCTCGTGCGTGGCCTCGTCGGTCGGCTGCGGCGTCGTGTGGAAGTGGTCGTAGACCCAGATCGAGTCCCACGCGCCGGCGTCGGCGCGCTTCGCGACGTCGAGCATCCGCCCCCACTGGTCGGCGGGGTCGATGCCGACGAGGTCGAGCCGCCAGCCCTGCGGGACGAAGAGGCCGTACTGGAGTGCGTCGTGAGTCATGGCGCCAGCCTAGGCGCGTCGGCTGGGGCCTGCAGGAAGGCGGGACCGGCGGGATTGACAGCGCTCGTCCGGCGGAGGATCGTGCGAGCCGCAGGAGCACGCTCCGCGGAGCGCCGCGCAGCCGTTGGGAGCCGCCCATGCAGACGACCGATGGCGTCGACGCCGCGGCATCGACCGGGCGCAGGGGCTCGCACGGCGTCGCGCGCCCGCTCGGCGCGACGGCGGTCGGCGCGCTCGTCGGGCTCACCTGGGCAGCCTCGCTCCGGGCCTACATGGTCGAGCTCGTCGGCACGACCTCCGTCTTCACGTGGTGGACGGTCGGCGCGATCCTGCTGCCGGGGGCGATCGCCGGCGCGTGCATCGGGCTCGCGCATGCGCTCCACACCCGCCGTGCGGAGCGCGCGTGGCTGCTCGGGCTCGGGCCCCTCGCGTTCGCGGTGCTGCCCTTGCTCCAGCCCGGGGCGCTCGAGAGCCTGCTCACGCAGGGCCTGGGCGGCGGGGCGATCGGCGTCGCCGCCGCGCTCGTGCTCGGCGGCTTCGGGCTGGGCTCCATCGGCCCGCGCGCGGTGCGCGTCGCGTGCCTCGTGACCGCGCTGCTGCTCGTCGTCGGCATCGCGGCCACCGTGCCCCTCATCGGCGGCGGCAGCCACGCGCTCACGACGCCGCGCGGCGTGTGGACGACAGTGCTCGTCGCCGGCCTGCTGCTGTGCGGCATCATCGGCACCGCGACCGCCCTCCGGCCGCGCGGCCGACCTCCGCGCTAGTGCGCGGCCGCGTCCCAGTTCGGCCCGACCCCGACCTGCACCTCGAGCGGCACCGACAGCTCGGCGGCACCGCCCATCTCGGCCCGCACGATGGCCTCGAGCGCCTCGCGCTCCCCCGTCGCCACCTCGAACACGAGCTCGTCGTGCACCTGCAGCAGCATGCGCGAGCCGAGCCCCTCGTCGATGATGCGCCGGTCGATCGCGATCATGGCCCGCTTGATGATGTCGGCGGCGGAGCCCTGGATCGGCGAGTTGAGCGCCTGCCGCTCGGCGTTCTCGCGCAGCACGCGGTTGGAGGAGGTGAGGTCGGGGAACGGTCGGCGGCGGCCGAAGATCGTCGTCGTGTAGCCGTCGTCCTTCGCCTGCATGACCACGCCGCGCAGGTAGTCGCGGATGCCGCCGAAGCGCTGGAAGTAGTCGAGCATCAGCTGCTTCGCCTCGGCCTGCGAGATGCGCAGCTGCTTCGACAGCCCGAAGGCGCTCAGCCCGTAGGCGAGGCCGTAGCTCATCGCCTTGACCTTCACGCGCTGCAGCGCGGTCACCTCGCTGGGGTCGACGCCGAAGATGCGGCTGCCGACGAAGCGGTGCAGGTCCTCGCCCGACAGGAACGCCTCGATGAGCCCCTCGTCGCCGGAGAGATGCGCCATGATGCGCATCTCGATCTGCGAGTAGTCGGCGGTGAGCATCGTCTCGAACTCCGGCCCGTGCACGAAGGCCGAGCGGATCTCGCGGCTCACCTCGGTGCGCACCGGGATGTTCTGCAGGTTCGGGTCGTTCGAGGACAGGCGGCCGGATGCGGAGCCGGTCTGGTCGTACCGGGTGCGGATGCGCCCATCGTCCTGGATCGCCCGCAGCAGCGTCTCAATGATCTGCGCGAGCTTCGTCGTCTCGCGGTGCTGCAGGAGGAGCCCCAGGAACGGGTGCGGGTTGGTCTCCTGCAGGTCGGCGAGCGCCTGCGCGTCGGTCGAGTAGCCCGTCTTCGTCGCGCGCGTCTTGGGCATGTCGAGCTCCTCGAAGAGCACGGCCTGCAGCTGCTTCGGGCTGCCGAGGTTGACCTCGTGGCCGATCTCGGCGTAGGCGGCCTCGGCGTGGCCGGCCGCCTGCTCGCGCATGCTGTCGAGGATGCGCTGCAGCACCGCGCGGTCCATCTGCACGCCCTGCTGCTCCATGCGCACGAGGGCGGGCATGAGCGGCAGCTCGATGTCGTCGAGCACGCCGAGCGTGCCCGGGTCGAGCCGCGGCCGCTGCGCGCGCGCCACCTCGCCCGTGAGCCACGCGACGGTGCCGAGCTCCTCCGGCTCGATCTCGGGCACGAGCTGGTTCGGGTCGGGCGCCGGGAGCGTCGCCCCGAGCAGCGCCTCGGTCTGCCAGTCGAGCTCGAAGGTCTTCGGCGGGGCGTTCGGCGTCGCGAGCCAGGCGGCCACGCGCGTGTCGTGCGCGGCGCCGCCGAGCGACAGCCCGGCGCGCTCGAGGAGCTTGATCGAGGCCTTCACGTCGTGGAGCGCCTTCGGGGCGTCCGACGCGAGCCAGGCCGCGAATCCGTCGTAGTCGGCGGTGCCGGCCTTGTACGGGACGTATGCGCTCGCGCCCTCGCTCGCCACCCCGAAGCCGGCGATGCCGCCCGCGCCGTCGCCGGCGATCGACACGGCGACGGTGCCTGCCGCCCGCGAGAGCCACAGGTCGAGCTCCTCGTCGACGAGCTTCTGCACCGCGGGGGCCTGCACCTGCGGCTCGAGCGCCGCGGCCGACTCGCCGCTGCCCTCCTGCTTGAGCACGCGGTCGAGGAGCGTGCGGAACTGCAGGCGCTGGAAGACGTCGCGGAGCTTCGCCTCGTCGACCTGGCCGCGCGTGAGCTCGTCGAGGCTGACGCCCAGCTCGACGTCGGTGAGCAGCTGGTTGAGGCGGCGGTTGCGCTCGGCGCGCTCGCGCTGCTCGCGCAGGTTGTTGCCGACGACGCCCTTGATCTCGTCGGCGTGCGCGAGCAGGTTCTCGACCGTGCCGTACTGCGTGATCCACTTGACGGCCGTCTTCTCGCCGACCTTGTCGATCCCGATGAGGTTGTCGCTCGTCTCGCCCACGAGCGCCGCGATCTCGGGGTACTGCGCGGGCTCGATGCCGTAGCGCTCGCGCACCGACTCGGGCGTGTAGTGCTTCAGCTCGGAGACGCCGCGCACCGACGGGTAGAGCAGCGTCACGTCGTCGTTGACCAGCTGGATCGTGTCGCGGTCGCCCGAGACGACGAACACGCGCATGCCCGCCTGCGCGCCCTGCACCGAGAGCGTCGCGAGGATGTCGTCGGCCTCGTAGTCCTCCTTCGAGAGGGTGCGCACGCCCATCGCGTGCAGCGCCTCCTCGAGCAGCGGGACCTGGCCCTTGAACTCCTTCGGCGTCTCGTCGCGCGTGCCCTTGTACTCGGCGTACTCGCGGGTGCGGAACGAGAAGCGGGAGATGTCGAACGCGACCGCGAGGTGCGTCGGCCTGTGGTCCTGCAGCAGCTTGAGGAGCATCGACAGGAACCCGTGGATGGCGTTGGTGTGCTGCCCCTCCGAGTTGACGAAGTTCTCGAGCGGCAGGGCGAAGAACGCCCGGAACGCGAGCGAGTGGCCGTCGATGACCATGAGGGTAGGCTTCGTGTCCGACACGGCAGTCAGCCTAGCCCGCGTCACCGACACGGCCGCCGAGCACGGGAGACCCGCGTGACCCAGCCCATCCAGCCCGACGAGGCCGCGCAGCGACTGCTGCAGGAGCGCGAGGGCAGGCCGGGCGGCGAGCTCGCGGAGCGCATGGGCATCGAGTTCCTCGAGCTGTCGGCCGAGCGCTCGGTCGCGCGGATGCCGGCCGAGGGCAACCGCCAGCCGGTCGGCTTCGTGCACGGCGGCGCCTACTGCGTGATCGCCGAGACGCTCGGCTCCGTGAGCGCCAACATCCACGCCGGCCCCGGCCGGTACGCCGTCGGCGTCGACCTCAACGCGACGCACACCCGCTCGATCACGAGCGGCTGGGTGACGGCGGAGTGCACCGCGCTGCACCTCGGCCGGTCGATGACCGTGCACGAGATCGTCTGCCGCGACGAGGAGGGCAGGCGCGCCTCGACGATCCGCATCACGAACTTCGTGAAGGACCGCTGACCCTCCCCGCCCCTTGAGTGGCGCCGCCCGCGATCGAGTGGCGCCGCCCGCTAACGAGTGGCGCCTCCGGCGATCGAGTGGCGCCTCCCGCGCTCGAGTGGCAGGTCCGGCGATCGAGTGGCGCCTCCGGCGATCGAGTGGCGGCCCGCCGCGATCAGGCCGCCTCCCAGGAGGAGTACCGCCGGTGCGCAGCAACGATCGTGCGCAGCAGCGCCTCACCGCCGTCGGCGAGGTCGTCGCGAGTGACCGTGATGATGTGCCAGCCTTCCGCGCGCAGCTTGGCGAGCCGGACGGCATCGCGGGCTCGCTGCTCCGGATCCTCGTGGTGCTCCCCGTCGTACTCGACGCCGAGCCGCAGGTGCGGCCAGCTGAGGTCGAGGCGCGCCACGAAGCAGCCTGCAGCATCGAGGACCTCGTGCTGGAGCACCGGCTCCGGCAGCGCTCTGAGGATCAGCAGCCGCACCAGCGACTCCCGCGGCGACTCCGCGCCGACGCGCACGAGCGCGAGCGCGCGTCTTGCGCGGTTCAGGCCGCGCGCGCCGGCGTAGCGGCGCACCGCCTCCGTGAGCTCCTCGAGCGCTATCGGCTCGCGCCGCTTCGGCGACACCAGCCAGTCGCCGACGGCGACGAGCTCCTCGACGCTCAGGAGCGTCGCCAGGTGGACGAAGGCATCGGCCCGAGCCTCCACGCGCATCCCGTCGACCTCCGTCGTCGCCGACTTCAGCCGATGGCCGACCACGCCGGGCCGGTGCATCCGCGCGCGACCCGTCGGCGAGGCGAGGTGCACCCGCGCCTCCTGCTCGAAGCGAGCTGGCAGCGGCATCCCGTGGATGCGTGCGGCGGTGGTGTGCGAGAAGAACTGGTCGTCCTGTGCGAGCGCACGCACCGCCTCGAGCAGCGCGCGGCCCTCGTCCCCGATCGCCGCGGTGATGCGGACGCCGCGCGCGGGTGCGGTGAACGCCATCGAGCGGAGCTCTGCGGCCGAGTAGCCGCGCTCGAGTCCGGCACGGACGGTGAAGCCGTGAGGGGTGTCCATGGCACGCATGGTGACGCCGTCGAGCATCCGTTGCGGCCCCGGACGCTCCGGCTGTGGAGAACGGATGCGGTGGCCGGCGCCGGTCGGGGCACCGCGCGATCGCAGGCGGCGCCAGTCGATCGCGCAAGGCGCCAGTCGATCGCGCGGGGCGCCAGTCGATCGCGCAAGGCGCCAGTCGATCGCGCGGGGCGCCACTCAGTCGCGCGGGGCGCCACTCGATCGCGGGAGGCGCCACACAGGCGGAGGGCGGTCCCGGTGCGTGGGACCCGCAGGCGCCCCGCGGCTACTTCTTGGGGGTGCCGAGCTGCTCGATGACGGCCTGGGCGACCTCGGCCATCGTCAGGCGGCGGTCCATCGACGCCTTCTGGATCCAGCGGAAGGCCTCCGGCTCGGCCAGGCCCATGCGCTGGTTGAGCAGGCCCTTCGCGCGGTCGACGAGCTTGCGCGTCTCGAACCGGTCCGAGAGGTCGGTGACCTCGGCCTCGAGCGCGCGGATCTGGTCCCAGCGGGCGAGCGCGATCTCGATCGCCGGCAGCAGGTCGTTCTGCGTGAAGGGCTTCACGACGTAGGCGAGCGCCCCGGCCTCGCCGGCGCGCTCGACGAGCTCCTTCTGGCTGAAGGCGGTGAGCAGCACGACGGGCGCGATCTTCGCGGCGCCGATGCGCTCGGCGGCGGTGATGCCGTCCATCTTCGGCATCTTGACGTCCATGACGACGAGGTCGGGCTCGAGCTCGGTGGCGAGCTCGACGGCGCGCTCGCCGTCGCCGGCCTCGCCGACGACCTCGAAGCCGGCGGCCTGCAGCGTCTCGACGATGTCGAGGCGGATGAGCGACTCGTCCTCGGCGACGAGCACCCGGCGTGCGGAGGATGCGGTCGGTGCGGCAGCCGCGTCGATCTGGGGCTCGGCGAAGAGGTCGTCGGTCATGAGCACTAGCCTAGTGTTCGGCCGACCGGGCGGATGCCCCGGCTCTCGCCGGTGTGGCGGAACAGGCAGACGCGGCGCACTCAAACTGCGCTTCCGCGAGGAGTGTGGGTTCGAGTCCCACCACCGGCACGAAGCCCGGCAGGTCCACTGGACCGGCCGGGCTTCGCGAGGTGCTGGCGGCTACGCCTCCGCGGGGTGCGGCACCGACTGGTGCACGACCTCGATGCGGCGCTTGCCGTGGTACGCCGGCACGGCGTCGGCGTGCACGTCGCCGACCCGGTGGATGCGCAGGTCGTTCGTCGAGCCGGAGGTGCCGGGCGGCATGCCCGAGATCACCACGACCTTGTCGCCGACCTGCGCGAGGCGCTTGCCGATGAGCACGTCGTCGACCTGCGCGATCATCTCGTCGGTGTGCGTCACGCGGTCGACCAGGTGCGTCTGCATGCCCCAGATCATCTGCATGCGCGACTCGATCTCGGGGTCGGGCGTGAAGCCGAACATCGGGATCGAGGTGCGCAGGCGCGACATGCGGCGCGCCGAGTCGCCCGACTCGGTGAAGACGACGATCGCCTTCGCCTCGACGAACTCCGCGACCTCGAGCGCGGCGAGCGTGATCGCGCCGCCCTGCGTGCGCGGCTTCGTGCCGAGCGGGGGGATGCGGCCGAGGCCGTCCTCCTCGGTCGCCTCGATGATGCGCGCCATCGTCTTGATCGTGACGATCGGGTGCTTGCCGACGCTCGTCTCGCCCGACAGCATCACCGCATCCGCGCCGTCGAGGATCGCGTTGGCGCAGTCGCTCGCCTCGGCGCGCGTCGGGCGGGGGCTCTCGATCATCGACTCGAGCACCTGGGTCGCGACGATGACGGGCTTCGCCCAGCGGCGGGCCAGCTCGACCGCGCGCTTCTGCACGAGCGGCACCTGCTCGAGCGGCAGCTCGACGCCGAGGTCGCCGCGGGCGACCATGATCGCGTCGAACGCGTCGATGATGTCGGCGAGGTTCTCGACCGCCTGCGGCTTCTCGATCTTCGCGACGACGGGCAGCTTCCTGCCCTCCTCCGCCATGATCTCGTGCACGCGCTCGATGTCCTTCGCGTCGCGCACGAACGAGAGGGCGATGATGTCGGCGCCCAGCTGCAGCGCCCAGCGCAGGTCGTCCTCGTCCTTCTCGCTCAGCGCGGGCACGTTGACCGCGACGCCGGGCAGGTTGATGCCCTTGTTCGAGCTCACCGGGCCGCCGACGACGACCTCGGTGACGACGTCGGTGTCGGTGACCTCGACCGCGCGCAGCACGATGCGGCCGTCGTCGATCAGCAGCGGGTCGCCGGGCTGCACGTCGGCCGGGAGGCCCTTGAACGTGGTGCCGGCGCGCTGGCCGTCGCCCTCGACCTCGTCGGTGGTGATCGTGAACCGGTCGCCCTCGGCGAGGTCGTACGGGCCGCCGGGGATCTTGCCGAGGCGGATCTTCGGCCCCTGCAGGTCGACGAGGATGCCGACCGGGATGCCCAGCTCGTCGCTCGCCCTGCGGATGTCGGCGTACACCCCCTCGTGGACGGTGTGGTCTCCGTGGCTCAGGTTCATGCGCGCGACGTTGACGCCGGCCGCGATCGCGGCCTTCGTCTGCTCATAGCCGGCCAGTGCCGGGCCGAACGTCGCGACGATCTTGGCTCTTCTCATCGTCAGCTCGCTTTCATCGGCGCGCCGCCTGGGTGGGATCGGCGCGGACGTCTCCATACTCCCAGGTCGCCGCGCCGAGCGCGCCACACGGGCCGCTCGGCACGGCGCGGGTCACACTGCCGCGAAGGGGCGGTCGGTCGCGCGCACGGGCGACGGCAGCGCCGTCTCGCCCTCGAGGTAGGCGTCGACCGAGGCGGCCGCGGCGCGGCCCTCGGCGATCGCCCACACGATGAGCGAGGCGCCGCGGCCGGCGTCGCCGGCGACGAAGACGCCCGGCGTGCCGGTCGCGAAGTCGGCGCCGCGCTGCGGCACACCGCGCTCGAACGGGACCTCGAGCGCCTCGCCGATCGACGCATCCGCCCCCGTGAAGCCGAGCGCGAGCAGCACGAGGTCGGCGGGGATCTCGCGCTCGGTGCCGGGCTTCGGGCGGCGCACGCCGTCGACGATCTCGGTGTCGGCGACCTTGAGCGCGCGCACCTCGCCCGCGGCGTTCGCGAGGAACTCGACGGTCGAGACGAGGTAGCTGCGCTCGCCGCCCTCCTCGTGGCTCGACTGCTCCTCGAAGAGCGTCGGATGCACGGGCCACGGCTGGTGCTCGGGCCGCTCGCTCGGCGGCTGCACGCCGATCGCGAGGTTCGTCACCGACAGCGCGCCCTGCCGGTGCGCGGTGCCGATGCAGTCGGCCCCGGTGTCGCCGCCGCCGAGGACGACGACGTGCTTGCCGGATGCGGTGATCTGGTTGGCGGGGACGGTGCCGGCGACCGCGCGGTTCTGCTGCACCAGGTAGTCCATCGCGAGGTGCACGCCGTCGAGCTCGCGCCCGGGGATGGGCAGCTCGCGGGCGACGGGGGCACCCGTGGCGACGACGATCGCGTCGAAGCGGTCGCGCAGCTGCTCCCACGTGATGTCGCGGCCGATCTCGACGCCCGCGCGGAAGCGCGTGCCCTCGGCCTGCATCTGGGCGAGCCGCGCCTCGAGCGTGCGCTTCTCGAGCTTGAAGTCGGGGATGCCGTAGCGCAGCAGGCCGCCGATGCGGTCGTCGCGCTCGTACACGGCGACCGTGTGGCCGGCGCGCGTGAGCTGCTGCGCCGCCGCGAGGCCCGCGGGGCCGGAGCCGACCACCGCGACCGTCTTGCCCGTGAGGCGCGCGGGCGGGTGCGGCTCGGTCCAGCCGTTCGCGAACGCCTCGTCGGCGATCGTCTGCTCGATCGACTTGATCGTCACCGCGGGCTGGTTGATGCCGAGCACGCACGACGACTCGCACGGCGCCGGGCACAGGCGCCCGGTGAGCTCGGGGAAGTTGTTCGTCGCGTGGAGCCGGTCGCTCGCGGCGCGCCCCTCGCCTCGCCACGTGAGGTCGTTCCACTCTGGGATGAGGTTGCCGAGCGGGCAGCCCTGGTGGCAGAACGGCACGCCGCAGTCCATGCAGCGGCTCGCCTGGCGCCGCAGCACCGCCTTGTCGCCCGGCTCGCCGATCTCGCGCCAGTCGAGGATGCGCACGGGCACCGGCCGCTTCTTCGGGAGCTCGCGCTCCGTCACCTTCAGGAAGCCACGAGGGTCAGCCACCGGTCACCTCCAGGATCCGCCGCCAGATGTTGTCCGAGTCGGGGTCGACCCCCTGCGCCTGCGCGTCGAGGCGGATGGACTGCACCATCGCCCAGTCGCGCGGCACGATCTTCGAGATGCCCGCGAGGCCGGAGTCGAGCACCGCCTGCGCCACGGTCGAGCCGGTCAGCTCGACGTGCCGGGCCAGGATGGCGCGCAGCTCGATCTCGTCCTCCTCGCTCGGCTGCTCGACGCGCAGCTCGCCCTGGTGGAACGAGTCCTGGTTGAGCAGCCGCTCGTCGAGGTCGAGCACGTAGGCGACGCCGCCCGACATGCCGGCGCCGACGTTGCGGCCGGTGGAGCCCAGGATGACCGCGGTGCCGCCGGTCATGTACTCGAGGGCGTGGTCGCCCGCGCCCTCGCAGACCGCGGTGGCGCCGGAGTTGCGCACGAGGAACCGCTCGCCGACGATGCCGCGCAGGTACAGCTCGCCGCTCGTGGCGCCGTAGCCGATGACGTTGCCGGCGATCACGTTCTCCTCGGCGACGAGCGCCGCGTCCTCGGGCGGGCGCACGGTGATGAGGCCGCCGGAGAGGCCCTTCCCGACGTAGTCGTTGGCGTCGCCGATGAGGCGCAGCGCGATGCCGCGCGGCACGAAGGCGCCGAGCGACTGGCCGGCGGAGCCGCGGAGCGTCAGGTCGACGGTGCCGGGCTCGAGGCCCCGCGCGCCGGCCCGCAGCGTGACGGCGTTGCCGAGCATGGTGCCGACCGCGCGGTCGGTGTTGGCGATCTCGAGGTCGAGCTCGAGCCGCTCCCCCGCGTCGATCGCGCGCTCGAGCTGCGCGAGCAGCCGGCTGTCGAGCTGCTCGTCGAGCTCGTGGTCCTGCGCGGTCGTGCGCCGGGGCGCGCCGTGCGCGCCGTCGGGCTGCGCGAGCACGGGCGCGAGGTCGAGCCCGTCGGCCTTCCAGTGCGCCACCGCCCGGTCGACCTGCAGCAGGTCGCCGCGGCCGACCGCCTCGTCGAGGGTGCGCAGGCCCAGCGACGCGAGGATCTCGCGCACCTCCTGCGCGATGAACTCGAAGAACTGCACCACGAACTCCGGCTTGCCCGTGAAGCGCTGCCGCAGCACCGGGTTCTGCGTCGCGACGCCCACCGGGCACGTGTCGAGGTGGCAGACGCGCATCATGATGCAGCCCGAGACCACGAGCGGCGCGGTCGCGAAGCCGAACTCCTCGGCGCCGAGCAGCGCGCCGACGATGACGTCGCGGCCGGTCTTCAGCTGGCCGTCGACCTGCACGCTGACGCGCTCCCGCAGGCCGTTCACCATGAGCGTGTGCTGCGTCTCGGCGAGGCCGATCTCCCACGGGGTGCCCGCGTGCTTCAGCGAGTTGAGCGGGCTCGCGCCCGTGCCGCCGTCGTGGCCGGAGACGAGCACGACATCCGCCTTCGCCTTCGCCACGCCCGCCGCGACCGCGCCGATGCCCGACTGCGACACGAGCTTGACGTGCACGCGCGAGCGCGGGTTGGAGCGCTTCAGGTCGAAGATGAGCTGCTTGAGGTCCTCGATCGAGTAGATGTCGTGGTGCGGCGGCGGCGAGATGAGGCCCACGCCCGGCGTCGCGTGCCGCGTCGAGGCGACCCACGGGTACACCTTGCCCGGCGGCAGCTGGCCGCCCTCGCCGGGCTTCGCGCCCTGCGCCATCTTGATCTGGATGTCGTCGGCGTGCGTGAGGTACATGCTCGTCACGCCGAAGCGGCCGGAGGCGACCTGCTTGATGGCGCTCCGCCGCTCGGGGTCGAGCAGCCGCTCCTCGGTCTCGCCGCCCTCGCCGGTGTTCGACTTCGCGCCGAGCCGGTTCATCGCGATCGCGAGCGTCTCGTGCGCCTCCTGCGAGATGGAGCCGTAGCTCATCGCGCCGGTCGAGAAGCGCTTCACGATCTCGGAGACCGGCTCGACCTCGTCGATCGGGATGGGCTGGGCCGCGTCGGTGCGGAGGCCGATGAGGCCACGCAGCGTCTTGAGCTCGGCCGCCTGGTCGTCGACCATCCGCGTGTACTCGCGGAACACGTCGTAGCGCCCCGTGCGCGTCGAGTGCTGCAGCTTGAAGACCGTCTCGGGGTTGAACAGGTGCGGCGCGCCGTCGCGGCGCCACTGGTACTCGCCGCCGGTCGCGAGGCGCTCGTGGGCGAGCGGCGCGCGCTCGTCCGGGTAGGCGGAGCGGTGCCGCAGCCGGTTCTCCTCGGCGATGACGTCGAGGTCGACGCCGCCGAGCGGCGAGTGGGTGCCGGTGAAGTAGCGGTCGACGAGCTGCTGCGAGAGGCCGATCGCCTCGAACGCCTGCGCGCCGCCGTAGGAGCCGACGGTCGAGATGCCCATCTTCGACATGATCTTCGTGACGCCCTTGCCGAGCGCCTTGATGAGGTTGCGCACCGCGGTGTCGACGTCGGCGCCGAGCTGGCCGGTGAGGGCGAGCTGCTCGGCGGTCTCCATCGCGAGGTACGGGTTGACGGCGCTCGCGCCGTAGCCGATGAGCAGCGCCACGTGGTGCACCTCGCGCACGTCGCCGGCCTCGACGACGATGCCCGCGCGCATGCGGGTGGATGCGCGGATGAGGTGGTGGTGCACGGCGCTCGTCATGAGGAGCGTCGGGATGGGCGCGAGCTGGTCGGTCGAGTCGCGGTCGGAGAGCACGATGAACTGCGCGCCCTCGGCGATCGCCTCGTCGACCTCTCGGCACATCGCCTCGAGCCGCCGCTCCATCGCCTCGGGCCCGTCGTCGACGCGGTAGAGCCCCTTCACGACGACCGTGCGGCGGGAGCCCGGCGTGCGGTCGATCGAGCGGATCTTCGCCAGCTGGTCGTTGTCGATCACGGGGAAGTCGAGGATGATCTGGCTCGCGTGGGAGGGCGTGGCCGTGAGCAGGTTGCGCACGGGGCCGAGCCCCATCGACATGCTCGTCACGATCGACTCGCGCAGCGAGTCGAGCGGCGGGTTCGTCACCTGCGCGAACGCCTGCTTGAAGTAGTCGAACAGCAGCCGCGGCCGCTCGGCGAGCACCGCGATCGGGGTGTCGGAGCCCATCGCGCCGAGCGGCTCGGCGCCGGTCTTCGCCATCGGCGCGATGAGGATCCGCACCTCCTCCTCGGTGTAGCCGAAGGTGCGCTGGCGGCGGGTGACGGATGCGGCGGTGTGCGCGACGTGCTCGCGGTCGGGCAGGTCGGCGAGGTGGATGCGGCTCGACTCGAGCCACTCGCCCCACGGCTCCATCGCGGCGAGCTGCTGCTTGACCTCCTCGTCGGGCACGAAGCGGCCCGCCTCGGTGTCGATGAGGAACAGCCGGCCCGGCTGCAGGCGCCCGCGGCGCACGACGCGGCTCGGCTCGATCGGCAGCACGCCGGTCTCCGAGGCGAGCACGAACAGCCCGTCGGAGGTCTCGAGCCAGCGCCCGGGGCGCAGGCCGTTGCGGTCGAGGGTCGCACCGACGAGGCTGCCGTCGGTGAAGCTGATCGCCGCCGGCCCGTCCCACGGCTCCATGAGCAGCGAGTGGTACTCGGCGAAGTCGCGCAGCTCCTGCGGCATGTCGGGCTGGTTCTCCCACGCCTGCGGGACCATCATCATGATCGCGTGCGGGAGCGAGCGGCCGGCGAGCGTGAGCAGCTCGAGCACCTCGTCGAACGAGGCGGAGTCGCTCATGCCGGGCGTGACGATCGGCTTCAGCGGCCGCAGGTCGCCGAGCAGCTCGCTCGCGAGCTGCGACTCGCGCGCGCGCATCCAGTTGCGGTTGCCCTCGACCGTGTTGATCTCGCCGTTGTGCGCGATCATCCGCAGCGGCTGCGCGAGCGGCCACGACGGGAACGTGTTCGTGGAGTAGCGGGAGTGGACGATCGCGAGCTTCGTCTCGAAGCGCTCGTCGGAGAGGTCGGGGTAGAACGGCTCCAGCTGGAGCGTCGTCACCATGCCCTTGTACGTGATGGTGCGGCTCGAGAGCGACGGCAGGTACTCCCCCACCTCGCGCTCGACGCGCTTGCGCAGCCGCCACGCGAGCCGGTCGAGCTCGATGCCGGCCACGGGCGAGCCGGCCGACGCGACGAAGACCTGCTCGATCGCGGGCATCGCGCTGCGGGCGAGCTTGCCGAGCGCGTCGGGCACGGTCGGCACCTCGCGCCAGCCGAGCACCCGCAGGCGCTCCTGGCCTGCGATCTCCTGCAGCTGCTCCTTCACGCGCGCGCGGTGCGCGTCGTCGAGCGGCAGGAAGGCGAGCCCGGCGGCGTACGCCCCCGCCTCGGGCAGCGGGAACGGCACCGAGGCCCGCAGGAACGCATCCGGCATCTGCGTCAGGATGCCGGCGCCGTCGCCGGTGCCCGCGTCGGATCCGACCGCGCCGCGGTGCTCGAGGTTGCGCAGCGCGTCGAGCGCGAGCGCGACGATATCGTGGCCGGCGGTGCCGCGGGTGGTCGCGACCATGGCGAGGCCGCACGAGTCGCGCTCATGGCGCGGGTCGTACATGCCCGTCGCCGCGGGCGCGCCCATCCCCTGGAACCGGTCTCCCCCGAACGGGGGCTCGCTGGATGCTCGCATGGTGCTCCTTCAGCTGCTGCTGCGGTGGGAGCGGGACGCCGTCGGCCCGCGGCGCGCGAGGAGCGCGCAGGACTACCTGGTGACGACCGCGGGATCTGCGGCGGGCTCGGCCTCGTCCTGGGTGCGGGACTCGGGGAGCTCGGTGTAGACATCCGAGTCTACGCCCTCCTGCGTGCCCGGCTCGCGCCCTGGCTGCCACGGCGAGGGCTCGAGGCCCGGGTGGCGTCGCGTCTGCACGATCCAGACGACGAGTCCGACCGCGATCGCGAGGAACGCCATCCACACGTTGATGCGGATGCCGAGGATGAGCTCGGACGGGTCGACGCGGATCGTCTCGAACATCGAGCGGCCCACGCCATACCAGATGAGGTAGAGCGCCACGAGGCGGCCCCACTGCACGTCGCGCCTGCGGTCGATCCACAGCAGCAGCGCCGCGCCGAGCACGTTCCAGACGATCTCGTAGGCGAACGTCGGGTGGAACAGCGTGCCCTCGGGCAGGCCCACCGGGAACGCGGGGTTGGTCGCCTCGATCTCGAGGCCCCACGGCAGCGCGGTGGGCTGGCCGTACAGCTCGTGGTTGAACCAGTTGCCGAGCCGGCCGAAGGCCTGCGCGAGCAGCAGCCCGGGGGCGAGCGCGTCGACGAAGGTCGTGAACCGCAGGCCGGTCTGGCGGCAGCCGATCCAGATGCCGATCGCGCCACCGATGAGCGAGCCGAAGATCGCGATGCCGCCCTCCCAGATGTAGAGGGCGCTCAGCGGGTCGCGGCCGGGGCCGAAGTAGTCGTCGGGGTGCGAGACGACGTGGAACACCCGCGCGGCGACGATGCCGAGCAGCACGGCCCAGACGGCGATGTCGATGACGTACCCGGCCTCGACGCCGCGCTGGCGCAGGCGCCAGCCGGTGAGCACCGCGGCTACGACGATGCCCGCGAGGATGCACAGCGCGTAGGTCTGGATGCCCCAGCCGGCGGGCACGAACGTCAGGCCGATGCTGTGCAGCCACTGCCCGACCGGCACCTGCTGCCACTCGGGCGGCGGGCTCGGGATGCTCTGGAGGAGAGGTGTCACGCGGAAGCGCCCTTCTCTGTGCTGTGGGTCGGCGTGCCAGCGGCCGGCGCTGCGTCCGCGACCGCGGCGCCCGCGGCGGCCGGGCCGTCGTCGAGTGTACCGGCGGCGAGCGAGGCGGCGAGCTCGCGGACGGCGGGCACGCCGCCGGCGCCGAGCGCCCGCACGAGCGCCGAGCCGACGATCGCGCCGTCGGCGTAGGTGAGCACGTCGCGCACCTGCTCGGCGGTCGAGATGCCGAGGCCGACGCACCGCAGCGCCTCGGTGCCGACGGATGCGGCGCGGGCGGCGATGCGGTCGGCGAGCGCCCGCGCGGCGAGGTCGACGTCGTTCCGCGCACCGGTCGTGCCCATGGTCGAGACGGTGTAGACGAAGCCGCGCGAGCCAGCGACGGCCGCGTCGATGCGCGCGTCGGAGGAGGACGGCGCCGCGAGGAACACTCGGTCGAGGTCGTGCCGCTCGGCGGCCTCGAGCCAGTCGCGGCCGTTCTCGGGCGTGAGGTCGGGCGTGATGAGGCCCGCGCCGCCCGCGGCGGCGAGCCGCTCGGCGAAGCGGTCGACGCCGTAGCGCAGCACCGGGTTCCAGTAGGTCATCACGAGCACCGGCGCGCTCGTGCGGGCGGTGATCGCCGCGACGGCCTCGAAGAGCTCCTCGAGGCGGAAGCCGCGCTCGAGGGTCGACTGGGTCGCGGCCTGGATGACCGGGCCGTCCATGCCGGGGTCGGAGTAGGGCACGCCCAGCTCGATCGCCGTGCAGCCGGCCTCGGCGATCGCGACGGCCGCCTCGATGCTCGTGGCGAGGTCGGGGAAGCCGACCGGCAGGTAGCCGATCAGCGCGCGGCTGCCGCTCGCGCGGATGGCGTCCTCGGTGCGGCTCACAGCTGCTGCGCCCCTTCGTCGAGCAGGTGGAACCAGCGCCCGGCGGTCGCGACGTCCTTGTCGCCGCGGCCCGACAGCGACACCAGCAGCGTCGAGCCCGGCTGCTCCTTCGCGAGCCGCAGCGCGCCCGCGATGGCGTGCGCCGACTCGATGGCGGGGATGATGCCCTCGGCGCGCGTGAGCGCGAGGAACGCATCCATCGCCTCCGTGTCGCTCACCGGCTGGTACTCGGCGCGGCCGAGGTCGTGCAGCCACGCGTGCTCCGGGCCGACGCCCGGGTAGTCGAGGCCGGCCGAGATCGAGTGCGACTCGAGCGTCTGGCCCTCGTCGTCCTGCAGCAGGTACGTGCGCATGCCGTGCAGCAGCCCCGGCGCGCCGCGCTCGATCGAGAGCGCGTGGCGGGCGGTCTCGGCGCCGTCGCCGGCCGCCTCGAGGCCGATGAGGCGCACGTCGGCGTCGTCGAGGAAGGCGTGGAAGATGCCCATCGCGTTCGAGCCGCCGCCCACGCACGCGAGCACCGCATCCGGGAGCCCGCCGGTGAGGGCGATCGTCTGCTCGCGCGCCTCGTCGCCGATGGCGCGGTGGAAGTCGCGCACCATCTCGGGGAACGGGTGCGGGCCGGCGACGGTGCCCATGAGGTAGTGGGTGCTGTCGACGTTCGCGACCCAGTCGCGCAGGCCCTCGTTGATCGCGTCCTTCAGCGTGCGGGAGCCGCTCTTGACCGGCACCACCTCGGCGCCGAGCAGCCGCATGCGGGCGACGTTGAGCGCCTGGCGCTCTGTGTCGACCTCGCCCATGTAGACGACGCACTCCATGCCGAACAGCGCGGCCGCCGTCGCGGTCGCGACGCCGTGCTGGCCGGCGCCGGTCTCGGCGATCAGGCGCGTCTTGCCGAGCCGCTGCGCGACGAGCGCCTGCCCGAGCACGTTGTTGATCTTGTGGCTGCCGGTGTGGTTGAGGTCCTCGCGCTTCAGCAGGATGCGGGCGCCGGCCTGCTCGCTGAGCCGCGTCGCGTCGGTGAGGAGCGACGGGCGGCCGGTGTAGTCGCGCGACAGGCGCGCGAACTCGGCCTGGAAGGCGGGGTCGGCCTTGCACTCGGCGTAGCACTCGGCCAGCTCGTCGATCGCCGCCATGAGCGGCTCCGGCATGAAGACGCCGCCGTAGGCGCCGAACCACGGCCCGTGCTGCTCCCGCAGCGACGGGGACTGCTGCGATGCGCTCATGCTGCCCTCCCGAACTCCGCGACGCGCGACTCGGGGTCGCCGTCGGTGACCAGTGCCTCGCCGACGAGCACGGCGTCGGCGCCGTCCTGCCGGTAGCGCGCGACGTCGGCAGCGGTGCGCACGCCCGACTCCGCGACCGCGACGGTGCCCGCGGGGATGCGCGCACGCAGCTCGGCGAAGCGCTCCGGGTGCATCGCGAACGTCTTGAGGTCGCGGGTGTTGACGCCGAGGATGCGCGCCTCGGCACCGAGGGCCGCGTCGATCTCGTGCTCGTCGTGCACCTCGACGAGCACCGACAGGCCGAGGCCCTCGGCCTCGCGGTGCAGCTGCCGCAGCCGCGCGGGCTCGAGCGACGCGGCGATGAGCAGCACGAGGTCGGCGCCGAACGCGCGCGCCTCGAGCAGCTGGTACTCGTCGGCGATGAAGTCCTTGCGCAGCACCGGCACCGAGACCGCGGCGCGCACGGCGCGGAGGTCGTCGAGGGAGCCGAGGAAGCGGCGCTCCTCGGTGAGCACGCTGATGGCGCTCGCGCCGCCGGCGGCGTAGCGCGCGGCGAGCGATGCGGGCTCGGGGATGTCGGCGAGCGGGCCCTTCGAGGGGCTCGCCCGCTTCACCTCGGCGATGATGTGGGGACCCGGCGAGTCGGCCTTCGGCGTGCCGAGGATCCGGGCGGCGTCGAGGGGCGCGGGCGTGCGCTCGGCGATCGCCTGCAGCCGCTCGAGCGGCAGGCTCTCGCGGCGTCGCGCCGCGTCCTCGAGCGCGCCCGCGGTGAGCGCGTCGAGCACGCTCAGTGGGCCGTCGGCCCGTGGCCGGCCCGCGTCAGGATCGGCCACAGCACCGCGCCGATCACGAGCAGGCCCGCGCTCGCCCACACGAGCATCGGCATGTCGAGGAAGAAGAACAGCGTGCCGAGGGTGATCGCGACGAGCATGACGATGACGCTGATCCACGCGGCGCGCGAGTTGCCGTGGCCGGGGTCGACGAACGCGGGGTCGTAGTCGGCGATGTGCAGCTCGGCTGCGTGGTCGTCGGTGATGCCGGTGCGTGCGCTCACGGTGCTCCTCAGGTCGATCTGCTCGGCGCGCGCCGCGCGCCTGCCTCGAGTCTACCGAGTCGGGTCCTCGCCGTCGTCCATGGCGTCCCACGCGAGCCCGGAGCCCGTGCGCTCGTAGCGGGCGGTGCGGGGCGCCCGCGCGGGCCACCGGTGCGCGGTGAGCAGCACCCAGACGCCGGCGAGCGCGGCGAGCGCGCCGCCCGCGATCGCGGCGCTCGACCAGCCGGTCGTCGCGAGCTCGGCGACCTCCGCCTGCTGCGCCGTGCCTGCGAGGCCCGTCGCCTCGGCGACGAGCGCTTCGAGCGCGGGCCCGACCCCGGCGACCGCGCCCGCGGCGTGCACCGCCATCAGCACGCCGAGCGCGAGCGCGAGCGCTCCGAGCACCAGGCGCCAGACGCGGCCCGCGAGCGGCAGCACGAGCGCGAGCGCCACGGTCGCGAGCGACAGGATCGTCAGGCCGCCGGCGATCTCCTGCCCCGCGGTCGCGAGCATCCGCCCGTCGACGAGCGCGACGGTCGCCCACGGCTGCGTGGCGCCGAGCAGGCCGAGCGCGCCGGCCACGAGCAGCGCGAGCACCGCGACGACGCGGCCGCTCGGCGCGCGCCGGGGGCCCGCCTCGCTCACGGCCGGTGCCGCATGGTGGAGGCGACCGCCACCGCGCGCAGGGGCGCCGCGGCCTTCGCCCGCACCTCCTGCAGCTCGGCGTCGGGGTCGCTGTCGGCGACGAGCCCCGCGCCCGACTGCACGTGCGCGACGCCGTCGCGCATCGTGACGGTGCGGATCGCGATCGCGAGGTCGGCGTCGCCCGCGAGGTCGAGCCAGCCGACCACGCCGCCGTAGACGCCGCGCTGCGCGGGCTCGAGCTCGTCGATCAGCTCGAGCGCCCGCGGCTTCGGCGCGCCCGAGAGCGTGCCGGCCGGGAACGTCGCGCGGAAGGCGTCGACCGCGGTCGCGTCCTCGCGCATCCGGCCCTCGACGGTCGAGACGATGTGCATGATGTGGCTGAAGCGCTCGATCGCCATGAGCTCGGTCACCGCGACGGTGCCCGGCACGCAGACCTTCGCGAGGTCGTTGCGGGCGAGGTCGACGAGCATCACGTGCTCGCTGCGCTCCTTCGGGTCGGCGAGCAGCTCGTCGGCGAGCGCGCGGTCTGCGACCGCGTCGTCGCCGCGCGGGCGGCTGCCGGCGATCGGATGCATCGTGGCGCTGCCGTCGTGCACCGTCACGAGCGCCTCGGGGCTCGACCCGACGACGGCGTAGGCGCCGCCGTCGGCGTCCTCGAGCGAGAGCAGGTACAGGTACGGCGAGGGGTTCAGCATGCGCAGCACGCGGTACACCTCGAGCGGCTCGGCGTCGGTCTCGAGGTCGAAGCGCGCCGAGAGCACCACCTGGAAGACGTCGCCGTCGACGATGTGCCGCTTCGACGTCTCGACCATGGCGCGGAACGCGTCGGCGGCGACCCGTGCCCGCGCGTCGGGGGCGGCGCCGCGGTCGAGGGCCGCGACCGAACCGGGTGCGTCGCGCTGCAGGCCGGCCTCGAGCGCGTCGAGCCGGTCCTGCGCGTCGCGCCACAGCGCATCCGCGCCCTCGTGCCCGTCGTTCAGGACGTTCGCGACGAGGTGCGCGGCGCCCGTGCGGTGGTCGAGCACCACGAGCGAAGCGGCGAGCGACATCGCGATCGCCGGCACGTCGACCTCGCGCGCGGGCGGCTGCGGCAGGCGCTCGAGCTCGCGCACCGCCTCCCAGCCGATGTGGCCGATGAGGCCGCTCGTGAGCCGCGGGAGGCCCTCGATGCGCGGCGTCGCCCAGCGGCGCAGCACGTGCTCGACGGTCTCGAGGCCGGTGCGCGGCGCGTCATCCCCGAGCAGGCGCTCGCGGCTGACGCGGTCGGAGCGCCACTCGACGCGGTCGCCGTCGGCCGTGAGCGTGCCGAAGGACTCGACGCCCACGAACGAGTAGCGGTTCCACACGCCCTGCTGCGCCGACTCGAGCAGGAACGTGCCCGGTCGACCGGCGGCGAGCCGGCGATAGACGCCGACGGGCGTCTCGGCGTCGAGGAAGACCTCGCGCACGACCGGCACGACCCGGTGCGCCTCGAGCAGCGCCTCGAAGCCGGCCCGGTCGGTGGAGCCGGTCACGGCCGCTCCCCCAGCTCGATCGGCGTGAAGAAGCACGAGCGGGCGCCGGTGTGGCACGCGGGCCCCGTCTGGTCGACCCGGATGAGCAGGGCGTCGCCGTCGCAGTCGAGCGCGATCGAGCGCGGCACCTGGATGTTGCCGGAGGTGTCGCCCTTGCGCCAGTACTCCTGGCGCGAGCGCGACCAGAAGGTCACGCGGCCCTCGCTCGCCGTGCGGCGCAGCGCCTCGTCGTCCATGTAGCCGACCATCAGCACGTCGCCGGTGGCGTCGTCCTGGATGACCGCGGCCACGAGGCCGTCGGCGTCCTTCTTCAGCGGCGCGATGCGCATCCCATCCTCCGTCGGCGTCGCCGTCATCGCACCGTCACCCCCGCCGCGCGCATCGCGTCCTTGACCTCGCCGATCGTGCACTGGCCGCTGTGGAAGATGCTCGCGGCGAGCACCGCGTCGGCGCCCGCCTCGACCGCGGGCGCGAAGTGCGCCGGCTCCCCCGCGCCGCCCGAGGCGATCACCGGGGTCGTCGCCACCGCGCGCACCGCGCGCAGCAGCTCGAGGTCGAAGCCCTGCTTCGTGCCGTCCGCGTCGATCGAGTTCACGAGCAGCTCGCCGACGCCGCGCTCGACGCCCTCGCGCGCCCAGGCGAGCGCGTCGAGCCCCGCGCCGCGGGAGCCGCCGTGCGTCGTCACCTCGAAGCCCGAGGGCTGGTCGGCGGCGCGCCGCACGTCGAGCGACAGCACGAGCACCTGCGAGCCGAAGTCGGCCACGATGCGGTCGATGAGCCCCGGGTCGCGGATCGCCGCGGAGTTGACGCCCACCTTGTCGGCGCCGTGCGCGAGCAGGCGCGCGACGTCGTCGCGGCTGCGCACGCCGCCGCCGACGGTGAGCGGGATGAAGATCTGCTCGGCGCAGCGCTCGACCACCTCGAGCATCGTGCCGGCGTCCTCGACGGTCGCCTTCACGTCGAGGAAGGTCAGCTCGTCGGCGCCCTGCTCGGCGTAGCGCGCGGCGAGCTCGACCGGGTCGCCCTGGTCGGTGAGGCCCTGGAACTGCACGCCCTTGACCACCCGGCCGTGCGCGACGTCCAGGCAGGGGATGACGCGGGTCGCGAGCACGTCAGATCCGAGCCGCGTGGATGCGCGTCACGATGATCGCGCGCGCCCCGACGTCGGCGAGCGCGTCCATGATGTGGTTGGTCTCGTCGCGGCGCACCATGACGCGCACGGCCGCCCACTCGGGGTCGTGCAGCGGGCTCACGGTCGCGCTCTCGAAGCCCGAGGCGACGCCGATGGCCGCGTCGAGGCGCGAGCGCTCGATGTCGTAGTCGACGAGCACGTAGTCGCGCGCCACGATGACGCCGTCGAGGCGCCGCTTGAGGGTCGCCATGCCAGGCTTCTCGGCACCGCCGGCGCCGTTCGAGATGAGCACGGCCTCGCTCGAGAGGATCGGCTCGCCGAAGACCTCGAGGCCCTGGGCGCGCAGCGTCGCGCCGGTCTCGACGACGTCGGCCACGGCATCCGCCACCCCGAGCCGCACGGCTGACTCGACGGCGCCGTCGAGGCGCACGAGCTCGGCGCGCACCCCGTGCCCGGCGAGGTGCTGCTCGACGAGCCCGGTGTAGGAGGAGGCGATGCGCACGCCGGCGAGGTCGGCCGCCGAGCCGAAGCGGCCCGCGGGGCCCGCGAAGCGGAACGTCGAGTGCGCGAAGCCGAGGCCCTGCACCTCGACGGCGTCGGAGCCGGAGTCGAGCAGCAGGTCGCGGCCGGTGATGCCGACGTCGAGCGCGCCCGAGCCGACGTAGGTGGCGATGTCGCGCGGCCGGAGGTAGAAGAACTCCACCTCGTTGCGCGCGTCGACGACGATGAGCTCCTTGCCGTCGCGGCGGCCGCGGTAGCCGGCCTCCGCGAGCATCCAGGCGGCCGTCTCGGCCAGCGAGCCCTTGTTGGGCACGGCGATCTTGAGCATGGGTTCCTTCACGACTGACGTGTGCTGCTGCGAACGGGGTGCGACGCGTCAGAGATGTCGGTAGACGTCCTGGAGCGTGATGCCCTTCGCGAGCATGAGCACCTGCAGGTGGTACAGCAGCTGCGAGATCTCGATGGCGGCGTCCTCGTCGGTCTCGTGCTCGGCGGCCATCCAGACCTCGGCCGCCTCCTCGACGATCTTCTTGCCGATCGTGTGCACGCCCGCGTCGACGGCGGCGACGGTGCCGGAGCCCTCGCGGCGCTCGGCGAGCGTCTGCTCCAGCTCGGCGTACAGCTCGTCGAAGGTCTTCACCGGTCCAGGCTACCGGGCTGCGGGGCCGCGGCCAGGCGGAGGGCGTGGATGCGCTCGGCCGGGTCGGCGTGCCCGTAGACGGCGGAGCCGGCCACGAAGACGTCGGCGCCGGCGGCCGCGGCGATCGGCAGGGTGTCGGCGGTGATGCCGCCGTCGACCTGCAGCGCGAGCTCGATGCCGAGCTCGTCGGCGCGCCCGCGGAGCTCCTGGAGCTTCGGCATCATCTCGGGCATGAACGACTGCCCGCCGAAGCCGGGCTCGACCGTCATGACGAGCACCATGTCGAACTCGCGCAGGTGCTCGAGCACGTCGTCGACGGCGGTGCCGGGCTTCAGCGCGATGGCCGCCCGCGCGCCGCGCGCCCGCAGCTCCCGCGCGAGCGCGACCGCGTCGCGCGTGGCCTCGGCGTGGAAGGTGACCGAGTCGACGCCGTCGATCGCGTACTGCAGCGCCCACGTGTCGGGGTCGTCGATCATGAGGTGCACGTCGATGGGGAGGCTCGTCACCTCGGCGATGCGCTGCACCATGGGCAGGCCGAACGTCAGGTTGGGCACGAAGTGCGCGTCCATGACGTCGAGGTGCACGCCGTCGGCGCTCGCGATGCGCTCGAGGTCGCGCTCGAGGTTGACGAAGTCGGCCGAGAGGATGCTGGGGTGGATCCTGACCATGGGCTCCAGCCTATCGACCGGCCGGTGCCGCCTCGGCCACGGCCGCGTCGGGGGCGGTCGTCAGCAGCTGCACGAACATGGCGTCGGTGCCGTTGCGGTGCGGCCACAGCTGCACCGCGTCGCCCGTCTCGCCCAGCTCGATGCCCGGCGAGAGCTCGCGCACCACGGCGCGGGTGTCGACGGGCACGAGCCCGAGCGCCGCGGCCCGGTCGACGACCGCGCGCGTCTCGGCGAGGTGCGGCGAGCAGGTCACGTAGGCGATGAGGCCGCCGGGCGCGACGGCGCGCGCGGCCGCCTCGAGCAGCTCGCCCTGCAGCGCCGCGAGGCCGGGCACGTCGGAGGGCTGCTTGCGCCAGCGCGCCTCCGGGCGCCGGCGGAGCGCCCCGAGGCCCGTGCACGGCGCGTCGAGCAGGATCCGGTCGAAGGCGCCCTCGGTCTCGCCCCGGCCGTAGCGGCGGCCGTCGCCCGTGACGACCTGCGGCCGCGGCTCGATCGCGCGCACGGCCTCGCGGACGAGCCTCGCGCGGTGCGGCCCGACCTCGTTGGCCTCGAGGCGCGCGCCCGACGCCGCCGCCTCGGCGGCGAGCAGCGCCGCCTTGCCGCCGGGGCCCGCGCACAGGTCGAGCCACCGCTCCCCCGCCGCGACGGGGCGGGCGCGGCTGAGCGCGAGCGCCGCGAGCTGTGAGCCGGAGTCCTGCACCCGCCAGCTGCCGTCGGCGATCTGCGGCAGGCGCGCGGGGTCGCCCGGAGGCGCGACGCGGCCGATCGGGCTCGCGGTCGCCGGCAGGTCGAGGTCGGCGGGATCGGCGAGCCCCGGCAGCGCGACGAGCTGCACGGCGGGCGGGTCGTTGTCGGCGGCGAGCAGCGCGCCGAGCTCGTCGGCGGCGCCCTCGCGGTCGAGCGAGCGCCGGAGCGCCCGCAGCACCCAGGCGGGGTGGCCGGTCTCGAGCGCGAGCCGCTCGTCGTCGGCGAGCCCTGCCGTCAGCCGCGCGAGGCGCTCCTCGGCGGGCACCTCCGCGAGCCGGCGCAGCACCGCGTTCGCGAAGCCGGCCCTGCCGCGGTGGCGGCCGAGCAGCGCGACCGTCTCGTGCACGGCGGCGTGCGCCGGGGTGCGCATGCGGCTGAGCTGGTGCGACCCGATCCTGAGCGTCGCGAGCGTCGTCGGGTCGATCTGGTCGATCGGCCGGCCCGCCGCGTCGGCGATGAGCGCGTCGTGCTGCCCCTGCCAGCGGAGCGTGCCGTAGGCGAGCTCGGTCGCGAACGCCGCGTCGGCGGGCGTGAGCCGCGCCTCGCGGATGCGGGCGGGCAGCAGCAGGTTGGCGTAGGCGTCGTCCTGGTCGACCGCGAGCACCACGTCGCGCGCCACCTCGCGCGCGCCGGGCGCGTGCTGCCGCTCCTGGCTCACGACGCCACCTCGAAGTCGGCGCTGCCGCCGCGGCCGCGCAGCCAGTCGGCACCCGGCATCGGCCGCCGCCCGGCAGGCTGCACCTCGCGCAGCTCGAGCGGGGCGCTGCCGGTGCCGACGATCGCGGCGCGGCCCGCGAGCACCGCCCGGCCCGGCGGCATGGGCTCCGCGCCTGAGCGGGCGAGCGCCAGCAGCTTCACGCGCTCGCCGTCGACGACCGCGTGCGCGCCGGGCTCGGGCGTCACGCCGCGCCAGCGCGCGAGCACGGCGGGCGCGGTGGCGGCGAGGTCGAGCGCGCCGTCGGCGAGCGTGAGCTTCGGCGCGAAGCTCGGCGCCCCCGTCTGCTCCTCGAAGACGGCGGTGCCGGCCTCGATCGCGTCGACGGCCTCGACGAGCTCGTGGGCGCCGAGCTCGGCGAGCTGCTCGAGCAGGGCGCCCGCGGTCGCGCCCTCCGGGATCCCGGCCTCGCGCATCCGCACCACCGGTCCCGCGTCGAGCGCCTCGACGAGCCGGAAGACGCTCACGCCCGTGACACCGCGGCCGTCGATGAGCGCGCGCTGCACGGGCGCGGCGCCGCGGTAGTCGGGCAGCAGCGAGAAGTGCAGGTTGATCCAGCCGTGCGCCGGCGCCGACAGCAGCGGCTCGCGCACGAGCCCGCCGTACGCCACGATCACGCCGAGCTCGGCACCGAGCGCCTCGATCGCGGTCGTCGCCGCGGCGTCGAGGCGGTCGGCCTCGATCACCGGCAGCCCGAGCTCGGCGGCACGCGCCGCGACCGGCGTCGACGTCAGCACGCGCCTGCGGCCCTGCGGCGAGGCGGCGCGCGTGACGACGGCGGCCACCTCGTGGGCGCGCGCGAGCGCCTCGAGGCTGGGGACGGCGGCGGCGGGGCTGCCGGCGAAGACAATGCGCATGGGTTCCGTTCGCGTGGGGGTCAGAGGCCGTCGAAGGGCTCGGGATCATCCAACCGGATGCGGAGCCGGGGCGGCGCCCCGGGCTTCCTGGGCCGGGCAGCCGCGGCGAGCACCCGCCCGCGCGCGACGCCCGCGACGCGCGCGCCGTCGGCGTACGCGAAGCGCACGATGGCGCGCTCGAGCCGGTCGCCCGGCGCGCCCTCGGCCGGCACGGGCCCGAGCACGTCGAGGTGCTCGATGCCGGCCAGCGCCTCGAGCGCCTCGGCGACGGCGTCCGGGTGGCCCACGACGGATGCGGTGCGCACGGCGGGCGGGAACCGGAGGCTCCGGCGCTCGGCGAGCTCGGCCTTCGCGAACGGCACCGTCGTGTCGCCGGTCAGCGCGCCGACGGTCGGGCCGATGACGCCGGCGAGCACGACCGTCGCGCCCTCGGCGGCGAGCGCGCGCGCCGTCGCCCACTGGCGCACCGCCTCCTCGGCGACCCGGAGGCCCTCGCGGGCGAGCAGCGAGTCGCCGTCGAGCAGCAGCACGGCGCCGTAGCCGCCGTCGGCGATCGGCTCGGCGCCGCGCGTCGCCACGACGATGCGCGGCCGGGCGTCGATCGTGAGCCGCTCGTGCTCGCCGTCGGCGACGACGACGGGCACGCCGGGGATCGCGCGGCCGAGCTCCTCGGCGATGCGCGTCGAGCCGCGGCCGACCTCGACGAGCCGGGCGCCGTGGCAGGACGGGCAGCGCCAGGCCGCCGCGAGGCGTCCGCAGAGCCGGCAGCCGGGCTGGGCGCCGCGCGTGCGCTGGCCGAGCGGGCCGCCGCACGCGGCGCAGCGCGCCCGGGTGCCGCAGTCGCCGCAGCGCAGGCCCGGCGCGTGGCCGGGCCGGGCGACCTGCACGAGCACGGGGCGAGCGGCGAGCGCCTCCCTCGCGGCGTGGAAGGCCGCCGCGGGCACCCGCCGGCCGTCGTCGGCGAGCGCGGTCGGCAGCACGCGCACGCGGTGCGCGCCGACCCGCTCGTGCTCGAGGAACCCGACCTCGACGAGCCGCTCGGCGTCGGTCGAGCGCGCGTGCCCGGCGATCACGAGCGCGCAGCCCGTCTGCCCCTGCCGCACGAGGGCCGCGTCGCGCGCGTGCACCCACGGCGAGAGCGGCTCGGCGAGCAGCGGGTCGCCGTCCTCCCAGACGACGAGCAGGCCGAGGTCGGCGGCCGGCGCGTAGACGGCCGAGCGCGGCCCGATGATCGCGAGGCCGCCCCCGTCGACGCAGCGCAGGAAGCCCGCGTAGCGCTCGGGGTTGCGCTGCCGCGCATCGAGCTCGACGACGCGCTCCTCGCCGACCGCCGCCTCGAGCGCGAGCCGCAGCTGCCGCTGCTCGCGGTGGTCGGGCACGACGAGGATCGCCTGCTCGCCGCGCTCGACGGCCTGCCGGGCGAGCCCGGCGAGCGCGACCGCCCAGCGGCCCACCCACGCCGTGCCGCCGCCGGCGACCGGCACCTCGGCGACGCCCCCGGCGCACTCGAGCGCCACCTTGCGGCGCGCCTCGACGAGGCCCGGCAGCAGCGGGGCGGATGCGTCATCCGGCTCGGGCGGCGCGTCCGGCTCGGGCGGCTCGGGCGACGCGGTCGGCTCGGCGGCGCCCTCGGTCGCGGCCGGCTCGGCAGCCTCCGCCGCGGCGCCCTCCGCCGCTCGCGCGAGCCACGCCTTCTCGACCCGGGCCTGGCGGCCGGGGATCGCGACGCGCAGCACGTCGGCGGCGCCGCCCGCGGCGCGGTCGGCCACGGCGCGCGCGAGCGCCCAGACCTCGGGCCGCAGCACGGGGACGGGCGACACCACCGCCTCGACGTCGGCGACCTCGCCCTCCCAGGCGCGCGCATCCGCCACCTCGACGACGTAGCCCGCCGCCGTCCGGTCGCCGCGCAGCGGCACGCGCACGCGGACGCCGGGCGCGACGCCCTCGAGCGCGGGCGGGATGCGGTACTCGAACAGCCGGTCGAGCTGCGGCAGCCGCGAGTCGACGACGACCCGCGCGTACCGCGCCGTCACCGGAGTCAGAGCCCTGCGGCGGCGCGCAGGTCGTCGACGCGGTCGAGCCGCTCCCAGGTGAAGTCGGGCAGGTCGCGGCCGAAGTGCCCGTAGGCCGCCGTCTGGCGGTACTTGGGCTTGCGCAGGTCGAGGTCGCGCACGATCGCGCCCGGCCGCAGGTCGAACACCTGCTGGATGGCCTCACCGATCGCCGCGTCGTCGAGCACGCCGGTGCCGAACGACTCGACGTAGAGGCCGACGGGCTGCGCCATGCCGATCGCGTAGGCCGCCTGCACCTCGAGCCGCTTCGCGAGGCCTGCGGCGACCGCGTTCTTCGCCACCCAGCGCAGCGCGTAGGCGGCCGAGCGGTCGACCTTCGACGGGTCCTTGCCGCTGAACGCGCCGCCGCCGTGGCGAGCGGCGCCGCCGTAGGTGTCGACGATGATCTTGCGGCCCGTGAGCCCCGCGTCGCCCTTCGGGCCGCCGGTCAGGAACGAGCCCGAGGGGTTGACGATCGCGCGCATCGCGCTCGTGTCGAGGCCGAGCTCGCCCATGACGGGGTCGATGATGTGCTCGACCACGGCGGCGCGGATGTCGTCGTTCGTGACCCCGGGCGCGTGCTGCGTCGAGACGAGCACGGTGTCGACGCTGACCGGCCGGAAGCCGTCGTAGCCGATCGTGACCTGCGTCTTGCCGTCGGGCCGCAGGAAGTCGATCTCGCCCGAGCGCCGCACCGCGGCGAGGCGCTCGGCGAGCCGGTGCGCGGCCCACGCGGTCGCGGGCATGAACGAGGGCGTCTCGTCGGTGGCGAAGCCGAACATGATGCCCTGGTCGCCCGCGCCGTCGCGGTCGAGCGGGTCGACCGAGCCGTCGCGCGCCTCGACCGCGGTGTCGACGCCGGTCGCGATCTCGGGCGACTGCTCGCCGATGGACACGGTGACGCCGCACGAGTTGCCGTCGAACGACACCTCGCTCGAGTCGTAGCCGATGTCGACGATGACGCGCCGCGCGACGGAGGCGATGTCGACGTAGCCGGTCGTGCGCACCTCGCCGGCGACGTGCACGAGGCCGGTCGTGACGAGCGTCTCGACCGCGACGCGCGCCTCGGTGTCCTGCGCGAGCATCGCGTCGAGGACGGCGTCGGAGATCTGGTCGGAGATCTTGTCGGGGTGACCCTCGGTCACCGACTCCGACGTGAACAGCCTGAGGCTCACTGGGGCTCCTGTGCGGTGTCTGCGGCGCTCGGCGCGGGGAGGCGCTCGGCGATGGTGTCGATGATGGCGCGGGCCACCGACGCCTTGCTGCCCGAGGCGTCGGCGACGACGCCGGAGGCGTCGAGGACGCGGATGCGCGTCTCGACGTCGCCGAAGCCCGCGTCGTGGCCGACGCGGTTGACGACGAGGAGGTCGGCGCCCTTCCGGGCGAGCTTCTCGCGGCCGCGGCGCAGCAGCGCCTCGTCGTCGGGCTCGGTCTCGGCGCCGAAGCCGACGACGAGCCCGTCCCTCGGCGCACGGGCGAGCTCGGCGAGGATGTCGGGGTTGAGCGACAGGACAATCGTGGGGGCGTCGCCCCACGACTCCTTCGACCGCTTCTCGTCGGCGACGCCGTCGACGCGGTAGTCGGCGACCGCGGCGGCCATCACGACCACGTCGGCGTCGGCGCGGGCGAGCATCGCGTCGCGCAGCTGGGCGGTCGTCTCGACGGCGACGAGTTCGACGCCCGCGGGCGGCGCGACGTCGAGGTTGGCCCCGATGAGCACCACGTCGGCGCCGGCGGCGTGCGCGGCTGCGGCGAGGGCGACGCCCATCGCGCCGCTCGAGCGGTTGCCGAGGAAGCGCACGGGGTCGATGGGCTCACGGGTGCCGCCCGCCGAGATGACGACGCTGCGGCCCGCGAGCGGGCGCGGCTCGGCCGCCGCGGCTCGGGCGACCTCGAGGGCCGCGGCGACGACGTCGGCCGGCTCGGCCATGCGGCCGAGGCCGCGGTCGCCGCCGGTGAGCTCTCCCGCGACGGGCCCGACGACCGTCACGCCGCGCCCGGCGAGCGTGCGCACGTTGGCCTGCGTCGCCGGGTGCTCCCACATCTCGGTGTGCATCGCCGGGGCGATCACGAGCGGTGCGCGGGAGGCGAGCACGGTGGTGCCGAGCAGGTCGTCGGCGAGGCCGGTCGCGAGCTTCGCGATCGTGTTGGCGGTCGCCGGCAGCACCATGATGAGGTCGGCCGACTGGCCGAGCGCGACGTGCCGCACGGCGGCGACGTCGTCGAAGACCTCGTCGGAGACGGGGTTGCGGCTGAGCGCCTCGAGCGTCGGCCGCCCGATGAAGCGCAGCGCCGACGCGGTCGGCACGACGTGCACGTCGTGGCCCGCCTGCACGAGCTCGCGGATGGCGAGCGCGGCCTTGTACGCGGCGATCCCGCCGGAGACGCCGACGACGACGCGCATCAGGCCGAGGCCACCTCGTCCTTGGTCAGGACGAGCTTGTCCCGGTGGATCTCGTGCAGGGCGACCGAGAGCGGCTTGTCCTCGATCGTCGCGTCGACGAGCGGGCCGACGTTGTCGAACATCGAGCCCTCGTGGATGTCGGTGTAGTAGTCGTTGATCTGGCGCGCGCGCTTCGACGCGAAGATGACCAGCTGGTACTTCGAGTCGACCTTGTCGAGCAGCTCGTCGATCGGCGGGTTGATGATGCCCTTGGTGCGCATGGGTGCCTCCTGCGACTCGTGGTGGTGCGGGCGCCGCCCGCGAAGATCGTGCGCCGACACGGCGCAATCCACCATCCTATCGCGCGCTGGAGCTGGGAGCGACGGTCCTTTCGGACCGTCGCCGCGACGCCAGCGCCGGGGCCCGTCCCGGGCCCCGGGATCGCCTCACGCTCCGCTGTCCGCCTCCGCGGTGAGGATGCGCTCCACGACCTCGCGGGCGGCCTCGGCGACGTCGGTGTTCACGATGGTCGCGTCGAACTCCGGCTGGCTCGCGAGCTCGACCTTCGCGGTCTCGAGCCGGCGCTCGCGCTCCGACTCGGTCTCGGTGCCGCGGCCGACGAGCCGGCGCACGAGCTCGTCCCACGACGGCGGCGCGAGGAACAGCAGCACCGCATCCGGGAACGACTCGCGCACCTGGCGCGCGCCCTGCAGGTCGATCTCGAGCAGCACCGAGTCGCCGGCGTCGAGCGCAGCCTGCACGCTCGAGCGCGGCGTGCCGTAGCGCGACTGGTTGTGCACCGTCGCCCACTCCAGGAACTCCCGCTCGTCGACCATCCGGTCGAACTCGGCGTCGGAGACGAACGAGTAGTGCACGCCGTCGATCTCGCCGGGGCGCGGTGCGCGCGTCGTGGCGCTCACCGAGTGGCGGATCTGCGGGAAGTGCTCGCGCACGTACTGCGCGACCGTGCCCTTGCCGACCGCGGTCGGACCGGCGAGCACGATGAGACGGGGGCGACGCGAGGGATCCACGTCGGCAAGCCAACCGCGAACGCGCTCGCGCTGCAAACCGCCGAGCCCGCCGAGCCGCTTGCCCTCGGCGATCCCGAGCGTCGCGAGCAGCTGCTCGACGCGCTTCGGACCCATGCCGCGGAGCGCTCCGAGGTACTCCGGCACGCGCAGCCGGCCCTCGGGGCTCTCCGGCTCCTGCCACGCGCGCTCGGCGACGTCGCGCGGGCCGCGCTGGCCGGCGCGCAGCGCGCGCTTCACGGCCGCGCGGGCGCGCCGCGCCTCGACCGCCGCCCTGCCCGCGGCGGCGGGATCCGGCAGCGTCACCGCGGCAGCTCGGCGCGCGCCGCGTCGATCGCCCGGGCCAGGCCGCCCGGGCCCGCGGCGAGGATGCTGCGGCTGGCGCTCGCGAGCACGAGCGCGTCGGGCGGGAAGAGGGCGTCGAGGTCGGCGAGCCGTGCACCCTGCGCCCCGAAGCCGGGTGCGAGCACCGGCGTCGCGGCGATCGCGGCGTCGGTGAGCCCGAAGGCGGCGCGGTCGACGGTCGCGCCGATCACGAGGCCGTGGCCCGCGCCGCGGGCGGCGACCTCCTCGGCGACCGCCTGCGCGACCGTGCGGCCGTCCTCGAGCCGCGCGCGCTGCAGCGCCGCGCCCTCGGGGTTGGAGGTCGCCGCGAGCACGATGAGCCCCTTGCCGGCGCGCTCCGCCGCCTCGAACGCGCCCGTCAGGGCGCCGACGCCGAGGTAGGGGCTCACGGTGAGCGCGTCGGCCTCGAGCGGCGAGCCGGGCTCGAGCCAGGCCGCGGCGTAGCCGAGGTTCGTCGAGCCGATGTCGCCGCGCTTCGCGTCGGCGATCGTGAGCAGCCCCGCCGCGCGCGCGTCGGCGAGCACGCGCTCGAGCGCCGCCATGCCTGCGGCCCCGTGCGCCTCGAAGAGCGCCACCTGGGGCTTGACCACGCCCGCGCGCCCTGCCGCCGCCTCGACGACCGCGCGGCCCATCCGCTCGGCCCCCGACGCATCCGTCGGCAGGCCCCACGACGACAGCAGCGCCGGGTGCGGGTCGATGCCGATGCACAGGGCGCCGTGCTCGGCGACCGCCGCCCGCAGGCGCGCGGCGAGCGTCACGCCGACCGCCGCGCGTGGTACTCCTGCAGGCTCGTCACCTCGAAGGGCTCGCGCGCGGCCTCGATGGCCGCGACCGCCGCGCCCAGCTGCGACACCGTCGTGAACAGCGCCTTGTCGCCCGCCACCGTCGCGGCGCGGATCTCGTAGCCGTCGGCGCGGGCGGCGCCGCCGGTCGGCGTGTTGATGATGATGTCGACCTCGCCGGCGTCGATCAGGTCGACGATCGACGGCTCGTCGCCCGCCTCCGAGTGCTTGCGCACCGTCTGCACGCGGATGCCGTTGCGCGCGAGCACCTCTGCGGTGCCCGTCGTGGCGATGATCGTGAAGCCGAGCTGCTGCAGCCGGTGCATCGGCAGCACCGCCTGCCGCTTGTCGCGGTCGGAGAGCGAGACGAAGACCGTGCCGGAGGTCGGCAGCCCGCCGTACGCGGCGGCCTGGCTCTTCGCGAACGCGGTCGGGAAGTCGCGGTCGATGCCCATCACCTCGCCCGTCGAGCGCATCTCCGGGCCGAGCAGCGAGTCGACCATGCGGCCGTCGGCGGTGCGGAACCGGCGGAAGGGCAGCACGGCCTCCTTCACCGCCACCGGCGCGTCGATCGGCAGGATCGTGCCGTCCTGCTCGGGCAGCATGCCCTCGGCCCGCAGCTCGGCGATCGTCGCGCCGGCGAGCACGCGCGCGTTGGCCTTCGCGATCGGCGTGCCGAGCGCCTTCGCCACGAACGGCACCGTGCGGCTCGCGCGCGGGTTCGCCTCGATGACGTGCAGCACGCCGGTCGCATAGGCGAACTGCACGTTGATCGGCCCGCGCACGTCGAGGCCCTCGGCGATGCGCAGCGTGGCATCGCGGATCTCGAGCAGCTGCGCCCGGCCGAGGCCGACCGGCGGCAGCGTGCACGACGAGTCGCCCGAGTGGATGCCCGCCTCCTCGATGTGCTCGAGGATGCCGCCGACGTAGAGCTCCTCGCCGTCGTAGATCGCGTCGACGTCGATCTCCACGGCGTCGTCGAGGAAGTGGTCGACGAGCAGCGGCGCATCCGGCCCGACGATGCCGTGGGCGGCGATGCGGTCGAAGTAGCCGTGCAGGCTCGGGGTGTCGTAGACGATCTCCATGCCGCGCCCGCCGAGCACGAACGAGGGGCGCACGAGCACCGGGTAGCCGATGCGCTCGGCGATCTCGACCGCCTGCGCCTCGGTCGTGGCGGTGCCGTTCCGCGGCGCGACGAGGCCGGCCGCGTCGAGGATGCGCTGGAAGCGCCCGCGCTCCTCGGCCGCGTCGATCGCGTCGGGCGTGGTGCCGAGGATCGGCACGCCCGCGGCCTCGAGGCCCCGCGCGAGGCCGAGCGGCGTCTGCCCGCCGAGCTGCACGATGACCCCGACGAGCTCGCCCGCGCCGCGCTCGGCGTGGACGATCTCGAGCACGTCCTCGAGCGTGAGCGGCTCGAAGTAGAGCCGGTCGCTCGTGTCGTAGTCGGTCGAGACGGTCTCGGGGTTGCAGTTGACCATGATCGTCTCGAAGCCGGCGTCGGCGAGCGCGAAGGACGCGTGCACGCACGAGTAGTCGAACTCGATGCCCTGGCCGATGCGGTTCGGGCCGGAGCCGAGGATGATCACCTTGCGGCGGTCGGAGGGCACGACCTCCGTCTCGAGGTCGTAGCTCGAGTAGTGGTACGGCGTGACCGCCGGGAACTCCCCCGCGCACGTGTCGACCGTCTTGTAGACGGGGCGGAGGCCCATCGCCCAGCGCGCCTCGCGCACCTCGGCCTCCTCGAGGCCGCGCAGCTGCGCGATCTGCGCGTCCGAGAAGCCGTGCTCCTTCGCCAGCCGCAGCCGGCGCTCGTCGAGATCGCCCTCGCGCACCTCGTCGGCGACCTCGTTGATGAGCACCATCTGGTCGAGGAACCACGGGTCGATGCCCGTCGCCTCGTGCGCCTGCTCGACCGTCGCGCCGGCGCGCAGCGCCTGCTGCAGCGTGACGATGCGGCCGTCGGTGGGGATGCTCGCGGTCTCGAGCAGCGCCGCCGCGTCGCCGGGCTCGCCCTCCCAGTGGAACGAGGATCCCTTCTTCTCGAGCGACCGGAGCGCCTTCTGCAGCGCCTGCGCGTAGGTGCGGCCCATGGCCATCGCCTCGCCGACCGACTTCATGGTCGTCGTGAGCGTCGCATCCGCCGCCGGGAACTTCTCGAAGTTGAAGCGGGGCACCTTCACCACGACGTAGTCGAGCGCGGGCTCGAACGAGGCGGGCGTGACGCGCGTGATGTCGTTCTGGATCTCGTCGAGTCGGTAGCCGAGCGCGAGCTTCGCCGCGATCTTGGCGATCGGGAAGCCGGTCGCCTTCGACGCGAGCGCCGAGGAGCGCGAGACGCGCGGGTTCATCTCGATGACGATGACGCGGCCGGTGGCCGGGTCGACGGCGAACTGGATGTTGCAGCCGCCGGTGTCGACGCCGACGCGGCGGATGATGTCGATGCCGATGTCGCGCAGCCGCTGGTACTCGCGGTCGGTGAGGGTGAGCGCGGGCGCGACCGTGATCGAGTCGCCCGTGTGCACGCCGACGGCGTCGACGTTCTCGATCGAGCAGACGACCACCGTGTTGTCGGCCGTGTCGCGCATGAGCTCGAGCTCGTACTCCTTCCACCCGAGGATCGACTCCTCGAGCAGCACCTCGCCGATCGTCGACGAGTGGATGCCGTCGCCGACGAAGCGGCGCAGCTCGGCCTCGTCGTGCGCGAAGCCCGAGCCCAGGCCGCCCATCGTGAACGAGGGGCGGACGACGACCGGGTAGCCGTACTCCTCGGCGAACGCGAGCGCGTCGTCGACCGACTTCGCGATGGCGCTCGAGGCGACGTCGGCGCCCGAGTCGAGCACGAGCTGCTTGAACAGCATGCGGTCCTCGCCGCGCTGGATCGCGTCGACCTTCGCGCCGATGAGCTCGACGCCGTGGCGGGCGAGGATGCCCTGCTCGTGGAGCGCGATCGCCGCGTTGAGCGCCGTCTGGCCGCCGAGCGTCGGCAGGATCGCGTCGGGGCGCTCCTTGATGATGATCGTCTCGATCACCTCGGGCGTGATCGGCTCGATGTAGGTCGCGTCGGCGAAGTCGGGATCGGTCATGATCGTCGCCGGGTTGGAGTTGACGAGGATGACGCGCACGCCCTCCTCGCGCAGCACGCGGCAGGCCTGCGTGCCGGAGTAGTCGAACTCGGCGGCCTGCCCGATGACGATCGGGCCGGAGCCGATGACGAGGACGGAGCGGATGTCGTCGCGCTTGGGCATCAGGCGTCCTTCTGCTCGGAGTGGGTGGCGGTCGCGGCGCGGTGCTCGAGCACGAGCTCGCGGAACCGCGAGAAGAGGTGGCGGGCGTCGTTCGGGCCCGCGGCCGACTCGGGGTGGTACTGCACGCTGAAGGCGGGGATGTCGAGCGCGCGCAGGCCCTCGACCACCTCGTCGTTGAGCGACCAGTGGCTCACCTCGACGCGGCCGAAGCCCGCCGGGCTCGCGAGCTCCTCGTGGAGCGGCGCGTCGACCGCGAAGCCGTGGTTCTGGCTCGTGATCTCGACGCGGCCGGTCGCCTTGTCGACCACCGGCTGGTTGATGCCGCGGTGGCCGAAGGGCAGCTTGTAGGTGCCGAAGCCGAGCGCGCGCCCGAGCAGCTGGTTGCCGAAGCAGATGCCGAAGAACGGCAGGTCCTCCCGCAGCAGCCCCTGCAGCAGCTCGACCTGGCTGTCGCTCGCGGCGGGGTCGCCGGGGCCGTTCGAGTAGAACGCGGCGATCGGCTCGTGGGCGAGCACCTCCTCGAGCGTGGCGCTCTGCGGCAGCACGACGAGGTCGAAGCCCTGCTCCTGCAGGAAGCGGAGGGTGGATGCCTTGACGCCGAGGTCGAGCACGGCGAGCGTGCCGATCGGGTCGCCGGTCGCGGGCAGCCGGTAAGCCTCCGGCGTCGTCACGACGTCGGCGAGGCTGCGGCCGGCCATCTGCGGGCTCTCGCGCACGGCCGCGAGCATCGTGGCGTCGTCGGCGAGCGCGTCGCCCGAGAAGACGCCCGCGCGCATCGAGCCGGCGTCGCGGAGGCGGCGGGTGATCGCGCGGGTGTCGACGCCGGCGATGCCGACGATGCCGTCGCGCTCGAGCTGCGCGTCGAGGCTGCCCTCGGCGCGCCAGTTCGAGACGGTGCGGCTCGCGGCGCGCACGGCGTAGCCGGCGGGCCACATGCGGCGCGACTCGGCGTCCTCGGCGTTCACGCCGGTGTTGCCGATGTGCGGCGCGGTCTGCACGACGATCTGGCCCGCGTACGACGGGTCGGTGAGCGTCTCCTGGTAGCCGGTCATGCCGGTCGCGAAGACGGCCTCGCCGAGCGCGACGCCGGTCGCGCCGTAGGCGGTGCCGCGGTGGATCGTGCCGTCCTCGAGGACGAGGGCCGCGGGAGCGGGTGCGGTCATGGGGTGGCTCCTTCCCCGGTTGCCTGCTGGGTGGACTGGGTCTGCTGGGTGCGCGGGGCGGTCGGCGTCGCGGGCGAGGCCTTCGCGGCGAGCGCGTGCAGCGCTGCGAAGGCCGCGCTGTCGTCGCCGATGACGCGGAGGTAGGTGTCGACGTCGGCGCCGAGCGCGTGGGCGATGACGATGATGCCGCCGGGCTCGACGACGCGGTCGATGGTCCAGGTGGCGCGCTCGACGGCGCGGATGCGGTCGGCGGGGATGCGCATCTCGGTGCGGTCGGCGAGCAGCTGCACGCCGGCGGCGTCGATCGCGAGGCGCGTGCGGCCGCGGAAGCCGAGTCCGTGGGCGAGGATGCGCTGGTACGGGTCGCCGGCGCGCGTCGTGGCCACGTAGAGCGCGTCGACGACGAGCCGCGGCGCGGCGTCGATCCAGCCGGCCGGCGCCTCGATGTCGCGCTGGCGGCGCCGGTGGGCGAGCACGCCGAGCACGGCGGCGATCGCGAGCAGCGCGACGAACGCGGCGCTCAGCAGCGCGAAGAGCTCCTTCGTCATGCGGACCCGCCCGTCACGACCTCGCCGTCGGCGACCGTCCGGCGGCCGCCGTGCCACACGTGCAGCACGCGGCCGGGCAGCTCGACGCCGAGGAACGGCGAGTTCGCCGACCGGCCCTTGAGGCTCGACGCCTCGACGACGGCGCGGGCGCCGGGGTCGACGAGCACGACGTGCGCGGGCGAGCCGATCTCGAGCGGCGCGTCGTAGCCGGGCTCCCGGCCGATCGCGGCGGGCGCGGTCGACATGACACGGGCGACGCCGGCCCAGTCGAGCAGGCCGGTCTCGACCATCGACTGCTGCACCACCCCGAGCGCCGTCTCGAGCCCGACCATGCCGAAGGCGGCATCTGCGAACGCCGTCTGCTTGGCCTCGGGCGCGTGCGGCGCGTGGTCGGTGGCGACGATGTCGATCGTGCCGTCGGCGAGGGCCTCGCGCAGCGCCTGCACGTCGCGGTCGGCGCGCAGCGGCGGGTTGACCTTGAAGCGGCCGTCGTAGCCGCGCACGAGCTCCTCGGTGAGCAGCAGGTGGTGCGGCGTGACCTCGGCGGTGATGGCGATGCCGCGCGCCTTCGCCTGGCGCACGACCTCGACCGTCTCGACCGTGGAGACGTGGCAGACGTGGAGGCGGGCGCCGGCGGCCTCGGCGAGCATCGCGTCGCGCGCGACGATCGACGCCTCGGCGACCGAGGGCCAGCCGGTGAGCCCGAGCTCGGCGGCGAGCGGGCTCTCGTGCATGACGGCGCCGCGGGTGAGCGCGGGGTCCTGCGCGTGCTGGGCGATCACCGCGTCGAGCGCGGCGGCGTGCTCGAGCGCGCGCCGCATGAGCTCGGCGTCGGCGACGCAGTGGCCGTCGTCGCTGAAGACGGTGACGCGCGCGGCGCTGCCGGCGAGCATGCCGAGGTCGGCGAGCCGCTCCCCCGCGAGGCCGACCGAGACGGCGCCGATCGGCCGCACCGCGGCGAGGCCCGCCTCGAGCCCGAGGCGGTGCACCTGCTCCACGACCGCGGGCGTGTCGGCGACCGGGCTCGTGTTCGCCATCGCGAACACGCACGTGTAGCCGCCCGCGGCCGCGGCGCGCACGCCGGTGGCGACGGTCTCGGCCTGCTCGCCGCCGGGCTGGCGCAGGTGGGTATGCAGGTCGACGAGCCCCGGCAGGGCGACGAGGCCGGATGCGTCGATCGTCTCGGCCGCGTCGCGGTCGACGGTCGCCGGGTCGACGAGCGCGCCGCCCTCGATGGCGAGGTCGCGGACCTCGCCGCCGAGCACTCGGGCGCCGGTGAGCAGCGTGGTCATCGGGTGCCTCCGTCGACGGAAGATGGGTGGTCGGATGCGAGGAGCGAGTAGAGCACGGCCATGCGCACGGAGACGCCGGCGGTGACCTGCTCGAGGATGGTGGAGGCGTCGCTGTCGGCGGCGCGGCTCGAGAGCTCGAGCCCGCGGTTCATCGGGCCCGGGTGCATGATGTGCGCGTCGCCGAGGCGCGCGAGGCGCTCGTCGGTCAGCGACCAGCCGGTGATGTACTCCCCCGCGCTCGGCGTGATGCGACCGGCCTGCCGCTCGAGCTGCACGCGCAGCAGCATGAGCGCGTCGGGCCGCTCGGCGATGACGCGGTCGAGGCTCGTCTCGGCGCGCACGCCCAGCCGCGTGCCGTCGGCGGCGGCGACGGGCAGCAGCGAGGGCGGGCCGACGAGCGTGACCTCGGCGCCGAGTGCCGGCAGCAGCAGCGCGTTGGAGCGGGCGACGCGGGAGTGGGCGATGTCGCCGACGATCGCGATGCGCACGCCGTCGAGGCCGAGGCCGCGGGCGGCTCCGCCGTGGATGCGGCGGCGCAGCGCGAAGGCGTCGAGCAGCGCCTGCGTGGGGTGCTCGTGCGTGCCGTCGCCCGCGTTGACCACGGGGCGGCCGATCCAGTCGGCGAGCTGCGCGGGCGCGCCCGAGGAGCCGGAGCGCACCACGACGCCGTCGACGCCCATCGCCGCGATCGTGAGGCCGGTGTCGCGCAGCGACTCCCCCTTCGAGACGCTCGAGCCCTTGCCGGAGACGTTGATCACGTCGGCCGAGAGCCACTTGCCGGCGATCTCGAACGACGAGCGCGTGCGGGTGGAGTCCTCGAAGAACAGGTTCACGACGGTGCGGCCGCGCAGCGCCGGCAGCTTCTTCACCTCGCGGTCCTGGATCTGGTGCATGTCCTCGGCGAGGTCGAGCAGCGCGACCGCCTCGTCGCGCGGCATCGCGGCCGTCAGCAGGTGCTTCATGCGGCACCGCCCTCGATGGTCACGGCGTCGCGGCCGTCGACCTCGTCGAGCAGGATCGAGACGTGCTCGCTGCGCGCGCTCGGCAGGTTCTTGCCGACCGAGTCGGCGCGGATAGGCAGCTCGCGGTGGCCGCGGTCGACGAGCACCGCGAGCCGCACGGCGCGCGGCCGGCCGAGGTCGGCGAGCGCGTCGAGCGCCGCGCGGATCGTGCGCCCGGAGTAGAGCACGTCGTCGACGAGCACGACGACGCGGTCGTCGATGCCGGCGCCGGGGATGCGCGTGGGGTGGGATGCGCGCGTGGGCGTCGCGCGCAGGTCGTCCCGGTGCATCGTGACGTCGAGGGCGCCGACGCGACCGGAGAAGTCGTCACCGGTGATCTCGGCGAGCCGGTCGGCGAGGCGCTGCGCGAGGTGCGCGCCGCGGGTGGGGATGCCCAGCAGCACGAGGCCGTCGGGGCCGTGGTTCGCCTCGAGGATCTCGTGGGCGATGCGCGTGAGGGCCCTGGCGATCTCGTCGGGTCCGAGCACGGTGCGCGCTGAAGTCATGCTGACTCCCTTCTCCGCCTCACAGGACGGGCTTCAAGGTTGTCTGATGCCTCCACCCTACCGGGTCGGCGATGCGCGCCCGGCTCCCGTCACACGCAGGGCGCCCATTCGAGCACCGCACCGCGCAGCGACGGGAAGCCGCCGAGCAGCACGACCGGCGGCGCTCCGAGCCTCACGTGCTCCGCCTGCACCTCGGGCACGACGCACGACGCGCCGGTGAGGTAGAGCGGCACCCGCTGGGCGCCGGCGACGGCGCTCGCGGCGAGCGCATCCGGGAACCGCTCGCCGCTCGCGAGGTACATCCGGCCGGGCGTGGCGCCGAACGCGGCGTTCACGAGAGCGGCCGTCTGGTAGCGGTTGGCGCCGGCGATCCGCTCGACGGTGCGGGTGGCGCGCAGCGAGTCGACGAGCGCCTCCGAGACCGACGGCTCGCCGCCGATCACGGTCACGCGCCTGACGCCGAGCCGCTGCATGACCGCGAGCCCGGAGGCGTGCACGGACCCGCTCATGCCGTCGACGAGCAGCACGGGCGCGCCGCGGAGCGCCGCGACGGGTCCGGCCGCGAGCGCGTCGGGGAAGTTGCGGCCGGTGGCGATGAACGCGTTGGACGTCGAGCCAGCGGGGAAGGCGAACTGCGCGATCATCGCGCTCGTCTCGAAGCGGTTGGCGCCGCCGAGCCGGGTGACCGGCGCGATGTCCTCGAGCTGCCGCTCGACCGCGGCCGAGACCGACGGGGTCGATCCGACGACGACGATCTGCGTCGGGCGCAGCCGCACGAGCTCGGCCCGCACGGTCGTCGGCAGCGCGTCGCGCTGCGTCAGCAGCAGCGGAGCGCGCAGCCGCGCGGCCGCGGCGCCGGCGCTCAGCGCGTCGGCGAAGCCCTCGCCGCCGGCGATGAAGACGCGCCCCGCGCCGTTCGGGTAGCCGGCGCGCGCGATCTCGGCGGAGGTCGCGTAGCGGTCGTCGCCTGAGATGCGGCTCGTGTCGGCGACCGTGCTCGGCGTGCGGGTCATCATCGACGCGCCGGTCGCCCAGAGGGCGGTCGCGACGTCGGTGTAGCTGCAGCGGTTGATGCCGATGGGTGCGCCGGTGGCGGTGATGAGGCCGACCGCGCGCACGGTGCCGTCGCCGCGGTGCTGGAAGACGGGGCCGCCGCTGTCGCCGGGCTCGCACACGTAGTCGGGGCTCGCCGACATGGAGCGGTAGACGGCGCAGGCCAGGAAGCCGAAGTCGTAGCAGCCGACCGGCTCGTTCGTGCGGGTCGCGTACCGCTCGCCGTGGCGCACGCCCGAGAAGCCGACCGAGCCGCTGCCGGCGATGACGCCGATGCCCTCGACGGCGACCTCGCGCGAGCCGGTGCAGCCGGCGCCGAGCCACATCGTGGGCGTCGCGAACTGCGTGCGCACGACCATCGAGTCGACGTAGCTCCACTGCAGCTGGTTGTGCGAGATGGTGCCGATGCGCGCGCCGTTGCCGGCGTAGCCGCCGCAGAGCGACGCGGCGAAGCCGTGCGTGACCGACTGGCCGTTGGCGCCGTCGGGCGCGGCGCAGTGGCCGGCGCTCATGATCGCGGGGCTGCCGTCGTCGAGCCGCACGCCGAATCCGCTCGAGCACGCGACGTTGCCGCCCACGAGGATGCCGATGCCGCCGCCGTGGCCGTCGCGGTCGTCGAGGCGCGATGCCGCGGCCTCGTCGGCGACGTCGGCGACCACGTCGACAGGCACGCCGAGGTCGGCGAGGCCCATGGTCTCGAGGAGGCCCGTCTCGGCCCGTGCCGGCTCGTCGCCGGAGGCCGCCGTGGGCAGGCCGTCGAGCTCGCGCGCGGCGGTCGGCGCGATCGCGGATGCGTCGAGGCGGTCGACGCCGAGCCGCAGCGCGGCGCGCTCGTGGTCGATCGCGGCCGACACGATGGCGTCGCCCGAGCCCGTCGCGGCGGCGAGCGCGCGGTCGAAGCCCTCGCACAGGGCGCGGAGGCTGCGGTCCACGGTGCCGACGGCGGTCACGTCGGCGCTCGACACGAGCGCCTGCGCCTCGGCCGGCAGCCCGGCGATCACGGCGGGCACGAGGGCGGCAGCGCTGCCGGCGACCGCCTCGAGCACGTCGATGCCGACGACGTCGCCCTCGGCGTCCTGGCGCAGCTGCGCCGAGGCGAGCGCGTCGGGGTCGGCGGCGAGCAGGGCCTGCTGCAGGCTGCGGAGCGCCGCGGTGCGACCGACCTCCGGCGTGGTCTCCGGGTCGACCGCGACGGGCACGATCGCCGAGCGCGCGAGGCACTGGACGACGGATGCGTCGGGTGCGGCCGCGGGGTCAGCCGTGGGTGCGGCCGAGGCCGTGGTGGGTGCGACGAGGAGGCCGCCGACGAGCGCGAGCGCGCCGACGATCGAGGCGAGGGGACGGAAGGGCACGAGGATCCTCTCGAGGTGCTGGGGACCTCCAGTCTGACACGCAGATGCAGGATCTGCAATCTTGCCGTTTCGTCAGCCGCAGAGCTCGTATCGGGAGACGTCGAGGGCGAGCGTGGGCGTGCCGCCGAGGAGCACGACCCCGGGCCGGCCGAGCCTGGTGTGCTCCGCGGACAGTCCGGCGTGGAGGCACGAGCCGGGCGTGAGGTAGAGCGGAGCCCCGCGCGCTCCGGCCACCGCAGCCGTCGCGAGGGCGTCCGGGAACCGCTCGCCGCTCGCGACGTACATCGCGGGCGGGCGGGCGCCGAACCCGGCGTTCACGCGGATCGCCGTCTGATAGCGGTCGGCGCCGGCGATGCGGCTCACCGTCCGACCGTCCCGCAGCGACGCGGCGACGGCGTCGCTCACCGATGGCGTGCCGCCCACGACGATCACCTCCGTCGTGCCCAGGGTCGAGAGCGCATCGAGCGTGCCCGCTCCCGCGGTGGGCGTCCGGCCGTCGACGAGCAACACGGGCGCGTGGCTGCGGGCGGCAGCGGGCCCCGCCGCCAGTGCGTCCGGGAAGGATCGGCCCGTGGCGACGAACGCGTGGTCCGCTCCCTCGGGGAACGCGTGCGCCGCCAGCAGGGCGCTCGTCTCGTAGCGGTCAGCGCCGCCGATCCGCGTGACGGGCGCGATCGCCGCGAGCTCGGCCTCGACCTCGGCAGACACCGACGGCTCGCCTCCGATCAGCACGATCGCATCCGGCGCGAGCCTGGCGAGCTCTCGCCGCACGGAGGACGGCAGCAGGTCTCGCGCGGTGAGCAGCAGCGGCGCGCGCACGTGGGCCGCGGCCGCCCCGGCGCTCAGCGCATCGGCGAAGCGCGATCCGCTGGCGATGTAGACCTGCGCGGCGCCGTCCGGGTAGCCGTGCTGCGCGATGAGGGCTGCGGTCTGGTAGCGGTCGGCGCCTGCGATGCGGGCCGGCGGCGCCATGGTGAGCGAGGCGTGCGTCATGATCGCCGCGCCGCTGAGGTGCAGCGCCGTGCCCATGTCGACCCAGCTGCACCGGTTGATGCCGAGGTCGTAGCCGGAGGCGGTGATGAGACCGAGCGCGATGACGCCGCCGCCGGCACGGTGACGGAACGCGGGCCCGCCGGAGTCGCCGGGCAGGCAGGCGTAGGTCGAGCGCGACGACATCGCGCGCTGCACCGAGCACGCCCAGTAGCCGAAGTCGTAGCAGCCGGTCGGCTCGGAGGTGCGGGTCGCGTACTGCTCGCCCTGCCGCGCGCCCGAGAAGCCGACCTGCTGGCCCGCGCCCACCTGGCCGGCCCCGTGGACCGCCGTCTCGCCGGACCCGGCGCACGCGCTCCCGAGCCACATGGTGGGCCTGGCCGATCCCGTGCGGACCACCATCGAGTCGACCTTGGAGCCGGTCGACAGCAGGTTCTGCGAGACCCGGCCGATGCCTGCACCGCTCCCCCACCCGCACAGCTGGCTCGCGTGGCCGCTGACGACGGATGCGCCGTTCGAGCCGATCGGCGACGGGCAGTGGCCCGCGCTCATCACCGCGGGGGCGCCGTCGGCCGTCCGCACCGCGAAGCCGGTCGTGCAGGCGAGCCCGCCGACGCGGATCGCGTTGCCGCCGCCGTAGCCGTCCGCGTCGTGCAGCCGGCTGACCGGCTCGTCGGCGACGTCCGCGACCATCTCGACCGGCACCCCGAGCCCCGAGAGCCCGAGGGCCGAGAGCAGGTCGGCTGCCGCGGGCTCCGCGCCCTCGCCCGCCGACGCATCCGGAAGCGCCTCGATCGCGCCCGCGCGCGCCGGGGCGGCGCGGAGCGCCCCGGACCGGTCGACGCCGAGGCGCAGCACGGCGCTCCGGTGGTCGACCGCTGCCGAGACGAGGGCGTCGGCAGTCGCCCCGTCCGCACCGACGGCGCGGTCGAGAGCGCCGCACAGCGCGCGGAGCGGCTGGGCTGCGACGCCGATGACGTCGACGTCGTCGTCGGTGACAGCCGAGCGCAGGTGCGACGGCAGGGCGGCGATCTCCTCGGCGACGAGCTCGCCGGCGAAGGGAGTCGCCGCGAGCAGCGCGATGCCCGCGCCCTCGCCGTCGGGGGCGCGGAGCAGGTCGGCTGCGCCGAGCGCATCGGGGTGGCGCGACAGCAGCGCGTGCTGCAGCGTGCGCAGCGCCGCCTCGCGCACCTGCGCGGGCTCCTCCGAGGGCTCGGCGTCGACCGGCACGATGGCCGAGCGCACCAGGCACTCCTCGATGCTGCCGGGCGCCGGCGCAGCCGAGTCGACGGCGACGGCAGGCGAGGAGGGTGCGACCAGCAGCGCGGACGCGAGCGCCACGAGGCCGACGACCGGTGTCAGCACGCGGAACGGTGAGCGGCGCATGGGATCCTCTCGACGGCCCGACATGTCCGCCGGCCGCCCGAGGTCACACTACGACGGCGCCCGGCCTCGCCCGCTCAGCCGCGCTGCGCCGCGATCCGCCCCAGCACGCCGTTGATGAACGCGCCCGAGCGCTCTGTCGAGAGCTCGTTCGCCAGGTGCACCGCCTCCGAGACGACGACGCTCGCGGGCGCCGTCTCGTGCTCGAGCTCCCATGCGCCGACGCGCAGGATCGCGAGGTCGGTGCGCGGCATGCGGTCGATCGGCCAGTGCTCGCTCGAGGAGGCGATCAGCTCGTCGATGCCCGCCTGCTCGTCGGCGACGCCCGCGACGATCTCGCGCGCGAACGCGAACCACGGGTGCTTCGCCCAGCCGAGCCGGGCCGCGGTGTCGCGCAGCACGGCCTCCGGCGACTCGTCGCGCGCCTGCGCCGAGTAGAGCACCTCGACCGCGTGCTTGCGGGCCTTGCGGCGGGAGGGGTAGGTCTCGTCGCCCACGTCAGTCGGTGACGCGGCCGAGGTAGCTGCCGTCGCGGGTGTCGACCTTGACGCGGGTGCCCTGCTCGACGAAGAGCGGCACCTGGATCTCGGCGCCCGTCTCGACCGTCGCGGGCTTCGTGCCCGCGCTCGAGCGGTCGCCCTGCAGGCCGGGCTCCGTGTACGTGATCTCGAGCACGACCGACGCGGGCAGCTCGACCTGCAGCGCCTCGCCCTCGTGCATCGAGATGGCGGCGGTGCCGTTCTCGAGCAGGTACTTCGCGGCGTCGCCGACGGTCGCGGCCGGGATGGGCAGCTGCTCGTACGTGTCGTTGTCCATGAACACGAAGTCCTGGCCGTCGTTGTACAGGAACTGGTAGTCGCGGCGGTCGACGGTCGCGAACTCCATCTTCGTGCCGGCGTTGAAGGTCTTGTCGACGACCTTCTGGCTGCGCACGTTGCGCAGCTTGGTGCGCACGAACGCGCCGCCCTTGCCGGGCTTCACGTGCTGGAACTCGATGACGCTCCAGAGCTGGCCGTCGAGGTTCAGCACCGCGCCGTTCTTGATGTCGTTCGTGGTTGCCATGGGGTTCCGTTCCGTGGGGGTGAGTGGGGCCCTCAGCGGACCGACAGACGATTCTAGCGGGCGGCGATCGCGAGGGCGGCCAGGCGGTAGCCGTCGAGGCCGAAGCCGGCGATGACGCCCGTCGCGACGGCCGACACGACCGACGTGTGGCGGAAGGCTTCGCGCGCGTGCGGGTTCGAGATGTGCACCTCGACGAGCGGCGCGACGCCCTGCAGCTGCGCGCACGCGTCGCGGAGCGCGTAGGAGTAGTGCGTGAACGCGGCGGGGTTCAGGATCACGGGCGTCGCGGTGTCGACGGCCTCGTGGATCCACCCGACGAGCTCGGCTTCGTCGTCCGTCTGCCGCACCTCCGCCTCGACCGGCCGCTCGAGGGTGCCGGCGGCCTCGACGAGCGGTGCGACGTCGGCGAGCGTCGCGGTGCCGTAGACGTCGGGCTCGCGGGTGCCGAGCCGGCCGAGGTTCGGCCCGTTCAGGACGAGGATGCGCATGCGGCCAGTCTGCCGCACGTCAGTCGGCGAGGGACTGGTAGGCCATGAACAGCAGACTGTCGTCGGGGCCCTCGAGGATCCGCGGCTTCGCGACGTCGTCGAGCACGACGAACCGCAGCATCGACCCGCGCGTCTTCTTGTCCTTGCGCATCGTGCCGAGCAGCGTCTGCCAGCGCCCGACCGGGTAGGTGGTCGGGAGCGCGAGGGACTCGAGGATGGCCCGGTGCCGGTCGACCACGGATTCCGGCAGTCGTCCGGCGAGCCGCGAGAGCTCTGCCGCGAACACCATGCCGATGGAGACCGCCGCGCCGTGCCGCCAGCGGTAGCGCTCGGTGTGCTCGATCGCGTGCCCGAGCGTGTGCCCGTAGTTCAGGAACTCGCGCTCGCCGTGCTCGCGGAAGTCGTTCGCCACGACTCGCGCCTTCACCGCGATCGAGCGCGCCACGACCTCCTGGAACTCCGGCGCGGCGGGGTCGGTCGCGGCCTCGAGCGAGCCCTCGAGCAGCTCGAGGATGCGCGGGTCGGCGATGAAGCCGGCCTTCACGATCTCGGCGAACCCGGTGAGCAGCTCGTTGCGCGGCAGCGAGTCGACCAGCTCGAGGTCGGCGACGACGGCGGCCGGGTGGTGGAACGCGCCGACGAGGTTCTTGCCCTGCTCGGTGTTGATGCCGGTCTTGCCGCCGACGGCGGCGTCGACGATGCCGAGCACGCTCGTGGGCGCCTGGAGGACTCGCACGCCGCGCAGCCACGTGGCCGCGACGAAGCCGGCCAGGTCGGTGACGGCGCCGCCGCCGAGGCCCAGCACCGCATCCGTCCTGGTGAACTCGGCCTGGCCGAGGATCTGCCACAGGAACTGCGCGACCTCGATGCGCTTGGCGGCCTCGGCGTCGGGCACCTCCGCGAGGAGCACCTCGATGCCGAGCTCCGACTTCAGGTGGTCGGCGATGCGGCTCATCGCCGGCTGGTGCACCACGAGCAGCCGCTGCGCGTCGCCGAGCGACGCGCGCACCTGCTCGACGAGGATGCCCCGCCCGACGTGCACGTCGTACGGCGCCTCGGTCTCGACGCGGATGGTGGTCATCGGCTCCCCCTCATGTGCGTTCACAGCCCGCGCTCGGCGAGCCAGGCCTCGAGCCGGTCGACGAGCTGGGCCATCGGTGTCCTGGACGTGTCGAGCTCGACGTCGGCGAGCTCGCGGTAGAGCGGCGCGCGCTCCTCGGCGATGCGCCGCCACGCCGCCATGCCGTCGGCGAGCAGCGGGCGTCCGCCGCCGGCGATGCGCCGCTCGGCGGCGCGCTCGTCGACGGTCACGAGCACGACCGTCGCGTGCTCGAGGAGCGCCCGGGTGCCGGCGTCGAGCACGGCGCCGCCGCCGAGCGCCACCACGGCGCCCGGCGTGAGCGCGTGCCGCACGGCCTCGGCCTCCCACCGGCGGAAGGCGGGCTCGCCGTGCTCGGCGAAGATCTCGGGGATCGGGCCGTGCTCGAGCGCGACCAGCCGGTCGGTGTCGACGAAGGTGCGCCCGATCCGGGTCGCGAGCTTGCGCCCGAGCGACGACTTGCCGGCGGCCATCGGCCCGATGAGCACGAGCGGCGGCGTCGTGCCGGCCTCGTCGCCCGGCCGCGGCCCGTCGGCCGTCACGGCGTCGTGCGCAGCTGCTCGGGGATGGCGGCGAGGTAGGCGTCGAGGTTGCGGCGCGTCTCGGCGACCGAGTCGCCGCCGAACTTCTCGACGACCGCGTCGGCGAGCACGAGCGCGACCATCGCCTCGGCGACGACGCCCGCGGCGGGCACCGCGCAGACGTCGCTGCGCTGGTGGTGCGCCTGCGCGGCCTCGCCGGTCGCGACGTCGACGGTGCGCAGGGCCCGCGGCACGGTGGCGATGGGCTTCATCCCCGCGCGCACGCGCAGCACGCCGCCGGTGGACATGCCGCCCTCGATGCCGCCGGCGCGCACGGTCTCGCGCGTGACGCCGTCCTCGCCGACGAGCAGCTCGTCGTGCGCGACGCTCCCGCGCCGCCGGGTGGTCTCGAAGCCGTCGCCGACCTCGACGCCCTTGATGGCCTGGATGCTCATGAGCGCCTGCGCGAGCCGGCCGTCGAGGCGGCGGTCCCAGTGCACGTAGGAGCCGAGGCCCGGCGGCAGCCCGTAGGCGAGCACCTCGACGATGCCGCCGAGCGTGTCGCCCGAGCGCCGGGCGTCCTCGACCTCGGCGAGCATCGCGGCGCTCGTGGCCGGGTGGAGGCAGCGCAGCTCGTCGCCGTCGAGCCGGTCGACGTCGTCGGCGGTCGGCAGCGGCGCGTCGTCCGGTACGCGCACGGGGCCGATCGAGAGGGTGTGGCTGACGAGCCGCACGCCGAGCTCGCCGAGGAACGCGCGCGCGACGGCGCCGAGCGCCACGCGGGCGGCGGTCTCGCGGGCGCTCGCCCGCTCGAGCACGGGGCGCGCCTCATCGAAGCCGTGCTTCTGCATGCCCACGAGGTCGGCGTGGCCGGGCCGGGGCCGGGTCAGCTTCGCGGCGCGCGCGCCCGTGAGCTCGCCCTCGAGCGGCGCGGCGCCCATGACCTCGGTCCACTTCGGCCACTCGGTGTTGCCGATGCGGAGCGCCACGGGGCCGCCCTGCGAGCGACCGTGGCGGATGCCGCCCGAGATCGACAGCTCGTCCTGCTCGAACTTCATGCGCGCGCCGCGGCCCGCGCCGAGCTTGCGCCGCTGCAGGTCGGCCTGGATCTGCTCGGCGGTGATCGGCACCCCTGCGGGGAGCCCCTCGAGGAGGGCGATGAGTTCGGGGCCGTGGGATTCCCCGGCGGTGAGCCAGCGCAGCATGGTCACGATTCTTCCAGACCCGCGGATGCCTCCAGTGCCGCGCGCATGGCCCTCACGACGCGCGCCTCCTCGGGCAGGGGCGCCTCCACCTCGCCGAGCGCGAAGATGCGGGCCTGCAGCACCGCCTGCTGGAGCAGCATCTCGCGGCCGTCGAGCAGCTGCCCGGCGGGGACCGCGCCGCGGTAGCGGGAGCCGTCGGCGCGCGCGTAGTCGGCGTCGAGCAGCAGCGCCGGCGGCGCGTCGAACGCCGGCGCGGCCGGCGCCGCGGCGGGCAGCGTCGAGACGGCGGCGTCGACGGCGGGCAGGGGCTCCTCGAGGCCCTGGGGCGCGACGAGCACGCCGAGCCGCTCCCCCAGCGCCACGAGCGCCTCGGCCTTGTGCGGGCTCCGCAGGGCCACGACCACGCGCTCGGCGCCGAGCTCGGCGAGCGCGACGAGCGCCGACTGGGCCGTGGCGCCCGCGCCCACGATCGCGCCCGTCCGCACGGAGCCGAGCCCCGCATCCGCGAACGCCCGGACGATGCCGCCGACGTCGGTGTTCCAGCCCCGCACGCGCGCGCCGAGCAGCAGCGTGTTCGCGGCTCCCGTGAGCGTCGCGCGCTCGTCGAGCGCCGATGCGAGCGCCGCCGCCTCGCCCTTCAGCGGCGCGGTGACCGAGAGCCCGAGCCACGCGGCATCCAGCCCGGCGATGAAGCCCGCGAGCGCGCCGGGCGCGACCTCGCGCCGCTCGTACGCCCAGTCGAGGCCGAGCGCCCGCGCGGCCGCGCCCTGCAGCACCGGCGAGAGCGAGTGCGCGACCGGCTGTCCGACGACGGCGAGGCGGCGGGTGCCGCCCGCGCCGCCGACGGCCGCCACGTCAGCCGCCCCAGCCCGGGTTGTCGCGCAGGAACTGCTGGAACTGCTCGACGGCGGCCAGGTGCTCGCCGTAGGTCTCCGAGAAGACCGTCTCGCCCGTCTCCGGGTTGACCGTGACGAAGTAGAGCCAGTCCCCCTCGGTCGGCGCGAGCGCCGCCTGGAGCGCGGTGTCGCCGGGCGCGCCGATCGGGCCGACCGGCAGCCCGGGACGCGCGTACGTGTTGTACGGGTTCTCGGTGTCGGCCCGCTCCTCGGCGGTCGTCGTCACGACGTGCAGGTTGCCCGTGCCGTAGGCGACGGTCGCATCCGACTGCAGCGGCATGTTGATGTCGAGCCGGTTCTGGAACACGCGGGCGACGCGGCCGAAGTCGTCGGGCAGCCTGGCCTCGCGCTGCACGAGCGACGCGAAGGTCAGCACCCGCTGGCGGTCGGCCTCGGCGACGCCGGCGGCGTCGAGCGCCTGCGCCTGGCGCGCGATCATGGCCTGCAGCACGGCCGGCGCGGTGACGCCGTCGTCAAAGGTGTACGTGGCCGGGAACAGCCAGCCCTCGAGCGTCGTCGCGTCGTCGGGCAGGTCGAACTGCGCGAGGTCGCCGCTCGCCTGCACGAACTCGGCCTGCGGGATCCCGAGGTCGCGCTCCAGCCGCTCGAAGACCTGCGGCAGCGTGTAGCCCTCGGGCACGGTCACGCGCAGCTCGACCTTGTTCGCGGGGTCGAGGATCGCGTCGAGCGCGCCCTGCGCCGACATCTGCTGCTGCACGCGGTACGCGCCCGGGTGCAGCTGGATCGAGGGGTCGGCGACCAGGATGTCGGTGAACGCCTCCGCGCTCGCGATGACGTCCTGCTCGGCGAGCTCCGCCGCGACGTCGTAGCCGTTCTGGCCCGACTGCACCTGCACGATCACCTCGCCGGTGCCGGGGCCCGCGTAGTCCTCGGGGCCGCTGAAGCGGTCGACGAGGCGCGGCACCACGACGACCGCGGCGATGATCGCGCCGACGACCACCACGAGCGCGACGCTCCAGCCGATGAGCCTGCGGCGGCCTCGGGCCTTGCGCTCCCTCGCGCGACGTCCAGCCATCTCAGTCCTCCATGGGGGCGGCTGCGCCGCCGTCGGTGAGCTCCTCGCCGGGCGCACGCCCGGCGGTGCGCTCGCTGTCGAGTGCGTGCTGCAGGATGACCACGGCCGCGGCCTGGTCGATGCTCTGGCGCTGCTGGCGCGACGACCTGCCGGCCGCGCGCATCCCCGCCGAGGCGGTGACGGTCGAGAGCCGCTCGTCCACGAGCCGCACGGGCAGCGAGCGGGCGAGCGCCGCGGCCATGTCGCGCGCGTCCTGGGTGCTCGGGGTGTCGGCGCCGGAGAGCGAGATCGGGAGCCCCACGACCGCCTCGATCGCGCCGAGCTCCTCGGCGATCGCGGCGAGGCGTGCCACGGGGTCGACGTCGGCGCGCTGGATGGTCTCCACCGGCGTCGCGAGCAGCCCGTCGAGGTCGCACCTGGCGACCCCGACCCGGGCCCGGCCCACGTCGACGCCGATCCTGACGCCCCGGCGCATCGCCGTCGCCGCGCTCAGCGGCGGAGCCCCTCGCGCACGGCGGCGATGGCCGCGGGCATCGCGGCCGCGTCCTGCCCGCCGCCCTGCGCCATGTCGGGCTTGCCGCCGCCGCCGCCGCCGAGCGCGCTCGCGGCGGCCTTGGCGAGCGGGCCCGCCACGACGCCCGCGTCGCGCGCGGCCTGGTTGGTGGCGACCACGATCGCCGGGCGGCCGTCGACCGCGCCGCCGATCGCGACGACCGCGGGGTCGGCGCCGAGGCGCTCGCGCACCTGCGCCGCGACCGAGCGGAGGTCGTCGGCGGAGCCGATCCGACCCAGGTCGACCGAGGCGAAGCGCAGCGCGCCGACCGCCTCGGCGGCCTCGGCGATCGGGCCGACGCGGCCGGCCAGCTGCTGCGACTCGAACTCGGCGATGCGCTTCTCGGCCGCCTTGAGCGAGGTCACGAGCTCCTGGATGCGGCCGGGGAGCTGCTCCTTCGGCGTCTTCAGCATGCCGGTGAGCTCGCTCACGAGCGTGCGCTCCGCGACCAGCTGGCGGAACGCATCCGGCCCCACGGCGGCCTCGACGCGCCGGTTGGTCGAGCCGACGCTCGACTCGCTCGTGATCGAGATGAGCCCGATCTGGCTCGACGCGCCCACGTGCGTGCCGCCGCACAGCTCGCGCGACCAGGGGCCGCCGATGTCGACCATGCGCACGGTGTCGCCGTACTTCTCGCCGAACAGCGCCATCGCGCCGAGCGACTTCGCCTCGTCGATCGGCATGACGCGCGTCTCGACCGGCAGGTCGTCGCGGATCGCCGAGTTCGCGATGCCCTCGAGCTCCTGGCGCATGTCGTTCGAGAGGGCGCTCGACCAGGAGAAGTCGAGGCGCATGTAGCCGGCCTTGTTGTACGAGCCCGACTGGGCCGCGTCGGGGCCGAGCAGCTGGCGCAGCGCCGCGTGCACGACGTGCGTCGCGGAGTGCGCCTGGTTGGCCGCGCGCCGGTAGAGCGGGTCGACGGCCGCGTGCGCGAGGTCGCCGACGGCGAGCTCGCCCGAGGTCACCCGCACCGTGTGGCTGATGAGCCCCTGCACCGGGCGCTGCACGTCGAGCACGTCGGCCTCGAAGCCGGAGCCGACGAGCGTGCCCTGGTCGCTGTCCTGGCCGCCCGACTCCGCGTAGAGCGACGTGGCGGTGAGGACGACCTCGACCTCGTCGCCGACGTCCGCGCGCTGCACCTGGGCGCCGTCGGCGATGATGCCGATGACCTCGCCGTCGGCCTGCAGCTCGTCGTAGCCGAGGAAGGCCGTCTCGCCCTTCGCGCGCAGCTCCGAGTAGACCGACAGGTCGGCGAGCTGCCGCCGTCGCGACTTCGCGTCGGCCTTCGCCCGCGTGCGCTGCTCGCTCATGAGCGTCTCGAACGTCGAGCGGTCGACCTCGAGGCCCGCCTCCTCGGCGATCTCCATCGTGAGGTCGATCGGGAAGCCGTACGTGTCGTGCAGCAGGAACGCCGTCTTGCCGGGCACGACGTGGCCGGAGTCGCGGCGCACGTCGGACATCGCGAGGTCGAGCACCGTCGAGCCCGACTCGAGGGTGCGGAGGAACGTCTCCTCCTCGTTCACCGCGAGCCGCGCGATGCGCGGGTAGGCGGCCTCGAGCTCGGGGTAGGCGGTGACCATGGCGCGGTAGCTCGCCTCGAACAGCGCCGGGAACGTCGCCTCGTGCACGCCGAGCAGGCGCATCGAGCGCACCGAGCGGCGCATGAGGCGGCGCAGGATGTAGCCGCGGCCGTCGTTGCCGGGCGTCACCCCGTCGCCCATGAGCATGAGCGACGAGCGCACGTGGTCGGCGACCACGCGCATCCGCACGTCGTCCTCGGTCGCGGCGCCGTAGCGGCGGCCGGAGAGCTCGCCCGCGACGTCGAGCACGGGGCGCACCTGGTCGATCTCGTAGATGTTCTGCACGCCCTGCTTGAGGAACGCGACGCGCTCGAGCCCCATGCCGGTGTCGATGTTCTTGTTCGGCAGCTCGCGCACGATCGTGAAGTCGGTCTTCGAGCGCACGTCGGCGATCTCGTCCTGCATGAAGACGAGGTTCCAGATCTCGACGTACCGGTCGCTGCCGGTCGCGGGCCCGCCGTCGGGGCCGTGCTCGGGGCCGAGGTCGAAGAAGATCTCGGAGTCGGGGCCGGCAGGGCCGGGCTGCCCGGTCATCCAGTAGTTGTCCTCGAGGCCGAGGCGCTGGATGCGCGACGCGTCGACGTCGGTGACCTCGAGCCAGAGGCGCTCGGCCTCGTCGTCGGTCTCGAAGACGGTGACCCAGAGGTCCTTCGGGTCGAAGCCGAACTTGCCGTCGGCCTCGGAGCCGGTGAGCAGCTCCCACGCGTAGGCGATCGCCTCGCGCTTGAAGTAGTCGCCGAACGACCAGTTGCCGGCCATCTGGAAGAAGGTGCCGTGGCGGGGCGTGCGGCCGACCTCCTCGATGTCGAGGGTGCGGATGCACTTCTGCACGTCGGCGACGCGGGGCCAGGGGGCGGGCACCCGGCCGGAGAGGTAGGGGATGAACGGCACCATGCCGGCGATCGTGAACATGATCGCGGGGTCGTCGCTGACGAGCGACGCCGACGGGACGATGGTGTGGTCCTTGGCCTCGAAGTGCTTCAGGAAGCGGCTGTGGATCTCTGCGGTCTGCATGGGGTCAGGTCTTTCCAGCCCCGTAGGGGCCTGACGAGCCCGGGCGCGCGGCGCCCGGGCTCGGATCGGGTGTCGTCACTCGCCTCGCAGCTCGCGGTCGCGTGCCTGGTAGCCGTCCTTGACGGCGTCCGTGAACTCACGGCCGCGCGAGTCGACGTTGTCGAGGAACGCCTTGCCCTTCTCGGTCTCCTCGATGCGGCGGGCGGCGAAGACGCCGATGACGACGCCGACGGCCAGGAACAGGAGCTTCTTCACAGCGGGTCCCCCTCGTGTCTCGCTTCGCCCCGCGCCGGATCGGCGCACGGGCTCGGACAGTCTAACGACGAAGAGGGGCCGCCGGCTGGCGACCCCTCCTCGATGCGCTCGGATCAGCGAGCGGCGTAGTACTCGACGACGAGCTGCACGTCGGCGACGACGGGCACCTCGGCGCGCTTCGGGCGGCGCACGAGGCGGGCCTGGAGGCGGTCGAGCTGCACGTCGAGGTACGGCGGGACGGGCGGGAGCACGCCGGCGTGGCCGCCTGCGGCCGCGACCTGGAAGGGCTCCATGCCCTCGCTGCGCTGGTGCACGTGGATGAGCTGGCCCTCCTTCACGCGGAACGAGGGGCGGTCGACGCGCTGGCCGTCGACCATGATGTGGCGGTGCACGACCATCTGGCGGGCCTGCGACATCGTGCGGGCGAAGCCCGAGCGGAGCACGAGCGCGTCGAGGCGCATCTCGAGCAGCTCGACGAGGTTCTCACCCGTCAGGCCGGACTGGCGGCGGGCCTCGTTGAAGGTGTTGCGCAGCTGCGCCTCGCGGATGCCGTACTGGGCGCGCAGGCGCTGCTTCTCGCGGAGGCGGACGGCGTAGTCGCTGTCGGCCTTGCGCTTGGTGCGGCCGTGCTGGCCGGGGCCGTAGGGGCGCTTCTCGAGGTAGCGCGCCGCCTTCGGCGTGAGGGCGATGCCGAGGGCGCGCGAGAGGCGCGTCTTCGACCGGGTACGGGACTTCGTGGACATGACTTCCTTCGCTGAGTCGCTGCCGCGCGAGCGGCTGTCCCGGCCGAGTGCCGGGACCTAAGGAGGGGTGCGGGTCCTGCGTCGGCAGCCGGGCTGCCAGAGGACCAGCGACCAGGCTACCAGAGGTCAGGCGTCGCCGGAGAGGATGCGGCGGATGCGCTCGAGGCGAGCGGCGACGTCGCGCTCGTAGCCGTGGGCACCGGGCTCGTAGTAGCGGCGCCCGACGAGCGGGTCGGGCAGGTGCTGCTGGGTCGCGACGCCGGCCGGCGCGTCGTGCGCGTAGCGGTAGCCCTTGCCGTGGCCGAGCCGCTTGGCGCCGGGGTAGTGGGCGTCGCGCAGGTGCGTCGGCACGCGGCCGATGTCGCCCGAGCGCACGTCGGCGATGGCGCGGTCGATGCCGAGGTAGGAGCGGTTGGACTTCGGCGCGGTGGCGAGGTAGACGACCGCCTCGGCGAGCGGGATGCGCCCCTCGGGCATGCCGATCATCTGCACCGCCTGCGCGGCCGCGGTCGCCACCACGAGGCCCTGCGGGTCGGCCATCCCGATGTCCTCGGCGGCGAGCACGATGATGCGTCGGGCGATGAAGCGCGGGTCCTCCCCCGCCTCGATCATGCGGGCGAGCCAGTGGAGCGCCGCGTCGGGGTCGGAGCCCCGCACCGACTTGATGAACGCCGAGATGACGTCGTAGTGCTCGTCGCCCTGCCGGTCGTAGCGCAGCAGCGCGCGGTCGACAGCGCTCGCCAGGGCCTCGGCCGTGACGGTCGTCGGCGCATCCGCGTCGGCCTCGCCCGCGGCCTCGAGCGCGTGGGCGCCGGCTGCCTCGAGCGCCGTGAGCGCGCGCCGGGCGTCGCCGGAGGACAGCCGGATGAGCTGCGCGCGGGCCTCGTCGTCGAGCGCGATGCGCCCGTCGAAGCCGCGCGGGTCGGCGATCGCGCGGTCGACGAGCTCGGCGATGTCGTCGTCGCCGAGCGGCTCGAGCGTGAGCAGCAGTGAGCGCGACAGCAGCGGGCTGATGACGCTGAACGACGGGTTCTCGGTCGTCGCGGCGATGAGCGTGACCCAGCCCTGCTCGACGCCCGGCAGCAGCGCGTCCTGCTGCGCCTTGGTGAAGCGGTGGATCTCGTCGAGGAAGAGCACGGTGGAGCGCTGGAAGAGGTCGCGGTCGTTCAGCGCCGCCTCCATCACCTGGCGGACGTCCTTGACGCCGGCCGTGACGGCGCTCAGCTCGACGAAGCGCCGGTCGGCGGAGTGCGCGATCGACTGCGCGAGCGTCGTCTTGCCGGTGCCGGGCGGGCCCCAGAGGATGACGCTCTGCCCGCTCGCGCCCTCGCTCGGCGCCGCGAGCCGGCGCAGCGGCGAGCCGGGGCCGAGCAGGTGGCGCTGGCCGACGACGTCGTCGAGGCTCGTCGGGCGCATGCGCACGGCGAGCGGCGCTGTCGTCCCTCCTGCCATGCCCCCAGCCTAGGCGGCGCCGCCCACACGACCCGGTAGCCTGAACGCCGCACCGAACGGGTGCGCGAGCGGCAGAGGAGAGCCCGTGGTCACGAAGCAGGAGCAGGAGCGGCGCGTCCGCGACTACCGCGCGCGGCAGGCCGTGCACGAGCGCCGGCAGCGCCGGCAGCGCCGCGACTCCCTCATCGGGGCCGCGCTCGCGCTCGTCGTGCTCGCGGGCGGCACCGCGCTCATCGCCACCCGCCCCGCTCCCGCGGACCCGGCCGACACCGCGGCGCCGACGCCCAGCGCGACCGCGCCCGCCGCCGAGTCGACCGTGCCCGACCCCTCGCTCGCCGAGGGCCGCACGTGGACCGGCTCCCTCACCGTGAACGGCGTCGAGCTCGACGTCGAGCTCGACGGCGCCGCGGCCCCCCAGGCCGTCTCCGCCGTGCTCGCCGACACGCAGCGCGACTACTACGACGGCAAGACGTGCCACCGCCTCACGACGAGCGAGGGCTTCTCGGTGCTGCAGTGCGGCTCGGTCGACGGCCAGGGCGGGGGCGACCCGACCTACATGTACGGCCCGGTCGAGAACGCGCCCGCCGACGACCTCTACGTCGAGGGCACCATCGCGATGGCCCGCCAGTCGGGCAACGCCGACTCGAACGGCCACCAGTTCTTCATCGTCTACGGCGACACGAGCATCCCCTCCGACGCCGCCGGCGGCTACAGCGTGATCGGCCGCGTCACGGGCGGCCTCGACGAGCTGCAGGAGGCCGTCATCGCGAAGGGCACGGCGGGCGGCGTGCCCGACGGCGCGCCCGCGGAGCCGGTCACGATCGAGGACTTCGTCCTGCAGTAGCCCGCGCTACGCTCTACCTGCCCGTCCCCTCGTACGAGAGACTCCGTCATGCCCGAGCCCACCCAGCCCATCGACCCCGCCACGTCGGAGCAGCCTGCCGCGCCGCAGGACGCCCCCGAGCAGGAGGCGCCCGCCGAGCAGGTGGAGCAGCCCGCCGAGCCGGAGGCTCCCGCCCAGCCGGAGGCTCCCGCCGTCGAGGAGGAGGCGCCCGTCGAGGAGGAGGCGCCCGAGGAGGCTGCGGCCACCGAGCAGGAGGCGCCTGCCGCCGGGGAGCAGGCTCCCGCTGAGGAGCAGGCTCCCGCCGAGGAGCAGCCTGCCGCCGAGGAGCCGGCCGCGCCCGTCATGGGCGAGCCGGTCATCGAGCGCGAGCTCGGCCGCGTCGACGCCGCAGGCACGGTCGCGGTCAAGGACGGCGACGGATGGCGCGTCGTCGGCCAGTTCCCGGACGTCACCGCCGAGGAGGCGCTCGGCTACTTCGAGCGCAAGTTCGCCGACCTCGAGGGCCAGGTGCGCCTGCTCGAGCAGCGCATCCGCGGCGGCGCGAGCGCCCGCGACGTGGCGAAGGCCGCCTCGCACCTCCACGCGACCGTGCTCGAGGCGCCCGCGGTCGGCGACATCCCGTCGCTGCTCAGCCGCCTCGACGCGCTCCGCGGCGAGCTCGGCGAGCTCGAGGCGAAGCAGCAGGCCGCGAGCAAGGCTGAGGTCGACGAGGCCATCGCCGAGCGCACGCGCGTCGTCGAGGCGATCGAGCAGCTCGCGAGCGGCGACCTCGAGAACGTGCAGTGGAAGCAGACGATGCAGCAGGTCGACGTGCTCTTCGCCGACTGGCAGCGCCTGCAGAAGGACGGCCCGCGGCTGTCGAAGGGCCAGGCCGACGCGCTCTGGAAGCGGTTCCGCGATGCGCGCTCGACCCTCGAGACCGCCCGCCGCCGCTTCTTCGCCGACCTCGACGCATCCCACAAGGACGTCCGCGCGCGCAAGCAGGCGCTCGTCGAGCAGGCCCAGGCGCTCGCGCCGAAGGGTGTCGACGGCATCCCCGCCTACCGCGCGCTGCTCGACCAGTGGAAGGCCGCCGGCCGCGCCGGCCGCAAGATCGACGACGCGCTCTGGGCCCAGTTCAAGGAGGCCGGCGACGTGCTGTTCGCCGCGAAGGCCGAGCAGGCCGCGGTCGACAACGAGGAGTACGCCGAGAACCTGGCCGCCAAGCGCGCGCTGCTCGAGGAGGCGACGCCGATCCTCGAGATCACCGATCGCGCCAAGGCGCGCGAGGCGCTGCTCGGCGTGCAGCGCCGCTGGGACGAGATCGGCCGCGTGCCCCGCGAGGCGCTGCGCGAGGTCGAGGACCGCATGCGCAAGATCGAGACGCACGTGCGCGAGCTCGACGAGCAGCACTGGAAGGCGTCGAACCCCGAGCGCAAGGCGCGCTCCGAGGGTCTCGCCGGCCAGCTCGAGGAGGCCATCGAGAAGCTCGAGGCCGAGATCGCGGACACGACGGATGCGCGCCGCAAGGCAGAGCTCGAGGCCGAGCTGCGGACGAAGCGCTCGTGGCTCGAGGTCGTCGCAGCCGCAGGCTGACGCAGCAGGGCGAGCAGGGGGCCGGCGCCGATGGCGCCGGCCCCCTCGTCGTCCGTCAGCCCGTCGTGATGCGGTAGACGTCGTAGACGCCGTCGATGCGGCGCACCGCGTTCAGCACGTGGTCGAGGTGCGTCACGTCGCCCATCTCGAACGCGAAGCGGCTGATCGCGAGCCGGTCGGTGCCGGTGTGCACGCTCGCCGAGAGGATGTTGACGTGGTGCTCGGTCAGCACGCGGGTGATGTCGCTCAGCAGCCCCGAGCGGTCGAGCGCCTCGACCTGGATGTTCACGAGGAACAGCCCCTTCGACGTCGCCGCCCACTCGACCTCGATCATGCGCTCGGGCTCGGCGAGCAGGCCCTGCACGTTCGGGCAGCTGCGCTGGTGCACGCTCACGCCCTGGCCGCGCGTGACGAAGCCGACGATCTCGTCGCCCGGCACGGGCGTGCAGCACTTCGACAGCTTCACGAGGATGTCGTCGGCGCCCCGCACGAGCACGCCGGAGGCGCTCGACGCGGGCCTCGGCGCCTTGCTCGGGAGGACCGTCACGTGCGCGTCGTCGTCCGCGGCCTCGTCGACGCGGATCGCCGACACGACCTTCTCGAGCACCGACTGCGTCGAGACGTGCCCCTCGCCCACGGCGGCGTACAGGGCGGTCACGTCGTCGTACTTCAGCTGCGCCGCCACCTGCGCGAACGCATCCCGGCCCATGAGCTTCTGCAGCGGCAGGTCGTGGCGGCGCATCGCCTTCGCGATCGCCTCCTTGCCGACCTCGACCGCCTCGTCGCGGCGCTCGCGCTGGAACCACTGGCGGATCTTGCTGCGCGCGCGGGGCGACGTGACGAAGCCCTGCCAGTCCTGGCTCGGCCCCGCATCCGGGTTCTTCGACGTGAGCACCTCGACGATGTCGCCGGTCGCGAGCTTCGTGTCGAGCGGCACGAGGCGGCCGTTGACCTTCGCGCCCATGGTGCGGTGGCCGACCTCGGTGTGCACCGCGTAGGCGAAGTCGACGGGGGTCGCGCCGGCGGGCAGGCCGATCACCTTGCCCTTCGGCGTGAAGACGTAGAGCTCCTTCGCGCCGATCTCGAACCGCAGGGAGTCGAGGAACTCGCCGGGGTCGGTGGTCTCCTCCTGCCAGTCGTTGATGTGCGCGAGCCACGCCATGTCGGTCGACGACATCGCGCCGCCGCCCTGCTTGTACTTCCAGTGCGCCGCGACGCCGTACTCGGCGCGGCGGTGCATCTCCTCGGTGCGGATCTGGATCTCGACGTGGTGGCCGCGCGGGCCGATGACGGTCGTGTGCAGCGACTGGTAGAGGTTGAACTTCGGCGTCGCGATGTAGTCCTTGAGGCGGCCCGGCATCGGCTGCCAGCGCGCGTGGATCGCGCCGAGCACCGCGTAGCAGTCGCGCACCGACTGCACGATCACGCGCACGCCCACGAGGTCGTAGATGTCGGCGAAGTCGTGGCCGCGCACCCGCATCTTGTTGTAGATCGAGTAGTACTGCTTCGGGCGCCCCGCGATTCGGCCGCGGATCCTCTGCGACTTCATGTCCTCGCTGAGGCCGGACACGACCTCCTCGAGGTACCGCTCCCGCTCGGGCGCGCGCGCCTCGACGAGGTTCTTGATCTCGAGGTAGACCTTCGGCTGCAGCACCGCGAACGAGAGGTCCTCGAGCTCGACCTTCATCGTCTGGATGCCGAGCCGGTGCGCGAGCGGCGCGTAGATCTCGATCGTCTCGCGGGCCTTGCGCTGCGCCGACTCGTCCGAGACGAAGCCCCACGTGCGCGCGTTGTGGAGCCGGTCGGCGAGCTTGATGACGAGCACGCGGATGTCCTTCGACATCGCGACGACCATCTTGCGCACCGTCTCGGCCTGCGCCGACTCGCCGTACTTCAGCTTGTCGAGCTTCGTCACCCCGTCGACGAGCATGGCGATCTCGTCGCCGAAGTCGGCGCGGCACTGCTCGAGCGTGTACGAGGTGTCCTCGACGGTGTCGTGGAGCAGCGCGGCGGCGACGGTGATGGCTCCGATGCCGAGGTCGGCGAGGATCTGCGCGACGGCGACGGGGTGCGTGATGTACGGCTCGCCCGACTTGCGGTACTGGCCGCGGTGCGCCTCCTCGGCGACGATGTACGCGCGCTGGATGAGCCCGGTGTCGCCCTTCGGGTGCTGCGACTTGACCGTGCGGATCAGCTCGTCGACGGCGCCCGCGCGGTGCGAGCGGGAGAAGAGGAAGGGCAGCAGCGTGCGGAAGCCGCCCGAGGTCTGCTGGGCGTCGCTCATCTCGCTCCTCCCCGTCGGCTCAGACGACCGCCCCGCGCTCGTTCCGCGGCTTCTCCGTGACCTCGGCGATCGCGTCGTGCTGCCTGAGCTGAGCATAGACGGGGGCCGCGACGAAGATCGACGACCAGGTGCCGACGATCGTGCCGATGAAGAGCGCGAGCGAGATGTCGCGGAGCGTGCCGGCCCCGAGCAGCAGGGCGCCGATGAAGAGCACCGCCGCGATCGGCAGCGTCGCCACGATCGAGGTGTTGATCGAGCGCACGAGCGTCTGGTTGACCGCGAGGTTGATGTTGTCGAGCAGCTCGCCGCTCGTGCCGGGCGCGGTGTTCTCGCGCACCTTGTCGAACACGACGACGGTGTCGTAGAGCGAGTAGCCGAGGATCGTCAGGAAGCCGATGACGGCCGCGGGCGTGACCTCGAAGCCGATGATGCCGTAGACGCCGGCGGTGACGAGCAGGTCGAAGGCGAGCGACGCGAGCGCCGCGACGGACATCTTCCAGGTGCGGAAGTAGACGGCGAGCACGATCGACACGAGCACGAGGAAGACGACGAGCGCCCGCAGCGCCTGCTGCGAGATGTCGGCGCCCCACGACGGGCCGATGAACGAGAACGCCACCTCGCCGCTGTCGACGCCGTAGGTGTCGGCGAGCGCGGCGCGGATCTCGGCGGCCTGCTCCTCCGACACGGCGTCGGTCTGCACGCGCACGGTGTCGGAGCCGAGCGTGACGGCGCGCGCCTCGGCCTCGGGCGCGATCGCCTCGACGGCCTCCGCCGCGCCGTCGGCCGACGCCTCCGAGATGCCGGTGACGCGGAACTCGCTGCCGCCCGTGAACTCGATGCCGAAGACGAAGCCGCCGCGGATGATGGTGCCGAGCGCGAGCGCGATGAGGATGCCGACCGCGATCGACAGCCACAGCTTGCGCTTGGCGACGACCGGCAGCGAGCGCTCCCCGGTGTAGAGCTCGTTGCCGACGCTGGTGAGCGAGGCCATCAGTCCTCCTTGCCGTTCGAGGCGGCCATGGCCGACTTGCGCTCGGCGATCGTCTGGCGCTTCTGCGCCTCCTTCGCCGACCGGGCTCCCCTGCCTGCCGCGACCGGCTCGCGGAACTTCGCGCGGCCGCGGTAGACGGCGCCGAGCGCCTGCGGGTCGAGCCCGCTCCAGCGGTGGCCGGAGGAGAAGAAGCTCGTGCGCGACAGCAGGCGCAGGAGCGGATGCGTGAAGAGCGCGACGACGACGATGTCGATGAACGTCGTGATGCCGAGCGTGAAGGCGAAGCCGCGCACGTTGCCCACCGACAGCAGGAACAGGATCACGGCGGCGAGGAAGCTCACCGCATCCGAGACCAGGATCGTGCGGAAGGCGCGCTTCCAGCCGGTCTCGAGCGCGCTCGTGAGGTGCTTGCCCTCGCGCAGCTCGTCGCGGATGCGCTCGAAGTAGACGATGAACGAGTCGGCGGTGATGCCGATGGCGATCACGAGGCCGGCGACGCCGGCGAGCGAGAGCCGGTAGCCCTCGGTGCTCGAGAGGAAGGTCACCGTGAGGTAGGTGAGGATCGCGGCGATGCCGAGCGACAGGACGACCACGAGGCCGAGCGCGCGGTACTGGAAGACCGAGTAGACGACGACGAGGATGAGTCCGATGAGGCCGGCGAGGAGGCCCGCGCGCAGCTGGTCGGCACCGAGCGTCGCCGAGATCGTCTCGTTCGACTGCACCTCGAAGCCGATCGGCAGCGCGCCGAAGCGCAGCTGGTCGGCGAGGCCCTGCGCCGCCTCCTGCGTGAAGCCGCCCGTGATCTGCGCGTTGCCGTCGGTGATGATGGCGTTCGACGAGATGGGCATGAGCACGGTCGAGTCGAGCACGACCGCGAACTGGTTCTGCGGCTCGGGCAGGCCCGTGATGGCGCGCGTCGTCGCCTCGAAGCCGGCCGGGCCCTCGCCGTCGAGCTCGAGGTTGACGGCCCAGCCGCCCGTGGCCTGGCCCTGCGAGTTCGTCGCGGCCGAGACCTGCGCGTCGGCGATGTCGGAGCCCTCGACCGTGACCGGGCCGAGGATGAAGCGCGCGGTCTGGTCGGTCGAGCACGTGATGAAGGGCTCGTCAGCCGGCGCGACGGTCGTGGTGTCGACGTCGGCGCACTGGAAGGCGTCGAACTCGGCCTGCAGCTCAGGCGTGATCCACGCCTGGTCCCACGCGTTCTCGGGGGTCGCGGCAGGCTCGGCGGGCGGTGTGCTCTCGCTCGGCGCGGGCGTCTCGCCGGGCACGTTCGCGGCGGCGGACTGCAGCACCGGGCGGAACTCCATCTTCGCGCTCGCCTGGATGCGCTGCATCGTGGCCGCGTCGGGCTCGCCGGGGATGGCGACGACGATGTTGCGGCCGCCCTGCGTGGTGATCTCGGCCTCGGAGACGCCGGAGGCGTCGACGCGCTGGCGGATGATCGCCACCGCCTGGTCGAGCTGCTCCTGGGTGACCTGCGCGCCCTCGGCGACCACGGGCGCGAGCACGATCTGCGTGCCGCCCTCGAGGTCGAGCGCGAGCTGCGGAGTCCAGGAGCCGCCGCCCCACTGCACGGCGGAGAAGTTGACGCCGACGAGGCCGGCGATCAGCACCACCAGCCAGATGAGCGCGCGGGCGCCCCGCGAACGAGCCTTCGCCACGGATCAGGCGCGGTCGCGCGGCTCGTCCGCGTCGCCGGCCTCGTCGATCCCGCGGTCCTCGACGACCTCGGCGTGGTCGTCGACCACGCGGGCGAGGGTCTGGCGGTGCACGCGCACGATGGTGCCGGGCGCGATCTCGATGAGCGCCTCGTTGCGCTCCTCGTCGATCGCCGTGAGCTCGCCGAAGAGGCCGAAGTTCGTCATCACCTCGGCGCCGGGGACCATCTGGGACTGCAGCTCCTCGGCCTGGGCCTTGCGCTTCTTGTTGCTGCGGAACATGAAGAAGATCATCGCCGCGAGCACGACGAGCATGATGAGCGTCAGCGGGTCGATCGGGAACCCTTGCTGGGCGGTGGTCGTCGTCTGCAGGAACAGCATCGTCGGAAGGGGCCTCTCAGGGGTGGTTCGTCCTGCGCGGCTGCGCGCAGCACCAAGGGCCCATCATACCCCGTCGAGCGTCGCGTCCTGCGTCTGCGCGCCCGCGTGCCGCATGCCCGTCGGGGTCGCGATCCTGCCGCGGGGCGTGCGGCCGATGAGGCCCTCGCGCACGAGGAACGGCTCGACGACCGACTCGATGGTGTCGGCCTCCTCCCCCACGGCCGCCGCGAGCGTCGACAGCCCCACCGGGCCGCCGGCGAAGCGGTGGGCGATGGCGTGCAGCACGGCGCGGTCGATGCGGTCGAGCCCGGCCTCGTCGACGTCGTACAGCTCGAGCGCGGCGCGCACGCCCTCGAGGTCGCTCGACCCCTCGTGCACGAGCAGCCAGTCGCGCACGCGCCGCAGCAGGCGGTTCGCGATGCGGGGCGTGCCGCGCGAGCGGCCGGCGAGCTCGGCGAGCGCGGCGGGCTCGATCGTGAGGTCCATGAGCCGCGAGGAGCGCGCGAGCACGCGCTCGAGGTCGGCCGGGTCGTAGAACTCGAGGTGGGCCGTGAAGCCGAAGCGGTCGCGCAGCGGTGCGGGCAGCATGCCGGAGCGCGTCGTCGCGCCGACGAGCGTGAACGGCGCGAGCTCGAGCGGGATCGAGGCGGCGCCCGCGCCCTTGCCGACCATGATGTCGATGCGGAAGTCCTCCATCGCGAGGTACAGCATCTCCTCGGCGGAGCGCGCCATGCGGTGGATCTCGTCGACGAACAGCACCTCGCCGGGCACGAGCGCCGACAGCACCGCGGCGAGGTCGCCGGCGTGCTGGATGGCGGGGCCCGAGGAGTAGCGGATGGGCCGGCCGGTCTCGGCGCCGATGATCGTCGCGAGGGTGGTCTTCCCGAGCCCGGGCGGCCCGGCCAGCAGGATGTGGTCGGGCGTGCGCTCCTGCATCCGCGCCGCCTGCAGCAGCACCTCGAGCTGGCCGCGCACCTTGGGCTGGCCGACGAACTCGGCGAGGCTCGTGGGGCGCAGCGCCCCTTCGAAGGCGATCTCGTCCGGCGTCGCGGCCGGGTCGGTCAGCGGGTCGCTCACGGGCGCGCGCCCGGTCCGAGGATCGCGAGGGCCGCGCGCAGCAGCGCGCCGGTCGTGCCGGCCGCCTCGGGCGCCGCGACGGCCGCCCGCTCGATGGCGTCGGCGGCGGTGCGCTCGGGCCACCCGAGCCCCGTGAGCGCCGTGAGCACGTCGGCCCGCGCATCCGACCCCGGCGTCGCGGGCGCCGCCACCGGTGCCACGAGCTTGCCGCTCAGCTGCAGGATGATGAGCTTGGCCGTCTTCGGCCCGATGCCGCTCACGGCCTTGAACGCGCGCTCGTCCTGCGCGTCGACCGCGCGGGCGAGCGCATCGGGGGTGAGGTGCGCCAGGACGCCGAGCGCCGACTTCGGGCCCACGCCCGTCACTCCGATGAGCAGCTCGAACGCGTCGAGCTCGGCCTCGGTCTCGAAGCCGTAGAGCGAGAGCTCGTCCTCGCGGACGATGAGGTGCGTGTGCAGCGCGACCGCGCTCCCGGCGCGGGCGGTCAGCGAGGTCTGGGGGGTCACCGCGACGGCGAGGCCGACGCCGCCGACGCCGACGACGAGGCGCTGCCCGCGCGCGGCGAGCACGGTGCCGTCGAGCCTGGAGATCACCCCCTGAGCCTAGGCCGGGCCCCCGACGCCGGCCGCCTGGCGCGCCGGTCGACCGAGTGCGCGCTGATAGCCTGAGCGGGCCCGCCGATCGCTCGACACGGAGATCCCATGCGCTACGTCCAGTTCCTGATCCTCATGCTGCTGCTCGTGGGCTCGTTCGTCGTGATGAGCTACGCGATCACGGCCGACGGCATCGAGGGCATCGTCTTCACCGCAGGCCTGGCGATGTTCATCCTGTCGACGCTGGGCGCGGTCGAGATCGGCCGCCGCGGGCTGCACAAGGGCTGATCAGCGCCGGGCGCGCGCAGCCGACTCCGCCGCCGCCCAGGCGCGCTGCGCAGGCGTCGAGTGCTCCGCGCGGCGCGCGCGCGTGCGCCAGCCCTCGGCGATCGCGATCGCGAGCGCGTCGGCGGCGTCCGCCGGCTTCGGCGCGGCCTCGAGCCGCAGCAGGCGACGCACCATCTCCCCCACCTGCCGCTTGTCGGCCGCGCCGTAGCCGGTGACGGCCGCCTTGACCTCGCTCGGCGTCAGCAGCGCCACCGGCAGCTCCCGCTCGGCGGCGGCGCGCAGCACGATGCCCGAGATCTGCGCGACGCCCATGACGCTCCGCAGGTTCGCCTGCGCGAACACGCGCTCGAGCGCGATCGCATCCGGGCGGTGGGCGTCGATCGCCGCCTCGACGCCGCGCGCGATGCGCAGCAGCCGCAGCTCGATCGCCTCGTCGGCATCGGAGCGCAGCACCTCGACGTGCACGAGCGTGGGCGTGCGCCGCTCGACGTCGACGACGCCGACGCCGCACCGCGTCAGCCCGGGGTCGACGCCGAGCACGCGCACCGACGCCGGCACGGGACTACTCGTCCTCGTCGAGCTGCGCCTGCACCTCGTCGGAGAGGTCGAGGTTGGCGTAGACGTTCTGCACGTCGTCGAGGTCGTCGAGCGCGTCGATGAGGCGCAGCACCTTGCGCGCCGTCTCGACGTCGACCTCGACCTTGAGGTTCGGCACGAACTCGGCCTCGGCCGAGTCGTAGTCGATGCCCGCGTCCTGGAGCGCCGAGCGCACGGCGACGAGGTCGCCGGCCTCCGAGACCACCTCGAAGCCGCCGCCCTGGTCGACGACCTCCTCGGCGCCGGCGTCGAGCACGGCCTCGAGGATCGCGTCCTCCGTGACCCCGTCGGCCTTCGTGATCGACACGACGCCCTTGCGGCTGAAGTTGTAGGCGACCGAGCCAGGGTCGGCCATCGTGCCGCCGTTGCGGGTCATCGCGACGCGCACCTCGGCGGCGGCGCGGTTCCTGTTGTCGGTGAGGCACTCGATCATGAGCGCGACGCCGCCGCCGGCGTAGCCCTCGTACATGATCGTCGTGTAGTCGATCGACTCGCCGGTGAGCCCCGCGCCGCGCTTGATGGCACGGTCGATGTTGTCGTTGGGGACGCTCGTCTTCTTCGCCTTCTGCACGGCGTCGACGAGCGTCGGGTTCCCCGACAGGTCGGCGCCGCCGATCTTCGCGGCGACCTCGATGTTCTTGATGAGCTTCGCGAACGACTTCGCGCGCCGGGCGTCGATGACGGCCTTCTTGTGCTTCGTCGTGGCCCACTTGGAGTGTCCGGACATGCTGCTCTCCTGGTCGCGTGAAGGGGGACGCCCCATCCTACGCGTGCTCGTCAGGGCGTCGGCGCGCGCACCCCGGCGCTCCGGAGCTCCAGCGCGGCGAGCGCGCGCAGCCCCGGCTCGTCGCCCGTGCGGATCGCGGCGACCGGATCGGCGACGGTCGCGAGCAGCCGCCGCGTCGGCTGGGTCGCGACGGCGCGCAGCGCCAGCAGGTCGCGCCCCTCGCGGGTGCGGGCGAGGGCGGCGCTCGCGCGGGCCCGGGTGGCGAAGCGCAGCCGCGGCAGCAGCCACACGAGCAGCACGAGCAGGGTCGGCAGCAGCCACAGCGCCGTGCCGACGGTCGCGGCGAGCATCTCGATCGTGCTCGTGAGCGCGGTGCCGGCGGCGGCGAGGTCGTCGGCCGACCCGGATGCGTCGCGGAAGGGCTGGGCGACGCCGTCGCCGATCAGCGGCACCTGCGCGAGCGCATCCCCGGCGTCGGAGAGCGTCGTGGAGAAGCCGGTGCCGGCATCCTCGATCTGGCGCCCGAAGCCGCCGAGCGAGGCGATCGCGTCGCGCACCTGCAGGGCGATCCAGACGCTGACGGCGATCGTCGCGATCGCGGCGAGGTCGGCGACGACCTGCCAGGCCGCGGCGACGGGACGGCTGGAGTAGAGCTGCACCCCCCGATTCAACCAGCAGCGACGGCGCGCACCCGGGGCCGCTGCCCGACGAGGATGCCGGCGCCGATCACGACCGCGGCCCCCACGACCTCCCACACGCCGAGGCGCTCCCCCAGCACGAGCACGCCGAGGCCGACCGCGACGACCGGGATGAGGTACGTCACGGTCGCCGAGACCGTCGGCCCCACGGCGCGCACGACCTCGAACTGCAGGATGTAGGCGATGCCGGTGCCGACGACGCCGAGCGCCGCGACCGCGAGCAGCGCGAGCGGCAGTGCCTCCGGCGCGTGGGCGGCGAGCGGCGACCAGCCCTCGAGCCCGCTCCAGACCAGCAGGGCGACGAGCACCATCGGGAGTCCCGTCACCATGAGCGCGGTCGGATGCGCGATGCCCGGCACCTCGCGGTGCGCGAGGAGGCGCCGGTTCAGCGTCCAGCCGACGCCGTACGACGCGCCGCCCGCGACCGCGATCGCGAAGCCGATGAGGTCGGGGCCGGCCGCGGCCGTCCACGGCTGCGCGATGAGCACGACGCCGACGAGGCCGAGCAGCACCGCGGCGAGCTTGCGCGGCGTGAGCCGGTCGCTCGGCAGGAGCAGCAGCGCGAACAGCACCGTCGCGACGGGCGTGATCGCGTTGCCGAGTCCGGCGAGGCTCGACGAGATGCGGGTCTCGGCGAGCACGAACGCGGTGAACGGGATGGCGGTGAGGAAGAGCGAGCAGACGGCGAGGAGGCCCCACGTGCCCGCGTCCCGCGGCAGCCGCGTGCGCATCGCCGCCGCGAGCAGCAGGAGCGTCGCCGCCGCGATGCCGATGCGGAGCGTCGCGATCTGCATCGGGTGCAGCGCCTCGAGCCCCAGCTTCATGAGCAGGAAGGAGGAGCCCCAGATGACTGCGAGCGAGATCCAGAGCGCCTGCCAGGGCACGCGCTCACGCACCGGCGGCGCGCACGCGGTCGAGGAACCGGCGGTGGAAGCGCAGCTCGCCGCCGACCTCCGGGTGGAAGGCGGTCGCGAGCAGCGGCCCCTGCTCGACCGCGACGACGCGGCCGTCGACCGAGGCGAGCGCCGTCGCGGCGGCGCCGAGGCGCTCGACGGCCGGCGCGCGGATGAAGGTCGCGCGCACCGGCTCGTCGCCGAGCGCGGGCACCGCGAGCTCCGCCTCGAAGGAGTCGACCTGGCTGCCGAAGGCGTTGCGCCGCACGTCGACGTCGAGGCCGCCGAACGACAGCTGGGTCGGCAGCCCGTCGAGGATGCGGTCGGCGAGCAGGATCATCCCCGCGCACGTGCCGTACACCGGCATGCCGCCCGCGATCCGCTCGATGATCGGCTCCCGCACCTCGAACAGCCGCGACAGCTTGTCGATCACGCTCGACTCGCCGCCCGGCAGCACCAGCCCCGCGACCTGCGCCAGCTGCGCCGGGGTGCGCACGAGCGCCACCTCGGCGCCGAGCGCCTCGAGCACCGCGACGTGCTCGCGCACGTCGCCCTGGAGCGCGAGGACGCCGACGCGGGGCCGGCCCGCGGTCACCAGCCGCGCTCGGCGAGGCGGTGCGGCGCGGGCAGGTCGGCCACGTTGATGCCGACCATCGCCTCGCCGAGGCCCCGCGACGCATCCGCGATCGCCTTGGCGTCGTCGTACGAGGCGGTGGCGCGCACGATGGCGGCGGCGCGCGCCTCGGGGTTGCCGGACTTGAAGATGCCCGAGCCCACGAAGACGCCGTCGGCCCCGAGCTGCATCATCATCGCCGCGTCGGCGGGCGTCGCGACGCCGCCGGCCACGAAGAGCACGACGGGCAGGCGGCCCGCCTCGGCGACCTCGGCGACCAGCTCGTACGGGGCCTGCAGCTCCTTCGCCGCGACGAAGAGCTCGTCCTTCGACATCGACGTGAGCCGGCGGATCTCCTGGTTGATGGTGCGGATGTGCTTCGTCGCCTCGGAGACGTCGCCCGTGCCGGCCTCGCCCTTCGAGCGAATCATCGCCGCGCCCTCGGTGATGCGGCGGAGCGCCTCGCCCAGGTTCGTCGCGCCGCAGACGAACGGCACCGTGAACGGCCACTTGTCGATGTGGTTGACGTAGTCGGCCGGGCTCAGCACCTCGGACTCGTCGATGTAGTCGACCTCGAGCGCCTCGAGCACCTGCGCCTCGACGAAGTGGCCGATGCGGGCCTTCGCCATCACCGGGATCGAGACCTCGGCCTTGATCGCGTCGATCAGGTCGGGGTCGGACATGCGGGCGACGCCGCCCTGGGCGCGGATGTCGGCCGGCACGCGCTCGAGCGCCATGACGGCGACGGCGCCGGCGTCCTCGGCGATGCGCGCCTGCTCGGGGGTGACGACGTCCATGATGACGCCGCCCTTCAGCATCTCGGCGAGCCCGCGCTTGACGCGGGCCGAGCCGGTGGTGGTCTCGGTCATGATCGGTGCCTTTCGTGCGGTGCCGGGATGATCGGGCGATCAGGCCGGCCAGGCCGCCTGGATGTCCTGGCGCATGTCCTCCAGCAGGATGGGCAGCGCCTTCGTCTTCGCGATGATCGGGAAGAAGTTCGAGTCCAGCGACCATCGGGGCACGATGTGCTGGTGGAGGTGGTCGGCGATGCCGGCGCCGGCGATGCGGCCCTGGTTCATGCCGATGTTGAAGCCCTGGCAGCGCGTCACTTGCGACAGCACGCGCATCGCCGTCTGCGTGAGCACGGCCATCTCGGCGACCTCGTCGGTCGTCGCCTGGTCGTACATGCCGACGTGCCGGTAGGGGCAGACCATCAGGTGGCCGGTGTTGTACGGGAAGAGGTTCAGCAGCACGAAGCAGGTCTCGCCGCGGTGCACGATGAGGCCCTCGTCGTCCTGCAGCTCGGGCGCGCGGCAGAAGGGGCAGGCGTCCTCCTCGGGCATCTGCCCCTGCTGGATGTAGACCATCCGGTAGGGCGTCCAGAGCCGCTGGAAGTGGTCCGGCACGCCGGGGAGCTCGCTCGACATCTGGGTCGGCGCGCCCCAGGAGTGCTCCGCGACGAGCGGCGGCTCCTGCGGCTCCGCCGGGTCGAAGGCGGGCAGCGCGTCGCGGTGGACGGCCGCCCGCTCCGCCGGCTCGTCGAGGTCGCGCGGCTCGTCGGTCACACGTGCGCCTTCGTCTCGATGGCCTCGACGATGCGGCGCACCGCCTCGTCGACCGGCACGCCGTTGTCCTGCGTGCCGTCGCGGAAGCGGAACGAGACGCTGCCCGCGTCGCGGTCCTGGCCGCCGGCGATGAGCTGGAACGGCACCTTCATGAGCGTGTGCGTGCGGATCTTCTTCTGCATGCGCTCGTCGCTGCGGTCGACCTCGACCCGCACGCCGCGCGCGCGGAGCTTCGCCGCCACCTCGTCGAGGTAGTCGGCGTAGTCCTCGGCGACCGGCACGCCCACGACCTGCACGGGTGCGAGCCACACCGGGAACGCGCCCGCGTAGTGCTCGAGCAGGATCGCGAAGAACCGCTCGATCGAGCCGAAGAGCGCGCGGTGGATCATGATCGGGCGCTGCTTCGAGCCGTCGGCGGCCGCGTACTCGAGCTCGAAGCGCTCGGGCAGGTTGAAGTCGAGCTGCACGGTCGACAGCTGCCACGAGCGGCCGATCGCGTCGGTCACCTTGAGGTCGATCTTGGGGCCGTAGAACGCGGCCTCGCCCGGCTCCTCCACGAGCTCCAGCCCGGTCGCGCGCGCGACGCGCCGCAGCGCATCCGTCGCCGTCTCCCAGATGGCCTCGTCGCCGATCCACTTCTCCTTCTCGTCGTCGCGCATCGACAGCTCGAGGCGGAAGTCGGTGAGGCCGAAGTCGCTCAGCAGCGAGAGCACGAACTCGAGGACCTTCGCGGTCTCCTCCTCGAGCTGCTCGGGGGTGACGAACAGGTGCGCGTCGTCCTGCGTGAAGCCGCGCACGCGGGTGAGGCCGTGCAGCGCGCCCGAGAGCTCGTTGCGGTACACGGTGCCGTTCTCGGCCAGCCGCAGCGGCAGGTCGCGGTAGCTGCGCGAGCGCTCCTTGTAGATGAGGATGTGCATCGGGCAGTTCATCGGCTTCAGGTAGTAGTCGACGCCCGGCTTCGTGACGTTGCCCTCGTCGTCGCGCTCCTCGTCCATGTGGATGGGCGGCCACATGCCCTCGCCGTAGGTGACGAGGTGGTTCGAGGTGACGAAGAGGTCGCGCTTCGTGATGTGCGGCGTGTAGACGTAGCTGTAGCCCTGCTCGATGTGCCGGCGCCGCGCGTGCTGCTCCATCTCGCCGCGCGCGATCGCGCCGCGCGGGTGCCACACCGACAGGCCGGAGCCGACCTCCTCCGGGAAGGAGAACAGGTCGAGCTCGCGCCCGAGCTTGCGGTGGTCGCGCTTCGCGGCCTCCTCGAGGCGCTGCTGGTAGGCGCGCAGCTCGTCCTTCGACGGCCACGCGGTGCCGTAGATGCGCTGCAGCTGGGGCAGGTCGGTCTTGCCGCGCCAGTAGGCGCCCGCGACGCGCATGAGGGCGAAGCCGTTGCCGATCAGCCGCGTCGACGGCAGGTGCGGGCCGCGGCAGAGATCCTTCCAGGCCACCTCGCCGGACTTCGGGTCGACGTTGTCGTAGATCGTGAGCTCGCCCGCGCCGACCTCGACCGAGGCGCCCTCGGCAGCCGTCGCCGCGCCGCCCTTCAGCCCGATGAGCTCGAGCTTGTAGGGCTCGTCGGCGAGCTCGGCGCGCGCCTCGTCGTCGGTGACGGTGCGGCGCACGAAGCGCTGCCCCGCCTTGACGATGCGCTCCATCTCCTTCTGCAGGGCCTTCAGGTCGTCGCTCGAGAAGGGCTCGGCGACGTCGAAGTCGTAGTAGAAGCCGTCCTGCACGGGCGGGCCGATGCCGAGCCGCGCCTCGGGGTTGACGCGCTGCACGGCCTGCGCGAGCACGTGCGCGGCGGAGTGGCGGAGGATGTCGAGGCCGTCGGGGCTGTCGATCGTCACCGGCTCGACCGTCGCCGTCTCGGTCACCTCGCGCGCGAGGTCCTGCAGCTCGCCGTCGACGCGCATGGCGACGACGGCACGGTCGGAGAAGAGGTCGAATCCGGTGGTCACCAGACCATCGTAGATCGCGGGATGCCCTGTCTCGCGCGGTCCGCGGTCGGTACGCTCGCGACATGGCCCGGTCGTCGTCGATCGCCGGCATCGCGCTCGCGATGCTGCTGCTCGCCGCGTGCGCCGCCCCCGGCGGCGCGCTTCCCACGGGCACGGCGCCGGAGCCGGTCGTGACGACCGCCGGCCCACCAGCGTCCGCGACCCCGACGGCGAGCGAGCCCGGCCCTCCGTCCGACCCTGCGGCGGAGCCTGCCGGCACGGCGATCTCGACCGCGACCAGCGAGTTCGGCGAGATCCTGTGGGGCCCGGGCGAGCAGGTCGTCTACATCTGGGAGCGCGACGTCTCGCCCGAGTCGCAGTGCACCGGCGACTGCGCGGTCGCATGGCCTCCCGTGCTCACGGTCGGCGAGCCGACGGCCGCCGGCGGTGTCGACCCGGCGCTGCTCGGCACCACCGTGCGCGCCGACGGTGCGGTGCAGGTCACCTACGGCGGGCATCCGCTCTACTTCTACGCGCACGAGGGTCCGGGCGAGGTGCGGTGCCACGACGTCGCGACGCACGGCGGGCTCTGGTGGGTCGTCACGCCGAGCGGCGAGCGGGCGCCGTGATCCGCCGCGCGGCGGCGGCCGGCATCGCGATCGCGGTGCTGGCGCTTGCGGCCTGCGCCTCGCCGGGCGCAGGCGACCCGACCGCTCCCGTGGTCTCCGCCGGCACGGTCTTCCCCACCGGCACGCCGCCCGCGGAGCCCATCGTCGCGGCTCGCGCCCTCGGCGACGCGCCCGACGCGGTGCAGGCCGAGGCCACGTGCGGCGAGCTGGAGCTCGATCAGGGCGAGGTGCTGCCCGATGCAGCGATCGCGTGCATCGGCGAGGCGCTCGCCGCGGGCGGCGCGGCCGCGCTGGCCTGGTCGTCGCCGACCGTCGAGGGCGATCCGATCGTCAGCTTCGCCGTCGTCGAGGAGGGCGCGTCGAGGATCGCGGTGCACACGACGACCGACTTCGACCGATACGGAGCTGGCGGCTGGAGGCTCGAGCGCTGCGCCGCCATCGCCACGCACGGCTGCGCGTAGGCAAGAAGAAACCCCCGGAGATCCGGGGGTTCTGTCCTGGTGGGCGATACTGGGTTCGAACCAGTGACCTCTTCCGTGTCAGGGAAGCGCGCTACCGCTGCGCCAATCGCCCTCAGTGGGTGCTCGAGGTGGAGACGGGATTCGAACCCGCGTAGACGGCTTTGCAGGCCGCTGCCTCACCACTCGGCCACCCCACCAGGTGGTGTGAGATTGACTCTCATGACATTGCTGTCGAGCGGATGACGAGATTCGAACTCGCGACCCTCACCTTGGCAAGGTGATGCGCTACCACTGCGCCACATCCGCGGGGCTCATCGCTGAGCACTCGCATGACTATACCCGCGCTCGAGCCGCATGTCCAAATCGCCCCGCACGTGTCGCGCATCCGCCGCCGGACGCCCGGGGATGGTCACGCGCGCGCCCGCGGATGTGGCAGACTTGTGCGGTCCGCTTCGCGCGGCACGGGCGATTGGCGCAGTTGGTAGCGCGCTTCCTTCACACGGAAGAGGTCATCAGTTCGAGTCTGGTATCGCCCACGAGACCGAAGGCCCCGGCGATCCGCCGGGGCCTTCGTCGTATCCGCTCGGGCGCGCCTCAGGCCGCCTCGCACGCCTGAGCGCACTGCTCGCACGCCTCGGCGCACGCCCGGCAGTGCTCGGCGTCGTGGCGCCGGCACTCGGCCGCGCAGGCGCGGCAGACCGCGGCGCACGCGGCCAGCAGCGCGTCGCGCGCCTCCTGCGGCAGCGGCACCTCGCGGGAGAGGATGCGCGCCGTCACCTCGCAGAGGTCGGCGCACGCCTCGCACATCACCGCGCAGTCCTCCATGCCCTCCTGCCGGTCGGCGCGGGCGCAGTCGCGGCACGCCGCGGCGCACGCCTCCAGCTCGGCCACGTGGGCCGCGTGGCTGCCGACCTCCGCGCCGCCAGCGCCCTGCTCGTGCTCGTGCTCCTGTCCGTGGTGCATCATCGCTCCTCTCGGCGGGCTCGATGCCCGCGCATCGGTTCGCGGGCGACGCTACGCCCGGAGCCTGGATGTCCCCCACGAACGCCCTCGGCCCGTTAGCGTCGAGCCATGGATCTCCAGCTGAACGACCGTGTCGTCCTCGTCGTCGGAGGCACCGGCCTCATCGGCGGCGCCGTCGCCGACGTGCTGCGCGCCGAGGGCGCGACCGTGCTGACCGCCGCCCGCGGCGAGGGCGCCGACCTCCGCCTCGATGCCGCCGACGACGCATCCGTCGCCGAGTCCGTCGCGAGCGTGCTCGAGCAGCACGGCCGCCTCGACGGCCTCGTCGTCGCCGCCGCGCCGCCCGCGCAGACGCTCGACCCCGCCCGCAGCTCCGACCCCGCGCAGGTCGTGGAGGCGGTCGACGCGAAGGCGATGACGTTCCTGCGGCTCGCGAACGCCGCGAAGGCGCCGATGCGCGACGCCGGCTTCGGCCGCATCGTGGGCGTGAGCGGCCAGAACGCGCTGATCACGGGCAGCATCACCGGCTCGGTGCGCAACGCCGCGCTCATCATCGCGGCGAAGCACCTCGCCGACGAGCTGGCCGGCACGGGCGTGGCCGTCAACGTCGTGAACCCGGGCCCGGTCACCGCCGAGCCCGCCGACGACGTCGCGCACGGGAAGCCCGGTGAGTCGTCGCCCGAGCAGATCGCCGCGCTCGTCGCGTTCCTGCTCTCCCCGCGGTCGACGACCTCCGGCGAGTCGATCGCGACCGGTCACCGCGTGCGCGGCTCCGTCGCCCTCTGACGCACGAACGAGAGGAGGGGCCGGCTCCCCGCCGGCCCCTCCCCCGATTCGAGCGCGTCAGACGCGGTCGCGCTCCAGCTCGTAGCCGTACGCGTCCTCGCCGTGCACGATCTGGTCGACGCCGGCCAGCTCGTCCTCGTTCTTGACGCGGAAGCCGATCGTCTTCTCGATCGCGAAGCCGATCACGAAGGCGACGACGAAGGCGTAGACCATGACGCCGACGGCCGCGATGACCTGCACGGCCAGCTGGCCGGGGCCGCCGCCGAGGAACAGGCCCGTCTCGGTCGCGAAGAAGCCGAGGTAGAGCGTGCCGATCAGGCCGCCGACGAGGTGGATGCCGACCACGTCGAGCGAGTCGTCGAAGCCGAGCTTCCACTTGAGCTCCACCGCGAGGGCGCAGACGGCACCGGCGATGACGCCGAGCAGCAGCGCCCAGCCGGGCGTGAGGTTGGCGCACGCGGGGGTGATGGCGACGAGGCCGGCGACGGCGCCCGAGGCGGCGCCGACGGAGGTGGGCTTGCCGTCCTTCAGCTTCTCGACGAGCAGCCAGGCGCAGATCGCCGCGGCGGTCGCGCCGAGCGTGTTGAGCGTGATGAGGCCCGCGTTGCCGAGGCCGTTGAGCCACTCCGCACCCACGTTGAAGCCGAACCATCCGAACCACAGGATGCTCGCGCCGAGGATCACGAACGGCACGTTGTGCGGCTTGTGGGCGCCCTTCGTGAAGCCGATGCGCTTGCCGAGCACGAAGGTGAGCGCGAGGGCCGCCGCGCCGGCGTTGATGTGCACCGCGGTGCCGCCGGCGTAGTCGATGACGGAGGGAAGGCCCAGCATCTCGCCGAGCGAGTACGCCCAGCCGCCGCCCCACACCCACGCGGCGATCGGGAAGTAGCCGAGGGTGGCGAAGACGCCGGCGAAGAGCATCCAGGCGCCGAACTTGGCGCGGTCGGCGATGGCACCGGAGATGAGGGCGACCGTGATGATCGCGAAGGTCGAGCCGTAGGCGACGCCGATCAGGTCGGTGTTCGCGCTCTCGCCCGCGGCGAGGGCGGCGAGGCCGAGGTCGCTGAACGGGTTGCCCGAGAACTGCAGCGGCGACTCGACGGCCGCCATGTTGAATCCGTACAGGATCCAGAGGGTGCCGACGAGGCCGATGGCCCCGAACGACATCATCATCATGCTGATGACGCTCTTGGCGCGCACGAGGCCGCCGTAGAAGAACGCGAGGCCGGGCGTCATGAACAGCACGAGTGCTGTCGAGACGACGCCGAAGGCCATGCTGCCTGCATCCATGAGGTGCTCCTTGGGGGTATCCGCGGGAAGGGACTGCTCTGAGGATCCCCCCGGGCGGTTTCGCCGGCGGGCCCGCTCGCGTTTCGTCTCGGTTACGGATGCGCGGCCGTGTTTCGGGCGCGTTTCGGGCGACGGCGGGCATGCGGCCGGATGCCAGGATGGATCCCATGACGTGGATCAGGAACCCGCAGGTGTCGGCGATGCTCCTCCTCGGTGCGGCGATCCTCGGCCTCGTCATCGCCAACACCGGCCTCGGCCCGGGCCTCGACGCGCTGAAGCACATGCACCTGCCGTTCACGGTCTTCGGGCTCGACCTCTCGGCCGCGCACTGGGTGACCGACGGGCTGCTCGTCGTCTTCTTCTTCGTCGTTGCGATCGAGCTGCGCTACGAGTTCACGCAGGGCGACCTCAGCAGCGTCTCGAAGGCCGCGGTGCCGACCATCGCCGCGCTCGGCGGCGTCGCGGTGCCGGCGCTCATCTACCTGAACCTGGCCGGCGCCGACGGCGCGCGCGGCTGGCCGATCCCCACCGCGACCGACATCGCCTTCGCGCTCGGCGTGCTCGCGCTCGTCGCGAAGCGGCTTCCGTCGCGCGTGCGAGCGCTGCTGCTCGCCCTCGCGGTGATCGACGACCTCATCGGCATCCTCTTCATCGCGGTCTTCTTCACCGAGTCGCTCTCGCTGCCGCTGCTCGGGCTCGCCGCGGTCGGCGTCGTCGCCTTCTGGCTGCTCGGCCGCGCCTACCGCGGCAAGCGCGGCAGCTGGCCGCTGCGCATCCTGCTGCTCGTGGTCGCCGCCGTCACGTGGTGGCTCGTCGCGATGAGCGGCATCCACGCCACGATCGCGGGCGTCGCGCTCGGCCTCGTGCTCTCCCCCGCTCCCGCCGAGTCGGCGCGCGAGAAGCTCGAGCCGTTCACGAACGGCATCGTGCTGCCGGTGTTCGCGTTCACGGCCGCGTCGGTGATGATCCCGCAGGTGCCGCTCGGCGAGCTCAGCCCCGTCTTCTGGGCGATCGTCGTCGCCCTGCCGCTCGGCAAGCTCATCGGCATCACGGCGGCCGGCCTGCTCGGCCAGTGGGCGCTGCGCGTGCCGAAGGGCGGCCGCGTGCTGCTCACCGAGCTGCTCGGCATCAGCCTGCTCGGCGGCATCGGCTTCACGGTCGCGCTGCTCATGAACGAGCTCGCCCACCGCACGACACCCGAGCTCATCACCGAGGGCACGCTCGGCGTGCTCGCCGGCTCGCTCATCGCGGCGATCCTCGGCGCGACCTACCTGGCGCTCCTGAACCGCCGCTACCCCGACGTCGAGACGGCCGAGATCCGCGCCCGCGACGCCGAGGAGTACCTGCGGCGCACCGACGGGGTCGGCTAGGCCGTCTCGTTGGCCAGCGCCACGAGGCGCGAGATGGCACGCAGGTACTTCTTGCGGTAGCCGCCGCCGAGCATCTCCTCGCTGAAGACGCGGTCGAGGCTCGTGCCGCTCGCCCGCAGCACCACCTGCGCGTCGTAGAGGCGGTCGACGAGCGCCACGAACCGCAGCGCGTCGTTCTGGTCGTGCAGCACCTCGACGTCGCGCAGGCCCAGCCCCTGGAGCCCCTCGACGAGCCCGACGTAGCGCGACGGGTGCACCTTCGACAGGTGCGCGACGAGCGCGCGGAAGTCGTCGACCGCGACCGTGCCGTCGAGGCCCGCGAGCTCCGCCTCGATGCGGTCGTCGGGCGTGACCGGGGCGTGCCCGGTGATGTCGCGGTGGCGGTAGTCGTCGCCGTCGATCCGCATGATCTGGAAGCGGTCGGCGATCGCCTGGATCTCGCGCAGGAAGTCGGAGGCCGCGAACCGGCCCTCCCCGAGCGCGTTCGGCGGCGTGTTGCTCGTGGCCGCGAGCTTCGAGCCGCCGGCGACGAGCTCGCCGAGCAGGCGGGTCATCACCATCGTGTCGCCCGGGTCGTCAAGCTCGAACTCGTCGATGCAGACGATCCGCGAGCCCTGCAGCGCCCGCACCGTCTCGGCGTAGCCGAGCGCGCCGACGAGCGCGGTGTACTCGATGAACGTGCCGAAGACCTTCGGCCCGGGCATCGCCTTCCACAGCGAGGCGAGCAGGTGCGTCTTGCCGACGCCGAAGCCGCCGTCGAGGTAGATGCCCGGCCGCACCTCGGGCGCCTTGCGGAACAGGGAGCGCTTCGGCGACGTCCACGCCGTCACGAGCTCCTGCATCCGCTCGAGCGCCTCGGCCTGCGACGGATGCGCGGGGTCGGGCCGGTACGACTCGAACGTCGCGCCGTCGAACTGCGGCGGCGGCGTGAGGCCCGCGACGATCTGCTCCGCGCTGGCCTCGGGGCGGCGCTCGACGAGCGAGATCGGTGCTGGCATGGGCGCTCCTTCGTCGACGCGTCGGCGTCCGGGGAAGTTTCGGTGGGAGGATGGCGTTCCCCCGGACGAGCCTAGTCAGGCAGGACAGCCGCGTGCGCGCGCGGTGCGGAAGGAGTCGCCATGACCGAGTCGGAGCCCCGCTTCGCCCAGTACGCCGCGCCGGAGCGCCTGGTCTCCACCGAGTGGGTGGCCGCGCACCTCGACGACCCCGACGTGGTGGTGGTCGAGTCCGACGAGGACGTGCTGCTCTACGAGGTCGGCCACGTCCCGGGCGCGGTGAAGGTCGACTGGCACACCGAGCTCAACGACCCGGTGATGCGCGACTACCTCACCCCCGAGGCGTTCGCGCGCCTGCTGGGCGAGAAGGGCATCGGGCGCGACACCACGGTCGTCTTCTACGGCGACAAGGCCAACTGGTGGGCGACGTATGCGCTCTGGGTCTTCGCGCTCTACGGGCACGACCGCACGCGCATCATGGACGGCGGGCGCGACAAGTGGATCGCGGAGGGCCGCGAGCTCACTCGGGAGCCCTCGCGCCGGCCCGCGGTCGACTACCCGGTCGTGGCGCGCGACGACCGCACGCTGCGGGCCTTCCGCGACGACGTGCTCGCGCACCTCGGCCGCCCGCTCGTCGACGTGCGCAGCCCCGAGGAGTACTCCGGCGAGCGCACCACGGCGCCCGCCTATCCCGACGAGGGCGCGCTGCGCGCGGGGCACATCCCGAGCGCCGCGAGCGTGCCGTGGGGTCGTGCCGTGCACGAGGACGGCACGTTCCGCTCGCGCGAGGAGCTCGAGGCCGTCTACCTCGACGGCGCCGGCCTGCGCGACGCCGACGACGTGATCGCCTACTGCCGCATCGGCGAGCGCTCGAGCCACACCTGGTTCGTGCTCACGCACCTGCTCGGCCTGCCGAAGGTGCGCAACTACGACGGCTCCTGGACGGAGTGGGGCTCGCTCGTGGGCGTGCCGATCGTGGTGGGGTCCGAGCCCGGCGAGGTGCCCGCGCGATGACGCTCACGCCCGCCCTGCAGCGCACCGTCGACGACTTCCAGGCCGTCGAGGAGCGCGACCGGCTGCAGCTGCTGCTCGAGTTCGCCGACGAGCTGCCCGAGCTGCCCCAGCGCTACGCCGACCATCCCGACCTCCTGGAGCGCGTCGCCGAGTGCCAGTCGCCCGTCTACCTCTTCGTCGAGGTCGACGATGCGGTGCACGTGCACGCCACCGCGCCGGCGGAGGCGCCGACGACGCGCGGCTTCGCCTCGATCCTCGCGCAGGGCCTCGAGGGCGCGAGCCGCGACGAGGTGCTCGCCGTGCCCGCCGACATGCCGCGCCTGCTCGGGCTCGACCGCGTGATCTCGCCGCTGCGCCTGCGCGGCATGGCCGGGATGCTCGGACGCATCCAGCGGCAGGTGCGGGAGCGCTGACTCAGTCGAGCGGGGCGATCCGGTGCTCGTCGAGCCAGCCGCGGATCTGCTGCTCGTAGCGCGCCCGGTCGAGGTTCCACAGCTTCGTGTGCCGCGCCGTCCTCCACTCCCGGTAGTCGACGATGTCGGGCCGCGCCTCGGCGAGCGCCCGGGAGGCGTCGGCCGGCACGAAGCCGTCGTCGGCCGAGTGGAGCAGCAGGATGGGCTGCGACAGGGCGTCGGCGTGCAGCACGTTGTCGAGCTCGTCGAAGTCGAGGCTGCGGCTGCCGCTGAGCGCGGCCGCAGGCGACTCGAGGAGGCCCACGGCGGTGTCGACCAGCCAGGCGGGCATCTTGGCGATCGCGACCTGCAGCAGCAGCGTGGCGCGCCACGAGACCACCGGCGAGTCGAGCACGAGCCCCACGATGCGGCGGCGGTGCCGGGAGCGGCGCGCGAGCTGCAGCGCGATCTGGCCGCCCATCGACCAGCCCATGAGCACGATGCGGCGGGCGCCTCGCGCGACCGCGAAGCCGATCGCGTCGTCGACGTCGCCCCACTCGTCGAGCCCGAGCCGGAACTTGCCGTCGCCGCTCGGCGGCGCCTCGGTGTCGTTGCGGTACGAGACCGCCATCACGGGCATGCCGCGCTCGAGGAACACCGGCGCGGCCCGGATCGTCTCGCGGCGCGTGACGCCGCGGCCGTGCACCTGGATGCACCAGGTGGCGGCCGACTGGTCGCCCATGATCCATGCGGGCGCGGGGCCCACCTCGGTGGCGACGTCGACGGTCTCCACCGCATCCGCCACCTCCTCGGGCCGATGCACGGCATAGCCCGACCACCGCGCGGACTCCACGCCGTCGAGCACCTCGCGGGCGCCCGCGTCGACCGCCCGCACGACGCTGTGCGCGTCCTCGGCCACGACGGGTCCGAGCACCACGAGCCGCTCCCCCACCCAGAGCGCGTACAGGCCCGGCAGTCCCGTGTCGGGGGTGCGCCCGAGCCGCACGCCGCGCTCGTCGAGGCCGAGCACCCGGATGTCGTCGACGAGCTCCCGCGGCGGGGTGACGAGCATGGAGGCGAGCGCCGCGGAGGCACCGGTCACGGCGAGGGCGGCGCCCGCGACCACCACCCCGCCCGCGGCCATCGCGAGCCTCGCGGGGCGGGTGGATGCGGCGGCGCGCCTCGCTCGGGTCGTCACGGTGCGATCGTAGTCTTGCCGGGTGGACACGAGCAGTGCAGCCCCCGCCCCCGAGCCGGAGGCCTTCCGCGCTGCCATCGACCAGCTGCGCAGGGCTGAGCTGCGCTCCGAGCTCTCGGTGCGCGAGATCCCGGCGCCCGGTCGCATCGCGCCCTTCTCGTTCGCCATCGCCGCCGATGTCGGCGTGACGAGCCACGGCCGCGACTCCGACCTCGGCACCGGCCGCTTCATCCTCATGCACGACCCGGAGGAGCCCGAGGCCTGGGGCGGCGACTTCCGCATCGTCAGCTTCACGCAGGCCTCGCAGGACCCCGAGATCGGCGTCGACCCGTTCCTCGCCGAGGTCACCTGGACCTACCTGCTCGAGGCGCTCGAGCAGCGCGGTGCCGAGTACCACTCGGAGTCGGGCACCGCGACCAAGATCCTCTCGAGCGGCTTCGGCGAGCTCGCGGCGCAGGGCGACGGCGCGCAGATCGAGCTGCGCGCGTCGTGGACGCCGACCGGCCACGACTTCGGCGCGCACCTGACCGCCTGGACCGACCTGCTGTGCGCGATCGCCGGCCTGCCGGTGCAGCCGGGCGCCGCGGGCCTCGACGCGCACAGGCGCACGCGTGGCTGAGCTGCCCGAGGCGGTGGCGTCCGGCCCGCTCGACGTCATCGAGGACGCGGATGCGCTGGCCCGCGCGGCCGAGCGGCTGCACGCGGGCGAGGGCCCGGTCGCCGTCGACGCGGAGCGCGCGAACGGCTTCCGCTACACCGCGAAGGCCTACCTCGTGCAGCTCCACCGGCGCGGCACCGGCACCGTGCTGATCGATCCGACCGCGATCGACGACCTGTCGCCGATCCAGGACGCGATCGGCGGCGAGGAGTGGATCATCCACGCCGCGAGCCAGGACCTCCCGTGCCTGCGCGAGGTCGGCCTCGAGCCAGCCACCCTCTTCGACACCGAGCTCGGCGCGCGGATCGCGGGCTTCGATCGCGTCGGCCTCGCCGCCGTCACCGAGCGGCTCGTGGGCCTGCGCCTGCGCAAGGAGCACGGCGCGAGCGACTGGTCGGCCCGGCCCATCCCCCGCTCGTGGCTGGAGTACGCGGCGCTCGACGTCGAGGTGCTGCCGGATGCGCGCGACGCGCTGGCCGCGGAGCTCGAGGCCCAGGGCAAGCAGGAGATCGCCGAGCAGGAGTTCGCCTACGCGCTCGCCCGCCTGCCGAAGCCCCCCGCGGAGGAGCCGTGGCGCAGGCTCTCGGGCATCCACGCGATCCGCGACCGCCGCCAGCTCGCCGTCGCCCGCGAGCTGTGGCTCGCGCGCGACGCGCTCGCCCGCGACACCGATACCGCGCCGGGGCGGCTCGTGCCCGACCGCTCGCTGCTCGCCGCCGCGATGGCCGACATCGAGGCGAAGGGCCGCCTCGCCGCACGCAAGGACTTCACCGGTCGCGCGAGCCGCAGCGAGCTCGACCGCTGGTGGGCGGCGATCGAGGCGGGCCGCGCGAGCGACGACCTGCCGGTGCTGCGCGTGCGCTCGGACGAGCCGCCGCCGCCCCGCTTCTGGAAGAGCCGGCGCCCCGAGGCCGACCTGCGCCTGCAGCGCGCCCGCGCCGCCGTGCAGGCGGTGGCCGAGGAGCTCGCGATGCCGGCCGAGAACCTGCTGACCCCGGATGCGCTGCGGCGGGTCGCGTGGGAGCCGATCGAGCCCACCGAGGCGGCCGTCGCCGCGGCGCTCCGGGCCCGCGATGCGCGCCCCTGGCAGGTTGCCGCGACCGCACAGAGGATCGCCGCCGCGTTTGTAGAGGCAGACCAAGCGCCCGCCCAGCCCTCCGAGCCCTCCTCGTAGGAAGCGGCAACCGCCGCGTCGGGCCCGGGGGCGCGTTCCTACACTGGTGCCGCAATCACCCCCAATCAGGAGGCATCGTGGCTGACGACGACGTCGTGTTCGTGGACGGCGTCCGCACCCCATTCGGGCGCGCGGGCGAGAAGGGCATGTACTGGCAGACCCGAGCGGACGACCTCGCGGTCAAGGCGCTCACGGGACTGCTCGAGCGCAACCCGAGCCTGCCGCTCGAGCGCATCGACGAGGTCGCGGTCGCCGCGACCACGCAGACCGGCGACCAGGGCCTCACCCTCGGCCGCACCGTCGGCATGCTCGCGGGGCTCCCCGTCTCGGTGCCCGGCTACGCGATCGACCGCATGTGCGCGGGCGCGATGACGGCGGTCACCGCCGTCGCCGGCGGCATCGCCTTCGGCGCCTACGACATCGCCGTCGCGGGCGGCGTCGAGCACATGGGCCGGCACCCGATGGGCCTCGACGCCGACCCGAACCCCCGGTTCGTCGCCGAGAAGCTCGTCTCGATGGACGCGCTCAACATGGGGAAGACGGCCGAGCGCATCCACGACCGCTTCCCGCACCTGACGAAGGAGCGGGCCGACCGCTTCGCGCTCGGGTCGCAGCAGAAGTACGCCGCGGCGCTCGCCGCCGGCCACATCCAGCACGACCTCATCCCGGTCGCCACGCAGTCCGCCGCCGGCTGGGGGCTCGCGACGGCCGACGAGGCGCCGCGCCCCGAGACGACCATGGAGGGCCTCGCGGGGCTGAAGACGCCGTTCCGCGACCACGGCCGCGTGACCGCGGGCAACGCATCCGGCCTGAACGACGGCGCGACGATGTCGATCATCGCCTCGGCCGCGGCCGCGAAGGAGCACGGGCTGACGACGAAGATGCGGATGGTCTCGTTCGGCTTCGCCGGCGTCGACCCCGACATCATGGGCATCGGCCCGGTGCCCTCGACGGAGAAGGCGCTCAAGAAGGCCGGCCTGTCGATCGAGGACATCGGCCTGTTCGAGCTGAACGAGGCATTCGCCGTGCAGGTGCTCTCGTTCACCGACCACTTCGGCATCGCCGACGACGACCCGCGCGTCAACCCGTGGGGCGGCGCGATCGCGATCGGCCACCCGCTCGCCTCCTCCGGCGTGCGCCTCATGCTCCAGCTCGCGCGGCAGTTCGAGCAGCGCCCCGACGTGCGCTTCGGCATCACCGCGATGTGCGTCGGCCTCGGCCAGGGCGGCACGGTCATCTGGGAGAACCCGCACCACAAGCGCTACGGGAAGGGCATCTGATGGCCATCCGCGACGAGTTCACGCGGCTCGCGGCCTCCGAGTTCGACGAGGTCGTCACGCACAGCCACGTGCGCGACGTGCAGCTCGCCTCCGGCAGGACGCTCGCCCTCATCACGCTCGACAACGGGCGCGACCACACGCGGCCCTCGACCCTCGGCCCCGCGACGCTCTTCGAGCTCGGCGACACCCTCGAGGCGCAGCGCGCCCGCGGCGCCGCCGGCGAGGTCGACGCGATCGCGGTCACCGGCAAGCCCTACTTCCTCGCCGCCGGCGCAGACCTGTCGAACGTCGGCAGCCTGCCCGACCGCGAGACGGCCGCCGAGCTGCCGAGGCTCGGCCACCGCGTGCTCGGCCTCCTCCACGAGGCGCCCGTGCCGACGTTCGTCTTCATCAACGGCCTCGCCCTCGGCGGCGGCCTCGAGATCGGGCTCAACGCCGACTACCGCACCATCAGCTCGGCGGCTCCCGCCGTGGCGCTGCCCGAGACGTTCCTCGGCCTCGTGCCCGGCTGGGGCGGCGCGACGATCCTGCCGAACCTGATCGGCATCGAGCGGGCGCTCAAGGTGATCATCGAGAACCCGCTCAAGCAGCGCGTGCTGAAGCCCGCCGACGCGCTCGACCTCGGCATCGCCGACGCGATGTTCGGGCCCGCGAGCTTCCTCGAGTCGTCGCTCCGCTGGGCCGATGGGGTGCTGGGCGGCGCGAAGGTCGACCGCCCCCACGTGCCCGGCACGCTCGAGCGCACGGTGAAGTGGCCGATCGCCCTGAAGATCGCGCGCGAGACGCTCGAGAAGCGGATCGGGAAGGTCGCCCTCGCGCCCTACCGCGCCCTCGACGTGATCGAGCTGGCCAGGAAGAACGACCGCGCGGCGGGCTTCGCCGCCGAGGACGCGGCGCTCGCCGAGCTCATCCCGGGCGACCAGTTCGTGGCCTCGATCTACGCCTTCGACCTCGTGCAGAAGCGCGCGAAGCGCCCGGCCGGCGCGCCCGACGCGGCGCTCGCGAAGCCGGTGACGAAGGTCGGCATCATCGGCGCCGGGCTCATGGCCAGCCAGTTCGCGCTGCTGTTCCTGCGGCGCCTGCAGGTGCCGGTCGTCATCACCGACCTCGACCAGGGCCGCGTCGACGCCGCCGTGGCGCGCATCCGCGGCGAGATCGACGCGCTCGCGGGCAAGGGCCGCATCACCACCGACGAGCAGCAGCGCCTCAGCGCGCTCATCTCCGGCACGGTCGACAAGGCCGACTTCGCCGGCTGCGACTGGGTGATCGAGGCGGTGTTCGAGGAGCTGGGCGTCAAGCAGCAGGTCTTCGCCGAGGTGGAGCCGCACCTGTCGGAGACAGCCGTCATCGCGACGAACACCTCGAGCCTGTCGGTCGAGCAGATCGGCGCGCGGCTCGCGCACCCCGAGCGCCTCGTCGGCTTCCACTTCTTCAACCCCGTGGCGGTCATGCCGCTCATCGAGGTGGTGCGCACGCCGTCGACCGACGACGCGACCCTCGCGACCGCGATGCGCGTCGCGAAGGACCTGAAGAAGAACGCCGTCATCACGCGCGACACCCCCGGGTTCGTCGTCAACCGGGTACTCGCGAAGCTGCTCGGCGAGGCGATGCACGCGGTCGAGCAGGGCTCCTCCTTCGAGGACGTCGTCGAGGCGCAGCGCGCGTTCGGCTTCCCGATGGACCCGTTCGTGCTGCTCGACCTCGTCGGGCTCAAGGTCGGCGCGCACGTGCTCGACACGCATCACGGCGCCTTCCCCGACCGCTTCTTCGAGTCCCAGGCGCTGCACGAGCTCGCCGAGCAGGGCATCCTGCTCGAGAAGGACGGCAAGGGCGAGGTCAAGGGGATCGACAAGCGGGCCCGGAAGATCGTGGCGAAGCACCGTCCCGCGGGCGCCGTCGCGCTCTCGGCCGACGAGCTGCGCGTGCGCATCGAGGACGGCCTGGCCGACGAGATCAAGCGCATGCTCGACGACCATGTCGTCGAGGCCGCCGAGGACATCGACCTGTGCATGATCCTCGGCGCGGGCTGGCCGTTCCAGATGGGCGGCATCACGCCGTACCTCGACCGCGTCGGCGCCTCCGAGCGCGTGTTCGGCGGCACCTTCCACCAGCCGCCGATCGCCGGCCCGAAGGCCTGAGGCTCACGACCCGAGCTCCAGGACTCCGGCAGACTGGCACGGTGGAACGCGCCCTCGTCGACGCCCTCGCCCGTGATCTCGCAGCAGCGGATCTCACGGGCGGGGGCGTCGCCGCGCTGGTCGGCGACGCCGCGCAGGCGGCACTCGGCCGGATGGTCGCCGCGCCCGCGCGACGTGCCGCGCTGCGCTCGCCCGGCCCGCGCTCCACGCTGCTGCGCGCGCTCGTGCTCGGCGACCGCGTGCCGACGGCGGAGCTGGCGGATGCGCTGCCGGCGCTCGGCGTGGACGGCGCGGTCGCGCTCGGCCTCGTCGCCGTCGAGGGCGGCACGGCCCGGCCGCTCCTCGCCGTGCGCCCGACGCCGTTCCGCGACGCGCTCGGCGTCGGCGAGTGGTGGATCGCGAGCGACCACGACGAGCTCTCGGGCGTCTCGCGGCTGCGGCCCGACCACGTGCTCGGCGTCGGCGGCGCGGCGCGCACGCTCGCGGCACTGCTGCCGCCCGTGCGCTGCGGCACCGCGCTCGACCTCGGCACCGGTTGCGGCGTGATCGCGCTGCACCTTCGGCGCCTCGCCGACCGGGTCGTCGCCACCGACGTCTCCGAGCGCGCGCTGGAGCTCACCCGCCTGAACGCGGCGCTCAACGGCGTCGACGGCATCGAGACGCGCCTGGGATCGCTCTACGAGCCGGTCGAGGGCGAGCGCTTCGACCTCGTCGCATCCAATCCCCCGTTCGTCATCACGCCGCGCGCTGAGGGCGTGCCGGCCTACGAGTACCGCGACGGCGGGCGCACGGGCGACGCGCTCATGGCGGCCGTCGTGCAGGGGCTCGGCGCGCACCTGCGGCCGGGCGGCGCAGCGCGGCTGCTCGGCAACTGGGAGGCCGTCGGCGGCCGCGACGGGCTCGCGCGCGTCGAGGAGTGGGCGGATGCGTCGCTCGACGTCTGGGCGATCGAGCGCGAGTCGCTCGACCCGGCCCAGTACGCGGCGCTCTGGCTGCGCGACGGCGGCACGCTCCCGCGCGACCCCGACCACGACGGGCTGCTCGGCGCCTGGCTCGACGACTTCGAGCGGCGCGGGGTCGACGCGGTGGGGATGGGCTGGCTCGCCCTCCAGTCGCCGGCGGCGGGGCGGTGCACGGCGCGGTTCGAGCGCCTGCCGCAGCCGATCGCGCTCGAGCGCGCCGGCGCGCACCTCGCGGAGGCGTTCGCCGCGGGCGAGTGGCTCGCCGGGCTCGACGACGCGGCACTGGCCGCCGAGCACCTGCAGGTCGCCCCCGACGTCACCGAGTTGCGCCACCAGCGTCCCGGCGCGAGCGGGCCGACGGTCATCGAGCTGCGCCAGGGCGGCGGGCTCGGCCGCACCGTGTCGGTCGACACGGCCCTCGCCGGGCTCGTCGGCGCGTGCGACGGCGAGCTGCCCGTCGGCACGCTCGTCGATGCGATCGCGGCGCTCCTCGAGGTCGACGCGGGCATCCTCGCGGCCGACCTGCTGCCGCGCGTGCGCGAGCTGGTCGTGACGGGCTTCCTGCGGCCCGTCAGCGACTGAGCCGCGCCGCCACCGCGCCGGGCAGGTGCTCGGCCACGTCGAGCGCGGTGATCGGGCGGCCTCCGGCTGCCGCGGCCGCGGCCGCCTCGCCGTGGAGCTCGACGCCCTCGACGGCGATGCGCGCGAGCGTCGCGGGATCGGCGGCGGCGTCGGCGCGCGCGGCGAGCATCGCCCCGAGCAGTCCCGCGAGCACATCGCCGGTGCCGGCCGTCGCGAGCCGGTGCGTCGGCGCCTGCACGGTGGCCGAGCGGCCGCCGGGGGCGACGACGCGCGTCGCGGCGCCCTTCTCGACCACGACGGCGGCGAGCGCGTCGGCGAGCCGCGCCGCGCGCATCCGCTCGTCGTCCTCGTCGATGCCGAGCGCCGCGAGCGACCGCCGCAGCTCGGCGGCGTGCGGCGTCGCGACGACGGGACCCGCGTGCCGCGCGGCGAGGTCGAGGGCGCCCGCGTCGACGACGCACGGCGCGCCGGAGCCGAGCGCCTCGAGCAGGAGCGTCCGCAGCGCCGGGCCGCGCTCGCGCGCGTCCTGCCCCGAGCCGAGCACCCACGCGCGCACGTCGGCGGGCGCCTCGTCGAGCGCGTGGCAGACCGTCTCCGGCCGCCGCGCGAGCACGAGGTCCTGCACGCGCCGGGGCGCCCAGAGCCGCACCATGCCGGCGCCCGTGCGCCACGCCGCCTCGACGCCCAGCACGGCGGCGCCCGGGTAGCGCTCGGAGCCCGTCACGACGCCGACCACGCCCATCGAGCGCTTGTCGTCCTCGGCCCCGGGGGCGCGCAGCCACGTCATGCCGCCAGCGTACGCGGCGGCGGGTCGGGCTCCATGCGGTCGACGTCGGCGCTGTGCGCGAGCAGCACCGAGCGCAGCGGCAGCGCCTGGCCGCGCGCCGCCCGCGCGACGGCGTCGTGCCACGCCCAGTCGTCGGGCGTCGGCCGAGCGGCGCCGGGCCGCTCGAGCACGACGGCGATCTCGCGCTCGGGCTCGGCGATGCGGCCGAGGAGCCCGCGGAGCGCGAGCACGGCGTAGGCGTCCGGGCAGACCGGGATGCCGTCGACCTGCTGCAGCTGCGGCAGCAGCGTGCCGTCCGGGGTGAGCAGCAGGATCCAGAGCCGGCGCACGAGGCCGTGCTGCACGAGCCCGCGCGCGAACTCGAGCAGGTCGTCGGCGTCGCGCGCGCGGATGGGTCGGCTGGGCCCGCGCCCGGGATCGGGCGCGGAGGAGGCGGTGTCGTCCATGCGCGGCAGGGAACCGCATCCGGCCGCTCGGGCGCGCGCCGCGCCAGCCCGCCTGTGGAGAGCCGTCAGTCGGTCGTGCGCCGCGCGCCGTCCACGGCGTCGTCGGCGTCGATGCGCAGCTCGGGCTCGCCGGGCAGCGGTCGCGCGACCGGCACGCGTCCCGTGCCGAGCACCTGCTGCACGATGTTCCGCGCGATCGCCTGGGCCGAGAGCCCGGCCTCCTCGAGGATCTCGCCGCGCTCCGCGTGGTCGATGAACGCGTCCGGCAGGCCCAGCTCGTCGACCGCCGTGTCGACGCCGGCGGCGCGCAGCTCCTGCCGCACGCGCGTGCCGATGCCGCCGACGCGCACGCCGTCCTCGAGCGTGATGACGATGCGGTGGTCGCGCGCCATCTCGACGATCGAGGCCGCGACCGGCACGACCCAGCGCGGGTCGACGACCGTGACGCCGATGCCCTGCGCGCGCACGCGCTCGGCGACGTCGACGCCGAGGTGCGCGAACGCGCCGATCGCGATGATGAGCACGTCGCGGTGCGGCGCCTCCACGAGCACGTCGACGCCGTCGTCGGTGCGGCGCACCGCGTCGAGCTGGTTCGGCACCGAGCCCTTCGGGTAGCGGATGACCGTGGGGCCGTCGTCGACGGCGACCGCCTCGCGCAGCTCCTCCTCGAGGCGGGCCGCGTCGCGCGGCGCGGCGAGGCGGATGCCGGGCACGAACTGCAGCAGCGCGAGGTCCCACATGCCGTGGTGGCTCGGGCCGTCGGGGCCGGTGACGCCGGCGCGGTCGAGCACGAAGGTGACGCCCGCGCGGTGCAGCGCGACGTCCATGAGCACCTGGTCGAAGGCGCGGTTCATGAAGGTCGCGTAGATCGCGACCACCGGGTGCAGCCCGCCGAACGCGAGGCCCGCGGCGGTCGTGACCGCGTGCTGCTCGGCGATGCCGACGTCGAGCACGCGGGAGGCATCGAGCGCCGCGAGCCGGTCGAGGCCGGTCGGGCGCAGCATCGCGGCGGTGATGCCGACGATGCGGTCGTCGCGGCGCGCGAGCGAGACGAGCTCGTCGGCGAACACCGAGGTCCAGGCGGGCCGGCCCGCGCTCGAGAGCGACTCCCCCGTCTCCGGGTCGATCTGCCCGACGGCGTGGAACTGGTCGGCCTCGTCGTTGACGGCGAGGTCGAAGCCCTGGCCCTTCTGGGTGATGACGTGCACGATCACCGGCGCCGCGAAGTCGCGCGCCTGGGTGAGCGCCTCCTCGAGCGTCTCGAGGTCGTGGCCGTCGATCGGCCCGAGGTACTTGATGTCGAGGTTGGAGTAGAGCACCTCGTTGTTCACGAAGCGCGTGAGGAAGCCGTGGGTCGCCCCGCGCACGCCGCGGTACATCGCGCGGCCGGGTCGGCCGAGGTGCGAGAACAGCCGCTCGGAGGTGCCGCGCAGGCTGCGGTACGAGCGCTGCGTGCGCACCCCGTTGAGGAAGCGGGCCATGCCGCCGATCGTCGGCGCGTAGGAGCGCCCGTTGTCGTTGACGACGATGACGAGCCGGCGGCTGTTGTCGTCGGAGATGTTGTTGAGCGCCTCCCACGTCATGCCGCCGGTGAGGGCCCCGTCGCCCACGACGGCGACGACCGAGCGGTCGTGCTGGCCGGTGATGTCGAAGGCGCGGCTGATGCCGTCGGCCCACGACAGGGAGGAGGATGCGTGGCTCGACTCGACGATGTCGTGCTCGCTCTCGGCGCGCTGCGGGTAGCCCGCGATGCCGCCCTTCTGGCGCAGGCGCGAGAAGTCCTGCCTGCCGGTGAGCAGCTTGTGCACGTACGACTGGTGGCCGGTGTCGAAGACGAACGCGTCGCGCGGCGAGCGGAAGACGCGGTGCATGGCCATCGTCAGCTCGACCACGCCGAGGTTCGGGCCGAGGTGGCCGCCGGTGCGCGAGACCTCGCGGATGAGGAAGGCGCGGATCTCGGCGACGAGCGCCTCGAGCTCGTGCTGGGAGAGCCCGTCGAGGTCCCTCGGGCCGCGGATCCGATCGAGCAGGCTCATGCGCTCGAGTCTACGCGGCGACGGCTCCGCGGACGCCGACGGCCCCGGGCTCATAGCGGAGCCCGGGGCCGTCGATCGATGGTGCTCAGACGAGCGAGCGCAGCACGTACTGCAGGATGCCGCCGTTGCGGTAGTAGTCGGCCTCTCCCGGGGTGTCGATGCGCACGACCGCGTCGAACTCGACCGTCTGCTTGCCCTCGGGGCTGTGCTCGGTCGGCTCGGCGACGACGCGCACGGTCTTCGGGGTGCGGCCCTCGTTCAGCTCGGTGAGGCCCGTGATCGAGATCGACTCCGTGCCGTCGAGGCCGAGCGACTCCCAGGTCTCGCCGGCCGGGAACTGCAGCGGCACGACGCCCATGCCGATGAGGTTCGAGCGGTGGATGCGCTCGAACGACTCGGTGATGACGGCCTTGACGCCCAGCAGGCTCGTGCCCTTCGCGGCCCAGTCGCGGCTCGAGCCCGAGCCGTACTCCTTGCCGCCCAGCACGACGAGCGGGGTGCCCTGCGCCTGGTAGTTGGCGGATGCGTCGTAGATGAACGCCTGCTCGCCGTCGGCGGTCGTGAAGTCGCGCGTGTAGCCGCCCTCGACCCCGTCGAGCAGCAGGTTCTTCAGGCGGATGTTCGCGAACGTGCCGCGGATCATCACCTCGTGGTTGCCGCGGCGCGAGCCGTAGGAGTTGAAGTCCTTGCGGTCCACGCCGTGCTCGGTGAGGTAGCGGCCGGCCGGGCTGTCGGCCTTGATGCTGCCCGCGGGCGAGATGTGGTCGGTCGTGACCGAGTCGCCGAGCTTCGCGAGCACGCGGGCGCCGGTGATGTCGGCGACCGGGGTCGTCTCCATCGTCATGCCCTCGAAGTACGGGGGCTTCCGCACGTACGTCGACTGCTCGTCCCACTCGAAGACGTCGCCGGCCGGCGTCGGCAGGTTCTGCCAGCGCTCGTCGCCGTCGAACACGGCCGCGTACTGCGTCGTGAACATCTCGGTGTCGATCGACGAGTCGATCGTCGCCTGCACCTCGTCGGCCGAGGGCCAGATGTCGGCGAGGAACACGTCCTGGCCGTCCTTGCCCTTGCCGAGCGGCTGGGTGTCGAAGTCGAAGTCCATCGTGCCGGCGAGCGCGTAGGCGATCACGAGCGGCGGCGACGCGAGGTAGTTCATCTTCACGTCGGGGTTGATGCGGCCCTCGAAGTTGCGGTTGCCCGAGAGCACCGCGGTCACGGCGAGGTCGTTGTCGTTCACCGACGCGGAGATCTCCTCCTTGAGCGGGCCCGAGTTGCCGATGCACGTCGTGCAGCCGTAGCCCACGAGGTAGAAGCCGAGCGACTCGAGGTCGCCCCAGAGGCCCGCCTTCTCGTAGTAGTCGGTGACGACCTTCGAGCCGGGCGCCATCGTCGTCTTGACCCACGGCTTCGACGAGAGGCCCTTCTCGACCGCGTTCCGCGCGAGCAGGCCGGCGGCGAGCATCACCGACGGGTTCGACGTGTTGGTGCACGACGTGATCGCCGCGATCGCGACGTGGCCGTGGTCGAGCTCGAACGTCTCGCCGTCGACCTCGACCGTGACCGGCTGCGAGATGCGCGATGCCGTCGGCACGCCCGTGGGGGCCGCGGGCGTCGGGGCGACGAGCTCCTCGTCGGTGTCGGCCGAGAACGACGCGGGATCGGAGGCCGGGAAGGTGTCCTCCACGGCCTCGTCGACGACGTCCTTCTCGGGCTCCGACGCCTGCTCGGGCGCCGTCGCGTAGTTCTGCAGGTCGGCCGAGAACTGCTGCTTCGCGTTGGTCAGCTCGATGCGGTCCTGCGGGCGCTTCGGGCCGGCGATCGAGGGCACGACCGTCGACAGGTCGAGCTCCATGTACTCCGAGTAGGTCGGCTCGACCGCCGGGTCGTGCCAGAGGCCCTGCTGCTTGGAGTACGCCTCGACGAGCGCGACCTGCTCCTCGCTGCGGCCGGTGAAGCGCAGGTAGTCGAGCGTGACGTCGTCGATCGGGAAGATGGCGGCGGTCGAGCCGAACTCCGGGCTCATGTTGCCGATGGTCGCGCGGTTCGCGAGCGGCACGGAGGCCACGCCGGTGCCGTAGAACTCGACGAACTTGCCGACCACGCCGTGCTTGCGGAGCATGTCGGTGATCGTGAGCACGACATCCGTCGCCGTCACGCCGGCGGGGATCGAGCCGGTGAGCTTGAAGCCGACGACGCGCGGGATGAGCATCGAGACGGGCTGGCCGAGCATCGCGGCCTCGGCCTCGATGCCGCCGACGCCCCAGCCGAGCACGCCGAGGCCGTTGACCATCGTGGTGTGCGAGTCGGTGCCGACGACGGTGTCGGGGTAGGCGGTGAGCTCGCCGCCGAACTCGCGCGAGTAGGTGACCTTCGCCAGGTTCTCGATGTTGACCTGGTGGACGATGCCGGTGCCGGGCGGGACGACCTTGAAGTCGTCGAACGCCGTCTGGCCCCAGCGCAGGAACTGGTAGCGCTCGCCGTTGCGCTGGTACTCGATCTCGACGTTGCGCTCGAGGGCGTCGGCGGTGCCGAAGAGGTCGGCGATCACCGAGTGGTCGATGACGAGCTCGGCCGGGGCGAGCGGGTTGATCTTCTTGGGGTCGCCGCCGAGCTCGGCGACGGCCTCGCGCATCGTGGCGAGGTCGACGATGCAGGGCACGCCGGTGAAGTCCTGCATGACGACGCGCGCCGGCGAGAACTGGATCTCGGTCGAGGGCTCGGAGTCGGCGACCCACGAGCCGAGCGACTGGATCTGCTCCTTCGTGACGTTCGCGCCGTCCTCGGTGCGCAGCAGGTTCTCGAGCAGCACCTTGAGGCTGAACGGCAGCCGCTCGTGCCCCTCGACCTTGTCGATGCGGTACACCGTGTAGTCGGTGTCGCCGACCGACAGCGTGTCCTTGCTGTCGAAGCTGTTCGGATTCGCCATCGTGACTCCTCAGGGTCTTCACGGGATGCGCTGGCCGCGCCTCGAGTGTAAGCCTCGCACCGCCGTACTCCAGGGGTGCAGGGCGAGATATCTTGACGTCAAGATATCCTAGCGCTCAGACGGCTCCTCCGCCTGCGCAGGCGTGTCGTCGTCGAGCACGGTGCGCACCATGAGCCACGTCACCCACAGCGCGGCGAGGTAGAGCGGCACGCCCATCACGAGCTTCGTCGCGGCGAGTGCCTCGACGGCGCCCGCGGCGCCCGCGTCGGCGGCGAGGTACATCGGCACCTGGATCGCGAGCCGCGCGGCGATGACCGCGAGCCACAGGATGGTGGCCCGCCAGGCGACGGCGCGCTTCGCGCGCTCCGTGCGCCACGCGTGGGGTTTCGCGGTGAGCGCGCCGGCGATGACGCCGACGAGCGGGCGGCGCAGCAGCATGCTGACGAGCAGCACGAGCACCACGATCGTGTTGACGGTGAAGCCCCAGAGGAAGTTGTCCTCGCCCTGCCCGGTGATGAGCGCGACCGCGGCCGAGATGCCGACGCCGACGAGGCCCGCGAACGCGAGCACGGGCTGCCCCTTCTGCAGCACGCGCCACGCCACGAAGCCGACCGAGACGACGAGCGGCACGACGACCGCGAGCCACACCTCGCGGGTGGTCGCGTAGATCGCGAGGAAGAGGATGCCGGGCAGGAGCGACTCGACGAGCCCGCGCACGCCGCCCATCGCGCCGAGCAGCGCGCCGGGCGTGGGCCTGGCGGATGGGTCGAGGTGGCCGAGCTTGGAGCCCCGGATGGCCGCGCCCACCTGCTCGGAGAAGGACGGCTCCCGCTCCCCCGGCGGCATCGCCATCAGACCGGCTTCGGCGCGCTCAGCGGGATGAGGTCGCGCGGCGGCATCGGCTGGGCGCCGCGGCACACCACCGTCGAGCGGAACAGCTCGATCGCCTTCGCGGCCTGCTCGTCGTCGACCGCGGCCTGGCCGCCGATGAGGCCCTGCAGCATCCAGCGCGGCCCGTCGACGCCGATGATGCGCACCGCCCGCGGCGCCCCGTCGGGGCCGGACTGCAGCCGGGCGCGCAGCTCGGGGCCGAGCAGGCCCTCGGCCTCGTCGACGGTCGCGCCCTGGCGCTCGAGCTGCGTGCGCAGCACCTGCCGCACGGGCGCCCAGATGCCCTCGCTGCGCGGCGCGGCGAAGGGCTGCAGCTGCACGGTGGAGCCCTCGTGCTCGAGGGTGACGGCGACGATGCGCTTCGTCCGCTCCTCGACCTCGAGGCGCATCTGCATGCCGGGGCGCGGCACGATGCGCAGGCCGCCGAGGTCGACGTAGGGGCGCACGGGCGCCTCGGACTCGTCGAGCGGGCCCGCCTGGGCTCGGTCCTCGGGAGCGCTCTTGTCGACGAGCGCCTCGTCGTCGAGCGGCTCGCCCTGGGCGTCAGTGGTGTCGGTCATCGTGCGATCCCCTCCGGGGCGGCGCCGCGGCCGGTCGATCCGTGCCCGCGCTCCCCCCGATCCGATCCCGGCAGGCGCTCCACCTCGACGAAGCGCACGCGCTCGACGCGCTGCACGACGAGCTGGGCGATGCGGTCGCCCACCTCGATGCGGTGCGGCTCGCCGCCGGTGTTGAGCAGGTTGACCTTGATCTCGCCGCGATAGCCCGCGTCGACCGTGCCGGGCGCGTTGACGATCGTGATCCCGTGCTTGGCGGCGAGGCCGCTGCGGGGGTGCACGAACGCCGCGAAGCCGTCCGGGAGCGCGATCGCGACGCCCGTGCCGACCAGCGCGCGCTGCCCGGGCTCGAGCGTGACCGCCTCGGCGGCATGGAGATCGGCACCGGCGTCGCCCGGGTGCGCGTAGGAGGGCACCGGCGATCCGGTGATGAGGACGTCGACCTGCTGCATCGCAATCGAGGCTAGCCGAGGCGGATGGGCGCCGGGAACCGGAGCGCTCGGCGCGCGAGAGGATGGGGGCATGGATCCCGCCTCGTCGTACCGCGAGCGGCTCACGCCGCCCTGGTGGCTGCCGCTGCTCCTGCTGCTCATCGTGCCCGCCGCGCTGCTCGTCTTCCTGCCGGTCGACCTCGGCGTCGGGATGGGCGTCGCGGCCGTGCTCTACCTCGGCATCGTGACGGCGCTGTGGGGCGGCGCGCCCGTGGTCGAGGTGCGCGACGGGATGCTGCGCGCAGGCAGGGCGCGGATCGCGACCGCGCTCCTCGACGCGCCCGAGGCGCTGCGCGGCGACGAGGCGCGCGCGGCGATGCGCGCCGAGTGGGACCCGGCGTCGCACCACGTGATCTCGCCGTGGACGCGCGGGCTCGTGCGCGTCGCCGTCGACGACGAGAGCGACCCGACCCCGTCGTGGGTGATGAGCTCGCGCCGGCCGGAGCGGCTCGCCGCGGCGATCGACGCGGCGCGCGCGTCGGCGTAGCCGCTCGCGCGCGGGCGACAGGAGCCGGGAACGCGAGACGCGAGCGGCGCCCGAGGGCGCCGCTCGCGTCAGGGGAGGTCGGTCAAGAGCACTCGCGGCAGATCGGCCCGAGCTTCGTCTCGTGGTCGAACTGCAGGCGGTGCTTCACGAGGAAGCAGCTCACGCACGTGAACTCGTCCTCCTGCGGCGGGAGCACGACGACGTCGAGCTCGACGTCGGCGAGGTCGGCCGCCGAGAGGTCGAAGCTGCCCGGGTTGTCGGCGTCCTCGTCGGTGGAGACGCTCTTCGCAGGCACGCGCTCCTTGAGCGCCTCGATCGACTCGTTCTCGTCGTCGGTCTTGCGCGGGGCGTCGTAATCGGTGGCCATCGAGAGTCCTTGCTGGGGGTGTGGTGGGCGGCGTCGGCGCACAGTCTGCACGAATCCGATCGCCTAGGCAAATCAGATATCGGTGCGCAGCCGGGTGCCGACATGGGCGTCGAGCGGTGTCTGAGGCGGAACGTGCGGCGCGCCCGATCCATTCCCGGCGCGGGCCGTCGGCGCGTGGGATGCTGGCGCCCACCGACACCGCCAGGAAGGATCGACGAATCATGCAGCAGCTGAGCGTCATCGGCGTCGAGGACGGCGTGCTCATCCTCGAGTCCGACTCCGGCGAGCGCTTCAGCGTGCCCGTCGATGCACTCCCCGAGCACCGCAGGCCGCAGGCCGCGGTGCCCCACCGCGAGCGCAAGGCCAGCCCGCGCGACATCCAGTCGCTCATCCGCGGCGGCATGTCCGCCGAGGAGGTCGCCTCCTCCACGGGCGAGGAGCTCGCCTACGTCGAGCGCTTCGAGGGGCCGGTCATCGCCGAGCGCGCGCACGTGCTCGACTCCGCGCTCTCCATCCCCGTCGCATCCGGCGACATCGACCCGCTCGCGGGCGAGACGACCTTCGGCGCCGCGATCGAGGAGCGCCTCGACGACCTGCGCGCCTCCGACCGCTCGTGGGCCTCGTGGAAGGACGCGGAGGGCGGCGCGTGGACCGTGCGCCTGCGCTTCACGACCGAGGGCATGCAGCACGAGGCCGTCTGGGGCTACGAGCCCAAGAAGGCCACCCTCACGCCCCGCGGCAAGGAGGCGGTCTCGCTGAGCCAGACCGGCGACGCGTCGAGCGTGCTCGTGCCGAGGCTCCGCGCCATCGACCGGCAGTCGCGGCCGGCGTCGCCCGAGCCCGCTCCCGCGCCGTCCGCCGCGCCGTCCGCTCCCGCACCCGCGGGCGAGCGCGCGCCGAGCCAGCCCGCTCCCCCCATCTCGCAGCGCGCCGACGCCGCCGACACCGGCCGGTTCGACTCGGATGCGTTCCGCATCCAGCGCGGCGCGGTGCGGCAGGCGCCGGCGCCGGTGGAGCCGGGCGTCGGCCTCGAGGAGGCCGTCGCGTCGTCGACGGCGACCGAGGGCGCCGCCGACGAGCGCGCCAAGGAGCCGACGAAGGCCGACAACCCGTGGCTGCGCCGCCGCACCGGCGAGGTCGGCAGCCAGCCCGAGAACGTGCAGGCCGCCGCGATCAACCGGCCCGCCGCATCCGCGCAGCCGAACCACACCGCCGAGCTGCTCGACGCCCTCCGCCGTCGCCGCAGCGAGCGGGAGGCGGCGCTGCGCACCGCCGAGACCGAGCCGGGCCTGTTCGAGGCCGAGGCGCCGAGGCCCGAGCCCCAGGAGGAGGCCCGTCCGCAGCGCGCGACGGGCACCGGCCCGGTCGGCTCGAAGAAGCGCGGATCGCGCGCCTCGATGCCGAGCTGGGACGAGATCGTCTTCGGGTCGCGCTCCGACGACTGAGCGCCGCACACCGAGAGGCGGGCATCCGGGCGACCGGGTGCCCGCCTCTCGGTGTGTCGCGCCCCATGCGTCTCACCTGAACGAGACGTCATGTTAGATTCACCGCGCACAGTCCCGTGCACCCTACGAGGAGGTAGGCATGACAGCACCCGCGCACGACACCAAGCGCGACAACACCCGCGAGGGCCTGGGCAAGGTCGTCACGGCCGCCATGGCGGGCACCGTCGTCGAGTGGTACGAGTTCTTCCTGTACGCCACGGCGTCGACGATCGTCTTCAACCTGATCATGTTCCCCGAGAGCGATGATCCGTACTTCCCCATCATCAGCGCATTCCTGACCTACGCGGTGGGCTTCGTCGCCCGTCCGCTCGGCGGCATCGTCTTCGGCCACTTCGGCGACAAGTACGGCCGCAAGAAGCTGCTGCAGTTCGCGATCATCCTGGTGGGTGTCGCGACGTTCCTGATGGGCTGCCTGCCCACGTTCGACCAGATCGGCTACTTCGCACCTGCGGCGCTCGTGGTCCTGCGCTTCTTCCAGGGCTTCGCGGTCGGCGGCGAGTGGGGCGGCGGCGTCCTGCTGGTGGCCGAGCACTCGCCCAACAAGGAGCGCGGCTTCTGGTCGTCGTTCCCGCAGGCGGCGGTTCCGGCCGGCAACCTGCTCGCCACGATCGTGCTGCTCGTCCTGCAGTGGACGCTCTCGGACGAGGACTTCCTCGGCTGGGGCTGGCGCATCGCGTTCTGGCTGTCGGTCGTCATCGTCGCGGTCGGCTACTACATCCGCACCCGCGTCGAGGACGCCCCGATCTTCCAGGACGTCAAGGCCGAGGTCATCGAGACGAAGGCGCAGTCGTACGGCGTGCTCGAGGTGCTGAAGCGCTACCCCAAGGGCGTGCTGACGGCCATGGGCCTGCGCTTCGCGGAGAACGTCCTCTACTACCTGGTCGTCACGTTCTCGATCGTGTACCTGCGCACGTACCTCGAGTACGACGTGTCCCGCATCCTCGGCCTGATGGCGATCGCGCACATCGCGCACTTCATCTTCGTGCCGATCGTGGGCCGCTTCACCGACCGCGTGGGCCGCAAGCCCATGTACCTGGCGGGCGTCCTCCTGGGCGCGACGTGGGGCTTCATCGCCTTCCCGATGTTCGAGACCGGCAGCGACATCGTGATCCTGCTCGCGATCATCCTGGGCCTGCTGTTCCACGCCCTCATGTACGCCGGCCAGCCGGCGATCATGGCCGAGCTCTTCCCGACGCGCATGCGCTACTCGGGCGTCTCGCTCGGCTACCAGGTCACGTCGATCGTCGCGGGCTCGCTCGCGCCGATCATCGCCACCTGGCTGCTCGGGCAGTTCGGCAGCCACATCCCGGTCGCGATCTACCTCGTGATCGCCTGCGGCATCACGCTCATCGCGGTGCTGGCGCTCAAGGAGACGAAGGGCATCTCGCTGCACGACGTCGACGACGAGGACCGCCGCCGCGTGCTGGCCGAGAAGGGCACGGTCTGATCCACTGATCGGAGCGCATGACGCGACGGGCGGCGAGGGTGACCTCGCCGCCCGTTCCGCGTCCGACGGGATAGCGTTGGGGCACCACCTGAGGAAGGAATCGACGATGACGTCAATCGCCTGGATCGGACTCGGCAACATGGGCAGCCGGATGTCCTCCCACCTGGTCACCGCGGGGCACGAGGTGCGCGGCTACGACGTGGTCGACGCGCTGCGCGAGAGCGCCGCGGAGCACGGCATCACCCCCGTCGCGAGCGTCGCCGAGGCCGTGGAGGGCGCCGACGTGGTCATCACGAGCCTGCCCAAGGGCGAGCACGTGCGGCAGGTGCTCGAGGGCCCCGATGGCGTCTTCGAGCACGCAGCCCCCGGAACCCTCATCCTCGACACGTCGACCGTCGACATCGAGACCTCGCAGTGGTGCCACGGCGAGGCCGGCTCCCGCGGCTTCCGCTTCGTCGACGCGCCCGTCTCGGGCGGCACGCAGGGCGCCGAGGCGGCGACGCTCACGTTCATGCTCGGCGGCGACGAGGCCGACGTCGCCGACGCGAAGGCGATCGTGACGCCCATGGCCGGCAACGTCTTCGCCGTCGGCGAGGCCACGCACGGCATCGCCGCGAAGCTCGTCAACAACATGATGCTCGGCGTCTCGATCCTCGCGATGTCCGAGGGCTCGCAGCTCGCGCAGCGGCTCGGCCTCGACCCGAAGGCATTCTTCGACGTCGCTCGCGTCTCGTCGGGCGACTCGTGGGCGCTGCGCACCTGGTACCCGGTGCCGGGCGTCGTGCCGGGCGCCGCCGCCAACCACAATTTCGACGCGTCCTTCTCGGCGATGCTGTGCCACAAGGACGTCACGCTCGCCGTCGCGGGCGCCGAGGCCGCGGGCGTGCACGTGCCTGCCGCGACGCTCATCCGCGACCAGCTGCAGCGGCTGCTCGACGACGGCCTCGGCGGCAAGGACTGCACGCTCGTCGTGCGCGAGGCGAGCCCCGACGGCTCGGTCGCCGGCTGGGACGGCCGCTGATGCGCATCCGCGGCGCGGTGCTGCGCACGATCGGCGCCGAGCGCCCCTTCGCCGACTCACGGCCGCTCGAGCTCGTCGAGCTCGAGCTCGACCCGCCCGGCCCGGGCGAGCTGCTGCTGCGCATCGAGGCGGCGGGCCTGTGCCACAGCGACCTCTCGGTCGTCGACGGCGCCCGCCCGCGCCCCGTCCCCATGCTGCTCGGCCACGAGGCGGCGGGGATCGTAGAGGCGGTGGGCGAGGGCGTCGACGACGTCGCGGTCGGCGACCGCGTGGTCACCACGTTCCTGCCGCGCTGCGGCGAGTGCGCGGCCTGCGCGACCGACGGCCGCCTGCCGTGCGAGCGGGGCTCGGCGTCGAACGGCGCCGGCGAGCTGCTCGGCGGCGGCCGGCGCCTGCACGAGGACGGGCACGACGTGCACCACCACCTCGGCGTCTCCGCCTTCGCCACCCACGCCGTGCTCGACCGCCGCTCCGTCGTCCCCGTCGGCGCCGACGTGCCGCCGCAGGTCGCCGCGGTGCTCGGCTGCGCGATGCTCACCGGCGGCGGCGCCGTCGTCAACGCCGGCAGGCCGCGCGAGGGCGACGACATCGTCATCGTCGGGCTCGGCGGCGTGGGCATGGCCGCGCTGCTCGCCGCCGCATCGCTCGGGCTCGGCAGGGTCATCGGCGTCGACGCCGTCCCCGCGAAGCTCGAGCGCGCGCTCGAGCTCGGCGCCGACGTGGCGCTCTCCCCCGACGACGCGGTCGCGCAGGGGCTGCGCGCACCCGTCGTGATCGAGGCCGCCGGGCACCCGAAGGCGTTCGAGACGGCGTTCGCCCTCACGGCGCCAGGTGGCACGACCGTGACCGTCGGCCTGCCGCATCCGGACGCCCGGGCGTCGCTGTCGCCGCTGACGTTCACGGCCGAGGCGCGCACCGTCGTCGGCTCGTACCTCGGGTCTGCCGTGCCCTCCCGCGACATCCCGCGCTACGAGCAGCTGTGGCGCGAGGGCCGGCTGCCCGTCGAGGAGCTCGTGACGAGCGAGATCGCGCTCGAGGACCTCAACGAGGCGCTCGACACGCTCGCCGACGGCAGGGCGATCCGGCAGGTCGTGCGGTTCTAGCCCCGGCGCCTCACGCGAAGGCGCCGAAGCGCCGCAGCGGCACGCGCAGCTCGTCCTGCGTGAGCGAGCCGTGCTGGCCGACCATGCCGCGCGCGGGGTCGAGCTCGTCGACGTAGATCGCCGCCCGGCCGCGCGCGGCGACGAACACGTCGCCGAGGCGCGGCGCGACCTCGGGGTGCACCTCGCCGAGCCAGCCCGCGTCGATCACCTGCTGCCGCGTCGCGACCCACGCGCCGTCGCCGAGCCACGCGCGCCAGTCGTCGGCCACCGCATCCGCCTCGCCGTCGACCTGCAGCTGCAGGCAGCGCGGCTCCCCCGCGACGTCGGTCACCCGCGCGAGCAGCTCGCGCGGCACGATGCGGTGGGCGGATGCGTCGACGTCGACCATGCCGTGGTCGGCGGTGGCGACGAGGCCCACGTCGCGCGGCAGCGTGGCGACGAGGCCCGCGACGAGGCCGTCGAGCTCCTCGAGCGCGTCGATCCAGTCGTCGGACTGCCAGCCGGACTCGTGGCCCGCGCGGTCGAGCTCGGGCACGTAGAGGTAGACGAGGCTGCGCTCGCGCGCGGCGCGCTCGGCGAGCGCGAACCGGTCGGCGAGCGTGCGCGCCCCGCGGTACTCGGCGCCCCGCAGCACCGCGCGGGTGAAGCCGCTGTCGGCGTGCTTCGCCTCGGCGACGACCACCGAGCGGGTCGACTCGAAGAGCGTCGGGCGGCGCTGCCACCGCGCCGGATCCATCGGCCCGCCCCAGTCGCGCAGCTGGTTGCGCACCCCGTGGCCGGGCACGAACGCGTCGTAGCCGACCAGCCCGTGCTCGCCGGCGAGCGCGCCCGTCGTGAGGCTCGCGAGCGACACGGCGGTCGTCGACGGGAAGCCCGCGTCGAGCGAGCCGCCCGGGGCGCCGGCGAGCGTGCGCGCGTGGCCGGCGCGCTGGCCGAGCTGCGCGGCGCCGAGGCCGTCGACGAGCAGCACGACCGCGCCCGCCACCGCAGGCAGTCCGAGCGCGTTGCGCTCGCCGCGCATCGCCTGCGCCGAGCTCGCGAGAACGTCGGCAAGGCTCCGGGATCCTGGCGCCCTGGTCGGTAGCATTCGGTCAGCCTATGACTGCCAAGCCCACCACCGAGCCCTCCGACGGCGCCGCGACCGCGGAGCGCATCGACGACATCGACGTCGCTGCCGAGATGCAGGACTCGTTCCTCGAGTACGCCTACTCCGTCATCTACGCCCGCGCGCTGCCGGACGCGCGCGACGGGCTCAAGCCCGTGCAGCGGCGCATCCTCTTCCAGATGTCCGAGATGGGGCTGCGCCCCGAGAAGGGCCACGTCAAGAGCGCGCGCGTCGTGGGCGACGTGATGGGCAAGCTGCACCCGCACGGCGACACCGCGATCTACGACGCGCTCGTGCGCCTCGCGCAGCCGTTCAGCCTGCGGCTGCCGCTCATCGACGGGCACGGCAACTTCGGCTCGCTCGACGACGGGCCCGCCGCGCCCCGCTACACCGAGGCGCGCCTCGCGGCGGCCGGTCTGTCGCTCACCGAGGGCCTCGACGAGGACGTCGTCGACTTCGTGCCCAACTACGACAACTCGTACCAGCAGCCCGACGTGCTGCCCGCCTCGTACCCGAACCTGCTCGTCAACGGCGCGAGCGGCATCGCGGTCGGCATGGCCACGAACATGGCGCCGCACAACCTCGTCGAGGTCGTGCAGGCGGCCAAGCACCTGCTCGCGCACCCCGACGCATCCGTCGCCGACCTCATGCGCCACGTGCCCGGGCCCGACCTGCCCGGCGGCGGCGTGATCGTCGGCCTCGACGGCATCCGCGAGGCGTACGAGAGCGGCCGCGGCTCGTTCCGCACGCGGGCGCGCGCGTCGGTCGAGCGGCAGGGCCGCAAGACGCAGATCGTGATCACCGAGCTGCCCTACCTCGTCGGCCCCGAGCGGATCATCGAGAAGATCAAGGACGGCGTGCAGTCGAAGAAGCTGCAGGGCCTCGCCGACGTGCAGGACCTCACCGACCGCAAGCACGGCATGCGGCTCGTGATCGGCATCAAGACGGGCTTCGACCCGGATGCCGTGCTGCAGCAGCTCTACCGCTACACCCCGCTCGAGGACGGCTTCTCGATCAACAACGTGGCGCTCGTCGAGGGCAAGCCGCAGACGCTCGGGCTCCGCGAGCTGCTGCGCGTCTACCTCGAGCACCGCGTCGGCGTCGTGCGCCGGCGCAGCGAGTACCGGCTGCAGCGCCGCCGCGACCGCCTGCACCTCGTCGAGGGCCTGCTCATCGCGGTGCTCGACATCGACGAGGTCATCCAGGTCATCCGCACCTCCGACGACGGCGAGCAGGCGCGCAGGCGGCTGCAGGACGTCTTCGACCTCACCGAGGTGCAGGCCGAGCACATCCTCGAGCTGCGGCTGCGGCGCCTGACGAAGTTCAGCCGCATCGAGCTCGAGGCCGAGCGCGACGAGCTGCTCGCCCAGATCGCCGAGCTCGAGCGCATCCTCGGCACGCAGGCGGCGCTGCACGAGGTGGTCGCGGCCGAGCTCGACGAGGTCGCCGACCGCTTCGGCACGCCCCGCCGCACGATGCTCACCGAGGCGAACGGCCAGCAGGCCGCGACCGGCCGCTCGGCGGCGGCGCGCGCGGCGGCTGCGAGCCTCGAGATCGCGGATGCGCCGACGCGCGTCGTCATGTCGGTCACGGGCCGGCTCGTGCGGGTCGACGGCGAGGAGCCCATCCCCGCGCCCGCGCGCCGCAGCCGCCACGACGCGATCCGCTCGGAGGTCGCCTCGACCACGCGCGGTGCCTTCGGGCTCGTGACGTCCTCGGGGGCCGTGCTGCGCCTGACGCCCGCCGACCTGCCCTCGGTGCCGCCCGCATCCGTCGGCCTCACCGCGGGCGTCAAGGTGCGCGACCTCGGCGCGTTCGAGCGCGGCGAGGAGGCGGTCGCGCTCATCGACCTCTCGACCGAGGAGCCGTGGCTCGTCGCGACCGCGCAGGGCATCGTCAAGCGCATCCGACCCGCCGAGCTGCGCGACCGCGACCGCGAGAGCGTCATCGCGCTGAAGCCCGGCGACCGGGTCGTGGGCATCGCGCCCGCGCCCGACGACGCCTGGATCGTGCTCATCACGACCGACGCGCAGCTGCTGCGCTTCCCCGCCGGCCAGGTGAACCCGCAGGGGCCGGGCGCCGGCGGCATGAAGGGCATCGGGCTCAAGGCGGATGCGACGGTGCGGTTCGCCGGCGCCGTGACCGACGGCGCCGAGGTCGTCACCGTCACCGAGGCCGCCGAGACGCTCGCGGGGCTCGACGAGCCGCGCGTGAAGGTCTCGGACCTCGCCGAATACCCCCCGAAGGGGCGCGGCACCGGCGGGGTGCAGGCGCACCGGCTGCTGAAGGGCGAGGTCGGGCTGAGCCTCGCGTGGGCCGGCCCTTCGCCGCTCGCGGTCGGCGCCGACGGCTCCCAGCGGCAGCTGCCGCCGGGCGGCGCGGCGCGCGCGGGCTCCGGCGTCTCGGTCGACGGCGCGATCGGCGCGGTCGGGTCGCGGCTCGGCGCGTAGCCGGCTCACCCGCGGCTCGCCAGCGCCTCACGACCCGCGACTGGGGCGGCTGCGCCCGACCGGGCACGGCGTGCCCGCCCCGGTCGTGCGCATCCGCCCCGGTCGTGCGCATCCGCCCCGGTCGGCGTCGGCGCCACGCCCCGGGCGCGCGCGGCTCAGGCGTCGATGCGGTCGCGGTCGACCTGCGACGTGACGATGAGCTCGCGCCGCGGCGCGACGTCGTTGCCCATGAGCAGCTCGAAGACCTCGCTCGCCCGCTCGGCGTCGCTGATCGTGACGCGGCGCAGGGTGCGGCGGGAGCGGTCCATCGTGGTCTCGGCGAGCTGGTCGGCGTCCATCTCGCCGAGGCCCTTGTAGCGCTGCGGCGGCTCGTGCCAGCCCTTGCCGGCCTTCTTGAGCCGCGCGAGCGTGCGGTGCAGCTCGGCGTCGGAGTAGGTGTACACGGCCTCGTCGGGCTTGCCGCGGTGCTTGACGAGCACGCGGTGCAGCGGCGGCACGGCCGCGAAGACGCGCCCCTCGTCGATGAGCGGCCGCATGTAGCGGTGGATGAGCGTGAGCAGCAGGGTGCGGATGTGGGCGCCGTCGACGTCGGCGTCCGACAGCATGATGATCTTGCCGTAGCGCGCGGCCGAGATGTCGAACGAGCGGCCGGATCCCGCCCCGATCGACTGGATGATCGCCGCGCACTCCGCGTTGGAGAGCATGTCGGCCACCGACGCCTTCTGCACGTTGAGGATCTTGCCGCGGATGGGCAGGATCGCCTGGAACTCGCTGTCGCGCGCGGGCTTCGCGGTGCCGAGCGCGCTGTCGCCCTCGACGATGAACAGCTCGGTCTGCGCGACGTCGTTCGAGCGGCAGTCGACGAGCTTCACCGGCAGCGACGACGACTCGAGCGCGCTCTTGCGCCGCGCGGTCTCCTTGAGCGAGCGCGCCGAGATGCGCGCCTTCATCTCGCTGACGACCTTCTCGAGCACCTGCGCGGCCTGCGCCTTCTCGTCGCGCTTCGACGAGGTGAGGATGGCGCCGAGCTCGCGCGCGACCACCTGGGCGACGATCTGGCGCACGGCGGGCGTGCCGAGCACCTCCTTCGTCTGGCCCTCGAACTGCGGCTCGGGCAGCCGCACCGTCACGACGGCGGTGAGGCCGGCGAGCGCGTCGTCCTTCTCCACCTTGTCGGTGCCGGCCTTGAGCTTGCGCGCGTTCGCGGCCACCTGGTCGCGGATGAGCTTCAGCAGCGACTGCTCGAAGCCGGCCAGGTGCGAGCCGCCCTTGGGCGTCGCGATGATGTTCACGAACGTCTGCACGACGGTGTCGTAGCCGGTGCCCCAGCGCAGCGCGATGTCGACCTCGCACGTGCGGTCGACCTCGCGGGTGACCATGTGCCCGGTCGCCTCGTCGAGCACCGGGATCGTCTCCTGGAAGTCGCCCTCGCCCGTCAGCCGCCAGGTCGACGTCAGCGCGGGATCGGGCGCGAGGTACTCGGCGAACTCGCTGATGCCGCCGTCGTACTTGAAGTCGTGCACGACGCGCTCGTCGGCGCGGTCGTCGATGATCTGGATCGCGAGCCCCGGCACGAGGAACGCCGTCTGGCGCGCCCGGCGCGAGAGCTCGTCGGCGAGGAAGTCGGCGCCCTTCGTGAACACCTGCGGGTCGGCCCAGTAGCGCACGCGCGTGCCCGTGACGCCCTTCGCGACCTTGCCGACCTTGCGCAGCCGCGACGCATCCACGAACGGCAGGAACGTCGCGTGCGGCGAGGGCTCTCCCTCGTCGAGGAACTCCCCCGGCTCGCCGCGGTGGAACGACATCGCCCACGTGGCGCCGTCGCGGTCGACCTCGACGTCGAGGCGCTCCGAGAGCGCGTTGACGACGGATGCGCCGACGCCGTGGAGGCCGCCGGAGGACTTGTAGGCGCCGCCGCCGAACTTGCCGCCGGCGTGCAGCTTCGTGAAGATGACCTCGACGCCCGTGAGGCCCGTGCGCGGCTCGACGTCGATCGGCAGGCCGCGGGCGGTGTCGCGCACCTCGACGGAGCCGTCGCGGTGCAGCACGACCGTGATCTCGTCGCCGTGGCCGCCGAGCGCCTCGTCGACGGAGTTGTCGATGATCTCCCACAGGCAGTGCATCAGGCCGCGCGAGTCGGTCGAGCCGATGTACATGCCCGGGCGCTTGCGCACCGCCTCGAGCCCCTCGAGCACCGTCAGGTGCCGCGCCGAGTAGTCGGATGCCGCAGCTGCCAACCGATCCCCCAATCCTCGCTCGACGCGCCCGGGCTGCAGCGGTCTGCGACCGGCCGAGTGGGCGCCGCCCGCCAGCCTAGGGCCGCGCGGGCCCGCGGAACGGCAGGGCGCGCGGCGCGGACGGGCGTTGCGCCGCTGGCGAACCGATGGCCGGATGACCGGGATCTGACAGACTCCCGTGCCACGATGGAGGTCAGGACGAAGAAGGAGGGCACCGTGAACGACACCCAGACCGCGACGCTCGAGGCCGACGAGGCGAACGCGCCGCTCAGCGCGCTCGACCGCTGCGACAGCTGCGGCGCCCAGGCATACGTCCGAGCGACCATGGCGAGCGGCACGCTGCTCTTCTGCGCGCACCACGCCGCGAAGCACCGCGAGGCGCTCGAGCCCGTCGCGCTCGTCTGGCACGACGAGAGCGCGAAGCTCGCCGAGCGCTGACGCAGACCGCGAAGCGGCCCGTCCCCTGGTGGGGCGGGCCGCTTCCGCGTAGGGGCGTTGCTCGCTACCCGCCGAAGGGGCCCTGCAGCCGCTGCAGGAAGCGCTTCGTGCGCTCGTGGCGCGGGTCGCCGAAGAGCTGCGCGGGCGCGCCCCGCTCGACGACGACGCCCTCGTCGAAGAACGACACCTCGTCGGCGACCTCGCGCGCGAAGCCGAGCTCGTGCGTGACGACCGCCATCGTCCAGCCGTCGGCGGCCAGCTCGGTCATGACCGCGAGCACCTCGCCCACGAGCTCCGGGTCGAGCGACGAGGTGGGCTCGTCGAAGAGCAGCATCGACGGCGCGAGCGCGAGCGCGCGCACGATCCCGACGCGCTGCTGCTGGCCCCCGGAGAGCGACGACGGGTAGGCGTCCGCCTTCTCGCGCAGGCCGACGCGGTCGAGCAGCGCCAGCGCATCCGCCGTGGCCTCGTCGCGGTCGCGGCCCTGCACGCGCACGGGCCCGATCGTGACGTTGCCGAGCACCGTCAGGTGCGGGAACAGGTGGTGCTGCTGGAAGACCATGGCGGATGCGCGGTGCAGCGCCGCGCGGTCGCGCCGGCCGGGCGGCCGGGCGAAGTCGATCGCGAGGTCGCCGATCCGCAGGCTCCCGGCGTCGGGCGTCTCGAGCCCGTTGAGCGAGCGGAGCACCGTCGTCTTGCCCGAGCCCGACGGGCCGATGAGCGCGTGGACGGTGCCGGGCGCGATGTCGAGGTCGACGCCGCGCAGCACGTGGTTCTCGCCGAACGACTTGTGCAGCTCGCGCGCCGACAGCAGGAGGCCGTCGGCGGCAGCGTCGGTGTGCTCAGACGGCATAGCGGTCGAGCCTCCTCTCGAGGCGGTCCTGCCCGCCGGCGAGCACGAGGCAGATGACCCAGTAGACGACGGCGGCGACGATGTAGATCGTGAGGAACTCGCCGCTCGGCGCGGCGATGCGCTGCGCGACGCGGAACAGCTCGGTGACGAGGATCACCGACGCGAGCGAGGTGTCCTTCACGAGCGAGATGAACGTGTTCGACAGCGGCGGCACCGACACGCGGGCCGCTTGCGGCAGCACGATGCGCCAGAGCGCCTGGCCGCGCGACATGCCCACCATCGCAGCCGCCTCCCACTGCCCGCGCGGGATCGAGAGGATCGCGGCGCGGATGATCTCGGCCGCGTAGCCGCCGACGTTGAGCGACAGCGCGATGATCGCGCTCGGCCAGGGGTCGAGCGTGATGCCGATCTGCGGCATGCCGTAGAAGATCACGAACAGCTGCACGAGCATCGGCGTACCGCGGATGATGGAGATGTAGCCGCGCGCGACGGCAGAGAGCCACGCGATGCCGGAGACGCGCATGAGGGCCATCCCGATCGCGATCAGGAGACCGAGCGAGAACGACGCGAGGGTGAGCGGGATGGTGCCGGTGATCGCGCCGAGGGCGATGGGCCCCAGCGAGTCGAGCACGAGCTGCCAGTTCACGACGCGAGCCTAGACGCTCGGCCCGCGCACGGACGCGGCCCCGGCGAGCGCCGGGGCCGCGGTCCGCGAGGTGCGCCCGTCACGGCTGCGAGACGTCCTCGCCGAAGTAGCGCTCCGAGATCTCGGCGAGCGTGCCGTCGGCGGCGAGCGCGGCGAGCGCCTCGTCGACCGCTGCCACGAGCGACTCGCTGCCGGCGCGGAACGCGACGGCGCTCTCGCTGACCTCCTCGGTCTCGGCGACGACCTCGAGGCCCGTCTCGCCGCCCTGGGACTGCTCGTAGTCGAGGAAGGTCAGGCGGTCGTTGATCGTGGCGTCGACGCGACCCTGGCGCAGCAGCTCGGCGGCCTGGGCGAAGCCCTCGACCTCCTCGACGTCGGCGCCCGCATCGGTGGCGACCTCGGCCCAGTTGCTCGTGAGCGACTGGGCGCTCGAGCGGCCCTCGAGCGCGTCGAAGCCGGTGATGTCGCTGTCCTCGGGCACGATCAGCACGCCCGGCGAGTAGGTGTACGGCGTGCTGAACTCGTAGCGCTCGAGGCGCTCGGGCGTGATCGAGACCTGGTTGGCGATCACGTCGAAGCGGCCGGAGTCGAGGCCCGCGAAGATCGCGTCCCACTGGGTCTCCTGGAACTCCACCTCGACGCCGAGCTCCTCCGCGACCGCGGTGATCACCTCGACGTCGTAGCCGGTCAGCTCGCCTGCCCCGCCCTCGTGGAACGAGAACGGCGAGTAGGTGCCCTCGGTGCCGACGACGAGCACGCCCGCCTCCTGCACCTGCTCGAGGGTGAGGCCGGTCGAGCTCGGCTCGCCGCTCGCGGCGGGCTCGGAGCCCGACGAGCAGCCGACGAGGGCGACGGATGCGGCGGCGAGGGCCGCGAGGACGACCGCGGGACGGGCGTGGGTCATGACTTCTCCTTCTTGGGGGCAACACTCCATGTTAGAGCACGAGCGACCCCGGAGACGACGCAGGCCGCCCCGGGGAACGGGGCGGCCTGTGCGCGCTGGATGCCGGTGCGGCCTACTCCAGGTAGTCGCGCAGCTGCTGCGAGCGCGAGGGGTGGCGCAGCTTCGCCATCGTCTTCGACTCGATCTGGCGGATGCGCTCGCGCGTCACGCCGAAGGTGTCGCCGATCTGGTCGAGCGTCTTGGGCATGCCGTCGCCGAGGCCGAAGCGCATGCGGATCACGCCCGCCTCGCGCTCCGAGAGCGAGTCGAGCAGCGACTCGAGCTGGCGCTGCAGCATCGTGAAGCCCACGGCGTCGGCTGGCACGACCGCCTCGGTGTCCTCGATCAGGTCGCCGAACTCGCTGTCGCCGTCCTCGCCGAGGGGCGTGTGCAGCGAGATGGGCTCGCGGCCGTACTTCTGCACCTCGATGACCTTCTCGGGGGTCATGTCGAGCTCGCGTGCCAGCTCCTCGGGGCTCGGCTCGCGGCCGAGGTCCTGGAGCATCTGGCGCTGCACGCGGGCGAGCTTGTTGATGACCTCGACCATGTGCACCGGGATGCGGATCGTGCGCGCCTGGTCGGCCATGGCGCGGGTGATCGCCTGGCGGATCCACCACGTCGCGTACGTGGAGAACTTGAAGCCCTTCGTGTAGTCGAACTTCTCGACCGCGCGGATGAGGCCCAGGTTGCCCTCCTGGATGAGGTCCAGGAACTGCATCCCGCGGCCGGTGTAGCGCTTCGCGAGCGAGACCACGAGACGCAGGTTGGCGCCCAGCAGGTGGCTCTTGGCGCGCTGGCCGTCGCGGGCGATGCGGGTGAGGTCGCGCTTGAGCTGCCAGTCGAGGTCGGGCTCGAGCGAGAGCTTCTCCTCGGCGAAGAGGCCCGCCTCGATGCGCATCGCGAGGTCGACCTCCTGCTCGGCGTTCAGCAGCGCGACCTTGCCGATCTGCTTCAGGTAGTCCTTGACCGGGTCGGCGGTGGCGCCGGTGATCTGGGTGGCGGCGGGCTCGTCGTCGTCGCCCGAGAGGCGCAGGGCGCCCGTCGGCAGCTTCTCGACGTGGACCTCCTCCTCCTCCTCGGCCTCGGCCTCCTCGGCGACCTCCTCGGTCTCCTCGACCTCGGGCTCGGCGGCCTTCCGGCGCCCGCCGCGCGCGGGCTTCGCGGCGGCGGCCTCGACGTCCTCCGCCTCGTCGCCCGACTTGGCGCGGGTCGCCTTCGCCTTCGCGGCAGTCGTCTTGGCGGCCGTCGTCTTCGCCGCTGCCGTCTTCGCGGCCGTGGTCTTCGCGGCGGTCGCCTTCGCGGCCGGCGCCTTGGCGGCGGTCGTCTTCGCGGCTGCGGCCTTCGCCGGCGCCTTGGCGGCGGCGGTCTTCGCGGCGGCGGTCTTCGCGGCGGCGGTCTTCGCCGGCGCCTTCGCGGCCGTCTTCGGCGCCGCCTTCGCGGCGGGAGCCTCGGCGCCGGTCGCCTGCTCGGGCTCGGCGGCCTTCGCGGTGCTGCGGCGCGAGCTCGCGGTGGTCTCCTTGGCTGGCATGCGTCCTCCGGTGGGTCTCGGGCGCCTGGCCCCGTCGTGGATCGTGCGCGATCCGGACTGAGGGCAGTCGAATGACCCATGTCAAGTCCGGCGGCGGGCGCCGGTCTCGACTGGGTCGGTCTTGACAGTATAGCGCCGCATGTGGCATGCGCATTCCCCGAGTGCCCGGAGCGCCGCCTCAGTGCCCGCGACGGCGCATCCGGCGGGCGATCGCCTGCCACACGGGCGCGACCTCTATGCCCTCCTCGCGCAGCCTCGAGCGCGTGATGCGGCGCATCCGCACCACCATCGCGAAGCCGAGCGCGAGCACGACGAACTGCGACGAGAGCGCGATGCGGAAGGCGTCCCAGTCGTAGAGCCCGACCTGCTCCCCCGCTGCGGTGCGCACCGAGTGCACGACGTCGAGGATGATGCCGACCGCCGGCATGATCGCGAACGACGCGAGGAACCCGCCGATGTTGACGACGCCGTTGGCCGAGCCGAGCACGCGCAGCGGGTTGAAGGTGCGCGCGAAGTCGAAGCCGACGGTCGAGCCCGGGCCGGCGATGCCGAGCACGACGACGAGCACGACGACGAGCCAGGTGGGCGGATGCCCGGGCCACACGAGCACGACGGCCCACGTGAGCGCGACGATGCCGACGATGCACAGCACGAGCGTCGAGCGGCGGAGCGGGAACCGCGCCGTCGCGATGCCCACGATCGGCCCGACGACCATGCCGGTGACCACCACGACCGTCATGAGCCGAGCCGCGTCGGGCTGCGAGTAGCCGAGCCCGTCGACGAGCATCGGGAAGCCCCACAGCAGCAGGAAGACGTTCGTCGAGGCGAGCAGCGAGAAGTGCGTCCAGAAGCCGAGCCGCGTGCCGGGCTGGCGGAACGCCGCCTGCAGCCGCGGCCACCAGCCCTCGGGGACGTCGATCGAGCCGGTCGCCGGCGCCCCGCCCCGGGGCGCGTCGAACACCACGAGCAGGACGAGCACGAGGATGACCGCACCCGCGACCGCGAGCGTGCCGAACGAGAGCCGCCAGCCGATCTCGTTGAGCAGCCAGACGAACGGGATGGCCGACATGAGCTGCCCGACCTGCCCCGTCGTGGCGGTCCACTGCGACATCTGCGCGACGATCGGCCCGCGGAACCACCCCGACTGCAGCCGGATGACCGAGATGAAGGTGGCGGCGTCGCCGATGCCGAGCAGCACGCGGCCGGCGATCGCGAGCGGCAGGTCCTCGGCGAGGGCCACCATCGCCTGGCCGCCGACCATGATCGCCGCACCGGAGGCGATGAGCACGCGCGGCCCGAAGCGGTCGAGCAGCACGCCGACGGGCACCTGCATCGCGGCGTAGACGCCGACCTGCACCGCGCCGAGCGTCGCGAGCAGGGTCGCGGCCACCTCGAAGCGCTCCGCGGCGGCGGGGCCGGCCACGCCGAGCGACGAGCGGTGCAGGATCGCCATCATGTAGGCGATCGCGCCGACCCCCCAGACCAGCCAGGAGCGGGCGCTGTTCATGCCAGCGGATCCGGCCCCGGCCGCCGGCGCTCCTGCAGGTAGCGCTCGAGCTCCTCGGCGATCTCGTCGGCGCTCGGCAGCGAGCCGTCCTCGTCGGTCAGCGGTGAGCGCACCGACGTCTGCGCCATGAACGCGTCGTAGCGGGCCTCGAGCGTGCGCACGACGCGCTGCAGCTCCTCGTTGGTCTCCATCTGCTGCGCGACGAGCTGCTGGAACTCGCGGTCGGCGGTGCGCAGCTCCTCCGTGCGGAAGGCGAGCGAGGTCGCGCTCGTGACGCCCTCGAGCGCGGCGAGCGCGGGCCCGGCCGAGCCGGACTCCCCCACGTAGTGCGGCACGAGCACCGTGAAGGTCGCCACGGGAGCCGTGCCCTGCAGGCGGTGCTCGATGCGGTGGATGACCGACGCGGGCACCGACGACACGGGGCGCCAGGCCGAGTACTGCTCGATCAGCTCGGTGCGGTTGCCCGAGACCGTCGAGACGAGCGGGCGCGTGTGCGGCACGGGCATGCCGATCGAGGTGATGATCGTCGTCGACGCCACCTCGAGGTGCTCGAGCAGCTCGAGCAGGGCGTCGGTGAAGCGCTCCCACATCCAGTCGGGCTCCGGGCCCGTCAGCAGCAGGAAGGGCGCGCCCGCGTCGTCCTCGACCAGCAGCACCGTGAGCGTGTGCGGCAGGTACTCCTCGATGTGGTCCTCGTTGAAGAGCATCCGCGGCCGGCGCGAGCGGTGGTCGATGAGGAGATCGGTGTCGAACTCGACGATGCCGCGGTGCGGGAGCGTGTCGAGGATCGCGGCGGCGGCGGCCTCGGCCGCGGCGCCGGCGTCGACGAAGCCGTGGATCGCGATCACGAGGTCGAGCCCGCGCGGCACCGTCTCGAGGTCCTCGAGGGCCAGTGTCAGCTCGTGCGGTTCGAACACGGCTCCAGCCTAGTGATGGGCCGCGGAGGGGGAGCCCGACGTCGCCGGTATCCTCGTGACCCATGCCCATCCCCGCGCTCTCGATCATCGCCCGCCCCGAAGACGCCACCGCCGAGCTCACCGTGCACGGCGTCACCGCCGGCGACGAGCCCGCCGCCCAGGGCTTCGACCCCGAGCTGCTCTCGGGCCTCGCCATCACCGGCAAGCGGGAGCAGGTGACCCGAGCCGTCGTCGACGGCCGTGCCGTCGCCTTCGTCGGCCTCGGCGACGACCTCTCGTCGGCACGGCTGCGCGAGGTCGCCGGCGCCGCGGTGCGCGCGCTCCGCGACGTGCCGTCGCTCGCGCTCGCGCTCCCGGTGACGACGACCGACGACGTGCTCGCGGTGCTCGAGGGCGCGGCGCTCGGCGCGTACCGCTACACCGGGCTGAAGCGCGACCAGCGGCCCGGCGTGCTCGAGATCGCCGTGGTCGCCGGCGAGGCCGAGGTGACCGAGACGGTCGTCGCCATGGCGCAGGCCGCATCGCAGGCGGTGTGGACGACGCGCGACCTCGCCAACACGCCGCCCAACCTCCTGAGCCCCGTCGAGTTCGCCGACCGCGTGGTCGCCGAGGGCGAGGCCGCGGGCCTGAGCGTCGTGGTGCGCGACGAGGAGCGGCTGCGGCGCGAGGGCTTCGGCGGCATCCTCGCCGTCGGCCAGGGCTCGAGCCGCCCGCCGCGGCTCGTCACGATCGAGCACGCGCCCGAGAACGCCACCCGCCACGTCGTGCTGGTCGGCAAGGGCATCACCTTCGACTCCGGCGGCCTCTCGCTGAAGCCCGCCGCGTCGATGCAGCACATGAAGTACGACATGACCGGGGCCGCGACGGTGCACGCCGTCGTCGTCGCCGCGGCGGCGCTCCAACTGCCCATCCGCATCACCGCGCACCTGTGCCTCGCCGAGAACCTCGTCTCGTCGACGTCGACGCGCCCCGACGACGTCATCACCATGCGCGGCGGCACCACCGTCGAGGTGACGAACACCGACGCCGAGGGGCGCCTCGTGATGGCCGACGGGCTCGTGCTCGCGAGCGAGGCGATGCCCGACGCGATCATCGACGTCGCGACGCTCACCGGCGCCCAGCAGATCGCGCTCGGCAACCGCGTCAGCGGCGTGATGGGCAACGACGACGCGTTCGTCGACGCCGTCCTGCGCGCGGGCCGCGAGGTGGGCGAGCAGCTGTGGCCCATGCCCATCCCCGAGGAGATGCTGCCGATGCTCGACTCGGAGGTCGCCGACCTCGCGAACGCCAAGGTCGGCAACCGCGCCGGCGGCATGCTGCTGGCGGCAGCCTTCCTCGCGGAGTTCATCGGCGAGCGCGACGGCGCGCGCATCCCGTGGGCGCACCTCGACATCGCCGGCCCCTCGACGAACACCGGCTCCGCCTTCGGGTTCACGCCGGTGGGCGCGACGGGCGTGACCGCGCGCGGGCTGCTGCGCATGCTGTCGAAGATGTCGCGCTCGGCCGAGTGATCGACGAACTCCGAGGTGCTTCCGACTAGGCTGGCACGGGCAAGAACTGCCCTGCACCGCCGCGCCCACCGGCGCGGCGACGAAGGATCATAAGGAGCGAGTGCGTGTCCGATCAGAGCTTTGACATCGTCGTCCTGGGCGGAGGCAGCGCGGGCTACGCCGTGGCGCTGCGCGCCGTGCAGCTCGGCAAGACCGTCGCGATCGTCGAGAAGGACAAGCTCGGCGGCACCTGCCTGCACAAGGGCTGCGTGCCCACGAAGGCGATGCTGCACTCGGCCGAGGTCGCCGACGTCGTGCGCGACTCCGAGGAGGCGGGCGTCGACGCGGAGCTCAAGGGCATCGACATCCAGCGCGTGACCGCGTTCCGCGAGGGCATCGTCTCCAAGAAGTTCAAGGGCCTGCAGGGCCTCATCAAGGCCAAGGGCATCCCGGTGTTCGAGGGCGAGGGCAAGCTCACCTCCCCCACGACCGTGCAGGTCGGCGACCAGACCCTCACCGGCTCGAGCATCGTGCTCGCGACCGGCTCCTACCCGAAGACCCTCCCGGGCCTCGAGATCACCGGCAACGTCATCACGAGCGAGCAGGCGCTGCAGCTCGACTGGATCCCGCAGCGCGCGGCGATCCTCGGCGGCGGCGTGATCGGCGTCGAGTTCGCGAGCGTCTGGCGCTCCTTCGGCGTCGAGGTCACGATCATCGAGGGCCTCCCCCACCTCGTCCCGAACGAGGAGGAGTCGGTCTCGAAGCAGTTCGAGCGCGCCTACAAGAAGCGCGGCATCCAGTTCAAGCTCGGCGCGCGCTTCTCCGGCGTCACGCAGGACGACTCGGGCGTGCACGTCTCGCTCGAGAGCGGCGAGACGATCGACGCCGACCTGCTGCTCGTCGCCGTCGGCCGCGGCCCCGTCACGGCCGGCCTCGGCTACGAGGAGGTCGGCGTACAGCTCGACCGCGGCTTCGTCACGGTCGACGAGCGCCTGCAGACCTCCGTGCCCGGCGTCTACGCCGTCGGCGACATCGTCCCGGGCCTGCAGCTCGCGCACCGCGGCTACCAGCAGGGCATCTTCGTCGCCGAGGAGATCGCGGGCCTGTCGCCGCGGCTCGTCGACGACCGCAACATCCCGAAGGTCACCTACTCCGACCCCGAGGTCGCATCCATCGGCTACACCGAGGCGAAGGCCAAGGAGGAGTTCGGCGACGACAAGGTCGAGAGCTACGAGTACTCGCTGGGCGGCAACGCCAAGAGCGAGATCGTCGGCACGACGGGCAGCGTGAAGGCGGTGCGCGTCAAGGACGGCCCCGTGGTCGGCGTGCACATGATCGGCCGCCGCGTCGGCGAGCTGATCGGCGAGGCGCAGCTGATCGTCAACTGGGAGGCGTACCCGGAGGATGTCTCGCAGCTGATCCACGCGCACCCGACGCAGCACGAGTCCCTCGGCGAGACGATGCTGAAGCTCGCCGGCACGCCCCTCCACGCCATCTGATCGAGCCACAGGAGATCACCGCATGACTGACATCCAGCTTCCCGCCCTCGGCGAGAGCGTCACCGAGGGCACGATCACCCGCTGGCTCAAGGCCGTGGGCGACGAGGTCGCGGTCGACGAGCCCATCGTCGAGGTCTCGACCGACAAGGTCGACACCGAGGTGCCCTCGCCCGTCGCCGGCACCATCACCGAGATCCTGGCCGACGAGGACGACACCGTGGAGGTCGGCGCGGTCATCGCGCGCGTCGGCGACGCCGGCGACGCGCCGGTCGAGCAGGCCCCTGCCGAGGAGGCGCCGGCCGAGCAGGCCCCTGCCGAGGAGGCTCCGGCCGAGGAGCCCGCCGCCGAGACCGCCACCGAGGGCACCGACCCCGAGGCGGACCAGGAGGCCGACGAGGAGTCGGCCGCCGAGGCGCAGGAGTCCCCCTCGCAGGAGGCGGAGCAGGCCGAGGAGGCCCCGCAGCAGGCGCCCGCGGCCGAGGCGAAGCCCTCAGCGGGCGGCGGCACCGACATCACGCTCCCCGCGCTCGGCGAGAGCGTCACCGAGGGCACGATCACCCGCTGGCTCAAGGCCGTGGGCGACGAGGTCGCGGTCGACGAGCCCATCGTCGAGGTCTCGACCGACAAGGTCGACACCGAGGTGCCCTCGCCCGTCGCCGGCACCATCACCGAGCTGCTCGCCGACGAGGACGACACCGTCGACGTCGGCGCCGTCATCGCCCGCGTGGGCGGAGCGGCGGCCGCGCCGGCCGACGAGCCGAAGGCCGACGAGCCGCCGGCCGACGCCGACGGCTCCGCGCAGGCGCAGGACGCAGCACCGGCCCCGCAGGCCGAGCCCGCCGAGCCCTCCACCGAGCAGCCCGAGCCCGCCAAGGCTCCCGAGGCCGAGGCACCGAAGGCGGAGGCGCCCAAGGCTGAGCCGAAGGCCGAGGAGCCGAAGGCAGCGCCCGCGCAGCCTGCCGCACCCAAGGCACCGGCAGCGCCGGCTCCGGCAGCCCCCGCGCCCGCGGCTCCGGCCGCCGCGGCACCGGCAGCACCGGCGCAGGCAGCACCGGCGCAGGCAGCACCGGCGCCGAGCTCCTCCGGCTCGCCGTACGTCACGCCCATCGTGCGCAAGCTCGCGAACGAGCGCGGCGTGGACCTGGCGAGCCTGACCGGCTCCGGCGTGGGCGGGCGCATCCGCAAGGAGGACGTGCTGGCCGCCGCCGAGGCGAAGCCCACCGAGGCACCGGCTGCGGCCGAGGCCCCCGCGGCATCCGCCGCCGAGGTAGAGGTGTCGCCGCTGCGCGGCACCACGGCGCCGATGTCGCGGCTGCGCAAGGTCGTGGCGAAGCGCGCGGTCGAGTCGATGCAGACGCTCGCCCAGCTCACCACCGTGGTCGAGGTCGACGTGACGAAGGTCGCGAAGCTCCGCGATGCCAAGAAGGCGGCCTTCCAGGAGGAGACCGGGCAGAAGCTGACGTTCCTGCCGTTCTTCACGCAGGCGGCGGTCGAGGCGCTCAAGTCTCACCCGCTGATCAACGCCACAGACGACGGCGAGCAGATCACCTACCCCGACACCGAGAACCTCTCGATGGCGGTCGACACCGAGCGGGGCCTGCTGACCCCGGTCATCCGCGACGCGGGCTCGAAGAGCATCCGCGAGCTGACGGCCGAGATCGCCGACCTCGCGCAGCGCACCCGCGACAACAAGCTGAGCCCCGACGAGCTCGCCGGCGGCACGTTCACGCTGACGAACACGGGCTCGCGCGGCGCGCTGTTCGACACGCCGGTCGTCTTCCAGCCGCAGCGCGCCATCCTCGGCGTCGGCACGGTCGTGAAGCGCCCCGTGGTCGTGCAGGTCGACGGCCAGGACTCGATCGCGGTCCGCTCGATGGTGTTCCTCGCCCTGTCGTACGACCACCGCATCATCGACGGCGCCGACGCGGCCCGCTACCTCGGCCAGGTCAAGGCCCGGCTCGAGGAGGGCGCCTTCGAGGTCTAGCCAGACCCCGGCTGCGCCGACCACGCGTCGCGCAGCACCCAACCGGCCTCGGTGCTCATCGCGAGCACCGAGGCCGGTGCCGTCTCGGAGACCACCCGCAGCAGCCACGCGTCGCCCAGCCGCTGCGCGACCTCGAGGCGCCCGTCGTCGGGCATCCGCCACGGCTCGTCGGCGACGAGCTGCGGGCTGTCGGCCTCGTGCAGCCCGACGAGGCACGCGGCGTCGCCGGCGTCGAGGCACGCCTCCCGCTCGGCCAGCAGGGCAGCCGCTCCCGCGAGCGGATCCGCAGTCGCGGCGCCGGCTGCTGCATCGGCGGCATGGGGCGCGTCGGGCGCGCGAGGCGGATCGGTCGGCGCGGTGATCGCGGGCTCGGTCGACGCGGTCGCGGCAGGGGCATCGTCGGACGGGGCGCCTGCGCCGGCCGAGCCCGCCGGCAGCGCGAGCCCGAGCGCGATCGCGCCGGCGACGGCGCTCGCGACCGCGACCGCCCAGAACCTCGGGCGCACCGAGCCGGCAGCCCCGCGTGCGCGCTCGAGCAGCGGGCCGCCCCGTGCCGCCGCGCGGTCGAGCAGCAGCGCGGCCCGCGACCAGAGCGCGTCGACGCCACCCGCGCGGTCGCGGCGGCGCATCCCGGCTCCGTGCCTCTGGACGCCGCGCACTCCGGCGCGATGCTCGTGCTCGCCGCGCGCGGACGGCGGGTCGAGCGCGAGCGGCAGCGCGGGCCAGGCCGCGAGCAGCGCTTCGCCCGCGGCAGCGAGGTCGCGCCGCTCGAGGGCGGTCTCGACCGCCGCCGGCAGCGCGGCGCCGGCCGCCTCGACGACGGTCGCCGCGAGGCGCCGCCACGCGTCGGCATCCGCGGCGACCGCGGGGCTCGCGTCGCGCCACGCCTCGGTCGGCCTCGCCGTCTCGACCCGCGCGCCCGCCGCGAGCAGGAGCGGGGCGCCGTCGGGATCGAGCCGCACGTCCTGCGCGCCGAACCCGTCGACGGCGGCGCCGACCGCGTGCAGTGCGGCCAGCGCGGCCGCGACCGGCGCGAGCGCCGTCACCGCCTCTCCGGGCGCGGGCGCGCCGCGCTGCACCAGCCAGACGGCCAGGTCGCGCGGCAGCAGCGGGCGGATGACCACCGCTCCCCCGTCGGTCGCGACGTCGAGGATGGGCACGAGGTGCGGATGCGCGGCGGCCAGCACCGCCTCGGTCTCCCTGGCGAGCGCGTCGTCGGCGCCCGCCCGGCTGCGATGCACCTCGACCGCCGCGCCCGACGCATCCGCCGCCACCCACGCCTCGCGCTCGCCGTCGTGCCGCAGCGCCCGCACCAGCTGCAGCCCGGCGATCGTCGCCGGCCCCGTCGCTCCCTCGTCGTCCACGGCCGCGACCATGCCACCGGGGCGCGCGGCGCCGGGGCCTGCGCGCGACCGCCTGTGGAGAGCGGGCCGCTCCCGCGCCGGTATCCTGGACGGCATGGCACGCGACAGCGAGAAGGAGCCCGGCAGGCTCAAGACGATGTGGTCGATCTTCCAGATGACCCGCAGGAACGACCGGGCCGCGCTGCCGCTGATGCTGCTGGCGCTCCTGGGCCCGATCGCACTCGTCACGGTGCTCGCGATCGCGCTGCGCCAGGACCCGCTGTTCCTCGTGCTCTGGATCATCTCCGGCGTGCTCATCGGCCTGATGCTGATGATGATGATGCTCACCTGGCGGGCCGAGAAGATCGCGTTCGCGCAGATCGAGGGCCGCCCCGGCGCCGTCGGCGCCGTGCTGAAGAACGGCCTGCGCGGCAACTGGACGACGAGCGAGATGCCCGTCGCCGTGAACCCGCGCACGCAGGACGCGATCTACCGCGCCGTCGGCAAGCCCGGCGTCGTGCTCATCGCGGAGGGGCCGCGCGAGCGCGTCGCCCGCCTGCTCGCCGACGAGCAGCGCAAGGTCAAGCGGATCGTGCCGAACGTGCCGATCCACGTCGTCGAGATCGGCCCCGACTCGACCACGCCGCTGCGCCGCCTGACGCGCACGATGCGCCGCCTGAAGCGCACGCTGTCGCGCGCCGAGGTGATGGCGGTCGCGAACCGGCTCACGTCGCTCGGCCAGGCGAACCTGCCCATCCCCAAGGGCATCGACCCGCGCAGGGTGCGGCCCGGCCGCCCCCGCTGACGTAACACCGCCGAAACATCGGCGTCACCGGCGGGCAACGGCTCCTGCGTAGCGTCGAAGGCACGGCATTCGCCCACCCCCAACCGCAAGTCAGGAGCATCATGTTCAAGGATTCCTCCGAGGTCCTCGCCTACATCAAGGACGAGGAGGTGAAGTTCCTCGACATCCGCTTCACCGACCTGCCGGGCGTGCAGCAGCACTTCAACATCCCCGCGTCGACGGTCGACGAGGAGTTCTTCACGGTCGGCCAGCTGTTCGACGGCTCGTCGATCCGCGGCTTCGCGAACATCCACGAGTCCGACATGCAGCTCATCCCGGACGTGACGACCGCGTACGTCGACCCCTTCCGCGAGCACAAGACGCTCGTGATGATCTTCGACATCTACAACCCGCGCACGGGCGAGATCTACCACCGCGACCCGCGCCAGGTCGCGCACAAGGCGGAGCAGTACCTCGCCTCGACCGGCATCGCCGACACCGCGTTCTTCGCGCCCGAGGCGGAGTTCTACATCTTCGACGACGTGCGCTACTCGGTGACGCAGAACCAGTCGTTCTACTCGGTCGACTCCGAGGAGGGCGCCTGGAACACCGGTCGCGTCGAGGAGGGCGGCAACCTCGCCAACAAGACCCCGTACAAGGGCGGCTACTTCCCCGTCTCGCCGGTCGACAAGCAGGCCGACCTGCGCGACGACATCGTGCTGAAGCTCGAGGCGATCGGCCTGCAGGTCGAGCGCAGCCACCACGAGGTCGGCACCGGCGGCCAGGCCGAGATCAACTACCGCTTCAACACGATGGTGAAGGCGGCCGACGAGATCCTCGCCTTCAAGTACATCGTGAAGAACACGGCCGAGGAGTGGGGCAAGACGGCGACGTTCATGCCGAAGCCGCTCTTCGGCGACAACGGCTCGGGCATGCACACGCACCAGTCGCTGTGGCTCGACGGCAAGCCGCTCTTCTTCGACGAGAACGGCTACGGCAACCTCTCCGACGTCGCCCGCTGGTACATCGGCGGCCTGCTCGCGCACGCGCCGGCGGTCCTCGCGTTCACGAACCCGTCGATCAACTCGTACCACCGCCTCGTGAAGGGCTTCGAGGCGCCGGTCAACCTGGTCTACTCGGCCGGCAACCGCTCGGCGGCCATCCGCATCCCCATCACCGGCTCGAACCCGAAGGCGAAGCGCATCGAGTTCCGCGCTCCCGACGCCGCGTCGAACCCGTACCTCGCGTTCGCCGCGCAGATGATGGCCGGCCTCGACGGCATCAAGAACCGCATCGAGCCGCACGAGCCGGTCGACAAGGACCTCTACGAGCTGCCGCCCGAGGAGGCCAAGGACATCCCCCAGGTGCCCGGCACGCTCGAGGAGGCGCTCGTCGCGCTCGAGCAGGACCACGAGTTCCTCCTCGAGGGCAACGTGTTCACGAAGGACCTGATCGACACCTGGATCGCGTACAAGCGCGAGCACGAGATCCTGCCGATGGCGCAGCGTCCGCACCCGTTCGAGTTCGAGCTCTACTACGGGGTCTGACGCCGTCGCGGCGCACTGACGGGGGCCGGGTTCCTTGGGGGGACCCGGCCCCTCTATGCGCTCAGAGCGCGACGGCCTCGCCGCAGATGCCGCACGCCTCGAGCTCGCGGCGGCGCCACCGGGCGATGGGGATGAAGAACAGCGTGAACTGCTGGAAGGTCTGCACCCGCGACCAGACGGTCGTGTTGCCGCAGCGCGGGCACGTGCGCGTCGCGCCCGGGCCGAGGTCGCGCTGCTTGCCGCCGAAGCCGAAGATGAAGAGCATCGCGCCAGGATAGGCGCCGCTCCTCGACGCCGGCCGCGCGAGCGGTGGATCAGTCCTCGTAGAACAGGCGGTCGAAGACCCGCCTCGCGCGGCGCGTCGTCGCGAGGTACTCCTCCTCGAGCGCCTGCGCGGAGTGCGCGGGCATGCCGATCAGGCGCGCGACCGCCTCGAGCTCGTCGCGGTCGACCGGCAGCAGGTCGGTCGAGCGGGCGCGCGCGAGCGCGAGGGCGTTCCGGATGCGCGTGGCCAGGCTCCACGCGGCCCGCAGGGTCTCGGCGTCGCGGTCGCCGACCAGGTCGGCGCGCGCCGCCGCGGCGAGCGCCTCGAGCGTCGACGTCGTGCGCAGGCTCTCCTCATGGCCGGCGTGCCGCAGCTGCAGCAGCTGCACGAGCCACTCCACGTCGCTCAGCGAGCCGTCCCCGAGCTTCAGGTGCCGGCGCCGGTCGGCGCCCCTCGGCAGCCGCTCGGCCTCGACGCGCGCCTTGATGCGGCGCACCTCGCGCACCGACGACGCCGGGAAGTCGGCCGGGTAGCGGCGCTCGTCGATGACGGCCATGAGCTCGCCGGCGAGCTCGGCGTCGCCGGCGAAGGGGCGCGCCCGCAGCAGCGCCTGCGCCTCCCACGGCTCCGACCAGCGCTCGTAGTAGGCGCGGTAGCTCTCGAGCGTGCGCACGAGCGGGCCCTGACGGCCCTCCGGCCGCAGCCCCGCATCCATCTCGAACGGCAGCGTCGGGTCGGCGAGCGTCTCCTGCACGCGGCGGATGATGGCGGTCGCGGCTGCGACCGGGTCGCCCTCTCCGCGCACGACGTGCATGACGTCGATGTCGCTGCCGAAGCCGATCTCGCGGCCGCCCGTGCGCCCCATGGTGATCGTCGCGAGCCGGAGGCCCTCGGGCCGGTGGAGCGCGATGGCTGCGTCGACGAGGGCCGCGGCGATGCCGGTGAGGGCCGCGCCGACCGCCGACTCGTCGATGCGCTGCAGCGCGCTCGCCATCGCGACGCGCAGGTGCTCGCGCCGGCGCAGCGTGCGCAGGGCCCGCCGCAGCGCGTCGGCGTCGCCGGCGTGGCGGGCGAGCACGGCGGCGGCCTCGTCGCGCAGCGCCTCCTCGGAGCGCGGCCGCAGCTGGTCGTCGTCGTCGAGCCACGAGGCCGCCTCGGGGATGCGCTCCATGAGCGCACCGATGAGCTTCGATGAGGAGAGGAGCCGCGTGAGGCGCCGCGCGGCGACGGGCGAGTCGCGCAGCATGCGCAGGAACCAGGGGCTCTCCCCCAGCGCCTCGCTCAGCCGCCGGAACGACAGCAGGCCCATGTCGGGATCGACGCCCTCGGCGAACCAGCCGAGCAGCACCGGCAGCAGCAGCCGCTGGATCTGCGCGCGCCGGCTGACGCCGCCGGTGAGCTCGGCGATGTGCCCGAGCGCGCCCTTCGCGTCGACGTAGCCGGAGGCGCGCAGCCGGCGCGCGGCGTGCTCGGGCGTGAGCCGCACGTCGTCGTGCGCGAGCGACGCGACCGCGCCGAGCAGCGGCCGGTAGAACAGCCGCTCGTGCAGCGTGCGCACCGCGCGCCGGACCGCCTGCCACCGCTCGTCGAGCGCCGACGCATCCGCGAGCCCCGCCGTGCGCGCGAGCCGCCGCAGCTCGTCCTGCTCGACGGGCATGAGGTGCGTGCGGCGCATGCGCCAGAACTGGATGCGGTGCTCGAGCACGCGCAGGAACCGGTAGTGGGCGCCGAACTCGTCGCGGTCGGCGCGCCCGATGATGCCGCGCGCGGCCAGCGCGTCGAGCGCCTCGAGCGTGCCTCGCTGGCGCAGGCTCTCGTCGTCGGCGCCGTGCACGAGCTGCAGCAGCTGCACGGTGAACTCGATGTCGCGCAGGCCCCCGGGGCCGAGCTTCAGCTGCCGGGGGACCTCGTCGGCGGGGATGTGCTCGGTGACGCGCTCGCGCATGCGCTGCACCGACTCGACGAAGCCCTCGCGGCCCGACGACTCCCACACCTTCGCCCGCACGGCCTCCTCGTAGGCGGCGCCCAGCTGCCGGTCGCCGGCGATCGCGCGCGCCTTGAGCAGCGCCTGGAACTCCCACGACTTCGCCCACCGCTCGTAGTAGGCGACGTGGGAGGCGAGCGTGCGGGTGAGCGCGCCGTCCTTGCCCTCGGGGCGCAGGTTCGCGTCGACCTCCCACAGCGGCGGCGCCGCCTGGAACTGCGCGCACGCCGCAGCGGTCTCGCGCGCGAGCAGCGTGGCGATCTGGGTCGCGGCAGGGTCGTCGACGCCGTCGGCCTCGTGCACCCAGATGACGTCGACGTCGCTCAGGTAGTTGAGCTCGCGCGCGCCGGTCTTGCCCATGCCGATGACCGCGAGCCGCACGCCGTCGGCCTGCTCGCCGAAGCGCTCCCTCGCGGCGGCGCGGGCGATCGCGAGCCCCGCCTCGAGCGCCGCGGAGGCCAGGTCGGCGAGCGCCGTCGACACCCGCTCGACGTGCTCCACCGGGTCGGGCAGCCCCAGGTCCCACGCGACGAGCTCGGTCAGGTGGCGGCGGTAGCGGCCGCGCATCGCGGCGACGGCGGCGTCCTTCGGCGTGCGCGCGACGCCGTCGGCGGACTCCACCGCCTCCAGCAGGCTCGCGCGGTAGTCGTCGGCGCCGACCGGCGGCGACGGGCGGGCGGCGACGTCGAGATCCTCGGCGTGCCGCTCGAGGTGCTCGGCGATGCCGAGCGAGCCGCCGAGCACCCGCATGAGCGACGCGCGCGACGCCTCGTCGCCCGTGGCGGCCGACAAGTCGATCCCGGCGCGCACGAGCCGCACGAGCATCTGCAGCGCCGTGTCGGGGTCGGCGGCGCGCGAGCACTCGTCGACGAGGCCCGTGAGCGACTCCGGCAGCTCGTCGAGGCACGCCTCGGCACGGCTCGGCTCGCGGAAGCCCAGCTGCGCCAGGCGGGTCCGCGGCGAGGGGACGCGCATGCGCTACAGCGAGAGCAGGTTCGACTCGAGCTCGACCCGGGTCACCTGCGCGCGGTACCGCTGCCAGTCCTCGCGCTTGTTGCGCACGAAGAACGAGAAGACCTGCTCGCCGAGCGTCTCGGCGACGAGCTCCGACTCCTCCATCGCGCCGATCGCTCGGTCGAGGCTCGCGGGCAGCGGCTTGTAGCCGAGCGCCTTCCGCTCGCGGTCGGAGAGCTGCCAGATGTCCTCGATCGCCTCGTCGGGCAGCTCGTAGCCCTCCTCGATGCCCTTGAGGCCCGCGGCCAGCAGCACCGAGAACGCGAGGTACGGGTTCGCCGCGGAGTCGAGGCCGCGGTACTCGACGCGGGCCGACTGCGCCTTGTTCGGCTTCGACAGCGGCACGCGCACGAGCGCCGAGCGGTTGTTGTGGCCCCAGCTGACGTAGCTGGGGGCCTCGTCGCCCGACCACATGCGCTTGTAGGAGTTGACGAACTGGTTCGTGACGGCGGTGATCTCGGGCGCGTGGTGCAGCAGGCCCGCCATGAACTGGCGGCCCACCTTCGACAGCCGGTACTCGCCCGCCGGGTCGTGGAAGGCGTTGCGCTCGCCCTCGAACAGCGACATGTGCGTGTGCATGCCGCTGCCGGGCTGGCCCTCGAACGGCTTCGGCATGAAGGTCGCGTACACGCCCTCCTGCATCGCGACCTCCTTCACCACGGTGCGGAAGGTCATGATGTTGTCGGCGGTCGAGAGCGCGTCGGCGTAGCGCAGGTCGATCTCGTTCTGGCCCGGGCCCGCCTCGTGGTGGCTGAACTCGACCGAGATGCCGATGTCCTCGAGCATGCGCACGCTCGCGCGGCGGAAGTCGTGCGCGGTGCCGCCGGGCACGTTGTCGAAGTAGCCGGCGCGGTCGACGGGCTCGGGGTGCGCGACGTCGGCTGACTTCAGCAGATAGAACTCGCACTCAGGGTGCGTGTAGAAGCTGAAGCCGCGATCGGCGGCCTTCGCGAGCGTGCGCTTCAGCACGTGCCGCGGGTCGGCGGCGGCGGGCAGGCCGTCGGGCGTCGAGATGTCGCAGAACATGCGCGCGGTCGGGTCGATCTCGCCGCGCCACGGCAGGATCTGGAACGTCGACGGGTCGGCCTTCGCGATGACGTCGGCCTCGGAGGAGCGCGAGAGCCCCTCGATCGACGAGCCGTCGATGCCGAGGCCCTCGGTGAAGGCGCCCTCGACCTCGGCGGGCGCGATCGCGACGGACTTCAGCGTGCCGAGCACATCCGTGAACCACAGCCGCACGAACTTCACGCCGCGCTCCTCGATCGTGCGAAGCACGAAGTCCCGCTGCTTGTCCATCCGCGTCCCCCCTGTTGACCTCCCCTCAGGCTAGTGGTCGCGGCCGGGCGTGCGGTTAGGCTCGGGGCATGGCAGCGAGCGACAGCGCACAGGACCAGGCAGCCCCCTACGGCGGCGGCTCGGCAGGGCCGAAGCGCGTGCGCATCCGGCACTTCCAGCAGGCGAAGCGCGACGGCGTGAAGATCACCGGGCTCACGAGCTACGACCACCTCACGGCGGGCATCTTCGACCGCGCGGGCATCGACTTCCTGCTCGTGGGCGACTCCGCCGGCAACACCGTCTTCGGCTACGACACCACGCTGCCCGTGACCGTCGACGAGCTCATCCCCCTCACCCGCGCGGTCGCGCGCGGCGCGAAGCGGGCGCTCGTGATCGCCGACCTGCCGTTCGGCTCGTACGAGACCAACCCGCGCGAGGCGGTGCACACCGCGATCCGCTTCATGAAGGAGACGGGCGCGCATGCCGTGAAGCTCGAGGGCGGCGAGCGCTCGGCCGAGCAGATCCGTCACATCGTCGAGGCCGGCATCCCCGTGATGGCGCACATCGGCTTCACGCCGCAGTCGGAGCACGGGCTCGGCGGCCACGTGATCCAGGGCCGAGGCGACCGCGGCGCGGCGCAGCTGCTGCGCGACGCGCGGGCCGTCGAGGAGGCGGGCGCCTTCGCCGTCGTGCTCGAGATGGTGCCCTCCGAGGCGGCGCGAGCCGTCACCGAGGCGCTCACGATCCCGACGATCTCGGTCGGCGCGGGCCCGCACTGCGACGGGCAGCTGCTCGTCTGGACCGACTGGGCGGGGCTCACGACCGGCCGCATCCCCCGCTTCGTCAAGCAGTACGCGCAGCTCGCGCAGACGCTCGAGGACGCCGCGAACGCCTTCCGCGAGGACGTCTCGTCGGGCGAGTACCCGGCGTCCGAGCACGAGTACGAGTAGCGACGTGCGCGTCGCCCTGCTGCTGCGCGGCGTCAACGTCGGCGGGGTCTCGGTGCGCTCGGCAGACCTCCGCGCCGTGCTCGAGGAGGCCGGCCTCGGCGAGGTGCGCACGGTGCTCGCGAGCGGCAACGCGGTCGTGACGGCGACGGATGCGCCGGCGGCCGCCGAGGCGGCCGAGCGCGGCCTCGAGGCGCGGTACGGCAGGCGCATCCGGGTGCTCGGCCTGCCGATGGCAGACCTCCAGCGCATCGTCGACGCCTACCCGCACGCGGAGGACGACGCGCACACGCCCTACGTGGTGCTCGAGCTCGAGCCGGGCGTCGCCCGCGAGCTCGACGCGCTCGAGGCCGGCGAGGGCGAGGCGATCGCGGCCGGCGCCGGGGTCGTCTACTGGTCGAACCCGAAGGGCACGACCCTCACGAGCCCGTTCGCGACGGCGCTCGAGCACACTGCGAAGGACCGCGTCACGACCCGCAACCTCCGCACGCTGCGGAAGGTCCTCGCGGCGGCCTGAGCAGCGATCGGGCGGTCACCGCGCGATGACGCCGCGCGCTCGATCGGGCTGAGCGGGCCGTCGGCCGCCCATGCCGCTCGAGGAGGCGCTCAGCCCGATCGAGCGCTCAGCCGTGGACCACCACGCGCATGCCTTCCACGTCTGCGTCGCCCGGCGGGGTGGAGCTGCCGCATCGAGGCATCGAGACTGAGGCGCACCGCGCCGTCACGCTTCGCGATCGATCGCGCGAGCGTGCTCTTGCCGGCGCCGTTCAGCCCGACGAGCAGGTGCACGAGGGCCACGGCGTCAGCGCTGCGCCGGGTCGTCCTCCGGTGCCTCGGCGCCGCCCTCGGAGCCCTCGCCCCACGAGTCGTCGGAGGCGTCCTCGGCCGCCCACTCGCGTGAGCGCTGCGCGATGATCTCGGGCGCCCGCGCGGCCTCCTCGCGGGAGGAGAAGGGCCCGGCCCGGTCGTAGCCGGGAGAGACCATGCCCTCCTCGACGACGCCCGTCTCGAGGTTGTACCAGTACTCCGCCATGCCGTCCTCCTCGGGTGGGATGGAACCGTCTGCCTAGGATGGACACTATGCCGAAGGACGCTGGAGGTCACCTCATCCCCGGCCGCATCGGCCCCGAGCGCCGGGTCGACGCATCCATCGCCCGGCCCGAGTACGTCGGGCGGCCGGCGCCCGCGAAGCACGTCGGGGGCGACGTCTACGACGAGGCGACGATCGACCGCATCCGCGCGGCCGGCACGATCGCCGCCGACGCGATCGCCGCCGTCGGCCGGGCCGTGCGGCCCGGCATCACGACCGACGAGCTCGACGCGATCGGCCACGACTGGGTCACCCGGCACGGCGCCTACCCCTCCACGCTCGGCTACCGCGGCTACCCGAAGTCGGTGTGCTCGAGCGTCAACGAGGTCATCTGCCACGGCATCCCCGACGACACGGTGCTCGAGGCCGGCGACATCGTGAACATCGACATCACCGCGTTCAAGGACGGCGTCCACGGCGACTCGAACCGCACCTTCGTCGTCGGCGAGGCCTCCGACGAGGTCGCGCTGCTCGTCGAGCGCACGGAGGAGGCGCTGCGCCGCGGCATCCGCGCCGCGATGCCCGGCCGCCGCGTCAACGTGATCGGCCGCGCGATCGAGATGTACGCGAAGCGCTTCGGCTACGGCGTGGTGCGCGACTTCACGGGCCACGGCGTGGGCACGTCGTTCCACTCGGGGCTCATCATCCCCCACTACGACACCGACCGGTACGACACCGAGATCGTGCCCGGCATGGTGTTCACCATCGAGCCGATGCTCACCCTCGGCACGCACGAGTGGGAGGGCTGGGACGACGGCTGGACCGTCGTCACGAAGGACCGCTCGATCACCGCGCAGTTCGAGCACACGATCGTGGTGCGCGAGACGGGCGCCGAGATCCTCACCCTGCCATCGGCGTGATCCGATCCGTGGCAGGATCGTCGCCGTGACCAAGTCCAAGCACATGGCAGTCGGCGTCGACATCGGCGGCACCGGCGTGAAGGCCGCCCTCGTCGACGTGGCGGAGGGCACGCTGCTGAGCGACCGGGTCAAGGTGCCGACGCCGGTCGGCGGCGAGCCCGACGACATCCGCGACGCGGTGGTCGAGCTCGTGGGGCGCCTCGACGTCGAGGCCGACACGCCCATCGGCGTGACCTTCCCCGCGATCGTGCGCCACGGCCGCACGATGAGCGCCGCGAACGTCTCGAAGGCGTGGATCGGGCTCGAGGCGGAGCGGCTGTTCGAGCAGGCGCTGGGCCGCGACATCCACTTCGTCAACGACGCCGACGCCGCCGGCTTCGCCGAGGACCACTACGGCGCGGCGAAGGATGCGTCGGGCCTCGTGATCATGACGACGCTCGGCACCGGCATCGGCGGTGCGCTCATCTACAACGGCGTGCTCATCCCGAACGCCGAGCTCGGGCACCTCGAGCTCGACGGCTACGACGCCGAGACCCGCGCGTCGAACCGGGCGCGCGAGACCGAGGGCCTCAGCTGGGAGGCGTGGGCCGCGCGCCTGCAGCGCTACTACAGCCACCTCGAGTTCATCTTCTCGCCCGACCTGTTCGTCGTCGGCGGCGGCGTCTCGAAGTCCTCGGAGATGTTCCTGCCGCTGCTGCGCCTCGACACCCCGATCGTGCCGGCGATGCTGCGCAACAACGCGGGCATCATCGGCGCCGCGGCGCTCGCGCGCGGCGTCTGACGCCCAGCGCCCGCCGACGTCGAGCTTCCCCGCATCGCGGGTTCCCGGAGGGGAATCCCGGCGCTCGGGGAAGCTCGACGGATGAGGGCGAACCGGCCGGCCGATACGCCGGGTTCTGTCGTGGACGGCCATCTCTCTCGGGGATGCATCGCTGCAGCCCTCTAGCGACCTACCCGCGGATGGGACGAGCAGCCCCGTGATCCGCTGTCTGGTCTTGCTCCGGGCGAGGTTTGCCTAGCCGCCGCGCTCGCACGCGACGCTGGTGGGCTCTTGCCCCACCGTTTCACTCCTGGCCCGCCGGGATCGGGACCCCGGCGGGTGGACCTGCTCTCTGTTGCACTTTCTCGCGGGTTGCCCCGGGTGGACGTTATCCACCGCCCTGCTCTGCGGAGCCCGGACGTTCCTCGGCACGGCGCCAGCCGGAGCCGCCGCCGCGACGCGGCCGCCTGGCCGACCGATTCGCTGCCCCCAGGGTACCGCGCGGGACGCGTGCAGTTTCTGGCCTCGGTGCAACTACAATCGAGCGAGTGACTGCTCCCGCCGCACCCGCCGCCGTCCCCGTCGCTCCGGCCTCCGCACGGCTCCGCCGCCGCTCGATGCTCGCCTCCGCGGTGGGCAACGGCCTGGAGTGGTTCGACTGGAACATCTACGTCGTCTTCACGGCGTACCTCACCGCGAACCTGTTCGACCAGCAGGACCCGGGCTCGGCGCTGCTCATGACCTTCGCGATCTTCGGCGTCGGCTTCGTCTTCCGCCCGCTCGGCGGCGTGCTCGCGGGCTACCTCGCCGACCGCTTCGGCCGGCGCTGGGTGATGATCTCGACGATGCTCACGATGAGCGGCGCGTCGCTGCTGATCGCCGTGCTGCCCACCTTCGAGTCGGTGGGCGTGCTCGCCTCCGTGCTGCTGCTCGTCGCCCGGCTCGCCCAGGGCGTCGCCCACGGCGCCGAGTCGACCGCCGGCTACACCTACATCGCCGAGATCGCGCCTGCGGAGCGCCGCGGCCTGTGGTCGTCGACGCTCGCGATGGGCGTGCTCGTCGGCTCGATGCTCGCGAGCGCGCTCGGCTGGGGCCTCACGACCGGGCTCGGCACGGATGCGATGACCGAGTGGGGCTGGCGCGTGCCGTTCGGGATCGGAGCGGTGCTGGCGATCGTGGTGCTCGTGCTGCGCCGCACGATGATGGAGACCGAGCAGTTCGAGGAGGAGCTGCGCAGCGAGCCCGTCGCCGAGGCGCCGCTCGACCCCGCCGCCCGCCGCGCGATCCTCCGGGCGTCGTTCCGCGTCTTCTGGTTCGTCGGTGCGATCTCGCTCGTCTTCTACACCTGGTTGACCGCCGCCTCGTCGCTCGCGACGCTGCAGCACGGCATGGACGCATCCGCTGCCCTCGCGTCGTCGTTCGCGGCGCAGCTGCTCTGCGTGTGCCTCATGCCGCTCATGGGCTGGCTGAGCGACCGGATCGGCCGGCGGCCGGTGGCGCTGGGCTTCTCGCTCGGGTTCGTGGTGCTGAGCTTCCCGCTCATGGGCCTCATCTCGTCGGAGCCCTGGACCCTGCTGGTGGCGCAGTCGATCGCGCTCGCGTTCGTCGCGATGGGCAACTCGATCTACTCGGCGCTGCTCGCCGAGCAGTTCCCGACCCGCTACCGCGCGAAGGGCATCGGCATCGCCATGTCGCTGTCGGTGGCGGTCTTCGGCGGCAGCGCGCTCTACCTCAACCAGTGGCTGTTCGGCGCCGGGCTGCAGTGGGTCTTCATCCTCTACTTCGTGCTCGTCGCCCTCGCGTCGGCGGTCGCCGTCTGGCTCATGCCGGAGACGAAGGGCATCGACCTCGGCTCGGTCGGGCAGCGGGAGCCGGCGCCGCTCAGCCGCTGACCGGCGCCCGGTAGTAGGCCGTCGAGTGGAGCGGCCGACCGCCGAAGCGCGCGAACTGCCGCGCGGAGCCGAGGTTGAGCCGGCCGACCTGCGTCGAGCGGAGCGTCGCGCAGCCGAGCTCGGCGAGGTTCGCGTGCAGGCGCCGGCTCAGGAGCGTCACGATGCCTCTGCCCTGCGCGTCGTGCCGCGCGCCCTGCACCACGAGCACCGCCTCCCGCCGCAGCTCGCGCCGGCGCGCGACGAGCGCCCACGCCTCGCTCGGGCCGAGCCGGCCGCCGGAGCGCTGCAGCAGGGGGCTCGCGTCGAGCACCGCGAGCACGAAGGCGACGGGCACCTCGTCCTCGTCGCGGGCGATGAGGAACAGCCCCTCCTCGTGCAGCAGCCACATGCCGGCCGTCCACTCATCGAGCTCGGCCTTGCTGAGCGGCGTGAAGTACGGCAGCTGCGCGAAGGAGTCGTTCAGCAGCGGCAGCAGGGCGCGCATGCCCTGCGCGAGCCCCACGCGCGTCACCTCGTCGATGCGGATCCCGGCCGCGTCGAGCTCGGCGTCGCTCGGCCCCTCCTCGTCGACCACGTCGACGATCCAGGTGTCGGCCTCGTACCAGCGGCGCATCCCGCGCTCCTCGAGCGCCTCGGGCACCCACGCGGGGTTCCACGGCGCATCCAGGAACCCGCGCTCCTCGAACGCCCCCGTCACCGCGCCCCCGGACTGGGCGGGCAGCAGCTGCGCCGGACCGAACAGCTCCGACGCGCCGCTCGCGCGCGCGCGCCGATCGGCCTCGTCGAGCAGCGCGTGCAGGACGGGCGCGTCGGTCGCGGCGATGGCGCCGAACACCTGCGCGCGCGTGCCGAGGCGCGCGTCGAGCCGGTCGTCGCGATGCACGACCGCGCGGCCGACGGGCCGCTCGCCGTCGAGCGCGAGGAGGAGCGAGACCGGATGCGGATGCGAGGAGGTGCCGCGGAACCAGTCGCGCAGGCGGCGCTCGCGCAGCGGCACCGCCCGCCCGCCGTGGGTGTCGAGGCCCAGCCGCACGAAGGCGTCGAAGGCCGCCCGATCGGCGACGTCCACGACCCGCATCGCGACCATCCCCGCTGGAGCGGCTAGATGCCGCTCTCCTCCGTGCGGACGAGGATGGCGGAGGAGTTGGGGTCGAGGATGACCTCGTCGTCGGGCGCCTGCCGGATCTGGTGCAGCTCGGAGGCCGTGAGCTCGACGCCGGAGGCCACCGACGTGCGCCGCTGCAGCAGGGTCGCGCCGATGCCGTAGCGCTCGCGCTGGCGCTCGTACAGCGCCAGCAGGTCGGCCGGCACGGGGGCCGCCCGCTCGTCGCGCTCGGCCCGCGCCTCGGCGAGCTCCGCCTCGATGCCCGCGGCCTGCTCGTCGCGCTCCGCGGCGAGCCGCTCGCGCTCGGCGCGCGCGGCGCCGGCCTCGGCGCGCGCCGCGGCGAGCGCGGCCTCGGCATCCTCCTGCGTCTGCATGGCCTCGAGCTCGAGGTCCTCGAGCGTGCTGCGGCGGCGCTCGAGCGTGACGATCTCGTGCTCGGTCGCGGTCGCCGTCTTCGAGTCGGTCACCGTCTCGAGCCGCGTGCGGTCCTTCGCGAGGCGCGCCTCGACGAGCTGCACGTCGCTCTCGATGCGGCGGACCTCGGCCGAGACGTCGTCGAGCGCGCCGAGCCGGTCGAGCACCGCGCGGTCGAGCACCGCGAGCTGCGCGTCGAGCTCCTCGATGCGCTTGGTCTGCGGCAGCGCGCGCCGCTTCGCCAGCAGCCGCATGATCCGGGTGTCCACGTCCTGCAGCGTCAGCAGCAGCCGCTGGTCGCCGTTCGTCGCCTTCAGTGCCATGCGTGCTCCTCCTGCGGGACCGCGAAGTCCCATGGGTCTGTCCTGGTCTCGCTCACGACCACCTCGACGCCCGGGAGCGCGGCGCGCAGCTGCTCGGCGGCGGGCCGCAGCCACAGCGACTCGCTCGCCCAGTGCGAGACGTCGACGAGCGCGGGGCCCTCGCCGGCGGCGTGCCGCTCGCGCGCGTCGGAGGCGGGGTGGTGGCGCAGGTCGCTCGTGATGTAGACGTCGGCGTCCGCGACCGCTCGCTCGCGCAGCAGCGAGTCGCCGGCGCCGCCGCAGATGGCGACGCGGCGCACCCGGCGGGCCGGGTCGCCCGCCGCCCGCACGCCGCCGGCCACCGGCGGGAGCAGGCCCGCGAGGGTGCGCACGAGGTCGCGGAGCGCGACAGGCTCGGGCAGGTCGCCCACGCGTCCGAGGCCCTTCGCGTCGTCGACGCGGTTCACGACGATGGGGGTCGCGCCCTGCAGGCCGAGCATCGAGGCGAGCTCGCCGCTCGTGCCGCGGTCGACGGCGTCGGCGTTCGTGTGGGCCGCGAGGAGCGCGACCCGCTCGCGCACGAGCCGCGTGATGACGCGCCCGGCCGGGGTCGTCGCGGCGACGCTCGTCGCGCCGCGCAGCAGCAGCGGGTGGTGCACGAGCAGCAGGTCGGCGCCGCGCGCGATCGCCTCGGCGGCGGTCGCCTCGACGGCGTCGACGGCCAGCAGCACGCGCCGCACCTCGTCGACGGGGTCGCCCGCGACGAGGCCCACGGCGTCCCAGTCCTCGGCGGTCGCGGCGGGCCAGAGCGACTCGACCGCGCGCTGGACATCGGCGACGCTCGTCATGCGCTCCATCCTAGGGACGCGGGGCGGATGCGCCGACGCGGCCCGGCGGGCGGGCCGGACTGCGCTCGGTGAGCCTGGACGGGATCGAACCGCCGACATCCACGGTGTAAGCGTGGCGCTCTGCCAGCTGAGCTACAGGCTCCGGGGTGCTCTACCGTCTCACGCGACCCGCGCGAGCGCATCCCGGTACGCATCCATGTCGCGCGACTCGGAGGTGCTGACCCGGAAGTGCGCCGCGATGCGGCCGTCGCGGTCGACGACGTAGGTCGCGCGGGTCGCGATGCCGCGCTCGGGGAGGAACGCGCCGTACGCCTGCGCGACGGCGCCGTGCGGCCAGAAGTCGCTCAGCAGGCGGAACTCGAAGCCCTCCTGCTCGGCGAAGACCGCGAGCGACGCCGCCGTGTCGACGGAGATCGCGAGCACCTCGGCGTCGGCGCCGGTGAAGTCTGCGAGCTCGTCGCGGATCGAGCAGAGCTCGCCCGTGCAGGTGCCGGTGAAGGCGAGCGGGTAGAAGACGAGCACGACCGGCCTGCCGCGCAGCTCCGAGAGCGTGACGGCCTCGCCGGTGTGGTCGGTGAGCGTGAAGTCGGGAGCCTCGTCGCCGATCTGGAGTGCCATGCGCTCCATGCTGGCAGAGGCGTCGCGGGCACGGCGACGAGGGCGCGCTGGCGGGATCGGCCCGGTGGCTAGAGTGGACGGGCGAGCGCCACGCACCCAGGGGTGCCGCAGGAGACGACGTCAGGAGCATCGGTGCTGAACGACCAGGACCCCTACTCGGGCCACACGGACGACACGGACCCCAGCGAGACCGCTGAGTGGCAGGAGTCGCTCTCGCAGCTGGTCGCCGCGAACGGCCCCCAGCGCGGCCGCGAGATCATGCTGAGCCTGCTCAAGCGCTCCAAGGAGCTGCACCTGGGCGTGCCGATGGTGCCGACCACCGACTACATCAACACCATCGCGCCCGAGAGCGAGCCGGAGTTCCCCGGCGACGAGCAGATCGAGCGCACCTACCGCCGCTGGATCCGCTGGAACGCGGCGATCATGGTGCACCGCGCGCAGGCGCCCGGCATCGGCGTCGGCGGCCACATCTCGACGTACGCGTCCTCCGCGTCGCTGTACGAGGTCGGGCTCAACCACTTCTTCCGCGGCTACGACGCCCCCGGCGGCGGCGACCAGATCTTCTACCAGGGCCACGCCTCCCCCGGCATGTACGCCCGCGCGTTCCTCGAGGGCCGCCTCACCGAGGCGCAGATGGACGGCTTCCGCCAGGAGAAGTCGAAGGCGCCGCACGGCCTGCCCTCGTACCCGCACCCGCGGATGATGCCCGAGTTCTGGCAGTTCCCGACCGTGTCGATGGGCCTCGGGCCGATCGACGCCATCTACCAGGCGCAGGCCAACCGCTACCTCGCGAACCGCGGCATCAAGGACGCCGCCGACTCGCAGGTGTGGGCCTTCCTCGGCGACGGCGAGATGGACGAGGTCGAGTCGCGCGGCGCGCTGCAGCTCGCCGCCAACGACGGCCTCGACAACCTCAACTTCGTCATCAACGCCAACCTCCAGCGCCTCGACGGCCCGGTGCGCGGCAACGGCAAGATCATCCAGGAGCTGGAGTCCTTCTTCCGCGGCGCCGGCTGGAACGTCATCAAGGTGGTCTGGGGCCGCGAGTGGGACGACCTGCTCGCCCGCGACCACGACGGCGCGCTCCGCAACCTCATGAACGTCACGCCCGACGGCGACTACCAGACGTACAAGGCCGAGTCGGGCCTGTTCGTGCGCGAGCACTTCTTCGGCCGCGACCCGCGCACCGCCGAGATGGTCAAGGACATGACCGACGACGAGATCTGGAGCCTCAAGCGCGGCGGCCACGACTACCGCAAGGTCTACGCTGCCTACAAGGCGGCGAGCGAGCACAAGGGCCAGCCGACCGTCATCATCGCGAAGACGATCAAGGGCTACGGCCTCGGCAAGCACTTCGAGGCGCGGAACGCGACGCACCAGATGAAGAAGCTCACGCTCGACGACCTGAAGACCTTCCGCGACTACCTGCAGCTCGACATCTCCGACAAGCAGCTCGAGGCCGACCCGTACAACCCGCCGTACTTCCACCCCGGCCAGGACTCGCCCGAGATCCAGTACATGCTCGAGCGCCGGCGCGAGCTCGGCGGCTTCACGCCCGAGCGCCGCGCGAAGCACACGATCATCCCGCTGCCCGAGCCGAAGACCTACGACATGCCGAAGAAGGGCTCCGGCAAGCAGCAGGTCGCCACGACGATGGCGTTCGTGCGGCTGCTGAAGGACCTGCTGCGCGACAAGGGCTGGGGCGAGCGCATCGTGCCGATCATCCCCGATGAGGCGCGCACGTTCGGCATCGACGCCTTCTTCCCGACCGCCAAGATCTACAACCCCCACGGCCAGAACTACACGTCGGTCGACCGCGACCTGCTCCTGAAGTACCGCGAGGCGCCCGACGGCCAGATCGTGCACGTCGGCATCAACGAGGCGGGCGCGATGGCCGCGTTCATCGCGGCCGGCACGTCGTACTCGACGCACGGCGAGCCGCTCGTGCCGATCTACGTCTTCTACTCGATGTTCGGCTTCCAGCGCACCGGCGACTCGATCTGGGCGGCCGCCGACCAGATGACGCGCGGCTTCCTCATCGGCGCGACTGCGGGCCGCACGACGCTCGCCGGCGAGGGCACCCAGCACGCCGACGGCCACTCGCCGCTCATCGCCTCGACGAACCCATCGGTGCTCGCCTACGACCCGGCCTACGGCTACGAGATCGCGCACATCACGCAGATGGGCCTCGAGCGCATGTACGGCGAGTCGCCCGAGGACGTCATGGTGTACCTCACCGTCTACAACGAGCCGATGGTGCAGCCCGCCGAGCCGGCCGACGTCGACGTGGAGGGCATCCGCCGCGGCATCCACCGCGTCTCGACGAGCGACCACCACCCGGTCAAGGTGCAGCTGCTCGGCTCGGGCGTCGCGCTGCCGTGGCTGCACCACGCGCAGGAGCTGCTCGGCAGCGACTGGGGCGTCTCGGCCGACATCTGGTCGGTCACCTCGTGGAGCGAGCTGCGCCGCGACGGCCTCGACGCCGACCGGCACAACTTCCTGCACCCGCAGGGCGAGGCGCGCGTGCCGTACGTCACGCAGCGCCTGTCGGAGGCCGAGGGCCCCTTCGTCGCCACCACCGACTACATGCGGGCGGTCCCGGACCAGATCCGCGAGTGGGTGCCCGGCGACTACGCGACGCTCGGCGCCGACGGCTTCGGCTTCGCCGACACCCGCGCCGCCGCCCGCCGCTTCTTCACGATCGACAGCCACTCGGTCGTGGTGCGCGCGCTCGACGCGCTCGCGAAGCAGGGCAAGGTGCCGCTCGGCATGGTGCAGCAGGCGATCGACAAGTACAGCCTCCACGACGTGAACGCCGGCGAGTCGGGCACCGTCGGCGGGGACGCCTAGGCCACGGCGCTGGACGCCGCGGCGGAGCTCCAGGCGCAGCAGCTCGCGTGGCTGCGGCGCATCTCGGGCGACCTCTCGACGCAGGTGACGCGGGCGCTCGACGACCGGCTGCCCTGGTACCGCACGATGCCGCCCTCGCGGCGGAGCGCGGTGGGGCTCGTCGCGCAGTCGGGCATCTCGTCCTTCATCGCCTGGCACGAGGATCCCGAGGCGCAGCCGTGGATCGCCGCCGACGTCTTCGCGGCGGCGCCCCGGGAGCTGCTGCGCAGCGTGAGCCTGCAGCAGACGCTGCAGCTGATCCGCACCGTGGTGTCGGTCTTCGAGGAGCGCATCGGCGACGCCGACCCGGCGATGCGCGAGCCGATCCTGCGCTACTCGCGGGAGATCGCGTTCGCGGCGGCCGACGTCTACGCCCGCGCGGCCGAGTCGCGCGGGCTGTGGGACGCCCGGCTCGAGGCGCTCGTGGTCGACTCGATCCTCACCGGCGAGCACGACGACGAGCTGCCGAGCCGCTCGGCCGCGCTCGGGTGGCACGGGCGCGGCGAGTGCGCCGTGCTCGTGGGCCTCGCGCCGCGCCAGCTCGACGTCGACATCATCCGCCGCCGGGCGAGGCATGCCGGCTGCGACGTGCTGGTCGGGGTGCAGGGCTCCCGGCTCGTCGTCGTCATCGGCCGCGCCGCCGCGGAGGACGAGGAGGGTCCGAGCGGCCCGATCGAGTTCATCGCGGTCGCCGAGCAGCTCGCGGAGGCGTTCGGCGACGGCCACCTGGTGCTCGGCCCCGCCGTGCCGAGCATCGTCGAGGCGGCGCGCAGCGCCAAGGCGGCGCTCGCGGGCTTCGCCGTCGCCGACGCGTGGCGGCGCACGCCCCGCCCGGTGCGGGCCGACGACCTGCTGCCCGAGCGGGCGCTCGCCGGCGACCCGCTGGCCCGGCAGGAGCTCGTGCGCAGCATCTACCAGCCGCTGCGCGACCACTCGAGCGACCTGCTCGCGACCCTCGCGTGCTACCTCGACACCGGCCGCTCGCTCGAGGCGACCGCGCGCGAGCTCTTCGTGCACCCCAACACCGTGCGCTACCGCCTGAAGCGCATCAGCGAGATCATCGGCTGGGACGCGACGGGCGCCAGGGAGGCGCTCGCGCTGCACACGGCGATCATCCTCGGCGCCATCCACGACGCCTCGCGCGAGCGCGCCCAGCGTGCGCCGCAGCCGACGCGCCATGCCGTCCGCGGCAAGGGCGCGGTGGGAGGATGAGGCACGTGATCGTCATCGTCGCTCCCGGCCAGGGCTCGCAGAAGCCCGGCTTCCTCTCCCCCTGGCTCGAGCTGCCGGGCGTGCCCGAGCGGCTCGCCGCGCTCGGCGCGGCGGCCGGCGTCGACCTCGTGCAGCACGGCACGGTCAGCGACGCCGACACCATCCGCGACACGCTCGTGGCGCAGCCGCTCATCGTCGCCGCCGGCATCCTCGCGCTCGACGCGCTCGGCGAGAGCGCCAGCCTCGCGGGCGGCGTCGCCGGGCACTCCGTCGGCGAGATCACCGCGGCCGTGGCCGCGGGGGTGCTCGAGGCGGAGGACGCGATGGCGCTCGTCGGCGAGCGCGCGCGGGCGATGGCGGATGCGGCGGCCGAGACCCCGACGGGCATGGCCGCGGTGCTCGGGGCCGACGAGGCCGCGCTCGAGGCCCGGCTCGCCGAGCTCGGCCTGCAGCCGGCCAACTACAACGGCGGCGGGCAGATCGTCGTCGCCGGCGCGCTCGACGCGCTCGCGGCCCTCGCCGAGGCGCCGCCCGAGCGCGCGCGGGTCATCCCGCTGCAGACCGCGGGCGCGTTCCACACGAGCTACATGGCCCCCGCCGTCGAGCGCTTCCGCGCGCGCGCCGCCGCCACCCGTTCCTCGGACCCGACGACCACCCTCTGGACGAACCGGGACGGCAGCGCCGTCGCATCCGGCACCGGCTTCCTCGACCTGGTCGTCGGCCAGGTCTCGAGCCCGGTGCGCTGGGACCGCTGCATGGCCGCCTTCGAGGAGGCCGGCGTCACGGGCATCGTCGAGCTCGCCCCCGCCGGCGCGCTCGTGGGGCTCGCGAAGCGCGGCCTGCGCGGCGTGCCCGCGGTCGGCATCACCACCCCCGACGACCTGCCCGCAGCCATCCGGCTGCTCGAGAGCGGAGCCGCAGCATGACCACCCTCGCAAGCCTCCCCACCCGTGCCGGGTCGCGCATCCTCTCCGTGGGCGCCGCCCGCGGCGAGGTCGTCGTGCCGAACGAGGAGCTCGTCGGCCCGATCGACTCGTCCGACGAGTGGATCCGCCAGCGCACCGGCATCATCACGCGCGTGCGCGCCGGCGAGGGCGTGCAGGCCGTCGACCTCGCCGAGACCGCCTCGCGCGAGGCGCTCGAGCGCGCGGGCCTGACCGGCTCGCAGATCGACGCCGTCATCGTCTCGACGATCAGCAACACCGTGCAGACGCCCTCGATGGCGGCCCTGCTCACCGAGCGGCTCGGCGCCACCCCCGCTCCCGCGTTCGACATCTCCGCCGCCTGCGCCGGCTACGCCTACGGCGTCGCCCAGGCCGACGCGCTCGTGCGCAGCGGCATGGCCGAGCACGTGCTGGTCGTGGGCGTCGAGAAGCTCTCGGAGATCATCGACCCGACCGACCGCTCGATCAGCTTCCTGCTCGGCGACGGCGCGGGCGCGGTCGTGATCGGCGCCGCCGACGAGCCGGGCATCAGCCCCTCGGTGTGGGGCTCCGACGGCTCCCACTGGGAGACCATCCGGATGACCAACTCCCTCGGCTCGATGCGCGACGGCGAGCCGTGGCCGACGCTGCGCCAGGACGGCCAGAAGGTCTTCCGGTGGGCGGTGTGGGAGATGGCGAAGAAGGCGCGCGAGGCGCTCGACGCCGCCGGCGTCGAGCCTGCCGACCTCGCCGCGTTCATCCCGCACCAGGCGAACATGCGCATCATCGACGAGTTCGCGAAGCAGCTGCAGCTGCCCGACTCCGTCGTCATCGCCCGTGACATCGCGACGACCGGCAACACGTCGGCCGCGTCGATCCCCCTCGCGATGCACCGCATCCTCGAGGAGCACCCCGAGCTGTCGGGCGGGCTGGCGCTGCAGATCGGCTTCGGCGCGGGCCTCGTATACGGCGCCCAGGTCGTGGTCCTCCCCTAGACTGCAACCCGTCCACCAGACAGAAGGAGACAACCCGATGGCTTACACCAAGGACGAGGTCCTGGCAGGGCTCGCCGACCTCGTGAACGACGAGACCGGCATCGCGACCGAGAACGTGCAGCTCGAGAAGTCGTTCACCGACGACCTCGACATCGACTCGATCTCGATGATGACGATCGTCGTGAACGCCGAGGAGAAGTTCGACGTGAAGATCCCGGACGACGAGGTCAAGAACCTCAAGACCGTCCAGGACGCCGTCGACTACATCACGGGCGCCCAGGCGGCCTGAGCCCCCCACGGGCCGAGACCACGCGTGCGGCCGGGCGACCGGCCGCACGCTGCATCTGCGAGGAGAGCCATGACGAAGAAGATCGTCATCACCGGCATCGGCGCCACGTCGCCGCTCGGCGGCACCGCCCGCGAGAGCTGGGAGGCGCTGCTCGCCGGCGACTCCGGCGCGCGCAGCCTCGAGCACGACTGGGTGGCCACGTACGACCTGCCGGTCACGTTCGCCGCCGAGGCGAAGGTGCGCCCCGACACGGTGCTCGAGCGCCCCGTCGCCAAGCGCCTCGACCCGTCGAGCCAGCTCGCGCTCGTCGCGGCCAAGGAGGCCTTCGCCGACGCCGGCTCCCCCGACGTGCCCTCCGAGCGGCTCGGCGTCGACTTCTCGACCGGCATCGGCGGCGTCTGGACGCTGCTCGACGCGTGGGACACGCTGCGCGAGAAGGGCCCCCGGCGCGTCATGCCGATGACGGTGCCCATGCTCATGCCGAACGCCCCCGCCGCGGCCGTCTCCATGCACTTCGAGGCTCGGGCCTACGCCCGCACGGTCGCCTCCGCGTGCGCCTCGAGCACCGAGGCCATCGCGAACGCCTACGAGCACCTGCAGGCCGGCCTCGCCGACGTCGTGATCGCCGGCGGCAGCGAGTCGGCGATCCACCCGATCACCATCGCCTCCTTCGCCTCGATGCAGGCGCTCTCGCGCCGCAACGACGACCCCGCCACCGCATCCCGCCCCTACGACGTCACCCGCGACGGGTTCGTCATGGGCGAGGGCGCGGCGGCGCTCGTGCTCGAGACCGAGGAGCATGCGCTCGCGCGCGGCGCCCGCATCTACGCCGAGCTGGCCGGCGGCGGCGTGACCGCCGACTCGCACCACATCACGGCCCCCGAGCCCGAGGGCCTCGGCGCGAGCCGTGCCGTGCAGCTCGCGCTCGACGCGGCCGGCGCCACCGCCGACGACGTGACCCACATCAACGCGCACGCGACCTCGACGCCCGTCGGCGACGTCGCCGAGGTGCGCGCGATGCACCGCATCTTCGGCGACCGCATCCGCGAGATCCCCGTCTCGGCGACGAAGGCCGCGCACGGCCACCTGCTCGGCGGCACGGGCGCGCTCGAGGCGATGTTCGCGACGCTCGCGATCGTCGAGCGCCAGGCTCCCCCGACGATCAACGTCACCGAGCAGGACCCGGACGCTCCGCTGCGCATCTCGCCCGAGCCGATGCCGCTCGGCGACGAGCCGCAGCTCGTGATCTCGAACTCGTTCGGGTTCGGCGGCCACAACGCGGTGATCGCGATCCGCTCGGTCTGACGCCGGCCGCGCCGACGCCGAGGGCCCCGCTGTACGCAGCGGGGCCCTCAGCCGTTCCGGGGAGTCGAGAGGCTCAGCCGACGCGGTGCAGCCAGACGACGGGCGACGCGTCGGAGGCGTGCCGGTAGGCCTCGAGGTCGCGGTCCCACGGGCCGCCCATGGCGTCGTCGAGCTCGGCGAGCAGGGCGCGCGCGTCAGGGCCCGCGGCCTCGATGGCGGCGCGGATGCGGTCCTCGGGCACGACGACGGAGCCTGCGGCGTCGATGCGCGCGGCCGTGATGCCGAGCTGCGGCGCGTGCATCCAGCGCATGCCGTCGGAGCCCGGCACCGGATCCTCGGTGACCTCGAAGCGCACGTCGCGCCAGCCGGCGAGCGCGCTCGCGATCGCCGCGCCCGTGCCGACCGGTCCCGACCAGTGCACCTCGCTGCGCTCGGCGCTGGGCTCCGCGGGCTGGCTCTGCCAGACGAAGCGGAGCGCGTCGCCGACGGCGCTGCCGACCGCCCACTCGAGGTGGGTGCGCAGGGCGCGCTGGGACGCGTGGATCCAGACGACCCCCGTCGTGGTCGCGGGACGTCGTCTGAGCGTGTTCGCAGCAGTCATCGTCTCTCCCTCGTTCGATACGACTTCCCCATCGGTCGAACGATCCGGACGATGCCAGCGATCCTCTCATACGCCTGCCGGGAGTGACAACCGTGTCATTCCCCGGGCGCGGTCACCCCTCGCCGAAGGCGGGCCGCCGCTCCCCCGCGCGGATCGGGAACGGGAGCCGGTTGCCCGCCGGCGGCATCGGGCAGTTGAACTGGTCGCTCATCGCGCACGGCGGCACGATGGCCCGGTTGAAGTCGAGGTCGACCGAGCCGTCGTGGCGCGGCTTCACGAACAGGAAGCGGCCCACCTCGTAGGTCTCGTCGCCCGTAGTGGCGTCGGCGAAGACGATCTGCAGGCTGTCGCCGTCGGGCAGCGCCAGCAGCTCGACCTCGGCCCCGTCGTGCTCGAAGCGGATCGTGCCGGGCGAGACGGCCCGGCGGAGCGAGCCGCCCTGCGTCTTGCCGTGCTCGAACTCGACGCCGCCCTCGACCGGCTCGAAGGTGCCGTGCTTCACCCACGCGGGGTCGAAGTCGTAGGCCTCGATGCCGGCGAAGCCGCGCTCGTCGGCGGCCTCCGCGTCCCACACCCGCAGCGCGAAGCGGCCGTGGAAGTCGGGACCGATGACGAAGGCGGTGCGCCGGTCGTCGAAGCGCACCGAGCTGGGCGTCATGGAGTCGTGGCTGTAGACGATCGCGTCGCCGTCGACGGTCTGGCCGTCGACGATGATCCCGGCCGACGCATCCGCCGTCACCTGCAGGCCGTCGGCGGTCGGCGACGGCGCCCAGGTGCCCGGCACGCCCTCGATCGAGGTGGGCCCGGAGACCCACGCGGTCGTCACGAGCGCGATCGCGCCCTGCGGGCCCCGCACGCCCTGATCGCGCTTCTGGCGGAACGCGGCGTAGGCGCCGCGGGCGTCGTCGGCGGCGGCCGGCACGGCAGTCTCGGTCATGCCTCCACCCTACCGACGGGTGCCGACGCGGACTCCCGGGCCGGAGCCGCCGGGCGCTCGCCCGATGTCAGGCGCCGGCCGTAGGGTCGCACCATGGACGCCCTCCCCGCGCTCGGCCTCATCCTCCCGCCCGACGTGCCGCCCGAGCGCATCGTGCCGCTCGCCCGCACTGCCGAGGGCCTGGGCGTCGGCGAGGTGTGGCTGTGGGAGGACTGCTTCGCCGAGTCGGGCGTGTCGCCCGCGGCCGCCGTCCTCGCGGCCACCGAGCGGCTGCGCGTCGGGCTCGGGCTCATGCCGGTGCCGCTGCGCGCCGTCGCGCTGACCGCGATGGAGGTCGCGACGCTCGCGCGCATGTTCCCGGGCCGCTTCCTGCCGGGCATCGGCCACGGCGTGCTCGAGTGGATGGGGCAGGCGGGCGTGCGCGCCGCGTCGCCGCTCACGCTGCTGCGCGAGCACGCCGAGGCGCTCCGCGCGCTGCTCGCCGGCGACGAGCTGTCGGTCGAGGGCCGCTACGTGCGGCTCGACCGGGTGCAGCTGCGGTGGCCGCCGGCCGAGGCGCCGCCGCTGCTCATCGGCGGCGGCGGGCCCAAGACCCTCGCGCTCGCGGGCGAGCTCGGCGACGGCGTGATCCTCGCCGGCGACCTGGGCGATCCCGCGGCCGTCGACACGACGCGCGCGGCGGTCGAGACCGTGCGCGCCGCGCGCGCTGCCGCCGGCCTCGCGTCGCCGGCCGCGATCGTGCAGTTCTCCCAGGTGCCGGCGGATGCGTCGACCGACGAGGTCGCGCGGGTCGCGGCCGCGCTCGCGCAGGCGGGCGCGACGAGCGTGCCGCTGCTCGCCCTCGAGCGCGACGGCCGGCCAGCGGCCGGCGAGGGCATCGAGCGCCTCGCCCGCACCATCGCGGCGCTCGGCGGCTGAGCCCCTGAGCGCGGGCTCGCCGCCTCAGCTGTTGCGGCCGCGGGCTGCCACGCGCCACGTGGCCGACGGCACCGCGTCACCTGCGCGGTCGAAGACGTGCAGCTCGTCGACGAGATTCACGGCCATGCACACGTGGTTCGGCACCAGCCGCACGGTCGAGCCGAGCGGCGGGGGCGCATCCCCCTCCCCCAGCTCCGCGACCGCGTGGTGCTCGCTCAGCTGCACGATGCGCGCGTCGGGGTGGTCGAGCAGCCGCCCGTGCCCCGTGGCCCAGGGGGCGCGATCGGGGCCGAGCACCTTCGATCCCGCGTCGAGCACGAGCCTGCCGCCGGCATGCGAGACGACGGTGGCGTGCGCCGTCAGCGCGATCTCGGCCGCGTCCATCGCGCCCAGCTCCCACTGCTGCGCGTCGCCGAAGACGGTGACGCCCGGCCGCAGCTCGGTGACCGGCGAGTCGATCTCGAGCGCGGCCGCGAAGCTCGGCGTCGAGCCGCCCGAGACCACGAGCGGCGTCGCGCCGGCCGCGCGCATGCCGTGCACGGCGACGGTGAGCGCCTCGGCCTCCTGGCGGGCGGCCTCCGCGCGGGCGCCCGGCGCGTACGCGTGGCCGGGGAAGGCGAACACGCCTTCGACCTCGATGCCGGCCTGCACCGCCGCCGCGGCCACCGCGCCCGCCTCGGTCGGCGCGCAGCCGGAGCGGTGGTGGCCGGCGTCGACCTCGACCCGCACGGCGATGCGCCCGGCGAGGCCGGCCCGCGCGACGCGCTCGACGGCGGCGACCGAGTCGACGCCGACCGAGATCGCGGCGCCGCGCGCGGCGAGGGCGCTGAGGCGCGCCGCGCGCGGCGGGTCGATCCACAGCGGGTAGGCGATGCAGAGGTCGTCGAGCCCTGCCGCGGCGAAGACCTCGGCCTCGCCGATCGTGGCCACCGTGAGCCCGTGCGCCCCCGCCGCCACCTGCATCCGGCCGATCTCGATCGTCTTGTGCGTCTTCGCGTGGGGCCGCAGCGCCAGGCCGCGCGCCGACGCGGCGTCGGCCACGCGCGCGATGTTGGCCTGCATCCGCTCGAGGTCGACGGCGAGGTACGGCGTGGTCGGCGGCATGGCTCGATGTTAGGCCGCGGCACGCCCGCGGCGGCATCTTGACCGCGTCCCGGGGCAGGCGGATCATGAGAGCCACCGGGCCGAGGGAGCGCACCATGCAGGCCGTCAGGAAGTCCATCCGGGGGCCGCTGGCGGTCGCCGCCGTCGCCGCCCTCCTGCTGTCGCCGGCGCTGCCGGCCGTCGCCGCGGAGCCCGACCGGCAGGTCGTCGCGCGCGGCTCCGAGTGGCACATCGCCGGCGGCCCCACCTTCACCTACGGGCGCAGCTCCGACGTGCAGGTGATGGGCGACTGGGACGACAACGGGTCGCGCACGCCGGGCGTCTTCCGCGCGGGCACCTGGTACCTGCGCAACAGCCTGAGCGGCGGCGCGGCCGACGTCGTCGTCTCCTTCGGCCGGGATGGCGACAAGCCCGTCGTCGGCGACTGGGACGGCGACGGCCGCACCGGGATCGGCATCGTGCGCGGCGGCACGTGGCACCTGCGCAGCAGCCTCTCGAGCGGGGTCGCCGAGACGAGCTTCTCGTTCGGCCGGCCGGGCGACACGCCGGTCGCGGGCGACTGGGACGGCGCGGCGGGCGACGGCATCGGCGTCGTGCGCGCGGGCGGCTGGTACCTGCGGAACGCCGCGAGCGGCGGCGGCGCCGACCTCGCCTTCGGCTACGGCATGGCGGGCGACATCCCGGTGACCGGCGACTGGAACGGCGACGGCCGCACCGGCATCGGCGTCGTGCGCGGCACGACCTGGTACCTCAAGGAGGTGCCGGGCTCCGGCGCGGCGACGCGCTCGTCGATCTACGGGCGCTGCGGCGACGGGGTGCTCAGCACGCACTCGGCCCGCACCGAGCCCGGCGTGCCGCTGTCGTTCGGCGGCACGGAGTGGACCGAGCTGCCGACGTCGCAGCGGGTCGTCGCGCTCACCTTCGACGCGGGGGCCAACGCGAACGCGGTCGCGTCGATCCTGTCGACGCTCCGCTCGACCGACACGCCCGCGACGTTCTTCCTCACGGGCGCCTGGGCGCAGTCGTTCCCGGCCCGCGCGGCCGAGATCGGGCGCGACTACCCCATCGGCAACCACACGCAGACGCATCCCGACCTCACGACGCTCTCGAGCGCCGCGGTGCGGTCGCAGATCGTCTCGGCCGACACCTCCATCCGCGCGACGGCCGGCGTCGACCCGCGGCCCTGGTTCCGCTTCCCGTTCGGGGCGAGGGATGCGCGGACGCAGTCGATCATGACGTGCCTCGACTACGGCTCGGTGCGGTGGACCGTCGACACGCTCGGCTGGCAGGGCACCTCGGGCGGCCAGAGCTCGACGACGGTGCTGAACCGGGTGCTCGCGAACCTGCAGCCCGGCGAGATCGTGCTCATGCACGTCGGCTCGCACCCGACCGACGGCAGCACGCTCGACGCGGATGCGCTGCCGGCCATCATCCGCGAGGTCGAGGCGCGCGGCTACCGCTTCGTCGACCTGGACGACTTCCGCTGACAGGCGGCGGCGCGGCCGGGGAGGGCCGCGCCGCCGCTGTGCCGGTTCAGCAGCGGTTGCGGCGCTGCTCGGCGACCGCGGGAGTCGCCATGCAGGTCTCGCCGATGCCCTCGACCGACGTGGTGACGACCGGAGCGCCGGGCGCCTCGGTGTCGACGACGAGCGGGTCGATCGTCGCGCTCGTGACGGTCACGATCGCATCGGCGGCCTCGACCGCCGTCTCGGCCTGCTGCCGGGTGGCGCCGTCGACGGCGGTGACGATGGGCGCGATCGGGTCGCACTCGACGTCGGCCTCGTCCGCACCGGCGCGGAGGCCGGTCGTCACGACCGGGGTGCCGGGCACCACGGCCTCCGTCACCTCGGGCGTGCCGGCGGCCGTCGTCACGGCGTCGCTCGAGGAGGTGAACGTGGGCACGTCCGTGCCGCGCGGGAACCCGTAGACCGCCGTCGTGACGGTCGTCGTCGTCGTGGTCGGCTGGGTCGTGGTCCGCGTGCGCTCGGTCTGCTGCGTCGTCTCCGTGTCGATGAGGGTCGCGTAGGTCGTCGTCGTGCACGACTGGCGCGGCTGGGTGGTCGTGAAGACCTCGGTCCAGGGCGTGGTCGTGGTGATGAGCGTCTCGCGCGGCTGCGTGGTCGTCGTGACGAGCTCTCGCGACGTGGTGGTGGTCGTGACGACGGTCGTCGGCGTCGTGACGGTCGTCAGCACCGCGCGCTCGCACCGCTCGACGGGCCTCGCGGCGCGCGCGTCGTTCACCTGCCGACAGTCGATCGTCGTCGGCGCCTGCGTCGTCGTCGACGCGCCCAGCACGGTGCGGTCGGTCGAGCTCGGGGTGCCGAGCACGACGACGTCCTCGCTCGTCGAGGGGGCCGCGTCGCGCTCCTCCTCGGTGACGACCGGGGTGCCGGGGCGCTCGGTGCGCTCGACGGTCGCCTCGCCCGCGTCGCGCTCGTCGATCGCGACCGACGGATCGGGCTGCCGCACGGGCGGCGACGTGTCGACGGTGACGGCGTCGCCGACGGGGCGGTCGGCACTGTAGGAGACGCTCGGCTCGCCGGACGGGACGTCGGCGACGACGACCGTGCTGATGACGGTGCAGACCTGGTTGGCGCCGTTGCCGCTGAGGGTGCCGCCAAGGGCGGAGCAGGCGATCTGGCGGTCGGCCGGGCCGGCGTGCGCGGGCGCGACGCTGGTCAGAGCCAGTGCCAGGCCGACCGCGGTCGCGGCCAGCAGGGAGGGAACACGCATGGGGACTCTCTTCTCGCGCTTGTACCCCGCAGGCGCGGGATGGGGCGACCGTACGTGCTCGCGGGCGCGAAGGAGCGGGCTCGGGGGCGATCCTGCGCAACCCCTCGACGTGGACTAGGAACAGTGTTCGCATTGGGGATGCGGCCAGGGGTAGTGTCGCGCTCCATGGACATGCTCACGGGCGAGCAGATCGCCGCAGCCGACCTGACCGACTGGCGCAAGCTCGCGCAGGGGCTCCACGCCCGCTACCTGGTGGACGGCTTCAGCGCCGGCGCGCGCTTCGTCGCGGCGGTGGGCGAGGCCGGCGACGCGGTCGGGCACCACCCGAGCGTCGCGATCGGGCACGGCCACGTCGACCTGAAGCTCAGCAGCGACGACGCGGTCTACCGCGACGGCGAGGGCACCGAGCACCTCGTCGAGTGGGTGACGCAGCAGGACGTCGAGCTCGCGCGGCGCATCACCGAGGTCGCCGCCGAGCATCGGCTCGCGGCCGACCCCGCCTCGGTCAGCGTCATCGAGCTGGGCCTCGACACCGCGCAGTCGGCCGCGATCGCGCCCGTCTGGGCGGCACTCCTCACCGGTCGCGCCGACGCGCAGGGCCACGGCTCCCCGAGCGACGAGATCCGGGATGCGGCGGGCCGGGTGCCGAACCTCTGGTTCGGCGACGCGCTCGAGCATGCAGGCTCGCGGCAGCGATTCCACCTCGAGGTCTACGTCGCGCCCGAAGCTGCCCAGGAGCGCATCGCCGGGGCCCTCGCCGCAGGTGGCACCGTCGTCGACGACAGCGACGCGCCCTCCCTCACCGTGATCGCCGACCAAGACGGCAACCAGGGCGTCATCTGCATCGACGCCTCCGCCACGAACCGGTAGGGCGGACGGGACTTGCATGCCGGTCCGGTGGACCGGCATGCATCAGGCAGCGTCCGGCTCGACCGTAGGGCGGACGGGACTTGAACCCGTGACCGAGGGATTATGAGTCCCCTGCTCTGACCAGCTGAGCTACCGCCCCGAGGCCTCCCGGCCCATCCGCCGATCCTAGTCGGCGAGCTCCACGCGGGTCTCGGGGTCGCGGATGTCCTCGCCGCGGTAGAGGCGCTCGAAGGCGGTGATCGTCGTCTCGATGTCGTGCGGCGCGACGATCTCGAGGCTGTGGCGCTGGAACGCGCCGTACTCCTCGTCGCTCAGGCGCAGCACGCGCTCGAGCTTCTCGGCCATGTCGGTCGCGTCGTCGGGCCGGAAGAGCCAGCCGTTCGCGCCGTCGCGCACGAGGTGCGGCAGCGCCATCGCGTCGGCGGCGACGACCGGCAGGCCCGTCGCCATCGCCTCCATCGTCGCGATCGACTGCAGCTCGGCGGTCGACGGCATCGCGAAGACCTCGGCGGCGCGCAGCCGCTCGCGCAGCTCCGTGTCGCTCACGAACCCCGTCAGGGTGACGCGGTCGGCGACGTGCAGGTCGCGGGCGAGCGCGGCGAGCTCGTCGATCTGGTCGCCGCCGCCGACGATGTCGAGGTGCCAGTCGAGGTCATCGGGCAGCTGCGCGACGGCCCGCACGAGGGTGTCGAGCCGCTTCTCGGTCGTCACGCGGCCGACGAAGACGATGCGGCCGTGCTGGCGCTCGGGGTTGGGCGCGTACTCGTCGCCCGGCAGGCCGCACGAGATCGCGTGCACGCCGGTGAGCCCGGTCTTGCGCTCGAGGTAGTCGGCGCTGCGGCGCGTCGGCGTCGTGACGACGTCGCACCGGCCGAAGACCGTCGCCGCGTCGCCCCAGGCGAAGTCGACCGCGGGCGCGTGCAGGGCGCGCGGGATGTTGGAGTGATCCATCAGGTTCTCGAACATCAGGTGGTTCGTGCCGATGACGCGGATGCCGCGCTTCTTGGCCTCGGTCGAGAACGCGCGGCCGAGCACGAGGTGCGACTGGAAGTGCACGACGTCGGGCCGCAGCGCGTCGAGCAGCGACGCCGCGTTCTGCCAGACCCGCCACGGCGACGCGAAGCGCAGCCACTCGTGGCCCGGGTACAGCAGCGACCGCAGGCGGTGCACGCTGAAGCGCTGGCCCTCGTGCTCCTCGACGCGCGTGCCGTGGCGGCCGCGGCCGAGCGCCGACGCGACGACATGCACCTCGTGCCCGCGGGCGGTGAGGCGCGCGGCGAGCCGGGTGGTGAACTTCGCGGCGCCATTGACGTCGGGCGCGAACGTGTCGGTGGCGATGAGGATGCGCAGGGGCCGGTCGGTCATTGGTCCTCCTCGGGCGCTGTCGACAGCGTCCGGATCTGTGGGTGGTGCCTGGCGAGCTGGAGGACGCCCGTGACGGCGATCGCTCCTGCGGCGGCGAACACGATGATGGCCCACGGCGGGGTCGCCGAGGCCTCGCCGAGCACCGTGACGCCGATGAGCACGGCGACGAGCGGGTCGATGACGGTGAGTCCGGCGATGACGAGGTCGGGCGGTCCGGAGGCGTGCGCGAGCTGCACGGCGTAGCTGCCGACGAGCATCGCGATCACGAGCGCGACGGCGCACACGATCGTGAGCCAGTCGAACTGGCTGGAGATGATGCGGTTGATGACGATCTTCGAGAGCGTCACCACGAAGCCGTAGAGCACGCCGGCGGCCAGGATGTAGAAGAACGCGTTCGCGCGGTGCCGGAACCACCACCAGGCGGCGCCGAGCCCGGCGAGCGCGACGACGAGCAGGGCGAGCACCGTCAGCAGCTGCTGGTCGCGGATGGGCCGCTCGACGGCGAAGATGGCCGCCACGGTGACGAAGATGCCGATGCCCGTCAGGCACAGCGCGATCGCCCGGATCGTGCGGTGGTCGAGCCGGATGCCGGCCAGGCGCGCGTTGAGGATGGCGGTGACCACGAGCGCGACGGCGCCCAGCGGCTGCACCACGATGAGCGGCGCGAGGGCGAGCGCGCCCAGCTGCATGACGATCGCGAGGCCGAGCAGCAGCGTGCCCACGACCCAGGCGGGGTTGCGCACGAGGCGCAGCATCGCCGAGCCGCCGAGGTGGGCGCCGCGCTGGTCGCCGCCCTCGAAGTGGCCGACGCCGCGGTGCTGGAACTGCGTGCCCACCGACAGGAACACCGCTCCCACGATCGCGACCGGGATCCCGAGCGCCTGCATCGGCGTCAGCGAGATCTCTGCGGCGAGATCGTCGAGGGCGGTGAAGAGCACCCGATGAACCTACCGCCGCAGCCGTCGATACCCTGGACGACATGACCGTTCTGCCCATCTGCATCACGGGCGAGCCCGTCCTCCACCGCGTCGCCGACCCCGTGCGCGCCTTCGGCGACGAGCTGGCCGCGCTGGTCGCCGACATGTTCGCCACCATGGAGGCCGCGCCCGGCGTCGGCCTCGCCGCCCCGCAGATCGGGCTCGCGAAGCGCCTGTTCGTCTACGACTGGACCGACGCCGACGGCGTCCGCACCCGCGGCGTCGCCGCGAACCCGGAGCTGTGGATCTCGCCGCTGCCCGTCGGCCTCCCCGACGAGGACGACGAGGAGGGCTGCCTCTCCATCCCCGGCGAGCGCTTCGCGCTGCTGCGCGCCGAGCGCGCGCTGCTGCGGGCCCAGGACGAGCGCGGCGAGCACTACGAGCTCGAGGCCTCCGGGTGGCTCGCGCGCATCCTGCAGCACGAGTTCGACCACCTGAACGGCATCCTCTACGCCGACCGGCTGGATGCGTTCGGCACGAAGGGCGTGCAGAAGGCGATCAAGCGCAACAAGTGGGGCGTCGAGGGGCTCACGTGGATGCCGGGCGAGGACGACCTCGAGGGCTGAGGCCCCCGCCGATGTGACCCCCGCCCGGACGGGATGCTACGCTTGTCGTCGCTCCCGCAGCGATCCTCGATAGCTCAATTGGCAGAGCAGCCGGCTGTTAACCGGCAGGTTGATGGTTCGAGTCCATCTCGGGGAGCGAGAAGGCCCCGCCGAACGGCGGGGCCTTTGCCGTGCCAGCGGGGTTCGAGGGCGCACGGCGAGGTTCTTGCCGTTCCTGCATGGATCCGCGCTACGGTGCCAGCGTCACGCCCGCTCGAGCCTGGAGCATCGATGTCGTCTCTTCCCCGCCGCCCGCGCCTCGCGCCGCTCGTCCTCACCGCCGCGGCCGCGCTCGCGCTCGCCGGCTGCGTGCCGCTCCCGCCCGACGTGCCGCCCGCGATCACCGATCCCTCGCCGTCCGTGCCGCAGCCGAGCGAGCCGGCGCCCGCGCCGACGGAGCCGACCGAGTCGACGGAGCCCGGCACCGATCCCGACGCCAGCGCGCTCCCCGAGCTGCTCGAGGTGGGCGACGTGCTCGAGCCCGGCACGCTGCCCGGCTGGGAGACGAGCATCATCACCGACGGCGCGTTCGCGCCGCAGCCCGACTCCGACTTCCCGCTCGGCCCGACCATCCACGTCGTCGAGAGCGCGACCGGCTGCACCTTCTGGGCCTACCAGGGCCAGCAGGACATCGACTCGACCGACGAGGTCGAGAGCTCCGAGGCGACGCTCGCCGCGCTCACCGACAGCTCGCCCGACGACTGGGACGCCGACACGTTCCAGCTCGCCCCCTCGGCGTCGCAGGGCGTCGCGGTGGTGCTGCTGTCGCTCTTCGAGGAGCGCGAGGACGGCTCGACCGAGGCGTGGTTCGCGCGCAACTTCCAGTCGAGCCAGACCACGAGCGCGATCCGCGCCGCGTGCGGTCCGGACACGGGCGGCATCGAGCACATCGACGAGGTCGTGCTCGAGCACTTCCAGATCAACTTCCTCGTGCCGTAGGCGCTACTCCGCGCGAAGCGACCGCCGCTCGCGCTCGAGGGCGAGCAGCTGCTCCTGCAGCTGCTTCGACGCCTCGGGGTCGGTGGCGCCGAGGCGCTGCAGGCTGCCGAGCAGCTCGGCCTTCCGCCGCAGGATGTCGCGGTCGACGAGCGAGCCGACGATGCCGCGCACGTAGGCGGTGACGCCCTCCTTCGACGTCTGCGGGATGGGCGACATCGCCAGCGCGCGCACGAGCGGCACGAGCTCGGCCGGCACCGCCTGCGCGACCCGCTCCGAGAAGTCGCTCGCCTCGAACGCGTCGAGCGTGGCCAGCACCCCGTCGCGCACGACCGCGAGCGACGGGTTCGCGACGTACGCGGAGGCGCCGCGCGCGGCCAGGTCGCGGCCGAGCACCGCCGGCTGCTGCAGCATCGCGGCGACCGCATCGCGCTCGAGCCGCGACGCCGGGTCGCGCTCGAGCTGGCCGAGCGCCACGTCGGCGGGCGGATGCGCGGGCGCGCCGCCGGGGCGGCCGGCGTCGCCCGCGCTCGGCGTGGGCCGCGGCCCCGCCTGCCGCACGGCGGCGCGCACCTCCTCGGGGCTCACGCCGAGCCAGCCGGCGACCGTGCGCATGTAGCCGTCGGCGAGCGCGCGGTCGCGGATCGACTGCAGCACCGGCGCCGCGCGCCGCATCGCCGCGACCCGCCCCTCGACGGTCTCGAGGTCGTGCTGGGCGACGATGCGGCGCAGCATGAACTCGAACAGCGGCCGCGGCTGCTGCACGAGCCGCCGCACGGCGTCGTCGCCGCGCTCGAGGCGCAGGTCGCACGGGTCGAGGCCCTCCGGCGGCACCGCGACGAAGGTCTGCGCCGCGAAGCGCTGCTCCTCGGCGAAGGTGCGGGCCGCCGCCTGCTGCCCAGCCTCGTCGGGGTCGAAGGTGAACACGACGCGGCCGAGCGCGCGGGTGTCGGTCGTCGAGACGTCGCCCAGCACGCGCCGCAGCACCTTGATGTGGTCGACGCCGAAGGCGGTGCCGCACGTCGCGACCGCGGTCGTGACGCCCGCGAGGTGGCACGCCATGACATCCGTGTAGCCCTCGACCACGACCGCCTCGTGGCCGCGCGCGATGTCGCGCTTCGCGAGGTCGAGCCCGTAGAGCACCTGGCTCTTGCGGAAGATGGGCGTCTCGGGCGAGTTGAGGTACTTCGGGCCCTTGTCGTCGTCGGCCAGGCGCCGTGCGCCGAACCCGACGGTCGCCCCGGCGACGTCGCGGATGGGCCAGATCAGCCGGCCGCGGAACCGGTCGTAGCTGCCGCGCTGGCCCTCGCTCAGCAGGCCCGCGCCGAGCAGCTCGGCCTCGGTGAAGCCGCGGCCGCGCAGGTGCGACTTCAGCGCGTCGAACGACGCGGGCGCGAAGCCCACGCCGAAGCGCTCGGCGGCGGCGAGGTCGAAGCCGCGCTCGCCGAGGAACCGCTGCCCGAGCGCCGCGCCCGGCGTCAGCAGCTGCTCGCGGAAGTACGCCTCGGCCGCCTTCGACGCCTCGAGCAGCCGCAGCCGCCCGCTCGTCTCCTCCTGCGGCTTGCCATCCTCGTAGTGGAGCGTGTAGCCGAGCTGCGCGGCGAAGCGCTCCACGGTCTCCTGGAACGACGTGTGGTCCATCGCCATCACGAACTGGAAGGCGTCGCCGTCCTCCCCGCAGCCGAAGCAGTGGTAGCGGCCCACGGCCGGCCGCACGTGGAACGACGGCGTGCGCTCGTCGTGGAACGGGCACAGCCCCTTCATGCTGCCGACGCCCGCGGTCTTCAGCGTGACGTGCTCGGCGACCACGTCGACGATCGAGATGCGCGAGCGCAGCTCGTCGATGTCCGCACGTCGGATCCGGCCCGCCATCGCTCCCCCCTTCAGTCCCCGACGTGGCGCTCGTGCCACGCGAAGGCGCCGCGGTCGGTGAGGCTCGCGACCTGGTCGACCACCACGCGGGCGCGCCCGGCGTCGTCGGATGCGGCGCGCCAGTCGTCGGCGTGGGCCCGGTCGAGCGCGGCGGGGCCGATGCGCAGCAGCGCGTCGCACAGCTCCTGCAGGATGCGGCGCTGGCTCGCGTAGATCGGCTGCCGGCGCTCGGCGAGGATGAAGCTCGCGGCCGTGCCCTTGAGCACCGCGATCTCGGCACGCACCTCGCGCGGCACCTCGACGGTGCCGCCGAAGCGCGCGAGCGGCCCCTCGTGGCTCTCGCGCGTCGCGCGGATCGCCGCGTTCGCGAACCGCCCGATGAGCTTCGACGTGAGGTTCTTGAGGCGCGCGTGGTCGGCGCGCGAGCCGTCGAACGAGCGCAGCCACGTGTCGAGGTCGTCGAGCCGGTCGAAGGCGGCGAGCAGCTCGTCGCGCGTGAACTCCGGCCCCACCCACGTGAGCATCATCGAGACGAGCTCGTCGTGGCCGACGCGGCTCTGCAGCTTCGCCACGTCGACGTAGCCGCCGACCACGGCGTCCTCGAAGTCGTGCACCGAGTAGGCGATGTCGTCGGCCAGGTCCATCACCTGCGCCTCGATGCTCGGCCTGCCCTCGGGCGCCCCCAGGCGCATCCACTCGAACGCGTCGCGGTCGTCGGCGTAGAAGCCGAACTTCACCCGGCCGGATGCGTCGTGGACGTCGGTCGCGGCCGGCCACGGGTACTTGCACGCGGCGCCGACGCTCGCGCGCGTGAGGTTGAGCCCGTACGGGCGGCCGTCGATCACCTTCGGCTCGAGCCGCGTGATGACGCGCAGCGTCTGCGCGTTGCCCTCGAAGCCGCCGATCGCCAGCGCCCACTCGTTGAGGCCCTTCTCGCCGTTGTGGCCGAAGGGCGGATGCCCGATGTCGTGGGCGAGGCACGCGGTGTCGACGACGTCGTGGTCGAGCCCGAGCTCGGCGGCGATCTCGCGGCCGATCTGCGCCACCTCGAGCGAGTGGGTCAAGCGGGTGCGCGAGTCGTCGAAGCCCATCGTGGGCGAGAGCACCTGCGTCTTCTGCCCGAGCCTCCGGAAGGCGCTCGAGTGCAGCAGCCGCGCCCGGTCGCGCGCGAAGTCGGTGCGCGCGGAGGTGTGCGTCTCGGGCAGCCAGCGCTCGACGTCGTGGTCGCCGTACCCCTTCGGCGCCGCGCGGCGCGGCTCAGCCGCCACGGGTGTCGCTCTCGTCCTCGATGAGCGCCGCCCGCTGCGCTGCGCTCAGCTCGGGGCTGTCGAGCCAGCCGTCGGGCAGCGCAGGGCGCCGGGGGCTGCCGGCGCGGCCCCGCTGCCCCTCGATGCCCTCGGCCCGGTACGGCACATCGCGGTCGAGGCCGCCGAGCAGCTCGTCGAGGTGCGCGAGCGACTCGACCGCCGCGAGCGCGCGGCGCGCGTCGCCGCCGACCGGGTAGCCCTTGAAGTACCAGGCGACGTGCTTGCGGATGTCGCGGCAGGCGCGGTCCTCCTCGCCGAAGAACTCGACCAGCAGCTCCGCATGCCGGCGGAACGCATCCGCCACCTGCCCGAGGCTCGGCCGGTGCCGGGCGTCGCTGCCGGCGAACGCGGCCGCGAGGTCGCCGAAGAGCCACGGGCGGCCGAGGCAGCCGCGGCCGACCACGACGCCGTCGACGCCCGTCTCGCGCACCATCCGCAGCGCATCCTCGGCCTGCCAGATGTCGCCGTTGCCGAGCACGGGGATGGAGGTGACCGCCTCCTTGAGGCGCGCGATCGCGGCCCAGTCGGCGGTGCCCGAGTAGTGCTGGGCGGCGGTGCGACCGTGCAGGGCGACTGCCGCGACGCCGGCGTCCTCGGCGATGCGCCCGGCGTCGAGATAGGTGAGGTGGTCGTCGTCGATGCCCTTCCGCATCTTGACGGTCACCGGGATGTCGCCGGCGCGCGCGACGGCGCGCTGCACGATGGCGCCGAACAGCTCCCGCTTCCACGGCAGCGCGCTGCCGCCGCCCCGGCGCGTGACCTTCGGCACCGGGCAGCCGAAGTTGAGGTCGATGTGGTCGGCGCGGTCCTCGTCGACGAGGATGCCGACGGCCTGCTCGACCGTGCGCGGGTCGACGCCGTACAGCTGCACCGACCGCGGCGTCTCGGACTCGTGGTGGCTGATGAGGCGCATCGTCTCGGGCGTGCGCTCGACGAGCGCGCGCGAGGTGATCATCTCGCTCACGTACAGTCCGGCGCCGAACTCGCGGCAGAGCCGCCGGAACGCGGTGTTCGTGATGCCGGCCATGGGCGCGAGCACGACCGGCGTGTCGAGGGCGATGGGCCCGATCGACAGCGCCGGGGTCGTGCTCACGGTGCTCGTCACGCTCCGACGAGCCCCTGGGCCAGGTGCGCCTCGAGGTCGTCGATCGCGACGCGGGTCTGCGCCATCGAGTCGCGCTCGCGCACGGTCACCGCGCCGTCCTCGAGCGAGTCGAAGTCGACGGTGACGCAGTACGGCGTGCCGACCTCGTCCTGCCGGCGGTAGCGGCGGCCGATCGCGCCCGCGTCGTCGAAGTCGATCGCCCAGAGCTTGCGCAGCCGCGCGGCGATGTCGCGGGCGAGCGGCGAGAGCTGCTCGTTGCGCGACAGCGGCAGCACCGCGACCTTGACGGGCGCGAGGCGCGGGTCGAGCCGGAGCACGGTGCGGGTGTCGGTGCCGCCCTTGCTGTTGGGCACCTCCTCCTCCTCGTAGGCGTCGACGAGGAACGCCATCAGGCTGCGCGTGAGGCCGAAGGACGGCTCGATGACGTACGGCGTGTAGCGCTCGCCGGTGGCCTGGTCGAAGTAGACGAGGTCCTTGCCGGAGGCCTCCGAGTGCGACGAGAGGTCGAAGTCGGTGCGGTTCGCGATGCCCATGAGCTCGCCCCACTCCGAGCCCTGGAAGCCGAAGCGGTACTCGACGTCGATCGTGCCGGCCGAGTAGTGCGCGCGCTCCTCCTCGGGCACGTCGAAGCGGCGCATGTTGGCCGGGTCGACGCCGAGGTCGACGAACCAGTCCCAGCACGCCTCGACCCAGCGGTCGAACCACGCGGGGGCCTCGTCGGGGTGCGTGAAGTACTCGATCTCCATCTGCTCGAACTCGCGCGTGCGGAAGATGAAGTTGCCCGGCGTGATCTCGTTGCGGAAGGCCTTGCCGACCTGGCCGATGCCGAACGGCGGCTTCTTGCGCGAGACGGTGAGCACGTTCGAGAAGTTCACGAAGATGCCCTGTGCCGTCTCGGGGCGCAGGTAGTGCTGGCCCGCCTCGTTGTCGACCGGGCCGAGGTACGTCTTCATGAGGCCCGAGAAGAGCTGCGGCTCCGTCCACTTGCCCGTCGTGCCGCAGTCGGGGCACGTGATCTCGTCCATCGAGGCGGCGGCGCGGCCCTTCTTCGCCTCGTACGCCTCCTCGAGGTGGTCCTGGCGGTGGCGCTTGTGGCACTGCAGGCACTCGACGAGGGGGTCGGTGAACGTGGCGACGTGGCCGGATGCCTGCCACACGGCCGACGGCAGGATGATCGACGAGTCGAGGCCCACCATGTCGTCGCGGCCCTGCACGAACGTCTTCCACCACTGGCGCTTGATGTTCTCCTTGAGCGCCACGCCCAGGGGGCCGTAGTCCCACGCCGACCGGGAGCCGCCGTAGATCTCGCCCGCCTGGAACACGAAGCCACGGCGCTTCGCGAGGTTGATGACGGCGTCGAGTCGGTTCTGGGCCACGGATGCTCCTCGGTATCGGCCGGGCGCCCCTGGCTGGGGCGCGGCACGTGAACCTCGATTCTACCGAGCGGGCGAGGCGCTCCCGGTCGCTGTGCCTCGCGCATGGGGGCGATGCGCGGATGCGGTGCTGGGATAGGGTCGAGGCTTGGGGCGCGAGCGCCCCGAAGGACTCGGCGAGGAGGGCCGATGCAGAGCGATGAGCAGCGAGAGCTCTATGGCGCCTGGGCCGAGCGCTGGCCCGCGGACGCGGCCGAGCTCCTCGACGGCTACTCCGGCACCTGGTGGATCGGCGGCGGCTGGGCCCTCGACCGCGCGCTCGAGCGCAGCCGCCCGCACGGCGACATCGACCTCGTCATCCCCCGCAGCGAGCTGAGCCTGCTGCGCGGCTGGCTCGGCGGCAAGTGGCAGCTGTGGTGCGCCTTCCAGGGCGCGCTGAAGCCGCTCCTCCCCCACGACTCCGACGTGCTGCCGCTCGGCACCACGAGCATCTGGCTGCGCCGCAGCGCCTACGGGCAGTGGGAGTACGAGGTGCTGCTCGACCCGAGCGACAGCGAGTCCTGGCGCTTCCGCCGCGACACCGCCGTCACGATGCCGCTCGACGACGCGCTGATGGCGGTCGACGGCATCCGCTACGCCAAGCCGCAGATCGTGCTGGCGTACGCCGCCGCCGAGCAGGCCGACGTCGCCTGGCTCGACGAGGCGCTCCCGGCCCTCGACGCCGAGGCCCGCGCGTGGCTCGCCGAGCGCATCGCCGAGGACCACCCCTGGCGCAAGCGCCTGCTCGCCGCGGGCTGAGCGCCGCTCAGCCGGTCGGCTGCGGCGCGTCGACCGCGCCGCCGAAGCGCCGGTCGCGCCCCGTGTACTGGTCGAGCGCGTACCACAGGTCGCGCCGCGTGAAGTCGGGCCACAGCCGGTCGAGGAAGACCATCTCGGCGTAGGCGCCCTGCAGCGTGAGGAAGTTCGAGATGCGCTGCTCGCCGGAGGAGCGGATGTAGAGGTCGACGTCCGGCACGTCCGGGTTGTACATGCGGCTGCGCACGAGCCGGTCGTCGACGGCGGAGGGCTTGAGCCGCCCGGCCGCGACGTCCTCGGCGATCGAGCGCACCGCATCCGCGATCTCGTGCGTGCCCCCGTAGTTGACGCACATCTGCAGGGTCATCGCGGTGTTGCCCGCGGTGCGCCGCTCGGCCTCCTCGAGCTCGCGGATCACCGACGGCCACAGGCGCGGCCGGCGCCCCGCCCAGCGCACCCGCACGCCCCACGCGTCGAGCTGGTCGCGCTGGCGACGCAGCACGTCCTTGTTGAAGCCCATGAGGAAGCGCACCTCGTCGGGGCTGCGCTTCCAGTTCTCGGTCGAGAAGGCGTAGACCGACAGGTGCTGCACCCCGACCTGCAGGGCGCCCGCGACGACGTCGAGCAGGCGCTCCTCGCCCGCGGCGTGCCCCTGCGTGCGCGTGAGGCCGCGGGCGTTGGCCCAGCGCCCGTTGCCGTCCATGATGATCGCGACGTGCGCGGGCAGGCTGCCGGCCGGGTACGCGGGCGGCTGCTCGCCCGTCCAGTCGATGGGCCGCGTCTCGCTCACCTGGCTCCTCGGTCGACGTGCTCGAGCGAGCGCAGGCCCCGCTCGAGGTGCCACTGGACGTAGGCCCCGACGGCGCCGGATGCGCGCGTGCGGACGCCGTGCGGGGTCGCCTCGGCCGCGGCCCAGTCGCCCGTGAGCAGGGCGCCGAGCAGCGCGAGCGTCGGCTCGTCGATGCGCATCGCCCCGGGCGGCGCCGCGTGGTCGGCGACCATGCCGCCGAGCTGCGGCACGAACGCGCGATGCGGCCCCGGCTCGCCCGTGACGGCGCAGTCGGCGAACGACGGCGCCCAGCCGGCGACCGAGAGGGCGCGCAGCAGGTACGAGTCGAGCGTCAGCGACGGGTCGTGCTCGCCGCGCGAGAGCGACCGCAGCGCACCCACGAGCAGCAGGTACTGCTGGCGCGAGCCGTCCTCGTCGGTGAGCCGGTCGGCGGTCTCGACCATCGCGGTCGCGGCGGTGTAGCTGCGGTAGTCGGCGACGATGACCGGCGCGTAGGAGCCGAGGGTCACCGCTTGCGTGACGATGTCGAGGCTGCGGCCGACCGCGAGCTGCAGGTCGGCGACCATGAACGGCTCGAGCCGGCCGCCGAACCGCGACGAGGTGCGCCGCACGCCGCGCGCGACCGCCCGCACCTTGCCGTGCTCGCGCGTCAGCAGCGTGACGATGCGGTCGGCCTCCCCCAGCTGGTGGGTGCGGAGGACGACTCCCTCGTCGCGGTAGGTCGGCACGGGTCAGCCGACCGGGATCGCCCTGCGGTCGTGGATGCGGAGGCCCCGGTTGACGCCCGAGACGATCGCGCGCAGCGCCGCCGACGTCGAGCTCGGGTCGAGGCCGACGCCCCAGACACGCTCGCCGTCGACCTCGAGCTCGATGTAGGCGGCGGCCGTCGCGTCGGAGCTCGCGCCCATCGTGTGCTCGACGTAGTCGGTGAGCGTCACCTCGACGCCCTCCTCGCGCAGCAGCGACAGCATCGCGTCGATCGGCCCGTTGCCGGCGGCGCGCACCTCGCGGACGCTCTCGCCGTCGCGGAGCCGCGCCGTGAGGGTCGTCGCGCCGTCGTTCGAGGAGGTCGTCTCGAACGCCACCAGCTCGAAGCGGCCCCACCGCTCGGCCGCGGTGTGCGGCCCGGCGGGCAGGTACTCGTCGGTGAAGATGTGCCAGATGTCGGCGCTCGAGACCTCGCCGCCCTCGCTGTCGGTGCGGGACTGCACGATGTTCGACAGCTCGATCTGCAGGCGTCGCGGCAGGTCGAGCCCGTGGTCGGACTTCAGCAGGTAGGCGACGCCGCCCTTGCCCGACTGCGAGTTCACGCGGATGACGGCCTCGTAGCTGCGGCCGACGTCCTTCGGGTCGATCGGCAGGTACGGCACGGCCCACGTGATCTCGTCGACGCTCCGGCCCTGCGCAGCCGCGTCCGCGGCCATCCGCTCGAAGCCCTTCTTGATCGCGTCCTGGTGCGATCCCGAGAACGCGGTGTAGACGAGGTCGCCGGCCCACGGGCTGCGCTCGTGCACCTTCAGCTGGTTGCAGTGCTCGGCGACGCGGCGGATCCCGTCGAGGTCGGAGAAGTCGATCTCGGGGTCGATGCCCTGCGTCAGCAGGTTGAGGCCCAGCGCGACGAGGTCGACGTTGCCGGTGCGCTCGCCGTTGCCGAACAGGCAGCCCTCGATGCGGTCCGCGCCGGCCATGTAGCCGAGCTCGGCCGCCGCGACGCCCGTGCCGCGGTCGTTGTGCGGGTGCAGCGACAGGATGACCGACTCGCGCCGCGCCAGGTGGCGGTGCATCCACTCGATCGAGTCGGCGTAGACGTTGGGGGTCGCCATCTCGACGGTCGCCGGCAGGTTGATGATCACGGGCCGCTCGGGGCGCGCGTCGAGCACCTCGATGATCGCGTTGCAGACCTCGAGCGCGTAGTCGAGCTCGGTGCCGGTGTACGACTCGGGGCTGTACTCGTAGAAGACCTGCGTGCCGCTCAGCATGCCCTCGAGCTCGAGGCACAGCTTCGCGCCGTCGATCGCGATCTGCTTCACGCCCTCGCGGTCGGAGCGGAACACCACGTCGCGCTGCAGCGCGCTCGTGGAGTTGTAGATGTGCACGATCGCCTGCTTCGCCCCGTCGATCGACTCGAAGGTGCGGCGGATGAGGTGGTCGCGGCACTGCGTGAGCACCTGGATGGTGACGTCGTCGGGGATGAGCCGCTCGTCGATGAGCTTGCGCACGAAGTCGAAGTCGGTCTGGCTCGCCGACGGGAAGCCGACCTCGATCTCCTTGTAGCCCATCCGCACCAGCAGCTGGAACATCTCGAGCTTGCGGTCGGGCGTCATCGGGTCGATGAGCGCCTGGTTGCCGTCGCGCAGGTCGACGGCGCACCAGCGGGGCGCGCGCTCGATGCGCTTGGAGGGCCACGTGCGGTCGGGCAGGTCGACCTTGATCTGCTCGTGGTAGGGGGTGTAGCGGTGCGCCGGCATCCCGGACGGCTGCTGCATGTTCTTCATCGATCGCTCCTGTCGCTTGCTCCTGAAGTCCGGGCAGGACGACCTCCGCGACGAGGAAGCCCGGGGTTCAGGCCTCGTCGCGGCGAGGAAGGAGCAGCACGCTCTGCATGGGTCCAGGCTACACCCCTCGCCATCCGCGGGGCAGGATGCCGCGGCCGCGCGGTCGCGGGCGCGGGGACTACGCCGCCTCGCCCGCGAGCCCGTGCTCGTAGGCGAAGACGACGAGCTGCACGCGGTCGCGCAGCCCCAGCTTCGCGAGGATGCGCGAGATGTGCGTCTTCACCGTCGCCTCGGAGACGAACTCGGTGCGCGCGATCTCGGTGTTCGACAGTCCCTTCGCCGCGAGCGAGAAGATCTGCCGCTCGCGCTCGGTGAGCCCGCCGAACGCGGGCGGCGCCGCCTGGCGCTGCCGGCCGAACGCCTTGAACAGCTCACGGGTCGCGCTCGCGGCGACGAGCTCGTTGCCCGCGTGCACCGTTCGGATCGCCGCGAGCACGAGCTCGGGCTCCGCGTCCTTGAGGATGAAGCCGGAGGCGCCGGCGCGGATCGCGCGCGCCGCGGCCTCGTCGAGGTCGAACGTCGTCAGCACCACGACCCGCGCACCGGGCCGCGCGCGCACGATCCGGTCGGTCGCCGAGATGCCGTCGAGCACGGGCATGCGCACGTCCATGAGGATCACGTCGGGCTGCTGCTCGTCGGCCAGGCGCACGGCCTGCGCGCCGTCGGCCGCCTCGCCGACGCACACGAGGTCGGGCTGCGACTCGACGAGCATGCGGATGCCGCTGCGGAACAGCGCCTGGTCGTCGACGATGAGCACCCGGATCATGCGCGGCCTCCCAACGCCCGGGCTGCCATCGGGTGCTGCATGCCCGCCGGGAACGCCGCCCGCACGCGGAACCACCCGTCGTCGATGCCCGACCACAGCTCGCCGCCGGCGAGCCGCGCGCGCTCGTGCATCCCGCGCACGCCGTGGCCCGCGCGGCCGGGCATCGCGAGCATCCGGTTGTGCACGTCGATCACCGCGCCGGCACCGCCGAGCAGGCGCACGTGCACCGGCTGGCCGCGGTCGCCGTGCCGCAGCGCGTTCGTCAGCGCCTCCTGCAGGATCCGGTAGGCGGCGATGTCGGCCGTGCGCGGCAGCGCGACCGGGCCGCCCGCCCGCTCGAGCCGCACGTCGAGGCCGGCCGCGCGCATCCGCTCGACCAGCACGTCGACGCCGTCGAGCGACGCGATCGGGTCGGGCGCCTCGCTGTGGCGAAGCTGCTCGAGCAGCAGCCGCACATCGCCGAGCGCGTGCTTCGCGGTGCCGGCGATCGTCTCGAGCGAGGCGTCCTTCACGGCGGGATCGGGCGCGTACCGGGCGCCGTTGGCCTGCGCGATGACGACGGCGAGCGAGTGCGCGACGACGTCGTGCATGTCGCGGGCGAGGGCGGCCCGCTCCTCCTCCTGGTCGGCGCGCCGCTGCGACACCTGCGCGACGACCGTCGCCGCCTCGGTGCGGGCGGCCGCCGCGACGCCCCAGCCGATGAGGATCGCCATCGAGAACAGCAGCATCGGCGGGATCCAGAGGATCGCCGTGAGGCGCACGACCTCGCTCGCGGCCGCGCCGGGGGACGCGAACCCGCCCGTGGTGGTCACCCACCACGACGCGAGCAGCGACGCGGCGAGCGCGAGCGCGAAGGCTGCGAGCCGGCCGGGCCAGCGCGAGAAGCGGCCCGCCGAGTAGAGCACGACGAGCACCGCGAACCAGACCGGGAAGAGCGGCGCGGCGAGCAGCACGTGCACGGCCCCGAGCGCGGTGAGCGCGGCGAGCGCGAGCACCGGGCGGGCGCGGCGCACGAGGATCGCCCCGACCATGGCGACAGCGACGACCGCCGCGAGCAGCCACGGGGTGTCGATCGGCAGCGCCGCCATCAGCACCATCGGCAGCCCGAGGAGGGCGAGCGTGACCGCGGCGAGGATGGCATCCGCGCGGAGCGTGCGCCGGTCGAGGCGCCCGCCGCCGGCGGGGCGCCGGGGGTTGACGGCGGATGCGGTGGTCACGCACGCCAGCGTAGGGCGGCGTCGGGCGCGGGCCGGGCCCGCCCGCCGGGAATCATCCGCTCGGCGGAGGCCGCCCGCGCGGGCCGGTCGCGCCTGGCGCGCGCGTGCGGCCTCGCCGGATAGGCTCTGCCTCGCTGCACCGGTGCAGCTCCCGACCAGGATCGAGGGCACGTGGAAGACACCGCGATCGAGACGGCCCCCGACCGGCCGGAGCGCACCCGTGCGCGCAGCCGGCTCGCGGTGGCCGCCGCCGGGATGCGCGCCGCGGCCCGGCTGCGGCTCGTCGAGCCCGAGATCCGCGGCCTGCATCACCTCGTGCGGCGCGGCGACGTCTGCTTCGACGTGGGCGCCGCCTACGGCATGTACTCGATCCCGCTCGCCGACCTCGTCGGCCCGGACGGCGCCGCGCACAGCTTCGAGCCGCAGCCCCGCCCGCGGGCGCTGCTGTCGGCCGCCCGGCGCGCGACCGGCGCCGGCCACATCCGGCTCTCCGACTCCGGCATGGGCCGCACCGCCGGCCACCTGCCGCTCGTGCTGCCAGTGCGCTTCGGCCTGACGATCAGCGGCCACGCGCACCTCGCCGACGGCCTCGCCACGACCGTGCCGGCGCGCCCGGGCGCCACCCGGCGCATCCACGTGCCCGTCACCACCATCGACGACGTGTGCGCCGCGCGGTCGATCGAGCGCGTGCACTTCATCAAGGCCGACGTCGAGGGCTTCGAGCCCGAGGTGCTGCACGGCGCCGCCGCGGTGCTCGAGCGCGACATGCCGTCGCTGCTGCTCGAGATCGAGAACCGCCACCTCGCGCGCTACGGCCGCACCGCCGACGAGGTCGCGGCGCTGCTGCGCGAGCGCGGCTACGCGATGGCCACGTGGCGCGATGACGGCTGGCAGCCCGCGGAGCGCGTCGTGCTCGGCACGCGCAACTACCTCTTCCGCGCCGCGGCCTGAGCGCTCTGCCGCTCGGCCGCAGGTAGGCTCGCCCGGTGCCGCAGCCCGCTCGACGACCCCGCCCCCGACGACTGCTGACCGCGCTCGCGCTCGCGGCGCTCGCGCTGCTGGGACCCGCGCTGCTCGTCGTCGGCCAGCTCGGCGTGGCGGCGGACGAGGCGCTCGCGGCGTCCGGCGACCGGGTCGCGGGCACCGTCGTGGAGGCGTCCGACTCACAGCGCGCGTCGCAGCGCGACGTGGTGGTGGCCTACCGCGGGTACGACGGGGTCGAGCGCACGGTCGTCGCGAAGTCCGACCACGAGCAGGTCGCGCGCGCGGGCGACGCGGTGGAGGTCGCGGTCGACCCCGCCGACCCTGACCGCGCCGTCGTGCTGGGCTTCGAGAGCGGCTGGACGCCGGTCGCCGGCATGGGCGTCGTGCTGTCGGCGATCGCGGTGCTCATCGCCGCGATCGCGCTCGTGACGAGGCGCGCCCGGGTCAGAAGCCGAAGCGGCCGAGCTGCTTCGGGTCGCCCTGCCACTCCTTCGCAACCTTGACGCGCAGGTCGAGGTGCACCTGCGTGCCGACGATGCGCTCGATCTCGGCCCGCGCATCCGCGCCGACCTGGCGCAGCCGCGAGCCCTTGTGGCCGATGATGATGCCCTTCTGGCTGTCGCGCTCGACCCACAGGTTGGCGTAGACGTCGGTGAGGTCGCGGTCCTCGCGGCGCACGATGTCGTCGATGGTCACCATGATCGAGTGCGGCAGCTCGTCGCGCACGCCCTCGAGCGCGGCCTCGCGCACGAGCTCGGCGATGCGCACGTCGAGCGGCTCCTCGGTCGTCGTCTCGGCCTCGTAGAGCGGCGGGCCCTCCGGCAACAGGCCCACGAGCGCGTCGACGAGCACGTCGAGCTGCGTGCCGGCGACCGACGAGAGCGGCACGACGGCATCCCACTCGCGCAGCTCGGTCACCGCGAGCAGCTGCGCGGCGACGCGCTCGCGCGAGGCGGCGTCGGTCTTCGTCACGACCGCGACCTTGCGCGCGCGCGGGAAGCCCTCGAGCTGCTGGTCGATGTAGCGGTCGCCCGGGCCGAGCGGCTCGTCGGCCGGCACGCACAGGCAGATGACGTCGACGTCGCCGAGCGTCGTCTGCACGACCGCGTTGAGCCGCTTGCCGAGCAGCGTGCGGGGCTTGTGCATGCCCGGCGTGTCGACGATGACGAGCTGCGCGTCGTCGCGGTGCACGACCCCGCGGATCGCGTGCCGCGTCGTCTGCGGCTTCGACGAGGTGATCGCGATCTTCTCGCCCACCAGCGCGTTCATGAGCGTCGACTTGCCGGCGTTCGGCCGGCCGACGAAGGTGACGAACCCGCTGCGATGCGGGCCCTGCTGCTGCTCGGTCATGCTGCCCCCTCGGGCTCCGCCGCGGCCGCGACCTGGCGCGACACCTCCATCTCGCCCGCGTTCCGGCCGCGCCCGTCGAGCGAGCGCACCTCGATCCGCAGGCCGTGCACGTGGACGACGTCGCCGACCTCGGTGATGCGCCCCAGCTCCTTCTGCACGAGCCCGCCGACGGTGTCGACGTCCTCGTCGTCCAGCGTGAGGTCGAACAGGTCGCCGAGCTCGTCGATCTGGAGCCTGGCCGAGACGCGCCACACGTCGTCGCCCGCCTCCACGACCTCGCTGCGCCCGCGGTCGTGCTCGTCGTGGATCTCGCCGACGAGCTCCTCCACGAGGTCCTCGAGCGTGACGAGGCCGGCGATGCCGCCGTACTCGTCGACGACCATCGCGACGTGCACGCGCTCGGCCTGCATGAGCGCGAGCGTGTCGTCGGCCTTCTTCGACTCGGGCACGAGCAGCGCCGGCCGCGCGAGCTCGCCCGCGGTCTCGGTGGCGTCGGGCCGCCAGGTGCGGCTGCGCACCACGTCGCGGAGGTACAGGATGCCGTCGACCTCGTCGGTCGACTCCCCCACCACCGGCATGCGCGACAGGCCGTTGTCGAGGAACTGCCGCAGCGCATCCGTCGCCGTCGTGTCGCGGTCGACCACGATCATGTCGGGCCGCGGCACCATGACCTCGCGCACGAGCGTCTCGTTGAACTCGAAGATGGAGTGGATGAGCTCGCGGTCGTCGTCCTCGAGCACGTCGGACTCGGCGGCCGCGTCGACCATCGACAGCAGCTGCGCCTCGGTCGTGAACGCGGTCTCGCGCTGGCGGCCGGGCGTGACCTTGTCGCCGACCGTCGCGACCAGGATCGCGACCGGCCCCATGAGCACGCGCCAGAAGCGCAGGAAGCCGGCGGATGCGCGCAGCAGCGCGATCGCGTGCGTGCGGCCGACGGCGCGCGGGCTCGTGCCGACGAGCACGAACGAGACGACGATCATGACCCCCGCGGCGATGAGGAGCGTGATCCACCACTCGGTCACGAGCGAGTCGACGGCGAGGGTGATGAGCACCGCCGCGATCGTCTCGCACATGATGCGGCCGAACTGCAGCGTCATCAGGTGGCCGCGCAGGTCGTCGGCGATCGCGAGCATCGCCCGGGAGCGGCGCGCGGTCATCGCCGACATCTGCAGCTCGGCGCGCGAGACGACGCCGAGCGCCGCGTCGCACGCGGCGAGCCAGGCGCCGAACGCGATGAGCAGCGCCGCGACGACGAAGAGGACGGTCTCGAACATCAGGGCATGCGCCCCGGCGTGGCCCGGTCGTGCTCCTCGAAGCCGGCGAGGAGCCGGTCCTGCAGCGTGAACATCTCGTCGCGGTCGGCGGGCTCAGCGTGGTCGAAGCCGAGCAGGTGCAGGAGGCCGTGCGTGGTGAGCAGGCGGAGCTCGGCCATGAGGCTGTGGCCGGCCTCGGCCGCCTGCGCCTGCGCGACCTCGGGGCACAGCACGATGTCGCCGAGCAGCCCGGCGGGCGTCGGGCGGTCGTGCGAGCCGGGCCGCAGCTCGTCCATCGGGAACGACAGGACGTCGGTGGGGCCGGGCTCGTCCATCCACTGCACGTGCAGCTGCTCCATCGCGGCGACGTCGACGAGCACGAGCGACACGTCGGCGTCGGGGTGCACGAAGAGCTTCTCGAGGTCGAAGGCGACGAGCCGCACGAGCTGCGCCTCGTCGACGGTCGCCTCGGTCTCGTTGAGCAGGTCGATCGCCATCAGTGCCTCCCGCGGCGGGCGTGGTGCGACTGCTGCGACTGCCGCGCCTGGCGCGCCATCGCCCGCTGGTCGTGCTCGGTGTAGGCGTCGACGATCTCGCCGACGAGCGTGTGCCGCACGACGTCGGCGCTCGTGAGCATGGCGAAGTGGATGTCGTCGATGCGGCCGAGCACCTGCTGCGCCACCTGCAGGCCCGAGGTGCCGGCGGGCAGGTCGACCTGCGTCGCATCGCCCGTGACGACCATCTTCGAGCCGAAGCCCAGGCGCGTGAGGAACATCTTCATCTGCTCGGGGCTCGTGTTCTGCGCCTCGTCGAGCACGATGAACGAGTCGTTGAGGGTGCGCCCGCGCATGTAGGCGAGCGGCGCGACCTCGACGACCCCGGTCGCGAGCAGCTTCGGAACGAGCTCGGGGTCCATCATCTCGTTGAGCGCGTCGTAGAGCGGCCGCAGGTAGGGGTCGATCTTGTCGGTGAGCGTGCCGGGCAGGAAGCCCAGGCGCTCGCCCGCCTCCACCGCGGGACGCGTGAGGATGATGCGGCTGACCTCCTTGCGGTGGAGCGCCTGCACGGCCTTCGCCATCGCGAGGTAGGTCTTGCCGGTGCCGGCGGGGCCGATGCCGAAGACGATGGTGTGGTGGTCGATCGCCTCGACGTAGGAGCGCTGCCCCTCGGTCTTGGCGCGGATCGACTTCCCGCGCGAGGTGAGGATGACCTCGCCGATCGCGTCGGAGAGGCTGCGCGTGGAGTCCTGCCGGAGGATGCGCGAGCCCTCGGAGACCTCGGTCTGGCTGAGGTTCGCGCCCTGGCGCACGAGGTCGACGAGCTCCTGCACGAGCCGCGTCGCGACCTGCACGTCGTCCTCCGGCCCCTCGAGCGTGACGAGGTTGCCGCGCACCGCGACCCGCACGTCGGGGTGCTCGCGCTCGAGGCGCGTGAGCAGCCGGTCCTGCGGCCCGAGCAGCCGCACCATCTCGATGCCGTCGATCTCGATCGACTGGGAAGCGTCAGGCAAGCGAGCCCTCTCCGAGCGAGCCGGCGAGCACGTGCGCGTGCGCGTGGAAGACCGTCTGGCCCGCCAGCTCGCCGGTGTTGAACACGAGCCGGAAGTCGCCCGCGGCGCGCTCCCGGGCGATGGCCTGCGCCATCTGCACCATCTCGGCGAGCAGCTCCGGGTCGCCGGCAGCGAGCTCGACGACGTCGCGGTAGCGCGCCGTCTTCGGCACCACCAGCACGTGCATCGGCGCCTGCGGGTGGATGTCGCTGAAGGCGATGATGCGGTCGTTCTCGAGCACGATCTCCGCCGGGATCTCGCGCGCGACGATCTTCTCGAACACGGTCTGCTCAGCCATGGGCCCAGCCTACCCGCGGCCCGCTCACCAGCGGCCGAGTCGCATCGACAGCGCCGCGATGCCCGCGAGGCCCGCCGTCGACGTGCGGAGCACGTGGTCGCCCATCCGCGCCCGCACGGCGCCCGCCGCGTCGAGCCGCTCGAGCTCGGCCGGATCGATGCCGCCCTCGGGGCCCACGATGAGCAGCACGTCGCGGTCGACCGGCACGTCGGCGATCGAGCCGGGCGCGGCCGGATCGAGCACGACGAGCCGCCAGTCGCCGGCGAGCGCGGCGAGGCCCTCCGTGTCGACGACGCCCTCCACCTCCGGCAGCCGCGCACGGATCGCCTGCTTCCCCGCCTCGCGCACCACCCGGCGCCAGCGCTCGAGCGCCTTGTCGCCGCGCTCGCCCCGCCACTGCACGACGCTGCGCCGCGCCTGCCAGGGCACGATCGCGTCGACGCCGAGCTCGGTCGAGGCCTGCACCGCGAGCTCGGCGCGGTCGCCCTTCGCGAGCGCCTGCGCGAGGCCGATGCGCGGGCGCGGCGCCGCGACCTCCTCGACCCGGTGCAGCACGACGTCGACCGCGCGCGGCTCGGCGCGCTCGATGACGCCCTCCGCGAGCACACCCCGGCCGTCGCTCACGAGCACCCGCTCGCCGCGGCGCATCCGGGAGACGACCGCGGCGTGGTGGGCCTCCTCGCCGGTGAGCGTGACGACGTCGCCCGCCGCGCTCCCGGCGAGCGCGTCGTGCCAGTAGCAGTGGGCCATCAGAGGCGCAGGCGGTCGCGCATCTTCGCGAACAGGCCCTGCTTGAACGCGGCCAGGTGCGGCGCGGGCGCCTTCGTGCGCTCCCGCAGCTCGCGCAGCAGCTCCTCGGTGCGGCGGTCGATGCGCGACGGCGTCACGACCTGCACGCCGAGCTTCAGGTCGCCCCGGCCGGCGCCGCGCAGCCGCGTCACGCCGCGGTCGTCGATCGTGATGACGTCGCCCGACTGCGTGCCGGCGCGCACCTCGACGTCGACCGGCCCGTCGATGCCCTCCACCGTCGCGCGCGCCCCGAGTGCCGCATCCGGCATCGACACCTCGAGGGTGCCGAGCAGGTCGTCGCCCGCGCGGCTGAAGACGTCGTGGTGCCGCACGTTGACCTCGAGGTACAGCGTGCCCGCGGGGCCGCCGGCCTCGCCGACCTCGCCCTGCCCGGGGAGCTGGATGCGCAGGCCCGTGTCGACGCCCGCGGGGATGTCGACCGGGATCGTGCGCTCGGCGCGCACGCGGCCATGGCCGGCGCATGTGGGGCACGGCTGCGGGATCACGCTGCCGAAGCCCTGGCAGACCGCGCACGGCTGGGTGGTGACGACGTTGCCGAGCAGCGAGCGCACCTGGCGCTGCACGTGGCCGGAGCCGCCGCACATCGTGCAGCGCTCCTCGCTCGTGCCCGGTGCGGTGCACGCGCCGTCGCACGTCTCGCAGAGCACGGCGGTCTGCACGCGCAGCTCGCGGTGCACGCCGAAGACGACGTCGGCGAGCTCGAGGTCGACGCGCAGCAGGCTGTCCTGCCCCGGCTGCCGGCGCGAGCGCGGCCCGGCCGAGCGGCCGCCGCCGAAGAACTGCTCGAAGATGTCGCCGAAGCCGAAGGCGCCGCCGCCGAGGCTCGGCCCCCGGTCGTACTCGGCGCGCGACTGCGGGTCGCCCAGCACGTCGTACGCGTGCGTGACGTCCTTGAACCGCTCGGCCGCGTCAGCGCTCGGGTTGACGTCCGGGTGCAGCTCGCGCGCGAGCCGCCGGTACGCCTTCTTGATCTCGTCCTGGCCGGCGTCGCGTGCGACGCCGAGGGTCTCGTAGTGGTCGGTCACTCAGTCCTCGCTCAGCAGCCGCGTCAGGTAGCGCGCAACTGCGCGCACCGCGGCCATGTTCCCTGCGTAGTCCATCCTGGTCGGGCCCAGCACGCCCACGTGCCCCTCGCTGTCGTCGGCGCTGTAGGTCGAGGCGACGACGGACGCCTCCCCCAGCGGTCCCGCGAGCTCGCGCCCGATGCGGGTCGCGACCTCGCCCTCGGCGCCCATCTCGTGGAACAGGCGCAGGAGCGTCACCTGCTCCTCGATCGCGTCGAGCACCGGGGTCACGGTGCCCTGGAAGTCGCGCTCCTCGCGCACGAGGTTCGAGGCGCCCGCGATCACGATGCGGTCGCCGCCCGCCGCCTGCAGCATCTCGGTCAGCGTCTGCGCGACCGCGGCGGTCGCGCGGGCGATGGATGCGGGGGCGGATGCGGCAGCGCCGGCGAGGCGGGACGCGGCCTCCTTGGGCGGCAGCTCGGCGAGCGTCTCGGTGAACGCCCGCCCGAGCGCTGTGGCCTGCTCGGGCTCGATCGCCTGCTGCGCGTCGAGCAGGCGCTGCTCGACGCGGCCGGAGTCGAGGATGAGCACGGCGAGCAGCCGCGTCTCGGCGATCGCCACGAGCTCGACCCGGCGCACGGCCGCGGGCCGGCGGAGCGGCACCTGCACGAGCGCGACCTGGTTCGTCAGCTGCGAGAGGAGGCGCGCGGTGCGCGCGAGCACGTCGTCGCGGTCGACCGACTCGTCGAGGAAGCGGTGGATCGCGGCGCGCTGCGCCGCCGTGAGCGGCTGCATGCGCTGCAGCCGGTCGACGAAGACGCGGTAGCCCTTGTCGGTCGGCACCCGGCCGGAGGAGGTGTGCGGGGCGACGATCAGCTCCTCCTCCTCGAGGAGCGCCATGTCGTTGCGGATCGTGGCCGCCGAGACGCCGAAGGTGTGCCGCTCGACGATCGACTTCGAGCCCACGGGCTCCCGCAGCGCCACGTAGTCCTGCACGATCGCGCGCAGCACCTCGAGGCCGCGATCCGAGACCATGCCGCGCTCCCCTCGTCGTCCGGGCGACCGCCCGTCGTCCCTGCCGCGGCGGCGCTCGCCCGCGCGCTGGCACTCCCGTCTGCTGACTGCCAATCCTACCGCCTCGCGCCGAGGGGCCGGTCGCGGCGGTTCGGATGCCATCCCCAGCCACCCGGGCGCACAATGTGCACAGCGGGACGCCCCAGCGTGCCGTCCGAACTGACACGAGAGGCACGTCATGTCCGATCCCAACGCTCCGCGCCGCGAGGGGCAGCACGATCCCGCGGACCAGCCCGCCGAGGGCTTCTCCGTGACGGACGAGCAGCACGCGGCCCCCAGCGCGCCCGCCGCGCCCGGCACGCCCGGCGTCGGCCAGCCCGCCCAGTCCTTCACCGCGCCGGCGGCCGACCAGGCCCCCGGCCAGCCCGCCTTCAGCGGGACGCCCGACGACGAGCCCGCGGTCGGCCAGGACTGGCAGCACGGCCAGCACCAGCCGGAGGGCAGCCACCTCGGCCAGCCGTCCGCGCCGCAGGCGCCGCCCGCGTGGGGGCAGCCGGGCCAGGGTGCGTCGGCCCCGCAGCAGCCGGGCGGCTACGGCCAGCAGGGCGGCGCGCAGCAGCCGTTCGCCCAGCCCGGCAGCGCACCGGTCTACGGCGCTCCCGGCCAGCAGGGCGCGGGCTACGGGCAGCCCGGCTACGGGCAGCCGCAGCCCGGGTACGGCCAGCCCCAGCAGGGGCACCCGCAGTACGGGGCGCCCGGCCAGCCGCAGTACGCGACCTCCGCGCCGATGTCGCCCGTCGACGAGAAGAACGCCGGGATGTGGGGGCACCTGTCGGGGCTCTCGACCATCGTCACCGGCGGCTTCGGCGGCTGGATCGGCCCGCTCATCGTCTACATGATCTACAAGGACCGCAGCGCCTTCGCGAAGCAGGAGTCGAAGGAGGCGCTGAACTTCGGCATCTTCATGACGATCCTCGCCGTGGGCCTCATCGTCATCGGCACGCTCACGAGCATCATCGGCATCGGCTTCCTGCTGCTCAGCATCTACTGGGTGCCGGCGCTGCTGCAGGTGATCTTCTCGATCATCGGCGCGATGCGCGTCAACGGCGGCGGCTCGTACCGCTACCCGTTCAACTGGCGGATGGTGAAGTAGGCCCGCTCAGGGCAGCAGCCGGCGCACCACGGCGTCGGCCAGGAGCCGCCCTCGCAGCGTCGGGACCACCCGGCCGGCGAGGGCGGCTCTCCCGTCCACGAGCTCCTCGGCGACGAGCCCCGCGACCGCGCGCCTGCCCTCGTCGTCGAGCAGCGCGATCGGGAGCCCCTCGGCGATGCGCGACTCGAGCAGCACCCGCTCGACGCGCCGCGTCTCGTCGTCGAGCACCTCGCGCGCGAGCGCCGGCGATGCGCCGGCCAGCAGCCGGTCGCGGTACGCCGCCGGGTGCTTGACGTTCCACCACCGCACGCCGCCGACGTGGCTGTGCGCTCCGGGGCCGAAGCCCCACCAGTCGTGCCCGCGCCAGTAGGCGAGGTTGTGCCGGGCGACGCGGTCGCCGCGGGCCCAGTTGGAGACCTCGTACCAGGTGTATCCCGCTGCGCCGAGCGTCGCATCCGCCGCCTCGTACATCGCCGCCTGCGCGTCGTCGTCGGGCGCGACGAGCTCGCCGCGCCGGATGCGGCGGGCGAGCGCCGTGCCCTCCTCGACGATGAGCGCGTACGCCGAGACGTGGTCCGGGCCCATCGCGACCGCCGCGTCGAGCGAGCGCTGCCAGTCGTCCTGCGACTCGCCGGGTGCGCCGTAGATGAGGTCGAGGCTCACCTCGAGCCCCGCGTCGCGCGCCCACGCGACGACCTGCGGCACGCGCGCCGGGTCGTGCGTGCGGTCGAGGGCCGCGAGCACGTGCGGCACCGCCGACTGCATGCCGAACGACACCCGGGTGACCCCGCCGTCGCGCAGCCGCGCGAGCCCGCCCGCGTCGATCGAGTCGGGGTTCGCCTCGACCGTGACCTCCGCGCCCTCGGCCAGGCCGAACGCATCCGCGACCCCGGCGAGCATGCCCACGAGGTCGTCGGCCGGCAGCAGCGTGGGCGTGCCGCCGCCGAAGAACACCGTCTGCGCGGGCCGCACCGGGCCGAGCGCCCCGAGCACGCGGCCGGCGAGCGCGAGCTCGGCGGCGACGTCGGCCGGGTAGCCCGCGCGCGTCGCGCCCCGCAGCTCGTCGGCGGTGTAGGTGTTGAAGTCGCAGTAGCCGCAGCGCACCGAGCAGAACGGCACGTGCACGTAGACGCCGAACGGCGCGTCGACCGCGGTGCCCCGCGGCAGCGCGCCGTCGGCGGGCGCGGTCTCGCCCTCCGGCAGCCTGCCCATCGTCAGCGGACGTCGATCGACCGCAGCACGTCCATGTAGCGGTCGTGGTAGCGGCGGCGCATCGCGCGCGCGATCGGCGAGCCGAGCCGCGCCCACCACTTCGCGTCGCGCACGAGCGCGCGGAAGTGCAGGAAGACGGTCTCGTCCTCGACGATCTCGATCGTGAAGCGCTCCTCGCCCGCCTCCGGGTGCCCCTCGAGGGTGCCGAGGATCACGCCGTGGCTGCTCGCCTCCTCCTCGATCGCGATGACGCGCATCGGGGCGTGGATCTGCATGCCGAGCACGCGCACGCGCTGGTCGATCGAGTCGCCCGGCTGCAGGAACGGCTCGCCGTCGGGGCCGAAGTCCTGCTGCGGCTCGATGCTCGCCGCACGGGTCGCCTCCGTGCCGTCGAAGCCGACGGGGCGGTAGACGGTGCCCTCCTCCGAGCCGACGACGTCGACCTCGATGCCCGACAGCCGCTGCACCTTCCAGGTGCGCAGCGCCGCGACGGCCGCGTCGTAGCGCGGCCGGCCGTGGCCGATGCGCGCGCGGCGCTGGATGACCTCGAAGCCCTTCGGGGGGAAGCGCGAGAAGTCGAAGTGGGCGGTCGCGCCGACGGCGCCGTAGTTGGTGGCGCGCTCGTGGATGGGCTTCACTGCGATCCGTCCTTCACTTCGCGTCCTTCTTCGTCTCGCCGGTCGAGAGCGCGGCGATGAACGCCTCCTGGGGGACCTCGACGCGACCGACCATCTTCATGCGCTTCTTGCCCTCCTTCTGCTTCTCGAGCAGCTTGCGCTTGCGCGTGATGTCGCCGCCGTAGCACTTGGCGAGCACGTCCTTGCGGATCGCGCGGATCGTCTCGCGGGCGATGATGCGCGCGCCGATCGCGGCCTGGATCGGCACCTCGAACTGCTGGCGCGGGATGAGCTCGCGCAGCTTGCCCGCCATGAGCACGCCGTAGGCGTACGCCTTGTCGCGGTGCACGATCGCGCTGAAGGCGTCGACCTGCTCGCCCTGCAGCAGGATGTCGACCTTCACGAGGTCGCCCTCCTCCTCGCCGTCGAGCTCGTAGTCGAGCGAGGCGTAGCCCTGGGTGCGCGACTTCAGCTGGTCGAAGAAGTCGAAGACGATCTCGCCGAGCGGCAGCCGGTAGCGCAGCTCGACGCGGTCCTCCGACAGGTACTCCATGCCGCCGAGCGTGCCGCGGCGCGTCTGGCAGAGCTCCATGATCGCGCCGACGTAGTCCTTCGGCGCGAGGATCGTCGCCCGCACCATCGGCTCGATGACCGAGTGGATCTTGCCGTCGGGGAACTCGCTCGGGTTCGTGACGATGTGGGTCTGCCGGTCCTCGGTCTGCACCTGGTAGACCACGCTCGGCGCGGTCGCGATGAGGTCGAGGTTGAACTCGCGCTCGAGACGCTCGGTGATGATCTCGAGGTGCAGCAGCCCCAGGAAGCCGCAGCGGAAGCCGAAGCCGAGCGCCACCGAGGTCTCGGGCTCGTAGACGAGCGCCGCGTCGGAGAGCTTCAGCTTGTCGAGCGCCTCGCGCAGCACCGGGTAGTCGCTGCCGTCGATCGGGTAGAGGCCCGAGAACACCATCGGCTTCGGGTCGGCGTAGCCCTTGAGCGGCGTGGTCGCGGGCGACTTCACGGTCGTGACGGTGTCGCCGACCTTCGACTGGCGCACGTCCTTCACGCCCGTGATGAGGTAGCCGACCTCGCCGACGCTCAGCCCCTTCGACGGGATGGGCTCCGGGCTCGAGACGCCGATCTCGAGCGCCTCGTGCTTGGAGCCGGTCGACATCATCACGACCTGCTCGCGCGGCCGCAGCGTGCCGTCGACCATGCGCACGTAGGTGACGACGCCGCGGTAGGCGTCGTAGACGGAGTCGAAGATCATCGCGCGCGCGGGCCCGTCGACGTCGCCGACCGGCGCGGGGACGGTGCGGACCACCCGGTCGAGCAGCGCATCCACCCCCTCCCCCGTCTTGCCGCTCACGCGCAGCACGTCGTCGGGGTCGCCGCCGATGAGCCGCGCGATCTCGGCCGCGTACTTCTCGGGATCGGCTGCCGGCAGGTCGATCTTGTTGAGCACCGGGATGATCTCGAGGTCGTTGTCCATCGCGAGGTACAGGTTCGCGAGGGTCTGCGCCTCGATGCCCTGCGCCGCGTCGACCAGCAGGATCGCGCCCTCGCACGCGGCGAGCGAGCGCGACACCTCGTAGGTGAAGTCGACGTGGCCGGGGGTGTCGATCATGTTGAGCGCGAAGGTCTCGCCGTCGAGCTCCCACGGCATGCGCACGGCCTGCGACTTGATCGTGATGCCGCGCTCGCGCTCGATGTCCATGCGGTCGAGGTACTGGGCGCGCATCGAGCGGTCGTCGACGACGCCCGTCAGCTGCAGCATCCGGTCGGCGAGGGTCGACTTGCCGTGGTCGATGTGGGCGATGATGCAGAAGTTGCGGATCCTCGCCGGATCGGTCGAGGCAGGCTCGAGTGCCTTGGAGGCTCGGGGGCTCACGGGTCCTTCTCGTCGGGATGGGCTCGGTGGAGCTGGGTGCGGAAGGTCCCATTCTTCCACAGCGGATGCGGTCGGCCGCGTTGCGAGCGGGCCGCGGCCGCTGGTAGAGTCATCCGTTGGCTTCCCCTTCTCCTGCGCGCCCGTCGCGCGGGGTCGGGTCGCGGCGGGGCTCTGACGAGCACGAGCCGCCGCCAACCACGCTTCGAACCAGGACAGGACACCATGGCGAACATCAAGTCGCAGATCAAGCGCATCCTCACCAACGAGAAGGCGACCCTCCGCAACCGCGCCGTCAAGAGCGAGCTCAAGACCGCTGTGCGCGAGGCCCGCAAGGCCATCGCCGCCGGCGACAAGGAGGCCGCGCAGGTCAAGGTCGCCGCCGCGAACCGCAAGCTCGACAAGGCGGTCTCGAAGGGCGTCATCCACCGCAACCAGGCCGCGAACCGCAAGTCGGCCATCGCGAAGCAGGTCGCGTCGCTCTGAGCTGAGCCGCACGCACGCGAGGGGGTCCCGGACGGGGCCCCCTTCGTCGTGCGCGCCGGCGCCCGCGCTGCCCACGCCGGCGCATCCCCCACCGACCGAGTGGCGCCTCCGGCGATCGAGTGGCGCCCCGTGACATCGGGTGGCGCCCTCGGCGATCGGGTGGCGCCCCGCGACGTCGAGTGGCGCCTCTGGAGAGCGAGTGGCGGCTCCGGCGATCGAGTGGCGCCTTGGAGCGCGCGGTGCAGCGGGCGCCACTCGATCGCGCACGGCGCCACTCGATCGCGCACGGCGCCACTCGATCGCGGGAGGCGCCAGTCGGATGCGCTGGCGGCGTCAGGCGGGGAAGGCGACCGCGCGCACGGGGGCGCCGTCGCCGGCGAGCCGCAGCGGGAAGAAGCCGACCCGCACGCGGTCGGGCACGAGCTCGAGGCCTCGCACGTTCTCGACGATGAGGCCATCGGCGCCGAGCACGGCCTCGTGGACCGGGAACGACGCATCCGCCTCCCCCGTCGCGTCGGGACTCAGGGTGTCGACGGCGAGCACGCGCATGCCCCGGCGCAGCAGCTCGGCCGCGGCCTCCGCCGCGAGCGACGGGTGCCGGAGGCGCCGCGCATCGCCGAACCATCGCGCCCAGCCGGTGTCGAGCAGCACGATCGGCGGGAGGTGCTCCGGCAGCGGTGCCACGGCCTCCAGCCGTTCGAGGTCGATGCGCTCGCCGTAGCCGAGGCCCGGCACGCGCAGCACGATCGCGTCGCCGACGAGCTCGTCGAGCGCCACCTCCGCCATCGTCCGCCCGCCCGGCACCGTGTGCGAGGGCGCGTCGACGTGCGTGCCCGTGTGCGAGCCGAGCTCGAGCCGCACCACGTCGACGCCGTCGGCCGCGACCGTCAGCGCCGGCGCGATCCGCACCTCGGGGTCGCCCGGGTAGACGGGCATGCCCTGCTCGATCGGGTGGCTGAGGTCGATCAGGCCGCTCGCCTGCGCGCGCGACGCCGGCGCGCCCGCCGCGTCAGCGCGCATCCGCCGTCTCGGCCAGGTGCGGCGCCGGCGCCCCGCCCTTCGTGCGGCCCGGCAGCGAGACGAACAGGTAGAGCAGGAAGGTGACGGCGAACGCCGGCACGGTCGCGCCGATCGGCAGCGGCCAGACGTACGCCCACGCGTAGGCGAGCGTCGCGCCGACCGCCCAGCTGCCGATCGCGAGCCAGTTGACGCCGCCGCGGTACCAGTAGCGGCCGCCGCTCGGGCGGAGGATGTCGGCGTCGTAGGAGCGGCGCCGCAGCAGGTAGTAGTCGACGATCATGATCGCGAACACGGGTGCGAAGAGCGCGCTGATGAGCACGAGGAAGGTCGTGAACTGCTCGAGGAGCCCGAAGAACGTCGCGCCGATGATCGAGATGACGCCGAGCACGAGCGCGGTCGCGAGGAACGGGATGCGGCGGCCCGGGATCGCGTTCACGACCGACGTGACCATGCCGTAGACGACCATCGTGTTCGTCGCCATCACCGACAGGAAGATCGCGACGGCGAAGATCGCGCCGAACGGGTCGATCACGGTCACCGGGTCGAACGGCACGGCCTCGCCGCCGCTCAGCACGACGTAGCCGATCGCGGTGGCGCCGAGCGTCATCGCCGTCACCGTCGACAGCGTGTAGCCGATGCCCGAGCCGATCGCGCCTCCCCGCGTGGTGCGCGCGAAGCGGTTGAAGTCGGCCGAGAGCACCGTCCACGAGATGGCGGTCGCGAGCACGACGTCGAAGACCAGGCCGGGCGTGTAGAACGGCTCGGCGGTGCCGGGGATCGCGGCGAACTCGGCCGGCGAGAACGACGAGAAGGCGACGACGAAGACGTAGGCGGCGATCGCGAGGATGACGGCGGCGAACCACGGCTCGACGCGGGCGACGCCCGCGTGGCCGAAGATCGCGAGCACGACCACGATCGTCTGGCAGAGCACCGCGAAGATCACCGGGCTCGAGAAGCCGGTGACGGAGGCGACGATGTAGTCGAGCGAGATGCCGGCGAGCATCGCCTGCACCCAGCTCCACCCCATCAGGATCACGACGTTGGCGACGAGCGGCAGCAGGCTGCCGCGAATGCCGAACGGGCCGCGGGTGAGCGCCATGGTCGGCAGGCCCGTGCGAGTGCCGATCGCGCCGACCAGCACGAGCACGGCGGCGCCGAGCACCGTGCCGCCCACGATGAGGCCGAGCACGAGGCCGAACGGCACGTCGGGGACGAACAGCGTGCCCGTGAGCAGCGTGGTCACGACGAGGTTCGCGGCGAGCCAGATCATGAGCATGCGCCCGGAGCCGTAGGTGCCGCGCACCGGCCCGGCGTCGTCGGCGTTCGCCTGCAGTCGGCGTTCGAGGCGGGAGTAGAGCGACATCGGTCTCCTTCAGCGGTGGGTCGGTGGGTCTCAGCCGAGCGGCGAGAGGTGCTCGTGCACGGCGACCAGGCGGTCGCCGTCGACGGCGAAGACGATCGACTCGCGCTCGCGGTACGACTCGCGGCCCTCGCCCGTCTCGACGGTCGTGTCGACGGTGTGGGTGAAGACCGCGGCGCCCGGCAGCGGCTGCACGAGGCGGTCGCTCGAGCCGCACGCGACCACGCGCCAGCCGCTGTCGACCCACTCCTGCCAGAGGCGCTCGTACGCGGCTCGGTCGTCGAGCCGGGCCGGCTCGGTGTGGAAGACGAAGGATGCGTCGGCGGCGAAGGCGGCGAAGTAGCGCGGCCCGTCGGTGGCGGCGAACGCCTCGACGATGGCGTCGGCCGCCGCCTCGACCTCGCCGCGATCAGGCGTGCGCACGGGACGCTCCCTCGCGGGGCGCCATCGCGCTCAGCAGCTCGTAGACGACGTGGCTCGCGGCGACGGCCGTGAGCTGCGCGTGGTCGTAGGCGGGCGCGACCTCGACGACGTCGGCGCCGACGATCCGGAGGTCGGCCAGCGCCCGCAGCATGCGCAGCAGCTCGCGGCTCGTGAGCCCGCCGGCCTCGGGCGTGCCGGTCCCGGGTGCGTGCGCCGGGTCGAGCACGTCGATGTCGATCGAGATGTAGAGCGGCGCGTCGCCCACCCTGCCTCGGATCCGCTCGATCGCGGCCCCCGCGCCGTGCTCCTCGACGAACTCGCTCGTGACGACAGCGAATCCGAGGCGCTCGTCGTCCTCGAGGTCGCCCTTGTCGTAGAGCGGCCCGCGGGTGCCGACGTGCATGCTCGCCGTCAGGTCGATGAGCCCCTCCTCGGAGGCGCGGCGGAACGGGGTGCCGTGCGTGACGGGCGCCCCGAAGTACGTGTCCCAGGTGTCGAGGTGCGCGTCGAAGTGCAGCACCGCGACGGGGCCGTGCTCGGCGTGCACCGCGCGCAGCAGCGGCAGCGCGATCGTGTGGTCGCCGCCGATGACGACGAGGCGGTCGGCGTGCCGGCGCAGCTCGCGCGCGCCGGCCTCGATCTCGGCGACCGCCGCGGCGATGTCGAAGGGGTTCGCGACCAGGTCGCCCGCGTCGGCGACCTGCTGCGAGGCGAAGGGGAACACGTCCTGCGCCGGGTTGTACGGCCGCAGCAGCCGCGACGCCTCGCGCACGTGCGCGGGGCCGAAGCGCGCGCCGGGGCGGTAGCTCACGCCGCTGTCGAACGGCACGCCCGCGACGGCGATGTCGGCGCGCCCCACCTCGTCGAGGCGCGGCAGGCGGGCGAAGGTCGCGATGCCTGCGAAGCGCGGCACGGCGCTCGCGTCGACCGGTCCGCGCGGGCTCTGGGCGGCGTTCGGAGAGGGTTGCATGCTAGACAACTTTCGATACTCTGGGCGCAACGATTGACCACACGGTACGCCGGGGCCCCGACCGCGTCAAGCGGGCGGCCGGCGAGGCAGGAGCAGCATGCGCGCGATCCACCCTTCGGCCGACGAGACCGCGCTCGCCATCGGCGCGAAGCTGCGGGCGGTCCGCACCTCGCAGGGCATGTCGCTCAGCCAGGTGGCGACGAGCACGGGGCTCTCGAAGGGCTTCCTCAGCCGACTCGAGCGCGATGAGACCTCCCCGAGCGTCTCGACCCTGGTGCAGCTGTGCCAGGTGCTGTCGCTGCCCGTCGGCGCGCTCTTCGCCGAGCCCGACGTGCAGCTGATCTCCTACGCCGACGCGCCCAGGATCAATCTCGGCGGGTTCGGCGCGGACGAGCGGATGCTCTCCCCCCGCAGCCAGGAGCGGGTGCAGGTGCTGCGGTCGGAGCTCGAGCCCGACGCGCACGGCGGCAGCGAGCTCTACACGATCAGCTGCGACGTCGAGGTGCTCCACGTCGTCGAGGGCACGCTGTCGGTGCGCTTCGCCGACCGCACGGTCGTCGTGCGCGCCGGCGACGCGCTCACGCTGCCCGGCCGCGAGCCGCACACGTGGCGCGTCGAGGAGGACCGCCCCGCGGTCGCGATCTGGGTGCTCGTGCCGGCGCCCTGGAGCGGATCCGCGTAGCGGCGCTCAGGCCGCCTGGCGGGTCGCGAGCTGCCGCACGAGGCGCTCGACCGCGTGCTGCGGGTCGCGCTCGGCGCCCTTGACCGCGGCGTCGGCGTGCGCGATCGCCTCGATCGCGTCGCACAGCAGCGCGTCGGAGAGGCCGCGAAGGTCGCGGCGGGCGTTGCGCACCTGCCAGTCCTGCATGCCGAGCTGCCGCGCCGCCTGCCCGTCGCCGCCGCCGGCACCCGAGACCTTCGCGAGCTGCCGGTAGCGCATGGCGAAGGCGGCGACGATCGGCACCGGGTCGGCGCCCGTGGCGATCGCCTGCCGCAGCGTGACGAGGGCGCGCGCGACATCGCCGGCGATCACGGCGTCGACCACGGCGAACGCCGTCGTCTCGACCCGGCCGGCGTAGTAGGTGCGGACGACCTGCTCGGTGACGGTGCCGTCGGTGTCCTGCGCCACCTGGCGCACGGCGTTCGCGAGCTCGGCGATGTCGGAGGCGAACGCGTCGACGAGCGCGGCGATCGCCCCGGGCGTCGCGTCGCGCTCGAGCAGGCGCAGCTCGGCCCGCACGAACGGCACGAGCTCGTCGCGCTTCAGCGGCTGGCACACCACCTCGATCGCGCCCGGCGTGGAGCGGATGGCGTCGAGCATCTTCTTGCCGCGCACGGTCGAGCCGTCGTGGCGGATGACGAGGGTCGTGCCGTCGACGGGCGCGGCCAGGTAGCGCAGGGCGTCGGCGATGAACGCGTCGGTCGCCTTGACGCCGTTCTCGACGCGGATGAGGCGCGGCTCGTCGAACAGCGAGGGGCTCGCGATGAGCTCGAGCGCGCCGTCGCTGTACTGGCCGGCGTCGACGTCGTGCACCTCGAGCTCGGGATCCTCGAGCAGCAGCAGCGCGCGCAGCCGCTGCAGGGCGCGGCCTGCGAGGTACGACTCCTTGCCGAAGACCAGCACGACCGGCGCGGGAGAGATCTGCTCCCAGCCGATCTTCGGGATGCTCGCCGCCATGCCCTCAGCCTACGGCGGGGCGCCCACGCGCTCCGACCAGACGCGCACCTCGCCGGCCTGCTCGTCGCCGACCGACAGCGCGACGGTGCCGAGCTCGTCGGTGCGGAGCACGACGCCGCCCGCGTTCCGCACGATCGCGAGCGCCGCATCCGTCGGGTGGCCGTACTCGTTCTCGCCCACCCCGACGAGCCCCACGGCGGCGCCCAGTCGGCGGTAGAGTGCCGGCAGCTGATCGGCAGAGCCGTGGTGCGCGACGACCACGACGGCGGCCGGCGGCACCCCAGCACGCAGCAGCCGCGACTGCGTCTCGGCGCCGAGGTCGCCCAGCACGACGAGCTCGAGGCCCTCGCCCGGCAGGTCGATGGCGACGGCGACGCTCGCGTCGTTGCCGGGCTCCAGCTCGCCCATCGGCCACAGCGCATCCACCCGCACCTCCCCCGCCTGCCAGGCGTCGCCGCGGCGCGCCTCCTGCGTCGCGGCGCCCGCCGCCGCGAGCTCGGCGACGAGCGGGGCGGCGCGATCGTCGACCGGCCCGTGCACGAGGAGCCCCACGCGGCCCACGAGCGCGGGCGTCCCGCCGACGTGGTCGGCGTCGAAGTGCGTGAGCACGAGCAGGTCGATCCGCTGCACGCCGAGCATCCGGAGGCACCCGTCGATGCGCGCCGGCTCCTGGCCCGCGTCGACGAGCACGACCGCGCCGCCGTGCCGCACGACCGTGGCGCTCCCCTGCCCCACGTCGCACTGCGCGATGCGCCAGTCGGCGAGCGCGCCGAGCCGCACGGCGGGCCACGCCGCGGTCGAGCCGGCGACGAGCGCGACGACGAGCGCCGCCGCGATGCCGCGCCCGAGCCTGCCGCGCGCGTGCGCGGCGACGACGAGCGCGAGCATGGCGGATGCGGCGGCCACGCCCCAGGGCGCGGCCGGCCAGGGCGTCTGCGCGGCCGGGAGCTGCTGCGCGACCATCGCGACCTGCGCGATCCACGCGGCCGGCAGCCACGCGATCCACGCGAGCGCCGTCGCGACGGCCGGCGCGAGCGGCGCGGCGAGGCACGCGGCGAGGCCGACCACCGTGACGATCGGCGCCGCGGGGCCTGCGAGCAGGTTGGCGAGCATCGAGACGACGCTCACGCGCGCGTCGAGGCCGACGAGCACCGGCAGGCACCACAGCTGCGCCGCGGCGGGCACGGCGATGAGCGCGGCGAGCGGCATGGGCACGACGCGCGCGAGCCAGGCGGCGATCGGGCGGGCGTGCACGATGAGGCCGCAGGTGGCGAGCACCGAGAGCGCGAAGCCCGCGCTCGTCGCGAGGTGCGGCTGCGCGGCGAGCACCACGAGCACCGCGAGCGCCAGGAGCGCGATGGCGCCCGTGCGGCGTCCGGTGACGATGCCGACGAGCGCGATCGCCGCCATCGTGCCGGCCCGCACCACGGACGGCTCGGGCGTCACGAGCACGACGAACCCAGCGAGCGCAGCGCCCGCGACGGCGACCCGCACCGGGCGGCGCGCGCCGGCCGCAGCGGCGGCCTGGAACGCCGCACCCACGACGATGACGCAGTTGGCGCCCGAGACGGCGGTGAGGTGGCTGAGCCCCGCGTCGAGCATGGCGGTGCGCAGCACGGGGCTCACGCGCCGCTCGTCGCCGATCGCGAGCCCCGGCAGCAGCTCGCCGCCCATGCCGGGCAGCTGCGCCGAGGCGGTGAGCAGGCCGTCGCGCAGCGCTCCCGCCCACGACGCCCACGGCGGCGGCTCCGCGACCTCGAGCCGCTCGCACGTGATGAGCCAGCGGATGCCGTCGAGCCACGCGTCGCAGCCGCCGGTCGCGGTAGCGCCGATCCGCAGCGGCGCCTCGGTGCGCAGCAGCACGGCGCTGCGCACGATGCCGCCGCCGTCGCAGCCGGTGGCGAGCACTTCGGCGGGCGCCGCCTCGCCGAGCACCAGCAGCGACAGGGCGTCGCACTCGTCGAGCGCGGCCGCGGCCCCCGCGTCGGCGCCGGCGAGCAGCGGCACCGCGAGCGCCGCCCCGACACCCGCGGTGCGGAGCGCCGCTGCGAGGCGGCTGTCGGGACGGCGCGCGGATGCGCCGCGCGCGCCGAGCAGGCACGCGCCGGCCACGAGCGCACAGATGACCGCCGCCGGGCCGACCGCCGCCGCGTGCGGGCTGAGCGCCGCCAGCACCGCCCACGCGAGAGCGACCGGCAGCGCGAGCCGGAGGTCGCGCATCAGCCCGGGCTCGCGATCACAGCGTCACGAGCGGCGTGAGGGTCGCGAGCAGCGCCGGCCCGATGCCCGGCACGTCGTCGAGCTGCGCGACGTCGGTGAAGGGGCCGTGCTCGTCGCGGTGCGCGACGATGGCGGTCGCGAGCGACGGCCCCACCCTCGGCAGGGTCTCGAGCGCCGCCTGGTCGGCGCGGTTGAGCGAGACGAGCCCGCCCTCCTCCGGCGCGGCCGAGGCGAGCGCCGCCTGCTCCTCGGCGGTCGGCACCACCAGCTGCTCGCCGTCCACCACCGCCCGCGCGAGGTTGAGCGCGCCGGGCGCGGCCCCGTGGACGGTGCCGCCGGCGCGGGCGACGGCGTCGAGCACGCGGGCGCCGGCCGGCAGGCGGTAGACGCCGGGCTCCGCCACCGCGCCCTGCACGTCGACGACGAGCTCGGCGGAGGCCGTCGCGACCGGCGCGGGCACGATCGCGGCCGGCTGCGCGTCGACGACCATCCGCTGCGCGACGCCGCCCGCGACGGCGCCGAGCACGAGCAGCACCGCGGCCCCCGCGCCCAGCCGCCAGCGCGCATCCGGGCGCCGCCCATCCCCACTGGCCATCCGGGCACGGTACGGCCGCGCCCCGCCGGCGGGTGCGGGCGGGGCGGGAGGCTGTGGAGGAGGGGGCCCGGGTGGTCTCGACTCGCGCGGCTGCGCCGCGCGGCTCGACCAGCGGAGGGCTGCTAGCCGATCACGAAGTTCACGAGGCGCGGCGCCCGCACGACGACGTGGCGCACCTCGGCGTCGCCGATCGAGCGCACGACGCCCGGCAGCTCGCGCGCAGTGCGCTCGAGGTCGGCGTCGGCGATGTCGGCGGGCACGTCGACGCGGTCGCGCACCTTGCCGTTCACCTGCACGACGGCGGTCACCGACTGCTCCACGAGCAGCGAGCGGTCGGCCTTGCGCCAGCCGGCGTTCGCGATCGACGGCTCGAAGCCGAGGTTCGCCCACATGTCCTCGGCCGTGTACGGCGCGAAGAGCGACAGGCCGAGCGCGATCGTCTCGACCGCCTCGCGCACCGCAGGGTCGGCGGCGCCGGGGCCGGAGTCGACCGCCTTGCGCGTGGCGTTCGTCAGCTCCATGAGGCGCGCGACGACGACGTTGAACTTCAGGCTCTCGATGAGGCCCGGCGAATCCGCGAGGAACCGGTGCGTCTCGCGCCGCAGCGCGCGGTCGCCCGGCTTCGGGTCGGTGCCGGCCCGCGCGAGCGGCTCCTTCGACAGCCGCCAGGCGCGCGCGAGGAACTTCTGCGCGCCGGTGGGGCTGACGTCCTTCCAGTCGATGTCGTCCTCGGGGGGACCGGCGAAGCTCATCGACAGGCGGATGGCGTCGACGCCGAACTGCTCGAGCTCCTCCGAGAGCGTGACGAGGTTGCCCTTCGACTTCGACATCTTCGCGCCGTCGAGGATCACCATGCCCTGGTTGAGCAGCGACTCGAACGGCTCGGTGAACGGCACGTGGCCGAGGTCGAACAGCACCTTCGTGATGAAGCGCGCGTACAGCAGGTGCAGGATGGCGTGCTCGACGCCGCCCACGTAGCGGTCGACGGGCGCCCAGCGCTCCACCTGGCGCGGGTCGAAGGCCTGGGTGTCGTCGTTCGGGCTCAGGAACCGCAGGTAGTACCAGGAGGAGTCGACGAACGTGTCCATCGTGTCGGGGTCGCGGCGCGCCGGGCTGCCGTCGATCGGCGACGGCACGTTCACCCAGTCGTCGGCGGCGCCGAGCGGGCTCGTGCCCTTCGGCGACAGGTCGAGGCCCGCCGAGTCGGGCAGCGTCACGGGCAGCTGCTCGAGCGGCACGGGCACCTCCTGCCCATCGGCCGTGTGGACGATGGGGATGGGCGTGCCCCAGTAGCGCTGCCGGCTCACGAGCCAGTCGCGCAGCCGGAACGACTTCGCGGCGCGGCCGACGCCCTTCGCCTCGAGCAGCTGCACCATGCGGCCGATCGCGTGCTGCTTCGACATCCCGTCGAGCTCGCCCGAGTTGATCATGCGGCCGTCGCCGGTGAGCGCCTCGCCGGTCGTCTTCGGGTCGAGCGCGGGCAGGTCGTCGGGCAGCACGGCGTTGCCGTGCTCGTCGAGCGGGATCGCCGGCATGACGCCGGTGACCGGCGCGTTCGTGTCGACCACGACCTTGACGGGCAGGTCGAACACGCGCGCGAAGTCGAGGTCGCGCTGGTCGTGCGCGGGCACGGCCATCACGGCGCCGTGGCCGTAGTCGGCGAGCACGTAGTCGGCGGCCCACACGGGCAGCCGCTCCCCCGTGAGCGGGTGGATGGCGAAGCGCTGCAGGTCGACGCCCGTCTTCACGCGCTCGGTGCTCTGGCGGTCGATCTCGGTCATGCGGCCGACGTCGTCCAGGTAGGCCTGGAACCGCATCCGCACCTCCGCCGGGGCGCCCGCGACGAGCTCGGCGGCGAGGTCGGAGTCGGGGGCGACCACCATGAACGTGGCGCCGTAGAGGGTGTCGGGCCGGGTCGTGAACACCGGCACGCGCGAGTGGTGGCCCTCGATCTCGAACTCGACCTCGGCGCCCTCGGAGCGGCCGATCCAGTTGCGCTGCATGCGCAGCACCTTCTCGGGCCAGCGGCCCTCGAGCTGGTTGAGGTCGTCGAGCAGCCGGTCGGCGTAGTCGGTGATCTTGAAGTACCACTGCGTCAGCTTCTTCTTCACGACCGGGGTGTCGCAGCGCTCGCAGCGGCCGTCGACGACCTGCTCGTTCGCGAGCACCGTCTGGTCCTTCGGGCACCAGTTGACGTTCGACGGCTTGCGGTACGCGAGGCCCGCCTTGTACAGCTCGAGGAACAGCCACTGGTTCCACTTGTAGTAGGCCGGGTCGGAAGTGTGCAGGATGCGGTCCCAGTCGAACGCCGTCGCGTACTGCCGCATCGAGCGCTTGTGCTGCTCGATGTTCGACTCGGTCCAGGCCTTGGGGTCGACGCCTCGCTTGATCGCCGCGTTCTCGGCCGGCAGGCCGAAGGAGTCCCAGCCGATCGGGTGCAGCACGTTGAAGCCCTGCTGGCGCCAGTAGCGCGCGAGCACGTCGCCGTAGGCGTACGACTCGGCGTGGCCCATGTGCAGGTCGCCGGAGGGGTACGGGAACATGTCGAGCACGTACTTGCGCGGCCGGGCGTCGGTCTCGTCGTCGGTCGCGAAGGGGCGCAGGCGATCCCACACGGGCAGCCAACGCTGCTGGATGCGGGCGAAGTCGTAGGTCTCGTCGGTCACTGAAGGCTCCTGGGTGGCGTCGGCCGGTTGCGGCCGCACATCCTCCGAGTCTACGGCGACCCGTGCCGGGCACCTCGTGACACAATCGAGCGCGAGCGGGGCAGCGAGCCTCGGAGGGAGGTCGTCGGTGCCGGAGTTCGAGAACCCGCCCGCGACCGTCGACGTGCCCGGAGCGCGCGTCACCCGCATCGTCGCCGTCGACGCGCCGCGCAGCGCCGTCTGGCGCTGCCTCACCGAGCCCGAGCTGCTCGCCCGCTGGCTCGGCGACATCGCCGCCTTCCCCGACGGCGTCGTCGCCGGCGCGACCGGCCGCTTCGCGTGGTCGGGCGAGGTCGTGCTCGCCGCGCGCGTGCAGGAGCTCGACCCCGAGTCGCGCTTCGTCTTCGACTGGGCCGAGGGCATCCTCTCCGAGCGGGCGTCGACGGTCGAGATCACCCTGCGCGACGTCGACGGCTCGACGCAGGTGCACCTCGTCGAGCACGGCTTCCCGCTCGAGGGCGACGACGCGACGCGCCGTGAGGCGCTGCGCGCGCTCGCCGCCGGCTGGACGGTCGAGCTCGACGAGCTCGTCGACCTCGCCGAGTCGCTCCGCGCCGCCTGAGCGCGGCCCTGACGCAGGTGCGCAACCCAACGGTTGCGCTTCGCTGTCGCGAGGCGTAGCGTCACCTGCAACCGGACGATTGCAGGAGGAGCCATGGAGGACGCACGCGGCCACGAGCCCGAGGCGCGCATCGACGAGGCGGGGATGCGCGTGATCCGCACGATCGAGGTGCGCGCGCCGATCGACGTGGTCTGGGAGACCCTCACCGACCCGCGCGAGATCGCCGAGTGGTTCGGCCAGCGGGCCGACTTCCCCGACGGCACGGGCACCGGCGCGACCGGCTCCTTCGGCTGGCCGGCGCACGGCGACTTCCCGGGCGCGATCGAGCGCTGGGAGCGCCCGCACGCGTGGGCGTTCCGCTGGGGCACGCCGGGCGAGCCGCTCCGGGAGGACAACAGCACGCTCGTCACCTTCACGCTCGAGCGGACCGCGGATGCGACGCGGGTGACGGTGGTCGAGACGGGCTTCGAGCTGCTCGGCGACGACGCAGCGGCCCGGCGGGCGATGGTGGACAACCGCGAGGGCTGGACGGAGGAGCTCGACGACCTCGTCGCCCTGCTGGCGCGCCGCTGGACGCCCGCGGTCGTCGACCGCGTCGCCGGCACGATCACCCGCAGCCTCGACATCCCGGCGCCCAAGGAGCTCGTCTGGCGCCACCTCACCGACCCCGCGTCGATCGAGGCCTGGTGGGGGCATCCGGCCGACTTCCCCGGCGGGCTGCGGGAGGGCGTCACCGGCACGTTCGAGCACGAGGGCCGCCGGTGGCCGGTCGCGATCCGGCTGCTGCGCGCGCCGGACGCCTTCGCGTTCCGCTGGGGCGACCTCGACGAGGCGGAGCCCGGCCCCGAGTCGTGCGACGTGCGGTTCGACCTCGACGAGACCGAGCACAGCGGCACGCGCGTCACCGTGGTGGAGTCGGGGTGGATGCGCGTGCCCGCCGACCTGCGGGACGAGCGCATGGAGGGCAACAGGGTCGGCTGGGAGCTCGTGCTCGACGGCCTCCGCGCGCACGTGCTCGCGGCGGTCTCGTGAGCGCGCGCCCGACGGCCCTCCAGGCGCCGACCCGGCAGCTCGCCGCGCTCGCCGACGACACGCGCTGGGCGATCCTGGAGCTGCTGGGCAGCCGCGCGCGCTCGGCGAGCGAGCTCGCGGCCGAGCTGCCGGTGAGCCGCCAGGCGATCGCGAAGCATCTCGCGATCCTCGAGGCCGCGGGCCTCGTCGACTCGGTGCGCGAGGGCCGCTCGGTGCGGCACCGGGCGATCGGCGCGAGCCTCAGCGCGCTCGCCGACCGGCTCGAGGCCATCGGTCAGCAGTGGGAGTCGCGGCTCGACCGGCTCGCGCAGCGCGCCGAGGCGCGGGCGGGGGCCGGCGGGGACTGACCCGCGCGGCGCGAGCGACGCTCAGGCGCCGAGCGGCACGAGCGACGCGAGCATCGCAGCGGCCTTCACGTGCAGCTCGTCGACCTCGAACGCCGCCTCCGACAGCGCCGTCACGCCGCCGCCGACGCCGATGTGGGCGCCCGCCGCGTCGGCGACGACGCCCCGGATGGTCATCGCCAGCTGGCACGACTCCCCCGCGACCAGCCCGAAGCATCCGGCGTACACGCCCCGCGGCGCGCCCTCGAGCGCCTGCAGCAGCTCGACCGTGCGGCGCTTCGGCGCGCCCGTCATCGACCCGGCCGGGAAGAGCGAGCGCACGGCGTCGAGCGGCCCGAGGCCCGGCAGCAGCCGGCCCTGCACCGTGGAGACGAGCTGGTGCACGGTCGGGTAGGTCTCGACGCCGAGCAGGCTCGTCACGTCGACGGTGCCCGGCACGCACACGCGCTGCAGGTCGTTGCGGCACAGGTCGACGATCATGACGTTCTCGGCGCGCTCCTTCTCGCTCTCGAACAGCTCGGTCGCGAGCGCCGCGTCGTCGTCGGCGCCGCGGCGGCGCGTGCCCTTGATGGGCCGCGTGGTGGCGACGCCGTGCTCGACGCGGAGGAACGTCTCGGGGCTCGCGCTCGAGAGCGTCACCCCGGCGATGCGCAGCAGCCCGCCGTGGTGCACGGGGCTCGCGGCGCGCAGCCGCGCGTGGGTCGCGACCATGTCGAGCGGCGGCGCCTCGATGGCGGTCGTGAGGCACAGCACGTACGAGTCGCCGTCGTGGATGTGCTCGCGGCAGCGCTCGACCTTCGCGGCGTAGCCGGCGTCGTCGTCGCGCCAGCGCAGCCGACGCGCGTCGACGTGCGCGATCGGCGGCAGCGCGACCGGCGGCGCGGGCGGCAGCGCCCAGGGCTCGCCGAGCCGCGACTGCAGCTGGGCCCGCCCGCCCTCGACCACCACCCACCGGTCGAGCAGCAGCCACGCCGCCTCGGGGAAGCGGCCCGCGGCGGGCTCGAGCCCGAGCATCCGCACCCCCGCCTCGTAGCCGAGCCAGCCCACCCACGCGCCCGGCAGCACGGCGCGTGCCGCCTCGAGCGCCGCCACCGCGTCGGCGGCCTCGAGCGGCTCGCCGTCGAGCGTCGCGGCGCCGTCGCGCACGACGAGCACGTGCTCGCCCGTGCCGATCACATGGGCGCCCGACGAGGAGGAGTCGAGCCACACGACGTCGGCCGCCGCGGCCTCGAGGGCGGCGAACGCCGCCTCCGCGCTCGTCTCGACCGGAGCCGTCCACCGAGCGCCGAGGTGCGGCAGGAGAGCCGCAGAGGTCGCTGGCATAAGGTGCATCCTATGAGCGGGGACGGCGGCGTGCGCGCCTGGACGGGCACCCGCTTCTCCCCCGTCGACGAGCCGGTCGGCGCCACCCTCGCCGCCGACTCGTGGCTGAGCGTCGACGGCGCGGTGCTCGCGTTCGAGCGGCACCGGGCGCGCTTCGCGGATGCCGTGGCCGACGCGGGCGGGAGCCGGCACGACGCGCTCGCCGCGGCCGACGCCGTCGCGCAGCTCGTTCCCGTCGGGCGCTGGTCGCCGCGCCTCGACCTGACCCCCGCCGGGATCCGCCTGCGCCTCCGCACGCCGCCGCCCGCGGGCGGCACGGTCGAGGTCGTCACCGCGTCGCGCGACCCGCGCACGCTGCCGCTGCGGAAGGGCCCCGACCTCGCCGCGCTCGGCGACCTGCAGGCCGAGGAGCGGGCGCGCGTGGGCGCCGACGTCGAGCCCGTGCTCATGCACGAGGGGCTCGTCGCCGAGGGCACCTGGTCGGCGCTCGTGTGGTGGCGCGGCGACGCGCTGCACGTGCCGGATGCCGCGATCCCGCGGCTGCCGTCGGTCACCGCCGCGGTGCTCGCCGAGCTCGCCCGGGAGGCGGGCGTCGCGCTGCGCGAGGAGCGGGCGCGACCCGAGGACCTCGCGGGCGCGGAGGTGTGGCTCGCGAACGCGCTGCGCGGCATCCGCGTCGTCTCCGCATGGCACGGCGGCCCCGCGCTCGCCCCCGGCGACACCGGCCCGGGAAGCCGAGCCGCCGCCTGGCGGGCAGTCCTCGAGGCTGCCCGCACGAACCCGGCGGGCCGGCCGTGATCGACGACCTCATCGACGTCGCGCTCGAGACGATCGGCTCGATCGACCCGTGGCTGCGCACCCTCATCGCCGGGCTCGCGATCCTGCTCGAGACGAGCGTGCTGCTGGGGCTCGTGGTGCCCGGCGACACGATCGTCATCATCGCGGCGCTCGCCGTCGAGGAGTGGCCGTGGTGGCTCGCGCTCATCGGCGCGACCGTGGTCGGCGCGCTCTGCGGCGAGACCATCGGCTTCGCGATCGGCCGGTGGCTCGGGCCCTCGATCGACCGGTGGCTCGCCCGCCGCTGGCCGCGCGCCTCGGAGCGCTGGCGCCGCACCGAGCGCTACCTCTCCCGCCGCGGCGGCATCGCCATCTTCCTCTCGCGGTTCCTGCCGGTCGCGCACTCGCTCGTGCCGCTCATCGTCGGCGGCGCGGGCATGCCGTACCGGCGCTTCCTCGCGTGGACGCTCCCCGCGTGCGTGCTGTGGGCGAGCGCCTACGCCACCGCGGGCTGGCTCGCCGGCGGCACGTACCGCGAGCTCGCCGACGAGCTCCACGGCGCCGGCTTCGTGCTCGTCGGCGCGGTCGTCGCGTTCCTGCTGCTCGTGTGGCTCGTGAAGCACCTCGTCTCGCGGGGCGAGGCGCGCCACATGGAGGACTGAGCCCGCCCCGCGCTCACGCGGCGCGCACCGCGACCATGCGATCGACGAGGTCGGCCGGCAGGGGCGTGTGGCTGATGGCGAGCACGATGCGGCCGTCGCCGCGGGCAGCTTGGAGGATGTCGCGGAGCATCGGCTCGGCGAGCTCGCGGTCGACGGATGCGGTGGGCTCGTCGAGCACGAGGACGCGCACGTCGGCGAGCAGCGCGCGGGCGAGCGCGATGCGCTGCGCCTGCCCGCCGGAGACGAGGCCGCCGCGCTCCCCCAGCTGCGTCGAGAGCCCGTCGCGCTCGCGCGCCCAGTCGGCGAGACCGACCCGCTCGAGCACCGCCCACAGCTCGGCGTCGTCGGCGGTGTCGCGGGCGAAGCGCAGGTTCTGCTCGAGGTCCTCGTCGAAGATGTGCGGGCGCTGCTCGACCAGCAGCACCGAGCGACGCAGCGCGTCGGGGTCGGTGCCGCGCACATCGCGCCCGCCGATGCGGTAGCCGCCGGTCGACTCGAGCAGCCGCACGAGCGCGAGCGCGAGGGTCGACTTGCCGGCGCCCGAGGGGCCGACGACCGCGACGGTCTCGCCCGGCTGCGCGACGAGGTCGACCGGCCGGAAGGCGGGCGCGCGCCCGGGCCACGCGGCCTGCAGGCCCGAGAGCTCGAGCGCGCCCGACGGCGGCACCGCGTCGCCGCCGTCGGCGGGCACGGCGGCCGCCGAGGCCTCGTCGGGCAGTGCCTCGGCGACCCGCTCGGCGGCGGCGCGCGACTCTCTCCAGGCGATCACCGCCGGCGGCACGGCGCCCCACACCTCGAAGACCGCGAGCCCGATGAGCGCCACGAGCGCGGCGAGCGGGCCCGAGAGGCGGCCCTCCGCGACCGCCGGGGCCGCGATGAGCACGGCGGCGAGCACGCTGCCGCCGGCGGCGAGCGCGATGAGCCCGGCTCCTGCCCCGGCGGCGAGCGCGTGCCGGCGGGCGCGGCGCGCGAGCTCGGCGTCGAGCGCCTCGAGCGCGCGGCGCCGCTCGCGCTCCGCACCGTAGGCGCGCAGCAGGTCGAGGGCGCGCACGTGGTCGACGAGCGCCGCCTCGAGCCGCGACCGCAGCGGCCCGAGCGCCGCGTCGGCGCTGCCGGCGATGCGCGCGGTCACGAGCGCCGCGAGCCCTCCCGCGACGACAACGGCCACGAGCAGCGCCGCCCCGGCGGCGGGCAGGATCCATGCCACGGTCGCGATCGCGAGCCCGACCGCGATGCCGCTCGCCGTCAGCGGCCCGACGACGCGCAGCGGCCAGTCCTGCAGCCGGTCGACGTCGCCCACGAGCCTCGGCATGAGCTCGCTCGAGCGGCCGACCCCGACGGGCGCCACCGGCCGCAGCCGGTCGAAGGCCGCGCGCCGGGCCGAGCCGAGCATCCGGAACGCCGCCTCGTGCGAGACGAGCCGCTCGAGGTAGCGACCGGCGGCGCGGCCGATGGCGAAGGCGCGCACGCCCACGATCGCCATCTGCAGGTGCAGGATCGGCGGCTGGGCCGACGCGGCGGCGAGCAGCCAGCCGGCGGTGGCCATGAGCGCGATCGCGAGCGTCGCGGTGAGCGCCGCCGCCGCGATGCCGCCGGCCATGCGCCGCCGCTGGCCGAGGGTCCTGAGCACCTCGCGGCCGGTCACGCGGCCACCTCCGCGCCCAGTCGCACGACCCGGTCGGCGGCCGCGATCACCGCGGGCCGGTGGCTCGCGACGAGCACGATCGCCCCGTCGTCGGCCGCCGCGCGCAGCCCATCGAGCACCCGCAGCTCGCTGTCGGCGTCGAGCGCGCTCGTGGGCTCGTCGACGAGCAGCACGGCGGCGCCGGTCGCGACGCGGTGGAGCGCCCGCGCGAGCACCACGCGCTGCGCCTGGCCGCCTGAGAGCCCGAGCGAGCCGCCGGTCGCCGGCTCGAGCCGGGCCTGCAGTTCGACGGCGATGCCGGCGCGGGCGAGCGCGGCCTCGACGGCGCGGTCGACTTCGGCGGCGCTGTCGGTTCCGGCGGCGCTGCCGGATGCGTCGGGCCGGCCGAGCGCGACGTTGTCGCGCACCGTGCCGGTCACCACGGCGTCCCAGGCGCCCTGCGGCGCCCAGGCCAGCGCCGACGCATCCGGCACCGCGCCGTCGAGGCCGACCCGGCCGCGCGCCGGGGCGAGGCCGAGCAGCCCCGCGAAGGCGCTCGACTTGCCCGCGCCCGACGCCCCGGCGAGCACCACGAGCTCGCCGGGCATCGCGCGCAGCGACACCGGCGGCAGCCAGCGCTCCCCGCGGCGCACCTCGAGCGACTCGACGACGAGGCCGGGCCCGGCGGCGGGCGCCGGCCGCACGGTGCTCGCCGGCGCCTCGATGAGGTCGAGCACCGCGCGGGACGCCTCGAGGCCCTCGGTCGACGCGTGGTACGCGGCCCCGACCTGCCGGACCGGCAGGAACGCATCCGGCACCAGGATGAGCACGCTGAAGGCGAGCCCGAGCGCGATGTCGCCCTCGACGAGTCGGATGCCGACCGAGACGGCGACGAGCGCCACCGAGAGCGCACCGGCGAGCTCGAGCACCATCGACGACACGAACGAGACGCGCAGCACCGCCATCGTGCGCTCGCGGTGCTGGTCGCTCAGCGCGTCGACGCGCGCGGCCGCGCGCCGGTCGCGGCCGAACAGCCGCAGCGTCGCGAGCCCCTCGAGGGTGTCGAGCCACGAGCGGGCGAGCTTGGCGGTGGACGCCCACTGCTCGCGCTGCAGCCGCTCGGTCGCGAGGCCGATGAGCACCATGAAGACGGGGATGAGCGGCAGGCACAGCAGCACCGCGATGCCGCTGAAGGGGTCTTGCAGCCACAGCGCCGCGACCACGATCGGCGTCGCGACGACCGTGCGCACGAGCTGCGGCAGGAACTGGCCGAACCAGCCGTCGAGCGCAGCGAGCCCCCGGCCGAGCGCCGTCGCGGTGTCGGCGGCCCCGGCGGGGCTGCCGTGCTCGCCGATGCGCGCGAGCGCCGCGGTGCGCAGCTGCGACTGCACTCGCGCGGCGGCTGCCGGCGCCAGGGAGCCCGACAGCCACGCGGTCGCGGCCCGCACGAGCACGGCGACCGCCGCGAGCGCGACGTCGGGCACGACCGACGCCGGCGGCGCTCCCTGCACGACGGCGCCGATCGCGTGCCCCGCGAACCACGCGAACGCGACGATCGCCCCCGTCTGCACGAGCGCGACGACCCCCTCCCGCAGCAGGTGAGCTCGCGCGCCGGGGGCGTGCCGCAGCAGGCGCGGATCGAGCGGGGCGCGGCTGGCGCGCGCGGGCGGCTGCGGCCGGTGGGCCCTCGGCACGTCGGCGATCGGGAGGCTCGGCTCGGTCAGTGCGCTGCCGCTTCGACGGCCGCGACGGTGACGCGCCGGCGGAAGACCCAGTAGGTCCACGCCTGGTAGGCCAGCACGAGCGGCAGGCAGATGAGCGCCGCCCACGTCATCACCTCGAGCGTGTAGGGGCTCGAGGAGGCGTTCGCGACGGTGAGCCCGACGAAGTCGGCGGTCGGGTTCGACGCCGGCATGACGAACGGCCCGCCCGCGCGAGTCAGCAGCGAGCCGAAGAGCGCGAGCACGGCGAAGGCGACGGTCGCGGCGGTGAGGGCGAACGCGCGCCCGTCGCGGCCCACGCCGTTCATGAGCCAGGCGCCCACGAGCGCCACCGCGGCGAGCGCCGAGAGCACGACGACGAGCGGCGTGGGGTTCTGGGCGACCGTCCACGCGAGGAACACGACGGCGACGACGCCGGTGCCGAGCAGCGCCCGGCCGGCGAGCGCGTGCGCGCGCTGCTTGAGGTCGCCGTCGGTCTTGAGCGCGAGGAACACGGCGCCGTGCGCCAGGAAGAGCCCGAGCGTCGTGATGCCGCCGAGCAGCGCGTAGGGGCTCAGCAGCGACAGCAGGCCGCCGGTCATGAGCGCTCCGCCCTGGTGCGGCTCCATCGGCAGGCCCTGGGCGAGGCTCGCGAACGCGACGCCCCACAGCAGCGCCGGGATGGCGGAGCCGACGACGATGCAGAGGTCCCAGCCCGCGCGCCAGCGGGCCGAGTCGCGCTGGTGCCGGAACTCGAAGGACACCGCGCGCACGATGAGGCCGAGCAGGAGCACGAGGAGCGCGAGGAAGAACCCCGAGAACATCGTCGCGTACCACTCGGGGAACGCGGCGAACAGGCTCGCGCCGGCCACGATCAGCCAGGTCTCGTTGAGGTCCCACACCGGCCCGATGGCGTTGATGATGCGGCGCCGGTCGGTCTCGGAGCGCCCGAGCACGGGCAGGCTCATGCCGACGCCGAAGTCGAAGCCGTCGAGCACGAAGTACATGACGAACATGAACCCGATGAGCAGGAACCAGATGAGCGAGAGGTCCATCGCCGCCTCCTAGTAGACCGTCACCGGCTGCGCGGGCCGGCCGGTCTCGTCGAGCTCGGGGGCGTCGGCCGGGCCGCGCTGGGCCGCGCGCTGCATGAGGCGGAACTCGATGACGCCGAGGATGCCGTAGATGAAGGTGAAGGCGATGAGCGAGGTGAGCACCTCGGCGCCGGTGACGCCCGGGCTCACGCCGTCCTCGGTGCGCATCTGCGAGAAGACGAGCCACGGCTGCCGGCCCATCTCGGTGAAGATCCACCCGACGGTCATGCCCAGCAGCGGCAGCGGCAGGCTCCAGATCGCGACCGTCCACACCCAGCGCGGCAGATCGACGCGGCCCTTGCGCGTGAGCCACAGGCCCACGAGCGCGATGCCGAACGAGAGGAAGCCGAGGCCCATCATCCAGCGGAACGACCAGTACGTGACCCAGATGATGGGCGTGTAGTCGGCCTCGCCCCAGAGGGCGGTGTACTCGGCCTGCAGGTCGTTGATGCCCTCGACGGTGCCGAGCGGGTCGTGCGTCGACAGCAGCGCGAGCAGGTAGGGCACGCGCACCGAGAAGATCTCGTGCTCGCCGTCGGGGGTGCCGAGGCTGAAGAGGGAGAAGGATGCGTCGTAGCCGGAGGCCGTGTCGTAGAGGGCCTCGGCGGCGGCCATCTTCATCGGCTGGGCGGCGACCATCGCGAGCGACACCATGTCGCCGGTGACGAACGTGAGCATGCCGCCGCCGACGACGCTCCAGAGGCCGACGCGAAGCGACCGGTGCATCATCCCGGTGTGCTGGCCGCGCTTGAGGTGCCAGGCCGAGACGCCGACCATCACCGCGCCCGCCACCATCACGGAGGCGAACATCGTGTGCGGGAACGACGCGAGCGCGACGGGGTTGGTGAGCACCGCGCCGATGTCGGTCAGCTCGGCGCGCTGCCGGTCCTCGTTGATCACGAACCCGACGGGGTTCTGCATGAAGGCGTTCGCCGCGAGGATGAAGTAGGCGCTCGCCATCGTGCCCAGCGCCGTCATGTAGATCGTGAGCAGGTGCACCTTGGGCGAGAGCCGGTTCCAGCCGAAGATCCACAGGCCGATGAACGTCGCCTCGAAGAAGAAGGCGATGAGCCCCTCGAAGGCGAGCGGGGCGCCGAAGACGTCGCCGATGAACCGCGAGTAGTCGGACCAGTTCATGCCGAACTGGAACTCCTGCACGATGCCCGTCGCGACGCCGATCGCGAAGTTGATGAGGAAGAGCTTCCCGAAGAAGTGCGTCAGCCGCAGGTGCTCGACGTTGCCGGTGCGCACCCACGCGGTCTGGAAGCCCGCCGTGAGCCAGACCATGCCCAGGGTGATGGGCACGAACAGGAAGTGGTAGACCGTCGTCAGCCCGAACTGCCACTGGGACAGGACGAGCGGATCGAGCTCCTGCGCGAGGGGGACGATGGGCATGGGCCGCCTTTCGACACCCTCCATTCAACGCCGGTCGCCCATCGATCGGCAAAGACACGCCGAGCGCTATCTGATCCCTCCCGGGTCCCCGAGGGAGGGGTCGCTCAGGCCTCGCCGAAGGCGGCCGTGAGGTGCCGGAGCGCGCACTCGCGGCCGAGCTCGAGGTAGCGCGCATCGCCGTCGGCGTCGTGCAGGAACGCGTACGTCACGAGCGCGTCGAGCCCGCCGATCGCCTTCTCCAGGTCGATGCGGCCGGCGTCGTCGAGCTCGATCCCCCAGCGCTCCCGCACGTGGGCCTCGACGACCGCGGCGAACTGCGGCGCGACCGGCTCGCGGTGCTGCGGGCCGAGGTCGAGGCCCTCGCCGGCGCGCAGCGAGCGGAACGACGGCAGCTCGCGGAAGATCTCGATCATCGTGTCGAAGAGCGCCTCCGCGGCCTCCTGCCACGTCTCGTGCGGCATCGCCAGCACCCGCCCGACGGCGTGCCGCATCCGCTCGTGGTTGCGCTCCGCGAGCGCGACGAGCACCGCGACGCGGTCGGGGAAGTAGCGGTAGACGGTGCCGATCGAGGCGCCGGCGCGCTCGGCGACCAGCGCGGTCGTCAAGTGCTCGATGCCGTGCTCGACGACGACCGCCGCCGCGGCGTCGAGCAGTGCCTCGACCCGCTGCGCCGCCCGGGCCTGCACCGGCTCGTGGCGGACGGTGACCGACGGGACTGACGGCCCGTCGTCGCTGCGATCGTTCATGGGCACATCATCTCGCATGGCGGCGCCGCGAGGTGAGACCCTTTCATCCATGTGCGGCCGCTACGTCCTCGCCACCCCCACGCCCGACCTCGTGGCGCTCTTCGAGATCGACGAGGCGGGCGCCGACCTGCCCGAGCCCAGCTGGAACATCCCGCCGACGACACAGGTGCCGATCGTGGTCGAGCCGCGGCCACGCGACGACGCGCCGCCCGCGCGACGGCTCGAGTCGGCCCGCTGGGGGCTCGTGCCCGCGTGGGCCGACGACGTCTCGGTCGGCCAGCGCGCCTTCAACGCCCGCAGCGAGACCGCGGCCTCGAAGCCGATGTTCCGGGATGCGGTGCGCGAGCGGCGCGCACTGGTGCCGGCCGACGGGTGGTACGAGTGGCGGCGCGCCGGCGACGAGAAGACGCCGTTCTACATCCACGGCGACGCGCCCATCGCGTTCGCCGGCCTGTACGCGTGGTGGAAGCAGCCCGACGGCACGTGGCTCCTCTCGACCAGCATCCTCACCACGGCGTCGGCCGGGCAGCTCGCCGGCATCCACGAGCGCATGCCGCTCGTGGTCTCGCCCGAGCTGCGCGACGCGTGGCTCGACCCGACCGAGGACGGCGAGGCCGCCCTCGAGGCGGTCGTCGCCGAGGCGCCGGACGTCGTCGCCTCGCTCGCGCTGCACCCGGTCGACCGACGGGTGGGCAGCGTGCGCGAGCAGGGGTCCGACCTCATCGCGCCCGCTCCCACCGAGTAGGGTCGAGTCGCATCCACGGCTCGGGAGGTCACGCATGGAGGAGCTCGATCCGCTCGCGCGCATCCCTGAGCCGATCAAGCACACCGCGGCGCGCGTCGAGGACTGGCTGCACGAGCAGCGCGAGGCCATCGCGCTGCGCGCCGGCCGGCTGCCCGCGATCGTCGCCTACCCCGGGTACGGCGGCGACGGCTGGGTGCGCGTGCTCGCGCGCGTGCTGCTCGTGGAGCCCGGCGGCGAGCGCGGCGCGCAGTACGAGGACGTGCGCGGCTGGCGCTCGTTCACGTCGCTCTCCCTCAACGACGTCGACGTCACGATCGAGGGCGGGGGCGTGCGGCACGTGGTGACCGCCGACCGCGGCGGCGTGCTCGACGCCATCGTGCCCATCCGCCTCGATCCCGGCTGGCAGGAGGTGACGGTGTCGGTGCCCGGCTCCGCGCCCGTCGTCGCGCCGGTCTTCGTCGTCGATCCCGCCACGCGCTTCGGCATCGTCAGCGACATCGACGACACGGTGATGGTGACGTCGCTCCCCCGGCCGCTGCTCGCCGCCTGGAACGCCTTCGTGCTCGACGAGCACGGGCGCACGCCGGTCCCCGGCATGGCCGTGCTCTACGAGCGCATCGCGCAGCAGCACCCGGGCAGCCCCTTCATCTACCTCTCGACCGGTGCCTGGAACGCGGCGCCCGCGCTCACGCGCTTCCTCTCGCGCAACCTCTACCCCGCCGGCAGCCTGCTGCTGACCGACTGGGGGCCCACGCACGACCGCTTCTTCCGCTCCGGCAAGGAGCACAAGCGCGCGCAGCTGCGGCGGCTCGCGCGCGAGTTCCCGCACATGCAGTGGCTGCTCGTCGGCGACGACGGCCAGCACGACGAGGAGCTCTACGGCGAGTTCGCGAACGCCCACCCGCAGAACGTGCGGGCCGTGGCGATCCGCGCGCTGTCGACGCAGGAAGCGGTGCTGGCCGGTGGCCGCAAGCACGCCGAGACGCGGTCGATGCACCCGTGGGTGTGGTCGTCGAACGGCGGCGGCCTGGCGAAGGAGCTCGGCGCCATCCCCGAGCTCGCGGTGCTGTGACGCCGTGAGGCTGCAGATCTCGGGCACCCACGACGGGCCGCGCGCCATCGCGGTCGCGGCCATCCGCGACGCCGCGGGGCGGCTGCTCGTCACGAGCGCGGGCGTCGAGGGTCGCACCTACGCCCGGCCGCCGGGCGGCGGCATCGACCTCGGCGAGCGGGCGGCGGATGCGGTGGTGCGGGAGCTGCGCGAGGAGCTCGGCCTCGAGGCGGTCGAGCCGCGGCTGCTCGGCGTGCTCGAGAGCCCGCTGCGGCTGCCGCAGGGCCTGCGCCACGAGATCGTGTTCGTCTTCGAGGTGCACGTCGACGCGGAGGCGATCCTGCCGTGCACGACCGACGCCGGCCATCCGGTGTGGTGGCTGACCGCCGAGCACCGCGCCGACCCCGACCTCACGCTCGTGCCCGAGGGGCTCACCGAGCTGCTCGGCCTCGATTGACCGAGCGCCTGCCTAGCGGGCGAGCACCTCGCCCGCGTGCCCCGAGGCACGCACCCAGCCGCCGGCCTCGGTGACGCGCACTGGCGCGTCGCCCAGGAAGCGCATGGCCACGAGCGCCGCCGCCTGCCCGGCGGTCAGCCCGCTCGGGTCGACCGCGCGCGCCCAGACCGCGCGCTCCGCGCGGCGCCGCACCGCCTCGCCCGGCGAGCGCGGCAGCGCGGCCTCGACGTCGGCCGCCGCCTGCGCGGCGAGCGCCCGCACCGCCTCCGCATCGACGTCGCCCGCGTGCGCCCAGCCGCCCCGCGGCGGCGAGACGGCCGCCCACGCCGGGCGACCCACGGCATCCGGCACCTCGACGTCGGCGCCCTCGCGCAGCGCGTCGCGCAGCGCCGGCAGCGCCACGACGCCGTCGAACCTCGCCGGCTCGCGCATGCGCGACGCCCGCGCGACGAGGATCGTCGGGCCGGTGTCGAGCAAGCCGCTCGAGGCGGTCATGGGCGTGGTCAGCAGCGCGACGTCGCCGTCGGCCGCGAGCCGCACCGTGCCGTCGCCGAAGACGGCGGCGCGGTCGAGCAGGAGGACGAGGTCGGCGCGGGCGCGCTCGTCGAGGGAGAGGATGGCGTGCATGCGCTCCCTAGACTAGAGCGGCCCCGTCGGGCACCGTTCGAGAGGACCCGCATGACCGAGCGCATCCGCATCCTGCTGGAGACCCTGGCCCTGGCCGAGACGGGCGCCCGCACGAGCGAGGACATCTTCACCGGCACGAGCCACCCGATGCCGTTCGGCCGCGTGTTCGGCGGCCAGGTCATGGCGCAGGCCGTCGTCGCCGCGCAGCGCACGGTCGCCGAGGCGCGGCGCATCCACTCGGTGCACGGCTACTTCGTGCGGCCGGGCGACGTCGAGCTGCCGATCACGCTCGCCGTCGAGCGCATCCACGACGGCCGCTCGTTCTCGACGCGGCGCGTGCAGGCCTACCAGCAGGGCGTGCCGATCATGTCGATGATCTCGTCCTTCCAGGACGACGACCCCGGCCCCAGCTCGCAGCACACGATGCCGGAGGGCCTGCCGCGGCCCGAGGAGCTGCCGAGCTCGGAGGACCTCCTCGCGCCCTACGCCGGCCACCCGCAGGCGCGCGCCGTCATCGCCCGCCCCTTCGACATCCGCCACGTCGAGGGGCCCGTCTACGTGCCCGACCCCACGCGCCCCCGGCACGGCAAGCAGCACGTCTGGATCAAGGCGAAGGACCGCCTGCCCGACGACGACGCGCTGCACCGCGCGGCGCTCGCCTACCTCTCCGACTACGCGATCCTCGAGCCGATCGTGCGCATGCACGGCGCCGCCTGGGCGACGCCCGGGCTCAAGGCCGCGAGCCTCGACCACGCCGTCTGGTGGCACCGGCCGGCGCGGGTCGACGAGTGGCTGCTGCTCGAGCTCGAGACGAGCTCCTCCGGCGGCGGTCGCGGCCTCGCGAACGGCTTCGTCTACACGGCCGACGGCACCCACGTCGCGACGATCGCGCAGGAGGGCATGGTGCGCGTGCCCGAGCAGCCGGGCGACCCCGCATGAGGGTCGAGCCGATCGCCCCCGCCGAGGCCATGCGCACCCTGCGCGACGCGCTGCCGCTGCGCACCGAGCGCCTCGTGCTGCGCACGCTCCGGCCCGACGACCTCGACGCCGTGCGCGACTACCGCAACGCCCCCGGGCAGCGGCGCTGGACCTACAACCGCGACCAGACCGAGGCCGAGCTCATGGCCTGGACGGCCGGCGGCGCCCCCGTCTACCTGCGCGACGGCGACGCGGCGCAGCTGGGCATCGAGCTCGACGGCCGGCTCGTCGGCGACCTCATGCTGCGCATCACGAGCCTCGCCGGCCGGCAGTTCGAGCTCGGCTGGATGATCGCCGCCGACGCGCAGGGCAAGGGCATCGCCACCGAGGCCGCGCGGGCGGCGCTGCAGCTCGCGTGGGCGATGGGCGCGCACCGCGTGATCGCCGACCTCGACGAGGAGAACGTCGCCTCGCGGATCGTGGCCGAGCGGCTCGGCATGGCGGTCGAGGCGCGACTGGTCGAGAACGAGGTCAACCCGGCCACCGGCGAGCTCGGCACCGCGCTCATCCTCGCCGTCCGGCGCGACGCGGCATAGCGACGGCGCCCCGTCCGGAGGCGGGGCGCCGTGCGCTCAGGGCTCGTACTCGGGGCTAGTTCTCGGGGAAGCCGAGGTTCAGGCCGCCGTGGCTCGGGTCGAGCCAGCGGCTCGTGACGACCTTCTCGCGCGTGTAGAACTCGAACGCGTGCTTGCCGTAGGCCTTGCCCTGGCCGAAGATCGAGCGCTTCCAGCCGCCGAACGAGTGGTAGCCGACGGGCACCGGGATCGGCACGTTGATGCCGACCATGCCCACCTGCACCTCGTTCTGGAACCGGCGCGCGGCGCCGCCGTCGTTCGTGAAGATGGCGGTGCCGTTGCCGTAGGGGTTGCTGTTGATGAGCTCGAGGCCCTCCTCGTAGGAGGCCACGCGCACGACCGAGAGCACCGGCCCGAAGATCTCCTCCTTGTAGGCGGCGGAGTCCGTCGGCACGTTGTCGATGAGCGTCGGCTTCAGCCAGAAGCCGTTCGGGTCGCCGTCGACCTCGGGGTCGCGGCCGTCGACGACCAGGTCGGCGCCGTCGTCGGCGGCGGTCTGGATGTAGCCGGCCACCTTGTCGCGGTGCGCGCCGGTGATGAGCGGGCCCATGTCGTTGTCGCGCGTGCCGTCGCCCGTGCGGATCGCCGCCATCTTCTCCTTGATCTTGGCGGTCAGCTCGTCGGCGATCGAGTCGACGGCGACGACGACCGAGATCGCCATGCAGCGCTCGCCCGCCGAGCCGAAGCCCGCGTTCACGGCCGCGTCGGCGGTGACGTCGAGGTCGGCGTCGGGCAGCACGAGCATGTGGTTCTTCGCGCCGCCGAGGGCCTGCACGCGCTTGCCGTGCTTCGAGCCCGTCTCGTACACGTACTCGGCGATCGGCGTCGAGCCGACGAACGAGATCGCCTGCACGTCGGGGTGCGTCAGCAGCGTGTCGACGGCCTCCTTGTCACCGTGCACGACCGTGAGCACGCCGTCGGGCAGGCCGGCCTCCTGGAAGAGCTCGGCGATGAAGACCGCCGCCGACGGGTCCTTCTCGCTCGGCTTGATGACGACGCAGTTGCCCGCGGCGAGCGCGACCGGCGCGAACCACAGCGGGATCATCGCCGGGAAGTTGAACGGGCTGATGATCCCGACCACGCCGAGCGGCTGGCGCAGCGAGTAGACGTCGACGCCCGTCGACGCGTTCTCCGAGTACTCGCCCTTCGTGAGCAGCGGGAACGCGGTGGCGAGCTCGGCGACCTCGATGCCGCGCGCGATCTCGCCGAGCGCGTCGGAGTGCACCTTGCCGTGCTCGCGCGTGACGATCGTCGCGAGCTCGTCGCGGCGCTGCACGATGAGCTCGCGGAAGCGGAACATGATCGACTGCCGCTTCGCGATCGACAGGTCGCGCCAGGCGGGGAACGCCGCCTTCGCGGTCGCGATCGCCTCCGAGACCTCGTCGGCGCTCGCGAGGCCGACCTCCGACACGGCGACGCCGATCGCGGGGTTGAACACGGGCGCCGTGCGGCCGTGGCCCTCGCGGCGCCGGCCTGCGATCCAGTGCGGGATGCGGGTGGGGGCGGTGGACTGCTCGGTGGTCTCGACAGCGGTGTCGGTCATGGTGGGAGCTCCTCCAGAAGGGTGGCCTCGTTGCGCTGCCAGCCTACCGGCGGGCCTCAGCCCCGGCGGAACTCGACCGGCGCCTCCACGTAGGGCGCCCAGGCCTCCCGCTCCGCGTCGCTCAGCCGGCGCGGCCGGCCCGTCGACGCATCCAGCATCACCACGGTCGTCGCCGCCCGCGCGTACACCTCGGAGCGATCGGGCGAGAGTACCTCGTAGCAGACCTGCATGCTCGCGCCGCCGAGCTGCCCGACCCAGATGTCGACGACGATCGGCTCGCGGTGGTGCGGGATCTGCCCGAGGTACTCGGCCTCCTGCCGCGCGATGACGGTCACGCTCGTCGCGCCGGGCCCGGCATCGATGATCGCGGTGGTGGGCGAGCCCTCCGGCCCGCCCGCCCAGAACGCCGAGACGCGGGCCTCCTCGAGCAGGGTCAGCAGCGCCGCGTTGTTGACGTGCCCGTACGCGTCGAGGTCGGACCAGCGCACGCGCACCGGCACCGCGAGGCGCATCAGTCCCTCGTGAGCTTGCGGTACGCCGAGCGGTGGGGCTTCGCCGCCTCCGGGCCGAGCCGCTCGATCTTGTTCTGCTCGTAGGCCTCGAAGTTGCCCTCGAACCAGTACCACTCGGCCGGGTGCTCGTCGGTGCCCTCGTAGGCGAGGATGTGCGTGGCGATGCGGTCGAGGAACCACCGGTCGTGGGTGATCACGACGGCGCAGCCGGGGAACTCGAGCAGCGCGTTCTCGAGGCTCGAGAGCGTGTCGATGTCAAGGTCGTTCGTGGGCTCGTCGAGCAGCAGCAGGTTGCCGCCCTGCTTGAGCGTGAGCGCGAGGTTGAGGCGGTTGCGCTCACCGCCCGAGAGGACGCCGGCCTTCTTCTGCTGGTCCGGGCCCTTGAAGCCGAACTTGCTGACGTAGGCGCGCGACGGGATCTCGACGTTGCCGACCTGGATGTAGTCGAGCCCGTCGGACACGACCTCCCACAGGTTCTTGTTGGGGTCGATGTTGGAGCGGCCCTGGTCGACGTAGCTGAGCTTGACGGTCTCGCCGATCTTCAGGTCGCCGCCGTCGAGCGGCTCGAGGCCCACGATGGTCTTGAAGAGGGTGGTCTTGCCGACGCCGTTCGGGCCGATGACGCCGACGATGCCGTTGCGCGGCAGGCTGAACGACAGCCCGTCGATGAGCATGCGGTCGCCGAAGCCCTTCTCGAGGTCGTTCGCCTCGAGCACGATCGAGCCGAGGCGCGGGCCCGGCGGGATCTGGATCTCCTCGAAGTCGAGCTTCTTGGTGCGCTCGGCCTCGGTCGCCATCTCCTCGTAGCGGGCGAGGCGGGCCTTCGACTTCGCCTGGCGGCCCTTCTGGTTGCTGCGCACCCAGTCGAGCTCCTCGGAGAGGCGCTTCGCGAGCTTGGCGTCCTTCTTGCCCTGCACCTGCAGTCGCTCGGCCTTCTTCTCGAGGTAGGTCGAGTAGTTGCCCTCGTACGGGTAGAGGCGGCCGCGGTCGACCTCGCAGATCCAGCCCGCGACGTGGTCGAGGAAGTACCGGTCGTGGGTGACGGCCATGACCGCGCCGGGATACTTGGCAAGGTGCTGCTCGAGCCACAGCACGCTCTCGGCGTCGAGGTGGTTGGTGGGCTCGTCGAGCAGCAGCAGGTCGGGCTTCTCGAGCAGCAGCTTGCACAGCGCCACGCGGCGCTTCTCGCCGCCGGAGAGGGTGGTGACCGGCCAGTCGCCGGGCGGGCAGCGCAGCGCGTCCATCGCCTGCTCGAGCTGGGAGTCGAGGTCCCACGCGTCGGCCGCGTCGATCTGCTCCTGCAGCGTGCCCATCTCGGTCATGAGCGCGTCGAAGTCGGCGTCGGGGTTCGCCATCTCGGCCGAGATCTCGTTGAAGCGCGCGATCTTCGCCATCATCGGGCCGAAGGCCTCCTGCACGTTCTCGAGCACGGTCTTCGACTCGTCGAGCTCGGGCTCCTGCATGAGGATGCCGACCGAGTAGCCGGGCGAGAGCTTTGCCTCGCCGTTCGAGGGCGTGTCGAGGCCGGCGATGATCTTCAGGATCGTCGACTTGCCCGCGCCGTTGGGGCCGACCACGCCGATCTTCGCGCCGGGGATCACCGCGGTCGTGACGTCGTCGAGGATCACCTTGTCGCCCACCGTCTTGCGGGCGCGCACGAGGGAGTAGATGTATTCGGCCATGCCCTCAGTCTACGGTGACGATCTCCCCCACCAGGCACCGGCCGCTGCCGAGCGCGCTCGCCCGGACGGCGGTCGCCTCGCCCTCGCCGACGCTGCCGACGAGGCATCCGTCGCGCTCCCTGACCGCGATCTGCACGAACGTGACGGGCGCGCCGAGCGAGTCGACCTCGCGCGTGCGCTCGATCGCCGACCGCTCGAAGCCAGCGGCCTCGACCGCCGCCACGAGCGCGTCGGGGGCGCTCGGCGACTGCCCCTCGAGCGCCGAGCGGAAGACGGCGAGCGCCTCGTCGCCCTCGTCCGAGGGTGCGGGAGCGTCGGCGAGGCCGCCGGCCTCCGGCGATGCCGCGGGGACCGGCTCAGCCGGCCCCGGCGACGACGCGCAGCCGGCGAGGACGAGCGAGGCGAGCAGCACGACTGCCGCGAGCTGGCGCACGCGCCCTCCTCCACCTGCCGGACCGGACGGCCCCAGCCTAGGGCTCAGAAGGGCGGATCGGCGTCGGCTCCGGGCGCGAGCCACTGCTCGGCGCCTGCGCCGACCAGTGCCGGCGCAGGCGCCTGCGCCTCGCGGTCGGCGGGTGCCGGCTCGCGGTGCTCAGCGTCGGGCTGCGGCTGCCGGCGCTCGCGCGTCACCGGGCCGACGCGCAGCGAATGCCCGACGTGCTCGGCGCGGATCTTGACGCTCGTGCCGCGCTTGTCGCCCGACTCCCACTGGTCGACCTTGAGCTTGCCGAGCACGACGACGAGGTCGCCCTTGCGCAGCGACGATCCGACGTGCTCGGCGAAGCCGCCCCACGCCTCGACGGAGAACCAGTTGGTGTGGGCGTCGACCCACTGCTCGTCCTCCTTGCGGCGACTCGTGCTCGCGAGCCGGAACTCGGCCACGCGGTCGCCGTTGACGGTCTTCACGATCGGGTCGCCTCCGAGGGACCCGACGACGGTGATTGCATCGTTCATGCCGCGAGGATGCACCGCGGTGCTCGGCGCGCGGGCGCGGCCGGGCCCGAGCTGTGGAGAACCCCGATCAGCCGCGCAGGTACTCGGCGAAGCCGGCGCGGATCTTGTTGACCTTCGGCACCGCGACGGCGAGGCAGTAGCCCTGCGTCGGGTTCTTCGCGAAGAAGTCCTGGTGGTGCTCCTCGGCGTCGAAGAACTCGCCGAGCGGCTCGAGCGTCGTGACGATCTCGCCCGGCCACCACTCGCCGGCGCGCGCGATCGCGGCCTCGAAGGCCTCGCGCTCGGCGTCGTCGCGGTAGAACATCGCCGACCGGTACTGCGTGCCGACGTCGTTGCCCTGCCGGTTGAGCTGCCGCGGGTCGTGCATCGTGAAGAACATGTCGAGCACGACCTCGGTCGGCAGCCGCTCCTCGTCGTAGACGACCTTGACGGCCTCGGCGTGCCCGGTGGTGCCGGTGCACACGAGGTCGTAGCTCGGGTGGGCGACGGAGCCGCCGGTGTAGCCGGAGACGACCTCCTCCACGCCCTCGACGACGCGGTACGCCGCGTCGAGGCACCAGAAGCAGCCACCGGCAAGCACGATCTCACGCATGCGTCGAGCCTAGACGGCGAGCCTGTGCGCACCCCATGCCCGCGGGCGCGCCCGCGGCATGTGGGTGGCCGCTCGTAGCGTCGGTGGTGCGGAAGGAGTCGCGATGGCCATCATGAGCAGCACCCAGCGGGGCACAGCCCCTCGAGCGGCGCACGTCGCCACGCGCCGCGTGCGCGACGACCTCTGGCGCGTGGTGAGCGCATCCGGCCTCGCCCTCGGCTACATCGCGCGCGTCGACGGGCCGGGCGGCCCCGCGTTCGAGTCGCGCCGCCTGCTGCCGGGCGGCACCACCCTGCTGCCGATCGGACGCGGCTGGTCGCTCGACGACGCGCTCGCCTGCTTCACCGGCCCCTGATGCCGGCCGCCAACATGCGAGGAGCGGGGCCGGGGCGTGCGCCCCGACCCCGCTCCGCAGGTGTGTGCCGCCGGCTCAGGCCGCGACGGGGGCCTGCTGGATCGCCGAGATCTCGATCTCGATGTCGACGTCGTCCGACAGCATGACGCCACCGGTCTCGATGGCGACGTTCCAGCTGATGCCGAAGTCGCTGCGCTTGATGCGCGTGCGGGCCGAGGCGCCGGCGCGGGTGTTGCCCCACGTGTCGGGGCCGATGCCGCCGAACTCGAGCAGCAGCGAGACGGGCTTCGTCACGCCGCGCAGCGTCAGGTCGCCGTCGACGTAGAGGTCGTCGCCGTCGACGCGCGCGCCAGTGGAGACGAAGGTCCACTCGGGGTGCTCCTCGATCGCGAAGAAGTCGTTCGAGCGCAGGTGCTGGTCGCGGTCGGCGTTCTTGGTGTTGATCGTCGACGGGTCGACGGTCGCCGTGATCGACGACTCCTCGGGCTGCTCGGCGAGCACGATGGTGCCCTCGAGGCCCTCGATCTCGCCGCGGACCTTCGCCACCATCATGTGGCGCACGGAGAAGGTGACGTTCGAGTGCGAGCCGTCGATGACGTAGGTGCCGGGCTGATAGCCGGGGATGTTCTGCAGCATGGGAGCCTTTCGGTGAGTCGGAAGTCCTTCAGAATCGAACCAACCGGCGGCGACGCGATCGCATTCCCGATCCATCCGAGCATCCCCGCCGCTCACTCGCCGTGCAGGAGGTCCTTGCCCTCGCGGCGGTTGCGCAGCACGCGCGCGGTCACCCACCACGCGATCACGACGAGCACGACCGCGACGACCACCCACTGGAGCGTGTCCATGTAGGGCTCGATCACGTGGTAGTTCCGGCCGAGCGAGAAGCCGATCATGATGAAGATCGTGTTCCAGATGGCCGAGCCGACGAGCGTCAGGCCGAGGAACAGCGGCAGCGGCATGCGCTCGATGCCCGCCGGGATCGAGATGAGGCTGCGGAAGATCGGCAGGAACCGCCCGAAGAGCACCGTCTTCCAGCCGTGCCGCGCGAACCACGCGGTCGTCTTGTCGATGTCGCTCGCCCGCACGAGCGGCACGCGGCTCGCGATCCTCGCCAGCCGCTCGTGGCCGAGCCACCTGCCCAGCAGGTAGAGCGCGAGCGCGCCGACGACGGACCCGATGGTGGTCCAGATGATGGCCTCGGCGAGCGTGAAGCCGCCCTGCGCCGCGGTGAAGCCCGCGAGCGGCAGGATCACCTCGCTGGGGATCGGCGGGAACAGGTTCTCGGCGGCGATCGCGATCGCCGCACCGGGAGCGCCGACCGTCTCCATCAGGCTGACGGCCCAGCCGGCGACGCCGGTGAGGTCGTCGGCGGGCTGGGTCTGGGTGAGGACGTCGAGCATGGAGGGCATGTGCCCCCGGCAGGAGTCGAACCTGCGACCAAGAGATTAGAAGGCTCCTGCTCTATCCGCTGAGCTACGGGGGCGGGCACAGCGATTCTAAGCGGGGGCATCTGAGCCGATCCTGCGGCTGACGAGCGACGCCCGGTCGCGGCGCCGCCGGTCCTGGAGCCCGCGTCATGCCAGGCTAGGCTCATGACCGGCGCACTCCTGTTCGACATGGACGGCACGCTCATCGACTCGGAGCCCATGTGGCACGACGAGATGCGCCGATTCGCGCGGGCGCACCGCATCGAGTGGACGACCGAGGACTGCCACTGGACCACGGGGCGGCCGATGGTCGAGTGGGGCGAGCGGATGCGCGAGCGCGGCGTCGACATGGACCGAGCAGCGATCGTCGCCGAGATCGCCGGCGCCGTCGCGGCGGGCGTCCGGGAGGACGTGCCGTGGCTGCCGGGCAGCCTCGCGCTGCTCGAGCGCGTCGCCGAGCGCGGCATCCCCGCGGCGCTCATCACCAACGCATCGGGCGAGAACGCCCGCGCGCTGCTCGAGGCCGCGCCGAAGGGGGCGCTGCGGTTCGCGGTCTCGGCCGACGACGTGGAGCGGTCGAAGCCCGACCCCGAGCCCTACGCGCTCGCCGTCCGCCGGCTCGGCGCCGACGCATCCGCCTCGATCGCGTTCGAGGACTCGGGCAGCGGCGCGCGCTCGGCGGCGGCGGCCGGCGCCCGCCTGTGGTTCCTCACGACGCAACTGCCCCAGTCGCCGGTGCCTGCAGAGCGCACGATCGGCACCCTCGCCGACGTCGACTCCGACGAGCTCTTCGCCGCGCTCGGCTGAGCGCGGCGGCGCATACGATGAGGCTATGGCTGCGAGTGACCGGATCGTCTGGATCGACTGCGAGATGACGGGGCTCGACCCGAGCGTCGACGAGCTGGTGGAGATCGCGGTCGTCGTGACCGACTTCGAGCTCGAGGTGCTCGACCCGGGCCTGCAGATCGTGATCAAGCCCTCCGACGCGGCGCTCGAGCAGATGGGCGACTTCGTGCGGCAGATGCACGCGACGAGCGGCCTCGACGCCGAGATCCCGCACGGCATGCCGCTCGCCGAGGCCGAGCTCGAGGTGCTCGCCTACGTGCAGCGCTTCGTGCCGCTCGAGCGCACCGCGCCGCTCGGCGGCAACACGATCGGCACCGACCGCATGTTCCTCGCGCGCTACATGCCCGTGCTCGACGGCTTCCTGCACTACCGCTCGATCGACGTCTCGAGCATCAAGGAGCTCTCGCGCCGCTGGTTCCCGCGCGCCTACTTCCAGGCGCCCGAGAAGGCCGGCGGCCACCGCGCGCTCGCCGACATCCTCGAGTCGATCCGCGAGCTGCGCTACTACCGGCGCGCAGTGTTCACGGATGCGCCCGGCCGCGCGAGCGACGAGCTCCAGGCGATCGCGCGCGACGTCTCCGACGGGTTCGGGGCGCACCTGCCAGGGTGAGCCCCCGATGCGGCGATCCGGCCCCGGATGTCGTATGCTGTCCTGGTTGCGTTCTGAGCGCACATGGTGGGTATAGCTCAGTTGGTAGAGCGCCGCCTTGTGGTGGCGGATGTCGCGGGTTCAAGTCCCGTTACTCACCCAGATGAAGGCCCGGAGGAGATCCTCCGGGCCTTCACTCGTGCTCGGGCGCAGCATCCGGCGTGCGACGGATGCGGATCGGCCCGCGCGCGAGCTCGGGGTCGACCTCGCTCCCCCGCTGCGTGATCACGACCTCGCCGCGCTCGACGAGCCGCGCGGCGGCCGCCCGCGCGTCGTCCATGCGCGGCCGCCACGCCGCCGGGTCGTCGCCCGCGACGCGCCGTGCCGCATCGCTCGGGCAGATGGTGGCGCCGTCGCGGCGCTCGGCGAGCAGGGCGAGGATGGCCGACTCCATCGCGGCGCCGTCGGCGCTCATGCCTCGCGCGGCACGATCTCGCCGATCGGCTCGCGCTTCTCGGCCTGGAAGCGGTCCTCGGTGCGGCCGAGCGCCCAGTAGCCCGAGAGCGACACGCGGTCGCGGGGCAGCCCGCGCCGACCGAGCAGCTCGTCGCGCATCGCCTTCATCGACTCCCGCTCGCCGTGCACGAACGCGTGCACCCGGCCCTCCGGCAGCGCCAGCGCCGCGACGGCGTCGGCGAGCCGCCGTGTCGTCGCGGTGCTCGGCTCGCCGCGGTGCAGCCAGCGCACCTCGACGCCCGCCGGGTGCCGCAGCGGGATCTCCTCCGAGGCATCCCGCGCCTCGAGGATCGCGATGCCGCGCGCGTCGGCCGGCAGCGCCTCGAGCGCGCTCGCGATCGCGGGCAGCGCCGACTCGTCGCCCGCGAGCAGGTGCCAGTCGGCCGTCGGGTCGGGGGCGTAGGCGCCGCCGGGGCCGCTGAGCACCACGCGCTCCCCCGGCTGCGCCCGGGCCGCCCACGGGCCGGCGATCCCCGCGTCGCCGTGCACGACGACATCGATCGCGAGCGCGTCGTCGGCGACCGCGCGCACCGTGTAGGTGCGCGTGACCGGCAGGTCCTCGGGGGCGAGCGACTCGCGCAGCGCCGCGAGGTCGTAGGGCGGCTCGAGGCCGAGCTCGGGCTTCGCGAACGAGAGCTTCACGTAGGCGTCGGTGAACGCGTTGGGCGCGAACGTCGCGAACCCGCCCCCGCCGATCCACACGCGCACGAGGCTCGGACCGATGCGCTCGGTGCGGATGACCTCCATGACGTGCTGCGGACGCTTCGGGCGGGGCGGGCGGCCGGGGATGCTCATGGTGCTCCCGACGCTAGCAGCGGGCTCGCGCCCGGCGGCCGTCGATAGGCTCGAGCGCATCGCGCACAGCCGAGGGGGACGCATGCTCGAGATGGGCCACGAGGCGTTCGAGGAGCTCGTGACGGAGGTGCTCGACGCGCTGCCGGACGAGATGGTCGAGGATCTCGACAACGTCGTCTTCCTGGTCGAGGACGAGCACCCCGAGGAGGACCTGCTCGGCATCTACGAGGGCGTCGCGATCACCGATCGCGGGCAGTACGGCTTCGGCGAGCTGCCGGACCGGATCATGGTCTACCGGCTGCCGCACCTCGACGCGAGCGAGACGCTCGAGGAGCTGCGCGCCGAGGTGCGCACCACGCTCGTGCACGAGATCGCGCACTTCTACGGGATCGACGACGAGCAGCTCCACGAGCTGGGGTGGGCGTAGCCGCCCACCCCTGGGCCGCTATGCGGCAGGCGTCGCGTCGGCGAGCGCCGTGGTGTCGATGACGAAGCGGAACCGCACGTCGCCGTCGACCACCCGGTCGTACGCGGCATCCACGTCGTCGATGCCGATCCGCTCGATGACGGCGCCGATGCCGTGCTCGGCGCAGAAGTCGAGCATCTCCTGCGTCTGCCGGATGCCGCCGATGTTGGAGCCCGCGAGCACCTTGCCGCCCATGATGAGCGAGCCGAGGTGCAGCGGCTGCGGCGCCGGCGGCAGGCCGACGTTCACCATCGCGCCGTGCGGCTTGAGGATCGACAGGTAGGTGCCGAGGTCGAGGTCGGCGCTCACGGTGTTGAGGATGACGTCGAACTCGCCCTTGTGCGCCTCGGCCCAGCCGTCCTCGCCGGTCGCGATCGTGCTGGCGGCACCCAGCTCCTTCGCGAGCTCGGCCTTCGCGAGGCTGCGCGAGAGCACCGTGACCTCGGCGCCCTTCGCGGCCGAGAGCTGCACGCCCATGTGGCCGAGCCCGCCCAGGCCGACGACGGCCACCTTCTTGCCGGGGCCCACGCCCCAGCGGTCGATCGGCGAGTAGAGCGTGATGCCGGCGCAGAGCAGCGGCGCCGCGACGTCGAGCTCGAGCCCATCCGGGATGCGCAGCACGAAGCGCTCGTCGACCACGACGCGCTCGCTGTAGCCGCCCTGCGTGATGGTGCCGTCGCGGTCGACGGCGGCATAGGTGCCGACGGCGCCGTTCAGGCAGTCCTGCTCCTCGTCGGCGAGGCACTGCTCGCACTCGCCGCACGAGTCGACGAGGCAGCCGACGCCGACGCGGTCGCCGACGGCGTGGCGCGTGACCGCGTCGCCGACGGCCTCGACGATGCCCGCGATCTCGTGGCCGACCGTGAGCGGGAAGGGCGCGGCGCCCCACTCGTCGCGGATGGTGTGGATGTCGCTGTGGCAGATGCCGGCGGCCTGGATGGAGATGACCACGTCGTTCGGGCGCGGGTCGCGGCGCTCGATCGTGGCGACGCGGAACGGCTGGTCGGCTGCGGTCTTCTGCAGCGCCTTCGTCGGGATGGGCATGCGGCCTCCTCGAGGATCGTGCGGCATCGGCGGATGCCGGCGGCAAGCCTACGCGCCGGATGCAGGGAACCCGCCCGGCGGCGGCCCCGCGGTGTCGCGCACCTCGTCGGCGAGCGCGACCGGGCCGTTGGCGGCGATGTGCGCGTCCTCCTGCTCGCGCCACAGCATCCACCACGAGTCGTCGCCGTCGCGCTCGAGCGCCCGCGCCCGCCGGACCGCCTCGGGCGCCTCCAGCCAGATCGCGAGGTCGGCGTGCTCGCGGCTCTCGAGCGTGAGCGAGCCGCAGCCCTCGACGACGAGCGCCTCGCCGGGCTCGGCGCTGTCCTCGGCGCCCCAGTCGCCCACCGCCCAGTCCCAGCGGCGCCAGACGGCCGTCCGCCCCTCGGCGAGCGGCGCGAGGATGCCGCGCTCGAGCAGGCGCGAGCCGGTCGCGAGGCCGTGCCAGCCGGCGTAGAGGTCGTCCATGTGGATGATGCGCGCACCGGAGTCGGCGGCGATGCGCTCGGCGAGGGCCGTCTTGCCCGAGCCGGAGCGCCCGTCGACGATCGTGATGGTCACTGCGCCCCCTCCCACACCGGTGCGAACGATCCTGCCGCGAGCGACGCCCCGATCGCGGTCGCCGCGACGGCGATGGCCAGGATCAGCAGCAGCGCGTCGACGCGCCCGACGGTCGAGGGCCGCGCCCAGGTGCGCTCGGCACCGCCGAAGCCGCGCGCCTCCATCGCGGTCGCGAGCGTGCCGCCGCGGCGCAGCGCCACCACGAGCAGCGCGAAGGCAGCCTGCAGCGCGCGCCGCACCGCACCCGTGTCGCCGAGGCCCCGCGCCCGGCGGGCGAGCGCGATCTGCCGCCAGTCCTCGGCCAGCACGCCGAACAGCCTCGTGCCGGCGAGCGCCGCGAGCACGAACCGGTGCGGCAGGCGCGCGACCTGCGCGAGCCCGTCGGCGAGCCGGGTCGGGTCGAGGCCCACGAGCGCCACGAGCGTCGGCACGCCGAGCGCGAGCACGCGCAGCCCGATCGCGAGCGCGAGCTCGATCGAGCGGTCGCTGATGGTGGCGAGCCACACCTGGGCGTGGATGCGCCCGGCCGGCTCGGCGTAGAGCAGCATGCTCACCGCCGACAGCGGCGCGGCGATGAGCAGCGGCCACGTGCGGCGCAGCACGGTGCGAGGCCCGATGCCGGCGGCCGCGAAGACCACGAGCCACGCGGCGAGCGCGACCGCGGCGCTCACGACGTCGATCGTGAGCAGCATGGGGATCGAGTAGAGCACCGCCGCGAGCAGCGGCGTGACCGGGTTGACCCGAGCGAGCGCGCTCACCGCTCGCCGCCCAGCCGCAGCACGCGGTCGCCGAGCACCCGCTCGACGTCGGCGTCGTGCGTCACGGCGACGACGGCGCAGCCGCGGTCGTCGACGAGCGAGGCGATGAGGCGCACGAGCTCGCTCCAGGTGCGGCGGTCCTGGCCGAACGTGGGCTCGTCGAGCACCATCACGCGCGGCGCGGGCGCGAGCACCGTCGCCACCGAGAGCCGGCGCTGCTCGCCGCCGGAGAGCGTGAAGGGGTTGGCGTCGGCGAGCGCGTCGAGCCGCAGCGCGGCGAGGACCCCCCCGACGCGCGCGTCGACCTCGTGCTGCGGCAGCCGGAGCGCCCGCAGCCCCGCCGCGACCTCGTCGCGCACGCGCGCGGCGACGAACTGGTGCTCCGGCTGCTGGAAGACGGTGCCGATGCGGCTCGCGAGCTGCTTCGGACGCCAGCGGATGGGCGCCTCCGCCGCGAGCTCGCCCCGCAGCGGCGCGGTGGCGCGCACGGCGCCCGCGACCGGGGGAAGGAGGCCGGCGAGCGTCAGCGCGAGGGTCGACTTGCCGGCGCCGTTGCGCCCGGTGACGACGAGCGCCTCCCCCGCGCGCACCTGCACGTCGAGCGGCTCGTGCACGGCGGCGCCGTCGCGCCCGGAGCGCAGCGCCTCCCCGACGAGCAGCGCCTCGCCCGGATGCCGGCCGCCGCGGGCGACCTCGACCGGGAGCCCAGGCACCCACACGCCGTCGTGCGCGAGCTGCGCCCGGTGGACGTCGAGGACGGCGGCCGGCGAGCCGTCGGCCACCGCTCCGCCGCCTGCCGCGAGCACGACGACGCGGTCGACGACCGGCAGCCACGTCTCGACGCGGTGCTCGACGACGACGAGCGTCGCGCCGGTCTCGGCCGCGACGCGGGCGACCGCATCCCGAACCTCCACGACCCCCTCGGGGTCGAGGTTCGCGGTCGGCTCGTCGAGCAGGATGAGCCCCGGCCGCATGGCGAGCACGCCCGCGAGCGCGAGGCGCTGCCGCTGGCCGCCCGAGAGCGCCGCCGTCGAACGGTCGAGCGCCACGTCGAGCCCGACCGCGTCGAGCGCCTCGCGCACGCGCCGCCAGATCTCGTCGCGCGGCACGGCGAGGTTCTCGCAGCCGAACGCGACGTCGTCGCCCACGCGGGACATGATCGTGTTGGCCTGCGGATCCTGCAGCACGAGCCCGGCCGTGCCGCGCAGCCCGGCCGGGTGCGCGCCGTCGACGGCGAGCGCTCCGGTCTCGTCGCCCTCGTCCTCGCCGCCGAGCACACCCGCGAGCGCCGCGAGCAGCGTCGACTTGCCGGCGCCCGAGGGGCCGAGCAGCAGCACGCGCTCGCCGGGCTCGACATCGAGGTCGAGCCCGGCGACGGCGGGCACCGCGCGGCCTGCGTGCCGCCAGCCCCACCCGCGCGCGCGGATGCGGGAGCCGGTCACCGGGCGCGCGACCGCCCCGACGCGAAGCGGTCGAGCACGCCGGTCGCGGCGAGCGCCCGCGTCAGCAGCCAGCCGACGAGGCCGGCGAGCAGCGCGCCGGAGACGACGAGGCTGCCGAGGTAGATGCCGAGGAACTCGGGGCTCTTGGCGATGTTGCCGCTCAGGAACAGCTCGAGCACGAACGCGGCGACGGCCGCGCCGACGCCCGCGAGCATCGCGACCGGCAGCCCGAAGCGGCGGTAGGCGAAGAGCAGGAAGACGAGCTCGGCGCCGAGGCCCTGCGCGATGCCGGAGTAGACCGTCTCGATCGACCACTGGCTGCCCAGCAGCATCGAGACGCTCGCGGCGAGCAGCTCGACGAACAGGGCGGCGCCGGGCTTGCGGATGATGAGGCCGCCGAGCACGCCGCCGATGAGCCAGATGCCGACGGCGAGGCCGCCGAAGCCGGGCGTGAGCGCGTCCATGGCGGTGAACCAGGCGTAGCCGACGCTGTTCCAGAGCACGAACAGGAGGCCGGTGGCGACGCCGAGCACGGCGGCGACGACGATGTCGACGACCCGCCAGCGGGTGCGGGGGCGCGCGGGCGCCGTCGACGGGGCGGATGCGGTGGGTGCGGTGGTCATTCGGTGCCTTCCTCGGATGAGATGGCACGGGTGCAGTGTCCTCCCTGCGCTGGCATGATCCAGATCAGGTTTGACGGTCGAAGGCTTCGGCCTTCCTCTCAGCCCGGCGCACCGGACTCCCGTGTCGACAGCCACTCTAGCCCCGCCGCAGCGGCGGACGGGGCACCTAGGCTGGGAGGGTGCAGCGCATCGGATCGTTCGTGGCCATCGGCGACAGCTTCACCGAGGGGGTGGGCGACGAGCTGCCCGACGGCTCGGTGCGCGGATGGGCCGACTTCGTCGCCGCCGGGCTCGCCTCGGCGCAGGGAGCGCCGGTGCGCTACGCGAACCTCGCCATCCGCGGCCGCAAGCTCGGGCCCATCCTGCACGAGCAGCTCGACGCGGCCATCGCGCTCGGGCCCGATGCGATCAGCATCAACGGCGGCGGCAACGACATCCTGCGCCCGAAGGTCTCGATCGAGCACGTCGGCGAGCGCCTCGCCGACGCCGCGCACCGCATCGCCGCCGCGGGCATCCGCCCCATCCTGCTCTCGGGCGGCAACCCGAGCGGCGTGATGCCGATCGGCGCCGTCATGCAGCGGCGCGGCGACGCGCTCGCGCGCGCGGTGGAGTCGCGGATCGGCGACCTCGACGCGCCCTACGTCGACAACTGGTCCGACCCCGAGCTCGCCGCGCCGCGCTTCTGGTCGCGCGACCGCCTGCACCTCAACGCCGCAGGCCACGCCCACGTCGCGCGCAACGTGCTGCGGGCGCTCGGCATGCCGGCGCCGGAGGCCTGGCGCGACCTCGCGGGCGCGTCGACCGCCGAGGGCCGCCGCGACCTCATGTACTACCGCGAGTACGTGCTGCCGTGGCTCGGGCGGCGCTTCACCGGCCGCTCCTCCGGCGACGGCCGCGACCCGAAGCTGCCCGCCTTCGTCGAGGTGCCGCCCATCGTCTGAGCGCCCCTCGGCGCACGAGCGAGGGCCGCGGCTCCCGCCGCGGTCCTCGCCGTCATGGATGGTGCGTCCGTCAGCCGGCGTCGACCAGCTGCTCCTTGAGCGAGTCGATCGCGCCCGCGAGCGTCTCGACGTGCATGCCGAGGCCCTCCGCGATCGCGTCGGCCGGCAGCTCGCCCGCCGAGATCTCCTCGAAGAAGGCGCCGGCGGTCGGCCGGTAGTCGTCGAGGTCGGCGAGCGCCTGCTCGGCACCGGCGGCGTCGTCGCCCGCGATCGCGACCGCGTAGTCGACGAAGAAGCCGATGTGCTCGCGCCACAGCTCGAGGAACGCCGTGCCGTTCTCCTCACCGGCGAGCGAGCCGATGGCCTCGCTCAGCGCGACCGAGTTGGCGTCGAGCGTCGCGGCTGCGCCCTCGAACGCGGGCGACTCGGGGCCGCCCTCGGCCGTGTAGGCGGTGAAGACCGCGATGCCGGCGAGGTAGACGTGCTCCTGCAGGCCCGCGACCAGCTGCGAGCGCAGCGTCGAGGCCTCGTCGGAGACGTCGCCCTCGAGGCCCGCGGCGGCGGCCAGGCCGCCGGAGAGCGTCTCGGCCGACATGACCACGTGGCCCGCGGCCTCCTGCAGCACGTCGGTCGCGTTCGGCTCGCCCGCCGCGAAGGCGTCGATGGCGGCGCTGAGCGTGTCGACGTGCATCGTCAGGCTCTCGGCGACCGCGTCCGCCGGCAGCTCGCCGCCGGAGATCGACTCGAAGAACGCGCCGGCCTCCTCGGTGTAGCCCTGCAGCTGCATGAGCGCCTCATCGGCCGCTGCCTGGTCGCCGCCCTCGACGGCCACCGCGTAGTCGACGAAGAAGCCGATGTGCTGGCGCCACAGCTCGAGGAACGCCGCGCCCTGCTCCTCGTCGGAGAGCGACGCGACCGCCTCGGAGAGGTCGACCGAGTTGGTGTCGAGCGCTGCCGCGGCAGCCTCGAACTGCGCCGAGTCGGCGCCCGCGTGGTAGGCGGTCGCGACCGCCATGCCGGCGAGGTAGACGTGCTCCTGGAGGAGCGACGTCAGGTCGGCGCGCAGGTTGGCCGCGTCGGACTCCACCTCACCGGGGATGTCGAGCGCGCCGACGAAGCCGCCGGCGAGCGTCGTGGCCGTCATGGGCATGTGGCCGGCGGCGGTGCGCGCGTCGGCGAACGGGTCGCCGGTGCCGGCGGGCATGAGCATCGAGCCCGACTCGGTCTCCATCGGCGATGCCGACGTCTCGGGGGCCGTGCTCGTGCCCGGGTCGGCGGGCGACGAGCACGCGCTCGCCCCCAGGATCACGGCGGCGGCGCTGAAACCGACCGCCGTCCGGAGGAAGATGGACTTCCGCATGGTGCGACTCCTCTGTGCTGGGGATGCCCTGCATCCCTCGTCGTGTTGCGTGCATCAGGGGTTCGCCGCCCTCGGGCGAGCGGATTGGACGGGTTCAGCCGGCGGGCGCCGTCACGAAGTCGATGAGCTCCTCGACGCGGGCGAGGAGGGCCGGCTCGAGGTCGTTCCAGTCGCGCACCCGGCCGCGGATCCGCTGCCACGCGTGCGCGACATCCGCCTGGCTCTCGTGCGGCATGCCGAGGCGGCGCAGCGTGCCGCGCTTCCAGTCCTCGCCGCGCGGCACATCCGGCCACCGCTCGATGCCGAGGCGCGCCGGCTTCACCGCCTGCCAGATGTCGATGTACGGATGCCCGACGACGCGCACGTGCGCACCGTGCGGTCCGCGCATGACGGCCTCTGCGATCCGCGTCTCCTTCGAGCCGGGCACGAGGTGGTCGACGAGGATCCCCAGCCGGCGCGAGCGCGTCGGGGCGAACTCGGCGACGATGCCCGCGAGGTCGTCGACGCCGTGCAGCGGCTCGACGACGACGCCCTCCACGCGCAGGTCGTGGCCCCAGACCTGCTCGACGAGCTCGGCGTCGTGCGTGCCCTCGACGAGGATGCGGCTCGGCAGCGCGACGCGGGCCTTGAGCCCCTCGACCGCGCGCGAGCCGGACGCGGTGCGGGTCGGCGCCGCCGCCCGGGTCGCCGCGGGCGGGACGAGCTCGACCTCCGCGCCGTCGACGAGGAACCCGCGCCCGAGCGGGAACAGGCGCACCCTGCCCGCGCGGTCCTCGAGGCGCACGTGCCCGGCCTCGATGCCGACGACGGCGCCGACGAACCCGTCGACCCGCTCGACCACGAGGTCGCGCTCGGCGGCGACGCGCGCGGGCGGCGCGGGGCGCCGTGCGGCTTTCGCCTCGGGCGAGAGCACGTCGCCGCCCCACGAGTCCCAGTCCACGAGCACCGGTCGATCCTAGCCGCGCAGCCTCGCCACGGCCTCGAGCGCCGCGAGGTCGCCCTGCACGAGGATCCGGGTCACGACCGACGCCTCCCAGCGCGCGAGCCCGTCGCGCACGCGCTCGATCGGTCCGACGAGCGCGATCTCGTCGACGAGCGCCGTCGGCACCGCCGCGATCGCCTCGGCCTTCCTGCCCTCGAGGTAGAGCTCCTGGATGCGCAGGCACGCCTCCTCGTACCCGAGCCGCGCGACGGCGTCGAAGTGGAAGTTCGCGCCCTTCGCGCCCATCCCGCCGACGTAGAGGGCGATCATCGGCCGGACGCGGTCGGCAGCCGCCTCGACGTCGCGGTCGACGACGATCGGCACGGGCACCGACACCTCGAACGCCTCCGCCGGCGGCAGGGACGGATCGCGCTTCGCGAAGCCCTCCGCGAGCAGCGCGCGCGCGGCGGCGTCCTGCGAGGGCGAGTGGAGGAACGGCAGCCACCCGTCGGCGATCTCGGCGGCGAGCGCGGTGTTGCGGGGCCCCTCCGCGGCGAGGTGGATGGGGATGCGCGGCCGCACCGGGTGCAGGGTCGAGAGGAGCGGCTTGCCGAGCCCCGTCGTGCCCTCCCCCGTCAGCGGCAGCGGCAGCTGCGGCCCGGGCGCCGTGACGGGCGCCTCGCGCGCCATGATGCTGCGCAGGATCGCGACGTACTCGCGCGTCCGGGCGAGCGGCTTCGGGAACGGCTGGCCGTACCAGCCCTCGACGACCTGCGGCCCGCTGACGCCGAGCCCCAGGATGACGCGGCCGCCCGAGAGGTGGTCGAGCGTCATCGCGGTCATCGCCGTCGAGGCCGCGGTGCGCGCCGAGAGCTGCGCGATGCCGGTCGCGAGCCGGATCCGCGACGTCGACGCGCCCCACCACGCGAGCGGCGTGAACGCGTCCGAGCCGTACGCCTCCGACGTCCAGACCGAGTCGAAGCCGAGCCGCTCCGCTGCGAGCACCGCCTCGAGCGCTCCCGCGGGCGGGGCCGATCGCCAGTAGCCGAGCATGTAGCCGTAGTCCATGGTGCGATCCTGCCAAGCCCCGCCGCCCGCATCCGCCCGCTTGTCCTGGATGCACGAGCCGCGGGCCGCTTCCGTAGGCTCGGCCCATGGACTTCCGCATCTTCACCGAGCCCCAGCAGGGCGCCTCCTACGACGAGCTGCTCGCGGTCGCGCTGCGCACCGAGCAGCTCGGCTTCGACGGCTTCTTCCGCTCCGACCACTACCTGCGCATGGGCGAAGGCGACCCCGGCTACGGGCCGACGGATGCGTGGACGACGCTCGCGGGGCTGGCGCGCGACACCGAGCGGGTGCGGCTCGGCACGCTCGTCTCCTCCGTCACCTACCGGCAGCCGGGCATCCTGGCCGTGCAGGTCGCGAACGTCGACCAGATGTCGGGCGGGCGGGTGGAGCTCGGGCTCGGGACCGGCTGGTTCGCCCAGGAGCACTCGGCGCTCGGCATCCCCTTCCCCGAGCGGCGCTTCGACCTGCTCGAGGAGCAGCTGGCGATCGTGACGGGCCTGTGGCAGACGCCGCGCGGCGCCCGCTTCTCGTTCGACGGCGACCACTACCGCCTCGACGACTCCCCGGCGCTGCCGAAGCCGGTGCAGGAGCGCATCCCCGTGATCGTGGGCGGGCTGGGCGAGCGGCGCACCCCGCGCCTCGCGGCCGAGTTCGCCGACGAGCACAACCTCTCGTTCCCCGCGTTCGACCGCATCCGCCCCCTCTTCGCCGCCCTCGACCGCGCCATCGAGCGCGCCGAGCGCGAGCGGCCCGTCGTGCGCTCGGTGGCGCTCGTCGCGTGCGTCGGCGAGGACGAGGCGTCGTTCGCGCGACGCGCGGCCGCGATCGGCCGGGAGCCGGCGGAGCTGCGCGAGCACGGCGTGGCAGGCACGCGCAGCGAGGTGCAGGACCTGCTCGGACGCCTCGCCGACGACGGCGTGGAGCGGGTCTACCTGCAGGTGCTCGACCTCGGCGACCTCGAACACCTCGACGAGCTCGCGTCGTTCGCAGGCGTCTCGCCCGTCGCCCGGTAGCGCCCGGGCATGCGGAAGGGGGCCGCCCGCAGGCAGCCCCCTTCATTGCGGTGCGTCGAGCGTCAGGCGCTCGTGCGACCGCGGTTCTTCGTCACGAGGCCCCAGATCAGCAGCACGATGATCGCGCCGACGATCGCGACGATCCACGTCTGCAGCGACCAGAAGTCCTCCAGGCCGACGTTGAAGATCATCGATCCGAGCCAGCCGCCGAGCAGTGCTCCGACGACGCCCAGGATGAGGGTCATGATCCAGCCGCCGCCCTGACGGCCGGGGAGGATCAGCTTTGCGATGGCCCCAGCGATGAGGCCGAGGACGATCCAACCGAGAATGCCCATGTGTGTGGTCCCTTCTCCGAGACAGCGGTGCAAGGGTTTCACTCCGCTGGGCCCCCGCAATTCGGGGAACCAGGAATGAGCGTACCCCGGTACCTTGAAGATTCCTGGAGAGTTCCTGGTCAGCTGCTAGCGCGCTCCAAGACGATCTCCCGCACCCGGGCCGCGTCGGCCTGGCCGCGCATCGCCTTCATGACCGCCCCGATGACGGCGCCGGCCGCCTGCACCTTGCCGTCGCGGATCTTCTGCAGCACGTCGGGCTGGGCCGCGAGCGCCTCGTCGACCGCCGCCACGAGCGCCGACTCGTCGGTGACGACCTGCAGGCCGCGCGCCGCAGCCACCTCGCTCGGGCTGCCCTCGCCCGCGATGACGCCCTCGAGCGCCTGCCGGGCGAGCCGGTCGGTGAGGGTGCCCTCGTCGATGAGCCGCTGCAGCTCGGCCACGTGGGCCGGCTCGACGAGCGTCGACGCGTCGACGCCGCGCTCGTTGGCGACGCGCGCGAGCTCGCCCGTCCACCACTTGCGCGCCGCCTGGGGGGCGGCGCCTGCGGCGACGGTCGCCTCGACGACGTGCAGCATGTCGCCGTTCACGACGTCCTGGAACTCGAGGTCGCTGAAGCCCCAGTCGCCCTTCAGGCGTCGGCGGCGCGCGACGGGCTGCTCGGGCAGCAGCGCGCGCAGCTCCTCGACGAGCTCGCGGCTCGGCTGCACGGGCAGCAGATCGGGCTCGGGGAAGTAGCGGTAGTCGTCGGCATCCGACTTCACGCGGCCGGCGCTCGTCGTGCCGGTGTCCTCGTGCCAGTGGCGGGTCTCCTGCGTGATCGTGCCGCCGTCGGCGAGGATCGCCGCCTGCCGCTGGATCTCGTAGCGCACGGCGCGCTCGACCGAGCGCATCGAGTTGACGTTCTTCGTCTCGGTGCGCGTGCCGAGGCGCTCCTGGCCGCGGGGGCGCAGGCTCACGTTGGCGTCGCAGCGCAGGTTGCCGCGCTCCATCCGCGCCTCGGAGATGCCGAGCGAGAGCACGATGTCGCGGATCGCCGCGACGTACGCCTTGGCAAGCTCGGGCGCGTCGTGCTCGGCGCCGAAGATCGGCTTCGTCACGATCTCGACGAGCGGCACGCCTGCGCGGTTGTAGTCGACGAGCGAGTACTCGGCGCCCTGGATGCGGCCCGTCGAGCCGCCCACGTGCGTGAGCTTGCCGGCGTCCTCCTCCATGTGCGCGCGCTCGATGGGGATCGTCACCTGGCGCCCGTCGGCGAGCTCGATCTCCACCTGCCCCTCGAACGCGATGGGCTCGTCGTATTGCGAGATCTGGTAGTTCTTCGGCACGTCGGGGTAGAAGTAGTTCTTCCGCGCGAACCGGCTCGACTCGGCGATCTCGCAGCCGAGCGCGAGGCCGAGCGCGATCGAGTGCCGCACGGCGAGCGCGTTCACGACCGGGAGGCTGCCGGGCAGGCCCAGGCTCAGCGGGTCGACGAGCGTGTTGGGCTCCACGTCGTGGAAGTCCGGATGCGCGGGGTTGGGCGCCGCCGAGAACATCTTCGTGCGCGTGCCGAGCTCGACGTGCACCTCGAAGCCGAGCACGGGCTCGAAGAGCTCGAGCGCCCGGTCGAAGTCCATCAGCTTGTCCTTCATCGCGCCGCCTCCGTGCGGTCGGTCCCTGAGGAGCCGCCGGCGGCGTCTCGAAGGGTAGGTGCCTTGGTGGTGAGGATGCCGCCCCAGCGCTCGGCGAGCAGCGCCTCGATGGCGGCGCCGGCGCGGTAGAGCCGGTCGTCCTCGAACATCGGGGCGAGCAGCTGGAGGCCGACGGGCAGGCCGTCGTCGCCGAGCCCCATCGGGAGCCCCATGCCGGGGATGCCCGCGAGGTTCGCGGGGATCGTCGTGATGTCGTTGACGTACATCGCGAGCGGGTCGTCGAGCTTCTCGCCCAGCTTGAACGCCGTCGTGGGCGCCGCGGGGCTGATGAGCAGGTCGGCCTGCGCGAAGGCCGCGTCGAAGTCGCGCTGGATGAGCGTGCGCACCTTCTGCGCGGAGCCGTAGTAGGCGTCGTAGTAGCCGGCCGAGAGCGCGTAGGTGCCGAGGATGATGCGGCGCTTGACCTCGGGGCCGAACCCGGCCTCGCGGGTCGCGCCCATCACATCCTCGACCGTCTGGCCGGGCCGCTCGACGCGGAGCCCGAAGCGCACCGAGTCGAAGCGGGCGAGGTTGCTCGACGCCTCGGCGGGGAGGATCAGGTAGTACGCGGCGACGGAGTACGCGAACGACGGGCAGGAGACCTCGACGACCTCGGCCCCCGCGTCCGTCATGAGCTGCACGGCCTCCTGGAAGCGCGCGTCGACGTCGGCAGCGATGCCGTCGCTGTCGAGCTCGCGCACGACGCCCACGCGCAGGCCGCGCAGGTCGCCCGCGGCGGCGCCCTCGCGGGCGGCGGCGGCGAACGACGGCCAGTCGCGGTCGAGGCTCGTGGAGTCGTGCGGGTCGTGCCCGCCGATGACGTCGTGCAGGAGCGCCGAGTCGAGCACCGTGCGCGTCACGGGCCCGACCTGGTCGAGGCTCGAGGCGAGCGCGATCGAGCCGTAGCGGCTCACGCCGCCGTAGGTGGGCTTCACGCCCACCGTGCCGGTCACGGCCGCCGGCTGACGGATCGAGCCGCCGGTGTCGGAGCCGAGGGCGAAGGGCGCCTCGAAGGAGGCGACCGCCGCCGCCGAGCCGCCGCCGGAGCCGCCCGGGATGCGCTCGAGGTCCCACGGGTTGCGCGTGGGGCCGTAGGCGGAGTGCTCGGTCGACGAGCCCATGGCGAACTCGTCCATGTTGGTCTTGCCGAGCGGCACGAGGCCCGCAGCCTTGAGGCGCGCGACGGGCGTCGCGTCGTACGGCGGGATCCAGCCCTCGAGGATGCGCGAGCCCGAGGTCGAGGGCATGCCGACCGTGCAGAGCACGTCCTTGATGGCGACGGGCGCGCCCGCGAGCTCGTGCAGCTGCTCGCCGCTCGCGCGGCGCTCGTCGATCGCGCGCGCCTGGTCGATCGCGCCGGCGTTGACGTGCAGGAAGGCGTGCAGCTCGCCGTCGACCGCGGCGATGCGGTCGAGGTGCGCCTGCGTCGCCTCGACGCTCGAGACCTCGCCGGCGGCGAGGAGCCCGGCGAGCTCGTGCCCGGCGAGGCGGGTGAGGTCGGCGCTCACTGCTCCTCCCCCAGGATCGCCGAGACGCGGAACCGCTCGCCGTCGTGGCTCGGGGCGCCGGCGAAGACCTGCTCGCGCGTGAGCGTCTCGCCCACCTCGTCGTCGCGCATGACGTTGGCCATCGGCACGGGGTGGCTCGTGGCGGGCACATCGGGCCCGGCGACCTCGCGCACCTCGGCGATGGCGTCGACGATCTTCGACAGCTCGGAGGTGAGGCTCGTCACCTCGTCGTCGGTGAGCGCGATGCGGGCCAGTCCAGCCAGGTGCTGGACCTCCTCGCGGGTGATCTCGGACATGCGTCTCCTCGGTCGTCCCCGGCGCGGCCGGGATGCGTGGGGGTCGCCCCAATCCTACGGGCGCGCCACGAGCAGCCAGGCCGCGAGCGCCTCGAGCACGACGGCCGCGGCGATGCACCACCACCGGAGGTCGGATGCGACGGCGAGGGCCTCGCGCACGACCGCGCCGGGCCGGTAGGACGGCCGGGTCCAGGCTCCGACCACCGTGCCGTCGATGCCCTCGTCGGCGAGCAGCCAGGCGGTGCGGTACGCGTGGTACTCGCTCGTGACCACCGCGAGCGGCGCGCGCCCTGGCCCCGTGACGAGCGGGCGCGACAGCCGCAGGTTCTCGCGCGTCGTGGCCGAGGCCTGCTCGAGGTCGATCGCGTCGGCGGGCACGCCCAGGTGCCGCTCGAGGTGCTCGGCCATCGCCGAGGCCTCCGTGCGCACCTCGTCGGGGCCCTGCCCGCCGGCGACGACGATGCGCGCGTCGGGGCGACGGGTGCGGGCCGAGCGCCACACCGCCGCGCCGCGCTCCACGCGGCGGCGCAGCAGCGGCCCGACATCGCGGCCGCGGAGGCCCGCGCCGAGGATGAGCACGGTGCCGGGGGCAGGGGCGGCGCGGCTCGCTCGAGCGTGGATGAGCATGGCCATCGCGAGCACCGCGGCCGCGAGCCCCGCCGCCCACAGCGGCAGCGCGAGCAGCAGCGCCGCCCGCCCGAGCGCCGGCGCGACGGCGACGAGCGCCACGATCGTCGCGGCGAGCAGCAGCATCCCGGCGCCGAGCCCGGCGATGAGCACGTCGATGCGCCGCACGCGCACGAGCCTCGGCAGCATGAGCGCGTGCCAGAGCGACGCGCCGCCGAGCCCCAGCGTCGCCACGAGCGCCGCGGCGGCGAGCAGCGCCCAGCCGCCCTCGGCCGCCGGCACGTCGAGCCAGGCGGCGACCGGCCGGCGCAGCACGCGCGTGAGCAGCAGCGTGCCCGCGGTGACGATCATCGCGGCCCAGAGCGCGGGCCGGACCAGCCGCATCCGTCGTCCGCCCCTCACGGTCAGCACCCTAGCCCGCCCGGCGCGGCCGCTTGCGCGTCGATCGAACGTGTGTTCGAATGGATGTCATGCGATGGGACGGGCAGACGGCGACCCACGTCGACGCGGATGCGCTGCCGGGGCTCGAGGAGCGCGGGAGCGTGCTCGACGCGTGGCCGACCCCGGGCTTCGACGGCGCGTCGTTCCTCGAGGTGACGGCCAGGAGCGCGCTCAACCACGTCGCCGGCGACGGCTTCATGGGCGGCGCGTGGACGATCAACCCCTACCGCGGCTGCCAGCACGCGTGCCGCTACTGCTTCGCGCGGAAGACGCACACCTACCTCGACCTCGACGCGGGCGCCGACTTCGACTCCCGCATCGTCGTGAAGGCCAACCTCGTCGAGGTGCTCGAGCGCGAGCTCGCGGGCCCGCGGCGCGAGGTCGCCGCCGTGCAGCTGGGCACGAACACCGATCCCTACCAGCGGGCCGAGGGCCGCTACCGGCTCATGCCCGGCGTGCTGCGCGCGCTCGCCCGCCACGGCGCATCCATCTCGATCCTCACGAAGGGGACGCTGCTGCGCCGCGACCTGCCGCTGCTCGCCGCGATCGCCCGGGATGTGCCGGTGTCGATCGCGATGTCGATCGCGATCTTCGACGACGAGCTGCAGCAGCAGGTCGAGCCCGGCACGCCCACCACCCGCGCGCGGCTCGACACGGTGCGCGCGGTGCGCGACGCGGGCCTCGACTGCGCCGTCTTCGCGATGCCGATCCTGCCGGGCCTCACCGACACGCGGGCGCACCTCGAGCCGGCGTTCGCCGCGATCGCGGAGGCGGGCGCGACGAGCGCGATCGCGAGCGCGCTGCACCTGCGGCCGGGCGCCCGCGAGTGGTACATGGCCTGGCTGCGGCAGGAGCATCCGCACCTCGTGCCGCTCTACGGGCGCGTCTACGGCGGCGGCACCTACGCGCACCGCGACTACCGCGACTGGCTGCGCGCCCGCATCCGCCCGCTGCTGCGCGAGCACCGGCTGGCGCCGGTGCGCACGAGCGCCGGCACAGGGCTCGCCGCTCCCCCGCGCCGGGCGACGCAGCTGCCGTCGACCAGCGGGCCGGTGGCCGTCCCCGTGTCCGTGTCCGCCCCCGCGGTGCCCACCCTCTTCTAGCGACGCGGCCAGTGCCAGGAGGGCTGGTCGAGCGGGCCCTCGCGGCCCGCGACGCGGGTCTCGCCCGAGATCTTCTCGAGCTCGACGCGCAGCCCGCCGAGCTCGTCGGCGAGCGCGGCCTGGTGCGTGACGACGAGCACCTGCGTCTCGCCCGCGGCGTCGCGGATGCGCGCGGCGAGCGCGGGCAGGAGGTCGGCGTGGAGGCTGCGCTCCGGCTCGTTGAGCACGATGAGCCCCGGCTTCTCGGCGGAGAGCATCGCCGCCGTCAGCAGCAGGTACTGCAGCGTGCCGTCGGAGAGCTCGGGCGCCGACAGCGGCCGCAGCATCCCCTGCTGCTCGAGCGCGACCGTCATGCGGCCGTCGACCACCGGCAGGCGCAGGCGGGAGCCGGGGAAGGCGTCGGCGACGGCGCGCTCGAGCTCGCGATGCCAGCCCATCTCGATCGCCGTCTGCAGCACCGCCGCGAGGTTCGCGCCGTCGTCGTCGAGCCTCGCCGCGCGCGTCGCGACCTGCGGCTGCCGAGCGGGAGCGCCCGCGTCGGTGCGCAGCGCGTCGTGGAACCGCCAGCCGCGCAGCATGCGGCGTGTGCCCGCGAGCTCGGCGGCATCGGCCCGCCCCGCGAACTCGTCGAGCACCGACGCCCACGGGTGCATGCCGGCGGCGAGATCGCTCCAGCCGTCGTCGAGGCGCACGCGCGCGGCGCCGCGCCGTCGCTCGACGAGCACGCCCGCCGGCCGCGGGTCGGAGCCTGCGAAGACGTGCTCCTGCTTGATCTCGGGATCGAGGTCGAAGGCGCTGCGCTGCGCGACCGGCAGGCCCAGGTCGATCGCGTAGCCGAGGCCGTCGGTCGCGACGCCGAGGCGCAGCGCGACCGGCCCCGACCGCACGGTGCCCTCGGTGCGCTGCCCGCCCGCCGTGCCGCGCTCGGGACCCGCCCACCGCACGGCGTCGAGCCCGCCGACGCCTGCGAGCGACGCGATGACACGCCCCTCGCCGCAGTCGGCGAGCAGCCGCAGCGCCCGGTACAGGCTCGACTTGCCCGAGCCGTTCGCGCCCGTCACGACCGTCAGCGGCGCGAGGTCGACCACGAGGGACCGGATCGAGCGGTAGCCCTCGATCGCGAGCCGCGAGATCACGCGCCGAGCAGCCCGCGCGCGTACGCCGCCTGGCCGGCGTGCTGCACGTCGTCGTCGACGATGCTCACGAGGCGCGCGCCGAGCGTCACCGGCGGGTCCCACGCCTCGTCGACGACCCGGTCGAGGTCGTCGGCGTCGAGCATGCCGAGGTAGCGCTGCGTCGCGGCGTGCACGGCGTCGAGGTAGTCGAGCAGGGCCTCGGCCGACTCGGGGCGCACCGCGCGCACGTCGTCGGGCTCGTGGCCGTAGCCGGTGTCGCCGGCGTCCGGATCGCGCCCGAAGCGCGCCGCCCAGTCGCCCTGCAGGTAGACCTGCTCGGTGCCGGCGACCGCGGCGACCTGCGCATCCTGCCCGCGGGCGAGGTGCCACACGAGCCAGCCGATCGGGTTCGCGCCCCCGCCCGGCGCCTCGACGAGCTGCTCGGGTGTGAGGCCGCGCACCGCGCGGCGGGCCTCGTCGGGGATGCGCGAGAAGGCCTCGGCGAGCACGGCGACCGCGTCCATCAGGACTCGGCTCCCGTCTCGGCCGCCGGGAGCGCCTCCGGGCCCTGCTCGACGAGCACGCGGAACTGCGCGGCGTCGAGGATGCGGATGCCGAGGTCCTCGGCCTTCGCGAGCTTCGAGCCCGCACCCGGCCCGGCAGCGACGAAGTCGGTCTTCTTCGAGACGCTCGACGCGGCCTTGCCGCCGGCCGCGATGATCGCCTCCTGCGCGCCCTCGCGGGTGTAGCCCTCGAGCGTGCCGGTCGCGACCACGGTGAGGCCTGCGAGCACGCCGCCGCGCTCGCCCGCCTTGCCGGGGCCGGGGTGACCGGGCGTCGCGAACCGCACGCCCGCGTCGCGCCACGCGCGCACGATCTCCTGGTGCCAGTCGACGGCGAGCCACTCGACCACCGCCTCGGCGATGGTCGGGCCCACGCCCTCGACCTCCGCCAGCTCCTCGGGGGTCGCCGCTTCGATCGCCGCGAGGGAGCCGAACCAGTCGGCGAGCGCGCGCGCCGCCACGGGCCCCACATGCCGGATGTTGAGCGAGACGAGCTGCCGCCAGAGATCCTTGGTCTTCGCGCGCTCGAGCTCGGCGAGCAGCGTCTCGGCCTGCTTCGACGGCTGCGGCCCCTCGGCGCCCGCCTTCCGCTCGGCGGCGCTCGCCGCGCGCTGGAAGGGCCGGCGCACGACCGGCGCGCCCTCGTCGTCGAGCTTCGGCTGCCCCGTCTCGGCGTCGCGGACGACCACCTCGATCGGCACGAGCTGCTCGAGCGTGAGCGCGAACAGGCCCGCCTCGGTCGCGAGCGGCGGCTCGGCGGGCACGCTCGGCTGCGTCAGCGCGGCCGCCGTCACCTCGCCGAGCGCCTCGACGTCGAGCGCCCCGCGGCTGCCGATGTGCTCGACGCGGCCGCGCACCTGGGCCGGGCAGTCCTTCGCGTTGGGGCACCGCAGGTCGACGTCGCCCTCCTTCATCGGGCGGAGCGTCGTGCCGCACTCGGGGCACGCGGTCGGCATCACGAACTCGCGCTCGGTGCCGTCGCGCAGCTCGACCACCGGCCCGAGCACCTCGGGGATCACGTCGCCGGCCTTCCGCAGCACGACCGTGTCGCCGATCAGCACGCCCTTGACGCGCACGACGTCCTGGTTGTGGAGCGTCGCCTGCCGCACGACCGAGCCGGCCACGTGCACCGGCTCCATGTTGGCGTACGGGGTCGCGCGCCCCGTGCGGCCCACGCTCACCACGATGTCGAGGAGCTTCGTGTGCACCTCCTCCGGCGGGTACTTGTAGGCGATCGCCCAGCGGGGCGCGCGCGACGTCTGCCCGAGCTCGTCGTGCAGCGCCAGCTCGTCGACCTTCACGACGATGCCGTCGAGCTGGTGCTCGACCGCGTGCCGGCGCTCACCGAAGCGCTCGACGTAGGCGACGACGTCGTCGATGCCCTCCAGCACCTCGACGTGCGGGCTCGTCGGCAGGCCCCAGCCGGCGAGCAGCCCGTAGACCTCGCTCTGCGCCGCGACCGGCGGATCGGGCCACGCGCCGAAGCCGTGCACGTACATCGCGAGCGCCGCGATGCGCTCCTCGCCCGCCTCGCGCTCGAGCCCGGTCTTCTTCTCGAGCTGCTGGCGCAGGCCGCCCGAGGCGGCGTTGCGCGGGTTGGCGAACGCCGGGAACCGGCGCGCTGCGCGGTCGGCCGCGCGCTCCTCGTCGAACTCGCCTCGGCTCGCGGCGGGGCGACGCGCGTGCTTCTCGCGATCCTCCTCGACCGAGCGGCCGCGCAGCTCGGCCTGGAGGGCGTTCAGCCGCTCGAAGGCCTCGACGGGGATGAAGACCTCGCCGCGCACCTCGACGAGCGCGGGATGCCCCGAGCCCGCGAGCCGCTCGGGCACCCCCGCGACGCGCAGCGCGTTGACCGTCACGACCTCGCCGACCCGGCCGTCGCCGCGCGTCGCGGCGGAGGTCAGCTCGCCGTGCTCGTAGCGCAGCGAGACCGCGAGGCCGTCGATCTTCAGCTCGGTCAGCCACCGAACCCGCCGCCCTGCCGCGGCCTCGGCCTTCGCGCACCACTCCCGCAGCTCGTCGACCGAGAAGACGTTGTCGAGGCTGAGCATGCGCTCGCGGTGCTCGATCGTCGGCAGCCCGCTGCCGGTGCCGCCCTGCACCGCCTGGGTCGGCGAGTCCTGGCTCTGCAGCTCGGGGTGCTCGCGCTCGAGCGCGTCGAGCTCCTGCACGAGGGCGTCGTAGGTCGCGTCGTCGATGAGCGACTGGTCGCGGTCGTAGTAGGCGGCGCTCGCCTCCTCGATCTGCGAGCGCAGCTCCTGCGCCCTGGCGTTCGCGTCGCTGAGGGAGGCCTCGGCCTCGATTCCCACCATGCGCCCATTCTGCACTCAGGTGCTGACAGCCAGGCTGTCCCGCAGTGTCCTATGCAGCGGCTGTCGATCTCCACAGCGATTCCTCGCATGCGGCCAATCCGCCCCGGTCGGGGCTCCGAACCCTGACCGACATCCCGCGCCGACCCGGCGCAGGCCGGCAACGGCCCAGACAGAAGGAGAAGTCATGTCCCAGTCCCCCAACCGCCTCGTCGCCACCGTCTTCGGCGCCGTCTACCTGCTCGTCGGCGTCCTCGGCCTCTTCGTGGCCGGCTCGAACTTCGCCGGGGAGGAGGGCGGGCTGCTGCTCGGCATCTTCCAGGTGAACCACCTGCACAACATCGCCCACCTGCTGATCGGCGCCGCGCTGCTGGCCGCCGGCCTGCGCAGCACCGCCGCCGCGAAGCGCGTCAACGTCACCGTCGGCGCCGTCTACCTGCTGCTCGGCATCGTCGGCTTCTTCCTGGTCGGCACGGCGCTCAACATCCTGGCGCTCAACACGGCCGACCACATCCTGCACCTCGCCTCGGCGATCGTGCTGCTCGGCACGGGCCTCGCCCTCGACCGCAGCACCACGACCCGCCACGCGGCGGCGTAGGACCGACCATGGATGCGCTGATGCGGATCTGCGGAGCCGTGGCAGCGCTCGGCGCGGCGCTCATCGCACTCGCGGTGGGCGCCGCGGCACCCGTCTGGATCGCGGTGCTCGTGCTCGCCGCCGGCGCCGCGCAGCTCGTGGTCGCGGTGCTCGCCCTGCGGGGCAGCCCGCTGCCGGGGCCGGCGATCCTCGCCCCCTTCGCGGCACCGACCGCGGTCTGGCTCGCGGCGCTCGTCGCCGCCCCTGCCGCGGCGTCGTCCCTCCCCCTCGGACCGATGCTCGCCGAGACGGGACTCGCGCTCGGCGCCGCCGCGCTGCTCGCCCTCGGCCGCCGCACGAGCGCCGAGCCGCGGGCGCTGCCGGCGCTACTGGCCGTCGCGGCCTCGGCGGCCGTCGTCGCGACCGTCGCCACCGCGGCCCTCGCGGGCACGAACGCGGGCGCCTTCGCGCAGCCCCACGGCGAGCACGGAGCGGCCGTCGACGCCCCCGCCGACGAGCCGGCGCTCGAGGGCCCCGTGCTCGTGGAGCACAGCGGCCACTGACGCCTCCCTGCCGCCGCTGGGCCGCCCCGACGCGTCAGGCGGGCACGGCGTCGGCCGCGACCGTGCGGTCGATCGTGCACTGCCCGAGCACCCGCGTGCCGAGGTAGAGCACCGCCGACTGCCCCGTCGCCACGCCGCGCAGCGGCGCGGCCGGATCGATCACGAGCTCGTCGCCCACCATCCGCGCCCGCGCGGGCACGGGGTCGGCGTGCGCGCGGATCTGCACCTCGACGTCGAGGCCCTCGGCGAGGCCCGGATGCGCCGGCCCGGCGTGGGAGACGCGGGTGCCGGCCAGCCGCGACACGGCCAGGGCCTCCTCGGGCCCGACGACGAGCTGCCGGGTCGAGGGCTTCACCTCGAGCACGAAGCGCGGCCTGCCGTCGGGCGAGGGCACCCCGAGCGAGAGCCCGCGGCGCTGGCCGACGGTGTAGCCGTGCACGCCGGCGTGCTGGCCCACGACCGCGCCGTCGCGGTCGACGATCTCGCCCGGCTCGGCCCCCAGCCGCTCGGCGAGGAAGCCGCGCGTGTCGCCGTCGGGGATGAAGCAGATGTCGTGGCTGTCGGGCTTCTGCGCGAGCAGGAAGCCGCGCTCGGCCGCCTCCGCGCGCACCGCCGCCTTGGTCGGCGTGTCGGCGAGCGGGAACCAGCAGTGCCGCAGCTGCGCCTCCGTCAGCACGCCGAGCACGTACGACTGGTCCTTCGCCCAGTCGGCGGCGCGGTGCAGCTGCGGCCCGTCGTCGCCGTGCTCGACGCGCGCGTAGTGGCCCGTGACGACGCGGTCGAAGCCGAGGCCGATGGCGCGGTCGAGCAGCGCCTCGAACTTGATGCGCTCGTTGCAGCGCAGGCACGGGTTCGGCGTGCGGCCGGCCGCGTACTCGTCGACGAAGTCCTGCACGACGTCGGCGTGGAAGCGCTCCGAGAAGTCCCACACGTAGAACGGGATGCCGAGCCGGTCGGCGACCCGGCGCGCATCCATCGCGTCCTCGACGGTGCAGCAGCCGCGGCTGCCGGTGCGGAGGGTGCCCGGCATGCGGCTGAGCGCGAGGTGCACGCCGACGACCTCGTGGCCGGCGTCGACGGCGCGCGCCGCGGCGACGGCCGAGTCGACCCCGCCCGACATGGCTGCCAGCACCTTCATGCGCTCCCCCTCGCATCCAGGCTACCGATCGGCGGGCGCGGCCCGGCGGCTCGTGGCACTCTGGTGACGTGACGGATGCGCCCAGCTCGAGCCCCCTGCGCGTCTCCGTCGTGATCCCGGTGCTCGACGACGCGCCCGCGCTCGCCCGCTGCCTCGAGCGGCTGCGCGCGCAGACCGTCGCGCCGCTCGAGGTGATCGTCGTCGACAACGGCTGCCTCGACGACTCGGCCGCGGTCGCGCTCGCGGCCGGCGCGCGCGTCGTGCAGGAGCCGCGGCCCGGCATCCCCGCGGCCGCCGCGGCCGGCTACGACGCCGCCGCGGGCGACGTCATCGCGCGCTGCGACGCCGACTCGGTCGTGCCCGCCGACTGGATCGAGCGCATCCGCGCCGCCTTCGCCGCCGACCCGGCGCTCCAGGGGCTCACGGGGCCCGGCCGGTTCCACGACCTGCCGCCGCGCTGGACGGCCATCGCGAGCACCGCCTACGCGCTCGGCACCTTCGTCGCGGGCGGCGCCGCGATCGCGAACGTGCCGCTGTGGGGCTCGAACATGGCGCTGCGCCGCTCGACGTGGACGGCCGTCTCGCCGCTCGTCGAGCGCGACGACCCGGCCCTGCACGACGACCTCGACCTCACGATGCGGCTCGGCCCGTGCGCGCGGCTGCGGTTCGACCGCGACCTGCGCGTCGAGGTGGAGGGCCGCATCTTCCGCAGCCGCGACGACGCTCGTGACCGCGTCGCCGTCGCCATGCGCACGTTCCGCCGCAACTGGGAGACGGAGGGGTCTCCCGGCCGCCGCTGGGTGCTGCGCGCGGGCGGTCCCGACCTGCGCGCCCGCGCGTGACCTGGCTCGCCTCCCAGGGTCGCTGGCTGCCGGGCGACGCGCTGCGGCTCGTGGTCGCGGCCTCGGTGCCGCTCGCCGGCGCCGTTGCGGGCGGCCCATCGGCCGCCGCGATGCTCCTCACGCTCGGCGGCGCGATGGCGCTGCGCTTCGCCCGGGTGCCGACCGTCACCGACCTCGTCGGCCAGGCGGTGCTGCTCGCCTCCGCCTGGTTCGCGGTGACGGGTGCCTATGAGGTGGTGGCGTGGCTCGACGTCGCCGCGCACGTCGGCAGCGGCGCGGTGCTCGCGCTGCTGACGCGCGACGTGCTGCTGCAGCTGCGACTGGTGCCGTCGGAGCCGGGGCGGCGGGATGCGGCGGCCCGGGTGCTGCACGTCACGAGCGCGGTGGTCGTGCTGGGGCTGCTGTGGGAGCTCGGCGAGTGGGCGGGGCACGCGCTCCTGACGGAGACGATCCGCGTCGGCTACGAGGACACCATCACCGACCTGCTCGCCGACGGCGCGGGCGCGCTGGCCGCGGCCGTCGTCGCCGAGCGCGTCGCGGCCCCGCGCCGTGCGGTGCGCTGAGGCGCGACGAAGCGAGGGTCAGCGCAGCGCGCGCGCCCGCGCCACCGCGGTGGGCAGCGCTCCGAGCAGCGCCTCGACGTCGTCCTCGGTGGTCGTGCGCCCGAGCGAGAGCCGCAGCGGCGCGACGCCGCTGAGCCCGCACGCGCGCACCACGTGCGACTCGCGCGCGACGCCCGCCGAGCACGCCGAGCCGTTGGAGACCGCGAAGCCCGCCTCGTCGAGCAGGAACTGCAGCGCCTCGCCCTCGGCGCCCTCCACCACGAGGTGCGCGATGTGCGGCAGGCGCGGCTCGGCGACGAGCAGGCGCACGCCCTCGATCGCCGCGGCGGCCGTCAGCATGCGCTCCGTGAGCGCCCGCAGCCGCGCCGCCTCGGCGTCGAGCTCGGCGAGCGCCTCCTCCGCGGCGAGCGCGAAGAGCGACGCGCCGAGCGCATCCTGCGTGCCCGACCGCAGCCCGCGCTGCTGGCCGCCGCCGTGGTGCAGCGCCTCGAGGCGCGCGTCGCGCCGCACGACGAGCGCGCCGACGCCGTGCGGTCCGCCGATCTTGTGGCTCGCGACGCTCATGAGCGCCGCGCCCGTCTCGGCGAACCGCAGCGGCACGTGGCCCAGCGCGCCCACGGCGTCGAGGTGCAGCGGCACGCCCGCGCGCGCCGACGCAGCCGCGACCGCCTCGACCGGCTGCAGCGAGCCCACCTCGTTGCTCGCGACGAGCATGGTCGCGAGCGACGCGCGGCCGCCGTCGACGAGCGCCGCCGCGAGCGCCTCGGCGTCGGTGACCGCGTGCGCGTCGACGCCCACCCAGCGCACCGGCGCCCCCTGCCGCTCGAGCCACGCGACGGCGTCGAGCGTCGCGTGGTGCTCGGCGACCGGCACCACGAGCGCGCCGGGCTCGCCCGCGTCTCGCGCCGCCCACCAGGCGCCCTTGAGGGCGAGGTTGATGGATTCGGTGCCGCCCGAGGTGAGGACGACCTCGGTCGGGTGCGCCCCGAGCACCGCCGCGAGCCGCTCCCGCGCATCCTCGAGCACCGCCCGCGCGCGCTGCCCCTCGCGATGGGTCGAGGCCGGGTTGGCCAGGGGCGCAGCCTCGGCGAGCGCCCGCCGCACCGACGGCCGCATGCTGGTCGCCGCGGCGTGATCGAACAGGCGCATGCTCCCCTACCCTAGAGCGCGTGGATCAGCCAGTCCGAGCGCGGGGCATCGAGCGCACCGCAGCCGGGCACCGGCTCACCGTGTGGTCGCGCCACGCGACCGCGATCGAGCTGCGCGTCTTCGACCGCGACGACCCCGACTGGCTGCTGCACTCGGTGCCGATGGAGCGGGTCGGCGACGACTTCACGATCGACTCCGAGCTGCTGCAGATCGGCACCCCGTTCGCGGTCGGCGTGCACGGGCCGAGCGGGCCGGGCCACGCGTTCGACCCCGAGCGCCACGCCGTGCCGCCGCATGCGCGCGGCATCGTGCGCACCCCGCACGGTCAGCACCGCGCGACCGTCATCGACCCCGCCTTCGACTGGGGCGGCGTCGCGCGGCCGACGGTGCCGCTGTCGCAGCAGGTGATCTACGAGGCGCACGTGAAGGGGCTCACGAAGCTCAGCCCCCACCTGCCCGCCGAGCTGCGCGGCACCTATGCCGGCCTCGCGCATCCGTCGACCATCGCCTACCTGCAGGACCTCGGCGTCACGACGGTGCAGCTGCTGCCGATCCACCTGTTCGTCTCCGAGCAGCGGCTGCTGCAGCAGGGCCGCGTCAACTACTGGGGCTACAACACGCTCAGCTTCTTCGCGCCCCACGGCGCCTACGCGTCGCGCCGCGCGCAGTTCGACGGCACCGGCGGCGTGCTGCGCGAGTTCAAGGGCATGGTGCGGCTGCTGCACGAGGCGGGGCTCCAGGTCTACCTCGACGTCGTCTACAACCACACCTCCGAGGAGGGGCTCGGCGGGCCGCCCTCGAGCCTGCGGCTCATCGACAACGCCTCCTACTACCGCGTCGCCGACGACGGCGGGCTCGTCGACTGGACCGGCTGCGGGAACACCGTCGACTTCTCGGTGCCGGCCGCGCAGCAGCTCGTCATCGACTCGCTGCGCTACTGGCACCAGGACCTGCAGATCGACGGCTTCCGCTTCGACCTCGCCCCGGTGCTCGGCCGCGGCGCCGACGGCGCCTTCGACCCGCAGCACCCGCTGCTGCGGCGCATCCTCACCGACCCCGCGCTCGCCGACGCGACGATGATCGCCGAGCCGTGGGACGTGGGCCCCGACGGCTGGCAGACCGGCCGCTTCCCCGACGGCTTCAGCGAGTGGAACGACCGCTACCGCGACACGGTGCGGCAGTTCTGGCTCAGCGACTACCGCTCGTTCCGCCACGGCGGGCAGGGCGCGACCGGGGTCGGCCCGCTCGCGCACGCCGTCTCGGGCTCGGAGGGGCTCTTCGCGAGCGGGCGCGGGCCGCTCGAGAGCGTCAACCTCATCACCGCCCACGACGGCTTCACGCTCACCGACCTCACCCGCTACGACCAGAAGCACAACGAGGGCAACGGCGAGGAGAACCGCGACGGCGCCGACGAGAACCGCTCGTACAACCACGGCGTCGAGGGCCGCACCGAGGACGTCGCGATCCAGCTCGACCGCCGCCGGTCGATGCGCAACCTGCTCGGCACCCTGCTCGTCTCGGCCGGCGTGCCGATGCTCACGATGGGCGACGAGTTCGGCCGCACGCAACGGGGCAACAACAACGCCTACTGCCAGGACTCGGCGCTGACATGGATGCGGTGGGACCGGAAGGACTGGCAGGACGCGTTCCACGCGCAGACGCGGCGGCTCCTGCAGCTTCGGCGCGAGCACCCGGCGCTCCGCCCGCTCGAGTACGGCCAGACCGGGCAGCGCGTGGCCGGCTCGTCGCGGCTCGACTGGTACAACGCCGCGGGGCTGCGCATGACGATCGACGACTGGGACCACTCCCACGACCGCACGATGCAGATGCTCGCCGAGTCGACGCCGATCGAGGAGCCCTACTCGCGCGTGCTCGTGGTCTTCCACGGCTCGCCGCGCGAGGCGGTCGTCACGCTGCCCGAGGCCGACGGCGCCACCGGCTACGCCCTGCTGTGGGACTCGGCCTCCGACCGCATCGACGACGCGCTCGCGGTCCCCGCCGAGCGGGTGCCGATGCCGGCGATGAGCATGCGCGTGTACGCCGTGCACGGGATGCCCGCGGCCGGCGCGCCGGAGGCGACGGTGGTGCGCCTGCGCACCCCTGCCTCGCCGCCGGCGGCCGATCCGGCCTAGTCTGCGTCAAGCCGAGGCGCGGCGCCAACCTGACCGTAGACGAGCTGCGCGCCGAGCAGCACTCCGCATCGAACCACGGTCAGCGCGAACGCCTGCGGTGTCGGTGGTCGGTAGCCGCTCTGGGCGCTACGGCCCAGCGACCAGGAACTCACCGATCACCGTGAAGCCGTCCTGGGCGTACACGGGGATCGTAGGGTCGGCCACACCTCGTGCAACCTCTGCCGCTCGCTCGGCCTGCCAGGCGAGCGCCTCCTCCGGCGACCTGAAGCCGGCAGCTGCCGCAGAGCCATTCGCGCCGTCGAGGTCGGTCTTCCTCACGTAGCCTTGGCGTCCGTTCGTCGCCATGGCAGCGATGAGATCAGGCTCCTGATCCGGTGACGCGGCTTCGGCGGCTGACCCGTAGGTGAGGCCGGAGTCGTTCTCCGCGTAGTCAGGAGCCGGCATCGGCTGCGTTCTGGTATCCGTCGACACGCCGAGCGGAGCGAAGAGCACGGGCGCTACTCCGGCCGCTGCTCCGGCGCCGAATCCAAGGCCTGCGACCACGAGCACAGCTCCGCTGAGAGCGGCGAACTTCATCTTGCGCTGCATCGCATCCCTGCCCTAGCTGTACTGGATTCCCGACTTGAAGGCCATCCTCGGAACCCTTGCTGACGGTCGACCGAACTCCTCTGAATCCCTCTCGATCGCCAGGGATTCCCGCTGTTGATCGGATGCTACCCCGCCGACCCGATCCTGACACCCCTCAATATGAGTGCCCTCTCGGGACACGTCCGCAGGGTCTGATCGGGTTCAAGCTCGACCGTGCTGCGGTCCACCGTCGCCATGAGCACGGAGTCCTCGTCAGGTCCGAGGCTGCGTCGAGCCGCCCGTCAGCCCCGGGCGTAGGCGACGAGCCCCAGCTCTGCGTCGGAGGCGAGCATCGCGTGCCGCGGCACGACCCGCACCGTGTAGCCGAAGGTGCCCGCGAGCGCGAGCGGGATCGCCGACTCGAAGCGGTGCACGCCGCCCTCGACCTCTGTGGGCTCGAGCGCGAAGCGCCGGGTGCGGCGCAGGTCGCCCTCCTCCGTGATCGAGCCCGCGATCACCTCGACCGTGACGTCCTCGGGCGTCAGCGAGCCGAGGTGCACGAAGGCGCGCACGCGCACCTCGTCGCCCACGATCGGCGGCGTGTCGACGCCGTCGACCTCCACGTGACGCACCTCGATGTCGTCGAACGCCTCGCGCATCCGCCGTGTCCACGCCGCGAAGGCGCGGGCGGGCGCCGCGTCGTCCGCGAGCGCCGCGGCCGACGCGGCGGCCGCGGGCGCGTAGAGCCGCGTCACGTACTCGCCGAGCATGCGCTCGGCCGACAGGCCGGGGCTCAGCGTCGCGAGCGTGTGGCGGATCGACGCGATCCACGCGGTCGGGAGGCCCCGCTCGTCGCGGTCGTAGAAGCGCGGCGCCACCTGGTGCTCGATGAGCTCGTAGAGCGCGTTCGCCTCGAACGCGTCGCGCGCCGCGGCATCCATCTGCTCGTGGGCCGAGGGGATCGCCCAGCCGTTGTGGCCGTCGAAGTACTCCTCCCACCAGCCGTCGAGGATCGACAGGTTGAGCGAGCCGTTGAGCGCCGCCTTCATGCCGCTCGTGCCGCACGCCTCGAGCGGGCGCAGCGGGTTGTTGAGCCACACGTCGCAGCCCGGGTAGAGCGACTTCGCCATCGAGATGTCGTAGTTCTCGAGGAACACGATGCGGCCGCGCACGTCGGGCTCCTGCGAGAAGCGCACGAGCTCCTGGATGAGCGCCTTGCCGGCCTCGTCGGCCGGGTGCGACTTGCCGGCGATCACGAGCTGCACGGGACGCTCGGCGTTCGTGAGGATCGCGCGCAGGCGGTCGCGGTCGTGGAGCATGAGCGTGAGCCGCTTGTAGGTCGGCACGCGGCGGGCGAAGCCGATCGTGAGGGCCTCGGGGTCGAGCATGTCGTCGATCCACGCCGGCGCCACGCCCTCGTTGCGCTCGTGCTTGCGGCGCGTGCGCATGCGCGCGTCCTCGATGAGGTGCGCGCGCATCTCGGTGCGGGCGCGCCAGATCGTCTCGTCCGAGACCGCGTCCGAGGCCCAGTCGCAGCGCGTCGTGTCGAGCGTGCCGAGCTCGCGCTCGGCGAGGTGCTTGAGCACGGGCGACGTCCAGGTCGGCGCGTGGACGCCGTTCGTGACCGACGTGATCGGCACCTCGACGGTGTCGAAGCCGGGCCATCGCGACTGGAACATGCTGCGCGAGACGGCGCCGTGCAGCTTCGAGACGCCGTTCGCGCGCTGCGCGATCGAGAAGCCGAGCTGCGCCATGTTGAAGATGCCCGGATCCTCCTCGCGGCCGAGCTGCAGCACCCGCTCGACGTCGACGCCGGGCACGAGCTCGCCGGTGAGGTGGCGGCGCACGAGCTCGATGTCGAAGCGGTCGATGCCGGCCGGCACGGGCGTGTGCGTCGTGAAGACGGTGCCGGCGCGCACGACCTGCAGCGCCTCGTCGAACGACAGGCCGCGGCCGATGAGCTGCGACATCCGCTCGATGCCGAGGAAGCCGGCGTGGCCCTCGTTGGAGTGGAACACCGCGGGCGCGGGCGCCCCGGTGAGCTCGGAGAAGACGGCGAGCGCGCGCACGCCGCCGATGCCGAGCAGCAGCTCCTGGCGCAGGCGGTGCTCGCCGCCGCCGCCGTAGAGGCGGGCGGCGACGCCGCGCAGCTCGTCGTCGTTCTCGTGGATGTTCGTGTCGAGCAGCAGCAGCGGCACGCGGCCGATCGTGGCCTGCCAGATGCGCGCATGGAGCGTGCGGCCGCCGGGCAGCGCGAGCGACACGGTCGCGTGCGTGCCGTCGGCGCGGCGGAGGATCGTGAGCGGCAGCCCGTCGGGGTCGAGCACCGGGTAGGACTCCTCCTGCCAGCCCTCGCGCGAGATCGCCTGCTTGAAGTAGCCCGCCTGGTAGAAGAGGCCGACGCCGACGATGGGCACGCCCAGGTCGCTCGCCGCCTTCAGGTGGTCGCCCGCGAGGATGCCGAGGCCGCCGGAGTACTGCGGCAGCGCGCTCGTGATGCCGAACTCGGGCGAGAAGTACGCGATCGACTCGGGCGCGTCCTCGAGGGACTGGTACCACCGCGCCTGCGACAGGTAGTCGTCGAGGTCGTCGGCGAGCGCCTCGACGCGCGCGACGAAGTCGTCGTCGGCGGCGAGCTGCGCGAGCCGCTCGGTGCCCACCCAGCCCAGCAGCTGCACGGGGTCGTGGCCGGTCTCGCGCCAGCCGTCGAGCGAGATCTCGCGGAACAGCTCGCGCGTCGGCTCGTGCCACGACCAGCGCAGGTTGGAGGCGAGCGTCTCGAGCCGGCGCAGGCGCTCGGGCAGGGACGTGCGGACGGTGAACTTGCGGATCGCTCTCACGAGCACAGAGCCTAGTGGCGCGGCCCTCCCCCCTCGCAGGCGCGCCTCGGTAGGTTGGTCGCGTGGTGAAGCAGATGGATGTCCTGTCCGGCCGGATCCCGGTGCTCGACCTTGCCCCGCAGCAGCCCGGCAACCGATTCCCCGCGAAGGCGGTGGTCGGCGACGTCGTGCCGTTCGAGGCGGTGGCGTTCCGCGAGGGCCACGACCGCATCGGCGTGACGCTCGTGCTCCGCGCCCCCTCGGGCGCGCGCCGCCGCGTGCCGATGGAGCCGCTGCACGACGGCCTCGACCGGCACCGCGCGCTCGCGCAGGTCGACGAGCAGGGCCTGTGGCGCTGGCACGTCGAGGCGTGGGCCGACGAGTGGGCCACGTGGCACCACAACGCCGAGATCAAGATCGCCGCCGGCATCGACGTCGAGCTCATGGCGACCATGGGCTCGCAGCTGCTCGCGCGGGCCGCGGGTGCCGCGAAGGGCGCCGAGGCGCTCCTGCTCAGCCGCGCAGCCGCCGCCATCGCCGACACCGCGGTGCCGCCGCTCGCCCGCTGGGCGGCGGTCAACGACCCCGACGTGCTCGCCGCGGTCGACCGGCACCGTCCCCGCTCGCTCGTCACCGCATCCGAGACCCTCAAGCTCCGCGTCGAGCGCACCCGCGCCGCCGTCGGCGCCTGGTACGAGTTCTTCCCGCGCTCCGAGGGCGCCGTGCGGCTCGAGGACGGCAGCTGGCGCTCCGGCACGTTCGCGACCGCCGCCGAGCGGCTGCCGGGCGTCGCCGAGATGGGCTTCGACGTGCTCTACCTGCCGCCGGTGCACCCCATCGGCGAGGTCAACCGCAAGGGCCCCAACAACACCCTCACGCCGCAGCCGGGCGACCCGGGCAGCCCGTGGGCGATCGGCTCGAAGGCGGGCGGCCACGACACCATCCACCCCGACCTCGGCACGATCGACGACTTCCGAGAGTTCGTGCGCCGGGCGGCGGATGCGGGGCTCGAGGTCGCGATGGACCTCGCCCTCCAGGCGGCCCCCGACCACCCGTGGGTCACCGAGCACCCCGAGTGGTTCACGACCCTCCCCGACGGCACGATCGCCTTCGCCGAGAACCCGCCGAAGAAGTACCAGGACATCTACCCGGTCAACTTCGACAACGACCCCGAGGGCATCCTCGACGAGGTGCTGCGCATCATCGACCTGTGGGTCGGCTGCGGCGTGCAGATCTTCCGCGTCGACAACCCGCACACGAAGCCCCTGTGGTTCTGGGAGCGGCTCATCCGCGACGTGAACGCGAAGCACCCCGACGTCGTCTTCCTCGCCGAGGCCTTCACGCGCCCGGCGATGATGCAGGCGCTCGGCAAGGTCGGCTTCCAGCAGTCGTACACGTACTTCGCGTGGCGCAACACGAAGGCCGAGCTCGAGGAGTACCTGCGCGAGGTCTCCGGCCCCCAGGCGGCGTGGTTCAAGCCCGCGTTCTGGGTGAACACGCCCGACATCCTCACCGAGTTCCTGCAGTTCGGCGGCGTGCCCGCCTTCAAGCTGCGCGCGGCGATCGCCGCGACCGCGGTGCCCACGTGGGGCATGTACGCCGGCTACGAGCTCATCGAGGACGTCGCGCGCCCCGGCGCCGAGGAGGCGATCGACAACGAGAAGTACGAGTACCGGCCGCGCGACTGGGAGCAGGCGGCGCGCAACGGCACGACCATCGCGCCCTACATCGCCCGCCTCAACGAGATCCGCCGCGAGCATCCCGCGATCCGGCAGCTGTGGGCGCTCGACGTGCACTGGTCCGACGACGACGCGATCCTCGTATACTCGAAGCACGTCGAGGGCCGCTTCACCGAGTCGGGCGAGGACGACACGATCATCGTCGTCGCGAACGTCGACCCGCACTCCGCGCGCGAGACGACCGTGCACCTCGACCTGACGAAGCTCGGCCTGCGGCACGGCGAGTCGTTCGAGGCGCACGACCTCATCACCGGCCAGACGTGGACCTGGAGCGACCACAGCTTCGTGCGGCTCGACGCGTTCGTCGAGCCGGTGCACGTGATCCACGTGCGACGATCGGGGGCATGATGCTCGACGACGCCACCCTCCACCGCCTCGCCGCGGGCGAGCACCCCGCGCCGCACGACCTGCTCGGCGCGCATCCGGCGGACGGCGCGGATGCGTCGCACGTCGTGCGCGCCGTGCGGCACCTGGCCGACGCGGTCGCGGTCGTCGGCGAGGCGACGACGCCCATGGAGCACCTCGGCGCCGGCGTGTGGGAGGCCGTGGTGCCCGGGCCCATCCGCCCCTACCGCCTGCGCACGACCTACGGCGACGGCGGCAGCTGGGAGGACGAGGACCCGTACCGCTTCACGCCCACGCTCGGCGAGCTCGACCTGCACCTCTGGCGCGAGGGCCGGCACGAGCAGGCCTGGCAGGTGCTCGGCTCCCGGCTGCGCGAGCACGAGGGCGTCGCGGGCGCCTCGTTCGCGGTCTGGGCGCCCAACGCCCGCGCGGTGCGCGTCATCGGCGACTTCAACGACTGGTCGGGCCGCTCGCACGCGATGCGCACCATGGGCGCGAGCGGCGTCTGGGAGCTCTTCGTGCCCGGCGACCTCGAGCACAGCGCCTACAAGTACGAGATCCTCACCGACCACGGCTGGGCGACGCGCGCCGACCCGATGGCGCGCTACACCGAGGTGCCGCCCGCGACGGCCTCGAAGGTCGGCCGCAGCCGCTTCGCGTGGAGCGACGACGAGTGGATGCGCTCCCGTGCCGCGCGCGACGTGCACAACTCCCCCATGTCGATCTACGAGCTGCACTTCGGCTCGTGGCGGCCGGGCCTCGGCTACCGCGAGATGGCGGATGCGCTCATCGAGCACCTGGAGGAGACGGGCTTCACGCACGTCGAGTTCATGCCGCTCGCCGAGCATCCGTTCGGCGGCTCGTGGGGCTACCAGGTGACCGGCTACTTCGCGCCGACGAGCCGCTTCGGCCACCCCGACGACCTGCGCTACCTCATCGACCGGCTGCACCGCGCCGGCTACGGCGTGCTCGTCGACTGGGTGCCCGGGCACTTCCCGAAGGACGAGTGGGCGCTCGCCCGCTTCGACGGCCGCGCGCTCTACGAGCACCCCGACCCGCGGCGCGGCGACCAGCCCGACTGGGGCACGCACGTGTTCGACTTCGGCCGCCCGGAGGTGAAGAACTTCCTGGTCGCGAACGCCGTGTACTGGATGGAGGAGTTCCACATCGACGGCCTGCGCGTCGACGCGGTCGCCTCGATGCTCTACCTCGACTACTCCCGCAAGGACGGCGAGTGGCTGCCGAACGTGCACGGCGGACGCGAGCACCTCGAGGCCATCGCGCTACTGCAGGAGGTCAACGCGACCGTCTACCGCCGCTGCCCCGGCATCGTCATGATCGCCGAGGAGTCGACCTCGTGGCCCGGCGTCACGAAGCCCACGAGCGCCGACGGCCTCGGCTTCGGCATGAAGTGGAACATGGGCTGGATGCACGACACGCTCCAGTACATGGCGGTCGACCCGATGTATCGCTCGCACCACCACGGCGAGATCACGTTCTCGTTCCTCTACGCGTTCAGCGAGCAGTTCGTGCTGCCCATCAGCCACGACGAGGTCGTGCACGGCAAGGGCTCGCTGCTCGGCAAGATGCCGGGCGACCAGTGGCAGAAGCTCGCCTCGGTGCGCGCGTACCTGACCTTCATGTGGGCGCACCCGGGCAAGCAGCTGCTGTTCATGGGCCAGGAGTTCGGGCAGCCGAGCGAGTGGAGCGAGGCGCGCGGGCTCGACTGGTGGATCCTCGACCAGCCCGTGCACCGCGGGCTCATGGCGCTCGTGTCGCAGCTGAACCGCGTGTACCGCGAGACCGAGGCGCTGTGGCTGCGCGACAACGAGCCCGGCGGCTTCGAGTGGATCGACGGCGGCAACTCCTCCGACAACGTCATCGCGTTCCTCCGCTGGGGCGCGAACGGCGACCCGCTCGCGGCGATCGTCAACTTCTCCGGCCGTCCCATCGAGGGCTACCGGATGGGGCTGCCGTTCGCGGGCGAGTGGGAGGAGGTGGTGAACTCCGACGCGGTCGAGTTCGGCGGCTCCGGCGTCGGCAACCTCGGCGCCGTCCGCGCGCTCGAGGAGCCGTGGGGCGGCCGCCCCGCGTCCGCGACGGTCACGATCCCGCCGCTCGCCGGCCTGCTGCTGCGCCCGAAGGCGACGCCGGCCGCCTGAGGCGCTGAGGCCTGACGCGCGAAGGGCGCCTCCCAGGGGAGGCGCCCTTCGGCGTCAGGTGCTGCGGGTCAGTACAGGAGCGTCGTGAGGCGACGGCGCGCCGCGTGCACGCGCGGGTCGTCGAGGCCGACGATCTCGAAGTGGTCGAGCAGACGCAGCCGCACGTCCTGCTTCGCGTCGCCGGTCAGGCTGCCGATGAGGTCGAGCAGGCGCAGGAAGGCGTCCTCGACGTGCCCGCCCGAGAGGTCGAGGTCGGCGGCGAGCATCTGCGCCTCCGGGTCGCCCGGCCGCTCGGCCGCGGCCGCGCGGATCTCATCGGCCGTGCGGCCCTGCAGGCGCGCCAGCAGCCGCACCTGCGCGAGCCCGGCGATCGCCTCCGCGTCGCGGGGGCTCTGCGCGATCGCCTTCTCGAACGCGGCGATCGCGGTCTCGTAGTCGCCCTGCTCGATGGCGTCGAACGCCTCCTGGTGCAGCGGCGGCACGGGCTCGGGCTCCGGCTCCCCCGCGGGCTCGCCGTCGCCGACGGGCACGCTGCCGGTGATGCCCTGCTGCTCGGCGAACGCGAGCACCTGCTCGAGCACGTCGCGCACCTGCTCCTCGGGCAGCGCGCCGGTGAAGAGCGGCGCGGGGCGCCCGCCGATCACCGCGGCGACCGTCGGGATGGACTGCGCGTTGAACGCCTGCACGAGCTGCGGGTTGCGGTCGGCGTCCACCTTCGCGAGCACGAGCCGGCCGCGCTGCGCCTCGACGAGGCGCTCGAGCACGGGCGAGAGCTGCTTGCACGGCCCGCACCACTCCGCCCAGATGTCGATGATGACCGGCACCCGCTCGGAGAGCTCGACGACGGCGCCGAAGTCGGCGTCGGTGATGTCGATGACGACGCCGGTCGCGGCGCCCTGCGCGGCGGGCGCGGCCTCGGGCTGCGGCGATGCCGCCTGCTGGTGCCGGGCGGCGAGCGCCGACAGGTCGACGGCTCCCCCGAGCGATGCGGGCACGTGCTCCTGGCTCATCAGCCGACCTCCCTCGCGTCCAGGAGCGACTGGCTGTAGCCCACCACCTGGATCTGCGTGCCCTCCGGAGCGCCGGCCGGCGGCACGGCGAAGAGCACCTGGATCTGATACGTCGTCTCGATGCCGGTGTCGGACTGCTCGACCCCGGCGAGGATGCCCGCGCCGTCACGGGCCTCGATCTCGACGCCCTCCTCGCGCGGCGTCGCGCGCTGCGTCTCGGTGAAGGAGGTCGCGAGCAGCGCACCGCCCTCGTTCGTGACGAGCATGAGCGGCGCCTGCTCGTCGTCGGAGGCGCCCCACTCGAGCAGCGACAGCTCGAACTCCGGGCGCTGCACGAGCTCGTCCTTCGCGGCGCGGCCGACGGCCTCGCGCAGCGCGTCGCCCTCCTCCTGGAACCAGGACGCGTACTCCGACTCGTCGCCGCGCAGCAGCACGCTCGCGTAGCCCGACGTGATCTCGTCGGGACGGTGCAGCAGCAGCGGGGTGTCGCCCGGCAGGCTCGCGGCGCCGATCGTCGGGCTCGCCACCGCCGGCAGCTGCACGCCCGAGGCGAGCGTCATCTGGTAGACGAGGCGGTAGTCGGCGCGCGCGTCGGTCTGCTGGAAGACGAGCGTCGACTGCGCCTGCGCGCCGTCCTCCCAGCCCACGACGGCCATCACCGTGCGCGGCCAGACCTCGGTCTGCTGCGGCAGCAGCAGCTCGACGTCGCCGTCGGGGATGCCCTGGAGCGCCGGGAGCTCGCCGTTCTGCGAGCGCACCTCGTAGTTCGTGCGGCGCGCGTCGAGCGCAGGGCCCGCCAGGCGATCGGCGGCTCGCTCGATGTCGAGCGCCTCGTCGGCCTCGGCCACCGCCTCGCGGGTCGACTCGAGCACGCGCGTGAACTGCGACTCGGTGAGCGCGACCGGGGGCAGCGTCTCCTCGAGGCTCGTCGGCTGCGGCGCCGCGTCGCTCGTCGCCGCCGGCTCGGCGCTCGGCCAGTACTGCGGGCCGCAGCCCGTGAGCCCGACCACGGCGATCACGGGCAGGGCGACGAGGCCCAGGCGGCGACGGCGCGGCGCGGCGACGGTGCGCTCGGCACGGCCGCGGTCCTGCTCAGCGTCGTCGGGGGCGGATGCGGTGCCCTCGTCGGTCGAGGCGGGCGCGCTGCCGTCGGTGCCGTCGACGGGCGTGCCGTCCGAGACGTCCGCCGGCGAGGCATCCGAGCCATCGGCGTCAGCCGGCTCGAGCGCGGGGCGCGCGTCGCCCGCGGCGACGGCGCCCTGCGGCCGCGGCAGCCCCTCGCGCGCCTCGCGGCGCAGCGCCCGGCGCTCGGCGCGCGAGAGCTCGCGGTGCGAGCGGCGCTGCGGCCCGCGGCTGCGGCGGTGGCGGCGCAGCGCCAGGAGGAACAGCAGCAGCGCGAGCGCGAGCAGCACGAGCCCCGCGGTGAGCAGCGGCCCGAACAGCGGCGTCTTCGCGTCGAACGGCCACTCCACCCGCACATCGGCGGGAGCGGCCTGGCCGGGCTCGCCGGCGATGAGCAGCGAGTAGCCGACCGGCAGGTCGATCGGGATCCGCACCTCGCCCTCGCCGAGGTGCTCCTCGATCCAGAGGTCGCCGCCCGCGAGCTCCGGCAGCGGCTCCTCGTTCCCGGCCTGCTCCTCGAGCGCCATCGTCTGCGTGTCGTCGATGCTCGCGACGGAGTGCGCCGCGTCGCCGACCCAGCCGAGCACGTCGTGATCGCGTCCGACCACGGCGTTGATCGGGCCATCCGCCGTGATGGTCACCGTCTGGCGGCCGTCGTGCGCGTTCATCGTCTCGCCCGAGATGAGCAGCAGCTGCGAGTCCGGGGACTCCTCGAGCTGGGAGACGATCGTGTCCGGCGGAGCCCAGACGGTGCGCTGGCCGATCGCGAGTCCGAGCAGCACGAGCGAGAGCACGAGGCTCACGGCCGCGAGGATGTATCGCACGGGTCAGAGGTCCTTTCACGCTCGCCGAGGGATCCGGCACGCCGCCCGGAGGGGACGACGATGAGCGGGCAAGCCTCCAGGGTACCGAGACAGGGGCCGCTGTGCCAAGCCCCCGCGGCCGCGCGCCTGGCGGCCGCCTCCTCGGCGCCGCCATAGGATCCGCAGTGTGAAGATTCGGAACGGCTTCCTGCTGGGACTCGTGGGCGGCCTGGGCGTGCTGCTCGCCATCGCCATCGGCGCCTCGGTGCAGCAGATCAGCACGGTGCTCGTCTGGGCGTTCGCGGGCATCTTCCTCGCGCTCGGCGTCGAGCCGGTCATCCAGTTCCTCATCCGCCGCAAGGTGCCGCGCTGGGCCGCGGTGCTGCTCATCTTCCTCGTCATCGTCGCGGGCCTGACCGGCGCCACGTGGCTGATCGTGCCGACGATCGTGGCGCAGTTCGCGGTGCTCGTGCAGTCGATCGTCGCCGAGATCGAGGGCGGCGCCTTCGAGAGCGTGCTCGACTGGGTGCGCGAGACCTTCCCGCAGTTCGACGTCGACGGCTCGCTCGAGCAGCTCGGCGGCGCGCTCAGCGACTTCGACACCTGGTCGAGCCTCCCGCCGTGGGTGGCCGACATCGCGGCCGGCATCGTCGGCGGCGCCGTGCAGGTGCTCTTCGCGCTCGGCGGGCTGCTGATCGTCGTCGTGCTGATGCTCTACTTCACCGGCTCGCTGCCCTCGCTCAAGTCGGGCATGTACCGGCTCGTGCCCGCCTCGTCGCGGCCGAAGTTCATCGAGATCGCCGAGCAGATCATGAAGTCGGTCGGGCGCTTCGTGCTCGGCCAGGGCGCGCTCGGCGTGCTGAACGGCATCCTCTCGTTCATCGTGCTGTCGATCGTGGGCTCCGAGCTCGCCGGCGTCTACGCGTTCCTTGCGCTCATCGCCTCGACGATCCCGCTCGTCGGCACCATCTCGGCGTCGGTCATCATCTCGCTGCTCGTGCTGCTGCTCGACGGCCCCGAGACGGCGCTGCCGGTGGCGATCTGGTACCTGATCTACATGCAGCTCGAGGCCTACGTGATCAGCCCGCAGATCATGAACCGCGCGGTCAAGGTGCCCGGCGTGGTGGTCGTGCTCTCGGCGCTCATCGGCGGCACGCTGCTCGGCATCCTGGGCGCGCTCGTCGCGATCCCGGTCGCCGCGGCGATCCAGCTGATCCTCAAGGAGGTCGTCATCCCGAGGCAGGACCTGCGCTGACGCGAGCCCCGGGCTGCTAGGCGGCTCGCCAGCAGCCGGTGTGCCAGTGGCGGCGATCCTCGATCGCGCGGTCGCCGAAGATCGAGTCGGCCCGCCACACGACCACGTGCGCCGTGCCCTGCACGACCGTGCCGCCGCATCCGGGGCACACGTAGTCCTTGACGGCGCTCCGCGGCGCCATCGGCTGCACGTGCCACTCGGCGCCCGCGCGTCGCTCGACGCGGGCGGCGCCCTGCATCAGGCGGTCGACGTCGAGCGGCACGTACGGCTGCGCGCGGCGACTCGGCCGCCGCGAGGGCATCAGTACCAGCCGACCTGCTCGGAATGGCCCCAGGCACCGCACGGGGTGCCGTAGCGGCCCGCGATGTAGTCGAGGCCCCAGCTGATCTGCGTCACCGGGTTGGTCTGCCAGTCGCCGCCGTGCGTCGCCATCTTCGAGCCCGGGAGCGCCTGCGGGATGCCGTAGGCGCCGCTCGAGCTGTTCTGCGCGTACACGTTCCAGTTGGACTCGCGCTGCCACAGGCTGTAGAGGCAGGAGTACTGCCCCTCGCCCCAGCCGCGGCTGAGCACCATCTGCCGCGCGATCTCCTGCGCGCTGCCCGGGTTGGGCGCGGCGACGGCGGGGATGCTGATGGATGCGGCCTGCTGGCCGGAGGAGGATGCCTCGGCAGCGGCTGCGGGCTCGGGCTCAGGCGTGGGGGTGGGCGTCGGCGTCGGCGTGTGCACGACGATCTCGTCGCGCACGAACGACGCCTGCTCGCCGGTGATCTCGCCCAGGTCCTGCCCGGGCCGGTTCTCGCTCGGCAGGGAGGCCGGCTCGGCCATCACCTGCTGCGTCGGGTCGGCGGCGACCGAGACGAGCACGAAGCCCGCGGCGGCCAGCAGCGACAGGCCCGACAGCACGCCGCGGGTGCGCGTCGAGCGCGCGCCGGCGGAGGAGGATCGGGTGAACACGAGGACCGACCGTATCACGGAACGGTAACGACGCCCAGGCTCGGGCGGTCAGCGCACCGCCAGCATCAGGCTCACGACGGTGTCGAGCAGGTGGTCGACCTCGTCCTCGTCGTAGCCGCCGAACTGCGCGTCGAACTGGGCCGTGCGCACCTCGCGCGCGGTCATCTCGGGGCCGTCCGAGAGGTACTCGGCGATGCGCTGCGCGAAGCGGTCGACGTCGGTGACCCGGTAGCCGCGCGAGATGCGGCTGACGCGACGGAACCGCTCCCCCTCGGGGCGGCGCAGCTGCTCGAGCGTCTCCTGCGCGCGCTCCCGCACCCGGGCGTACCAGGCCTCCTCGCCGTGCTCGAGCACGCCGCGCTCGTGCTCGCGGCGGGCGAACGCCTCCTCGAGCCGCTCGAGCGCTGCGTCGACGTGCGCGGGCGAGTAGCCGCCCTTCTGCATCGGGAAGCTAGTGCGGCGGATGGTGGCCGAGTCGATCGCGGTCGCGGCCCGGGCGTCGGTCGCGTACGCGCGCCGAGCATCCTCGAGGAAGTCCTCGACCTGCTCGATGTCGTAGCCGGGCTGGGACCGCCGGGCTCTCGGGAACGTGCTCATCGCATCCATGATGCCAGCGCGCGGCCGTGCGTCACGCGTGCACCACCTGGAACAGCGCCATCATCACGACGGCGCTCGGCAGGATGGAGTCGAGGCGATCGAGGAAGCCGCCGTGCCCGGGCAGGAACGAGCCGATGTCCTTGATGCCGAGGTCGCGCTTGATGATCGACTCTGCGAGGTCGCCGACCGTGGCGGTCGCGACGAGCAGCGCCGTGAGGATGAAGCCGAACCACCACTCCTGCTGCAGCATCCACACCGACAGCGCGATGCCCGCGGCGGTCGCGAGCACCGCCCCGCCGAGCAGGCCCTCCCAGGTCTTGCCGGGGCTGATGCGCGGCGCGAGCTTGTGCTTGCCGAGCCAGACGCCGGCCGCGAGGGCCCCCGTGTCGATGACCGTCGTCATGATGATCATCGCGAGGGTCCACCACTGGCCGCCCTCCTGCGACGTCAGCAGCGCGGCGAAGGCGCCGAGCACCGCGACGTAGCCGATGCAGAGCGCCCCGCCGGTGATGTCGGCGAACACCGCGCCGCGGCCCGTGCGCGTCGTCGGCGACGCGAGCTCCACCAGGCGCACGACGGCCACGATGCCGATCGCGCCGAGCGTCGACCACCACAGGCCCGCAGCGCCGAAGTACCAGGTGATCGGCACGATCGCGCTGCCGAGGAGCACGAGCGGGATCCGCGGCACGTCGCGCCCCGCGAAGCGGAGCGCGCTCGCGAGCTCGTACAGTGCGAACCCGACCATGACGGTCGCGAAGAGCATGAAGAGCGTCTTCACCCACAGCAGGCTCGCGAGCAGCACGGCGCCCAGCACGACACCGATGGCGACCGCTGCCGCGAGGTCGCGACCGGTGCGCTTGTTCACCCGCGCGCGGGTCGCCTCGATCTGGTCCCTCGCCGCGTGGATCTGCGCCTGGATCTGGGCCTCGATCTCGGCGGCGCTCCGATGCTCGCGTCGCACGCGTCGCCTCCCGACTCCTCGGTCAGACCTCGAGGAGCTCGGACTCCTTCTTCTTCGCCGCCTCGTCGATGCCGTCGACGGCCTGCTTCGTCGCGAGCTCGAGCTCCTTCTCGGCGCGCGCGATCTCGTCGTCGCCGACCTCGCCCGCGAGCTTGTCGAGGTCGGTCATCGCCTGGCGGCGCACGTTGCGGATCGCGACCCGGGCCTGCTCGGCCTTGTCCTTGACGATCTTCACGTAGTCGCGCCGGCGCTCCTCGGTGAGCTCCGGCATCGTGATGCGGATGATGCTGCCGTCGTTCGACGGCGTGACGCCGAGGTGCGGCGCGTTCACGATCGCGCGCTCGATGTCCTTGAGCGCGCCCTTGTCGAACGGCGTGATGATGAGCACGCGTGCCTCGGGCTGCTGGAACGACGCGAGCTGCTGCAGCGGCGTCGGCGAGCCGTAGTAGTCGACGTTCACGCGCTGGAACAGCGCCGGGTTCGCGCGACCCGCGCTCACCGTCTGGAAGTCGTCCTTCGCGACCTCGATCGACTGGGCCATCTTCTCCTTGGCCGAAGCCAGAACGTCGCTGATCACAGGGTTCCTTCCGTCGCTGTCGATTCTATGGGCGGGCGCCGGTCAGGCGCGCACGAGCGTGCCGACCGGCTCGCCGAGGATGGCCTTGGTGAGCGCTCGCTCGCCGTCCATCCCGAACACCCGCATGGGCATCCGGTTGTCCATGCACAGGCTGAAGGCCGTCGAGTCGACGACCTTGAGGCCGCTGACGAGCGCGTCCTGGTAGGTGATCTCGTCGAAGCGGGTGGCGGTGGGGTCGTGCTTGGGGTCGGCGGAGTAGACGCCGTCGACGCCGTTCTTCGCGACCAGCACCTGGTCGGCGTCGATCTCGAGCGCGCGCTGCGCCGCGACCGTGTCGGTCGAGAAGTACGGCAGGCCGGCACCGGCGCCGAAGATCACGACCCGGCCCTTCTCGAGGTGGCGCTCGGCGCGGCGCGGGATGTACGGCTCGGCCACCTGCGTCATCTGGATGGCCGACTGCACGCGCGTCTCGGCGCCTGCCTGCTCGAGGAAGTCCTGCAGGGCGAGCGCGTTCATGACCGTGCCGAGCATGCCCATGTAGTCGGCGCGGCCGCGCTCCATGCCGCGCTGGCTGAGCTCTGCGCCGCGGAAGAAGTTGCCGCCGCCGACGACGATCGCGATCTCGACCGTCTCGGCCGCCTCGGCGATCTGCTTGGCGATGGAGGAGACCACGTCGGGGTTCACGCCGAGCGCGCCGCCGCCGAACGCCTCGCCCGACAGCTTCAGGAGGACTCTGCGGCGCGGCTGTGCTGGCATGGGCTCCTCCTGGGGGTCTCGACCCGAGCGCGGGCCGTGCAGAAGCCTATCCTGTCGCGCACCGGCCGGGACGCGACGGAGGGCCGGGGTCTCCCCCGGCCCTCCGTCGTGCGCGTCGTGGCTACGCGCCGACCTTGAAGCGGGCGAAGCCGGTGACGGCGAGGCCTGCGGCCTCGAGCACCTTGGCGACGGTCTGCTTGCTGTCGCGAGCGTAGTCCTGGTCGAGCAGGACGATCTGCTTGAAGAAGCCGGTGAGGCGGCCCTCGATGATCTTCGGCAGGGCGCCCTCGGGCTTGCCCTCGCCGCGCGCGATCTCCGAGACGAGCTCGCGCTCCTTCTCGACCTGCTCGGCCGGCACCTCGTCGCGGGAGACGTAGGTGGGGTCGAACATGGCGATGTGCTGCGCGACAGCGCGGGCGGTCTCGGCGTCGTCGCCCGTGTAGGCGACCACGACGCCGACCTGCGGGGGCAGGTCCTTCGACGTGCGGTGCAGGTAGACCGCGTGCTCGGCGCCCTCGATGCGGGCCACCTTCGTGAGCTCGATCTTCTCGCCGATGGTCGCGGCCTGCTCCTCGATGATCGACTGCACGGTGCCCGACTCGGCCGGCGCGGCGAGCGCGGCGGCCAGGTCGGCGGCGCCCGATGCGGCGACGGCGGCGACGACGCGGTCGGCGAGCGCGATGAACTTCTCGTTCTTCGCGACGAAGTCCGTCTCGCAGCCGAGCGCGATCATCGTGACGGCGCCCTCGCCCTCGGCGACGGCGACGAGGCCCTCGCTCGTGGAGCGGTCGGCGCGCTTCGCGTTGCCCTTGGCGCCCTTCAGGCGCAGGATCTCGGTGGCCTTGTCGACGTCGCCGCCGGCCTCCTCGAGTGCCGCCTTGGTGTCGCTCATGCCGGTGCCGAGCTGCTCGCGCAGCATCTTGAGGTCGGCGATGCTGATGTTTGCCATGCGCTGGTCCTTACTTCGACTCGGACGCGGCGGCGTCCTCGGTGGTCTCGGCGGGAGCGGCGGCCTCATCGGCTGCCGGCGCCTCGGCGGCGGGCTCCTCGGCGGGCGCCTGCTCAGCGGCGGGCTCCTCGGCGGGGGCCTCCTCCGCGGCGGGCTCCTCAGCGGCGGGCGCGGCCTGCTCGCCCGTCTGCTCGGCGAGCAGCTCGCGCTCCCACTCGGCCATCGGCTCGGCCTCGGCATCGGCGCCGCCACCGTGGCGCTGCATGAGGCCCTCGGCGGCCGCGTCGGCCACGATCTTCGTCAGCAGCGCGACGGAGCGGATCGCGTCGTCGTTGCCCGGGATCGGGTACTGCACGTCGTCCGGGTCGCAGTTCGTGTCGAGGATCGCGATGATCGGGATGCCGAGCTTCTTCGCCTCGTCGACCGCGAGGTGCTCCTTGTTGGTGTCGACGATCCACAGCGCGGAGGGCGTGCGCTGCAGGTTGCGGATGCCGCCGAGCGACTTCTGCAGCTTCAGGAGCTCGCGCTTCTTGAGCAGCAGCTCCTTCTTGGTGTAGCCCTGCGTGGTGTCCTCGAAGTCGAGCTCCTCGAGCTCCTTCATGCGGCTCAGGCGCTTCGAGACCGTGTTGAAGTTGGTGAGGAGGCCACCGAGCCAGCGCTGGTTGACGTAGGGCTGGCCCACGCGCGTCGCCTGCTCGGCGATCGACTCCTGCGCCTGCTTCTTCGTGCCGACGAACAGCACGGTGCCGCCGTGCGAGACGGTCTCCTTGACGAAGTCGTACGCCTTGTCGATGTAGGCGAGCGACTGCTGCAGGTCGATGATGTAGATGCCGGAGCGCTCCGTGAAGATGAAGCGCTTCATCTTGGGGTTCCAGCGACGGGTCTGGTGCCCGAAGTGGACGCCGCTGTCGAGCAGCTGGCGAGTCGTGACGACGGCCATGGCCGCCTCCTTCTTCTGTTCTGGTTGCCGGCCCGACCGGTCGGTCGAGCCCCTGGCGCCCTGACGCACCGCCGCCAGCCGCGCGGGCACGGGGCTCGAGCTGCTGGACCGGGAGGAGGTGTCGTCGTGACGGGCACGCGAAGTCATCGCACACGCGATGCCCTCCCATGCTACATGCTCGGCGGACGCATCACGCGTGGGCGGTTCTCCACCGCGCGACCGCTTCCCCGCACGCGCAGCGCGCGATCCTCGGCACCATGCCGGGATGCGCCTCCTCGCCCTCCTCGTCGCCGCGGCGCTCGCGCCGTGGGCGTGGCCGGTCGAGCCGCACGAGGTCGTGCGCGCCTTCGACGCGCCCGCGAGCGCCTACGGGCCGGGCCATCGCGGGATCGACATCGCCGCGCCGGCCGGCTCGGCGGTGCTCGCGCCCGACGACGGCGTCGTCCGCTTCGCGGGGCCGGTGGCCGGCCGCCCCGTGGTGTCGATCGAGCACGCCGGCGGCCTCGTGTCGAGCTTCGAGCCCGTCGAGCCCTCCGTGGCTGCGGGCGACGCCGTCGAGCGGGGCCAGCAGATCGGCGTGCTGCTGCCCGGCCACGCGGCGGGCGGGGCGCGGCTGCACCTCGGGGCGCGGCTGCACGGCGCCTACGTCGACCCGCTGCCGCTGCTGGGTGTCGAGCGGCCGGTGCTGCTGCCGATGCGCGAGGCCAAGCGGTCGGCCGACCGGCCCGCGGGCAGAGCGGTCAGGCCCGAGGATGGGCGGTGCGGTACGCGTCGGCGAGGCGCTCGAGCGACACGTGCGTGTAGATCTGCGTCGTCCCGAGGCTCGCGTGCCCGAGCAGCTCCTGCACCGCGCGGAGGTCGGCGCCGCCGTCGAGCAGGTGCGTCGCGGCGGTGTGGCGGAGGGTGTGCGGCCCGTGCGGTCCGGAGCCGGGGACCGCCTCGAGCAGGCCCGTGACGAGCTCGTGCACGCGGCGCTGGCCGAGGCGGCCGCCGCGCGCACCGAGGAAGAGGGCCGGATGCGGCTTGGCGGGGTCGGCGAGCCGGTCGCGGCCGACGCGCATCCAGTCGAGCACCGCGTCGAGCGCGGGACGGCCGAACGGGACGACCCGCTCCTTGGCGCCCTTGCCCGTCACGCGCACGGTGAGCCGCTCGAGGTCGACGTCGTCGACGTCGAGCCCGACGAGCTCGCTCACGCGCAGCGCGCTCGCGTAGAGCAGCTCGACGACGGCGAGGTCGCGGAGCGCGACGGGATCGCCCTCGGCGGCAGCGGCGGCGAGGCTCGAGAGCACGCCGTCCATCGCCTGTCGCGAGAGCACCCGGGGCAGGTGCTGGTCGCGCTTCGGCGTGCGCAGGCGGCCGGCCACGTCTTGCCCGCCGTGCGCCGCGACCCAGCGGCTGAGGCCGCGCGCGGCGGCACTCCGCCGCGCGATCGAGGCCTTGCCCATGCCGGCCTCGGTGCTCGCGTAGAGCCAGTCGCGGAGCGCCTCGATGTCGAGCGCCGCCGCCTCGTCAATGCCGGCGGCGGCGCAGTGCTCGGCGAGGCTGCGGAGGTCGCCGCGGTAGCCGCGGACGGTGTTCGGCGAGTAGCCGCGCTCGCGCTCGAGGTGCGCGAGGTAGCCGTCGATCGCGTCGTCGAGGCGCACTCAGCCCGGCTTCCTGCTGAAGCGCTCCATCCGCTCGGCCGGGTCGAGCGCATGGACCTGCTCGGCGAGGTGCGCCGGGATCGTCTCGCGGCTCGGGTGCGGGAGCGCCGGGACGACCGAGTGGGCGATCGCGTCGGTGTAGACCTCGACGAGGTTGAAGGACTGGGCGGCGTCGATGCCGTGCATCGCGGGCGGCGGGCCGGCGAGGTCGTCGGCGTAGCTCGTGGCGCCGGCGAGGACGACGGGGATCTCGGCGAAGGTGCCGGAGCCGTCGACGTGCAGGTGGCCCGAGAGGATCGCGCGCACGTCGGCGCCGTCGAGCACCTCGGTGAGCCGCTGCTCGTCGCGGAACTCGAGCAGCCGCATGAGCCTGCTCCGGTACGGCAGCGGCGGGTGGTGCATCACGAGCACCGAGCCGAGCGCGGGCGGGTCGCCGAGCGCCGCGGCGAGCCACTCCGCCTGCCCCTCGTCGAAGCCGCCGTGGTGCCAGCCCGGCAGGCTCGTGTCGAGCGCGACGATGCGCAGCCCCGCCACCTCGGTCACCGAGTCGATCGGGTCGCGCGGCGCTCCCCGCATGCCGAGCGCCGCGCGCATCGCGGCGCGCTCGTCGTGGTTGCCGGCCGTCCAGACGATGGGCGCGCCCAGCGCGTCGGCGACGGGCTCGAGGATCTCGCGCGCGAGCGCGTACGCCTCGGGCTCGCCGAGGTCGGCGACGTCGCCGGAGACGACGATCACGTGCGCGTCGGCAGCGGCGACCCGCAGTCGCTCGGCGGTCTGCCGCAGGTGCGCCTCGGTGTCGACGAGGCCGCCCAGCAGCGCGCCGCCGGCCAGCAGGTGGGTGTCGCTCAGGTGCGCGATCACCGCGGCCGGTTCGGGGTGGATGCCGTAGCTCACGCGCACAGGCTATCCGCGCCGGGGCATGCTCGACCCCGACGCGTCGAGCGCTGGCGAAGGCCGTGCCATAGGCTGGCGGGCTCTGCGCGACGGCGTGCGGCCGCTGGCGGCCTCCGCGTCGCTGGCCGCACCGACTCGGAGGCAGGACACCCATGGCCGTCACGCTCGCGACGCCCGGCACGACGGACCTCGGCGGTCTGCGCGACGCGCTCGCGGCATGGCAGGTGGATCACGGGCCGGTGCAGCTGCACCCGGGCGACCTCGGCTGGCATGCGCTCCGGGGGGCGACGGCGACCGCGGCGGCGCTCCGGGTGTGGCGCGACAGGGGGCGGGTCGTCGCGATGGCGCTGCTCGACGGCCCCGACCTCCTGCGCTTCGGCGTCGACCCCGGTCACCGGGAGGACGACGCACTGGCGCAACGCATCGTCGCGGACCTCGACGACGTCGAAGCGGGCGTGCTGCCTGCAGGCCCGGCGGCGGTCGAGGCTCGGGGCGCTGCGGCGCTCGGGGCGCGGCTCGCGACCGGAGGCTGGGTGCCGGACGAGCCGTGGACGCCGCTGCACCGCGACCTCCGCGCACCCGTCGATGCTGCGGATCTCCAGATCGAGACGCTCGATCCAGCCGATACCGCCGAGTGGGCGGAGGTGCACTGGTCGGCCTTCCGCGGCGCGGCGATGCCGCACGACCGGCGCCGCCGCGTCGTGGAGGGGTGGCTGGCGACGGCCGGTACCCCGCTCTTCGACGGCGCCCGCATCCTGGCGGGGCGCGACACCGACGGGCGGATGGTCGCTGTCGCGGCGGTCTGGGCCGCGGGCCGCGGCCGCCCGGGCCTGATCGAGCCGATGGGCGTGCACGCAGAGCACCGGGGCAAGGGATACGGCGCGATCGTGACGCGCGCGGCGGCGGCGGCACTGCGGGACCTCGGCGCGTCGAGCGCGACCGTCTGCACCGAGAGCGCGAACGCGGCCGCGGTCGCCACCTACACCGCGGCCGGCTTCGCCGCGGACCCGCAGGTGGCCGATTGGAGCCGGAGCACCTGACCCGGTCCGCCGGCGGCGGCGCGCGGCACCCTACGCCGCGCGCACCCAGCCGGTCGCGCGCTCCGCGGCCCGCGCCCCGAGCTCGAGCAGCGCGAGCGACGCGACGACGTCGCCCCTCGCCATGCCCGTGCGGACGGCCAACTCGTCGATGCCGCGGGGCGCGCGGGCGCTCAGGGCGTCGAGCACCCGCAGCTCGTCGCTCGTCAGCCCGCCGAGCGCCTGCACCTCCTCGCCCGGGCCTTCGAGCAGCTCGACGACGTGCTCCGCGCGCTCGACCACTGCCGCGCCGTACTCGCGCAGCAGCCGGTGGCAGCCGGTGCTGGAGCCTGAGGTGACCGGGCCTGGCACCGCGCCGAGGGGCCTGCCGAGGGCCGCCGCGTGCCCCGCCGTGTTGATCGAGCCCGACCGCTGCCCCGCCTCGACGACGACCGTCGCGCTCGCGAGCGCCGCGATCAGCCGGTTGCGCGCGAGGAACCGCCAGCGGGTGGGCGGCACGCCGCTGGGCGCCTCGGCGATGACGCAGCCGCTCGAGGCGACCCGCCGCAGCAGCTCGTCGTGCCCGGCCGGGTAGAAGCGGTCGAGCCCGCCGGCGAGCACCGCGACCGTCGTGCCTCCCGCCGCGAGCGCGGCCCGGTGCGCGGCGCCGTCGATGCCGTAGGCGCCGCCGGAGACGACCGCGAACCCGCGCGCGACGAGCCCGGAGGCGAGCTGCGCGGTGACGAGCTCGCCGTAGCCCGACGACGCGCGCGAGCCGACCAGCGCGGCCGAGCGCGCGCAGGCCGACAGGGCCGCCGGGTCGCCGCGCACCCAGACCGCGGCCGGCGCGTGCGGGCCGAGGTCATCGAGCCCGGCCGGCCAGTGCGCGTCGTCGCGCGTCACGAGCCGCTGGCCGAAGGCGGCGCCCTGCGAGAAGGCGGCGAGGATGCGCTCGGCGGCGAGGCGGGGCTGCCAGCGGCCGAGCGCGTCGGCCACCGCCCGCCGATCCTCGGCGTCGTCGAGCTCGCGACCCCAGTCGGCGGCCGAGGCGCCCTCCACCAGCAGCTGCAGCGCGCGCACGGCGCCGAGCCGCTCGCGCACGATGCCTGCGGCGCCGTCGCCCGGCTCGGGCAGCACCGTCCAGGCACCGGCGGCGAAGCGAGCGGCCACGGCCGCGTCATCGGGCTCGGTCGCGCCCGGCGGCAGCGTCGGGACGACCGCCTCGCGCAGCCGCGCGGGCTCGAGTCGGAACGGCGTCATGCCGGGATCCCCTTCCTGAGGGCGAGCGCTCGACCGATGTGGGCGCGCGTGGGCGCGTCGGCGCCGTCGAGGTCGGCCATCGTCCACGCGACGCGCACGGCGCGGTCCATGCCGCGCATCGTCAGCGCGCCGCGCTCGACCGCGACGACCAGCGGCTCGAGCAGGCTCGCGTCGAGCGGGAGGCTGCGGCGCAGCCACGGGCCCGGCACGTGGCCCATCGCCGTCCAGCCGGTGCCGGCCAGCCGGCGCGCGGCGCGGGCGCGGGCCTCGGCGACCCGCGCCGACGCATCCGCCGTCGTCCGCCGGTCGCCGTCGAGCCCGGGCGCGACGCGGTCGACGCGCACGTGGAGGTCGACGCGGTCGAGCAGCGGACCGGAGAGCCGGCCGAAGTAGCGCCGCCGCTGCTGCGGCGCGCACGTGCAGTCGCCGGTGCCGAAGAGCCCGCACGGGCACGGGTTGGCGGCGAGCAGCAGCTGGAAGCGCGCGGGGAAGGCGGCGACGCCCGCCGCGCGGTGGATCGTGATGGTGCCCGACTCGAGCGGCTGGCGCAGCATGTCGAGCACGGTGCGCGGGAACTCGGGCGCCTCGTCGAGGAAGAGCACGCCGTGCGTCGCGCGGGCCGCGGCGCCGGGCCGGATCGTGCCCGAGCCGCCGCCGATGAGCGCTGCCGCGGTCGCCGAGTGGTGCGGCTGCTCGAACGGCGGCACGACGTCGAGCGTCGCGGGCGGCGGCTCGCCCGCGAGCGAGCGCAGCGACGCGACCTCGAGCGCCTGCTCGGGCTCGAGCGGCGGCAGGATGCCCGGCAGCCGCATCGCGAGCATCGTCTTGCCCGCGCCGGGCGGCCCGACCATCATCAGGTGGTGCGCGCCGGCGGCGGCGACCTCGAGCGCGGCGACGGCGTCGCGGTTGCCGACCACGTCGGCGAGGTCGAGCGCCGCCGCCTCCCGCTGCGGCGCGGGCGCCGCCGTCACGGGCTCGACGGGCTCCGGGTCGAGCTCGGCGCCGAGCAGCGCCGCAGCGTGGGCGAGGCTCGGCGCGCCGAGCACGCGCAGGCCCGCCACGAGCGACGCCTCGTCGACGGACGCCGTGGGCACGACGATGCGGGTCATGCCCGCCTCGGCCGCGGCGCGGGCGAGCGGCAGCGTGCCCGCGACCGGCCGCAGGCGGCCGTCGAGCCCCAGCTCGCCGAGCAGCGCCGTCTCGCCGTCGTCGGGCGGCACCACCCCGGAGGTGCGCAGCACCGCGACGGCCATCGCCAGGTCGAAGTGGGTGCCCGCCTTCGGCAGCGACGCGGGCGTGAGGTTGATCACCGTCTTGCCCTGCGGCGCGCTGAGCCCCATGCGGGCGATGGCGCTCCAGGTGCGGTGCTGCGCCTGCTGCACCGCGCGGTCGGGCAGCCCGACGATGTGCACGCGCGGCAGCCCCGCCGAGGCATGCACCTCGATCTGCACGCCGACGCCCGCGAGCCCCTGCAGCGCGACGCACGCGGCGCGGCCGAAGCCGCTCACTCGATGCCCCGCAGATGCTCGACCCGCCACGTGCCCGAGCGCGGCGCGATGACGCCCACGGCATCCATGCGGATCGGGCCGCGATGCCCGGTGGCCGAGAGCCACAGCCCCGCGAGCGTGCGCAGCCGCCGCACCTTGTCGGGCGTGATGGCCTCGAACGGGTGCCCGAAGCCGAGCCCGCGGCGGGTCTTCACCTCGACGAAGACGAGCGTCTCGCCGTCGAGGGCGACGATGTCGAGCTCGCCGTGCGGGCAGCGCCACCGCCGGTCGATGATGCGCATGCCCGCCCGCTCGAGGTGCACGCTCGCGGCCGCCTCGCCGTCGAGGCCCAGCTGATCCTTCGCTCGCATGCGGGCATGGAAGCGGATGCGCGGCGGCGCGCGGGCGGGCACGGTGCCCGCCTGTGGAGAACGGCCGCCGTCGCCCGGCGGCCGTCGCCGATCACTCCTCGATCGCGAGGTCCTTCGGCAGCTCCAGGTCGCGCGAGGCGAGCTCCTCGACGTTGACGTCCTTGAACGTCAGCACCCGGGCCGACTTGATGAAGCGGTCGGAGCGGTAGATGTCCCACACCCACACGTCGGTGAGCTCGAGCTCGAAGTAGAAGTCGGTGCCGGCGTCGTGCCGGGTGACCTTCACGTCGTTCGCGAGGTAGAAGCGACGCTCGGTCTCGACCACGTGCTTGAACATGCCGACGACGTCTCGATACTCCTTGAAGAGGGCCAGCTCGACCTCGCGGTCGTAGTCCTCGATGTCCTCGGGTTCCATGCCGCCATCGTATGTCCACCGGACCCAGGGCGACCGCTTCGCAGATGCTGAGGCGCGCTGCGCACCGCGCACAGCCGCGAGGTCGTAGATTCTGAACCGGAAACTTTGCACGGAACGGAGCTGCCATGCGGCGGATCGTCCTGACGCTCGCGCTCAGCGGCGCGCTCGCGCTCGCCGCGGGCGCGCTCCAGCCCGCCCCCGCGACCGCGACGTCGCCGTCGACCGGCGACGGCGGGCTCATGATCGTCGTCGACTCCTCGGGCTCGATGGCCGAGCCCACCACCGACGGCACGTCGCGCATGGACGCGGCGCAGTCGGCCCTCGGTGTCGTGATCGGCGAGCTGCCCGACCCCAACCGCGTGGGCCTGCGCGTCTTCGGCGCGACCGAGCTCGGCAGCGCCGCCTCCTGCAGCGACTCGCAGCTGCTCGTGCCCATCGGCACCGACAACCGCGACGCGCTCCGCGCATCCGTCGACGCCCTCTCCCCCGCCGGCGAGACGCCGATCGGGCACGCGCTGCAGCAGGCCGGCGCCGACCTCGGCGACGACGGCCAGCGCGCGATCCTGCTCGTCTCGGACGGCATCGCCAACTGCGAGCCCGACCCCTGCGTCGTCGCGGCCGAGCTGACGGCGAACGACATCGCGATGCGCATCGACGTCATCGGCTTCGACGTCGACGACGCGGCGCGCGAGCAGCTGCAGTGCGTCGCCGACCGCGGCCGGGGCGACTACCTCGACGTGTCGGAGGCCTCGAGCCTGCAGCACGCCCTCGAGCGGCTCTCGACGCGCGCGTTCCGCCCCTTCGACGTCGTCGGCGAGCCCATCGACGGGGTGGCCGAGGCGGAGGGGGCGCCCGCGCTCGTGCCCGGCACGCAGTACGTCGACGAGCTCGGCGGCGACGTCGCCTCGCTGCACTACCTCGTCGAGCGCACCCGGCCCGGGTCGGTCATCCACGTCGGGCTCGCCGGCCGCCTGCCGCACGAGGGCAGCCTCGAGGTCGACGCGTCGCTCAGCACCCTCGCGGGCGAGCCGTGCGACACGACCGACATCATCGCGCTCGGCGACGACCGCTTCTCGGTCTTCACCGGCCGGCTCTCGGCCGCCGAGGGCTCGCCGCAGCACCCGTGCGCGACCGCCGAGCAGCTGCTGCTGCGGCTCGAGGTGGTGACGCCGCCCGACGCGCCGGTGCCCTTCGAGCTGCGCATCGCCGAGCACGCGTGGCCGAGCGACGCCGCGCAGCTGCCGCCGCCGATCGACGCGGAGCGCGGCTGGGAGCTCTCGATCCCCGCCGACGGCGCTGCGGGCGCCGCCGTGGGCGGCTCGAGCCTCAACGACGCGCCGCTCGTCGAGCCCGGCTCCTACACGACCGAGATGCTGCCGAGCGAGTTCCAGTTCTTCCGGGTGCAGGCCGACTGGGGCCAGTCGGTGCGCGTGCACGCGAGCCTCGACCCGGCGCTCCCGGCGCCCGCGAACGCGTGGGGCATCCTGCAGGTGCTCGACCCCGTGGGGGCGGATGTCGCGGCGCTGCTCGCGACCACGGCCGACGGCACGCGCTGGTCGCAGGCGATGCCCGAGGCGGGCGACGCGGTCGCCGCGACCACCGCGCCCGTGCGCTTCGACGCGAACCCGGGCCTCGTGCGGCGCGCCGTGATGTCGGGCGAGCACATCGTCGCCGTCGGCTTCGGCGCCGACGCGGGCACGACCCCCTCGCGCCTCATCGTCACCATCGAGGTGGTCGGCGAGGCCCAGGGCGCGCCCGACCTCTCGGGCACCGCGCCGCCGCCGACCGACGGCGAGCAGGCGGCGGGCGAGGCGGTGCAGCCCGGGCAGACGGCCGTGCCGTGGGCGCTCATCGGCGTGCTCGTCGCGATCGGCGCCGTGCTCATCGCGATCATCGCGCTCGTCGTGTGGCTGTGGCAGCGGCGCTCCCGCCGCTCCTTCGACGTCTGAGCCCGGAGCCCGGCGGCGCGGTGCGCGGCTGCGCCGACGGGGGCGGATGCGTCAGTGCAGCCAGGTGCGCCGGTGCAGCGCGCTCGGCCCGAGCTCGGCGATCGCGCTGAGGTGGGCCGCGGAGCCGTAGCCCTTGTTCGAGTGCCAGCCGTAGCCGGGGTGCACGCCATCGGCCTCCACCATGCGCCCGTCGCGCTCGACCTTCGCGACGAGCGCGGCGCCCGAGACGGAGGCGCAGTCGCGGTCGGCCTTGGCGCGCAGGATCGTGCGCACCGGGGCGCGCAGCGCCGGCGCGAGCCAGTCGTGCGTGCCGTCGAGGAGGATCGCGGCGCGCGGCACGTCGATGCCGGCCTCGTGGAGCCCGACGAGCGCGCGGCGGCCGGCGAGGCCGAGCGCCACCTGGATGCCGAGCCGGTCGATCTCCTCGTTCGTCGCGTGCCCGACGGCGCTCACCCCCCACGAGCGCACGAGCGGCGCCGTCGCCGTGCGCCGCAGCACGGTCATCGTCTTCGAGTCGCGCAGGTGCTCGGGCGTCGGCCCGCAGTCGGCGCCGAGCGCGAGCGCGCCGACGCTCACCGGCCCGGCGAGCGCGCCGCGGCCGACCTCGTCCATCCCGATGACGAGGGACGCATCCGCCCACAGCTCCCGCTCGAGCTCGAGCGTCGGGACCGCAGGCATCAGCCCGGGACGACGAGCGGCAGCTCGCGGGCGACCGCCGCGCCCTGCGGCTCGACGCCGACGAAGGACGAGTCGTAGCTGTCGAGCCACGTCCAGCGCTCGACGGGCCACGAGATGAGCACGGCGCGGCCGACGACGGAGGCGATGGGCACGAAGCCGCCGCCCGGGGCGTCCATGTGCGCGCGGGAGTCGCCCGAGTGGTTGCGGTTGTCGCCGAGCACCCACAGGTGGCCCTCGGGCACCGTCACGTCGAACGACATGGAGCTCGCGGGCTGGCCGGCGAGGTCGAGGTGGAGGTAGGGCTCGTCGATGGGCACGCCGTTGACCGTGAGCTGCCCGAACTCGTTGCAGCACTGCACGCGGTCGCCGGGCAGGCCGATGACGCGCTTGATGAGGTAGCCGTGGTCGTCCTCGGGCGCGAGGCCGACGAAGGTCAGGAACCAGTCGATCGCGCCGACGAGGCCCGTCTCCTCCTCCTGCTCCGGCTCGGGCAGCCAGCCGCCCGGATCCTCGAACACGACGACCTCGCCGCGGTCGATCGCGAAGACCGTCGGCGTCAGGAGGCTCACGATGATGCGGTCGTCGACCTGCAGGGTGTCGTTCATCGACTCGGACGGGATCCAGAACGGCCGGATCAGGAACGTCTTCACGAGGAACGAGATCAGCAGCGCGACCAGGAAGATGACGGCCAGGTCGCGCAGGAACAGCAGGAAGCCGCGCCCGGATCCGCCGTCGCCCCGGCCCGTCTCGCCGGTCTCGACCGTCTCCGTCATCCCCGCCCTTTCGCCCTCGGCAAGTCTAGGTGCGAGCGCGTGCCCGCCCCGCGCCGCGCGCGCCGCCGTCGATCACGATTCGGCCACGAGCACGACGAACGGGGCCGGCATGCCGCCGGCCCCGTTCGCGTCGATCAGGAGTGGTCGCGCTTCTCGCGGATCTTGGCGGCCTTGCCGCGCAGGCCGCGCAGGTAGTAGAGCTTCGCGCGGCGGACGTCGCCGCGGCTGACGAGCTCGATCCGGTCGATGACCGGGGAGTGCACGGGGAAGGTGCGCTCGACGCCGACCTGGAACGACACCTTGCGGACCGTGAAGGTCTCGCGGACGCCGTGGCCCGAGCGGCCGATGACGACGCCCTGGAAGATCTGGACGCGCGAGCGCGAGCCCTCGATGATGTTGACGTGGACCTTGACGTTGTCGCCGGGGCGGAAGTCGGGGACGTCGGTGCGGAGGCTGGCTGCGTCGACCTTGTCGAGGATGTGCATGGCGGTATCGCTCTCTGCAGCCGCCACAGGTCGGCCGCGTTCTGGGTTCGGGGTGGGGTGCCGGTGTGCTCTCCCCTGTGGCAGAGGCCGCTCGAGAGCGGGAGCAGTGCATGGCACCAACGGGCCATTCTGCCACACGCGGATGCCCGGCGCGAACCCGAGCGCGGCGTCAGCGCCGGTCGTCGTCCTCGATGCGGATGACGCGGCCCGCCTGCGGGCCGTCGATGCGCTCGAAGGCGGCGTCCTCCTGGCGGGCGCGCTGCTCGATGACAGGCGCCTGCAGGTCGGCGACGACGCGCTCGACGCGGGCGCGCGTCTCGCGGCCGAGCTCGAGCACCTGGAGCCACGCGAGCACCGCGCCGCCGATGATGGTCGCCATCACCGCGATGGCGGTGAACGACTGGGATGCGGTGAGCCAGCCGTCGCCGAGCCACGCGGTGAGCGCGCTGCCGGTGCGGCCGCCGGCGGTGTCGACCACCGTGAGGCCCATGAGCGCGATGACGAGCAGCCAGGGGCCGATGAGGCGCACGTCGCGCCACGTGACTGCGCGCGGCCGGCGCACCTCCTTGCGGGCGACGGTGAGCCCCACGACGAGGCCGATGAGCAGCGCGAGGCCCGGGCCGAGGAAGGCCTGCAGCAGCAGCGCGTCGCCGAGCGGCGCACCGGCGAGCCCGCGGCCGAACATGATCCACGCGGGCAGCGCGATGATCGAGGCCACCATCGTCCAGAAGAAGGCGCGCAGCGGCCAGGGGCGGTCGGCGCCGGTCGCTGCCGGGCGCCGGCTGCCGGGGGTGCTCGCGCTCGTGGCCATGCCCCCGAGGCTACCGATCGGCGGCAGGGCGCGCCCGCGTGTTCGCTGAGGGCTGGCCGCCCTCCCCCGCCTCGTCGGCGGGCAGCAGGTCGGGTCGCACGCGGCGCGTACGCTCGAGCGCCTGCTCGTGGCGCCAGGCGGCGATCGCCGCGTGGTTGCCGCTGCGCAGCACCTCCGGCACCTCGAGCCCGCGCCAGGTCTGCGGCTTCGTGTACGACGGGTGCTCGAGCAGGCCCGCCTCGTGGCTCTCCTCGACGAGCGACTCCGGATTGCCGACGACGCCCGGCACGAGCCGGCCGATCGCCTCGATCATCGCCATCACCGCGACCTCGCCGCCGTTGAGCACGTAGTCGCCGAGGCTGACCTCGAGCACGCGCGCGCGGCCGGCGACGTGCTCGGCGACGCGCGCGTCGATGCCCTCGTAGCGGCCGCACGCGAAGACGATGCGCGGCTCGGCGGCGAGCTGCCTGGCGAGCGCCTGGGTGAAGGGCACGCCCGCGGGCGTCGGGAACACGACCAGCGCATCCGACCCCGCGCCGTCGTCCGACGGGCCGAGCAGCGCGTCGAAGGCCTCGCCCCACGGCTCGGGCCGCATGACCATGCCGGCGCCGCCGCCGTAGGGGGTGTCGTCGACGGTGCGGTGCCGGTCGTGGGTCCACTGCCGCAGGTCGTGCACGCCCAGCTCGAGCAGCCCGTCGCGGCGGGCCCGCCCGAGCAGCGAGACGTCGAGCACCCCGAAGAACTCCGGGAAGATCGTGACGATGTCGAGGCGCACGGCTCAGCCCCGCGCGGGCGGGTCGCCGGCGCCGTCGGCGGATGCCTCGGGCTCGGCGGGCACGTCGGCCACCATCGCGTCGGCCAGGGCCGCGTCGGCCTCGGCACCCGTCGCTGCGGCGGGCGCCTCGTCGTCGTCCGCCGCGGCGTCGTCGGACGTCGCCGGCGCGGTCGGCTCGTCGTCAGCGGCCTCGAGCTCCTCGAAGAGCCCGGGAGGCGGCGTGACGGTGATGCGGCCCGCGCGGAGGTCGACCTCGGGCACGATCGCCTTCACGAACGGCACCATGACCTCCTCGCCGCGGTGCTCGACGATCAGCATGTCCTGCGCGGGCAGCGGGTCGACGCGGATGACGCGGCCGACGCGCTCGCCGTCGCGCCAGACGTCGAGGCCGGCGAGCTGGTGCACGTACCAGGCGTCGGGCTCGGCGGGCAGCTCGGTGGCGTCCTGCTCGACCCACAGCACGGCCTTGATGAGCGACTCGGCCTCGGTGCGGTCGGTGACGCCGGCGAAGAACGCGACGGGGCTGCCGTTGTAGACGCGCAGCTCGAGCAGCTCGATCGACTTGCCGTGCCACTTCGACGACGTCGGCACCTGCAGCGCGAAGCGCGCGCCGGGCACGAAGCGGCGCTCGGGCTCATCGGTGTAGAGCTCGACCTTGATCGCGCCCTTCAGCCCGTGGGCCCTGGCGAGCCGGCCGACGCGCAGCTGCGTGCGCGCGGGCACGGCGGGCCTAGCGATCGGTGTCCACCACGTCCACGCGGACGCGGCGTCCTCCGGGGAGCGCACCGATGACCGTGCGCAGGGCGCCGGCGGTGCGACCGCCGCGCCCGATGACGCGGCCGAGGTCCTCGGGGTGCACGCGCACCTCGAGGACCTCGCCGCGCTGCGAGTCGCGCGCGCCGACGCGCACCTCGTCCGGGCGATCGACGATCCCCTTCACGAGGTGCTCGAGAGCATCGCGCAACATGCTCAGGACTCGGTCTTCTCGGCCTCGTCGGCGGCCGGGGCGGCCTCCTCGGCGTCGGTCGACTCGGTCGCGGCCGGGGCGGGCGCCTCGGCGGGCTTCTCGGCCTTGGGCTTCAGCACCGGCTTCTTGGCCTCGTCGGCGACGAACGCCTTCTTGCCCTCGCGCTGCTTGACCTGGTTCTCGGTCGAGCCCTCGCCCGAGAACTTGCCCCAGTCGCCGGTGAGCTTCAGCAGCGCGGCGACCTGCTCGGTCGGCTGCGCGCCGACGCCGAGCCAGTACTGGGCGCGCTCGCTGTCGATCTCGATGAGCGACGGGTGCTCGGTCGGGTGGTACTTGCCGATCTCCTCGATGACGCGGCCGTCGCGCTTGGTGCGCGAGTCGGCCACGACGACGCGGTAGTAGGGCGCGCGGATCTTGCCGAAGCGCTTCAGACGGATCTTGACTGCCACAGTTCTCCTGCTTTGTGTTCTCGTGGTTGCACCGCGGCCTGCGCACGTGGGTGATGCGCGACCCGCAAAGCTCGGTGAGCGGCGCGCGCCGGAGTAGAGGGTCGGGGCGCGTGCTCGACCCCCCATTCTGGCACACCCTGGCACGACCCGCGCGACATCCGGCCGCGCGGCCCTACCCTCGAGCCATGGAGTTCGCACCGTCCGCCCGCTCGACGCTCGGCGTCGAGTGGGAGCTGGCCGTCGTCGACCCGGCGACGGGCGAGATGGTGCCGCGGGCCGAGGAGCTGCTGCGGGCGATCGGCGACCGCCGCTTCGACCACGAGTTCCTCACGAGCATGATCGAGCTCATCACGGGCGTGCACGACACCACCGACGACGCGGTCGACGAGCTGCGGCGGATGCGCGACACGGCCGTCGAGGCGGCCGGACGGATCGGCGCGGCCCTCGTGGGCACCGGCACGCACCCGACGAGCCAGTGGCGCGACCAGCGCCAGGGCGACGACCCGCGCTACCGGCGCGTGATCGAGAAGGCCGGCGACTGGGGCCGCCGCCTCGTCATCTTCGGCGTGCACAACCACGTCGGCGTCGAGCAGCGCGACAAGGTCGTGCCGCTGCTGCGCACGATGCTCGACCGGCTGCCGCTCATCCTCGCGCTCTCGGCCTCGAGCCCCTTCTGGCAGGGCGCCGACACCGGCTACGCCTCGCACCGCACGATGCTGTTCCAGCAGCTGCCGACGGGCGGGCTGCCGCCGATGCTCGAGGACTGGGCGGAGTACGAGCGAACCCTCGCCGACATGCTGCGCGCGGGCGTGATCGACGACCTCGCTGAGCTGCGCTGGGACGTGCGGCCATCGCCGACGCTCGGCACGCTCGAGGTGCGCATCGCCGACGGCGCGCCGTCGATCGACGACCTCGCCGCGGTGACCGCGCTCACGCACTGCCTCGTCGAGGAGGCGTCGCGGGCGCTCGACGCCGGGCACGAACCGGCCCACCTGCCCTCGTGGCTCGTGCGCGAGAACAAGCTGCGCTCGGCCCGCGACGGGCTCGACGCGACCGCGATCGTCGACGCCGACGGCACGCTGCAGCCGGTGCGCGACGCGCTCGGCGACGCGGTCGAGCGGCTCGCGCCGATCGCCGCCGACCTCGGTGCGACGCGCTCGCTCGCCGCGGTCACGCGCGTCGTCGAGCGCGGCGGCTCGGCCGCGCTGCAGCGCGCCGCCTTCGCGCGCGGCGGGCACCGCGCGGTGCTCGACGAGCTGCTCGAGCAGCTGCGGGCCTAGGCGTTCTTCCGGTCGCGCCACTCGAGGAAGGCCGGCACGCGGTCGAGGGCGTAGCCGTCGGGCGTGTCGTCGCCCGAGAGGGGGATGGTCAGCAGCCGGGTTCCCGCCGCGTGCAGCGCGTCGAGGCGCTCGAAGCCGACGCCCCCGACGCCGTCGCGCACGCTCGCGCCGTTCGACACCTCGATCTCGTCGACGTCGCGCCCGAGCGCGTCGCACTGCTCGCGCAGCACGTCGAGCTTGTGCGGCAGCTCGTCGGGGCCGACGAAGGAGTGCCAGATGTCGGCGTGCCGCGCGACGAGCGGCAGCGTCTTCCGCTCCCCCTTGCCGCCGATGAGGATGGGCATCGCGCCGACCGGCGGCGGGTTGAGCCGCTCCCAGCGGGCACGGATGCGCGGGAGCGCCGCCGCGAGGGCGTCGAGCCGCGATCCGACCGAGCCGAAGTCGTAGCCGTACTCCAGGTAGTCGCGCTCGAACCATCCGGAGCCGATGCCGAAGACGAACCGGCCGCCGGAGATGTGGTCGATCGTGCGCGCGACATCGGCGAGCAGATCGGGGTTGCGGTACGAGTTGCAGAACACCAGCGGGCCGATCTGCACGCGCTCGGTCGCGACGGCCCACGCCGCCAGCTGCGCCGTCGCCTCGAAGTGCGCGCCGTCGGCGTCGCCCGAGAGCGGGAAGAAGTGGTCCCAGCCGAAGACGGCGTCGACGCCCATCTCCTCGAGCCGCCGCGCGGCGTCGATCGTGGCCTGCATGGTCGTGTGCTGCGGCGCGAGCTGCACGCCGATGCGAGTGGGTCGGTGGGTCATGCCTCGACCCTAGGGCCACCGCCTCATAGCCTGGTCGGGTGACCGCCGACCTCGCCCCGATCGCCGAGCGCGCCGCCGCGCCCGACACCCTCCCGCCGCTCACCGCCGGAGGCCTCACGTGGCGCCCGGCGACCGTCGACGACGCACCGGCGCTCACCGCGCTGCTCGGCGCCGTCGGCGAGGCCGACCGCGAACCGTACCGCGAGTCGCTCGACGAGGTGCGCGACGGCCTCGCCGCACCGTGGAAGCGGCTCGAGACCGACTCGATCCTCGGCTTCGACGCCGACGGCCGCCTCGTCGCATCCGGCTTCGCCGAGACGCGGCCCGGCGACGCGCGCACCGTGCGCGCCTTCGTCTTCGGCAACGTGCACCCCGAGCGCCGCGGCGAGGGCATCGGCGCGCAGCTGCAGGCATGGCTCATCGCCCGCGCCCGGCAGCTGCTCGCGGCCTCCGGGAAGGAGCTTCCGGCGCGCATCGCGACGTTCGCCGAGGACGACGCGCCCGAGTCGAAGCTGCGCCTGCACGAGGCGGGCGGCTTCGAGCCGCGCCGCTGGTTCGCCGACCTCAAGCGCCCGCTCGGCGCCGAGCACCCCATCCCGGAGGTCGAGCTCGCCGGCTCGCTGCGCCTCGTGCCGTGGAGCGCCGAGCTCGACGAGCCCACGCGGCTCGCGCACAACGACGCGTTCCGCGACCACTGGGGCAGCGAGCCGACCACCCCCGAGCAGTGGACGAGCGGCCGCAGCGAGTTCGCACCGGGTTGGTCGTGGCTCGTCGTCGACGACGCGCCCGACACCGCGGCGCTCCTCGCCGACCCCTCGACCGACGACGACACCCGCGCGGCCCTCGAGGCGGGCGCGCCGCTCGTCGTCGGGTACCAGCTCGCGAGCCGCTACGAGGGCGACTTCGCGCTGCGCGGCTACCGCTTCGGCTACACCGACCTGCTCGGCGTGCGCCGCGCCTACCGCGGCCGCCGCGTCGCGCTCGCGCTGCTGTCGGCCGGGATGCGCTCGTTCGCGGCCGACGGCATGGAGGCGGCGGTGCTCGACGTCGACACCGCGAGCCCGACGGGTGCCGATGGGCTGTACGCGAGCCTCGGCTACGCGAAGGTGTCCGGCTCGCACATGGCGTCGATCGAGCTCTAGCCCATGTTGGGCAGCGACCCGAGCGCCTCCGCGACCGGGGTGCCGCCGCGGTTCGCGCGGAGCGTCAGCCCGCGCACCGCGGGGTGCGCGACGACCTCGGCGATCATCCGCGCGACGGTGGCGCGCGAGATCTCGCCCGGCTCCAGCGACCCGGCCGGCGCATCGAGCTCGATGCCGGTCTCGTCGTCCATCGTCAGGGTCGACGGCGCCAGGATCACCCAGTCGGCGCCGGAGTCGCGGATCGCCTCGTCGACGATGGACTTCGCCTCGGCGTAGGCGAAGAACGGGTCGTCCTCGGCGATGCCGTGGTCGCGGCTCGCGCCGAAGTACGACACCATCACGAGCCGCGCGCCCGACCGCGTCACCGCATCCAGCACCCGCAGCGCCGCGTCCTGGTCGACGGCGCGCGTGCGCTCGGGCGAGCCGCCGCCGGCGCCGGCCGACCAGACGACGACGTCGAAGCCCTTCAGCAGCTCGTCGACGCCCGCCTGCTCGAGCCGCTCGAGGTCGCGCACGATCGGCTCGGCGCCGGACTCGGCGACCTCGGCCGCGTGGTCGGGGTTGCGGATGACGCCGTGGACGGTGTGCCCGGCGTCGCTGAGCATGCGCTGGGCGAGGAGGGCGACCCTGCCGTGGGCGCCGAGGACGAGGATGCGTGCCATGCGCCCACCGTACGCGCCGCGGGTGCGCGCCCGCTGGGTCAGCGGTTGCCGAGCATGCGCTGCAGCGCCTCCTGGTCGGTGTCGGAGAGCTGGCCGAACGCGCCGTCGGGCTTCGGCGCGCCGAACGCGCTGCCCTGCGGCTGCGCGGCGGGCGCGTCGGTGCGCTTCGCGGGGTTGCCCGAGCGCTTCAGCTGCTTGCCCTGCGGCTTGCCGCCCTTCTTGGGCGGGCGCATGCCCGCCGGCATCGGGCCCATGCCGGGCATGTTCGGCACGCCGCCCTTCGCGACCGTCTTCATCATCTTGGCGGCCTGCTCGAAGCGCGCGATGAGCTGGTTGACGTCGGTGACGGTGACGCCCGCGCCGCGGGCGATGCGCAGCCGGCGCGAGCCGTTGAGGATCTTCGACTGCTTGCGCTCCTGCGGCGTCATCGACTGGATGATGGCCTCGGTGCGCACGAGCTCGCGCTCGTCGAACGAGTCGATCGCCTCGCGCATGCCCTTCGCGCCCGGGAGCATGCCGAGCATCTGCTTGAAGTTGCCGGCCTTGCGCAGCTGCTGCATCTGCTTGAGGAAGTCCTCGAGCGTGAAGCCGTCGGTGGCGATGGCCTCGGCGAGGCGGTGCGCCTCCTCCTCGTCGAACGCCTTCTGCGCCTGCTCGATGAGGGTGAGGATGTCGCCCAGGTCGAGGATGCGGCTCGCCATGCGGTCGGGGTGGAACGGCTCGAAGTCGTCGAGCGTCTCGCCCGTGGAGGCGAAGAGGATCGGCTTGCCGGTGAGGCCGCGGATCGAGAGCGCCGCGCCGCCTCGGGCGTCGCCGTCGAGCTTCGTGAGCACGACGCCGGTGAAGTCGACGCCCTCCTGGAAGGCCTTCGCGGTCGCGACCGCGTCCTGGCCGATCATCGCGTCGATGACGAACAGCACCTCGTCGGGCTGCACGGCCTTCCGGATGTCGGCGGCCTGGCGCATCATGTCGGCGTCGACGCCGAGGCGGCCGGCGGTGTCGACGATGACGATGTCGTGCTGGCGGCGACGCGCCTCCGCGACGCCGTCGCGCGCGACGCGCACGGGGTCGCCGACGCCGTTGCCGGGCTCCGGGGCGAAGACGGGCACGCCCGCCTGGCCGCCGACCACCTGCAGCTGCGTGACGGCGTTGGGGCGCTGGAGGTCGCTCGCGACGAGCAGCGGCGTGTGCCCCTGCCCGGCGAGGTGCTTGGCGAGCTTGCCCGCGAGCGTCGTCTTGCCCGCGCCCTGGAGGCCGGCGAGCATGATCACGGTCGGCGGCGTCTTCGCCAGCTCGAGCCGACGGCTCTCGCCGCCGAGGATCGTGACGAGCTCGTCGTTGACGATCTTCACGACCTGCTGCGCCGGGTTCAGCGCGTCCGACACCTCCGCGCCGAGCGCGCGCTCGCGCACGGCGGCGGTGAAGGACTTGACGACCTCGAGCGCCACGTCGGCGTCGAGCAGGGCGCGACGGATCTCGCGCACCGTCCCGTCGACGTCCGCGGCGGAGAGCTTGCCCTTCGTGCGGAGCTTGGCGAGGGTCTCGGTGAGGCGGGTGGAGAGGGAACCGAACGCAGCCATGGTGGGCCCGAGTCTACCGCCGCGCCGCGCCGCCCTCGGGCGCGGCCGCCTGGCATGCTGGGTGCGTCACCACGAGGAGGACGGGATGCGCCTGAGAGGCATGCCGCCGACGCACGCGAGGTCGCTGTGGCGCAGCGTGCGGCGCCACGGCTTCACGATCACCGCGCTGGCGCGGCACGCCGCGCGGGTGCACGGCGACCGGCTGGGGCTGGTGGTCGACGGCTGGAGCGCCACGTTCGACGAGCTGTGGCGGGCCGCCGAGGGCGCGGCCGCCGTGCTGTACCTCGATCCGCTCGAGCGCCGCCCGCGGCCCGTGGTGGTCGCGGCCGCGGGCCCCGCGATGCCGGTCGCACTCCTCGGCGCGGCGCGGCTCGGCCTCGACGTCATGCCGATCAGCCCCGGCTCCCTCGAGGAGCTGCGCCCGGCGATCCCCCGCGACGCGCTGCTCGTGCACGACGGCGACGCACCCGAGTGGCACCGGGGGCCGACGGTCACGGGCGCGCAGATCCTCGAGTGGTCGGCGGCCGACGGCTCGGGGCTCGGGCGCACGCGCCGCCGCGCGCGGATCGCGCTGCCGTCGCAGTCGCTCGCGGGCACCGTGACGACGCACGTGCAGGGGGCGATGGGCGTGCAGGGCCTGCGCCAGCTCGCCGGCATCCACGACCGGCTGGGCGTCGAGGGCACCGACGTGATGCTCGCGTGCGCTCCCCTCCACCGCGGCAAGGGGCTGCAGCTGCTCGGCATGGCGCTGCTCACCGGCGCGACGCTCGTGAGCGCCGCCCACACGCCGCCGGCCGACCGCATCCGCATCATCCGCGACCGCTTCGTCTCGGTCGTCTCGGCGTCGCCCGGGCAGCTCACGGGCATCCTCGACGAGCTCGAGCGCACCGGCGAGGCGCCGCCGCGGCTGCGGCGCATCCTCGTCGCCGGGCAGGACCTCGACGCCGACCTCGTGCGCCGCCTGCACGCCGTGTGGGGGCCGATCGTGCTCACCGCCTACGGGTCGGTGCAGACCGGCACGGTCGCGCTCGCGACGCCGGAGGTGCTCTCGTCGCACCCGGGCACCGCGGGCCGCCGCCTCCCGGGCAGCGACTTCGGCATCGTCGGGCACGCGGGCCGCGGCGACGCGACCGGCCTGCTGTGGGTGCGCGGAGCGCACGCGACCGTCATCACGGAGGACCAGGCGCGCATCGAGGACGGCATGCTGACGATCGTCGGGCCGCTCACGCGGCCGGACACGGCCGACTGAGGGCTGCCCCGGGGTCTCGCGACGCGTGCGCCTGCGGCGCGCGCTCCTCGACCTTGAGCCCTCCGCGCTCACCGCGAGGGTGAGCGCTGCGGGCTCAACCCACCAGCTGCTCGACGAAGACGTGCGGCGTGAAGCCCGTCAGGTCGTCGATGCCCTCGCCCTGCCCGATGAGCTTGATGGGGATGCCGGTGCGCTCCTGCACGGCGAGGATGAAGCCGCCCTTGGCCGAGCCGTCGAGCTTCGTGATCACGAGGCCCGTGATGCCGGCGTGCTCGATGAAGGCCTGCGCCTGGCTGACGCCGTTCTGGCCCGTGGTCGCGTCGAGCACGAGCAGCACCTCCGAGATGGGCGACTGCTTCTCGATGACGCGCTTGATCTTGCCGAGCTCATCCATGAGCCCGCCCTTGGTGTGCAGGCGGCCCGCCGTGTCGACGATGCACATCGCGTGGCCGTGCGCCTTCGCTGCCTCGACCGTCTGGAAGGCGACGGATGCCGGATCCTGGCCCTCGCGCTCGGGGCGCACGATCGCGCTGCCGGCGCGCTGCGCCCACGTGGCGAGCTGCTCGACCGCGGCGGCGCGGAAGGTGTCCGCCGCGCCGACGACGACCGACTGGCCGTTGCGGACGAGGAAGCGGGCGAGCTTGCCGATCGTGGTGGTCTTGCCGACGCCGTTGACGCCCACGACGAGGATGACGGCCGGACGCTCCTGCAGCGACAGCGTCGGGTCGTAGGCGGCGAACCGCTCCTCGAGCCGCTCCCGCAGCATGCGCCGGAGGTCCTGCGGGTCGTCGACCATGAGTCGCTCGACGTCGGCGCGCAGCGCCGCGACCAGCTGCTCGGTGATGTCGGGGCCGAAGTCGGCGGTGATGAGGGCCGTCTCGAGGTCGTCCCAGGTCTCCTCCGTGATGGTCTCGCGCTGGAACATGCCCCGCAGGGCGCCGGAGAGAGACCACTTCGCTGCCATGGCTCCATGCTAGGCGGCGGGCCGGGTAGACTCGTCCCCTGGCGAAGGGGAGTATCCCGTCACGCCGCGATCGTCATCACGGAGCCCTCGGGCTCCCGGTCGCGGAGGCGCAGCAGCTTGCGCGGGAGAGACGTTCGCGTCCGTTCGCGCACCCCACTCGAGAGGCGTTCCGCTTGACTCCGTACCAGATCTTCGAGATCGCCTCCATGGCGATCCTCGTCGCCATCCTCATCTTCGACCTGCTGATCGTCGTGAAGCGGCCGCACGTGCCCTCCATGAAGGAGGCGACGACCTGGGTCGGCGTCTACGTCGGCCTCGCGCTCGTGTTCGCCGGCGTGCTGTGGGTGATGGGCGACGGCGTCAAGGCCGGCGAGTTCGTCACCGGCTGGCTGCTCGAGTACTCCCTCTCGATCGACAACCTGTTCGTCTTCATCATCATCCTGAGCCGCTTCACGGTGCCGAAGGAGATGCAGCAGCGAGTGCTCATGATCGGCATCATGATCGCGATCGTGCTGCGCGGCATCTTCATCCTCGTCGGCGTGCAGATCATCGAGCAGTTCTCGTGGGTGTTCTACATCTTCGGCGCCTACCTGGTCTACGTCGCCTGGAAGCAGGCCTTCGGCGACGAGGACGAGTCCGGCGAGAAGGACAACCTCGTCGTGCGGCTGCTGAAGCGCCGCGTGAACTTCACCGACCAGTGGAACGGCGGCAAGACGTCGATGCAGATCGACGGCGTGAAGTACTTCACGCCGTTCCTGATGGTGATCATCGCGCTCGGCACGACCGACCTGCTGTTCGCGATCGACTCGATCCCGGCGATCTTCTCGGTGACGACCGACCCGTTCCTGGTCTTCGCCTGCAACATCTTCGCGCTCATGGGCCTGCGCCAGCTCTACTTCCTGCTCGGCGGCCTGCTCGACCGCCTGGTGTACCTGCACTACGGCATCGCGGCGATCCTCGCCTTCATCGGCGTGAAGCTCGTCTTCCACGCCATGGAGGTCAACGAGCTCCCGTTCCTCAACAACGGCGAGCCGATCGAGTGGGTGCCCCACATCGAGACCTGGCACTCGCTCATCGTCATCCTCGCGTCGATGGTCGTCGCGACCGTCGCGTCGCTCGTGCGGATGCGCGTGGCGGCGAAGGAGACCGGCGACGCGTCGCTGCACCTAGGCCTCTCCGAGGCGGAGCTCGGCGCCGACGGGCACTACCACATCGTCGACGCCACGGGCACGACGTTCTACCGCCCGCTGCGCGTCGAGTCGACGCACACCGGCGGCCTCAAGGTCGTCGACGCGAAGGGCAAGGAGGCGCCCGCCGCCGACTTCCACGAGGACGTGCTCCGCGAGGCGGCGCACGAGGACATGGAGCCGGAGGCCATCGACGAGGTGCGCCGGCGCCTCGCGGAGGGCCACATCCTCGGCGAGCGCGAGCTCGACGAGCGCGACGACCGCAACGTCTGACCCGACCGTGACCGGAGCGCCCGGCATCCTCGCGTGGCTCGCGCCGCGCGCGGTGCCGGGCGTCGAGGTCGTGGCGCCCGACGGCTACCGGCGCGCGCTCCCCGGCCCGCGGGTGGCGCGCGCCGAGGTCGTCGACGGGGTCGCGCGCACCGCCGATCCCGACCTCGCGCGCGTGTTCGACCTGGGCGTCGACGGCATGGGCGGGGCGGATGCGCGACGCGCGGCCGACGAGCGGCTCGCGTGGGCCGCGGCGCGGCACGGCGTCCCGGCACTGGCGGCCGCGATCGCGGCGGCCCCCGCCCTGGCGCAGCCCGGCTGCGCGGACGCGCACGAGATGCTCGTGCGCGCGATCGTCGGCCAGCAGATCACCGTCGCGGCGGCGACGCTGCAGCTGGGGCTGCTGGCAGCGCTCGGCGATCCGCTGCCGCCGGCGCTCGCCGAGGAGGGGGTCGACCGCTGCTTCCCGACGATGGCGCAGGTGGCGGCGGGGGCCGACGTGCTGCGCGGCCCGGCCGCCAAGACGGCCGCCGTGCGACTTGCCGCCGAGGCGGTCGCGAGCGACGCGATCGACGTCTCCCCCGCATCCGACCTCGACGCCATGCGGCGGCAACTGCTCGAGCTGAAGGGCATCGGACCGTGGACGGTCGGGTACCTCTCGCTGCGGCTCGGCGACCCGGATGTGCTGCTGCTCGGCGACGTGGCCGTGCGGAAGGGCGCCGGGCGGCTCGGGATCGCCGACCTGCCCGCGCTCGCGGCCGACTGCGCCGGTCACCGGTCGGCGCTCATGCTGCGCTGCTGGGCGGCCAGCGCCAAACCTTCGACCGCAGGTTGAACCCACTTCTACCGGCCCTCTTGCGCCGCGGGTCGGCCGGGCGCATGATGATCCCACCTTCTTCGGAAGGGGATCCTCTTCGGAGGATCGGAGGCCCCGAGCACTCATACTGCTCGGGGCCTCCGCCTGTTCGGGGACGCCCCACCAGCCCCCGGAAGCACGAAGCCCGGCCACCTCATACGTGGCCGGGTTCCTGTGCCTCCATTCGAGCAGGCGCGTGCGACCCCGCGGTGGAGCGCGGTCGGCGTGTCGGTGACGCGCGGGTGAACGCGCGGTGAACCGGGCCGGGGTCAGGTGCGCCGCGTGGCCGTGACGGTGAACTTCGGGTCGCGGTGCACCTGCCGCGTCGGGCCGATGCGGTCGAGCTGCTGCCGGTAGCCGAGGTGGCTGTTCCAGACGCACCACAGCTCGCCGCCCGGCGCGAGGGCGCGGCCGGCGTCGGCGATGAGGCGCTCGGCCGCGCCGGTGTGCACCGCGGCGCCGATGTGGAACGGCGGGTTGAGCAGGATGAGCGGCGCCGAGGCGTCGGGCACGCCCTCGAGCCCGTCGGCCCGGCGCGCGCCGACGCGGTCGGCGACACCGTTCGCCTCGGCGGTGGCGCGCGTCGAGGCGATCGCCGCCTCGGAGGCGTCGAGCGCGAGCACCTGCACGTGCGGGCGGCGCAGGGCGAGCGCGACGCCGAGCACCCCCGTGCCGCACGCCAGGTCGATCGCGCGGTGCGCATCCGGCATCGCGTCGAGGTGCGCGAGCAGCGCGCGGGCGCCGATGTCGATGCCGGTGCCCGCGAACGCCGCGCCGTGCGCGACGACGACGAGCGGCAGACCGTCGAGGTCGTGCCGCCTGCTGCGCGGCCACGAGATGCCGGGACGCGTGGGGTCCTCGGCATGCAGCACGCGCGACTTGCGGCGGCCGAGCGACGCGTGCACGCTGCGGAAGCTGCGGCCGAGCAGCGCGTTCATGCCCATCGTCATGTGCTTGACGCGGCCGCCGGCGACGATCCGCACCCGGTCGTGGGCGTACGTGGCGACGAGCTCGGCGATCTCGTCGAGGGCGTCGAGCGAGCGCGGCAGCTGCAGGAGCACGAGCCTGGCGCCCTCGACGAGGGATGCGTCGAGGCCGTGGTGCGCGAAGCCGGCGATGCCGAGCTCGGCCGCGTTGGCGTCGAGCGCGCGCTCGCCCACGATCGAGTCCTGGTGCACCCGTACACGCTCGGCACCTGCCTGCAGCGCGCCGAGCGTGAGGGCCCCGTGGCGGTCGCCGATCACGACGACGTCCGCGGGCAGCCGGCCGCCGCGCATCGCCTCGTCGAGGATGAGGGCGTCGGATGCGTCGTGGGCCTGCAGCGTCGGATCCTCCACGTCGGGCCTGCGGCGCAGGCGGGCGAAGAGGGCGTCGCGGTCGGTCACGTCGTCGATCCTCCCAGGTCGGCCCTGGTGCGGGCGCGGGCGCGGCAGTACGGTCGCCGCGTGCCACTCCCGCAGCGCCCGCCGGCCACCGGATCGCTCGAAGCGCTGCGTCGCGCGCACCGGGGCGCGATCGCGCTGCCGGAGGACGACGGCTACGACGAGCAGCGCGCCCCGTGGAACCTGGCCGTCGAGCAGCGGCCCGCCGCCGTCGCCCATCCGCGGGACGTCGACGACCTGCGCGCGCTCCTCGTCGCGGCGCGCGACACCGGGGCGACCGTCGCCGTGCAGCCGTGCGGCCACGGCGCCACCGCGGCGCTCGACGGCGCGATCCTCACCCGCATGGCCGCCTTCGACCGGCTCGAGGTCGATGCGCGCGCCCGCACGGCGACGATCGGCGCGGGCGTGCCGTGGGCTCGGGTCATCGAGGCGCTCGACGGCACCGGGCTCGTCGTGCCGTCGGGCTCGAGCCGCGTGGTGACCGCCGCGGGCTACCTGCTCGGCGGCGGGCACTCGCTGCTCAGCCGCTCCACCGGGCTCGGCGCGCAGTCGCTGCGCGCCGCGTGGATCCTGCGGCCGGACGGCACGCACGAGCGCGTCGACGACGCATCCGACCCCGACACGATGTGGGCGATGCGCGGCGCCGGCGGCGTGGTGGGCATCGTCACGGCGCTCGAGCTCGACCTGCGCCCGGCGCCGGGGCTCGTGGGCGGCTCGATGGTGTTCGCCGAGGCCGACGGGCCGGCGGTGCTGCGCGCCGTGCGCGACGAGGCCGTCGACGCGCCGCGGGGCCTCAACGTCGCCGTCAGCTCGATGCGCGTGCCGGATGCGCCGATGGTGCCCGAGGCGGTGCGCGGGAAGCGCTTCATGAGCGTCGACGTCATTGCGATGGATGCGTCGGACCTCGGCGCGCTCGACGCCTTGCGTGCCGCCGCGACGCCCGTGCAGGAGCGCGTCGGCCCGACCTCCCAGGTGGTCCTCGCGGCCGCATCCATGGAGCCCGAGGAGCCCTCGCCGAGCCGCGGCACCGCGACCGCCCTCGATGGGCTCGACGACGCGACGATCGACGCGCTGCTCACGTGGCGGGCGCTGCCGGAGCAGGCGCCGCTGCTCGGCATCGCCATCCGGATGCTCGGCGGCGCGCTGGACGCGCCGTCTCGGCCCGCGTTCGCCTCGCTCGAGGGCGCCGCGTGGCTCACGATGGGACTCGCGCCGCTCCTGCCCGGCGTGCCGGCCGAGCCGGGCGACGCGAGCCTCGCCGGCCTCGACGCGCTGCTGCGGCCCGCCGCGTCGACGAGGCTCGTGCCGACCTTCCTCTCCCCCGGCGCGACGCTCGACGCGTGCGCCTCCCCCGCCGACCTCGCGAGGCTGCGGGCGATCCGCGACGCCGCCGACCCGCACGGCGTGCTGCACGAATGGCGCCTGCCCCGCTGAGGCCGGACGCGCGAATCGCGCCGAACGTTGGGATGTGGTTCGGGCTCCGCAGACCTACCGTGATGCCATGAGAAGCATCGTGCTGGCCGGCTGCGTCGCCGCCGCTGTCGTCTTCGCCGTCGCGGGCTGCGCGGCGAACCCCGGGGCGAGCCCCGGCACCGAGCCCACCGCATCCGACTCCCCCACCGCGCCCGCGCCGCCGGTCGTGACGGGCGAGGAGGCGCAGGCCCGCCTCGCCGACCTGCCGATGCCGAGCGCGGTCGAGCCGCTGATCGCGATCGGCACCGTGCTCGAGGGCGCCGACGGCACGCCGATGCTGTGCCTCGGTGCGGTGGCGGAGTCGGCCCCGCCCCAGTGCGCCGGGCCGGCGCTCGCCGGCTGGGACTGGGCGGCGGTCGAGCACCAGGAGACGTCGGGCGTGCGATGGGTGCAGGGCGTCGCGATGCAGGCGACCTACGACGCCGAGTCGCAGACCGCGACCCAGGTCGGCGAGCTGCTCGACCTCGCCGCCATCACGCTGCCGGCGATCGAGCACCCGACGGGCGACCTCGACGAGGCGACGATCGCCGCGGTGCAGGAGGACCTCATGACCCTCGACCGGCCGGATGTGCTGGGGCAGTTCGGGCTGGACGGCATCGTCGTGCTGCAGGTGCTCTACGACGACGGCTCGATGCAGGCGGCCGTCGACGACATCTACGGCGAGGGCGTCGTCTCCCTGGAGTCGGCCCTCCGCTGACCCCGCTCCCGCTGGTCGAGCCCCACCTCCCGCTGGTCGAGCCGCCGGCTCACCCCACCTCCGCTGGTCGAGCCGCCGGCCGCAGGCCGGCGAGTCGAGACCATCCGTCGCGCCCCTACCGGCGCGCCGAGTCGCCATCCACAGGCCGTCGCACCGCCCGCCCAGCCCCGCGCATCCACCTGCCAGCCTCAAGCGCATGGGATGGGTGTACATGCTCCGCTGCCGCGACGGCAGCTACTACGTCGGGAGCACGCGGGATCTCGATGCGCGCCTCGATCTCCACCGGCGCGGTCTCGGGGCGCAGTACACACGGCACCGCCTGCCGGTGGAGCTGGTCTGGTGCGAGGGCCTCGAGAGCATCGCCGACGCGTTCGCGATGGAGAAGCGGATCCAGGGCTGGAGCAGGGCGAAGCGGGAGGCGCTGATCCGCGGCGACTTCGCGGAGATCTCGCGGTTGGCGCATGTGCGGGGCGGGCGGCAGGCGCGGGAGTGAACGGGCGCTCGCCCGGGGGATCTCCCCCGGCGAGTGGTCTCGACTCGTCGGCCTGCGGCCGACGGCTCGACCAGCGGAGTGGGCCATCCGCCCGGGTGGTCTCGACTCGTCGGCCTGCGGCCGACGGCTCGACCAGCGGAGGGAGGCTCGACCAGCGGAGGGGTGGAGCCGACCGCTCGACCAGCGGAGGTAGCGGGGGCAGCGGGGGCGAGGGGCTACGCGTCGACGGGCTCGCGCTCGCGCGTCGTGCGCTGCCCGACGACCGCCGAGACGCCGTCCTGCCGCATCGAGACGCCGTAGAGCGCATCCGCGATCTCCATCGTGCGCTTCTGGTGCGTGATGATGATCAGCTGCGAGCTCTCGCGCAGCTGCTCGAAGACGGTCAGGAGGCGACCCAGGTTGGCGTCGTCGAGCGCCGCCTCGACCTCGTCCATGATGTAGAACGGGCTCGGCCGCGCCTTGAAGATCGCCACCATGAGCGCCACGGCCGCGAGCGACCGCTCGCCGCCCGAGAGCAACGAGATGCGGTCGATCTTCTTGCCGGCGGGCCGCACCGTCACCTCGACGCCGGTGTTCAGCAGGTCGTCGGGGTCGGTGAGCGCGAGCGCGCCGGAGCCGCCCGGGAACAGGATCGGGAAGACCTCGGTGAACGCCGCCTTCGTGTCCTCGAAGGCCGCCGCGAAGATCGACTCCATCGTCACGTCGAGGTCGGCGATGATCTGCTCGAGGTCCTTGCGGGTCTTCGCGAGGTCGGAGAGCTGCTCGGTGAGGAACGTGTGGCGCTGCTCGAGCGCCGCGAACTCCTCGAGCGCGAGCGGGTTGACGCGGCCGAGCCGCGCGAGCTTGCGCTCGGCGTCCTGCAGCCGCGCCTGCTCGGCCTTGCGGTCCCAGCCCTCCTCCGGCGCGTGCTCGGCGACCAGCACGGCCTCCTCGAGCCCCAGCTCGCTGCCGGCGCGCTCGAGCAGGTTCGACAGGTGCAGCCGCTGCTCGTACGTCTCCATCTCGGCGACGTGCACGTGCTCGGTGAGCTCCTGCAGCCGCTCGCGCAGCACGGCCTCGTCGCGCCGCAGCCGCCCGAGCTCCTCGTTGCGGTCGCGCCGGGCGGCCTCGCGCTCGGCGAGCACCGCGCGCGCCTCCTGCACCGAGCGCTCGGCGACGCCGAGCACCGGCGGGATCGCCGCGAGCACGCGCGACGCCTGCTCCCGCTGCCGCTCGCGCAGCACCGCGCGGCGCGCGGCCTCCTCGGCGCGCGCGCGCTGCGCCTCGACGTCGCGCTCGAGCGCTGCCGCGCGCGCGAGCTCGGCCCGCACGCGCTCCCGCGCGGTCTCGAGCTCGACGCGCAGGTCGGTCTCGGCGCCCCGCGCCGCCTCGAGCTCGGCCAGCAGGCCGTCCCGGGCGGATGCGTCGAGCATCGGCCGGGGCTTGTCCTGGAAGCGCTCGAGGGCGAGCTCGGCCGCCTCGACGGCTCGCCGGGCCTCGTCGATGCCGCCGCGCGCCTCCGCGAGCGCCGCGGCCGCGCGGTCGTGCTCGCCGGTGGCCGCCTCCAGGCGCGCGCGAGCCCGGCTGCGCTGCTCGCCCCGCGCCGCCGACGCCGCATCGTGGGCGCGGAGCGTCTCGAGCGCCTCGGCTGCCGCGCGCTTCGCCTGCTGGTGGGCCTGGCGGGCGTCCTCGAGCGCGCCCGCCTCGCGCTCGATCGCGGCCCGGAGCTCGTCGAGCCGCTCGATGGCGGCGTCGCGCTCGGCGAGCAGCTCGAGCCGCGACTGCGCGTCGTCCGAGCCGCCGCGCATGAGGTACTCGCTCACGTAGTCGCCGCGCCGCGTGACGATCGTCACCGGGGCACCGAGCTCGAGCGCCGCGATGCGGGGCCCGGCGTCGCGCGCGGCCTCGATCGTGTCGACCACGAACGTGAACGCGAGCACGCCGAGCACGCCGGCCGGCGCATCCACCACCGTCGGCGCGTGCACGGCGCCCTCGACCTCGGGCACCTCGGGGCGCATCGGCACCGCGTCGCCGACGACGGCCTCGATGCGGCCGAGGCCCGCGTCGTGCGCGTGCTCGATCGCCGCGGCAGCGGCATCGCGCGTCTCGGCGAGCACGGCCTCGCCGAGCGTGCCGAGCGCAGCCGCGATGGCCGCCTCGAAGCCCTTGCGCACCTTCACGCGCTCGGCGACGAGCCCGGTGACGCCAGCGATGCCGGCGTCGAGCAGGCCGGCGGATGCGTTGCCCGTCTCGAGCGCGGACGTCAGGGCCGACGTGCGGGCGGCGAGGGCGTCGCGCTCGCGCTCGACCGCGTGCAGCGCGTCGCGCCGCTCGTCGAGCGCGGCCGAGAGGGCGGCCTGCGCCTCGTCGGCGTCGCGGTAGGCGCCCGCGAGCGACTCCGCGTCGCCCGCCTCCTGCTCGTCGCCGAGCGCGCCCGCGGCCTCGGTCGCCTCGGCGAGCCGCTGCCGGGCGTTCGCGAGCGCGGTCTCGCGGCGCGCGACCTCCGCCTCCCGGGCGGCGAACGTCGACTGCGCGACCTCGACCTTCGAGCGGTGCCCCGCGGCCTCCAGGTCGTGCTTCGACACGAGCGCCGCCTGCGCGGCGATCTCCTCGTCGAGCGAGTCGAGCTCGGCGCGGGCGAGGGCGGTCGCGGCCGCCGCCTTGCCCAGCCGGCCCTCCGCATCCGCCACCCGGTCGCCGAGCGCGGCGGCCTCGTCGCGCGCGGCCCGCACCATGTCGGGCGTCACGAGCGGTGCAGCGTCTCCGAGGTCGGGCGCCTCCTCGAGCAGCGCGAGGCGCTGGCCGGCGAGCGCGTGCAGCGACTGCAGGCGCGAGAGCTCGCGCTCGAGGCCGTGCGCGACGGTGCGGGCGCGGTCGACGTCGTCGCCGACCATGGATTCCTCGATGCGGCCGGCGCGCAGCCGCGCCTGCTCGAGCTGCTCCTGCAGCACGATGCGCTCGGACTTCCGCTCCGACTCGGAGCGGGCGGCCGACTCGAGCTGGGCGCGCAGGCCCAGCACCTCGTCGGCGATGAGCCGGGCGCGCGCGTCGCGCACCGTCGCCTGGATGGTCGCCGCCTCCTTGGCGATCTCGGCCTGCTGGCCGAGCGGCTTCAGCTGCCGCCGGATCTCGCCCGCGAGGTCCTGCAGGCGCGTGAGGTTGGCCTGCATCGCGTCGAGCTTGCGGAGGGTCTTCTCCTTGCGGCGACGGTGCTTGAGGATGCCGGCGGCCTCCTCGATGTAGCCGCGGCGGTCGGCCGGCGTCGCCTGCAGCACGTTGTCGAGCTGGCCCTGACCGACGATGACGTGCATCTCGCGGCCGAGGCCGGAGTCGCTCAGCAGCTCCTGCACGTCGAGCAGCCGGCACGACTCGCCGTTGATCGCGTACTCGCTCCCGCCGTTGCGGAACAGGGTGCGCGAGATCTGCACCTCGGCGTACTCGATCGGCAGCGCGCCGTCGGCGTTGTCGATCACGAGCTCGACGTGCGCGCGGCCCAGCGGACCCGAGGTCGCCGTGCCGGCGAAGATGACGTCCTCCATCTTGCCGCCGCGGAGCGTCTTCGCCCCCTGCTCGCCCATCACCCACGCGAGCGCGTCGACGACGTTGGACTTGCCGGAGCCGTTGGGGCCGACGACGCACGTGACGCCCGGCTCGAACTGGAAGGTCGTGGGGCGCGCGAACGACTTGAAGCCCTTGACGGTGAGGGTCTTGAGGTGCATGCGGCTCCCGGGTCGTGCTCAGGCCACCGTAGCCGCGCGGTGGCTCGTTGCGCGCCAGGCGCGCGCGCGGCTAGTCTGCAAGGCTGCCCGCCGGCACGGTGCCGGTGCGAGCGGCGGAACCCCATGCAGATCGACATCCGCCCCTTCCCGCTGCCCGCGAGCCCCGACGAGCCCGGCGAGGCCGGCGAAGCGCTTCGTCGCTCGCACGAGTTCAACGAGCGCAGCAACGTGCTCCGCTACACCGAGGGCGTCTACGTGAACACGCTCGTCGAGCACCTGGCGTCGCTGCGACCCACCCATGACGGCCGCGTCGACCGCCTGCTGGCCTGGGACGGCGACGACCTCGTCGGGGTGCTCACGATGTACGCGCGGCTGCTGGACTCGGTCGACATGACGGAGGTGACGGTCGAGCCCGAGCCCCGGCTGCCGCTCGACGCGCAGCGCGAGGTGGCGGAGGCGCTCGTCGCCCGCGCGCACGAGGAGGCGGCCCGCGACGGCCGCACGACGATCGTGGTGTCGGCGATCGGCGCGGCGAACGGGCCCGTGACGGCGCGGACCGGCTTCGGCGGCGCCGACCCGTCGGAGCCCGGCACCGCGCCGCTCGTCGCGCGCGGCTACGAGCTCGAGCAGGTCTACCGCGTCTCGGTCGCCGAGCTCGCGGCGCTGCCCGACCTCGACGAGCGGCACGCTGCGGCGCTCGCACGGGCGAGCGCGTACGAGCTCGTGCGCTGGCAGGGCGAGACGCCTGCGGAGCACCGCGAGAGCATGCGCGCGCTGCACGAGCGCATGTCGATCGACGCCCCGGTCGCCGGGCTCGCCCTGGAGCCCGAGACGTGGGACGACGAGCGGCTCGCGGCGTTCGAGCAGTCGAAGCAGGAGGGCGGGCGCACGCTCCTGACCGTCGCCGCCCGCGAGCGCGCGACGGGCGAGCTCGCCGGCTTCACGACGCTCATCCTGCCCACGAGCGGCGCGACCGCGCGGCAGCACGACACGCTCGTCACGACCCCGCACCGCGGCCACGGCCTCGGCATGCTCATGAAGCTCGACAACCTGCTGCGCCTGCGCGAGCTGCGGCCCGACCTCGTGCGGGTCGTGACCTGGAACGCCGAGGAGAACCGTCCGATGCTCGCCGTGAACGAGGCATCCGGGTTCCTGCCCGTCGCCTACGAGGCGCAGTGGCAGTGGAAGGAGCAGCAGCCGTGACCGGCCACCGCGAGCTCGAGTGGATCGAGCTGCAGCGCCCCGCCGACGACTTCGACGAGCCGGCGCTCGCGCTCGTCGCGCGCTACGCCGACACCGCCAACCGCGTGACGCAGCACTTCTGGGGCGACGAGGCGTTCGACACGACCGTCGACGAGCTCGTCGCGAAGCTGCGCCACGACGAGGACTCGATCTCGCGCCGCTTCCTCATCGTCGAGGACGGCGTCGACGTGGCCCGCTGCGTCGCCGCGATCGGCCGCGAGGAGGGCGCGCGGGCCGCGTACCTCTCGGCGTGGGTCGTGCCCGAGGCGCGCGGCCGCGGCATCGGGCGGGCGCTCATGGAGCGCCTCGAGCGGGTCGGGGCCGAGCTCGGCGCTACGAGCCTGCAGGTGTGGGTCGACCACCGGCCGCCCGCCGAGGGCGACGCGGGCCTCGCGCCCGAGAGTGGGCACGGCGCGATCGCGGCCGACGCGCCCGCCCACCTGCTCACCTCCCTCGGCTACCGCCTCGAGCAGGTCGAGCGCATCTCCGAGCTCGACGTCGAGCGGGCCCGGCACGAGCTCGAGCGGCACCGGGCGGATGCGTCGGCGCACGCGGGCGAGGCCTACGAGGTGCGCTCGTGGGAGGGCGCGACGCCGCCGGAGCTGCGCGATGCGATGGCCGCGCTGCACGCCCGCATGGCGACCGACGCCCCGGCCGCGGGCCTCGACGTCGACGAGGAGACGTGGGATGCGGCCCGGCTGCAGCGCTACGAGGCCGAGATGGCCGAGGCCGGCCAGACGCCGCTGCAGGCCGCCGCGCTCCACCGCGCGACGGGCGAGGCGGTCGCGTTCACGATCCTGGTGCTGCCGGAGCCCGGCAAGCCGGCCTTCCAGGAGGACACGCTCGTGCACGCCGACCACCGCGGGCAGCGGCTCGGCATGCTCGTGAAGGCCGAGAACCTGCTGCAGCTCGGCCGCCGCCACCCCGACCGCACCCGCGTCATCACCTGGAACGCCGAGGAGAACCGGCCCATGCTCGCCGTCAACGAGGCGCTCGGGTTCGCGCCGATCGGCGTCGAGGGCGGCTGGCAGCGGCGGCTGCGCGCCGGCGACGAGGTGGGCACAGCCGCGCCTGGCACGATGAGCGCATGACCGACGCCGCCCCGAAGGCCCAGCCCGACGCATCCACGACCGGCATCGCCGCCGAGCTGCGCGAGGCGGTCGTGCGGGGCCTGACGCGCCCGCGCGCGTACCGCGAGCAGCAGCTCGACGCGCTCGGGCGGATGCTCGTGCAGCACGTGAGCGCGTGGGAGTCGGCGCTGCGCGACGACCTCGGCAAGAGCGCGATCGAGGCGCACCTGAGCGAGATCGGCTTCACGATCGCCGAGGCGCGCCACGCGCGCCGGAGCCTGCGCCGGTGGATGGCCGCGACGCCCGTGCCGGTGCCGGTCGCGCTGCAGCCGGCGAGCGCGCGGATCGTGCCCGAACCGCTCGGCGCGACGCTCGTCATCGCGCCGTGGAACTACCCGCTGCAGCTCGCGCTCGGTCCCGTCATCGGCGCGATCGCCGCCGGCAACGCCGTCGTCATCAAGCCCAGCGAGCTCGCCCCGGCGACGTCGCGGCTGCTCGCGACGCTCGTGCCGCAGTACCTCGATCCGCGCTCGGTGCGCGTCGTCGAGGGCGGCGTGCCCGAGACGACGGCGCTGCTCGAGCAGCGCTGGGACCTCATCTTCTACACCGGCAACGGCCGCGTCGCGCGGATCGTCGCGGCCGCGGCGGCGAAGCACCTGACCCCGACGGTGCTCGAGCTCGGCGGCAAGAGCCCCGTCTACGTGCACCGCTCCGCCGACATCCCGGCGGCGGCCCGCCGGATCGCCTGGAGCAAGTGGCTGAACGCCGGCCAGACGTGCGTCGCGCCCGACCACATCCGCGTCGACCGCGAGGTGGAGGCCGAGCTCGTCGAGGAGCTGCGCCGCGCGACCGCCGAGCAGCTCGGCGACGCGCGCACCTCGCCCGACTACGCGCGCATCATCAGCGCCGCCCACGCCGAGCGCCTGCAGGGGATGCTGGCAGACGGCACCGTCGTCACCGGCGGCGAGGTCGACGCCGAGGCCCGCTACGTCGCGCCGACGATCCTCACCGACGTCGACGAGTCGGGGGCGGCGATGCAGGAGGAGATCTTCGGCCCGATCCTGCCCGTGCTCCCCGTCGACGGGGTCGACGGCTTCCTCGAGACGATGCGCGGCGCCGACAAGCCGCTCGCGCTGTACGTCTTCGCCCGCGACGCCGACGTGGTGCGTCGCGTCGAGCGCGAGACCTCGTCGGGCGCGGTCGGCGTCAACGTCGCGCTCGCCCAGTACGGCGCGCGCACGATCCCCTTCGGCGGCGTCGGCGAGAGCGGCTCGGGCACGTACCATGGGCGGCACTCGTTCGAGGCGTTCAGCCACCGCAAGCCTGTGTTCTCGAAGCCCACCGCCATCGACACGCTGCGGATGGTCTACCCGCCGTTCACGCCCTGGCGAGAGCGGCTCACGCGCCGGCTGATGGGCTGACGGCGCCTCAGCGGTTCAGCGCTTGGGCGCGATGTGCGCTGCGGCCCAGCCGACGAGCGGCTGCAGGTCGTCCACGGTGTCGAAGAGGGCGTCGAGCAGGCCCGGGCCGGAGGCGTCCGCCGGCGACAGCTGCCGCCTGGCCGTGAGCCACTTGCGGCGCAGCAGCGCGATGCGCGGGTGCGCCGGGTCGACGCCGCGCGGCGCGGTCTTCAGCTGCTCGCCGCCGAGGTCGTACCCAGCCTGCTCGAGGTCGGCGACGATGCGCTCGAGCTCGGTGCCGGGCGCGGCCGCCTCGACCGCCGCCCGGTAGGCCTTCGTGAACGTCGCGTCGCCGAAGAAGCCGCCGCCGAGCGAGACGCCCGAGGCGTCGAGGTTGACGAACCAGCCGATGCCGGGCGCGCGCTGCGCGAAGAGCCCCTGCCGCGTCTTGTACGGCGTCTTGTCGTGGCTGAAGCGCACGTCGCGGTACGGCCGGTAGAGCTTGACGGCGCTCGCGATGGGCTCGAGCTCCTCGGCGAGCGCCTCGAACGGCGCGCGCACGGCCGCGTCGTAGCGCGGCTTGTTCTCCTGCCACCACGGCTTCTCGTTGTGCGCCTCGAGCTCGCGGTAGAAGGCGAACGCGTCGGGGGTGAATCCTTCGAAGGCCATCCCTCGAGCCTACGCGCGGCCGCCTCTGCCGGCGCCGTCAGGCGGCGATGCCGCGGGGCCTGCGCTGGCAGCGCGGGCAGCGCGTCGACGAGCGGTTGGCCCACGGCTCGCGCACCATCGTCGCCCCGCAGCGCGGGCACGGCAGGCCGCCGCGGCCGTAGGCGTTCAGGCGGTGCTCGAAGTAGCCGGCCTGGCCGTTGACGTTCACGTACTGCGCGTCGAACGACGTGCCGCCCTCGGCGAGCGCCTGCTCGAGCACGTCGCGCACGTCGGCGAGCAGCGCGAGCGCCCGCGCCTGCGTCAGCCGCTCCCCCGGCGTCGCGTAGTGCAGGCGGCTGCGCCAGAGCGCCTCGTCGGCGTAGATGTTGCCGATGCCCGACACGAGCGTCTGGTCGAGCAGCGCCGCCTTCACGCCCTGCCTGCGGCGGCGGAGGCGCCGCGCGACCGCGGATGCGTCGAAGGCGGGGTCGACCGGATCGAGCGCGATGTGCGCGGCCTGGTCGGGCACGCCGTCGACGAGCGGGCGCACGGCGAGGCCGCCGAAGATGCGCTGGTCGGCGAAGCGCACCTCGAGCGGACCGCGACCGGCAGCGTGCAGCGACGGCTGATCGAGGAGCAGGCGGATGCGCGTGTGGCGGTCGGCGGGCGCGCCGACCTCCCGCACCAGCAGCTGGCCGGACATCCCCAGGTGCGCGAGGAGCGCATCCGTCATGCCCGGGCCCCGGCCGCCGTCGGGCCCGTCGGCCGGGCCATCCCCAGGGGCGCCGAGCAGCGGCACCCACAGGAACTTGCCGCGCCGCGCGGGCGCGCCGAGGGTGCGGCCGACGAGGGCGGCCTCGAAGGCGGCGGCGTCGCCGGGGTGGCGGGCGATCGAGCGGCTGTCGAGCACCTCGACGCCCTCGACCCGGGCGCCGGTGACGGCGGGCGCGAGGCCCGCGCGCACGACCTCGACCTCGGGCAGCTCCGGCACGTCAGGCGCCCGGGGCGGCCGGAGCCGCCTCGGCGGTGAGGCGGCCGTGCGCGGCCAGCGCTGCCGCCATCTCGGCGACCTTCTTGCTCGTGCCCGTGCCCTCGGCGACGACCTCGCCGTCGATCCGCACCCGCGCGGCGAACGTGCGGGCGTGGTCGGGGCCGGTCGCCTCGAGCTCGTAGACGGGCGCGCCCATGCCGAGCGCGGCCGCGACCTCCTGCAGCGCCGTCTTCGGGTCGAGCGCGGCGCCGGTGCGGCCCGGATCGTCGAGCAGCGGGCCGACGAGGCGCAGCACGAGGTCGGCGGATGCGCGGTGGCCGGCGCTCAGGAATGCGGCGCCGAAGAGCGCCTCCATGGTGTCGGCGAGGATCGACGCCTTGCCGGCGCCGCCCGACGCGGCCTCGCCCTTGCCGAGCAGGATGTGCTCGCCGAGCCCGATCGCGCGCGCGACCTCGGCGAGCGCGACCGTCGACACGACGCCGGCGCGGCGCTTCGCGAGCTCGCCCTCGGTCGAGTCGGGGAATCGGCGGTACAGCTCGATCGTGATCGCCTGGCCGAGGATCGAGTCGCCGAGGAACTCGAGGCGCTCGTTGTGCGGCACGCCGCCGTGCTCATAGGCCCAGGAGCGGTGCGTGAGCGCCAACGACAGCAGCTCGGGGTCGATGTCGACCCCGAGCTGCTCGAGCAGTCGGCGCTGGCCCGCGGGAACCGCGTGGTCCGTCATGCGACGAAGGATCCGCGAGGGATCAGACGTCGGCGACCCTGCGGCCCTTGTACTCCATGTACAGCGGCGTGCCGGCCGAGTCCTCGACGACCTTCGCGCGGTGCGGGAGGCTGTAGACGGTCTTGCCGCCCTCGACGGTCTTGACCAGCTTGGGCGCCTCGGCCTTCCACTGCGAACGGCGCGCACGGGTGTTCGACCGCGACATCTTCCTCTTGGGAACAGCCATTGCTCACTCCTTCTTCGACGCCTGGGCGTCATCATCCGACGGTTCGTCGGCTACGTCTTGTGCGAATCCCTGGAGTGCTGCCCATCGCGGATCGATGGTCTCCTCCGGCACGAGATCGGTGCCCGGCTCGAGCCGCTCCCCTGTCTCAGGATCGAGCCCTGAGCAGTCCGGTCGGTCGACCGGCTGGAACGGCAGCGCCAGCACGACCGCGTCCCTGACTACCGGAAGGAGGTCGACAGTTTCGTCGACCACGAGATAGTCGGATTCCGACGCACCATCATACGCGAAGAGCTCGAGGAAGTCGACATCGACGTCCAGGTCGAACTCCGCGAGGCAGCGCGCGCAGGTCGCAAGGGCGGTGACGGAGGCCGTGCCCGTGGCGAGGATGCCCTCGTGGACGCTCTCGAGGCGCACGTCGAGGTCGATCGGCTGGTCGGGCAGCACCGCGGCGAGGCCCTCGCCGACCTTCTCCCCGAAGGGGGCGGTCTCCTCGACCTCGCGCATCCGGCCCGGCTTGTGCACGATGTCGCGCACGCTGAGCGCGAACGGGTGGGGGGTGGCCATGCCTCCAGTCTACGTGCGGCGCGGAGGTGCTCCCGCCGCGCCCGCCTCCTCCCCTCGCCCCGCTCGCCCTCACGCCACTGGTCGCGCCGCGGCGCCGCCGCTTCCGCTCCGCTGGTCGAGCGCGGCGCCGCCGAAGGCGGCACCGCGAGTCGAGACCACTCCGCGGGTTGCCCGCCCGCTCCCCTCCTCCCGCTTGGTCGAGAAGCACGCGGTCGCAGCCCGCTCGCGTCACGAGACCACGTGCGGTCGGCAGCGGGGTGGTCTCGAGACGGCCGGCTCCGCCGGCCTCCTCGACCAGCGGATGGGGGGCGGATGCCATGTCAGTGCCCCGTGGTTCCATGCCTGCATGGACGGCGACTGGGGCCTCGACGCGGAGGACTACATCGCGTCGATCCGCGCCGGCGCGATCGACCCGTACGGGCGCACCGCGGCCGAGCTCGAGGACGAGCTCGCGGCGTTCGACCGCGACTGGGGCGAGCGGCTCGCGGCGCTCACGCCCGACGAGCTCGAGGCGGTCATCGAGGGCCGCATGCAGGTCCCGCCGCTGCCCGGCCCGGCCGAGTCCGAACGCGCCGCCTGGCTGCGCCGCGAGGAGCAGTTCACCGGCCAGATCAAGGCGCTGCAGGCGCAGCGGGCGCGACTCGAGGCGCGCGAGCGGGAGCTGCTCGCCGCGCGCTTCCAGCGCGTCCGCGACGAGGGCGGCGAGGTCGTCACCGCGCTGCGGGAGGCGGCGTCGCTGCTCGCGGCGGAGCTGCGGCAGTCCGACCGGGCCGTCGAGCGGCGGATCACCGACGCGTGGCAGACGGTGACCGAGCTGCCCGCCGCCCACGAGGCCCACAAGTGCGGCCGCATCTCCGCCGGCCACCTCCGCGTCATCGAGCAGGCGACCCACCCGCTGCGCAGCGACGTCGACGCCGACCAGGCCGAGCGCGCCCGCGTCGAGCGGGAGCTCGTCGCGATCGCCGAGACGACCACGCCCGCCCGCCTGCGGTCGCGGTCGAAGCGGATCGTCGACCAGGCGCTCACCCAGCCGCTGCAGCAGCGGCACCGGGCGGCGATGGAGCGGCGCGACGTGTGGATGGTCGACGCCGGCGACGGGATGGTCGACATCGGCGCCCGCGTGCCCGCGATCGTCGGCGCCGGCATCTTCGACCGGCTCACGCAGGCCGCTCGATCGAAGCCGAAGGACGACCCGCGCACCTGGGACCAGTTCCGCGCCGACGCGTTCTGCGAGCTGCTCCTCACCGGCCAGACGCCGGATGACCTGCACGCGACCAACGCACTGACGGCCACCGTCGCGATCACCGTGCCCGCGACCGAGCTGCTGCGCGACACCGACGACGCGGACGAGCCGCAGCTGCGATTCCCGGCGCTGCTCGACGGTCGCGTGCTGGTCGACCCCGCCACCGTGCGCACGCTCGCGGCGGACACCGCCACCTGGGAGCGGCTCTTCACCCATCCGGTCACCGGGCTGCCCGTCACCGTCGACACCTACACGCCCAACCGCGCCCAGCGACGATGGCTCCGCGCGCGGGATGGCCGCTGCCGCTGGCCTGGGTGCGGCAACCCCGTCTCCCGCGCCGACCTCGACCACACGATCGACCACGCTGCGGGCGGGCCGACGAGCATCGAGAACTTGGCGCACCTCTGCCGAAGGCACCACACCATGAAGCACTCGACACGATGGAGCGTCCGGCAGCTGTCCGACGGCGTGCTCGAGTGGACGACACCCCTCGGGAAGGTCATCCGCGACGAACCGGAACCGCAGGGCCCGGCCTTCGCTGAGCGCGACCCGGTCTGGGGACTTCCCGTCACCTCCGGCACCGCACCACCCGGCGTCCCGCCACCCTTCTGAGCCTCGTGGGTTGCGCGGGCGCGGCAGCCCCGGCAGATCAGGCGAGCGACAGCACGAACGACAGCACGAAGCCCGCTGCCGTGCTCATCGCGACGGCTGGCCCTCCGTGCTCGTAGGCCTCCGGCATCAGCGTGTCGGCCAGGGATGCGATGACCGCGCCCGCCGCGAAGGCGAGCGGCAGCGAGATGGTCTGCTCGTCGACCACCGCGAGGGGGCCGGCGCCGAGCACCACCCCGCCCACGAGCAGCAGCGCACAGACCGACCACAGCCCCAGGATCTTGCCCCTCGACAACCCCTGCGCGCGCATCGACGACGCACCGACGAGCGCTTCCGGCAGGTTCGAGACGAAGATGGCGGCGAGCAGCGCGAGCCCCCCGGAGCCTTCGCTCAGAGAGACGCCCATCGCGACGTTCTCCGGCACGCCGTCGAGCGTGACCGCGGCGAGCAGCGCCAGCCCCGCCGCACCCCGCGTCGTCGCCTTCGTCGCCGGGCGATCGGACGCCGCCGCGTCCGTGTCGAGCTTCGCGCTCCCCGGGTGCTCGTCCGCCGCCTTCCCCGTGCCCGGCTGCGCGGCCCGGTCGAGCAGCGCACTCAGCAGCGTGAAGACGAGCGCGCCGACGAACAGGCCGATCGCCGCGCGCCAGATGCCGCCCTTCTCGAAGGCGTCCTCGAAGAGCTCGAACGCGAGCGCCGTGATGAGCGCGCCCGCCGCGAACGAGAGCAGCACGGCGAGCAGCCGCTTCGGCAGCTCGAACCGCACGCCGATCAGCGCGCCGATGATCAGCGCGCTCGAGGCGATGGCGCCGAACAGCAGAGACTGCCCCATGCGGTCAGGGTACGACCGAGGCGGCCGGCGTGGGGGACGGATCCCGTCGCGGCTCGAGGGCGGGTGTCGGTGCCATGATGCTCACGTGTCAGCGACCCGCGCCGTGCCCCTCGCGCTCATCGGCTGGCTCGTGTGCGTCGAGCTCACGAGCGGCGTGCTGCAGGGCTGGTACGTCACCCTCACCCCAGACATCGCCCGCCACCTGTCGGTCACCGATGCCGACGTCAACTGGTTCGAGGCCGGGCAGCTGCTGCTGTCGGCGCTCATGGTGCCCGTGCTCGCCAAGCTCGGCGACATGCAGGGCCACAAGCGCATGCTGCTGCTCTCGACCGTCATCACCGCCGCCGCGAGCTGGTGGATGGCGTTCTCAGGCGACTTCTGGAGCTACCTCATCGCCTTCTCGCTCCAAGGCGCGTACTCCGTGTGGCTGCCGCTCGAGGTCGCCCTCATCTTCGACCGCGGCCGTCGCGCCGGCGCCGCCGCCTCGACCACCCGCCGTGCCGCGGGCCTGCTCGTCATCGCGCTGCAGGCGGGCGCGATCCTCGGCGCCCTCGGCTCCGCGGTCGCGCTGGGCGCCTTCGACGAGGCGATGAGTCCGACGCTCATGGTGCCCGCTGCCATGGTGACGCTGACGTTCTTCGCGATCCTCTGGGGCGTGCCGGAGTCCGAGCCGCTCCCGGGCCGCAGCCTCGACGCCGGCGGCTTCGTGCTGCTCGCGCTCTCGCTCCTCACCATCACCTCCGGCCTCACGTTCCTCAAGATCGGTGGGGCGGATGCGTGGTGGGGCTGGGCCGTCATGCTCGTCGGCGTGGCGCTGCTGCTGCCGTTCGGCCGCTGGGTGCTCGGCCGCGACGACCCGGCGATCGACCTGCGCGTCATGCGCCGGCCCGAGATGTGGCCCGTGCAGCTCACCGCGGGGCTCGTCGGCGTCAGCCTGCTCGGCGCGCAGACGCCGCTCGCCACCTACGCCGGCACCGACCCGGCGCTCGGCTACGGCCTCGGGCTCGACGCCTCCGGCCGCTCGATCCTCATCGGCGTCTACCTGCTCTCGCTCATCGTCGGCGCAGGCCTCCTCGCGGCGCTGTCGGCGCGCATCCGTCCCCGGCTGCTGCTCATCGTCGCGGCGACGCTGGTCGGCGTCGGCTACCTGCTGCTCGTGCCCTTCCACCTCGAGGTGTGGCAGGTCTTCGCCTGCATGGCGATCGCCGGCGTCGGATCCGGCGCGCTCGTCGGCGCGCTGCCGGCGGCCGCGGCGGCCGCAGCGCCGCGCGGGCAGACCGGCGTCGCAGCGGCCATGACGAACACCACGAAGACGATCGGCGGCTCGTTCGCGTCGTCGGTCTTCGCGATCGTGCTCGCGGTCGGCGCGATCGGCACGGCCGCGAGCATCGGCGGCTACATCGTCGTCTGGATCGTGTGCGGCGTCACCGCGCTCGTCGCAGCCGCGGGACTCATCGCCGTGCCGCGCCTCGCCTTCGCCGACCCCGAGCCCGAGCCGGAGATCGCGCCCGCAGCATCGACCCGGTGACCCCTGACACCCCGACGCCCCGACGGCCTGAGGAGGACCCATGCCGCTCTACGCAGTGCTGATCTACGCCGACGACTCCGCGCACGCGCTCGACGCGAGCGAGGCCGACCTCGCCGAGCCCGACGGGCACGGCGACGAGCTCGCCGCATCCGGCGCCATGCGCGCGGCCTACGCGTTCACACCGCGGGCGCTCGCCAAGGCGATCCGCCCCGACGGCGTCGCCGACGGCCCGTTCATCGACGCACCCCAGGCGGTCGCCGGCGTGTACGTCATCGAGGCGGCCGACGAGGCTGCCGCGCTCGCGATCGCCGGCACCAACCCGGTCATCCGCGGCAGCGGCGGGGTCGAGGTGCGCCTCGTGCACAGCGGCGGCACCATCCCGCAGCCGTAGCCGGCCCCCGCACGGCGCGGGGCGAGCGCTCAGGCCTTCGCCTGCAGCGGCCCCTTGTGCACCATCCACGGGTGCGTCTGCGCGACCGGCTTGATGATGGTCTCGTCGACCGACACGTGCCCGGGCAGGGCGAGGATGTCGGTCATCACCTGGGCGACGTCGTCGGCCGAGAGCGGGTCCTGCACGTCCTTGTAGACGGCGTCGGCCTTCGCCCGGTCGCCGCCGAAGCGCACGAGGCTGAACTCCTCGGTCCACACCATCCCGGGCGCGACCTCCATCACCCGGATCGGCTCGCCGTGCAGCTCGAGCCGCAGCACGTCGACGAGCTGCTTCTCTGCCGACTTCGCGGCGTTGTAGCCGGAGCCGTTCTGGTACGCGACGGTCGCCGCGATCGACGTGACGACCATGATCTCGGCGTAGCCGCCATCGGCCGTCGACGCGCGCAGCAGCGGCAGCACCGCGTCGATGACGCGCTTCGTGCCGATGACGTTCGCCTCGAACATCCACCGCCAGTCCTCGATCGTCGTCTCGGCGAGCGGCGCGGCGCCCTTCGCCCCGCCCGCGACCTGCACGAGCCCGGTGGGGCGGAACGCGGCAGCCGCGTGGGCGAGCCGCTCGATGTCGGCCTCGTCGGTCAGGTCGGCCGAGAGCACCTCGCAGCCGGTCTCCGCGCGCAGCGCCTCGAGCCGCTCCGCCCGGCGCGCGACGGCGAGTACCGTCCAGCCGCGCGCGACCGACTGCCGCACCACCGCCTCCCCGATGCCGCTCGACGCCCCCGTGATGATCAGCCGCTTCTCGCTCATGCCGCCATGCAAGCATCCGACGGCCGCCCGGCGCCACTCGGCGGCCCCGCCCGGCAGGACCGCGCCCGCGCCCGAGTGTTACGCCGCGCGTCGCACCCGCCTGGCGCGCAGCGCCCGGACGGCGCACGCTGGAGCACGACCTGAGCCCCAGCCCACCCGAGGAGACCGCCATGAGCGACTGGAAGTTCGAGACCCTGCAGGTGCACGCGGGCGCGCAGCCCGACCCCACCACCAAGGCGCGCATCACGCCCGTCTACCGCACCACCTCCTACGTGTTCGACAACGCCGACCACGCCGCCCGCCTGTTCGGCCTCGCCGAGTTCGGCAACATCTACTCGCGCATCATGAACCCGACCAACGAGGTCGTCGAGCAGCGCATCGCCGCGCTCGAAGGGGGCAGCGCCGCCCTCCTCCTCGCCTCGGGCCAGGCCGCGACCACCTACGCGATCCTCAACATCGCGAACGCCGGCGACCACATCGTCTCGTCGTCGTCGATCTACGGCGGCACCTACAACCTCTTCCACTTCACGCTGCGGAAGCTCGGCGTCGAGGTGACCTTCGTCGAGGACCAGGACGACCTCGACGAGTGGCGCCGCGCCATCCGCCCCAACACCAAGGCGCTGTTCGCCGAGACGATCGGCAACCCGCGCATCAACCTGCTCGACATCGCGGGCGTCTCGAGCGTCGCGCACGACGCCGGGGTGCCGCTCATCGTCGACAACACGATCGCGACGCCGTACCTCATCCGCCCGCTCGAGCACGGCGCCGACATCGTCGTGCACTCGGCGACGAAGTTCCTCGGCGGCCACGGCTCCGTCGTCGCCGGCGCCATCGTCGACGGCGGGCGCTTCGCGTGGTCGGCGTCGGACAAGTTCCCGGGCCTCACGACGCCCGACGAGTCGTACCACGGCGTCACCTTCACCGAGGCGCTCGGCGACGCGATCGCGTACATCATCAAGGCGCGCGTGACGCTGCTGCGCGACGTCGGCGCATCCTCCTCCCCCGACACCGCGTGGCAGCTGCTGCAGGGCATCGAGACGCTCTCGCTGCGCCTCGACCGCCACGTCGCGAACGCCACCGCCGTCGCGCAGTTCCTGCAGGCGCACCCGCAGGTGACGCAGGTGCACTACGCGGGCCTCCCGTCGAGCCCGTGGCACGAGCGCGGCCAGCAGATCGCGCCGCGCGGCACCGGCGCGGTGCTGTCGTTCGAGCTCGCCGGCGGCGTCGAGGCGGGCAAGGCGCTCGTCGAGTCGCTCGAGCTCTTCAGCCACCTGGCGAACATCGGCGACGTGCGCTCGCTCGTCATCCACCCGGCCTCGACGACCCACGCGCAGCTGACGCCCGAGCAGCAGCTCACCGCCGGCGTCACCCCGGGCCTCGTGCGCCTCTCGGTCGGCATCGAGCACGTCGACGACCTCATCGCCGACCTCGGCCGCGGCCTCGAGGCGGCCGCCGCGAAGGCGGCGGAGCTCGACGCGGCCGCGGCCTGAGACCGGGCGGAGGCGGGCACCCGTGGACTGGCAGCTGAGCGACGACGCCCAGCCCGCCGCCAGGGTGCCCGCCTCCCGGCTCGCCGACCCCGCATCCACCCACGCCGCCGCGACCGACGCGCGCCCCGTGCCGGTCACGGGCGCCTGGCGGCCCGGCGACGACCCTGGCGACCGGCGCTTCGCCCGCATCGGCGACCTCGCGGTCGAGGCGGGCGGCACGGTGGCGGATGCCGTGCTCGCCTACGAGACGTGGGGTCGCCTCGACGAGCGGCGCGGCAACGCCGTGCTCGTGCTCCACGCGCTCACGGGCGACAGCCACGTCCGCGGCCCCGCCGGCCCCGGGCACGCGACCGCCGGCTGGTGGGAGGACGTCGTCGGCCCGGGCCTGGCGATCGACACCGACCGATTCTTCGTCGTCGCCCCCAACATGCTGGGCGGCTGCCAGGGCTCCACGGGGCCCGCCTCGCTCGACCACGACGGCGTCGAGTGGGGCTCCCGCTTCCCGCGCGTCACGATCCGCGACCAGGTGGAGGCGCAGCGCCGCCTCGCCGACGCGCTCGGCATCGAGCGCTGGCACGCGGTCGTCGGCGGCTCGATGGGCGGCATGCACGCGCTCGAGTGGGCGATCGAGCACCCCGAGCGCGTCGGCAGCGCGGCGCTGCTCGCCTCGAACGCGGCGACGAGCGCCGACCAGATCGCCCAGAACACGCTGCAGATCGAGGCCGTCACGACCGACCCGGGCTGGCTCGGCGGCGACTTCTACGACCTGCCCGGCCACGCGGGCCCCGCGCGCGGGCTCGCCCTCGCGCGCCGCATGGCGATGCTCGGCTACCGCTCGCCGCACGAGCTCAACGAGCGCTTCCGGCGCGAGTGGCAGTCGAGCGTCGACCCGCTCCACGGCGGCCGCTTCCAGGTCGAGTCGTACCTCGACGTGCACGGCAACCGCTTCACGCGCCGCTTCGACGCGGGCTCCTACGTGCGGCTCGTCGACGCGATGAGCACGCACGACGTCGGGCGCGGCCGCGGCGGCGTCGAGGCTGCGCTCGAGCGCGTCACCTCACCGGCGCTCGTCGTCGGCATCACGAGCGACCGGCTCTTCCCGGTCGCCGATCAGCAGCGGCTCGCGGCCGGGCTCCCCACGAGCGTCTCGGGCCCCGAGCCCGTCGTGCTCGAGAGCGGCTTCGGCCACGACGCCTTCCTCATCGAGTCCCGCCGCGTGGGCGACCTGCTCGCGACGCTCCTCGGCTGAGACGGCGAACGGCCCGCGCCGCGCGGCCCGCAGCAGCATCCACACCGCCCCGACGAGGATGCCGACGTGCACGAGGTTCCGCACCGTGAGCAGCAGCACGGCCGCCGGATGCGCGACCACGAGCCAGTCGTAGGTCCAGGGGAACTGCACCTGGGTGAGCACCGCGACGAGCGCGATCGCCCCGACGCCCCGCCAGTGCCGGCGCGCGCCCGCCTCGGCGAGCAGCAGCGCGGGCACGACGAGCCACAGGACGAACTGCGGCGAGCCGACCTTGTTCGTGACGATGAGCGCCGCGACCATCGCCACCGCGAGCCACACGATCGCCTCGCGCCCGTGCGAGCGACGCACCGCGATCGCGCCGACCGCGCACAGCAGCACCACGACCGCCACGAGCACTGGCGTCGCGAGCGCCGAGACCGTGCGCACGCCGTCGCCGCCCACCTGGAACGTCCAGATCTGGCGGTCGAAGAACACGAGCGCCTCGTCGACCGTCGCCGCCCACATGTACGGGGTCGCCGCGATCGCCTCGATCTGCAGCCCGCGGTCCTCCTGCTGCGTCAGGAACGACAGCGGATGCTCCGACCCCAGCAGGAGCGCGACGCCCAGCACGCCCGCCGACACGAGCGCGCCCGCGGCGAGCACGCGCATCCGCTCCCGCCGCGCGATCAGCATCGCGAGGTAGAGCACGCCGGGCCACACCTTCATCCACGCCGCGACCGTGAATGCCGCCGCCGCGATGCCCGGACGGCCCCCGCGCAGCACCGCGAGGCCGATGATGCAGACCGCGACCGCGACCGTGTCGATCCGGCCGAGCGCGACGGGCCCGAGCGCGAGCTGCAGCCCGAGCCACGTCCACGCCATCGTGCGCCCGCGCGGCACGTCGAGCAGCATGCGCAGCGCGACCGCGTCGATGGCCGTCACCATGAGCATCCACACGAGCGGCAGCGCATCCGGGCCCAGCACGTCGGCCACGAGGATCGGCGCCCACGCCAGCAGCGGGTACACCCACGGCACGTCGACCCCGAGCCACTCCCCCTGCTCGCCGCGCTCCACCCACGACGGGTAGACGTAGAGCACGTCGCCGTAGGCGTCAGAGACGCTCGGGATGGAGAGGATCGCGAGCAGCGCGTGCACGCCCCCGAACGCGAGCCACAGCCACGCCCGGTCGCGCGTCAGAAGAGCCTCCTCGTGGCGTCGCGGACCTCGCCGACGAGCTCCTCGATGATGTCCTCGAGGAACAGCAGGCCGGTCGTCGCGCCCTCCGCGTCGAACGACCGCGCGATGTGCGCACCCGTCGAGCGCATGATCGCGAGCGCGTCCTCGACATCCGACTCCTCGTAGATCGAGGCGAGCTGGCGGATGCGCTTGGCCGGCACGGGCTCGTCGGCCTGCACGTCGTCGGCGCCCAGCACGTCCTTGATGTGCACGTAACCGGTCGGGTGGCCCTCGGCGTCGGAGATCACGTAGCGCGAGAAGCCGCGCTCGCGCACGGCCGCCTCGACGTCGCCGGGCGTCGCCCCCGCGGGCAGCGTGACGATCTCGTCGAGCGGCAGCGCCACGTCGCGCACCCGGCGCTCGGTGAACTCGAACGTGCGCGAGATGGCGCCCGTCGGGTCGAACAGCAGCCCCTCGCGCTTCGAGGTCTCGACGATCGTCTCGACCTCGTCGATCGTGAAGGTGCTCGACGCCTCGTCGACCGGCTCGACGCGGAAGAGCCGCAGGATGCCGTTCGCGACCGCGTTCATCAGCCAGATGACGGGCTTGAACACGCGCGAGATGAGCACGAGCGGCGGGGCGAGCAGCAGCACCGCGCGGTCGGGCACCGAGAACGCGGCGTTCTTCGGCACCATCTCGCCGAGCACGACGTGCAGGTACGTGACGAGCAGCAGCGCGATCACGAACGCCACGACCGAGACGACCTCGGGCGCGAGGCCCGTGAACGCGAGCGGCCCCTCGAGCAGGTGGTGGATCGCCGGCTCGGAGACGTTGAGGATGAGCAGCGAGCAGATGGTGATGCCGAGCTGGCACATCGCCAGCATGAGCGAGACGTGCTCCATCGCCCACAGCGCGAGCTTCGCGGCGCGGTTGCCGCGGTCGGCGAGCGGCTCGATCTGGCTGCGCCGCGCCGAGATGACGGCGAACTCGGCGCCGACGAAGAAGGCGTTCGCGATCAGCAGGATCACGAGCCAGAGGATGCCCAGCCAGTCCTCGCTCATCGGTGCCCCTCCTCGGTCGCGGTCGGCCTCGCGGTGAACCGCACGCGGTCGACGCGGCGGCCGTCGACGCGCTCGACGCGCAGGCTGCCGCCCTCGACGTCGACCGTGTCGCCGACGGCGGGCAGCGAGCCCAGCTCGGCCATGATGAAGCCGCCGATCGTCTCGTAGGGGCCGTCGGGCGGCACGGCGACGCGCGTGCGCTCGAGCAGCTCGTCGGGGCGCAGCGAGCCCGGGAACGTCACCCATCCGGGGCCCTGCACGACCTCGACGAGGTGGCGGTCGTGCTCGTCGGCCACCTCGCCGACGACCTCCTCGATGAGGTCCTCGAGGGTCGCGATGCCGGCGGTGCCGCCGTACTCGTCGACGATGATCGCCATCTGGTAGCCGCGCTCCTTGAGGTCCGACAGCAGCGCGTCGAGGTGCAGCGACTCCGGCACGCGGTGCGGCTCCTCGGCGATCGCGGCGACCGGCACGTCGGCGCGGCGATCGCGCGGCACGGCGATCGCCTGCTTGATGTGGGCGATGCCCTGCACCTCGTCGAGGTCGCCGTCGATGACGGGGAACCGCGACAGCCCGGTCGCGTGCGCGAGGGCCACGAGGTCGGCGACCGACTCGGAGCGCTCGATCGCCTGCACGCGCGGGCGGGGCGTCATGACGTCGCCGGCGCTGAGCTCGGAGAAGCGGAGCGTGCGGGAGAGCAGCGTGGCCGCGCCGGCGTCGAGCGCGCCCTCCATGGCGCTGCGCCGCACGAGCGTCGAGAGCTCCTCGGCGGTGCGGGCGCCCGAGAGCTCCTCCTTCGGCTCGAGGCCGATGGAGCGCAGGATGCCGTTGGCCGAGCCGTTGAGCGCCAGGACCGCGGGCTTGAAGATCGCGGTGAAGGCGCGCTGGAAGGGGGTGACGGCGATCGCGGTGCCGAGCGGCCGCGCGAGGGCGAAGTTCTTGGGCACGAGCTCGCCGACGATCATCGACAGCACGGTGGCGCCGGTCATCGCGATCACGCTCGAGAGCGGATCCGCGAAGCCCTCGTCGAGCCCCCACGAGACCAGCACGGGCGTGAGCTGGCGCGAGATGGCCGGCTCCATCGTGTAGCCGGTGAGCAGCGTCGTGAGCGTGATGCCCAGCTGCGCGCTCGAGAGGTGCGTCGAGGTCTGGCGAAGCGCCTTGATCGTGCCCTCGAGCCGGCCCTCGCCGCGGGCGCGGCGCGCCTCGAGCTCGGAGCGGTCGAGGTTGACGAGCGCGAACTCGCTCGCCACGAAGAGGCCGGTCCCGATCGTGAGCACCACGCCGATGGAGATGAGGATCGCATCCATCAGCGGATCGGGTCCGGCGAGGGACTATGACTGTCGTCGTTCACCCGGGCATCCTACCGGGGCTCACCACGAGACCGGCAGCGCCTTGCCCTCCTCGTAGCCGGCCGCCGACTGCACGCCGACCCGCGCCCGCTCGCGGAACGCCGGCACCGTGTCGGCACCCGCGTACGTGAACGACGAGCGCACGCCGGCGGTGATCATGTCGACGAGGTCCTCGACGCTCGGCCGCTGCGGGTCGAGCAGGATCGTCGACGACGAGATGCCCTCGGCGAAGAGCCGCTTGCGCGCGAGCTCGTAGGCGTCGAGCTGGCCGAAGCGCCCGAGCACCGCGCGCGTCGACGCCATGCCCCACGACTCCTTGTAGAGGCGGCCCTGCCCGTCGCGCTGCAGCCGCCCCGGCGCCTCGATCGTGCCGGCGAACCACGAGCCGATCATCACGCTCGAGGCGCCGGCGGCGAGCGCGAGCGCGACGTCGCGCGGGTAGCGCACGCCGCCGTCGGCCCACACGCGCGCGCCGAGCTCGATCGCGGTCGCCGAGGTGTCGAGCACCGCCGAGAACTGCGGCCGCCCGACGGCCGTCATCATGCGCGTCGTGCACATGGCGCCCGGACCGACGCCCACCTTCAGGATCGACGCGCCCGCCGCGACGAGGTCGCGGACGCCGTCGGACGAGACGATGTTGCCCGCGGCGACCGGCACGTCGTCGCCCACCGCGGCGCGGACCGCCTCGAGCGCTCGCAGCATCCCCTCCTGGTGGCCGTGCGCCGTGTCGACGACGATCACGTCGGCGCCCGCGTCGACGAGGGCCTTCGCCTTCGCTCCGGGGTCGCCGTTGATGCCGACCGCGGCGGCGACGCTCAAGCGGCCGGATGCGTCGAGGGCGGGACGGTAGATGTCGGAGCGGATGGCGCCGAGGCGCGAGGCGATCCCGACCGCCCTGCCCTCCTCGACGACCGGCGCGACGTCGACGCCCTCGCGCTCGAGCGCGGCGAACATCGAGCGGCCGTCGACCGCGTCCGCCGGCGACAGGTGCGGCAGGTGCGAGTGCAGCAGGTCGCCGAGCCGCGCGTCGCCGAGCGCCGAGCCGAGCCGCTCCGCCGGGATCGCGCCGAGCAGCGTGCCGTCGGCGTCCTCGACGACCACCGCGTGCCCGGCCATCGCCGGCACCCGCTCGAGCACGTCCTGCACGACGTCGTCGGCGCTCGCCCGGTGCGGCGACTCGAGCCGCACCGGCTGCGCCTTCACCCAGTCGATCGACGCGACCGTCTCGTCGAGCGGCGGGTCCTGCGTGAGCACCGCCATGCCGCCGCGCCGCGCGAGCGTCGCCGCCATGCGCGGGCCGGTGACCGAGCTCATGTTCGAGGCGACGATCGGCAGCGACGCGCCCGTGCCGTCGTCGGGCGAGAGGTCGACGCTCATGCGGGAGCCGACGTCGCTGCGGCTGGGGACCAGGAACACGTCGGAGTAGGTGAGGTCGTGCTCCGGCAGGTCGTCGATGAAGCGCATGCCACCAGGGTAGAGCGGTCAGTCCTTCGCCTGACCCCAGTCGTCGACGACCGCGGTCTGCACCGGGAAGTCGACCGGGAAGTCGCCGAAGAGCACGCGGCCCGCGAGCGCCGCCGCCTCGCGCACCGACTCGGCCACCGCATCCGCGTGCTCCGCCGGCGCCTGCACGATCACCTCGTCGTGCAGGAAGCACACGAGCGCCGCGCCCTCGACGTCGCGGATCGCGCGGCGCACGCCGGCCATCCAGGCGAGCGCCCACTCGGCGGCGGTGCCCTGCACGACGAAGTTGCGCGTGAACCGGCCCCAGGCCCGCGCCTGCCGGGCGCCGCGCTCGTCGTCGCGCCAGCGCGGCGGCAGCGGCGACGTGCGCCCGAGCCACGTGCGCACGCGCTCGCGCCGCTCACCGGCCCGCGCCGCCTGCTCGACCGCCGCGAGCGCCTTCGGATAGGCGCGGGCGAGGCGCGGCAGCACCACCGCCGACTCGCCGGTCGTGCCGCCGTAGAGGGCGCCCAGCATGCCGAGCTTGCCGTGCTGGCGGCTGTCGACCACGCCCCGGTCGACGAGCCCCTGGTAGAGGTCGGCACCGCGCCCCGCCTCCGCGAGCGCCTTGTCGCGGGCGAGCGCGGCGAGCGCGCGCGGCTCGAGCTGCGCGGCGTCGGCGACCACGAGGCGCATGCCGGGCTCGGCCGCGACCGCGCCGCGGATCTGCCGCGCGATCTGCATCGCCCCCGAGCCCTCCGTCGCCCACCGGCCGGTGACGACGCCTCCCGGCACGTACTCGATCGCGAGCCGGCAGCGGCCCCGCTCGTCGACCCGCGCCCACCGCTGCGCCCACGCCCAGCCGTTGGCCGTGTGGAGCCGCGAGAGCCGCTTGTACGCCAGCAGCGGCCCGATCGCGGGGTGCTCGAGCTCGCGCAGCTCCCATCGCGACGTCGAGGACGCGTCGAGGCCGGCGCGCCGCAGCGCCCGCAGCACCTCCTGCGGCGAGTCGGGGTTGAGGCCGGGCTCGCCGAGCGCGGCGCGCACCTCGCCGGCGAGCTGCTCCATGCGCCGCGGCCTGCCGCCGGCGCCGGCGCCGCGCTCGCCGAGCGCCTCGACGAGCAGCGCATCGTGCCTCGCGCGGTCGAACGGCAGGCCCTCGCGGCCGAGCTCGGTCGCGACCACCGCCCCCATCGACTCCGCCCCGGCCAGCATCGCGAGGCCCGTGTCGGCCCCGATCGCGCGCTCCTGGGCGCCGAGCTGCAGCGCGAGCTCGCCGAGCGGCTCGGCCTCGGGCGCGAGCGAGAAGAGGCCCTCGGCGTCGCGCCGGAGCGGCCGCGACCAGCGCTCCTCGAGCGGGAGCCCGCGCGCATCGACGAGGATGCGGTGCACGAGCCGCACGTCGCGCGCGCGCTCGATGCGCACCCCGGCCGCGAGCAGCGCCGGCACGACCGCCCGCGCGTCCTGCCACACGAGGCGCGCGCCCGCCTGCGCCAGGCGCTCGTCGTCGGCGATGCGCTGCGCGTCGTGGGCGCGCACGTCGACGGCCCGCTCGCCGTCGAGCGTCGCCACCGCCATGCGCTCGCCGTGCGCCAGCGGCACGACCGCGACATCCATGGCCCGAGGCTACGCCGCGCCGCCCACGCGCTCGCGCGCCCATAGCCCCCGTTCACCGGCGTGGTGCACCATGTCCCTGGAGGCAGTGCGATGACCGCGCAGGTGGTGGTGCTCAACGCGACGCTCGAGCCGATCGGCGTCGCCTCGCTGCAGCGCGCCGTCGCCTTCATCGTCAAGGAGCGGGCGCAGATCATGCTCGCCGCCGACGGCACGATCCGGTCGAACTCGCTCGAGCTGCCCGTGCCGCGCGTCGTGGTCTTCAACGAGTACGTGCAGATCCCCCACACCCGGCTGTACGACCGCATGCCGTGGAGCAGGCGGGGCGTGCTCGACCGCGACCGCCGCCGCTGCGCCTACTGCGAGGGGCCGGGCGCGACGATCGACCACATCCACCCCGCCTCGCGCGGCGGCGCATCGACGTGGCTCAACACCATCACGGCGTGCGTGGCGTGCAACGGCGCGAAGGGCGACCGCACGCCGAGCGAGGCCGGCATGCCGCTGCGCTTCGAGCCGCGCGTCGTGTGGCGCCGCGAGGTCATGCTGCTCGCCGTCGAGGCCGCCGGCGTCGACCTCACGGAGCTCGGCCTGCGGCACTGAGCGCGGCCTCAGCGCGACTATGCTGGAGGGCGATGTCGCCGCGGACTGCCTGCGGCATGCCCGAGAAGAACATCGGAAGAGGCGATCGATACCGTGTCCAGCCCGGCGGACGACAGTGACTTCGGAGCGAACGAGTGGCTCGTCGAGGAGCAGTACCAGCTCTTCGTGAAGGACAGGGGGTCGGTCGCCCAGTCGTGGTGGCCCATCCTCGAGCGGTACGCCGCGCAGCGTGACGGCGGCGGTGCTGCCACCGGCATGAGCGAGGCGCCCAAGGCCGCGACCGCGACCGCCACGGCGGAGCCGCCGAAGCCCGCGGCGGCGACCGAGGCGCCCGCCGCTCCCGCCGCGACGCCCGCCCCGCCCAAGCAGCCCGCGCCGCCGCGGAAGCCCGTCCGCGCCGAGTCGCGCCCCGACCAGCCCGTCGACTCCGGCGAGGGCCAGCGCAACCAGGACGCGCCGCAGGAGAACACCGAGGGCCAGGCCGACACGCCCGCCCCCGCCAAGGCCGACGGCGGCATCGTCGCTCGCACGACGCGCCAGGCGGCGCGCCCGAAGCCCGTGCCCGCCGACGCGCCGACCGCGAGCGACAAGCAGGCGGCGAAGGAGGCGAAGCCGACCGAGGAGCCGGTCGTCACCACCCTCCGCGGCATGCCGAAGTCGCTCGCCGCCAACATGGACAAGTCGCTGTCGGTGCCGACCGCGACGAGCGTGCGCACCGTGCCGGCGAAGCTGATGATCGACCAGCGCATCGTCATCAACAACCACCTGCGCCGCACGCGCGGCGGCAAGGTCTCGTTCACGCACATCATCGGCTACGCCCTCGTGCAGGCGCTCAAGGCCTTCCCGAGCCAGAACGTCTACTACGACGAGATCGACGGCAAGCCCGCGATGGTCGCCCCGCCGCACATCAACCTCGGCATCGCGATCGACATGCCGAAGCCCGACGGCTCGCGCGCGCTGCTCGTGCCGAGCATCAAGAGCTGCGAGACGATGGACTTCTCGGAGTTCGTGGCCGCCTACGAGGCGCTCGTCAAGAAGGCGCGGGCAAACAAGCTCGAGGCCGGCGACTTCGCCGGCACCACCATCTCGCTCACGAACCCGGGCGGCATCGGCACCGTGCACTCGGTGCCGCGCCTCATGCAGGGCCAGGGCGCCATCATCGGCGTCGGCGCGCTCGACTACCCGGCGGAGTTCATGGGCTCGAGCCCCGAGCGGCTCGCCGAGGCGGGCATCGGCAAGACGGTCACCATGACCTCGACCTACGACCACCGCGTGATCCAGGGCGCCGGCTCGGGCGAGTTCCTGAAGATCGTGCACGGTCTGCTCGTGGGCGAGCAGGACTTCTACCGCGGCATCTTCGCCGACCTGCGCATCCCGTACGAGCCGATCAAGTGGTCGACCGACGTCTCCGTGCGCGCCGCCGACGAGCTCTCGAAGCAGACGCGCGTGGCGCAGCTCATCAACTCGTTCCGCGTGCGCGGCCACCTCATGGCGGACATCGACCCGCTCGAGTACGTGCAGCGCACCCACCCCGACCTCGAGATCGAGCAGCACGGCCTCTCGTTCTGGGACCTCGACCGCGAGTTCGTCACCGGCGGCTTCGGCGGCAAGCGCTCGGCGCTGCTGCGCGACATCCTCGGCGTGCTGCGCGACACCTACTGCCGCACCATCGGCATCGAGTACATGCACATCGCCGACCCGGCGCAGCGCCAGTGGTTCCAGAGCCACCTCGAGGTGCCGTACGTCAAGCCCACGCACGACGAGCAGATGCGCATCCTGCGCAAGCTCAACGAGGCCGAGGCCTTCGAGACGTTCCTGCAGACGAAGTACGTCGGCCAGAAGCGCTTCTCGCTCGAGGGCGCCGAGTCGATGATCGCGTTCCTCGACGCCGTGCTCGCCGGCAGCGCCGAGGCGGGCCTCGACGAGGTCGCCATCGGCATGCCGCACCGCGGCCGCCTCAACGTGCTGACCTCGATCGCCGGCAAGACCTACGGCCAGGTGTTCCAGGAGTTCGAGGGCGCCGCCGTCTTCCAGGGCTCCGGCGACGTGAAGTACCACCTGGGCAACCAGGGCGAGTTCACCGCCGCCGACGGCTCGACCGTCCCGGTCTACCTCGCCGCGAACCCCTCGCACCTCGAGGCGGTCAACGGCGTGCTCGAGGGCATCGTCCGCGCCAAGCAGGACCGCATCGGCGACGGCGAGCACTCGGTGCTCCCGATCCTCGTGCACGGCGACGCGGCGAACGCCGGCCAGGGCGTGGTCTTCGAGACGCACCAGCTGTCGCAGCTGCGCGCGTACCAGACCGGCGGCACCATCCACCTTGTCGTCAACAACCAGCTCGGCTTCACGACGCCCCCGAGCGAGTCGCGCTCGTCGACCTACGCGACCGACATCGCGAAGTCGATCCACGCGCCCGTGCTGCACGTGAACGGCGACGACCCCGAGGCCGTCGTGCGGGTCGCCGAGCTCGCGTTCCAGTACCGCCAGGAGTTCAAGCGCGACATCGTCGTCGACCTCATCTGCTACCGCCGCCGCGGGCACAACGAGGGCGACGACCCCACCATGACGCAGCCGCTCATGTACTCGCTCATCGAGGCCAAGCGCTCGGTGCGCACGCTCTACGCCGAGAACCTCGTCGGCCGCGGCGACATCACGAAGGACGAGTACGAGGCGGCGCAGGCCGACTTCCAGGGCAAGCTCGAGCAGGCGTTCATGGAGACGCACGCCGCCGCCACCGGCTCGATGCCCATCGTCACGCCGCACGCCGAGCAGGCGGTCGCGGGCGAGCCCGAGACGACCGGTGTCGACGCATCCGTCATCGCCGCCATCGGCGACGCGCACGGCAACGCGCCCGAGTCGTTCACGGTGCACCCGAAGGTCAAGCAGGTGCTCGACAAGCGCGTCAAGGCGAGCCGCGAGGGCGGCGTCGACTGGGCGTTCGGCGAGCTGCTCGCGCTCGGCTCGCTGCTGCTCGAGGGCACGCCGGTGCGCATGTCGGGCCAGGACACGCGTCGCGGCACCTTCGTGCAGCGCCACGCGGTCATGCACGACCGGCACAACGGCCAGGAGTGGCTGCCGCTGGCGAACCTCGGCGAGCAGCAGGGGCGCCTGTCGATCTACGACTCGCTCCTGAGCGAGTACGCGGCGATGGCCTTCGAGTACGGCTACTCGGTCGAGCGGCCCGACGCGCTCGTGCTGTGGGAGGCGCAGTTCGGCGACTTCGCCAACGGCGCGCAGATCGTGATCGACGAGTTCCTCGCCTCGGCCGAGCAGAAGTGGAACCAGCAGTCGTCGCTCGTGCTGCTGCTGCCGCACGGCTACGAGGGCGCGGGCCCCGACCACTCGTCGGCCCGCATCGAGCGGTTCCTGCAGCTGTCGGCCGAGAACAACATGACGATCGCCCGGCCGTCGACGCCCGCGAACCACTTCCACCTGCTGCGCCGCCAGGCGTACGCGCGCCCGCGCCGCCCGCTCGTGGTCTTCACGCCGAAGGCCATGCTGCGCCTGCGCGACGCGACGAGCGCGGTCGAGGACTTCACGAGCGGCCGCTTCCAGCCGGTGATCGACGACCAGCAGGTGCAGGATGCGGGCGCCGTCACGCGCGTGCTGCTGCACTCGGGCAAGATCCACTACGACCTGAAGGCCGAGCTCGCCAAGCGCGGTCGCAGCGACATCGCGCTCGTGCGGGTCGAGCAGCTCTACCCGCTGCCGGTGGACGAGATCAACGCCGCCGTCGACCGCTACCCGAACGCGCAGCTCGTCTGGGTGCAGGAGGAGCCGCTCAACCAGGGTGCGTGGCCGTTCGTGCACCTGGCGCTCCCCCGCCACCTGCACGGCCGCACGCTCAAGGTGGTCGGCCGCGCCGCATCCGCGAGCCCCGCGACCGGCTCCGCGAAGCGCTCGTCGCAGGAGCTGCAGGCCATCCTGGAGGCATCGCTCGGCTGAGCATCCTTCGGCTGAGCAACGCCTCAGCGCCGCCTGACGATCCCCGCATGAGTCCGCTCATGCGGGGATCGTCGCTTGCCGCCCCCATCCATCCCGCGCATACTCTGTTCTAGAACGGTGTTACGACGGTCGAGCGGGTGGTGCAGGTGGTCCAGGTGCAGGGAGCTGCGGCTCCGCCCGGAGTCCGCGCTCGCGCTCGCGCCGCCGCCGCCCTGACCCTCCCCGGTGCGCAGTCGCCCCGCGCGACGCAGACGCTCGCCAGGCGGTTGCAGTGGGAGCGCCGCAGCCGCATCCGCCTGGTGGCGTCGGACACCGCGATCGTGCTCGCCGTGACGGCGCTCGTCGCCCTCGGCGGCCTCGACACCGCCGCCATCGAGGTCGCCGCCTGGCCCGTGGAGCCGGCCCTCGCAGCGCCCCTCGCGACCATGATCGCGTGGCTCGTCGCACTCGCGGCCTTCCACTCCCGCGACTCGGCGATCCTCGGCGGCGGCGCGACCGAGTACCGCCGCGTCGCGCACGCGACCGGCATCGCCTTCGCCGTGCTCGCGGCCGCCGCGCTCGTCGCCGAGTGGCCGGAGCTGCGGCTGCAGCTGCTGCTCGCACTGCCCGTCGGCCTCGTCGGCCTGCTCATCAGCCGCTGGCAGTGGCGGCGCTGGCTGCTCGCCCGGCGCCGCGAGGGCGAGTGGGCGTCGCGCACCATCATCATCGGCGACCGCGACGAGGTCGCGTACGTGCTCGAGCGGCTCGGGGGCACCCGCGACCTCGCCTACCGGGTCGTGGGCGCCGCGGTCACGGGAGACCCCGGCGACCCGCTCGAGCTCGACGGCCGGCCGGTCCCGGTGCTCACCTCGAAGGCATCGATCGCGGAGAACGCAGAGCGGATGGGCGCCGACACGGTCATCGTCGCGGCGAAGCCCGACGCCGATCCCGACTACCTGACGCGCGTCAGCAGGCAGCTCGAGGGCACGTGCGCCGAGCTCGTGCTCTTCAGCAGGCTCACCGACGTCGCGGGGCCGAGGATCTCCTTCCGGCCCGTCGACGGCCTCCCGCTCGTCCAGGTGCGCATCCCCACGTTCGAGGGCGGCCGCCACGTGCTGAAGCGCGCGCTCGACATCGTCGTCGCGACCTGCGCGCTGCTCGCGATCGCGGTGCTCGCGGTGCCGATCGCGATCGCGATCCGGCTCGACTCCCCCGGCCCGGTGCTGTTCCGGCAGCAGCGGGTGGGGCGCGACGGCCGCACCTTCGGCATGCTGAAGTTCCGCACCATGCGCATCGACGCCGAGCAGCAGCTCGAGGCCCTGCGGGCGCAGAACGAGGGCGCCGGCCCGCTGTTCAAGCTGCGCAGCGACCCCCGCGTCACCCGGGTGGGCGCCGTGCTGCGCAAGTACTCCCTCGACGAGCTGCCGCAGTTCTGGAACGCGCTGAAGGGCGACATGAGCGTCGTCGGGCCGCGGCCGCCGCTGCCCGGCGAGGTCACCGCCTACGACGGCACCGTCATGCGCCGGCTGTACCTCAAGCCCGGCATCACCGGCCTCTGGCAGATCAGCGGGCGCAGCGACCTCTCGTGGGACGAGAGCGTGCGGCTCGACCTGCGCTACGTCGAGAACTGGTCGGTCATGCAGGACCTCATGATCATGGTCAAGACCGCCCGGGTGATGGTGCGCCCGGCCGGCGCGTACTGAGGCGGCCCCCGATGCGCATCGCGATGCTCGGCACCCGGGGCGTCCCCGCCGCCTACGGCGGCTTCGAGACGGCCGTCGAGGAGATCGGCTCGCGGCTGGCCGCGCGCGGGCATGAGGTCACCGTCTACGGCGACCGCGCGCATCCGCGCCTCGACGAGCACCTCGGCATGCGCCTCGTGCACGTGCCGTCGCTGCCGGTGAAGCAGCTCGAGACCCTCAGCCGCACCGGGATCGCGACGCTGCACGCGATCGCCGGCCCGCCACCGGACGCCGCGTTCGTCTTCAACGCCGCGAACGCGCCGTTCGTCTCGCTCCTGCGCGCCCGCGGCATCCCCGTCGCGGTGCACGTCGACGGGCTCGAGTGGCGGCGCGCGAAGTGGGGCGGCGCGGGCCGCGCCTACTACCGCTGGGCCGAGGCCCGCTCGGTGCGCACCGCCGACGCGCTCATCGCCGACGCTCCCGGCATCGCCGACTACTACCTGCGCGAGTTCCGGGTGCCGACCGAGCTCATCCGCTATGGCGCGCCGGTGCTGCACCGCTGCTCGACCGCACCGCTCCGGGCGCTGGGGCTCGACGCCGAGCGCTTCCACCTCGCGGTCGCGCGCTTCGAGCCCGAGAACCACGTGCTCGAGATCGTCGAGGGCTACCGGCGCAGCAGCGCCCGGCTGCCGCTCGCGGTCGTGGGGTCCGCGCCCTACAGCGCCGACTACACGCGCGCGGTGCGCGACGCGGCCGACGGCGACGACCGAATCCGCCTCCTCGGCGGCATCTGGGACCAGGAGCTGCTCGACGCGCTCTACGCCCACGCCTACACCTACGTGCACGGGCACTCGGTCGGCGGCACGAACCCGTCGCTGCTGCGCGCGATGGGCGCCGGCACCGCGACGATCGCCTTCGACGTCGACTTCAACCGCGAGGTGCTCGCCGACGACGCGTGGACCTTCCGCGGCCCCGAGCAGCTGGCCGCGGCACTCGCGCGGGCGGAGGCCGACGAGCCGCTCGTCATCGCGCGGGGCCTGCGCGCCCGCGAGCGCGCTGCGCGCGCCTTCCGCTGGGAGGACGTCGCCGACGAGTACGAGCGGCTCGCCGAGGAGCTCGCGACGGGCGCGTCGATGCATCCGCTCGGGCGTCGCGCGCAGCGGGCAGGGCGCGCGGCGGAGGCCACGGGGATCGCGCAGCCGGAAGTGCTGCTGTGACCGGCAGGCACGCGGGTGGCGGGCCCGACGGCGCGTCGATGCCGGCCGTCGAGCCCGGGCTCGCGTTCGTGACGGTGGTGTTCGAGCCCGAGCTGCCATTGCTGCGGCTGCAGGCGCGCTCGTTCCGGCAGCACCTCGCGCCCGACGACGTCGCCGAGCTGGTCGTGCTCGACAACTGCGCGGGCGGCATGGGCAGATCGGCGCAGCGCGCCGTGCTCGACGAGCTGGGCGAGGAGCTCGCGGCGCGCACCGCCTTCGTCCGCACCTCGGCCCTCGGGGTCGACGGCGGCACGAAGGGCTGGCGCAGCCAGCAGGCGGCGAAGCTGCTCGTCGCCCGCCGCCTCCGGAGCGAGCACATCGTGATCCTCGACGCGAAGAACCACCTGATCGGGGCGGCCTCCGCCGCGGACTTCGTCGGCCCCGACGGCCGCGTGCACGGCGCGACCCACCCGTACACCGAGCATCCGCTCCGGGCCGACCTGGAGCGCACGCTGCGGTACCTCGGCGCCGACGACGCCCGGATCGCCTCGCTGCTCGAGGCGTTCCCCCCGACCACCACGCCGTTCGTCATCCGCACTCAGGACGCGCGCAGGATGCTGGACGACGTCGAGCTCACCTCCGGCCGGCCGTTCGGCGAGGAGTTCGAGCGCGCAGGGCTCCTCGAGTTCTTCCTCTACTCCGGGTGGTGCATCCTGCGCGGATCCGGCATGCCCGTCGACGGCGAACCCATCCGGGCCCCCCTCGTGTGGCCACGGAAGGCCGACGAGCGGGGCGCCGCCGAGGCCATCCGCGACGCGAGCGACAGCGGCGCCGCCTGGTTCGCCGTCCACCGCCGCGCCCTCGCGCGCGCCGATGGGGCGACCACCGACCGGATCGTGGCGTTCTGGGTCGAGCGGGGGCTCATGACCGCGCCGGAGGCGCGCCGCTTCGTGCGCCGCTTCCGGCTCGGGTACATCCCCGCCGTCGGCCGGGCGCGGGCGGCGGAGCGCCTGTCACGCCTCCGCAGCCGGTGAGCCACCGGCCCGCACGAGCCGCCGGCGTCCCCACGCCGTGCGCCGCGGGGTCTGCACGTAGTAGGCAGCGCGATGGCTCGTAGTGCGCGCCTTGTTGAGCACGATGCCGAGGATCCTGCCGCCGGCGGACTCGATCGAGCGGATCGTGTTCGCGAGCTGCGGACGCCGGGTCCGGGACGCATCGACCACGATGACCACGCCGTCGACCAGCGGCGCCAGCAGGTTGGAGTCGGCGACCGTCAGGACCGGCGGGGAGTCGATGAGCACGACGTCGTAGCGGTGCGCGGCGCTGTCCAGCAGCGAGCGCAGCGCGAGCGAGGTGAGCACGGCGGCCGGGTTGGGCGGCAGCGCGCCGGTCGTGAGCACGTCGGGGCCGTCGTCGCGCCACGGCACGACCGCCTCGGCGAGCTTGACCTTGCCGAAGAGTGCCGTGGTGAGCCCGACCTCGCCGTCGATGCCGAAGAGCTCCGCGACGCGCGGGCGACGCAGGTCGCCGTCGATGATGAGGGTGCGCTCGCCGGCCGCCGCGAGCGTGAGCGACAGGTTGGCGGAGAAGGTCGACTTGCCCTCCGACGGGGACGCCGAGGTGATGAGCAGGCGGCGCGACTGGCCGTCGAGCGCCGAGAAGGCGAGCGCGGACTGGATGCGCCGCATGTCCTCCGCCACCGGGCTGTGGGGCTCCCGCGCGACGATGAGGCCCGCGGCTCCCGCGCGCTTCGTCCTCGTGACCGCGCCGAGCACCGGCAGGTTCGTGACGCGCGCCACCGCGGCCTCGTTGCGGACCCGCGTATCGGCCATGGTCGCGACGAAGGCGGCGAGCGCGCCGACGAGGAAGCCGACGGCCGCCGCGAGCAGCGCGTCGCGCGGCTTGTTCGGCACGGACTGCACCTCCGGCGGCACGGCGTCGTCGATCACCGAGGCGCTGATCGTCGCGGCACCGTCGGTGCTCTCCGCCGCGACCTCCTGCACGACCGCGGCCAGCTCGTCCGAGACGGTGTTGGCGATCTCCGCGGCTCGGTCGGGATCGGTCGAGGTGGCCGTGACGTCGAGGATGACCGTGTCCTGCGGGATCGTGATGGCGATCGATCGCGCCAGATCGCGAGGGGTCGTCCCGAGTGCGAGCCGCTCGATCACGGGCTCCAGCACCCGCGACGAGGTCGCGAGCCTCGCGAACGACAGCATCTGGTTCTGCGTGTAGGCGGAGCCCTGGTTGAGGTCGGCTCCCGAGGTGCCCTGGTTCAGCGCGAAGTAGAGCGACGCCCGCGCCTGGAACTCCGGCTCGACCGAGGACGACACGAGGTACCCCGCCGCACCGCCGAGCACGGTGAGGCCGGCCACGAGCGCCCAGAACTTGCGCAGCGCCTCCCAGACGTGGCCCAGCGTCCACTGCGCCGGCTCGGAGGCGGTCATGCCGGCGCACCGATCGCGGCAGCGCGCCCCGGGCGCGCGATGAGGACGCCCTCGCGCAGGAGCATGAGCCTCATGTCGGAGAGACTACCCACGGCGGGGCCGACTTCGACCCCGGCCACGGCTATCGTTTCCCCAGCAGGACCCGTCACGCGGCCCGCGAGTCGGACGACGCTGAGCCGCCGCTCGGGCAAGACGAGGAGGATGCGATGCGAGTCCTGATCGCGTGGGCAGACGACTCCTCCCCCAACCTCGGCGTCCGCGCGCTCGAGCAGGGCTCCGTCGCCCTGCTGCGCCGCGTCTGGCCCGCCGCGGAGTTCACCGCGATGAACTATGGGAGCCGGCCGGCCCAGATCCCGTGGGGATCGGACCGCTCGCTGCTCGCGGAGCGCGCGCTCGGACGCCTCGGCATGATGCGCTGGCTGGCGCAGTTCGACCTCATGTGGGACACGAGGTCGGGTGACAGCTGCTCCGACATCTACGGGCTCCCCCGGCACGTGACGATGTCGCTCGTGCACGAGTTCGCGGCGCAGGCGGGAGCGGCCGTCGCCCTGGCACCCCAGACCATCGGCCCCTTCCGGACCGCGCGCGGCCGCCTGCTCGCGCGCCGCAGCCTGCGGCGGAGCCGCTTCGTCTTCGCCCGTGACTCGCGCAGCGCCGACGCGGCCGCGCGCCTCGGGCGGCGCCCGGACGCGATCACGAGCGACCTCGCCTTCGCGCTGCCGCAGCCCGCGGGAGGAGAGGCGCACGACGTGCTGCTCAACGTCTCCGGTCTCCTGTGGGGGGACGACGCGCACGGCGACGCCTCGCGCTACCGGGCGACCATCCGGTCGGTGATCGACGGGCTGCTCGCCGACGGGCGATCGGTGACGCTGCTGCCGCACGTGCTCGACTCGGCGAAGGCCGACAACGACGTGCCCGTCTCCCGGGCGCTCGCCGAGGCCTACGGCGGGCGCGTCGGCCTGCGCATCCCGGCCGGCCTCGAGGATGCGCGCGCGGCGATCGCGGGCGCCCAGCTCGTGATCGGCGCGCGCATGCATGCGTGTCTCAACGCGCTCTCGACCGGGACGCCCGCCGTCGCGATGGCGTACTCGCGCAAGTTCGCGCCGCTCATGGCCGCGCTCGGGTGGCCGCACGTGGTGCAGCTGCACGCCGAGGATGTCGCGGCGACCGTGCTGGCCCGTTCCCGCGAGCAGGGGCTCGCGGCCGACGCGGCCGCGGCACGGGAGCGCGGGCGGCGCATGCTCGAGCCCGTCGCCGAGCGGCTGGCGGAGCGATGAGCGCGGCGCTGGAGCAGGAGATCGCCGACGTGCTCGGCCGTCGCGCCTGCTCCGGCTGCGGGCTGTGCACGCATCTCGATCCCGCGCTCCGCATGGAGCTCGACGCCGAGGGCTTCGCTCGGCCGCGTCTCGTCGGCGCCTCGCGCGCCGTCCCCGACGCCGCGGCGGTGTTCCGCCGCAGCTGCCCCGGGGTCGTGGTCCGCGCGCCGGACGCCGCGCCGGGCGCCGCCCGCGACCCGCTGCTGGGCGCGCAAGTGGGCGCGTGGCGGGCGTGGGCGGCGGATGCGGAGCTGCGCCACGCGGGCAGCAGCGGCGGAGCGCTCACCGCGCTGCACGCCTGGCTCGTGGCGAGCGGCAGAGCGGCTCGCGTCACCGGGGCTGCGGCGGACGCGGCCGAGCCGCGGCGGACCGTGCCCGTCACGATCGTGAGCCGCACCGACGCGCTGCGCGCGGCGGGCTCTCGCTACGCGCCCGTCGCCGCCCTCGACTCCCCGGACGTGCTCCGGCCCGGCAGCGCCGTGTGCGCCAAGCCGTGCGAGGTGTCTGCGCTCCGGCAGGCGGCCGCGGACCTCGTGCCCGGGGAGCCGCCCCTGCTGCTGTCGTTCTTCTGCGCCGGGACCCCGAGCCAGCGCGCGACCGACGAGCTGCTGCGGCAGCTCGGCGTGCAGGCCGATGAGCCCGTGACCGCGCTCCGCTATCGCGGGCTCGGCTGGCCCGGCCGCTTCCGCGCGCGGGCCGGCGGGCGCGAGGTCTCCGCGGACTACGAGGAGTCGTGGGGCTCCGTCCTCGGCCCGACGACGCAGTGGCGCTGCAAGGTGTGCGCGGATGGCGTGGGCGAGGCCGCCGACGTCGTGTCGGCGGATGCCTGGGAGGCCGACGAGCACGGCTACCCGTCCTTCGCCGACGGCGACGGGACGAGCGCGCTCATCGCGCGCACCGCGCGCGGCCGCCGCGCCGTGCTCGACGCCGCGGCCGCCGGCGTGCTCGAGCTCGCGCCGCTCGACATGAGAGCCCTCGCCGCAGCCCAGCCGCTGCAGACGCAGCGCCGGAGGTTCCTCCGGGCGCGGCTCTGGGGCTCGGCGCTCGCCGGGCGCCGGCCGCCCCGCTACCCGGGGTTCCAGCTGCTCGCGCTGACGCTCGCATCGCCACGCACGGGGCTGCGGGTGCTGCGCGGCACCTTCCGGCGCGTCCGGGCGGAGCAGGGGCGATGACGTCCTCCTCGCTCGCGCACGATGCCGCACGCGGCGCGCTCTTCACCCTGATGGCGCAAGGTGCGCGCATCGTGCTGCAGCTCGTCTCCGTGGTGGTGCTCGCCCGCCTGCTGAGCCCGCACGACTTCGGCATGCTGGCGATGGTGCTCGTGCTGGTCGGTCTCGGCGAGATCCTCCGCGACTTCGGCCTGACCTCCGCGTCGATCCAGGCGCCGCACCTCTCCGACGGCCAGCGCGACAACCTCTTCTGGCTGAACTCCGCCATCGGCCTGGGCCTCGCAACGGCCATGGTGCTCGCCTCCTGGGCGCTCGGCTCGATCACCGGCGAGCCCGAGATCGTGGGCATGGCGCAGTGGCTGTCGGTGCTGTTCCTGCTGAACGGGCTCGCCTCGCAGCATCGAGCGGGGCTCATGCGGCAGCTGCGGCTGCGACCGCTCGCGATCGTCGACGTCGCTGCCGCAGCGCTCGCCCTCGCCCTCGCCATCGCCGCGGCCGCGCTCGGCGCCGGCTACTGGGCGCTCGTGGTGCAGCAGCTCACCAACGGGCTCATCGGGCTCGTCGGCGTGCTCATCGCCGGCCGCTGGCTGCCGGGCCGCTACTCCCGTGCGCACAGCGTGCGCACGATGGTCACCTTCGGCGGCAGCCTCGTCGCGTCGAGCCTGGTGCAGTACGCGGCACGGCAGATCGACACGGTGCTCGTCGGCCTCCGGTTCGGCACCGCGCCGCTGGGCCTGTACAACCGCGCCTACCAGCTCGTGATGACGCCGCTCGGCCAGGTGCGCTCGCCGCTCCAGTCGGTGGCGCTCCCGCTGCTGTCGCGGCTGCAGCAGGACGCGCCGCGGTTCGAGAGCGCCGTCGTCGCGGCCCAGCTGGCGCTCGGGTACGTGCTCGGCATCCCGCTCGCGCTGCTCGCCGGGCTCGCCGAGCCCGTGGTGGCGATCATGCTCGGCGAGCCGTGGCTGCCGGCCTCGCCGCTCCTGCGCATGTTCGCCATCGCCGGCCTGCTCACGACGCTCGCCTACGTCGGCTACTGGGTCTACGTCGCGCGAGGGCTCGGAGGGCAGCTGCTGCGGTACACGCTCGTGACCGCCGCGATCAAGATCGTCTGCATCGTCGTCGGGTCGTTCTTCGGCATCGTGGGCGTCGCGATCGCCTTCGCCGTGCACCCCGCGATCGCCTGGCCGATCTCCCTCGCATGGCTCTCGCGCGTCACGCCGATGCCGACCCGGCAGCTCTACCTCGGCGCGGCCCGCATCGTCGCGGTCGCGTCGGTCGCCGGCCTCGGTGCGTGGGCGACCGGTCAGGCGGTCGCTTCGGCTGGATGGTGGGCGGAGGCGGGGGTCGGCGCAGCAGCAGGGCTGGCACTCGCCTCGATCGCGCTCGTGGTGCCCGCGTACCGGCGCGACGCTCGCTCGCTGGCCGCGTTCACGCGACTGATGGTGCGGCGCCGACGCCCGGCAGGCGAGTCGGGCGCAGCGCCGCGCTGAGGTCGCGATCTGCGGCATGCTCCCGGGCGTCCGGCTCCCGGGCGGGCCACGAGACCGCGAGGCCGAGCAGGAACCACAGCAGCATGCCGTACTGCGTGATGAGGGCGACGGCGAAGAGCGCCGGCAGCTGCGCGACGACCGCGATCGCGGCGGGGTTGCCGCGACCGCGGAGCACCGTCACGACGACGCCGGCGAAGGCGAGCGCCACGAGCGCGGTCGGCACCCAGCCGAAGCGCAGCGCGATGAGCAGGAGGGTGTTGTCGACCGACTGCGAGTACGTGCCGAGGTATGCCCCCTCGACGACCCTGTTGGTCCAGTCGCCGGCGCTGCCGAGCAGCTGGATCTCCGGCACGAGCGCGAGCAGGCCGGAGCGGTACTCGGCGCTGCCGCCGGCCTCGTCGCCGGCCTCGACGAAGACCGCGTCGAGGAAGGGCACGAGCAGCGCGACGGCGAGCGCCCCGCCGCCCACGATCCCCGCGCGGACCCCCCGGCGGATGCCCGGCAGCGCCACGAGGCTCAGCGCGATCGTGATCGCGGCGGTGATGAGGCCGATGCGGCTGAACGTCACGACGATGGCGCCGACGACGGCGACGAGCGCGAGCAGCACCACGGGCGCTCGCCAGCGCGAGGCGATCACGCACGAGCACGCCATCGCGAGCGACGCTCCGAGGGCGATCGAGTGGCCGAATGCGCCCTCGGCCCGCAGGAACGCCCCGCGCGGCTGCAGCGGCGACCACTCCGCGACCGGGCCGGAGCCGGGGATCAGCACGAAGGCGTTCGTGCCCGTCGCGAACTCCACGAGCGCGAGCACCGCAGCCGCGGTCGCGACGGCGGCGAGCGTGCGGGTCATGAAGTCGGCGCCGACGCGCTCGAGCACCAGCCTGCCCCACACGTAGGGCACGACCCACTGCAGCAGGGCGATGACGGTCGCCGAAAGCGTGGCGAGCTGCAGCGCGTGCAGGGCGACGACCAGCAGGGCGAAGCCGGCGACGGCGCCGTCGACTGCTCGCAGGCGCACATCCGAGATGCTCGCGACGATCGCCGCGAGCGTGAGGAGCGTGATCGCCGCCCAGAAGAAGCCGACGGATGCGCCGACCCAGATCGGCACGAAGAAGAGCGCGAGGGTCCAGGCGACGACCGTCGCCCGCGGGCTCGCCCGCAGCAGCAGGAGCATGACGAGCCCGCCGACGAGGCCGAGCGAGACCAGGAGCAGCGATGCGGTCATCGTCGCTCCTGGCTCGGCCGGCTCACGGGGCCAACCGTATCCGGCGCCTCACCGATCAGCCGAGGTCGGTCACCCGCACGGCGTCGAACGAGAACTGCCCGGTCGAGGTGGCGGCGCCGGCACGGTTGGCGTGGATGCCGATCGCGCCCACCGTGTTGGAGCCGGCGGTGTCGGTCACCGAGGTCTGCCAGCCGCTCGGCCGGGGCGTGCCGGTGCGCCACAGGCTCGCCGACATCGTGGTCGACGACGAGCCGGTGACCTCGACCTCGAGGGTGAAGGTGTCGCCTGCCGCCCTCGTGATGCCCGGCACCTGGTAGGTGCGCAGCACGGTCGTGCCGTGCTGCAGCACCAGCCAGACGGTGCCGTTGTCGCGCAGCCACGTGCGCACCCGGTAGTCGCCGGCGGAGGTCGAGCGCAGCAGCAATCCGGCGTAGGCGTTCCCGGAGGCCGGCGCCTCGGCGAGGCTCAGGTTCACCGAGACGCGCACGTCGCTGGCCGAGACACCGGCGAGCATCATGTTGCGGGTCGAGCCGGCCGGCAGTGCCATCCGGCCGGCTCCCGCGGAGACGGAGGTCGGCGCGGCGGTGCCGCTCTGCAGGGTCCAGCCTCCGCCGATGTCGGCGGTGCCCCATCCCTGCGCCACCGTGCGCGAGAAGTCGTCCGCCGCGACGAACTGCGCGGGCTGCGGCGCGGTGACGGTGACCGAGCGGGTCGCGGTGTCGGATGCGCCGCGGTCGTCGGTGACGGTGAGGGTCACCGTGTAGGTCCCCGCGGTCCCGTAGCCGTGCGTGGCGGTGCGCCCCGAGCCGTCGGCGGTGCCGTCGCCCCAGTCCCAGCTGTACGAGCCGATGGTGCCGTCCGGGTCGGTCGACGCCGAGGCGTCCACCGCGATGGAGAGCGCCGACGCCGAGGCAGTGAACGACGCGGTGGGCACCGCGTTCGCCGCCTGGACGGTCACGCTCCGCGTCTCGGTGTCGCTGATGCCGCGGCTGTCCGTCACCGTCAGGGTGATCGGGTACGTGCCGGCGGCGCCGTAGGTGTGCGACGCCGTGACGCCGCTCGCCACCGGCGTGCCGTCGCCGAAGTCCCAGCGGTACGACGCGATCGTCGCGCCCTCGTCGGCCGTCGATCCGGAGCCGTTCACATCGACGCGCAGGTTCGCGGTCGTCGACTGGAACTGCGCCGTCGGCGCCTCCTGGCCCTCGCCGACGGCGTGGTGCTGCTGCACCTGCACGTCGGTGAGTGCCGTCTCGTAGACCGCCACCTCGTCGATCAGACCCTCGAAGTACGCCGACGAGGGCGCGCTCGGCCAGCTGCCGAGGTTGTCGCCGCCGATGCGCCAGAACCCGGTGTAGGTCTGCGCGGAGGTCACCGACGCATCCTGCGCCACGCGCACGCCGTCGACGTAGAGCGCGATGCCGCCCGAGCTCTGGGTCGCGACCACGTGGTGCCACTGGCCGTCGTTGTAGGCGGCGCCCGAGGTGACCGTCCTGACCTGCCCCGGGTAGACGCCGAACGTGAGCCGCCCGTCGTTGCGCATGTAGACGTGGCGGTCGTAGCTGCTCGACGATCCCGTCTGCGCGCTGCCGAGGCCGATGAGCTTGCCGCCCCTCGTGGTGGTCGAGTTGAACCACAGCTCCACCGAGAACGCGGAGCCCGGCCGCCCGCTCGTGGCCGAGGAGACCCGGCCGTTCGTGGTGCCGTTGAAGTCCGACGCCGTCTGACCGGTCACGCCCGGCACGGCGCCCGGCGAGGCGTTCGAGACGCCGCTGCCGAACAGCGGGGCGGCGCCCCCGGTCCAGTCGGAGCGGATGCTGCCGAGCGGGTAGTAGAGGGTGGCTCCGTCGTCGAGCACGCGGTCGGCGTAGGCGGACGACTCGCCCGCCGCGACCGTCACCGTGGTGGACTGGCTCGTGACGCCGTTGCCGTCGCCGTCGACGGCGCGCACCGTGTAGGTGTAGGTCGCGCCCGGTGTCAGCCCGGTGTCGTCGAACAGCACACGGGGCTGCGACCACCAGCTCGACGGGACGATGCGCGACGTCACGACGCCCGCTGTGCCGGAGCGGCGCAGCTCGTACGTGAGGTCGCGGTCGTCCCGATCCCAGTTGCCGGGCATCGAGATGCGCACGCGACCGGCGACGACCGACGACGCGCTCGGCGCGCCCCACGCCGCAGCGGCGATGCGCGGCCCCTGCCGCGGGCCGTTGGGCGGCGAGGTGGAGAAGCGCACGATGCCCTCGTACCGCTGGTTGTTCACGCTCGTGAACTCGCCCGCGATCGCGATGAAGTCGCCCGTGCCGGTGATGTGGAGGCCGGCCTGGTTGAGGCCCGACGTCCGGCCGATCGTGAAGTCGGGGTACCAGGCGGTCGGCTCGGGCGCCGGGTAGCCGCTCCAGTCCTTGTAGATCGAGCTGACGCTCGGCGAGCGCGTGAGCGTGCCCTCGGCGGTGGCGGAGAACGCCTCGACGTACCGGTAGGTGCGGGGGCTGAGCTCGGGCGCGAGCCCGACGGTGTCGCACTGATGCGTGTGGCTCGTGGCGTAGACCGTCACCCCGGTCGAGAACACGCCGTAGTGGTCGCCGTGGCAGTCGGCGATCCAGCGGATCGCACCGGAGCCGGCCTCTGCGGCGAACACGCCCTCGAGGTTGCCGACGGTGGTGTTCGCGTAGACCCAGCCGGTGCCGTAGACGCCCGTGGCGTCGGTGGCCAGGGCGAAGATGCCCGCGCGTCCCGCGTTCGTGGTCCCCGACCATCCGTTGATGACGGTCTTGGGGGCGAGCCACCCGGAGTCGAGTGCGCCCGAGACCGGATCGATGGCAGCGAGGCCGCGCTGCACGACGCCGTTGGTCAGGTAGAAGCGGCCACCGACGATGATCTTGGCGCCGCCTGGCTCCACCACGATCGCGTCGCCCTGCCGGTCGGTCGTGGGAGCCCACGGGCGCAGCGCGCCGTTGGAGGTCGCGAAGGCCGCGAGGTTCTGCCGCGCGACGCCGTTCGCCTGGCTGAAGAGCCCGGTCAGGTAGACGGTGTCGGCCCGCACGGCGATGCCGTAGACGCCGGTGCCGCCGATCGCCGGGGCGAACCCGGGCACGAGCTGACCCGTGGCGGCGTCGAGCGCCGCGAAGTTCCACCGGGTCTGGCCGTTGACCGAGCTGAAGGAGCCGCCGATGTAGATGCGCGAGCCGTCGGGCGAGGCGGCGACGCCCTTGATGACCCCGTTCACCTGCGGGGCGAAGGGCAGCAGGTTCCCCGTCCGGATGTCGTAGGCGAGGATGTTGCTGCGCGGCGTGAGGTTCGTGCCGGGTGCCGCGAGGGGCGCGCGCGCGTTGGCGAAGCTGCCCACGGCGTAGACCGTGTTGCCGATCATCGCCTGCGACCAGACGTAGCCCTTGTCGATCTGCACCGTCGGCAGCGGATCGGCGGTGACCACGTCGTCGTCGCGCTGCTGCAGCGTCACCGGACCGGGCGGGACCTCGGCGGCGCCGACGACCGTCAGGCCGGAGACCAGCATCGCGCCGGTGGCGATGCCCGCGCCGAGCGCGAGCATCGCGGAGCGGAGGGGACGTCGGATGTGCATGGCAGGACCCATCTCTCAGGGAGTCGTTCCGGTGAAGACCGCGACCGGTTCGCCCGCGGCGTAGTTGATGGTGACCGTGACGTCGCGGCCGGAGGCCGGATCGAGCATGAAGACGTAGGTGCCCGTCGACGTCTGCCCGGGGGCGACGACGCCGGCGAGCGGCGACGGGGAGCCTGCGGTCGTGCCGATGCCGAGATCGCCGTCGGCGGTCTCGACGGTGACGACCGCGGAGTCGACCGACTGCGCCGAGGCGGAGCCGTTGCGCGCCTCCACCTCGACCACGAGGGCCGGACCGTCGACCTCGCCCGGGGTCTCGGCGGTGACCTGGATGACGCGCATCGCCACGACCTCCACCGTCATGCCGGTGTCGAAGGCGACCTCCTCGTCGAGCGAGGCGGCGGTGGTGGGCAGCGACGGAGCCGTCACCGGCGCGGCGGCGGGCGGGCCGCTCGGTGCGGGTGCCGGCACCATCGTCGCGCTGGGGACCGGGGCCGGCGGCCCTGCGGGCGCGGGCGTCGATGCGGGGGTCGAGGGAGCCGGGGTGGCCGCGGCGCTCGGCGGGCTGCTGCTGCCGACGGGATCGGAGGCCGGCGGGCCGGATGCGGCCGGGTCGACGGCGGGACCGCAACCGGCGAGGCCGAGGGCGAGCGCCGCCGCGAGGCCCGCGACCGCGACGGGCGCCGCCCATCGCCGCATCCGCGCTGCGCCCGGCTGCCGGTCCATGTGGCCCACTTCCCTCGCGATGCAGCCACGCCGGGTCGCGATGCGTCGCCGGGGCTGCCGTCACCCACGAGCGTAGCCATAACGCCGTTATTCCACGCTGTCGGACTCCCCTAAGATCTGCACAAGGCGGCGTTCGCCGCTCGAGCGCGACGGCTCGACCGACCAGCATGGAGACCGATGCGCATCCTCTTCGACGGCTACTGGTGGCATCAGGGGCCGCACGCGAACCGCACCGTGCAACGGGAGCTCATCCGCGCCTGGGCGCAGGAGTTCCCGGAGGACGAGCCGGTCGTCGCGCTCCGCTCGGACGCGGAGGCGAGCGGGCTGCCCGCGGGCGGGATCGTCGCCCGCACGCGCCTGTGGCCCCACGCGCTCTCCAACCGCTGGGAGCTGCCGCGGCTCGCGCGCCGCACGGGCGCCGACGTCGCGGTCGTGCACAACTACACCCCCGCCTCCGGCCGGTCGGTCGTGTTCATCCACGATGCGATGTTCGCCGAGCACCCGGAGTGGTTCTCGAGGCGGGAGCGGCTGTACTTCGCGCCGATGCTGCCATGGGCGGCGGACGCGTCGGTCGTGGCGACCTCGACCCGCACCGAGGCGGCCCGGATCCGGCGCCACGCGCCGTCCCTGGCGGCGCCGGTCGTGACCGGGCTCGGCATCCCGCCGGGGCTCGAGGTCGAGGGCCGGCGCCCGCCGGCGATCGCCGAGGGCACCGCCTTCGCCGTCTCCGTCGGCCGCCTCAACGTGCGGAAGAACCTCGAGACCGTGATGGCGGCGGCCGCGCGATCGTCGCGCATCACCTCCGCGAGGCCGCTCTGCATCGTCGGCGGCGACGCCCACTCCGGAGTCGGCTCCGCGGTGCCGGAGGAGGCGCGCCCGCTGCTCGACGACGGCAGCATCCTGATGCTGGGCCCCGTGCCCGACGAGGAACTCGCGTGGCTCTACGCGCACGCCGCCGTGACGGTGTCGCTCAGCCTCGACGAGGGGTTCGGCATGCCGTGCCTCGAGGCGGTCCGGTTCGGCTCGCCGCTCATCGCCAGCGACATCCCGGTGTTCCGCGAGACCGTGGGCGGATGCGCGGTGTTCGTGGATCCGCTCGATGCCGACGCGGTGGCCACGGCCATCGACGCGGCATGGGGCCACCGGCCCGAGCCGGCCGCGGTCGAGGACGTCCTGCGACGCTTCACCTGGGCCTCGGCCGCGCGCTCGCTGCGGGCCGCGATCGTCTGACGCTCGCCTCGGGACTACCTCGAGCCGGTGATGAGCGCGGCGATCTCGTCGGCCGCCGAGCGCACCGCGCGCACTGTCGAGCGGTGGACCCCGGTGCGCGACCGGTGCGCGTCGGCGATGTCCACGGGGTCCTGCAGCCGGCGGGTCAGCCCGGCGCGGCGAGGGGCGGGGAGCGGCCGGAGGCCGCGGCGGCCGTCGATGTGCCGCGCGAATGCCTCCACGGCCCAGGCGCCCTGCGGGCCCTCGTCGCCCCGGTAGCCGGCCCCGAGCCACGCGGCCTCGCGGAGCGTGAAGACGCGGCGCCGGCTCGCAGGTGCGGCGGCGACGACGGCGGCACGGATCTCGCGCGACGCGGCGAGCACGAGCGCTGCGCCCAGCGCGTCGTCGGGGTCGAGGTGCCGCGACCGGTGCGCGTCGGCGAGCTCGCCCCACCCCGGGCCGCCGTCGAAGTCGCGCACCTCCGCGCACACCGGCCACTCGGCCATCGCGCTGATGCCGGCGCTCGCCACCTCGACGCCGGCGAATCCGGCGCCCGCATCCGAGAACGCCTGGCGAAGGGAGAGCTCGGCCATCGGCGATCGGCAGACGTTGGCCGCGCACACCACGAGGATGCGCCCCTCCCCGGCGTTCACGGCAGCCGCTCCACGTTGCGGGGCGCGGTGCGCGCCGCGGCGCGGACGAGCCGGCGCCCGTCCCGCAGGCCGCGCAGGTACGCGCGCCAGGGGCGCACCGACGTCACGAGCTGACGGCGGCCGCCGCGCTTCAGGACGCCGTACGCGACGCGCGGCGCAGAGCCGCTCCACCGTTGGACCGCCTGGGCGTCGAGCCGCTTCACCGCGTAGAGCAGCCGGTTGCGGATGTTGTAGTAGTAGTACAGCTCGGACTTCGCCCTCGAGCGGCGCTCGCGCTCCTGCGTGCCGCCCCAGTCGTGCTCGACGACGGCATCCACGAGGGCGAGCCTGGCGCCCTGGTCGAGGGCCCGATGGGAGAGGTCGATGTCCTCCCAGTAGAGGAAGTAGTCCTCGTCGAAGCCGCCGAGGCGGCGCCACAGCGCAGCCGACATCGCGAAGCACGCGCCGGTCGCCCACTCGCGGCGCGGCGCACCCTGGAACCGCTCGCGGGCGGCCGCGCCGCGGGTGACCCCGTCGGCGAGGTAGAGGTCAGAGCCGGCGAACCAGGGGCTGCCGTCGCCGGAGAGCACGGTCGGCGACGCGAGGAGCATGGGGTCGGCCTCGACCGCGGCGACGAGCGCCTCGAGGGAGCGGTCGTCGATGCGGGCGTCGGGGTTGAGCGCGACGAGCACTCGAGCGCCGAGCTGCAGCGCCCGCGCGGCACCCGCGTTCGTGCCGCCGCCGAACCCGGCGTTCGCGTCGAGGAGGAGCGCCTCCCAGCCCTGCTGCGCCGCGAGCGCCCGGACCTGCTCGCGCTCCGCCTCGCCGCTGAAGCAGTCGACCACCACCAGGCGCGCGTCGTCGGGCAGCTCGAGCGCGGCGGCGTTGCGCCGGAGCAGGTCGCTCGAGGCGAAGCTCACCACGATCACCGCGAAGCGCAGCGCCTGCGCCGACCCGGCGCCCATCACGGACCCGTGCCCTGCGCTGCGTCGATCGAGCGCATCTCGCGGAACCACCGCACTGCCGCCAGCGCGAGGAACGCGGTGTTCGCCGCCGCGAGCGCCGCGTACGCCCAGAGGAACCCGGGCGTCCAGCCCCACAGCACGAACGCGAGGCACAGCACGCCGAAGTCGGTCGGCACGAGCAGCAGCGACCTCCCGAGCGTGCCGCCGCCGCGGGCGTGCGTCGAGACGACCCCCGCCTTGCCCTTCAGGAGGTCGTTGAGCAGCATGCCGAAGAACGCGACCACGCCGACGACCGAGAAGAGCATCGGCACCAGCAGCCACCAGGTGTCGCGGTACGGGGTGTGCAGCCAGAGCGCGACGAGCACCGCCAGGTGGAGCGCCGCGATCTTGACGGCGTCGACGAAGTGGTCGAGCCACTCCCCGGCGAGCGTGCCTCCGCCCCGCAGCCGAGCGACCTGGCCGTCCGCGGAGTCCCAGGCGTAGCCCAGCACGAGCAGTCCGGCCACGACCACGCCCGTCCACCACTGCGCCGGCAGCGCGACGAGCAGCACCAGGGCCGCGAAGGTGTGGGCTGCGCTCACCGCCGTGACCCGGTTGGGGCTCCAGCCGGCGCGATGCGCGGCCGCGGCGAGCACGCGGCCGATTTTGCGGTTGACGTAGACCGAGTACGCGGGCGCTCCGCGGGCGTGGCCCTTCTGCGCGGCCGCGAGCCGTCGGTGCGATGCCATGAACGACTCGGTCACGTCCGCCACCCCTGTCAGCTGGACCCGGAAGCCTCCGGCTCGCAGGCCGGTCGGTTGGCGCTGAGTCTAGGGCCATGCCCCCGGCACCCGGCAAGGTGGCACACTGTGGCCCGTGAGCACCCAGGCGCGGCCGCGGGCGCGGCCGATCCGCGTGATGCAGTCCTTCCGCACGCCCGGGCCGACGACGAATCCCTACATCCACCTCCTGGATCGGGCGCTCGCTGCGACCGAGGGCGTCGAGCACCTGCGGTTCGACCGGCGGAGGGCCATCCTCGGCAGGTACGACGTGCTGCAGCTCCACTGGCCCGAGACGCTCCTCGGCGGCTCGACGCCCGCCCGCGCGGCCGCGCGGCGCGCGTTCGCGCTGCTGCTGCGCCTTCGGCTCGCGCGGAGCCGCATCGCCGTGGTGCGCACGGTGCACAACGTGCAGCCCCACGAGGCGCTGCCCCGCTGGCAGCAGCGCCACCTCGACTGGATCGAGCGACGCACCGATCTGCGGATCGTGCTCAACGACCGCACGCCGGTGCCCGCCGGCAGCGCGACGGCGCTCATCCCGCACGGCCACTACCGCGACTGGTTCGCTCGTGCCGCCCCGCGCGAGCCGGAGCCGGGCACGCTCGGGTTCGTGGGCCTGGTGCGCCCCTACAAGGGCGTCGAGCAGCTGCTCGACGCGTTCGCGACGACCGCCTCGATCGCCCCGCACCTGCGCCTGCGCGTCGCAGGCAGCCCCGCGGACGCGGCCGTCGAGCGCGAGGTGCGCGACCGGGCCGCGAGGGATCCGCGAGTGGTGCTCGACCTGCGGCACCTCTCCGAGGCGGAGTTCGCGGACACCGTTCTGCAATGCGCCGGACTGGTGCTACCGTACCGTTCCATGCACAACTCGGGCGCAGTGCTGGCGGCCCTCTCGCTCGGCCGCCCCGTGCTCGTGCCGCGCAACGGGATCACCGAGGCGCTGGCCGCGGAGGTCGGCCCCGGGTGGGTCGAGGTGTTCGACGCCCCGCTCGACGGCGCGCACCTCGAGGCGTTCGCCGAGGTCGCCGCGCGGCGGCCGTCGACCCCGCCCGACCTCACGGCGCGCGAGTGGGACGGCGCAGGAGCAGCGCACCGCAGCGCCTTCGACCGCGCGATCGCGATCCGCCGGCGGAGCCGCGCATGACGGCGCCGCGCCTCCGGGTGGTCGTCGCCGTGCCCACGTTCCGCCGCAGCGAGCGCCTGCCGCGGCTCGTCGAGGCCATCCGCGCCGACGCGGCATCCGTCGACGTCGACACGCGCATCCTGCTGGTCGACAACGACCCGGCCGGCTCGGCGCGCGACGTCGCACGGGCCCTCGCCGCCGACTACCTGCTCGAGGAGACCCCCGGCATCGCCGCCGCGCGCCAGGCCGCGCTCGACGCAGCCGCAGGTGACGAGCTGGTGGTCATGCTCGACGACGACCTGATGCCCGAGCCCGGCTGGCTCGAGGGCCTCGTGGATGCGTGGCGGCAGCATCGCGCGGCCGCGGTCATGGGCTACGTGCGGTACGTCTGGCCCGAGGGCACCGACCCCTGGATCGCGGCTGGCGGCTTCATGCGCCGCACGCGCTTCCCGACCGGCACCCCGCTGCGCTCGCTCGCCACCGGCAACGTGCTCATCGACGGAGCGCAGGTTAGGGCCCTCGGTGTCGCGTTCGACGCCTCGCTGGGCCTGTCGGGCGGCTCCGACCTCGACTTCGGCCGCCGGCTGCTGGCAGCCGGCGGCCGCATCGTCGCGTCGGCGGAGTCGGTCGCCCGCGACGACATCGTCGAGGCGCGGACGACGCTCGCCTTCGTGCGCCGGCGCGCGATCTGCCAGGGGCAGGTGCGAGCGCGGCTCCTCAGCCGCGACGACCGCGTCGACGCGGAGCTCGCGAAGCGGGCTGGACACCTGGTCGGCGGCCTCGTGCGCATGCCGGTGTTCGCCCTCGCGGAGGGCTGGGCCCGGGCGCGCGGCGACCTGCCCGCGAGCGCGGTATTCCGGCGGCGCCTGTGGTTCGCCCAGGGGCGCGTGCTCGGCGCCGTCGGACGCGTCACGCACGAGTACGCCCGCGCTGCTCCTGCGGGCTGACCCGAGCCCTGTGCTAGTCTCCGTAACAACGTTCGTAAACGTACGGAGGTGCACATGCCGCAGCGCATCGGCTACGCCGCAGGCGCCTTCGACCTGTTCCACGTCGGCCACCTCAACGTGCTGCGGCACGCGCGCGAGCACTGCGACGTGCTCATCGCCGGCGTCGTGAGCGACGAGATGCTGCTGCAGGTGAAGGGCGTCGAGCCAGTGATCCCCACGCTCGAGCGCGTCGAGATCGTGCGCTCCATCCGCTTCGTGGACCGCGTGCACGTCGAGACCGTGCCCGACAAGCTCGACACCTGGCGCGAGGTCGGGTTCACGCACTTCTTCAAGGGCGACGACTGGCGGGGCACCGAGCGGGGCCTGCGACTCGAGCGCGAGCTCGGCGCGGTGGGCGTCGAGGTCGTCTACTTCCCCTACACGGCGCACACGTCGAGCACGGCCCTGCGGCGCGCGCTCAGCCTGCTCGAGGGCACGGCGGATGCGTCGCCCGCCCTCGCCCAGCACTCCTGACGCCGGGCGCTACGCCCGCGACGCGAGGAAGCTGTAGACCTCGGTCTCGTCGACGCCCGGGAAGGCCCCCGGCGGCAGCGCGGCGAGCAGGTGCGAGTGCGCCCGCGCGCTCGGCCACGCCTGCCCGGCCCAGGCCTCGGCGAGCTCGGCCGGCGGCGTGCGGCAGCACGAGGGGTCGGGGCAGCCCGAGATCGACCGCTCCTTGGTGCCCCTCCCCCGGAACCACTTCGCCTGCGAGAACGGGACGCCGATCGAGAGCGAGAACTCCCCCGACGGGCTTCGCTCGGTCATCGCCGTGCACCAGAAGGTGCCCGAGGGCGTCTCGGTGTACTGCTCGAAGGCGTTGACCTTGTCGGCGACGTCGAACACCTCGCGGCTCGTCCAGCGCTTGCAGACCGGCTGGCCCTCGATGGCGCCGGTGTGATCGGAGGGGAAGGTCACGTCGTCGTTCTCGTACGCCTTGTAGATGATCCCCGACTCGTGCACCTTCTGGAAGTGCAGCGGGATCCCGAGGTGCACGGTCGCGAGGTTCGTCAGCCGGTGCGCGGCCGTCTCGTACGAGACGGCGAACGCGTCGCGCAGGTCCTCGACCGCGAGCTGTCGCTCGTCCTTCGCCGCGCGCAGGAACTCGACGGCGGTGCGCTCGGGCATGAGGAGCGCCGCCGCGAAGTAGTTCGTCTCGATGCGCTGCCGCAGGAAGGCGCCGTAGTCGGCGGGCACCGAGTGCCCGAGCACGTGGTGCCCGAGCGCCTGCAGGAGCACCGACCGCGGGTCGTGGCCGATGCGGGAGGAGCGCGAGAGGTAGATGCGGCGGCGCTTGAGGTCGGTCACCGAGCGCGTCGAGTGCGGCAGGTCGCCGACGTGGTGCACGGTGAAGCCGAGCCGCTCGACGATCGCCGCGATGAGGTGCTGCGAGAGCGGCCCCGACTGGTAGCCGACCTTGTCGAGCATGCGCGCCGCCGCCGCCTCGATCTCGGGGAAGTGGTTGTCGCGCGCGCGCATCTCGGCCCGCAGCTGCGTGTTGGCGCGCCGCGCCTCCTCGGGCGTCGCGACCCGCTCCTCGGCGACCCGGTCGAGCTCATCGACGAGCGCGAGCATCGTCTCGAGCACGTCGTCGGGCGTGCGGGGGCCGATGCGCATCGTCGGCAGCCGCTTCTGCTGCCAGGTCGACGACTGCATGGCGCGCTCGAGCCGCAGCTCGAGCTCCGCGCGCCGCGACGGCGGCTCGATGCCCGTGAGGCGCTCGAGGCTCACGCCGTAGAGCGCGGCGAGCTGCTGCAGCTGCGAGAAGCGCGCCTCGCGCTTGCCCGTCTCGAAGCCCGACAGCTGCGACGGCGCGAGGCCGATGGCGTCGTGCACCGCATCGAGCGTGAGTCCGGCCTGCTTGCGCGCGTGCCGCAGCGCCTTGCCCAGCTGCAGCGCGTCGACCTGCGTGGGCGCGGGCGCCGAGCGCGCCGGTCGGTCCCAGGTGGCGGATGCGGTGCCTCGGTCGGTCATGCGAGCACCATACGGCAGTTCTGCGGGATCTGGCAGAAGTGATGATCTTCACCATGCGAACCGCCGCTCGCTGTGCAGTTCTGCACGCACAGTGGTGGCACGACCGGACGCCGAGGGCGCAGGAGCCCCGGCGCGACAGCAGGAGGACACCATGACCGAGCAGCACGACACGACGATGGCCACCGAGGCGGCCGAGCTCGAGCTCGAGTGGGCGGCGGACGCCCGCTGGAGCGGCATCGCCCGCGACTACAGCGCCGCCGACGTCATCCGCCTCCGGGGCTCCGTCGTCGAGGAGCACACGCTCGCCCGCCGCGGCGCGGAGCGCCTCTTCGACCGGCTGCACGCCGACGAGGCGCCGGTGCGCGCGCTCGGCGCACTCACCGGCAACCAGGCGGTGCAGCAGGTGCGCGCGGGGCTCGAGGCCATCTACCTCTCGGGCTGGCAGGTCGCGGCCGACGCCAACCTCTCGGGCCAGACCTACCCCGACCAGTCGCTCTACCCCGCCAACTCGGTGCCCGCGGTGGTGCGCCGCATCAACAACGCGCTGCAGCGCGCCGACCAGATCGAGCGCAGCGAGGGCCGCCGGGCCGTCGACGACTGGCTCGTGCCGATCGTCGCCGACGCGGAGGCCGGCTTCGGCGGACCGCTCAACGCGTTCGAGCTCATGCGCTCGATGATCACCGCCGGCGCGGCGGGCGTGCACTGGGAGGACCAGCTCGCGAGCGAGAAGAAGTGCGGGCACCTCGGCGGCAAGGTGCTCATCCCCACCCAGCAGCACGTGCGCACGCTCAACGCCGCGCGCCTCGCGGCCGACGTCGAGGACGTGCCGACCGTCATCATCGCCCGCACCGACGCCGAGGCGGCGACGCTCCTGACGAGCGACGTCGACGAGCGCGACCGCCCGTTCCTCACCGGCGAGCGCACGAGCGAGGGCTTCTACGAGGTGCGCAACGGCATCGAGCCGTGCATCGCCCGCGGCCGCGCCTACGCCGAGTACGCCGACCTGCTCTGGATGGAGACCGGCAAGCCCGACCTCGAGGTGGCCCGCCGCTTCGCGGAGGGCATCAAGGCCGAGTTCCCCGACCAGCTGCTCGCCTACAACTGCTCGCCGTCGTTCAACTGGCGCAAGCACCTCGACGACGACCAGATCGCCGCGTTCCAGCGCGAGCTCGGCGCGATGGGGTTCCGCTTCCAGTTCATCACCCTCGCCGGCTTCCACGCCCTCAACCACTCCATGTTCGACCTGGCGAAGGGCTACGCCGAGCACCACATGACGGCCTACGTCGACCTGCAGGAGCGCGAGTTCGCGGCGGAGGCCGACGGCTACACCGCCACGAAGCACCAGCGCGAGGTCGGCACCGGGTGGTTCGACCTCGTCGCCACCGCCCTCAACCCGAGCTCCGGCACGCTCGCGCTCGCCGGCTCGACCGAGTCCGAGCAGTTCCACTGATCCGCACCCACGTCAGGAGCCAGACCATGGACACCACGCGCATCCGCATCACCGCCCACGCCCCCGGTCAGGACCGGGTGCTCACCGACGAGGCGCTCGGCTTCCTGCTGCAGCTGCACGACGCGTTCGAGTGCACGCGCCAGCAGCTGCTGCAGGACCGCCGCCGGCGCCGCGCCGCGTTCGCCGACGGCGACAGCCCCCGCTTCCTCGAGTCGACGCGGCGCATCCGCGAGGACGCGAGCTGGCGGGTCGCCCCGCCCGCTCCCGGGCTCGAGGACCGCCGCGTCGAGATCACCGGCCCCATCGAGCGCAAGATGACCATCAACGCGCTCAACTCGGGCGCGAAGGTGTGGCTCGCCGACTGCGAGGACGCCTCGAGCCCCCTGTGGCGCAACGTCATCGCGAGCCAGGTGAACCTGCAGGACGCGATCCGCGGCACCATCGGGTTCACGAGCCCCGAGGGCAAGGAGTACCGGGTGACGGCCGCCGAGACGCCGACGATCGTCGTGCGGCCGCGCGGCTGGCACCTCGACGAGCACCGCATCCTCGTCGACGGCAAGCCCATGTCGGGATCGCTCGTCGACTTCGGGCTCCACGTGCTCCACAACGCCGACGACCTCATCGCCGCCGGCCGGGGCCCGTACTTCTACCTGCCGAAGCTCGAGAGCCACCACGAGGCGCGGCTCTGGAACGACGTGTTCGTCATGGCGCAGCAGCTGCTCGTGCTGCCGCAGGGCACGATCCGGGCCACCGTGCTCATCGAGACGATCACCGCGGCGTTCGAGATGGAGGAGATCCTCTTCGAGCTCCGCGAGCACTCGGCGGGCCTCAACGCCGGCCGCTGGGACTACCTGTTCTCGATGATCAAGGCGTTCCGGCTCCGCGGGCCGGAGTTCGTGCTCCCCGACCGCGCACGCCTCACGATGACCGCGCCGTTCATGCGCGCCTACACCGAGCAGCTGGTGCGTGCGTGCCACCGCCGCGGCGCGCACGCGATCGGCGGCATGGCGGCCTTCGTGCCGAGCGCGAAGGACCCGGAGGCGACCGAGCGCGCGCTCGCGGCGGTCGCGAGCGACAAGGCGCGCGAGGCGGGCGACGGCTTCGACGGCTCGTGGGTCGCGCACCCCGGCCTCGTCGAGACCTGCCGGAGCGCGTTCGACGCGGTGCTCGGCGACCGTCCCAACCAGCTCGAGCGCACCCGCGAGGACGTGCCGGTCGACGGCGCGGCGCTCATCGACCTCTCGACGACCGAGGGCGACATCACCGAGGCGGGGCTCCGCTCGAACATCGAGATCGGCATCCGCTACATGGAGGCGTGGCTGCGCGGGCACGGCGCCGTCGCGATCCACTCCCTCATGGAGGACGCGGCGACCGCCGAGATCTCGCGCTCGCAGGTGTGGCAGTGGATCCACAACGAGTCGGCCACCGCCGACGGCCGCACGATCACGCGCGAGCGCTGCGAGGCCATCGTCGACGAGCTGGCCGCGGGCTTCGACCGGAGCCCGGGAAACCGCTACCGCGAGGCGATCGCGCTGTTCCGCGAGATCGCGCTCGAGGAGACCTACCCGGCCTTCCTCACGCTCGCCGGCACCGAGCGCTACCTGGGCGACGGCGCCGAGCGGCCCATCACCGGTCCCATCCCGGTGCAGGAGCGCGTCGCGGCCTGAGCGGCGCGGGTGCAGACCGGCGACGGATGCGCGGGGCGGGGTCCGAGGGATCCCGCCCCGTCGTCCGTGTCAGGCGTGGCTCGCCTTCGCGGCCCGCAGGCTCTCGAGCAGCTTCGCTCGCAGCTCCTCGGGGGCGCGGTCCTTGCAGGCGCCCTGCAGCGCGGCGGTCAGCATCTCGCCGACGTGGTGCTCGGCCGAGCACTCCTCGCACTCCGCCAGGTGCGCGCGCACATCCGCGGCGTCCTCGGCGCAGAGCTCGTGGTGCAGGTACTCCTCGAGGGCGGCACGGGCCTCGGTGCAGTCCTTCTTGGCCTCAAGCGTCTCGCTCACGGCTTCTTCTCCTTCACGATGGTGTCCTGCACGGCGATGCCCTGCTCCCGGGCGTAGTCGGCCAGCAGGCCTCGCAGCAGCTTGCGGCCGCGGTGCAGGCGGCTCATGACGGTGCCGACGGGGGTCTCCATGACCTCGGCGGTCTCGGCGTAGCTGAGCCCCTCGACGTCGACCCAGTAGACCGCCATGCGGAAGTCGACCGGCACCTGCTGCAGCGCGTCCTTCACGATCCCGGAGGGCATCCGGTGGATCGCCTCGGCCTCGGCGCTGCGCGACGACATGGCGGTGAACGACTCGGCGTCGCCGATCTGCCACTCCTCCAGGTCGTCGAGGGGCGCCTCGAACGGCCTGCGCTGCTGCTTGCGGTAGGTGTTGATGTAGGTGTTGGTCTGGATGCGGTACAGCCACGCCCGCAGGTTCGTGCCCTGCTGGAACGAGTCGTACGCGGCGTAGGCCTTGAGCAGGGTCTCCTGCACGAGGTCGGCGGCGTCGGCCGGGTTGCGCGTCATGCGCATGGCGGCCGCGTAGAGCTGGTCGGCGTACTGCATCGCCTGCTCCACGAAGTCGTCGCGCTTGGCCTCGTCACGCTGCTCGTCCATCGCGGGCGAGTCTAGTGTCGCCGTCGGCGCCATGACCGTCGTCCCTGCCACAGGCCCCTCCTCTGCTGTCGCTGCCCGACCGATAGATTGCAACCGATGAGCCCGCTCGAGCATTCCCGCCCCTGGACCGCGCCGACCGCGACCGCGCGCCTCGACGCCCGCGTGCAGCTGCCCGGCTCGAAGAGCCTCACGAACCGCGCGCTGCTGCTGGCGGCCCTCGCCGACGCGCCCTCGACGCTGCACCGGCCGCTGCGCAGCCGCGACGCGCAGCTCATGACCGCGGGGCTGCGCGCGCTCGGAGCCGACATCCGCGAGGCGCCCGGCGACGGCCGATTCGGCCCCGACCTCGTCGTCGCCCCCGGCCCCGTCGTGGGCGGCGCATCCATCGACTGCGGGCTCGCCGGCACGGCGATGCGCTTCCTGCCGATCATGGCGGCGCTCGGCGACGGCCCGGTCGCGTTCGACGGCGACCCGCACGCGCGGAAGCGCCCCATGGACCGGACGATCGAGAGCCTGCGCGGCCTCGGCGTGCGGGTCGACGCCGACGAGCCGCGCCTGCCGTTCACCGTGCACGGCGCGGGGCGGGTGCGCGGCGGCGAGCTCGAGATCGACGCGAGCGCCTCGAGCCAGTTCGTCTCGGCGCTGCTGCTCGTCGCCGCCCGCTTCGACGAGGGCCTCACGCTGCACCACCGGGGCGAGCGGCTGCCGTCGCTGCCGCACATCGAGATGACGCTCGCGGCGCTGCGGCAGCGCGGCGTCGACGCCCGCGCGATCGGCGAGGCCTCGTGGCGGGTCGAGCCCGGCCCGATCGGGGCGCTCGACGAGCGCATCGAGCCCGACCTGTCGAACGCCGCGCCGTTCCTCGCGGCCGTGGTCGCGGTGGGCGGCCGGGTCGTGCTCGACGGCTGGCCGGACGGGACGACGCAGGTGGGGCGGCTGCTGCCCGAGCTGCTCGCCCCGTTCGGCGCCACGTCGTCGGTCGCCGACGGCTCGCTCACGATCGAGGCCGTCGGCGGCGAGATCCCCGGCGCGACGCTCGACATGCACGCCGCGGGCGAGCTCGCGCCGACCATCGTGGCGCTCGGCGCGCTCGCGTCGGGCCCGGTCGAGGTGACCGGGATCGGCCACATCCGCGGGCACGAGACCGACCGCATCCAGGCCCTCGTCGACGACATCGCCGCGCTCGGCGGCACCGCGACGGCGCTGCCCGACGGCATCCGCGTGGAGCCGGCACGCCTGACCGGCGGCCCGTGGCGCGCCTACGACGACCACCGCATCGCGACCGCCGGCGCGGTCGTGGGCCTCCGCGTGCCGGGCGTCGAGGTCGACGACATCGGCGCGACGGCGAAGACCATCCCGGAGTTCCCGGAGCTGTGGGCCGCGATGCTCGCGGGTGAGCTGGAGTGAGCCGCGCATGAGCTGGATGACCGAGCACGAGGACCCGTACGAGCAGTACGACGAGTCGAGCGTGCGCGAGCGCCCGAACCCGAAGGCCAACCGGCCGCGCTCGAAGCAGCGCCCCGAGCACGAGGACGCCGTCACCGGCATCGTCACCGCCGTCGACCGCGGCCGGTACACGCTCGCGGTGCGGATCGACGAGCAGGACGAGGCGATCGTCACGGCCGCCCGCGCGCGCGAGCTGCGCAAGCAGGCGATCGTCGCCGGCGACCGCGTCGACGTCGTGGGCGACACGACCGGCGAGACGGGCTCCCTCGCCCGCATCGTGCGCATCCAGCCGCGCACGACCGTGCTGCGCCGCTCCGCCGACGACACCGACGTGGTCGAGCGGGTCATCGTCGCGAACGCCGACGTGCTGCTCATGGTCGTCGCCGCCGCCGACCCCGAGCCGCGGCCTCGGCTCGTCGACCGCTACCTGGTCGCCGCGCTCGACGCCGGGATCACGCCGATCATGGTCGTGACGAAGACGGATGTCGCCGACCCCGAGCCGTTCCTCGCGAACTTCGCCGGGCTCGACATCGAGGTGTGGCGCTCGTCGATCGACGACCCGCCCGTCGACGCGCTCCGCGAGCGGCTCGACGGCCACACGACCGTCGCGGTGGGGCATTCGGGCGTCGGCAAGTCGACGCTCGTCAACGCGCTCGTGCCGGATGCCAAGCGCGCCGTCGGCCACGTGAACGCCGTCACCGGCCGCGGCCGCCACACCTCGTCGTCGACGGTGTCGTTCAAGCTCGGCTCCGGCTGGATCATCGACACCCCGGGCGTGCGCTCCTTCGGGCTCGGCCACGTCGCCACCGCGAACGTGCTGCGCGGCTTCCCCGACCTCGCCGAGGTCGCCGAGGACTGCCCGCGCGGCTGCACGCACCTCGTCGACGAGCAGTACTGCGAGCTCGCGATCGCGGCCGCGGACGGCCGCCTCGAGCCGCGCCGCGTCGACTCGATGCAGCGCATGCTCGGCACGCTCGTCGCCGCGCGCGAGCAGCGCCATCAGGAGTGACGCGCCGCCGTACGCTGGGATCGTGACCGGCTACGACGACGACCTCGACCTCGCCCTGCGGCTGGCGGATGCCGCCGACGCCATCTCGATGGAGCGCTTCGGCGCGCAGGACCTCGAGGTGACGACGAAGGCCGACACCACCCACGTCACCGACGCCGACCGCTCGGTCGAGCAGCGCATCCGCGCCGTGCTCGCCGAGGAGCGCCCCGACGACGCGATCTTCGGCGAGGAGTTCGGCACCTCGGGCGACGCGAGCCGCCAGTGGATCATCGATCCGATCGACGGCACCGCGCACTTCCTGCGCGGCGCACCCATCTGGGCGACGCTCATCGCGCTCGCGGTCGACGGGCGCCCGGTCGTGGGGGTCGTCTCCTCCCCTGCGCTCGGCGCGCGCTGGTGGGCCGCCGAGGGGCAGGGCGCGTGGACCGACCCCGCGCGGCCGCGGCCCATCCGGGTCTCGGGCGTCGGCGCGCTGTCGGACGCGGTGCTGTCGTACAACGCGATCCAGGGCTGGGACGGCGCGGGCCGGATCGACGACCTCGTCGCGCTGCAGCGCGACGTCTGGCGGGCGCGCTCCTACGGCGACGCGTGGAGCTACATGCTGCTCGCGGAGGGCAAGGTGGATGCGGTGGCCGAGTTCGACCTGAAGCCGTACGACATGGCCGCGCTCGTGCCCGTCGTGCAGGAGGCCGGCGGCACCTTCACCTCGGTCGACGGGCAGCCGGGCCCCTGGCACGGCTCGGCGCTCGCCACCAACGGGCGCCTGCACGACGCGCTGCTGGAGCGACTCGCGCGCTGAGGCTCGCCGCGGCTGTCGCTCCGATCGCGACGGGCGCATACTGGCGCCATGGCCGACTGCTGCGACTCGCGCGGGTGCGCGGAGGAGTTCGACGCCGCGTTCGCCGAGCGGATGGCGGCGCGCTACCGCCGGCGCGGCCTCACCCGCGCCGAGCGGCGCCTCGTCGACTTCCTCGCGGCCGAGGGCGTGCGGGGCGCGACCGTGCTCGAGATCGGCGGCGGCGTGGGCGAGATCGGGCTCGAGCTGCTGCGGCGCGGCGCCGAGCGCTGCACGACGCTCGAGCTGTCGTCGGCCTACGACGAGCAGGCGGCGCGGCTCGCCGCCGATGCGGGCGTGACCGACCGGGTGCGGCGGCGCATCGTCGACCTCGCAGCCGAGCCCGAGGCGGTCGAGCGGGCCGACCTCGTGGTGCTGCACCGGGTCGTGTGCTGCTACCCCGACGCCGGGCGCCTGCTCTCGGCCGCGGCCGGCCGGTGCCGCCGACGGCTCGCGTTCACCCACCCGAGCCGCGATCCCGCCTCGCGCCTCGGCTCGGCGGTCGAGAACGCGCTCGCCGGCACCCGCGGCATCCGCTACCGCTCCTTCCTCCACGCGCCGAGCGCCATGCTGCGCGCGCTCGAGGAGGGCGGGATGCGTCCGGTGCTGCCCGGCCGCGGGTGGCCGTGGCGGGTGCAGGGCCTCGTCGCGGCCTGAATCAGCCCGCGGCGGCCGCCTCGAGCGCCGCGACGTCGAGCTTCTGCATCGTGAGCATCGCGCGGGTGACCTCCGCCGAGCGCGGCGTCTGCATGAGCTCGCCGAGCTGCTTCGGGATGACCTGCCACGAGACGCCGAAGCGGTCGCGGCACCAGCCGCACTGCGACTCGGCGCCGCCGTCGGCGATCAGCCCCTCCCAGAGCCGGTCGACCTCCTCCTGCCCGTCGACGGTGACCGAGATCGACACCGCCTCGGACTGCGGGAACTGCGGCCCGCCGTTCAGCAGCTGGAAGGGGGCGCCGCCGATCGTCAGGTCGACCGTGAGGGCCTCGCCCGCGGGCGCGTCGCCGGGCCACGGGTTGTCGCCGGCCGGGATCCGCAGCACGTCGGTGATCTGCGAGCCCGGCACGAGCGAGACGTAGAGCTCGGCGGCCTCCTCGATGCGGCCGTCGAACCAGAGCACTGTGCGCACGTCGGTCATGGGGGCCATGATGCTCCTCGGCGCGCGCCTTGGGTAGCCTCGGATCCATGCGCGAGATCACGCCCGCCGAGGCCGCCGCCCTGCCGATCGTCGACGTGCGTGAGCCGCACGAGTGGCAGGCGGGGCACGCCGACGGCGCCATCCACATCCCGATGACCGAGATCGTCGCCCGCGTGGCCGAGGTGCCCGACGGCGCGGCGATCATCTGCCGCTCCGGCGCCCGCAGCGCCCAAGTGGTCGCCTACCTCGCGCAGCAGGGACTCGACGCGGCGAACGTCGAGGGCGGCACGCTGCGGTGGGCGGCCGAGGGCCGGCCGATGACCGGCCCCGTGGTCTGAGGTGGCGCGCTCCCCCGCCGACTCCGACGCGATCGCCCGGGCCGCGGCCCGGCTGTTCGTCGACCGTGGCTACGCGGCCACGACGGTGCGCGACATCGCTGCCGCGGCCGACGTCGATCCCGCGGTCGTCATCCGCCGCTTCGGCTCCAAGGAGGCGCTGTTCCTGCGCACCATGGAGTCGGAGGAGCTCGCGCGGGCATGGCGGGCGACGCTCGACGGCCCGCTCGGCACCTTCGGCGAGCGGTGCGCCGCGGCGCTGCTCGACAGCCGGCAGGACACCCGCGGCGTCTTCCTCGCGCTGCTGCGCGCGAGCGACGCCGAGGGCGTCGGCTCGCGGCTGCGCGACGCGCACGAGGAGCGCTTCGTGGCGCCGCTGCGCGAGCGGCTGGGCGGGGGCGATGCCGCCGACCTCCGCGCACGGCTCGCCGCGGCCGCGGCCGGTGGGCTGCTCTACGCCCTGTGGGCGGTGGGCGACGAGGCGCTCGACGCCGATCGGGACGCGCTCGTGCGCCGCTACGGCGCGGTGATCCAGGCGGCGATCGCGTAGCATCGCCTCAAGGCGTCAACTTAGTTGACGACCGACTCGAGGAGGAGACCCATGGAGATCACCGAGCGCACCTTCGTCGTCACCGGCGGCGGCAACGGCATCGGCCGCGAGGTCGTGCTGCAGCTGCTGCGCCGCGGCGCGCGCGTCGCAGCCGTCGACCTGAGCGAGGAGGGCCTCGCCGAGACCGCGCGGCTCGGCGCCGCGGGCGCCCGGCTCTCCACGCACCGGCTCAGCGTCGCCGACCGCGCCGCCGTCGAGGCGCTGCCCGACGCGGTGCTCGCCGCGCACGGCCAGGTCGACGGCCTGCTCAACGTCGCCGGCATCATCCAGCCGTTCCAGCGCATCGGCGAGCTGCCCTTCGAGCAGATCGAGCGCGTCATGCAGGTGAACTTCTGGGGCGTCGTGCACACCGTGACCGCGTTCCTGCCCCTCCTGCGCGCGCGGCCCGCCGCATCCGTCGTCAACGTGTCGAGCATGGGCGCGCTCGCGCCGGTGCCCGGCCAGTCGGCGTACGGCGCCAGCAAGGCGGCCGTCAAGCTGCTCACCGAGGGCATGCACGCCGAGCTCGAGGGCACGCCCGTCGCCGTCACGGTCGTCTTCCCCGGCGGCGTCGGCACGAACATCACCGGCAACTCGGGCGTCACGATGCGGCGCACCGCCGATGCCTCGGCGTCGGCCGGCTCGCTCACGAGCCCCGAGGACGCGGCGCGGCAGATCGTCGAGGCCGTGGCCTCCGGCGCGCCCCGCGTCGTCATCGGCAAGGACGCCCGGGCGCTCGACCGGCTCGCGCGCCTCATGCCCTCGAAGGTCGGCGGCATCATCGCCAAGAAGATGCGGGGCCTGCTCGACTGAGCAGACCCCGCAGTGCTCGCGTGCTCAGCCGACGACGAGCTTCTTGTTCATGAACTCCTCCATGCCGTGCGGGCCGAGCTCGCGGCCGAAGCCCGAGCGCTTCGTGCCGCCGAAGGGCATGTCGACGTCCTCGGAGCCGGCGCCGTTGATCGACACCATGCCGGCGTCGAGGCGGTCGGCGACCGCGAGGGCGAGCTCGGGGTCGGTGCACCAGACGCGCGCGCCGAGGCCGAAGGGCGTGCCGTTCGCGATGCGCACGGCGTCGTCGACGTCCTTCGCACGGTAGACGGTGCCGACCGGCCCGAAGAGCTCCTCGCGGTAGGCCTGCATCTGCTCGGTCACCCCGCCGAGCAGCGCGGGCGCGACGCGGGCGTCGCCGCCGTCGTCGAGCGAGCCGGCGAGCACCTCGGCGCCCTCCGCGACGGCCGACGCCGTCTGATGGCGCAGCCGCTCGGCGGCGGCCTGCGACGACAGGGGGCCCACGAGGGCGTCCTCGTCGCCCGGCTCCCCCACCGGCACCGCGGCGATCGCGGCGCCGAGCCGCGACGCGAAGTCGTCGTAGAGCTCGTCGAGCACGATGAAGCGCTTCGACGCGTTGCAGGACTGGCCCGAGTTCTCGAGCCGCGTGTCGACCGCCGCCTGCACCACGGCATCCATGTCGTCCGCCGACAGCACCACGAAGGGGTCGGAGCCGCCGAGCTCGAGCACGACCTTCTTGAGGTGGCGGCCGGCGACCTCGGCGACGGCCGCGCCCGCGCGCTCCGAGCCGGTCAGCGAGACGCCGCGCACGCGCGGGTCGGGGATGACGATGTCGGCGATCTGCTCGTTCGTCGCGAAGATGTTCTCGTACGCGCCGGCCGGCAGGCCCGCCTCGGCGAGGATCTCGGCGATCGCGGTGGCCGACCACGGGCACTGCGGCGCGTGCTTCAGCAGCACCGTGTTGCCGAGCATGAGGTTCGGGAAGGCGAAGCGCGCGACCTGGTAGTACGGGAAGTTCCAGGGCATGATGCCGAGGACCACGCCCTGCGCCGACTTGCGGATGCGCGCGTCGACGCCGGAGCGCACCTCGAGCACCTCGTCGGCGAGGAAGGCCTCGGCGTTGTCGACGTAGTACTGCACGATCTCGCCCGAGAACTCCGCCTCGGCGATGCCCTGCCCGAGCGGCTTGCCCATCTCGGTGCGGATGATCTCGGCGAGCTCCCGCGAGCGCGACGCGAACGCGTCGGCGGCCCGGCCGAGGATCGCCGCGCGCTCGGCCATCGGCGTCGTGCGCCACGGCTCGTACGCCGCGTCGGCGCGCTCGATCGCGGCGCGGATCTCCTCGTCGGTCGCCGTCGGGAACTCCTTGACGACCTGGCCGGTGTAGGGGTCGGTGACCCGGTACTCGCTCACGCTGCCTCCTCGCAGGATCGGATGATCCCAGCGTAATGGGGCGGCGGCGAGGGGCTCTCACAGCGTGCGACTCGACCGATGGTGGAGATGGGGGGAATCGAACCCCCGTCCAACGCTCGGACCGTGCGGCTTCTCCGGGTGCAGCTCAGGGGTGGCGTTCTGCTCGGCTCCGACCTTTGTCCTGAGCACCTAGGTCGACGAGCCCAGTCACAGGAAAAGTCCCGCGATGCCCTGTGACGCAGCATCGCAGCAAGCCCTCTTCATGACGCCAGGGTCCGGAGCGAGGGCGTCTCCGGTCTGACGGACTTCAGGCTCGCTTAGGCAGCGAGGGCGAAGTCGGTGCGCTTTGCGTTGGCACCTATGGGTTTGCAGGGGGCGTTGAAGAGATGACCCTGCATCCTCTACCCGCTTCCCGCAGCGACTGAGACGATGTCGAAACCGATCATCCCCGTGCTGGGTGCGAGTCGCACGCTGTGGAGTTGTCAAGGCCGGATGCGTCCGGCGCGCTGGCGGGGCCAGCCCACCATGGTACCGCGCCGGGCCGTCGCCCGGCAAGCGTCAGCCGAACAGCAGCTCCGCCTCGCGGTAGCGGTGGTCGGGCACGCGCTTGAGGTCGCCGAGCGCATCCGCCATCCGCACGCGCACGATGTCGGTGCCGCGCAGCGAGACCATCGAGCCCCACGCCTCGTCGGTGATCGCGTCGATCGCCGCGAGGCCGAAGCGGGTCGCGAGCACGCGGTCGGCGCCGCTCGGCGCGCCGCCGCGCTGGATGTGGCCGAGCACGGTCGCGCGCGACTCGATGCCGGTGCGCTCCTCGATCATCGGCGCGATGACCTCGCCGATGCCGCCGAGGCGCGGACGGTTGAAGGCGTCGAGCCCCTTGCGCGAGTACTCCTCCTCCATCCCCTCGAGCTTGAAGCCCTCGGAGACGACGACGAGCGGCGCGCGCCGGCGGTCGTAGACCGACTGCACGTACTCGCAGATCCACTCGATCGAGCGCGGCTGCTCGGGGATGAGGGTGACGTGCGCGCCGGTCGCGATGCCGGTGTGCAGCGCGATCCAGCCGACGTGCCGGCCCATCACCTCGAGCACCATGCAGCGCATGTGCGAGTCGCCGGTGGTGCGCAGGCGGTCGCCCGCCTCCGTGGCGATCTGCACGGCGGTGTCGAAGCCGAACGTGTAGTCGGTGGCGTCGAGGTCGTTGTCGATCGTCTTCGGCACGCCCACGATCGGGATGCCGTCCTCGGCGAGGCGGTTGGCCGCCGCGAGGGTGCCCTCGCCGCCGATCGCGATCACCGCGTCGATGCCGAGCCGCTCGAGCGTCGCGGCGATCTTGGCCGGCCCGCCGTTCGGCCCCTCGTAGGGGTTCGTGCGGCTCGTGCCGAGGATCGTGCCGCCGATGCGCGACGTGCCGCGCACCGACGAGCGGTTGAGCACGCGCACGTCGCCCTCGACGAGGCCGCGGTAGCCGTCGCGGATGCCCACGAACTCGAGGCCGTGGTGCACCATGCCGGTGAGCACGGCGGCGCGGATGACTGCGTTGAGTCCGGGGCAGTCGCCGCCGGACGTGAGGATGCCGACTCGCATTTCGCCTTCCACCGGAGGGCCCTGGGTGAATCCTGCCGGTGCCGACCATTCAACCCGTCGGCGCATGGCGATGTCGAACCGGTGCCGCTATTCGTTGAGGCGGTTCCTCGTGCGCATCGCCCGCTCCGCCTCGCGCTTGTCCTGCCGCTCGCGCAGCGCGTGGCGCTTGTCGTACTCCTTCTTGCCCTTCGCCACGGCGAGCTCGACCTTCGCCCGGCCGTCGGAGAAGTAGAGCGACAGCGGCACGAGCGTGTAGCCGCCCTGCGCCACCTTCGCGGCGAGCTTGTCGATCTCGTCGCGATGCAGCAGCAGCTTGCGCTTGCGGCGCGGCGGGTGGTTCGTCCAGGTGCCCTGGCCGTACTCGGGGATGTGCACCGCGTCGAGCCATGCCTCGCCGCGGTCGACGTAGGCGTAGCCGTCGACGAGCGACGCGCGCCCGGCCCGCAGCGACTTCACCTCGGTGCCGGTGAGCACGAGGCCCGCCTCGATGCGGTCCTCGATCGTGTAGTCGTGGCGCGCCTTGCGGTTCTGCGCCACGACCTTCTGGCCCTGTTCGCGAGGCATGGCGTGCTCCTGGGGTGTGCGGTCGTCGGATGCCCGGACGGGCAGCCGGCCAGTCTAGCGCGCGATCAGATCCGGAGGTACCGGCGGATCGCGACCGCCGCGGCCACTCCGGCGAAGAGCACGCCGATCCCGACGAGCACGGGCGCCACCACGAGCGCGTCGTCGATCGTGACGATGGCGATCGTCTGCAGCATCGGGGCCACGTAGCCCTGCAGGAAGAAGTGCACGAGCGCCACCACCGATCCGGCGGCGAGCACCGCTCCGATGAGCGCCGCGACCACCCCCTCGATGATGAACGGCGTCTGGATGAACCGGTTCGACGCGCCCACGAGCCGCATGATGCCGAGCTCCCGCTTGCGCGAGAAGGCGGAGAGGCGGATGGTCGTGGAGATCAGGAGCACGGCCGCGACGAGCATGAGCACGGCCACGCCGATCGCCGCGAGGCTCGCGGTGTTGAGCACCTGGAAGATCGGCTCGAGCAGCGCGCGCTGGTCGCGTACCTCCAGCACCCCCGGGAGCGCGGAGGTCGCCTCCCGGATGAGGTCGGCGTCCTGCGGCGAGGTCGGGCGCACCCACAGCGCCTCGTTCATGGTCTCGGGGCTCGCGAACTCGGCGCTCGCGGTGCCGCCGAACTGCTCCATGAAGTGCTCGTAGGCGAGCTGGCGGTCCTCGAACTCGACCGCCGCGACGTACGGCTCGATCGCGCCGCTGTCGAGCACGTCGCGCACCGCCTGCACCTGCTCCTCGGTGGCGGCGGTCTGCGTGCAGGTCGCGGTCGAGTCGACCGGCCCGCAGAAGTAGATCCCCACCTGGGCCCGGTCGTACCAGAAGCCCTTCATCTGGTTGATCTGCATCTGCAGCAGGATCGCCGCGCCCACGAACGAGAGCGAGATGAACGTGACGAGCACGACCGAGACGACGACCGAGAGGTTGCGGCGCAGGCCGTTCCAGACCTCGTTCGCGATCAGCTGGAGCCTCACGCGGTCTCCTCCTCGAGCTCGTCGACGCGCAGCTCCTCGAGGTGCCGGCGGTAGCTGCCGTGCGCCTCGTCGCGCATGATGCGGCCGGCGTCGAGCTCGACGACGCGCTTCTGCAGCTCGTCGACGATCGACGCCTCGTGCGTGGCCATGACGACCGTCGTGCCGCCCTCGTTGATGCGGGCGAGCAGCGCCATGATGCCCGCGCTCGTCGAGGGGTCGAGGTTGCCGGTGGGCTCGTCGGCGAGCAGGATCGGCGGGCGGTTCACGACCGCGCGGGCGATCGCCACGCGCTGCTGCTCACCGCCGGAGAGCTCGTGCGGCAGGCGGCTCGCCTTGCCGGCGAGGCCGACGATCTTCAGCACGTCGGGCACCGCCTCCGAGATGAAGCCGCGGCTCTTGCCGATCACCTGCAGGGTGAACGCGACGTTCTCGTACACCGTCTTGTTGTTCAGCAGGCGGAAGTCCTGGAAGACGACGCCGAGGTTGCGGCGGAAGAAGGGCACGCGGCGGCTCGGCAGCGCCTTCAGCCGCTGGCCGAGCACGTGCACCTCGCCGCTCGTGGGGCTCTCCTCGCGGAGCACCATGCGGATGAGGGTGCTCTTGCCGGAGCCGGAGGCGCCGACGAGGAAGACGAACTCGCCCTTGAGGATCTCCAGGGAGACGCCGTCGAGGGCCGGGCGGGCCTTGCGGGAGTAGGTCTTCGAGACCTCGTCGAAGCGGATCATGGCCTGTCGAGGGTATGGGCGGAGCGGCACCGGGCGGCGCATCGGCGCGGCGGGTCACGAACCCCGGATCGCGAACCGTGACACGCCGTGAGCGAATCCTGAGCCTTTACTGAGTCGTTATGGGGCTGTTACATTGACTCGGTCACGCACGGATCGGCTGTCTCGACCGCCTGGTCCTCTCACTCGTGCAGCACATCCCGACGAGGGTCACGAGCTCGTCGCAGGATCGGCACGGGGGCGCGCTGTCGCGCGCCGCAACCCCCCATACGCGTGGCCCACCCGTGGGCCCGCTTCCGCGCGCCCTCAGCGCGGGTTCGTCACCGATCACAGATTGCGAGAGCGCCTTGACTCAGCGCATCCCCGCCACCTCCACCGCACGCAGCATCCCGCACGGCCCGGACCACGCGCCGCGCGCCTCCCCCGCTCCACGATCGCTGTCGCGCCGCTCGCGCGCAGCGGCCGGCGCGGGCCTCGCGCTTGCCGCCTCCTCGGTCGTGGCCCTGGCAGCCCCCGGGGTCGCCAGCGCCCAGGGCCTCGAGGTCGGCGGCTCCGGCAACGACTACTACCTGAACGACGCCTTCACCGCCGTCGCGAACCACGAGTTCGAGCTCGGGCTCGACAGCGACCGCGTCTACTTCGGCGACTGGGACGGCAACGGCACCGACACGGCCATGGTCCGTCGCGGCGCGCAGTACTTCCCCACGCAGAGCAACGGCGCCCCGTCGCTCGGCGCCGGCGTGACCTACGGCCGCTCGACCGATCAGGTCGTCGTCGGCGACTGGGACGGCGACGGCCGCGACTCGCTCGCGATCCGCCGCGGCACGCAGTTCCACATCTCGAACACGATCTCCAGCGGCTCGGCCGAGCGCGTGGTGACGTACGGCCGCGACGGCGACGTGGTGCTCGTCGGGGACTGGGACGGCAACGGCACCGACACGTTCGCCGTCCGGCGCGGCGCCCAGTACCACATCCGCAACTCCCTGACCAGCGGCTTCGCCGACGAGGTCGTCCAGTACGGCCGGGCCTCGGATGCGGTGCTCGTGGGCGACTGGGACGGCGACGGCGACGACACGTTCGCGGTCCGTCGCGGCGCGACCTACTACGTCGCGAACACCATCCGCTCCGGCGCCGCCGACATCACCTTCACCTACGGGCGCTCGAGCGACATCGCCTTCGCCGGCGACTGGGACGGCGACGGCGAGCACACGCTCGGCGTGCGCCGCTCCGACTCCGCCGCGGCGGCCCAGCCCGCGCCCGCACCCGCGCCGAGCACCGGCATGCCCGGCCCCGACAACACCGGCGTGCCCGCCGGCGTGAGCCTCCGCGTGCACCGCGGCGACATCGTCGTGACCCAGCCCGGCACCGTGCTGAGCGGCCTCGACATCCACGGCTACGTCGACGTGCGCGCGGCGGACGTCACGATCCGCAACTCCATCATCCGCGGCGGCGCCGCGGGTGGACAGGACGCCCTCGTCCGCAGCGCGACGGCCGGCGCGAGCCTCACGATCGTCGACAGCGAGCTCGTCGCCGCCAACCCGAACCCGGGCATCGACGGCCTGCGCGGCTGGAACATCGACGCGGCTCGCCTCGACATCCACGGCGTGATCGACCCGGCGCACTTCTGGGGCTCCGGCAACGTGCAGCTGCGCGACTCCTGGCTGCACGACACCCTGCACTACGAGAACGACCCGGGCTGGAACGGCGGGCCGAGCCACGACGACGGCATCCAGATCCAGGGCGGCTCCGGCTACTGGATCACGGGCAACCGCATCGAGGACGCCGTCAACACCGCGATCATGATCACGCAGGACCAGGGCACGGTGTCGAACGTCGCGATCTCCGGCAACTTCCTCGACCACGGCGCGTGCACGGTCAACCTCGCGCAGAAGGACCGCGGCGCGTTCCAGAACATCGACATCGTCGACAACGTCTTCGGGTCGAACTCGCGGTACAACTGCCAGGTCATCCGCCCGACCTCGGGCGACATCTCGATCGGCGACAACACGACCGTCTCCGGCGCAGCGCCGCGGATCAACTTCCACTGATCCCCTGCCGTACGACAGCGCGGGCCGTCTCCTCCGGGAGGCGGCCCGCGCTGTCGTTGGGGGGTCAGTCCCGCCAGGCGTCGAGGCGCCCGGTCGCGCGGGCGTGGCCCAGGATGCCGACGTGGGTGCGCTCCGGCTGGCCCCAGTGGCTGCGCTCGTACAGCTCGTGCCGGGCGCCGAAGCCCGACGCGACCGCGTCCCACAGGGCGCCGAAGACCGCCAGCCGCTCCGACGCATCCGCCCCGCCCGAGCCGCGCAGCAGCCGCGCCGCGTCGGGGTGGTCGGCGAGCGCGCCCGCGGGCAGCGGCAGGTGCGCGAGCCCGGAGGCGAGCGAGGTCTGCAGCAGCGCGCGCATGCGGCCGTAGGCGTCGGGCGCGAGCGCCGAGAAGGCGAGCGCCGGCTCGACAGCCGGTCCCCAGGCGCGCCCGGCAGGGTCGTCGTCGCCGACCGGCCCCGCCTGCTCGATCATCGCGTCGCGCAGCCCCGCGACCGTGTGCCGCAGCGCGATGAGCTCGCCGAGCGCCGCCTGCACGCCACGCAGCTCGCCCGTGCCCATGATCTCCGTCGCCCGCACCGCGAGCCCGGCGATCCACTCGAGCTTGGCCTCGAGCCGCGTCGCCGACTGGAAGGCCAGCCGCGCGTTCCAGCCGACGGCGCCGCGGTTGTGGCCGAGCATCGTCTCGGCGTCGCGGATGAGCACGTCCTCCCACGGCACGAGCACGTCGTCGAAGACGACGAGCGCGTCGTGCTCGGCGAAGCGCGTCGCGAGCGGCTGGTCGTCGCGCGCGGGCGCGCCGCGCGTGTAGAGCGTGAGGCCCGGCGCGCCGACCGGCACCGTCGCGGCGATCGCGAAGTCGTCGTCCTGCACCTCGCCGCCGAAGTGCGACACGAGCAGCCGCTGCGCGGTCGCGGCGCCGGTGACGACCGCCTTCGCGCCGCGCAGCACGACGCCCTCGTCGGTCTCGCGCACCACGTGCAGGAAGACGTCGCCGACCTCGTCGGGCGGCAGGTCGCGGTCGACGGGCGGGTTGACGAGCGCCTGCGCGTAGTGCGTGACGGCGGCGGCGTCGCGCGCGAGCGTGCCGCGCACGCCGTCGGCGAAGCGCCCGTAGAACGAGGCGTGCGCGGCCATCGACGTCAGCACCGACGCGAGCGTCTCGGGCGTGCGGCCCATCCACCCGTGCGTCGTGCGCTGCCAGGCGCGGATCGCGTCGCGCTGCGCCCGGAGGTCGTCGCGCGAGCGCGGGATCGCGTAGAACGCATGGGTGCGCACGCCGTCGACGACCGTGGTGAGCGCATCCGCCTCGTCGCCGTGCAGGCGGTCGTAGAGCGAGGCGATGGTGGATGCGGCGCCGGCGAAGGCGGGATGGTCGGCGACGCGCTCGACGCGCGCGCCGTCGTGGACGACCGCCCGCCCGTCGTCGAGGCTCGCGAGGTAGTCGCTGCCGGTCTGCGGCTCGGTCATGGCGCTCCCCTGCCGCTCGGCCTAGTCGTCGGCGAGCTGCTGCTGCTTGCGCCAGCGGATGCCGGCGGCGATGAAGCCGTCGAGGTCGCCGTCGAAGACCGCGCTCGGGTTGTTGACCTCGTGCAGCGTGCGGAGGTCCTTGACCATCTGGTACGGCGCGAGCACGTAGGAGCGCATCTGGTCGCCCCAGCTCGCGCTGATGGTGCCGGCGAGCTCCTTCTTACGCGCCGCCTCCTCCTCGCGCTTGAGCAGCATCAGGCGGCTCTGCAGCACGCGCATCGCGGCGGCGCGGTTCTGGATCTGGCTCTTCTCGTTCTGCATCGAGACGACCGTGCCGGTCGGGAGGTGCGTGATGCGGACGGCGGAGTCGGTGGTGTTGACGCTCTGGCCGCCGGGGCCCGACGAGCGGAACACGTCGACCCGGATGTCGCTCTCGGGCACCTCGACCTCGTCGACCTGCTCGAAGAGCGGCACGACCTCGACGGCTGCGAACGAGGTCTGGCGCTTGCCCGCGGCGCCGAACGGGCTCATGCGCACCAGGCGGTGCGTGCCCGCCTCGACCGACATGTTGCCGAAGGCGTAGGGGGCGCTCAGCTCGAACGAGGCCGACTTGATGCCCGCCTCCTCCGCGTAGCTCGTCTCGTAGACGGTGACCGGCATGCCGTGCTGCTCGGCGTAGCGCAGGTACATGCGCAGCAGCATCTCGGCGAAGTCGGACGCGTCGACGCCGCCGGCGCCGGCGCGGATCGTGACGACGGCCGGCAGCGGGTCGAACTCGCCGTCGAGGAGCGTCTGGATCTCCATGTCGGCGACGATGCGCTGGATCGCGGCGAGCTCCTTCTTGGCCTCCTGCTGCGTCTCCTCGTCGCCCTCCTCGTTGGCCATCTCGACGAGCACCTCGAGGTCGTCGATGCGCGACTCGGTCTCGGTGATGCGCTTGAGGTCGGTCTGCGCGTGGCTCAGCTGGCTCGTGACCTTCTGGGCGGCGTCGGGGTCGTCCCAGAGGTCGGGGGCGCCGGCCTCCTCGGAGAGCCGCTCGATGTCGGCGGCGAGCCTGTCGACGTCGGCCACCGCCTTGATGTCGGCGAAGGTGGAGCGGAGGGCGGCGATGTCGCCGGCGATGTCGAGATCGGCCATGGTCCCCCCAGCCTACCGACGAGCGACCGCGCGGCCGCCCCGCGCATCCGCCGTAGGCTCGGATGGTGAGCGGCGTCGACCAGTCCGAGCGGTTCCCCTGGCGCAGGGTCGCCGGCGCCGCCTATGTGCCCACCGCCGCGTTCGCGATCGGCGAGGGCGCGGTCATCCCGTACATCCCGCTGATCGCCGGCGACCTGGGCGCGTCGCTCGCGGTCGCGGCGGTCGTCGCCGCGATGCTGACGGTCGGCCAGCTGGCCGGCGACTTGCCGGGCGGCGCGGTCGTGGGGCGCTTCGGCGAGCGCCCGACGATGATCGGCGCGGGCCTGCTCGTGCTCGTCGCGCTCGCGCTGGCCTTCGTCGCGAGCGAGGTGTGGATGCTCGGGGTCGCGATCTTCGTGCTCGGCCTCGGCCACGCGGTCTTCGGGCTCGCCCGCCACGCGTTCATGACGACGTACGTGCCGCTGCGCTACCGCGCCCGCGCGCTGTCGACGCTCGGCGGCATCTTCCGGATGGGCATGTTCGTGGGTCCGCTCATCGGCTCGGCCGTGCTCGGGCTCGGGCTCGGGCTGAGCGCCGTGTGGGTCGTGTGCGCGATCGGCACGGTGATCGCGATCGCCGTGCTCGTGGTGCTGCCCGACCCGACGTCGGTCTTCGAGCGCACGCCCGCGACGACCGGTGTGATCGAGCTCGCGTCGGAGCGCGCCGGCGTGTGGCAGGTGGTGCGCGAGCACGCGCGCGTGCTCGGCACGGTCGGCGTCGGGGCGGCGATGCTGTCGCTCGCCCGCTCGGCGCGCAGCGTGCTGCTGCCGCTGTGGGCGGTGTCGATCGGGCTCGACGGCGTCACCACGGGCCTCGTGATCGGCATCGCGGGCGGCGTCGACTTCGCGCTGTTCTTCGTCTCGGGCTGGGTGATGGATCGCTTCGGCCGGCTGTGGAGCGTCGTGCCGTCGCTGTCGATCATGGCGATCGCGTTCGTGCTGCTGGCCGCGTCGCACGACCTCGACGCGGCCACGACCTGGTTCATCGCCGCGGCGATCGTGCTCGCGCTCGGCAACGGGCTCGGCTCCGGCATCCTCATGACGCTCGGCGCCGACCTCGCCGACCGGCAGAACCCGGCGCCGTTCCTCGGCGCCTGGCGCCTCACCGTCGACCTCGGGGGCGCGGCCGCGCCGCTGCTCATCTCGCTGCTGGTCTCGGTCGCGTCGATCGCGTGGGCCGCGGGCGGCCTCGCCGTGCTGTGCGTCGCGGGGGCGGGGATGCTGCTGCGCTGGCTGCCGCGGAAGCCGCGGGAGTAGCCCCGGCAGGACCTGACGCAATCCTGCGTTGCCGGTCGTCCGGGCAGGTGGGATCATCGGCGCAGGAGGCGCTCGCCCCGATGCGCCGCACATCCGACGGCGTCACGGGCCAGAGCTGGAGGAGCTCGTGATCCTCGGACCCCGGTCCCGGCCCGCCGCGGCGATGCTCGCCTCGCTGGCCATCGTCGTCGGCCTCGCCGCGCCGACCGCCGCGAGCGCCGCGCCGCCCTCGGCGGCGCAGCTCGTCGGTCCCGCCGACGGCAGCACCACCACGAGCACGACCCCGACCATCAGCGTCTCGGCCACCGACCCGGACGGCGGCGCGCTCGAGGTCTCCTTCGAGGGCCGGCAGCTCGGAGCGACCGTGCCGGGCTCCACCGATGCCGATCCCTTCACGCTCGTGGTCGTGCCCGACACGCAGAACTACAGCTACGCGAACTTCGAGCACCTCGGCGCGCAGATGGACTGGATCGTCGGCAGCCGCGACCAGCTCGACACCGCGTTCGTCGCGCAGGTGGGTGACCTCGTGAGCGAGTGGACCATCCCCGGGCACTGGGCCGCCGTCTCGCCGGAGTTCGCCACGCTCGACGCGGCCGGCGTGCCGAACACCGTGCTGCCGGGCAACCACGACTTCGACAACGCCACGGGCGACATGAGCGTCTACAACCAGCACTTCCCACCGTCGCGCTACTCGAGCGCCTCCTGGAACACGGCCTCGACGCGGTACGGCGGCTATCTGGGCCAGTCCCAGTTCGGGCCCGACCCGGTCGATCGCGGCAACGCCGACAGCTACGCGCTGTTCACCGCCGGCGGGCACGACTTCCTCCTGCTCAACCTCGAGTGGGAGGCGCCCGGCTACGCGCTCGACTGGGCCGAGCGCGTGCTCGACGCGCACCCCGACCGCACGGTCATCATGGCGACCCACAGCTTCCTCACCGTCGCGGGCGCTCGCATGGCGACCGCGCAGCGCCCCGGCGGCACCCCGACCGCCGAGCTCTGGGAGGAGTTCGTGCGCACCAACTGCCAGATCCGCCTGGTCGTCGCCGGGCACGCGCACCAGGGCGACCTCGGCGAGGCGCACCGCACCGACGCCAACGCCTGCGGCGAGCCCGTGCACCAGATCCTGTCGAACTACCAGGGGCGGGCGAACGGCGGCGACGGGTGGCTGCGGTACTACACGTTCGACCCCGGCGCGGGCACCATGCGCGCGACGACGTACTCGCCGTCGCTCGACCAGCACGAGACCGACGCAGACTCGGCCTTCACGCTGCCGTTCGAGCTCGCCGCCGCGCAGCCGGCCCCATTCGTCCCGATCGCGACCCGCACCATCGCGTCGGGGGCGACGGCGTCGGCAGCCTGGCCGGGGCTCGAGCCGGACACCGCGTACGAGTGGCGCGCGGTCGTCGACGACGGCACCAGCAGGACGGTCTCGGCCTCCTGGACGCTGCGCACGCCCCCGCCCGCCGAGACCGTGCTCGCCGCAGACGCCTTCGCCCGCACGGTGACGGGCGAATGGGGCACCGCTGACGTCGGCGGTGCGTGGACAGCGGGCGGCGGGAGCGCCTCGCCGCTCTCGGTCGGAGGCGGACGCGGCGTGATGTCGCTGATCCCATCGCAGACGCGCGCGGCGATGCTGCCCGGCGTCGTCAGCGACGACGTCGTGCTCGAGGCTCTGGTCGCCTCGGACGTGGCCTCCTCCGGCGGCGCCGCCCACACCACGATCATCGGCAGGCAGATCGGTGCGTCGAGCTACGGGCTGAACGTGCGCTTCGAGCCGAACGGGGTGCTGCGCCTGTACCTCCTGCACGACAACACGGCCCTCGCGACCCGGCTGTCGACCTGGACGCCGGGCGCGCAGCTCGCGGTGCGGCTGTCGGTGACGGGCACGGGGCCGACGGCGCTCGCCGCGATGGTGTGGCCGAGCGGCACGGCACCGCCCTCGGACTGGCAGCTCACCGCCACGAGCACCGCGAGCGCGATGCAGGCGGCGGGCACGATCGGCATCAAGGCGTCGGTGAGCGGCACGTCGCGCGTCGCCACCACGCGGCTCTCCTTCGACGACCTGCGGGCCGTGACCGCCGCCGCGCCCACCCCGGTCAACGCATCCCCCACCGCGTCGTTCACGACTGCGGCGACGGGGCTCTCCGTCACGGCCGACGGCAGGGGCTCGCGGGACGCGGACGGCTCGATCGCGTCGTACGCGTGGCGCTTCGGCGACGGCGCGACCGCGTCGGGAGCGACCGCGGAGCACACCCACGCCGCCGCGGGCACCTACCCCGTCACGCTGACGGTCACGGACGACGACGGCGCGACGGCGAGCACCTCGCGCGAGGTGACGGTGACCGCTCCTCCGCCCCCGCCGGGCGCGGCGGTCGCCGCCGACGACTTCGAGCGCGCCGTGACGAGCGCATGGGGCAGCGCCGACGCCGGCGGCGCGTGGTCGACCACGGGCGGCACGGCGGCGTACAGCGTGGCGAGCGGGCGCGGCATCATGGCGCTCGCCCCCGGCTCGACGCGGCAGGCGACGCTCGGCGCGGTCGCGGTGACGGACTCGGTGGTGACGGTGCAGGTCAGCTCGAGCGCTGCGGCCGCCGGTGGCGCCGTCAGCGCGACCGTGCTGGGCAGGGCGGTCGGCACCGCGCACTACGCCGCGCGCATCCGGCTCGAGCCGGGCGGCGCCATCCGGCTGTTCCTGCTGCGCAACGAGACGGCCCTCGGCGGGCGCAGCTACGTGCTGCCCGGCGCGTCCGTGCCGGGCGAGCCGATCGCGCTGCGCCTGAGCGTGCAGGGCGCTTCGCCGACGGTGCTCGGCGCCCGCATCTGGCGCGTGGGGTCGCCGGAGCCGTCGAGCTGGCAGATCGAGGCGACGGATGCGACCGCTGCGCTGCAGACGGCGGGTTCGGTCGCGCTCAAGGGCTCGGTGTCCTCCAGCTCGACCGTCGCGACGACGCTGCTGCGCTTCGACGGCTACCGGGTCACCGCGGAGTGAGCCGCCGCCTGGCCTCACGCATCACGACGGAGCTCCTGCCTGGCCGCGAGGTCGTGGGCGATCGAGGTGGCCTCCTCGCGCAGCTCGTCGTCGCCGAGCTCGCCGGCCTGCACCTGCTGCACGAGCTGACGGAACCCGGGATGCTCCATCAGAGCGCGCAGGCCTGCGGCGGCCCGCTCGGGCTGGTCGGTCGGCAGGCTCGCCGCGACCGCGTCGACGTCGAACGGCAGCTCGTCGGGGTTCGCGCTCATGCCCGCGAGGGTACCGCTCAGTCGACGAAGACCGCCCGCGCGGTCGACGTCACGTCGAGGCGGATGCCCTCCGGCAGGAAGAGGGAGACCACCGGCGGGCGCCACGCGCTCGAGACCGTGACGGAGGCGCTGCGAGCGTCCGCGCTCGCGCCGTCGACGCGCACGTCGTGGAGGCCGGCGGCAGCGCGCGACGCCCACGCCGCGGCCGCCTCGTCGACGGCCGCGTCGGCGAGCTCGGGCGCGACGGCGGTGCCGTCGAAGCGCACCTGCTCGAGCGCGAACGCCTCGGCCGCCGCGAGCGCCGCGCCGTCGGCGACGGTGAAGAGCCGGCGCCGCTCGATCAGCATGCTGGTCGCCGCCGTCACCGCGAGGATGAGCGCGAGCGCGAGCGCCGCGAACCCCATGGTGAGCACGAGCGTCGAGCCGTCGTCCTCGCGCGCGAGGCGCCGCAGCACGCTCCTCACGGCGCACCGCCGAACGCCGAGACCGGCTGCGACGCGAGCGCCGAGACCGGGACGCCCATCCCGACGTCGAGCGCGAGCACGGGCGGCGCGAGCGGCAGCGGCACCGTCGCGTCGACCTGCACGGTGACGGTGCCGCGCGGCGTCTGGCAGTCGCCCGCCGCCGGCGCGCACGTGATCGCGACCTCGGCGGCCGCGGGCTCGACCCCGGCGTCGGCGAGCGCGACGCGGATCGCGCGGTCGGCGGCGGCGAGCCCCTCGTCGTGCCCGTCGGCCGCGGCGATGACGCGCGCCGCGTGCCGCGCCGCACCCTCGATGCCGAGCACGGCGTGCTGGATCTGCCCGAGCGAGAGCGCCAGGTAGACGAGCGGCACGAGCAGCAGCATCCCGACGGTCAGGAACTCGAGCGAGGCGCTGCCGGCGTCGTCGCCGAGCACGCGCCGCAGCTCAGCCCAGCGACTCGAGCGGCGCATGGCCGCGCACCTCCAGTCCGACCGGCCCGACGAGCCCGATCACCGGCAGCGGCGCCGCGACCCGGATCTCGATCGTCTCGAGCCCTGCGACGACCGCCGTCCCCGCCGACACCTGCTCCGCGTAGGCGGGCCCGACGGCGGTCGTGATCAGCTCGCGCGTGCGCGCGATGCCGGCCGACGCATCCGACCCGACCAGCGACGCGTGCCGCGCCCCCTCCGCGGCCGCGTCGGCGAGCGTCGCGCGCACGTGCAGCGCGAGCGAGAGCTGCACGACCGAGAGCACGAGCAGCACGAGCAGCCCGGCGACCATCGTGAACTCCGCGACCGCCGAGCCCCGCTCGTCGGCCAGGCGCATCAGAAGCTCGTGACCCTCGCGATGGCCTGCTCGAAGACGCCCGACAGGGCGGGCCCGGCGACCGTCCAGATGACGATGACGAGCCCCGCCGTCATGAGGGTGACGAGCACCCAGCCGGGCACGTCGCCGCGCTCCTCGTCGCGCATCCTCCCGACGAGGCGGGCGAAGCGGTAGCTGTCTGTGGACATGTCTCCTCCTTCAGAATCCGACCTGCAGCACATGGATGCCCGGCCACATCGCGAACGCCACCGTGGTCGGCAGCAGACCGAACACGAGCGGCACGAGCATCGAGATCTCCTTGCGGCCCGCCGCCTCGAGCAGGTCGCGCTTCGCGGCGTCGCGCGCGTCGAGCGCCTGCGCCTGCAGCGTCTGGGCGAGCGGCGTGCCGCGCTCGATCGCGCCGCGCATCTGCTCGACGCTGCGCGTGACCCCGGGATGCCCGAGCTCGTCGGCGAGTGCCCCGAGCGCGCTCGAGAGGCTCTCCCCCGCCGCCGACTGCGCGACGACGCCCGCGAGCTCGCTCCCGAGCGCGCTGCGGCCCGCGGCGCCGACCCGGCGCAGCGCGTCCTGCAGGCCCTCGCCCGCGGCGAGGCTCAGCGACAGGAACTCGAGGATCGACGGCAGCTCGCTCGAGATGCGCGCGAGCCGCCGCTTCGCGCGTCGCTGGAGCAGCCAGTCGACGGTGGCGGCGCCGATCGCGGCGCCGAGCAGCGCGAGCCCAGCGGGCAGCGCGAGCTGCCCCTGCTGCAGCGCGCCCACCACCCCGAGCGCCGCGCCGACGGCGGCGCCGAGCACCGTCCAGCGCAGCTGGCGGCCGCGGAAGTCGCTCACCGTCTCGCTCGCCGACGCCTGGCGCAGCCGGAGGCGGATGCCGTCGGGCGCGCCGAGCACCGCGTGCACGAGCGGCGCCAGCCGATCGCCGACCGGCGACGCGACCGCGCCGAGCACGCGCGCCGGGTCCACGCGCCTGCGTGCGAGCAGGTCGCGCGCGCCCGGCGAGACGTCGAGCACGTACGGCGCGACCCGGTGCAGCAGCAGCGGTCGGCGCAGGATCGGCACGAGGCTGACGAGCATCCACAGCCCGAGCCCGAGGCCGGCGCCGAGGATCAGTGCCCATCCGAGCGACGCGGTCACGCGAACCACCGCGCCTCGGTCGGCAGCGCGCCGATGCGGAGCATCACGCGGTAGGCGATGAAGGTCACGACCGCGCCGCCGCCGATGAGCGCGAGACCGCCGGGCGCGTTGTACGCCTGCGCCGCCTCGGGCCTGGTCGAGAGGATGAGCAGCACGATCCACGGCGCCGCGACGCCCAGCCGCGCCGCGCTGACGATCCACGTCTGCCTCGCCTCCAGCTCGCCGCGAGTCGCGAGGTCGACGCGCAGGTAGGCGGCGAGCTCGCGCAGCACCGTCGTCACCTCCGTGCCGCCGACCTCGCGCGCCATCCGGAGCGTCTCGAGGATGCGGTCGGCGACCGGATCGGCCAGGCGGTCCTTCAGTCGGTCGAGGGCGTAGCCGAAGGAGCCGGTCGCGCGGTGATCGGCCGCGTAGGCGGTGAAGGCCGCTCGCGTGATCTCCGGACCGGCGTGCGCGAGCTGCGCCACCGCATCCGGCAGCGCGAGCCCGCTCCGCACGGCGGAGACCAGGTGGTCGACGACGTCGGGCCAGACCGACGCCTGCGCTCGGCGGCGCCGCTTGGCGCGCCAGCGCACGGCGATCACGGGCCCGGCGGCGCCGGCGGCGAACGCGGCGGCCGCGACCGCCACCACCGGCGCGAGGGCGAGCGCGACGCCCGCGGCGAGGACGCCGGCCAGCACCGACACCGCCGCGAGCGCGAGGGGCGGGATGCCCTCGAGGCCCGCGTGCGTGAGGCGGTCGAGCAGTCGGCGGCGCGGCTGCGGATCCGGCGTGCGGGCGCTGCGCGGCCACAGCCACGGGCTGACGGCGAGCACGATGCCGAGGCCGAGGAGGCAGCCGAGCAGCCACGTCATGCGCGGCCCCCGAGCAGCCCGACGGGATCGATGCCGACCGCGGCGAACTTCGCCGTCCTCGCCGGGTGCGACCCGGTCGGCTCGAGCAGCCCGTCGCGCAGGGCGAACAGGGCGGATGCCTCGATGACACCGGCGGTGACCTGCCCCGTCGGCGCGAGGATCTCGACGACGCGGCGGTTGCCGCGCGCGTCGATCGCGAGGTGGACCACGAGGTCGACGCACTGCGCGACGGTGGGCACGACGAACCCCGCGTCGATGTTGCGCCCCGCGAGCAGCGGCAGCGTGGTGAGCTTCGTGAGCGCGTCGCGCGCGGAGTTCGCGTGGATCGAGCACATGCCGGAGACGCCGCAGTTGAGCGCCACGAGCAGGTCGAGCGCCTCGGCCTCGCGCACCTCGCCGACGACGAGCCGGTCGGGGCGCATCCGCAGGCTCTCCTTCACCAGCCGCCGCAGCGAGATCTCGCCCGTGCCCTCGAGCGACGGCTGCCGGCACTGGAGCCCCACGATGTCGTCGACGGGCGGATCGAGCTCGAAGGTCTCCTCGACCGTCACCACCCGCTCGCTCGGCCGCACGGCGGCGAGCAGGGCGTTCAGCATGGTGGTCTTGCCGGCGTGCGTCGGCCCGGAGACGAGGATGTTGCAGCCGGCGACGACCGCGCTGCGCAGGAACGCGGCGGCCTGCTGGCTGAGCGCGCCGCGCTCGACGAGCGCCGAGAGCGCGGCGAGCCGCCGGGCGAACTTGCGGATGTTGATCGACATCGCGCCGCGGGCGACGTCGCCGGATGCGACGTGGAGCCGGGAGCCGTCGGGCAGCGACGCGTCGACGAAGGGCGACGAGAGGTCGACGCGGCGGCCCGTCGTCGACAGCATCCGCTCGACGAGGTCGCGCACCTCGGTCTCGGTGAGCCGGATCGGCAGCTGCTCGCTGACGCCGCCGCGCGCGCAGAAGACGCGCGAGCCGTGGTTGACCCACAGCTCCTCGACCTCGGGATCGTCGAGGTAGGGCTGCAGCGGCCCGTAGCCCGAGACCGCCGCGAGCACGTCGCGCTCGGCCTGCCGCTCGTCGGCCAGCAGCGGCACGCTGCCGCCGAGCGAGCGCTCGGCGTAGGAGCGCACCGCGTCGCGCACGTAGCGCTCGGCGAGGTCGCCGGAGCGGGCCAGGTCGACCCCGTCGCGGCGCACCCTCGCCCGCACGGTGGCGGTGATCTCGGCGACGGCCTGGCGCATGCGAGCCAGTGAACCGCGAGCGCGTCAGCCCTCGCGGAAGTTCTCCACAGCCGCCTCAGCCCCCGTCAGCCCACCGCAGCACCCGCAGCGCCTTGAGCGTGATCCAGCGGCTCGGCTCCCCGACCGACCCGTAGTCGACGACCCGGTCGCCGCCGTGCACGACGTCGAGCGGCCAGCGGCCGTCGTCCCGCCGCTTCGAGCGCACGAGCTCGATCGCCTCGGCCATCCGCTCGTCGGGGCGGGCGCCCACGGCGCGGAAGTGCTCGAGCGCCCGCAGCGCGTCGTACTCGTGGCGCGGCGGGAAGGCGAAGCGCAGGTAGCCCTCGTCGACGATCTCGCCGGTCGAGCGCCGTCGCAGCAGCGAGCGCTCGAGCAGGTAGGCCTCGCCGCTCGCCCGCGCCTCGGGCACGCGCGGGTCGTCGCTCACGCGCTCGAACGCCGCGAGCGCTTCGAGCACCGCGATCGTCGTGTCGAACGACGAGCGCACCGAGCCGCGCTCCTGCTCGCAGTTCCAGCCGCCGTCCTCCATGCGCTCGCCGAGCAGCCGCTCGACGACCGGCGTCGCGTCCTCGCCGTAGTAGACGGCGTTCGTCACGAGCGCGCCGTTGATGCACGGCTCGACCTCGCCCTCGAAGAACGGCTCGTCGTCGTACTCCCAGCGCGTCACCCGCGCGACGTCGTCGATCGCCTGCCGCACCGCCGCATCCGCCGGGTCGACGCCCAGCAGCCGCAGCTCGGTCAGCACGTGGGCGGTGGATGTCCACGGCTGGCCGGGCAGCTCCGGCTCGGCCTTCGGGAAGTGCGCGCCGCCCGCCCACTGCCCGTCGGTCCCGCGGGCGGCGAGCAGCGCCGCGCCGTGGCCCTCGTGCGCGACCCTCGCGCGCTCGCGGGCCACGGCATCCGGATCCTCGTCGAGCAGGTCGGCCATCGCCTGCCAGCGGATCGAGGGATCGCCCCGCAGCAGCCAGTCGGTGACGCTCATGGCCGCATCCTGCCCCTCGCCGCCGACACGCGCCACGGGTCAGTCGAGGAACGCCAGCAGCGCCCGGTTGAACTCGTCGGCGTGGCTCACGTTGCAGCCGTGCGGTGCGCCGGAGATGACGTGCAGCTCGCTGTGCTCGATCGTCTCGTGCGTGCGGCGGCCGGAGCCCTCGAACGGCACCGTCTGGTCGCCGTCGCCGTGCAGCACGAGCACCGGCACGGTGATCGTGCCGAGGTCGTCGCGGAAGTCGGTGGTCGCCCACGCGTCCATCGCCCCGAGCGCCGCGGGCTGGTGCGACTGCAGGGCGAGCCGGATGCCCTCCTGGCGCTGCGCCTCGCTCACCTGCAGTCCCTCCTCGGTCGAGAAGAAGCCGGTCGTGAACTCGTCGAAGAACGCCTCGCGGTCGGCCTCGAGCCCCTTGCGGAGCGAGCGGTAGGCCTCTTCGGTGAGCGGACCCTCCGGGTTGTCGTCGGCGTGCAGCAGGTAGGGCGGCACCGCTGCCGCGAACACCACCGAGCGCACGCGCTCCTCGCCGTAGGTCGAGACGTAGCGCGCGACCTCGCCGCCGCCCATCGAGAAGCCGACGAGCGCGACGTCGCGCAGGTCGAGCTCGGTGAGCACCCGGTCGAGGTCGGCCGCGAGCGTGTCGTAGTCGTAGCCCTCGTCGGGCTTGTCGCTGCGGCCGAAGCCGCGGCGGTCGTAGGCGACGACGCGGTGGCCGGCGGCGGTGAGCGCCCCGGTCTGCGCCGCCCATGCCTCGGCCGAGAGCGGCCAGCCGTGCAGCAGCACGACGGGGCGGCCGTCGCCGCCCGAGTCCTCGATGTGCAGGCGGATGTCGGTCATGGTCGCGCTCCTATCTGTACTCGGGGTTCTGGAACCCGAAGCGCTCGCCGCGCTCCCAGGCGTTGCGGTCGTTGCCCTCGGTCGGGATGCCCCCGCGCAGCATGCGCGCGAGGTGCAGCAGGTTCCACGTCATGATCGTGATGTTGCGCTGCGTGAAGTCGTTGTCGGCGCCCGCGTGCGAGCCGTCGTCGAGCTCGTCGCCGTAGGAGGGGCCGGGGCCCGCCTCGCCCACCCAGCCCGCGTCGGCCTGCGGCGGGATGGTGCAGCCGAGGTGCTGCAGGGCGTAGAGCACCTCGCGCGCGACGTGCTTCATGCCGTCCTCGTTGCCGCCGACGAGGCATCCGCCGACCTTGCCGTAGTAGATCGACTGGCCGTGCTCGTTGAGCTCGCCCGACTCGGCGTAGAGGCGCTCGACCACGCGGCGCGTGGCGCTCGAGGCGTCGCCGAGCCAGATGGGGGTCGCGATCACGAGGATGTCGGCCCCGAGCACGCGGTCCCAGATGGCGGGCCAGGCGTCCTCGGCGGCGCCGTGCTCGGTCATGTCGGGCTGCACGCCCGGGGCGATCGCGTGGTCGACCGCGCGCACCACCTCGACCTCGACGCCCTGCTCGCGCAGGATGCGGGCGCTCGCCTCGATCAGCAGGTCGGTGTGGCTCTCGCCCGGCGACGGCGTGAGGCTGCCGTTGAAGTAGACGGCCTTGAGGGTCTCGGTCATGCACTCCACGCTGGCACGGAGCGGCTGGGAGCGCCATGGCAGTTCGGCGCTCCCGGCCGCGTCGGCTCACATGGCGCCGGTGTACCCGCCGTCGACGTGCAGCGTCGTCCCCGTGACGTAGGAGGAGGCGTCGCTGGCCAGCCACAGGCTCGCCTGCGCGATCTCGGCCGGCTGCGCGAAGCGGTGCAGCGCCGAGAGCTGCTTCGGGTACTCCTGCGGGTCGAGGCCGAACTGCTCGATGGCGCCGCGCAGCATCGGCGTGTCGACCGCGCCGGGGGCGACCGAGTTCACGCGGATCCCGTGCGGGCCGTTCTCGACAGCGGCGGTCTTCGTGAGCGCGTTCACGCCGTGCTTGGCGGCGTTGTACGCGACCGTCATCGGCTGCACGCGGAAGCCCGACGTCGACGAGATGTTGACGATCGAGCCGCCGTCGCCCTGCGCGAGCATCTGGCGCAGCTCGTACTTCAGCGTCAGCGCGGTGCCCTTCAGGTCCACCGACATGAGGCGGTCCCAGTAGGCCTCGTCGATCTCGGAGACCAGGCCCTGGTCGGGCGTGAGCGCCGCGTTGTTCACCGCGACGTCGAGCCGGCCGTAGCGCGCGACGGTCGTCGCGACCATCGCCTCGACCTGCTCGCCCTTCGAGATGTCGACCTGCACGAAGAGCGCATCGCCGCCCTTCGCGCGGATGTCGGCGGCGACCTCCTCGCCCTTCTCCACGTTGAAGTCGGCGACGACCACCTTCGCGCCGGCCTCGGCGAACAGCCGCGCCGTCGCCTCGCCCATGCCCATGGCGGCGCCGGTCACGATCGCGACCTTGTCCTGCAGCACCGGGAACGTCATCTTCGGATCCTCTCCCTCACGGGCGGCGCTCGTCGTCGCCCTCCATGAGGGGCAACACCCCGTGTACGGGGTTATTCCGAATTTGAACGTTACGGCTCGAGCGCGTCGCGGGCCGCGATGAGCGCCGCGAGCCTCGCCGCGAACCGCGCCGGCGCATCCGCCTCGCGCTCGAGGAAGCCGCGCCCGGTCTTCGCGCCGAGGTCGCCGCGCTCGGCCCGGTCGCGCAGCATCGCGGGGGCGGCGGATGCGTCGCCGAGGCTCGGCAGGATCCCGTCGGCCACGCTCGTCCAGACGTCGAGGCCGCCGAGGTCCATGATCTCGAAGGGCCCCGCGAGCGCCCAGCGCGGCCCGAGCCCGGCGGTCACCACGCGGTCGACCTGCTCGGGGCTCGCGACGCCCCGCTCGACGAGGTGCATCGCCTCGCGGTAGAGGGCCGCCTGCAGGCGGTTCGCGATGAAGCCCTCCACCTGGTGCGCGAGCGGCACGGCCGTCTTGCCCGCCGCGGTGAGCAGCGCCACCATCCGCTCGACGGTCTCCGGCGGCGTCGCGGGCCCCGGCACCACCTCGACGAGCGGCACGGTGTCGGCGGGGTTGAAGAAGTGCGCGATGACGAGCCGCGACGGGTCGCGCATGCCCGCCGCGAGCGCGTCGGCCCCGATCGACGAGGTGTTCGAGGCGATCACCGCGTCGGCGTTCGCCGCCTCGACCTCGGCGAGCAGCGCGCGCTTCAGCTCGAGCCGCTCGGGCGCGGCCTCGAGCACGAGCGTCGCGCCCTCGACCGCCGAGGCGACCGAGTCGTGCGCGGATGCGCCGGCCGAGTCGGCGGCACGGGCGGCGGCCGCCGGGTCGACGTCGAAGACCCGCACCTCGTGGCCGGCGCGCGCGAGCACCCGCGCGATGCCGGCCCCCATGACGCCGGCGCCGAGCACCGCGACGACCTCGCTCATCGGCCGCTCCCCCGCTCGATCCTCGCGCCGAGCCCGAAGCCGGCGATGAGCCGCGACGGCACGAGCGGCAGCAGCGGCGCCGCGAGCCGGTAGCGCCAGTCGCTCACGACGACGCCGCGCCGCCGGCGCAGGGCCGTGAGCCCCTCGCGCACGACGGTCGGCGCATCCGCCCACCCGGCACGCGGCACGGTGTCGGCCGCGACGCCCATCCGCTCGTGGAACTCCGTCGCGACGAAGCCGGGCAGGAGCGCCGTGACGGTCACGCCGTCGCGGCGGTAGCGGGCGTCGAGCGCGCGCGACAGGGCGATCACCTGCGCCTTCGCCGCAGCGTACGAGCCGCTCGGCAGGCGCCCGGCGAGGCTCGCGACGTTGAGGATGCCGCCGCGGCCGCGCTCGCGCATGCCGGGCAGCGCCGCGTGCGCGAGCCGCAGCGGCACCCACGTGAGCAGCTCGTGCATGGCGCGCTCGTCGGCGATGGCGGATGCGTGGAAGGGCTCGGCGACGGCGTGCCCGGCGTTGTTGACGAGCACGTCGACCGGCCGCGCGACGTCCTGCAGGCGCGCGGCGACCCGCTCGAGCCCGGCCTCGTCCGTGAGGTCGGCCGGCAGCACCTCGACGTCGGCCGCGCCGAGCGCGGGCAGCTCGGCCGCGAGCTCCCACAGGCGGTCGGCGCTGCGCGCGACGAGCACGAGCGCGAAGCCGTCGGCGGCGAGCTGGCGCGCGAACTCCGCGCCGAGCCCGGCCGAGGCGCCGGTCACGAGGGCGCGCATCTGCATGGCACAACCTTGGCAGAGCCGGAGCGTGGGGACCTGCGCGAAAAGGTACGCTGATCACACCCACGCGGGAGTGGTGGAATTGGCAGACACGCAGGATTTAGGTTCCTGTGCCCACGTGGCGTGGGGGTTCGAGTCCCCTCTCCCGCACGGCGACCGCCCATCGCGCGAAGGAGCGTCCGTGCCCCACCTGCCAGCCGAGTTCCTCATCGACATCGAGGGGCTGATCTCGGGCGCCGGCGTCTGGGCGCTGCTGCTGGTGTGCGCCATCGTGTTCGTCGAGACGGGGCTGCTCTTCGGCTTCCTGCTGCCGGGCGACACGCTGCTCGTGATCGCCGGCGTGCTCTCCTACACCGGCGTCATCCCGCAGCCCATCTGGCTCGTCATGCTCTGCATCTGGGCGTGCGCGGTCGCGGGCGACCAGCTGGGCTACTTCATCGGGCACAAGGCCGGGCCGCCCATCTTCCAGCGCAAGTCGTCGGGGCTCTTCTCGCATCGCACGATCGAGCGCACCAACCGCTTCTTCCTGAAGTACGGCGCGGCGGCGGTCATCATCGCCCGCTTCATCGGCATCGTCCGCACGTTCATGCCGGTCGCCGCGGGCGTCGGGCGCATGCCGTGGCCGCTGTTCTTCCGGCTCGACGTGCTCGGCGGCCTGCTGTGGGGCGCGGGGCTGCCGCTGCTCGGCTGGGGCGTCGCACACATCCCGGGCGTCGCCGACCTCGTCACCGAGTACATCGACCTCGTGCTGCTCGGCGTCGTCGCGATCGCCATCTGCTTCATCGTGTGGCACGCGATCCAGTCGCGGCGCGACGTCGAGCGCGAGATCCGCGACGGCAGCGCGACGGGCGCCGTCGAGACGCTCGACCTCTCGGGCACCGGCCAGCAGCCGGGCATCGAGCGCTGATCGCGCGAACCTCGGGTCAGGCGGCGAGCCAGATCGCCTGCGCCACGTCGGGGCCGACGTCGATCGTCGTCGAGCCGCTGCGCACCTGGATGGAGCCCGAGTAGGGCTTCTGCCCGAGCACCGTCAGCCGCGCGTCGAGCGCGACCCCGGCCCCGGCGAGGAACCGCAGCATGGCCGGGTCGGCGTCCGAGATGCGCACCACCGCGCCCGCGTGGCCGACCTCCGCATCGGCGAGCAGCACCGCATCCGGTCGCCGCACCGTGCCGTCGGCGGCCGGGATCGGGTCGCCGTGCGGGTCGCGCTCCGGGTCGCCGAGCGAGCGGGCGATCGAGTCGAGCAGCCGGTCGCTCAGCGCGTGCTCGAGGATCTCGGCCTCGTCGTGCACCTCGTCCCAGTCGTAGCCGTGCCGCTCGACGAGCCACGTCTCGACCACCCGGTGGCGCCGCACCTGCCGCACCGCGAGCGCGCGACCGTCGTCGGTCAGCTCGACCGCGCCGTAGGGGCGGTGGCGCACGAGGCCCGCGGCGGCGAGCTTCTTCACCATCTCGGTCACGGTGGAGTTCGCCAGTCCCAGGCGGGACGCGAGCTGCGAGGGGGTGATGGGCTCGGGCTGCCACTCGGTGTGGTGGTAGATCGCCTTGACGTAGTCCTCAGCCGCCGTCGACTGCATGACGCCTCGCTCTCGCCCACCGGATGACGAGCCCCCGGCGGGGCCCGAACAGCAACGCTAGCCCGAACGCGAGCCCCTGGGTCAGCACCACCGCGCCGCCCGGCGAGATGTCCATCCAGAAGGCCGCGATGAGCCCCACCATCGACGCGGCGACGGTGATGCCGACCGACCACGCGAGCAGCGCGTCCCACCGCACGGCGATGAGCGACGCGGTCGCGCCGGGGATGACGAGCATCGCGACGACGAGGATGATGCCGACCGCCTGCAGCGCGGTGACGACGGTGAGCGCGAGCGCGCCGAGCAGCACCGCGTGCAGCAGCCGCGGCCGCAGGCCGATCGCGTGGGCGTGGCCCGGGTCGAAGGCGACGAGGGTCAGGTCGCGGCGCAGCACGGCGAGCGTCGCGCAGACGATCGCGCCGACGACGAGCACCTGGGCGATGTCGGCGTCCGAGACGCCGAGCACGTTGCCGAAGAGGATGTGCTGCAGGTCGGTCTGGGCGGGCGTCACCGACACGATCACCAGCCCGAGCGCGAACAGCGTCGTGAACACGACGCCGATCGCCGCATCCGCCTTGATCCTCGACGCCGCCCGCACGCCGCCGATGAGCGCGACCGCGCCGATGCCGAACACGGCGGCGCCGATCGCGAACGGCAGCCCCAGGATGTACGCGAGCGCGACGCCGGGCAGCACCGAGTGCGAGACCGCATCGCCCATGAGCGACCACCCCATCTGCACGAGCCACGTCGACAGCAGCGCGCAGGCGACGGCGGCGACGAGCGTCACGAGGATCGCCCGCAGCATGAAGTCGTAGGCGAAGGGCGCGAGCAGCGCGTCGACGAGCCCCGCGTCCATCACCGCTCCTCCCTCGTGCCGGCGCCGAAGGCAGCGGCGATGCGCTCGGGTGTGAGCGTCTCGGCGGGCGGCCCGTGGTGCAGCAGCCGCCCGCGCAGCAGCAGCACCGAGTCGGCGAGCTCGGCCACCCCCGAGAGGTCGTGGTGCACGATCACCACGGTCCGGCCCTGGGCGCGGATGCCGCGCAGCACCTCGGTGATCTGCGCCTCGCTCGTGCGGTCGACGCCCGCGAACGGCTCGTCGAGCAGCAGCAGCTCGGCGTCCTGCGCGATCGCGCGGGCGACGAAGGCGCGCTTGCGCTGCCCGCCCGAGAGCTCGCCGATCTGCCGGTCGGCGAGGTCGGCGATGCCGAGCAGCGCGAGGGCCTCGTCGACGGCCGCGCGGTCGGCGGCGCGCGGGATGCGCAGCAGCCCCATCCGCCCGTAGCGGCCGGTCGTGACGACGTCGCGCACCGTCACCGGGAAGTCCCAGTCGACGGTCTCGGCCTGCGGCACCGAGGCGACGAGGCCGGCGCGGCGCGCCTCTGCAGGGGTGCGCCCGAGGATGCGCACCGTGCCCTCGTGCGGCACCCGCTCGAGCACGGCCGCGAGCATCGACGACTTGCCGGAGCCGTTGACCCCGACGAGCCCGGTGATCTCACCGGTGCGGATGCGCGCGGTCACGTCGGCGAGCGCGCGCACGTCGCCGTAGCGGACGCCGAGGTGCTCGGCGACGATGGCGTCGGTCATGCTCCCAGCCCCTCCAGGATGATGTCGATGTCGTGCGCGATGAGCGCGAGGTAGGTGGGCGCCGGACCGTCGGGCTCGGAGAGCGAGTCGACGTGCAGCCCGCCGTCGAAGCGCACGCCGGCGTTCCGCGCGATCTGCTGCTGGGTGCCCGGATGCGTCGTGGACTCGCAGAAGACCGTCGGCACGCGCGTCTCGGCGACGACGCCCGCGACCGCCGCGATCGACTGCGGCGTGCCCTGCCCGCCGGCGTTCACGGGCCACAGGCTCGCCTCGGCGAGCCCCGCGTCGCGGGCGAGGTAGCTGAAGGCGCCCTCGCACGTGACGAGCACGCGATGCTGCTCGGGCAGCAGCGCGACGCCCTCGCGCAGCCGCTCGCCCTCGGCCTCGAGCGCGGCCGTCACGGCGGCGGCGCGCGCGTCGATCGCGTCGCGCTCGGCGGGCACGAGGTCGCCGATCGCGACGCGCAGCGCCTCGACGTAGCGCGCCCCCTCGGCGGGCGAGACCCAGGCGTGGGCGTTGGGATTGCCCGCGTAGTGGCCGGTCTCGATCGGGATCGGGTCGACGACGTCGCTCAGCACGACGTGCGGCGCATCCGCGCGCTCGACCAGGGTCAGCAGCCAGTCGTCGATGCCCATGCCGTTCGTGACGACGAGGTCGGCGCCCTCGGTGCGCACGAGGTCGCCGGGCGTCGGCTCGTAGTCGTGCACCTCGACGCCGACCCGGGTGAGCGACTCGACCCGGGCGGCGTCGCCCGCGACCTCGCGCGCGATGTCGGCGATCACCGTGAAGGTCGCGAGCACGAGCGGCCGGCCGTCGTCCTCGACCGCGGCCGGCGCCGGCGACGCGCAGCCCGTCAGCGCGGCGACGGCGCACGCGATGGCGACGGCTACCCTTCGCCGTCCCGCACGCTGTGTTTTCGGCACACCGAAATCATGGCACAGGGATGCGCGAGCCGCATCCGCGAGGACAGCGCCGTCAGCGCCCGAGCACGCGCTCCGCGAGCGCCGTGAACGCGAGCCGCCGGTGGCTGCGCGCGTCCTTCTCCTCCGGGCTCAGCTCGGCGGCCGCCCTGCCGTCGGCGTCGTGCGGCACGAACACCGGGTCGTACCCGAACCCGCCCTCGCCGCGCGGCGCCTCCGCGATCTCGCCCCGCCAGTCGGCCCGCACCGCGAGCTCGCCGTCGGCGTCGACCCACGCCGCGGCGCAGACGAACTGCGCCCCGCGGTCGGCGTTCCCAGCGAGGTTCTCCAGCAGCAGCTCGAGGTTGTCGCGGTCGTCGCGCGTGCCGGCATAGCGCGCCGAGTGGATGCCGGGCGCGCCGTCGAGCGCGTCGACCTCGATGCCCGAGTCGTCGGCGAGCGCGGGCAGCCCGGTGCGCTCGTGCGCGGCGCGCGCCTTGATGAGCGCGTTCGCCTCGAACGTCTCGCCGTCCTCGACGGGCTCCGGGCCGCTGTCGGGCACGAGCTCGACGCCGGGCAGCAGCGGCGCGAGGATGCGCTGCAGCTCCTCCACCTTGTGCGGGTTGCGCGTCGCGACGACCACCTGCAGGCCCCCGCCGACGACATCGATGCCGGTCGCTCCCAGGTCGGTCATGCGCCGAGCGCCTCTCGCTGCAGCTCGGTCAGGCGTGCCGTGCCCGCGAGCGCCAGGTCGAGCATCCCGTCGAGCTCCGCGCGGTCGAAGGGCGCGCCCTCGGCGGTGCCCTGCACCTCGATGAGGAGGCCCCGGCCGGTCGCGACGACGTTCATGTCGGTGCCGGCGCGCACGTCCTCGACGTAGGCGAGGTCGAGCATCGGCTCGCCGTCGATCATCCCCACCGACACGGCGGCGACCGAGTCGATCAGCGGCGTCGCGCTCTTGGGCACGCGCCCCTCGGCCTGCGCCCAGCGGATCGCGTCCGCGAGCGCCACGTAGGCGCCCGTGATCGCGGCGGTGCGGGTGCCGCCGTCGGCCTGCAGCACGTCGCAGTCGACCGCGATCGAGAGCTCGCCGAGCGCCCGCATGTCGACGCCGGCGCGCAGGGAGCGGCCGATGAGGCGCGAGATCTCGTGGGTGCGGCCGCCGACCTTGCCGCGCACGCTCTCGCGGTCCATCCGCTCGTTCGTCGAGCGCGGCAGCATCGCGTACTCGGCCGTCACCCAGCCCTTGCCCTTGCCCGCCATCCAGCGGGGCACCGTGGGCATGACGGATGCGGTGCACAGCACCTTCGTGGCGCCGAAGGAGACGAGGGCGCTGCCCTCGGCCTGCTGGCTCCAGCCCCGCTCGATCGTCACGTCGCGCAGCTCGTCGAGCTGCCTGCCGTCCTTGCGTGCCATGCCTGGTCCTCTCAGTCGGTGCGGCCGGGGAGCTGGATGACCCCGGTCTGCGTGAACTCCACGTGCGTCACCTCGGGCCCGAGGAACCGGCGCGCGAGCCGCAGGAACGGCTCCTGCGCAGCGGTCGTCGCCTCGAACGCGTAGGCGGGCACGGCGTGCTCGGGCGCGAGCATGCGCCGGTCGCTCAGGATGCGGTAGACGTCGGCGGCGGTCTCCTCCGCGCTCGACACGAGCCGCACGCCGGGGCCGGCGACGTAGCCGATCGCGCCGGCGAGCAGCGGGTAGTGCGTGCAGCCGAGCACGAGCGTGTCGAGCTCCTCGGCCAGCAGCGGCTCGAGGTACTCGTGCGCGGCGGCGAGCACCTCGTCGCCGGTAGTGACGCCCGCCTCGACGAACTCGACGAAGCGCGGCGCGGCGCCGGCCGCGACGTGCGGCACGCCCGCCTCGGCGAACGCGCGCTGGTAGGCGCCCGAGCCGATCGTGCCCGCGGTGCCGATGACGCCGATCCGCCCGGAGCGGCTCTGGCGCACAGCCGCCCGCACGGCCGGGTCGATGACCTCGACGACCGGGATGCCCATCCCCTGCTCGTAGCGCTCGCGCGCGACGTCGAGGGTCGCCGCGGATGCGGTGTTGCAGGCGATGACGAGCATCTTCACGCCCTGCGCGACGAGCGTGTCGAGCACGTCGAGCGCGAGGCGCCGCACCTCCGACTGCGCGCGCGGGCCGTAGGGGCCGTTGGCGGTGTCGCCGATGTACGTGATCGACTCGGCGGGCAGCTGGTCGATGATCGCCCGCGCCACGGTGAGCCCGCCGACGCCGCTGTCGAAGACTCCGATCGGCCGCTGCACGTCGGCAAGCCTAGCCGCGGGGCGCGGGCACAGGATCCCGGAGGGGCTCGCGCGGTAGTCTCGGCACCCCGCGACCGGGAGGAGCCCCCGCGTGATCGAGTTCGCAGCCGTGCGCAAGGAGTACCCCGACGGCACGGTCGCCGTCGAGGACTTCAGCCTGGTCGTCCCCTCGCACGCCGTCGTGGTGCTCGTCGGCTCCTCCGGCTGCGGCAAGACGACCCTGCTGCGCATGGTGAACCGCATGGTCGATCCCACGAGCGGCACGGTCTCCATCGACGGCGACGACGTGCGCGCGATGGACAAGGTGCAGCTCCGCCGCTCGATCGGCTACGTGCTCCAGGCGGGCGGCCTGCTCCCCCACCGCACCGTCGCCGACAACGTCGCCACGGTGCCGGTGCTCGAGGGCGCGAACCGTCGCGAGGCGCGCCGCGCCGCGCTCGGCCTGCTCGAGCGCGTCGGCCTCGATCCGGCGCTCGGCGACCGCTACCCGCTGCAGCTCTCGGGCGGCCAGCAGCAGCGCGTCGGCGTCGCGCGAGCGCTCGCCGCCGATCCGAACATCCTGCTCATGGACGAGCCCTTCGGCGCCGTCGACCCCATCGTGCGCGACCAGCTGCAGGAGGAGATGCGCACGCTGCAGCGCGAGCTCGGCAAGACGATCCTCTTCGTCACGCACGACATCGACGAGGCCTTCGCGCTCGGCGACGAGGTGCTCGTGCTGCGCAAGGGCGCCGAGATCGCGCAGCGCGGCACGCCCGCCGAGATCCTCGCCCACCCCGCGGACGAGTTCGTCTCGCGCTTCGTGGGCGCGGGCACCGCGCGTCGCACGCTCTCGGTGCGCGAGGTCGACGGCCGCCGGATCGTCGTCGACGGCGACGACCGCCCCACCGGCGTGCTGGCGGAGTAGGCCCAGCCCATGAACTGGCTGAGCCAGAACCTGCACATCGTGTGGTCGCTGCTGCTCGACCACCTGTGGCTCTCGATCGTGCCCATCGTGCTCGCGCTCGTGATCTCGATCCCGCTCGGCTGGCTCGCCGCCCGCTATCCGCGCGCCCGCACCGCGCTGCTGACCGGCACCGGCCTCCTCTACGCGATCCCCTCGCTGGCCCTGTTCATCATGATCCCCGCGATCGTGGGCCTCTCGGCGCGCTCGCCCTGGGTCGCGATCATCGGCCTCACGCTCTACGGCTGCGCGTTGATGGTGCGCGGGGCCGCCGACGCCTTCGGATCGGTCTCGCGCGAGACGATGCTCGCCGCCGACGCCCTCGGCCACTCCCCCTGGGCGCGGTTCTGGGCGGTCGAGCTGCCGCTCTCCGGCCCGGTGCTCGTCTCCTCGCTGCGGGTCATGGCGGTCTCGACCGTCAGCCTCGTCACGATCGGCGCCGTGATCGGCATCTCGAGCCTCGGCACGCTCTTCACCGACGGCTTCCAGCGCGGCATCGACGCCTCGATCATCACGGGCATCGTGCTCACGGTCGTGGTCGCCTTCGCGATCGACGCGGTCGTGCTGCTGCTCGGCAGGCTCGCCATGCCCTGGCAGGCGGCGGTGCGCGCATGAACCTGTTCGCCGAGGCCCTCGCCTACCTCTTCGACCCCGCGAGCTGGCAGGGCACGAACTCGCTCGGCCTGCGCATCCTCGAGCACCTCGGCTTCTCGGGCGCCGTGCTGCTCGCCGCGGCCGCCATCGGCATCCCCGCCGGCGTGCTCATCGGTCACACCGGCAGGGGTCGCGGGCTCGTCGTGGCGCTGACGAGCGGCGCGCGCGCGATCCCCACCCTGGGGCTGCTCACGATCTTCGGCCTCGCCCTCGGCATCGGGCTCGAGGCCCCCTTCCTCGCCCTGCTCGTGCTCGCGCTGCCGCCCGTGCTGGCCGGGGCGTACGCCGGCGTCGAGGCCGTCGACCGGCAGGTGGTGGGCGCGGCGCGCGCGATCGGCATGACCGAGCGCGAGATCGTGCAGCGCGTCGAGCTGCCGCTCGCGGCGCCGGTGCTCATCGGCGGCGTGCGCTCGGCGGCCCTCCAGGTCATCTCGACCGCGACCCTCGCCGCGTACGTCTCGAACACGGGCCTCGGCAGGCCGATCTTCCAGGGCGTCAAGGCGGGCGACTACGAGGTCATGCTGGCCGGCGCCCTGCTCGTGGCGCTGCTCTCGCTCGTCGTCGAGCTCGTCTTCCAGGCGATCCAATCCGCGGCCGGCCGTCGTGCCGAACCGCACACCGTCCCCGCTCGGGCGTCCGCCCGCGCTCCAGAGAGGAACACCGCATGACCAGCATCCCCCGCAAGGCGGGCGCCGCCCTCGCCGCGATCGCAGCGACGGGCCTCGTGCTCACCGGCTGCGCGAACGCCGACCCGCTCGAGGAGGGCTCCGCCGAGCCCACGACGAGCGGCGAGGCGACGAGCCTCGTCGTCGGCTCGCAGGACTACTACTCGAACGAGATCATCGCCGAGCTCTACGCCCAGGCCCTCGAGGCCGGCGGCTACACGATCGAGCGCGACCTGCGCATCGGCCAGCGCGAGGTCTACCTGCCCGAGATCGAGTCGGGCGCGATCGACGTCTTCCCCGAGTACACGGGCCCGCTGCTGCAGGTGTGGGCCGAGGAGCCCACCGAGCGCCTCAGCGAGGACGTCTACGCGGCCCTCACCGAGGCCGCGCCCGAGGGCATCACGGTGCTCGACCAGGCGCCGGCCACCGACCAGGACTCCTACGTCGTCACGCGCGAGTTCGCCGAGGAGCACGACCTCACGACGATCGCCGACCTGGCGAACGTCGACGAGCCGCTCACGATGGGCGCCAACTCCGAGGCCGAGACCCGCCCGAACGGACCGCAGGGCCTCGCCGACACCTACGGCATCGAGGTCGGCTTCACGCCCATCGAGGACAGCGGCGGCCCGCTCACGATCCGCGCGCTGCAGGACGGCGACGTCCAGCTCGCGATCGTCTACACCGGCGACCCGTCGATCGCCGCGAACGACCTCGTCGTGCTCGAGGACCCCGAGGGCCTGTTCCTCGCCTCGAACGTCGTGCCGGTCGTGAGCGACCGCGTCGACGAGGAGGCGCAGGGCATCATCGACGAGGTGAGCGCAGCGCTGACCTCGGAGGAGCTCCTCGCCCTCAACGGCCGCTCGGTCGACGAGCAGGCACCGGCCGCCGACATCGCCGCCGCATGGCTCGAGGAGCAGGGCCTGCTCGGCTGAGCCTCCGCGACGACCCGGGAAGGGCGCTCACCCTCGCGGTGGGCGCCCTTCCCGCACCATGCGGTGCATCGGGATGCCGCCCCACGTCGGGCCCGTCGACACCCGCTCGTCGAGGTGCCGGAAGCCGCGGCGCTCGTAGAAGCGGCCCGCGCGCTCGTTGCCGTCGATGAGCCACAGGTACAGCGCGCGGTCGTCGACGACCGCGTCGAAGAGCGCGGCGCCGACCGCGGTGCCGTGCATCTCGGCGGCCACGTAGAGCCGGTCGAGCTCGCGCTCGGCGGGCGGCGGCACGAGCCCCAGCTCGACCTCCCAGCGGGCGGGCGCGGTGCTCGTCGCCGCGAGGCCCACGATGCGGTCGCCCTGCCAGGCGATGCGGCGCACGGCGTCGCCCGGCTCGGCGAAGGCGCGCGCGAGCCCGACCACGTTGGCCTGCGCGAGCCCGCGCACCCCGAAGTCGTCGGGCAGCCGGCCCGCGTACGTGCGCTCCTGCTCCCGCACGAGGAAGGCGGCCCAGGCGGGCGCGTCGGCGGGTGTCGGCTCGCGCAGCGCGACGCCGTCGGGCAGGGGGCGGATGGTTCGGGGCACCGAGCCACGCTACCGGGCGTCGTCGAGGCGGTCGCTCCAGGCCGCCGTCGTAGGCTGGCGCTCGTGACCGACACCGCGCTCATGACCGACCGCTACGAGCTGACGATGATCGATGCCGCGATGCGCTCCGGCACCGCGTTCCGGCCCTCCGTCTTCGAGGCCTTCGCCCGCCGCCTGCCGGGCGCCCGCCGCTACGGCGTGGTCGCCGGCACGGGCCGCTTCCTCGACCGGGTCGCCGAGTTCCGCTTCGGCGAGGAGGAGCTGCGCTTCCTCCGCGACCACCGCATCGTCTCGGCCGAGCTGCTCGACTGGCTGGCCGACTACCGCTTCTCGGGCGACATCCGCGGCTACGCGGAGGGCGAGCTCTACTTCCCCGGCTCCCCGATCCTGGTGGTCGAGGGCACCTTCGCCGAGGCGGTCGTGCTCGAGACCGTGGCGCTCTCGGTGCTCAACTACGACTCGGCCGTGGCGAACGCCGCGACGCGCATGACGCGCGCCGCGAAGGGGCGGCCGGTCGCCGAGATGGGCTCGCGCCGCGCGAGCGAGGAGTCGGCCGTGGCGGCCGCCCGCGCCGCGTACATCGCCGGCTTCGACGCCACCAGCAACCTCGCCGCGGGCGCCCGCTGGGGCATCCCCACCATGGGCACGGCGGCGCACTCGTTCACGCTGCTGCACGACTCCGAGGCCGAGGCCTTCCAGGCCCAGATCGACGTGCTCGGCGTCGGCACGACGCTGCTCGTCGACACCTACGACATCGAGCAGGGCATCCGCACGGCGATCGAGGTCGCCGGCACCGGCCTCGGCGGCATCCGCCTCGACTCCGGCGACCTCGCCGAGGTGGCCGCCGACGCCCGCGCGCTGCTCGACTCGCTCGGGGCGACCGGCACGCGCATCACCGTCACGAGCGACCTCGACGAGTACGCGATCGCGGGCCTGCAGGCGAGCCCGGTGGATGCGTACGGCGTCGGCACGAGCGTCGTCACCGGCTCGGGCGCGCCCGCCGCCGGCATGGTCTACAAGCTCGTCGCGCGCCAGGGCGACGACGGCGCCTGGGTGGGCGTCGGCAAGCGGAGCGAGGACAAGGCGTCGCACCCGGGCGAGAAGGTCGCGGTGCGCCGCCTCGAGGACGGCGTCGCCGTCGAGGAGGCGGTGCTCGTCACCGACCACCGCGCGACGCTCGACGCGGCGGCCGCCGGCGGCCGCGCGCTGCAGGTGCCGCTCGTGGCCGGCGGCGAGATCGACGACCGCTGGCTCGGCCACGGGGGCGTCGAGCTGGCGCGCGAGCGCCACGCCGCGTCGGTCGAGGAGCTGCCGGTCGAGGCGCACCGCCTCGCCCGCGGCGAGCCCGCCATCCCGACGGTGTTCCGCTGAGGCGCCGAGCGCCGGCGGCTACTCCTCGCGCAGGCGCTCGTAGATCTCCTTGCAGCTCGGGCAGATCGGGAACTTCTCCGGGTCGCGGCCCGGCGTCCACTTCTTGCCGCAGAGCGCCCGCACCGGCTTGCCCGAGAGCGCCGACTGCAGGATCTTCTCCTTCTTGACGTAGTGGGAGAAGCGATCGTGGTCGCCGTCCTCCACCGACTCCTCGTTGAGGAGCTTCTCGAGCTCGCGGTCGAGCACGTCGGTGCTCCCGCCGGAGCCGACGCTGCCGGGGCCAGGGCTGTCCGGTCCGAACGTGTCAGTCATGGGTCCATGATCCCACGCTCAGCCCGTTCCCGGCTCTCCTGGGCCATGCTTCTGGGGTACGCCGGGCACGGCCCGGACCGACGGGCAGGGGGACGCCATGCGAGAGATCGACCGCGACGAGGACCTGGGCTGGATGGTCAGGACGCTCGAGGGCATCCTGGGCGTGCAGCGGCCGCTCGTCGTCAACCACCTGCGAGCGCTGCGGCGCCGCAACCCGCAGATGACCCCCGCCGAGATGCTCGGCCGGCTCGAGCGGCAGTACCTCGCCGCCGTCTCCACCGGCGGCGCCGCGGTCGGCGCGAGCGCGGTCGCGCCCGGCATCGGCACGGTCGCATCGCTCGGGCTCACGATGGCCGAGACGATCGGCTTCCTCGAGGCGAGCGCCTTCTACGCGCAGGCGGTCGCCGAGGTGCACGGCATCGTCGTCGAGGACGAGGAGCGCGCGAAGGCGCTCGTGATGGGCATCATGCTCGGCAACGGCGGCACGGCGCTCGTGAAGCGGGCGACCGAGCGCGCCCTCGGCCGCGGCGCGGCCGGCAACGCGTTCTGGGGCGAGCTCATCACCTCGCGCCTGCCGAGCGGCTCGATGGGGCAGGTCGTCGACTTCCTGCGCCGCGCGTTCCTGCGGCGCATGGCGCGCAACACCGGTGCGTCGATGCTCGGCCGGGCGATGCCGTTCGGCATCGGCGCGGTGGTCGGCGGCGTCGGCAACAACATCCTCGGCCGGCAGATCGTGAAGGCCGCGAAGGAGGCCTTCGGGCCCGCGCCGGTCTCGTTCGACGCCAACCTCACCCCCGTCATCAAGGAGGTGCGGCCCAACCTCGGCCAGCGCATCCGCGAGGCGCGCGACATCGAGCGCGAGGGCCTCGCCGGGGGCCCGCGCCGGCTGCGCGAGCGGCGCGGGCAGGAGCAGCAGCACGAGCCGGGCCTCGGCCCGGACGAGGAGGTCGGCGGCGACGTCACCGAGCTGCGACGCGGCGACGGCGCGTCGCAGATGCAGGATGCACCCGGCGACGCGCCGTCGGACGAGAGCCGCGCGGGCTAGAGCCCGCCCAGCGTCACCTCGGCCTCGGCCTCCTGGCCGTCGCGCTGGTAGGCGACCGTCACGGTCGCGCCGGCGGCGTGGGCGCGCACCTGCGCGGTCGCGTCGATCGCGTTCGTCACCGGGGCGCCGTCGACGGCGGTGATCACGTCGCCCGGCTGCAGCCCGGCCGCCTCCGCGGCGCCGCCCTCCGACAGCTCGCGGATCTGCGCGCCGACCGTGCCGACGGAGGCGTCGGTCACGTCGCTGACGGTCGCCCCGAGCAGGCCGTGCGTCGCCTCGCCCGAGCCGATGAGCTCCTCGACGACGCGCTGCACGAGGCTCGACTCGATCGCGAAGCCGATGCCGATCGAGCCGGCCGACTCGCCCTGGCCCATGCTGGCGATCGCGACGTTGACGCCCACGAGCTGCCCGGAGGCGTTCAGCAGCGCGCCGCCCGAGTTGCCGGGGTTGATCGACGCATCCGTCTGCACGACGGGGATCGAGATGGCCTCCTGCGCGGCCTGCGCGCCGTTCTCCTGCCAGAAGCCGAACGGCGACTGCTCGGACTGCTGCTCGTCGCCCTCGGGGGCCGCGCTGCCGGCGATGCGCAGCCCGCGGTCGACGGCGGAGACGATGCCGTCGGTGACCGAGTTCGACAGGCCGAGCGGCGCGCCGATCGCGATCGCCGTGTCGCCGACGCGCACGTCGTCGCTCGAGGCGAAGGTCACGACCGGCAGGTCGGCGTCCACCTTGATGACCGCGAGGTCGACGACGGGGTCGGTGCCGACGACCTCGGCGGCGAGCAGCCGGCCGTCGCTCGTCTCTACGGTGATGGATGCGTCGGCCGCCTGGCCGTCGAGCGTCACGACGTGGTTGTTGGTCACGATGTAGCCGCCGGCCGCGACGGCCACGCCCGAGCCCTCGCCCGAGCCCGCTTGCGACGACGCCTGCACGGTGACGACCGAGGGGCCCGCGGCGGCCGCGACGTCGGCGATCGTCTGCGGGTCGGCGACCGTCTCGCCCGTGGTGCCGGCGTCCTGCGTCGCGGACTGCGACTGCGCCTGCGGCTGCAGCGTGCCGGCGAGCGCGCCGCCGCCGAAGCCGGCCGCGCCGCCGAGCAGCGCCGCCGCGACGACCGACGTCACGACGAGGCCGGTGCGCCGGCGCGGAGCGGCCGGCGCCGGGTGCGCCTGCGCCTGCGCCTGCGCCTGCGGGACCGGCTGGAACGGCCGGGTCGCGGCCCAGGGGTCGGGCCGGTCGGCCTGCGGCGCGGCAGCGGCCGGGGTGCCGGCGGGGGCGCCGGCGGGGACGGATGCGGTCGGGTGCTGCCAGCGCCAGTCGCCCTGGGGCGGCTGCGCGGGCTGCGGTCCCATGGGGTTCGGGACGCGGTCGTGCGGGTTGCTCATGGCTTCGAGGATCGCACCGGAGCCCATGCGATTCCCATGCGGTCCCGATGTCGATCCACCGGAAGGGATGCCGGAGCGGGTAGCGTCGGAGCATGGAGCAGGCACCCTGGCAGCGGACGGCGGCGGGCGCGGGCCTGCTCGGGGCGGACGGCCGGCTGGCCCCCACGATCTTCGCCGAGATGACGGCGCTCGCCACCAGGACCGGGGCGCTGAACCTCGGCCAGGGCTTCCCCGACGAGGACGGCCCGCGCGCCGTGCTCGACGCCGCGAAGCACGCGATCGACCACGGCCGCAACCAGTACGGTCCCGGCCGCGGGGCCCCCGAGCTCATCGACGCGATCATCGAGCACCAGCGTCGCTTCTACGGCATCGGCCTCGGCCGCGGCGACGTGCTCGTCACCGCGGGCGCGACCGAGGCGCTCGCCGCGACGATGCTCGCGTACCTCTCCCCCGGCGACGAGGTGATCGTCTTCGAGCCGTACTACGACGCCTACGCGGCGGTGGCGGCGCTCGCCGGCGCCGTGCTCGTGCCGGTGCCGCTCGCCGCGCCCGACTTCCAGCCGGACCCCGACCGCCTGCAGCGCGCGACGAGCCCGCGCACCCGGATGATCATCGTCAACTCGCCCCACAACCCGACGGGCGCGGTGTTCAGCGAGGAGGCGATGCGGCACATCGTGCGCGTCGCCGAGCGGCGCGACGCGATCATCGTCACCGACGAGGTCTACGAGCACCTCGTGTACGACGAGCGGCACGTGCCCGTGGCGGCGTTCGAGGCCGCGCGCGAGCGCCTCGTCTCGATCTCGTCGGCGGGCAAGACGTTCTCGATCACGGGCTGGAAGGTCGGCTGGATCATGTCGACGCCCGAGCGCATCGCGCAGATCGGCGCGGTGAAGCAGTACCTGACGTTCGTCAACGCGTCGCCGCTGCAGCCGGCCGTCGCGGTGGGCCTCCGCCTCGCCGACGAGCACTACGACACGATCGTGCAGACCTTCGCGCGCAAGCGCGACATCCTCGCGCGCGGCCTCCGCAAGGCCGGCTTCGCCGTCCACGACGCGATGGCGGGCTACTTCCTGCTCGCCGACGCCGCACCGCTCGGCATCGACGACGCCGCGGCGCTCGCGCGGCGGATGCCCGAGCTCGTCGGCGTGGTCGGGGTGCCGCTGTCGGCGCTCGCGCGCCCGTCGCGGCGCGACCTGCGCTCGACGATGCGCTTCGCCTTCTGCAAGTCGGACGACACGCTCCACCGGGCGGCATCGCAGCTCGCGGGCCTGAAGGACGCGGTGCTCGAGCCCGCGCGCTGAGCCCTCAGGCGACGCGGTAGCGCCGGTTCGCGAGCGACGGGTTCCGCGCGCGGGTCGCCGCCGTCACGGCCGGGTCGATCGGCGCGACGGCGATGCCCTCGCCGTCGCCGAGCGCGGCGAGCGCGACGCCCATCGGGTCGACGATCGCCGAGCAGCCGACGCCGAGCGGCGGGGCCTGGTCGGCGGCGACGACGTGCACGGTCGACTCGATCGCGCGCGCCGTCACGAGCGTCGTCCAGTGGCGCTCCTTCTGCGGCCCGCGCACCCACTCGGCGGGCACGACGACCACGTCGGCCCCCGCATCCACGAGCCTGCGCGTCGCCTCCGGGAAGCGCAGGTCGTAGCAGGTCTCGATGCCGATGCGCGTGCCGAGCGCCTCGACCACGGGCGCCTGCGCGACGTCGCCGGCCGTGAGCCAGTCGGACTCGCGGGTGCCGAACGCGTCGTAGAGGTGCACCTTGCGGTACGCCTCCCGGATGCCGTCGGCGTCGACCGCGACGACCGTGTTGGCGACGCCGCCCTCGATCCGCTCGAGCATGCCGGCGATCACGAGCGCGCCGTGCGCCGCCGCACGCTCGCGCAGCATCGCGGTGAAGGGCCCCTCGAGCGGCTCGGCGGCCGCGGGGGCGGTCGCCGCGAGGTCGGCGGAGCAGTGCTGCGAGTACTCGGGCAGCACGATGAGCCGCGCCCCGCGCTCGGCCGCGCGGTCGATCCACGCCGCGGCCGCGGCGCGGTTGGCCTCGACGTCCTCGCTCGGCGCCCACTGCACGGCGGCGGCCAGCAGCGGCGGCTCGGATGCTCTCGGGTCGCTCACGCCTCCAGCCTACGCAGGCGCGGTGGCGCGCTCAGGGTCGGGGTGCGAGGATCGCGGGGACGAAGGGAGCAGGATGCTCGTCGCATTCTCCATCGCCCCGGCCACCGCGGGCCCCGACGGCTCCGTGCACGACGCGGTCGCCGCCGCCGTGCGCGTCGTCCGCGAGAGCGGGCTGCCGAACCGCACCGACGCGATGTTCACGACGCTCGAGGGCGAGTGGGACGAGGTTTTCGACGTGGTGCGGCGCGCCACCGACGCCGTCCTCGCCGTGAGCCCCCGCGCATCCCTCGTCCTGAAGGCCGACATCCGACCGGGATGGACCGGCGAGCTCGACGGCAAGGTCGTCAGGCTCGAGCACGCCCTGGAGGGGGACGCATGAGGAGTGAGCTGTTCGCCGAGGCGAACCAGGAGGCCCAGTCGACCGATCGGTGGGTCAAGCAGTCGAGCAAGATGCTGCGGGTCAACGTGTCGAACGGCGGCGACGTGCTCGCCGCGAAGGGCGCGATGGTCGCCTACCAGGGCCAGATCGAGTTCCAGCACGAGGGCGCGGGCGCCGCGCGCATGCTGAAGAAGCTCGTCACCGGCGAGGGCGCCCCGCTCATGCGGATGCGCGGCCAGGGCGAGGTGTTCCTCGCCAGGGATGCGGCGAACGTGTTCACGGTGCTGCTCGAGAACGAGGGGCTGTCGGTGAGCGGCAAGAACCTGCTCGCCTTCGACCCGAACCTGCAGTGGGACATCAGGATGCTCCGCAGCGGCAACATCATGGCCGGCGGGCTCTTCAACCTCGAGCTCGGCGGGCACGGCACCGTCGGCGTCTCGTGCGAGGGGCAGCCGCTGCTGCTCGACTGCTCGCGCCAGCCCACGTTCGTCGACCCGAACGCGGCGGTCTGCTGGTCGTCGAACCTCAGCCCGAGCGTCGTCAGCAGCATGAACATGCGCTCGATGCTGCGCGGCGGCACGGGCGAGGCCTTCCAGCTGGCCTTCCACGGCCCGGGCTTCGTCGTCGTGCAGCCGAGCGAGGGCCGGCAGCAGCCGTCGGGCTCGAACGGCGGCGGCGGGGGCGGCGGCATCGGCGGCCTGTTCGAGTAGCCGGCTCAGCGCATGCCGACGGCCGCCCACGCGACGGCGCGCACCTCGAAGGGCGCTGCCGGCAGCAGCGCTCGGCAGCGCGCCGCGAGGTGCTGCCGAGCGGCGCGGTCGAGACCCGCGACGTGATCGCCCGCGGGCCCCACGCCCAGCTCGAACGGCGCCCACCAGTCGTCGAACGAGGCGAACGCGACCGTGACCGCGATGGGCACCTCGCGCGCGCGTGCGATGTCGGCGTCGGCGAGGATGCGCGCGAGGTCGCCCTCGCGCGATCCGGGGCGCGCCGCCTCCGAGGGCGGCGGGCCGTCTGCGATGTGGAGTGACGCCACCGCCTCCCAGAAGACCCCGAGCGGCCCCGTCGCGTGATCCCACACGCAGCACGCGACGGGGCCGCCGGGACGGGTCACGCGCACCATCTCCCGGACGCCCTGCACCGGGTCGCGCATGAAGTGCACGACGAGCTGCGCGAGCGCGGCGTCGAACGCGGCATCGGCGAAGGGCAGCGCCTCGGCCGCCGCCTCGAGCACCTCGACGCCCGGGTGCCGGGCGCGCGCCGCGGCCACGAAGGGCGGCGACGGGTCGACGGCCGCGACGTCGGCGCCGCGGCGCAGCAGCTCCGCCGTGAGCGCCCCCGGGCCGCAGCCGACGTCGAGCACGCGCGGGCGGCGGTGAGCGCCGGCGGGCACCCCCGCGAGATCCGCGAACACCGCGGCGAGCGGCTCCGAGAACCTGCCCATGAACCGGTCGTACGACTCGGCCGAGACCGCGAACCCCATGCGCAGAGGCTACGCCCGGACATGCAGAAGAGGCGCCCTCTCGGGCGCCTCTTCTCGTGCCGCAGTTCGCGGACTTCGTTGCGGGGACAGGATTTGAACCTGCGACCTCCGGGTTATGAGCCCGGCGAGCTACCGAGCTGCTCCACCCCGCGGCACAAGAAGAGACGTTACCAGGGATGTCGCCGCTCGGCAACTCGGCTACGGCGCGGGTGACTCCGTGGGCGCCGGCTCGGCAGGAGCGGACTCCTCCGGCAGCGGCTCGCCCTCGATCTGCGCCGAGAGCTCGACCGCCTCCTGCAGCGCCGCCGTGAGCCGCTGGTCGGCCTCCGCGGCCGCGACGAGGTCGTTCTCGGCGTAGGCCGCCTGGCGCTCCTGGAGCGCGGCGCCGGCCTCCTGCAGCACGGCGTCGAGCTGCGCCTGCAGATCGGTCGAGGGCTCCTGGCCCGGCTCGGCGGGCTCCTCCCCCGGCGCCGTCGGGTCGACGTCGGAGTCGCCCGCCTCGGCGCCCGAGTCGCCGCCGAAGAGCGAGTCGAGCGCCTCGTCGAGGGTGTCCTCGAAGGCGATGTCGTCGCCGAACGCCACCAGGATCTTGCGCAGCACCGGGTACGAGGTGGCACCGGTGGACTGCAGGTAGACCGGCTGCACGTAGAGCAGGCCGCCGCCGACCGGCAGGGTCAGCAGGTTGCCGTTCAGCACGTCGGAGGCGCCCTGCCGCAGCAGGTTGAGCTCCCGCGACACCTCGTCGTCGGTGTCGAAGGTGTTCTGCACCTGGCCGGGCCCCGGGATCGATCTGTCCTTGGGGAGCATCTGCAGCGTGAGCCTGCCGTAGTCCTCGGAGACCTCCCCGTCGGTCGAGCCCGCGTCGGCGTTCACCGAGAGGTAGCCGTAGAGGATCTCGCGGCCGTCGCGCGGGATGAACGTCGAGTAGAGCGTGAACGCCGGATCCTGCCCGTCGACCGACATCGTCAGGTAGTAGGGCGGCTGCGGCGGCGCGGGCACCTGCGAGTTCGACCACGTCGGGTCGGCGGGCGTCGACCACTGGTCGTCGCCCGAGAAGAACGTCGCCGGGTTCGTCACGTGGTAGTCGCCCAGGATGTTGCGCTGCAGCTTGAACATGTCGGCCGGGTAGCGCACGTGGCTCATGAGGTCGCCCGACATCTCGCTGATCGGCCGGATGGTGCCCGGGTAGATCTGCTGCCACGCCTGCAGCACCGGGTCCTCGGTGTCCCACGCGTAGAGCGTGACCGAGCCGTCGTACGCATCCACCACGGCCTTCACCGAGTTGCGCATGTAGTTGATGATGTCGCCGGGCACGAGCGACGGGTTCGCGTTCGTGGTGTCGGCGATCGTCTGCGAGAACGACCGGTGCGACGAGTACGGGTAGCTCGACGAGGTCGTCATGCCGTCGACGATCCACACGAGCCGCTCGTCGACGACGGCCGGGTAGGTGTCGGAGTCGAGCGTCAGGTACGGCGCGACGGCCGCGACGCGGTCGCGGGGGTGGCGGTCGTAGAGGATCTGCGACTCGGAGGTGACGGCGTCGGAGAGGATGATCTGCTCGGACTGGAACTTCAGCGCGTACGCGAGCCGGTTGATGACGCTGTCGAGCCGCGGGCCGCCGTCGCCCGAGAAGGTCGTCGTCGCGTTGCCGCTGCCCTCCTCGGTCGAGCGCGGGTAGTCGAGCTCGAGGTCGGGCGAGCCCTCGGGGCCGCCGACGATCGAGTAGTCGGGGGTCGACTCGCCGAAGTACACGCGCGGCTCGAACTCGCCGAGCGCGCCGTCGGTGGGGATGCCGCCCTGCAGGAAGACGGGCTGGCCCTCCTGGCCGCGCTGGTTGCCGTACGCCGCGACGGCGCCGTAGCCGTGCGTGTAGACGATGTGGCGGTTGTACCAGCTGTCCTCGTCGAGCCCCGAGAGGTCGAGCTCGCGCAGCGCGATGACGGTGTCCTGGATCTCGCCGTCGATCTCGTAGCGGTCGACGTCGAGCTGCTCGGCGAAGCCGTAGTACTGGCGGTACTCCTGCAGGTTGGCGAAGGCGTCGGAGACGAGCGCGGGGTCGATGATGCGGATGTTCGCCGTCGTCTCGGCGTCGGCGCGGAGCGCGCCGGGCTCGGCGTCGGTGCGGGCGTCGGAGTCGGTCTCGACCATGTCGTCGACGTCCCACGCGGCCCGGGTCGCGTCGATGTTGCGCTGGATGTACTCGGCCTCGAGCGTGCGCGCGCTCGGGTCGACCTGGAAGCGCTGCACGATCGCCGGGTAGGCGACACCGACCACGAGCGAGGCGGCGATGAGCAGGGCCGTGCCGACGACGGCGATGCGCCAGCGGCCGATCACGGCGGTGACGATGAAGAAGACGCCGACGAGCGCGGCGATGCCGGCGAGGATCTGCGCGCCGGGGATGGTGGCGTTGACCTCGGTGTAGCCCGCGCCGGTGGCGAGGAAGCCCTGCGAGGTCTGCGCGAGCGCCGCGTACTGGCCGAGCCAGATCGAGGCGCCGAGCGCGAGCATGTAGAGCGCGCCGATGACGGCGAGCTGGATGCGCGCCGACCGGGAGACGCGCACCTCGCGGCCCGTGACGCGGATCGCGCCGTAGAGGTAGGCCGTGGCGAGCGAGGCGACGGCCGAGATGAACAGCACCGCGAGCGCGAAGCCGAGCGCCTGCTGGTAGAAGGGCAGCTCGAAGACGTAGAAGCCGATGTCGAGGCCGAACTGCGGGTCGACCTCGCCGAACGGCTTCCGGTTGAGCCACAGCTGCGCCGACTCCCACTGCGAGGCCGACGCGAGGCCCGAGAAGAGGCCCAGCGCGACCGGCGCCGTCCACATGCCGACCTTCCGCAGCGGCTCGACGAGCTCCTGGTAGCGGTCGAGCTGCGAGTTGAGCTGCGCGTAGACGGGGCGCGAGCGGTAGGCGATCTGCACGCTGAGGGCGACCGGCACGGCCATCGCGACGAAGCCGATGAGGAACATCACGAGCATCGACAGCCAGCGCGTCTGGAGCACCTGGATGAAGCCGAGCTGGTCGAACCAGAGGATGTCGGCGTAGAAGCCCGAGAACATCACGAAGGCGCCGATGATGGCACCCACGATCAGCACCGTCACCAGGAGCGGCGAAGGGCCCCTCCTGCCCGTCGTCGAGGCGGTCGGTCGTTCGGCGTTGGCGGACACGTCGTGGAGCTCCAAGCTGTGGTGCGGGCGGTGCCGCCCATCGTATCCGCCGAGCCTATGAGGCCGGTGCGGCTCCGCAGACCGGCAGCCCCGAGGTGTCGGCGTTCATCGCCACCGCCTCGACGGCGGCGATCGCGTCGTCGAGCGTCTCGACGGCGTACACGGTGAGCCCCTCCGGCACATGCCCGACGACCTCGCCGCAGTTGTCCGCCGGCGCCAGGAAGTGCGTCGCGCCCGCGTCGACCGCGCCGTGCATCTTCTGCACGATGCCGCCGATGCCGCCCACGTCGCCGAGCGCCGAGATGGTGCCCGTGCCCGCCCACTGCGTGCCCGCGGTGAGCGCGCCCGGCGTCAGCTCGTCGACGATGCCGAGCGCGAACATCATGCCGGCGCTCGGCCCGCCCACGTTGGGCAGCTGGATGTCGACCTCGAAGGGGAACTCGAACTCGTTGGCCGGGTAGATGCCCACGAGCCGCTGGTCGCCCTCCACGAGCGGCGTCACCTCGACCGTCAGCGGCTCGCCGTCGCGCTCGATCTCGAACGACGTCGCGCCGTCGACGGCGGCGATCGACTCGCGGATCGACCACACGTCGTAGGCGGTGTCGCCGTTGACCCGCAGGATGCGGTCGTCCTCGCGCAGGACGCCCTCGGCGGGCGAGCCGTCGATGACGCCCGCGACGCGCACGTCGCTGTCGACCGGGTAGCCCTCGTGCAGCAGCGCGGCCGCGATCGCGGCTGCCTGCGAGTTCTGCATCTCGATGCGGCCGGCCTCGTTCGAGTCCTGCACCGACACGTCGGGCGGGAACGCCGCGTCCATCGGGATGATCGAGTCGGAGGGGTCGAGGTATGCCTCGGCGACGTCGACCCACGTCAGCGGCCGCTCGGGGTTGCCGAAGAGCGAGACGGTGAGCAGCCGCAGCTCGCCCTCCGTGGGGTAGGTCTCGACGCCCTCGATGGAGATGAGCGGTCCCGCATCCGTCTCGCCCAGGGTGTCGAACGTCGGCCCCGGCACCTCGACCACGTAGGGCGACGGCACGAACGCGAGCGCGAGCGAGGCGGCGCCGGCGGCCGCGAGGCCGACCCAGCCGATGCGCCGGAGGCGCCTCGGGCGGATGTCGGGGAAGCGCGGACGCGCGTGCTGTTCGCGGACGGCGGAGGGCGTCAGGGGCGCGATCCCGGCGGGTTCAGACATGACGGGGCTAGCGTAGTCGCATGCCTGAGGACTCCGACGACCGCCGCCCTGAGGACGAGCTGCGAGAGATGCTGCAGCGCTTCCTCTCGGGCGAGGGGCCCATCGACCCGGCCCGCCTCGCGGGCGCGGCGGGCATGCCCGCCGACCCCGCGCAGCTGCAGGCGCTCATGGCGCAGCTGCAGGCGGCGCTCTCGCGCACGGAGGACGGCATCGACTGGTCGGCCGCCACGCGGCAGGCGTCCGCCGCCGTGCAGCGCGACCCCGGCTCCGTCACGAGCGCCGAGCGCGACGCCGTGCGCCAGGCCGCCGACCTCGCCGCCCTGTGGCTCGGCGAGACGACCGACATCGGCGTGGCCGCGACCGAGCTGCAGCTGCTGTCGCGCCAGCAGTGGGTCGACGCCACGATGCCCGTCTGGCAGGAGATGAGCGAGCCGGTCGCCAACAGCATCGCGAGCGCCCTCACGCGCGCCATGCAGGAGCACGCGCCGGAGGAGGCGCAGGAGATGCTCGCGGGCGCCGAGCGCATCCTGCGCAACGTGGGCGGCACGATGTTCGCGATGCAGCTGGGCACGGTCGTGGGCCAGCTCGCGCGCGAGACCGTCGCGGGCGGCGACTTCGGCTTCCCGCTGCTCGAGGGGCACGGCGCGCTGCTCCCCGTGAACCTGCGCACCGCCGCGGAGGGGCTCGAGATCCCCGAGGACCAGGTGCGCATCTGGATGGCCGTGCGCGAGCTCGCCCACGCGCGCCTGTTCCACCACGCGCGCTGGCTGCGGCTGCACGTGCTCTCCTCCGTGCGCGAGTACGCCGAGGGCATCCGCATCGACGTCGACCGCCTCGAGGAGCTCGCCGAGACCTTCGACCCCACCAACCCCGAGGAGCTGCGGCAGGCGCTGCAGAGCGGCGCGCTCATCCCGCCGAAGACCGACGAGCAGGTCGAGACGCTCGCGCGGCTCGAGACGACGATCGCGCTCATCGAGGGCTGGGTCGACGCCGTCACCGAGTCGGCGACGCAGCGGCTGCCGCGGCGCGACGCGATCGCCGAGACCGTGCGGCGCCGCCGCGCCTCCGGCGGGCCGGCCGAGAAGGCGTTCGGCACGCTCGTCGGCCTCGAGATCCGCCCGCGCAGGCTGCGCGAGGCCGCGGCGTTCTGGCGCGCGGTGACGGACGCGGTGGGCCCGCAGGTGCGCGACTCGCTCTGGGACCAGCCCGACCTCATGCCCGGCTCGGCCGACATCGACGACCCCTCGCGCGTGATCGCCCGCCTGCAGGGCGCGGGCGAGCTCGATGAGATGGACCTCGCGCTGCAGGAGCTGCTCGACGACGCCGAGCGCGACGCGGCGGAGCCCGCGGCGGGGTCCGAGCCGGCCGACGGCGGCGAGCCCGCTGCCGAGGAGGCCAGCGCCGACGAGGCCGGCGCCGAGGAGCCCGGCGCCGACGAGCCCGAGCCCGACGGCGACGCGGACGGCGGGCCGACCCGGGCCTGAGCCGGGGCGCCGACGCGCCTGTGGAGAGCCGCCGACGCGACCGCGGCTGCTGGCGCACCATGCCGCCATGCTCCGACTCGATCCGCACCTCGCCGTCTTCCGCACCTCCCCCGACCGGATCGCGATCGGCGCGCAGCAGCCGGTCGTCGAGCTCGACGCCGACGAGCCGACGCTGCGCGGCGTCGCCCTGCTGACGCGGGGCGTCGTGCGCCGCGAGCTCGAGCAGCTGCTCGGCGACGAGCCGGCCGGGGCGCTGCTCGAGCGGCTCGCGCCCGCGCTCCTCGAGACCGCGCCGCGCCTGCCCGCCCGCGTGCGCGGGCGCATCCGGCTCGCCCTCGACGTGCACCGCGCGGTGCGGGCCGCGGGGCACCCGGCCGCCGACGACGGGCTCGTGATCCCGGTCGCCGCGTGGCGCCTGCCGCCGCGCGAGCAGGAGCGGCTGCTCGACGCCGACGTCGCGCACCTGCCCGTCGTCGTCGGCGACGCGTGGGTGCAGGTCGGCCCCTACGTGCCGGGCGGCGCCGGCTGCTCGGCGTGCGCGCCGGTCGACGATGCGCTCGTGCCCGGCCATCTCGTGCCCGTGCCGAGCCCGAGCGCCGCCGCGCAGACCGTCGTGACGGTGCTGGATGCGCTGCGGCGGCTCGAGGCGGACGGCCTGCCGGCGGGGTGGGGCGCCCGGATCGCGCAGCGCGACGGCGCGGTCAGCGCGCTGCGCCGCCCGCGGCCGCGGGCCTGCCCGCACGCAGCTCGGCGAGGAACCGGGATGGCTGCCTGACGGCGTGCCCCGAGTGCTGCGCCCACGTCAGCGACAGGCTGCGCTGGGCGCGGGTGATCGCGACGTAGAGGAGCCGGCGCTCCTCGTCGATCTCGGCGAGCGTCGTCGCGTGCGAGATCGGCAGCAGCCCCTCGGCGAGGCCGCACACGTGCACGTGCTGCCACTCGAGGCCCTTCGCCGCGTGGATCGTGGCGATCGTGACGGCCGCGACCGTCGGCTCGTGCTCGGTCTGGGCCCGGCGCTGCAGGTCGGCGGCGAACGCGGGCAGGTCGGTGCCGCCCGCCTCCTCCGCGAGCGTGACGAGCGCGTGCAGCGCATCCCACTGCGAGCGCTCCTCGCCGTGCGTGGCGGGCGGCTCCGCCCGGTAGCCGAGCCCCATCACGATGTCGGTGACCGCCTGGAAGACCGGCCGGCCGTCGGCAGGGGCGCTCCGCAGCATCATGACGGCGCGCTTGATGACGGGCAGCTCGAAGAAGCGCACCGAGCCGCGCACCGTCGACGACAGGCCGACGCCGGCGAGCGCCTGCTCGATGAGGCCCGACTGCGCGTGGAAGCGCGTGAGCACGGCGATGCTGCCGGGGTCGGCGCCCGCGTCGACCTGCGCGCGGCACGCGGCCGCGATCGCCGCCGCCTCGGCCGTGTCGTTGCCGTGCACCGCGACCGCGGGCTCGAGCCCGTGCTCCCACGACGCGGCGGTGAGCGTGAGCGCGTCGCGGCCGCGCATCAGCCGGTTGGCGCAGCCGACGATCGCGGCCGTGGAGCGGTAGGAGCGCTCGAGCCGCACCACCTCGGCATCGGGGTGGTCGTGCACGAAGCGCGACAGGCTCGCGGGGTCGGCGCCGGCGAACGAGTAGATGGTCTGGCTCGGGTCGCCGACGACGCAGACGTCGCGGCGGTCGCCGAGCCACGCGGCGAGCAGCTGCTGCTGCATGGGCGAGACGTCCTGGTACTCGTCGACGGTGAAGTGCCGGTATCGCGAGCGCACCTCGTCGGCGACGACGGGCTCGCGCTCGAGCATGCCGGTGGTCGCGAGCAGCACGTCCTCGAAGTCGATCTGCCGGCGCTCGTCCTTCACGCGCTCGTACGCCATGTGCAGGTCGATCATCGTCTCGGCGTCGACGCCCGTCGGCATGGAGCGGATGCGCGCCTGCAGCCCGTAGTCCTCCATCGTCATCGCCTGCGACTTGCGCCACTCGATCTCGCCCGCGGCGTCGCGCAGCTGCGCCGTCGGCAGCCGCAGCCGCAGCTGCGCGGCGGCGTCGGCGAGCAGCTTCGCCTTCTGCGGCAGCAGCTGCGGCATGCGCGAGCCGGTGATGCGCGGCCAGAAGTGCGACAGCTGCGCGAGCGCGGCGGCGTGGAAGGTGCGCGCCTGCACGCCGCCGGCGCCGAGGCGCGCGAGGCGCGTGCGCATCTCGCCCGCGGCGCGGCTCGTGAAGGTGAGCGCGAGCGAGGCGTGCTCGACCTGGTCGCCGGTCGCGACCGCGTAGGCGATGCGGTGCGTGATCGCGCGCGTCTTGCCCGTGCCGGCGCCGGCGAGGATCGCGACGGGGCCGCCGAGGGTGGTCGCCGCCAGCCGCTGCTGCTCGTCGAGACCGGCGAGGATGCGGTCGGCGTCGGGCTTCGCGCCCGCGGTCACCGCGCCGAGCCCGGCTGCCGGGCGAGCCACGCGTCGAGGATCCAGGAGGCGATGGAGGTGCGGCCCGGCAGCTGCACCGCGCCCGCGCGCAGCTCGTCGCGGGTGAACCACCGCACGTCGAGGATCTCGACGCCGTCGGGCACGATCGTGCTCGGATCGGGCGCCACGCACTCGAAGCCGATCATGAGGCTGCGCGGGAACGGCCACGGCTGCGAGCCGAGGTATCGGGGCCGCTCGACGCGCAGGCCCGTCTCCTCCAGCACCTCGCGCACGACGGCCGCCTCGAGCGACTCGCCGGGATCGACGAAGCCGGCGATGAGCGAGTACCGCCCCTCTGGCCACGCCGCGTTGTGGCCGAGCAGGATGCGCTCGTCGGCGGGGTCGTGGATCGCCACGATCACCGCGGGGTCGGTGCGCGGGAAGTGCGCACCGCCGCCGCCGTCGCGCCGGACCCAGCCCGACTCCTCGAACGCCGCGGCACTGCCGTCGACCGGGCTGTGGTGGCTCTCGCGCTGCCAGACGCCGAGCGCGACCGCCTGCACGAGCACGCCGGCGTCGGCGTCGTCGAGGTCGGCCCCGACCTCGCGCAGCGACCGCCACTCGGCGCCCTCGACCTCGAACGGCTCGGCCACGAGCAGGCTCAGCACCACCCCGCCCGGCGTGCCGTCCGGGAGCGGGCGCAGCCTGCCGAGCCAGCTGAGCGGCACGTGCGGCTCGACGCGCACCACGGCATCCGGCAGCTCGTCGTGGGCGAGGCGCACGAGCCGGCCGTCGCGCACGGGCGCGCGATCGCCGGCGATCACGACGATCCGCGTCGAGGGGTCCTCGAGCGCGCGATCGACCGCGTCGTCCGCGATGCGGGTCGCGTGGTCGCGATCGAGGCCCGATCGGGCGAGCGGGGGAACCTGCACGTCACCTCCGTCGCGTGGCGCGTCCGCCTCGGGTCGAGGTCGGCCTAGCCTGGCATCCATGAGCACGAACCCCTTCACTCTAGCCGCGCTCGCCACCACCGCCGTCGAGGGCCTGGACGTCGTGGGCGCCTCGGAGGACGGCTCGGACGAGCACCGCTCGGTCGTCGCCGCGCGGCTCGCGGACGGCGAGACCGTCCAGGTCGTGCTCCCCCGCTCCGTGGCGGCGCTGCGCTCCGCCGAGGAGCACGCGGCCGCCCTCGCGGCCCTGACGCTCGCGACCCGCTCGCGCCTGCCGTTCGAGGTGCCGTCGGTGCTCGGCACCGTCGACGCCGGCCGGTCCCGGCTGTTCGTGCTCACGCGGCTCGGCGGCGAGGTCATGCGGCTCGGCGACCTCTCCCCCGCGCGCCCCGGGCTCGCCGCCGCCGTCGGCCAGGCGATCGCCGCGATCCACGAGCTGCCGACGTCGGTCGCCGCCGACGCCGGGCTCCCGCACGAGGGCGCGCCGGCGCTCCGCCAGCAGCTGCTCGACATGTTCGACCGCGCCGCCGCGACCGGTGCGGTGCCCGCGGCGCTGCTCGAGCGCTGGGAGGGCGCGCTCGGCGACGACCGCCTGTGGCAGTTCAAGCCGACGCTCGTGCACGGCGACCTGCAGGCGCCCGCGTTCCGCGTGGAGGGCGCGCGCGTCGTGGGGCTCGACGGCTGGCACGCGCTCTCGGTGGGCGACCCCGCGCGCGATCTCGCGTTCCTGCTCGGCTCGACGGAGTTCGGCAGCGTCGACGAGGCGTTCGACGCGCACGCCGCCGCGCGCGGCATCGGCGACCGGCAGGTGCGCCAGCGCGCGATGCTGCACGCGGAGCTCGACATCGCCCGCTGGCTGCTGCACGGCGTCGCGAAGGGCGACGAGTCGATCGTCGACGACGCGAAGGGCATGCTCGCCGGCCTCGTCGCCCGCGTCGACCGCGATCCGGGCGCCGCGATCGCCCCGCAGCGGCTCGAGACCATGGACCTCACCGGGGTGCAGGAGTACCTCGGCGAGTCGCCCGCCGCCACGGGCGAGGTGCCCGGGGCGCCCGACCGCGCGGACAGCGACCGGCCCTAGCGGGACGGCGCTCAGGCGAGCGCCGAGGCCTCCGCCACCGCCTGCTGCGCCCGCAGCCACCGGGCCTCGAGCTCGGCGAGCGACTCGATGCGCTCGGGCCGCACGACGCGGTCGTGCTCGACGAAGTACAGCTCCGCGTCGACCTGCTCGGGGTCGAGCCCGGCGTGCGCCGCGTAGGCCGCGCGGTACAGCGCGAGCTGCAGCTGCCTCGCCTCGAGGTCGGCCGCGCCCTTCGGGAGGGCGCCGGTCTTCCAGTCGACGACGGTCGCGCGGTCGCCGTCGCGGTAGACGGCGTCGATCTTGCAGACGACGGTCGTGCCCGCGAGCGGCAGGTGGATCTCGATCTCGGTCTCGGCCGGCGCGCGGTCGCCGTAGGGCGAGGCCGCGAACGTGCGCTTCAACCGATCGAGGCGCTCGGCGTCGATGCCGACGAGCTCCTCATCGAGGGCCTCGTCGTCGATCGCGTCGCCGAGGCCGACGGCGCTCCCGCGCCGCTCGACCCAGCCGTGGAACAGCGTGCCCAGGCGCGTCGCGGCGAACGGCTGCTGCGGCATGGGGCGTGCGATCTGGCGGGCGACCGCGACGGGGTCGGCCGCCCAGTCCTTGAAGCCGGATGCGGCGATGCGGGTCGGGAGCGTGAGCTCGGTCGCGCCGCGGTCGGCGAGCAGCAGCTCGATCGCCTCGTCCCACGGGGTCGGCGTCGACGCATCCGCCGCCTCGACGCTCGCGGCGGCCGCCTCGACCGCGGCGCGCCGGGCGCCGAGCGGATCGACGGGCCACGCGAGCGAGGGGCTGCGGTCGCCGAGCGGGTTCTCGGTGCCCTTCTCGGGCTGCTCGAGCAGCTCGGCGCGCATGGCGCGGGCCGCGAGCTCGAGCAGGCGCTTGGGCTTCGCGGGCGTGCGCGCCATGCCGTACCACTGCGCGCCGGAGAGCCACAGCGCGCGGCGGGCGCGCGTGACGCCGACGTAGGCGAGCCGGTCCTCCTCGGACTGGTAGTGCTCCCAGAGCTGCCCGAGGAAGCGCTCGCGCGCGAGCGCGTAGTCGTGCTGCGTCGCGTGCCCCTGCCACTCGAGGTGCGGCAGCAGGTCGACGTCGCCGCGCAGCGGGTAGGGCAGCGTTGCGTGCGTGAGCCAGCCGAGCGGCTGGTCGTCCTGCTTCGCGGCCGCGAGCCGCGGCAGGGCCACGACGTCCCACTCGAGCCCCTTCGACGCGTGCATGGTGAGCACCTGCACCCAGCCGGGCTCCGGCTCGGGCTCGGGCACATCGGGCCCGCGGCCCGCCTCGAGCACGTCGAGGTAGGTGAGGAAGGCCTCGAGCGAGCCGCGCTCGTCGGCGGCGGCGAACGCCTGCACCTCGCGACCGAACGCGTCGAGCGCGCCGTGGGCGTGGTGGCGCTTCGCCGCCACCTCGATGTCGAGCCGCAGCGCCTGCTCGACGCTGCGCACGAGCTCGGCGAGCGGCATGCCGGCGCGTCGGCGCAGCTCGCGCAGCAGCGACCCGGCCTCGCGCATGCGCGCGATCCCGACCTCGGTCGCGCCGTCGAGGCGCGGGTCGTCGACGAGCGCATCGAGCGCGTCGACGATCGACACGTGGGCCTCCGGCGCGATCGCACCGCGGTCGGCGCTGCGCTGGTCGTCGCTCAGGCCGCGCTTCGCGAGCGCGGCGGCGTGGCGCTGCAGCGCCGCGAGGTCGGCGACGCCGACGCGCCAGCGGCTGCCGGCCAGCAGCCGCACGAGGCTCGAGCCCTCCTCCGGCCGGCCGAGCACGCGGAGCGCGGCGACGAGGTCGACGACCTCCGGCTCGTCGAGCAGCCCGCCGCCGCCGGAACGGAAGACGCGGATGCCCTCGGTACGGAGCGCGCGCGTGAGCTCGACGCCCTGCGAGTGGGAGCGCACGAGCACCGCGCCCGTCACCGGCGAGCCCGCGACGCCGGCGCCGTGCGAGCGCAGCCAGCCCGCGAGCTCGCGCGACTCGTCCTCGATCGTCGGCAGGTGGCGCACGACGACGTCGCCCGGGCCGGCGCCCCGGCGCGGCTCGAGCCGCTTGACCGGCACGCCCGGCTGCTCTGGCAGCTCGCTCGCGACGGCGTGCGCGAGCGCGAGCACGTCCTCGTCGTTGCGCCAGCTCGTCGAGAGCGCGAGGGTGCGCTCGACGCGGAAGCGCTGCGCGAAGAGGGCGAGGGTGCCGGCGCTCGCGCCGCGGAAGCCGTAGATCGCCTGGTTCGGGTCGCCGACGGCCATGACGGGCGAGCCGTCGAAGAGCGCGTGGATGAGCTGCAGCTGCAGCACGGAGGTGTCCTGGAACTCGTCGAGCAGCACGGCGCGGTGGCGTGAGCGCAGCTCGTCGACCGCGCCCGCGTGCGCGCTCACGGCGTCGAGCGCGAGCCGCACCTGGTCGCTGAACTGCACCGCGCCGCGTCGGCGCTTGGCGTCGTCGAACGCGTCGACCAGGTCGGCGAGCGGCTCGAGGCCACCGATGCGCTCCACGTCCTGCGCGATCGCCTTCGCGTGGGCCGCCCGGAAGTCCTTCGGCTCGTCGGCGGTCGGCAGCTCGAGCAGCGCGCGGAAGCGCTCCGGGTAGCGCCCGCGACGCAGCTCCGCGGTCGAGACGCGGTGGTCGCCGAGCGTGCCGGCGAGCTGCACGACGCGGTCGGCGATCGTCTCGGCGCGGCCGAGCGCCGCGAGCCGCAGGTCGTCGGAGGCGCGCGCGACGCGCAGCGCGAGCAGGAAGGCCGCGGGGTCGGTGAGCACCTCGGACTCGGGGTCGCGGCCGATGAGCAGCGCCCACTCGCGGAACAGCGCGCTCGCGAAGGAGTTGTAGGTCTGCACGACGGGCCTGCGCGTCGCGGCGACCTCGGCGTCGACGAGCCCCGCCTGCGCCAGCGCGCGCAGCTCGGCGTGCAGCCGCTCGCCGAGCTCGCCGGCGGCCTTGCGGGTGAACGTGAGCCCGAGCACCTCGTCGGGCGCGACGGAGCCGTTCGCGACGAGCCACAGCACGCGCTGCGCCATCGTGTGCGTCTTGCCGCTGCCGGCGCCCGCGACGACGAGCGTGGGCGCCTCGGGCGCCTCGATGACCGCGATCTGCTCGTCGGTCGGCAGCTGCGGCTCGCGGCCCCGCACGGCCGCGATCGCCTGGGTGATCTCGATGGCGCTGATCACTCGGTGACCTCCGGGATGACGTGGATGGCGCACTGGCCGAAGCTGTAGTCGCCGCTGCAGTGCAGCTCGGGCCGGGCGACGAACGTGGCGCCGCCCATGGTCTCGACCGCCGTCCGCAGGTGCTCGCGGAACGCATCCGCCACCTCGTCGAACGGCTCGGAGTCGACCGTCTTCTCCTTGCGGGCGAGCTTGGGCATGACGAGCCGCGCCGTGGTCTGCGCGCCCGCCTCGATGCCCTCGATGCCGCCGAGCGCGACGGCGAGCTGGTAGGCGCGAAGCTGGAGGTTGCCGAGCCCGGGCATGGTGCTCGGCACCTTCTTGCCCGTCTTCAGGTCGACGATGCGCACCTCGCCCGCCGGCCCGTGCTCGATCCAGTCGATCGCGCCGGAGAGCACCGCGCCGCCGACCTCGACCGAGAAGCGGGCCTCGCGCTCGTCGCGCTCGATCCTCCAGCCGGCGCCGCGCAGCACCTGGAAGTAGCCGGCGAGCGCGCCCGCCATCGGCACGACCTCGTCGCGCTGCTGCGCCGCCTCCCACGTCGAGGGGTGGTCGAGCTCGGCGAAGCGCGCCTCGACGGCCGCCTCGATCGCCGCGGCGTCGGTCGCGTCGACGCGCTCGACCGCGTCGTGCACGATCGTGCCGAGCGCCGCGGCGCGGTTGGAGGTGCCGCCGGCGAGCCGGCCCACCACCCACGAGAGCTCGCACTCGACGAGGCCCTGCAGCGCCGAGGGGCTCACGCGCACCTGCTCGCTCGCGTCGAGCCGCTCGGTCGTCGAGACCGCCAGCAGCCCGGCCCACTCGGCGGGCGAGGCGCCCGGCACGCCCGCATCGGCGAGGCGGCGGAGCGCCGCCGCCGCCCGGTCGGCGTCGGGGCGGCGGTCGACGACCCGCCGCCGCAGGCTCGCGACGAGCGAGCGCAGCGAGTGCCAGCTGTCATCGGCGCCGGGGACCGGCTCCGGCTCGACCGCGAGCACGAACGGCGACGGCTGCTCGTCCTCGCTCGCGACCGCCGTCAGCAGCACGGCGGCGCGCGCGGTCGAGACCGCCTTCACGAACGTGCGCAGCTCGTCGTGGAGCACCCCCGCACGGGCGTCCTCGGTGGGGTCGCCGTCGAGCCGGTTGGCGCCCAGCAGCGACCCGCGCGGCCGGAGGTTGGGCCACACGCCGTCCTGCAGCCCGGCGACGATCACGGTGTCGAGCTCGCGCCCGACGAACTGGCCGGGGGTGCCGATCGCGACGCGGGCGCCCTCGGCGCGGGCGGCGAGGGAGTCGTCGTCGACGCTCGACGCGAGCCACGCGTCGACGAAGGCGCCCGTGTCGGCGTCGGGCCGCCGTTCGATCAGGCGCGCCACCTGGTCGAAGAGCGCCACGACCGCGTCGAGCCGCCGGTTCGCGAGCGCGCTCTCGACGCCCGAGCCCGCGAGCGCCGCGCGACGCCACGCCTCAGCGACGCCGGCGGCGCTCCACGCGGCCCACAGCACGCGGTCGGCTCCCGCCGGATCGTCGGCCGTGAGCAGCGCCCGCGCGTCGGCGAGCATGCGCGCGAGCCGGCGGGCGCCGGCGGCGCCCTGGCGGGCGGCGGCGAGCCCCTCCAGATGCTCGTCGTCGCCCGCCGCGGCGGCGACGATCGCATCGCGCACGAGCTCGGCCCCTGCGACGTGCACCTGGCCGCCGGCAGCGACGATGCGGTGCCGCAGTGCGCGCTTCAGCCGGCGCACCGCGAGCGCGTCGAGGCCGAGCAGATCGCTGCGCAGCAGCTGCTCGGCGAGCTGCGCGTCGAGCACTCGGCGGCCGGTGGCGACGGCGAGCACGCTCACGAGCGCCTCGACGACCTCGGCCTCGCGCAGGCGGGTCGGGCCGCCCGACGCGACCGGCACCTCGAGCGCCGACAGCAGCGAGCCGAGCTCGGCGGCGGCTCGGCCGGTGCGCGCGATCACCGCGATCTCGTCGAACCCGACGCCCCGCGCCCGGCGCTCGTGGATCAGCCGCGCGATGCGGCGCGCCTGCTCGTCGAGCGACTGGGCGAGGTGCAGCTCGAGCACGTCGTCGCCCGCCTCGGCGCGCGGCGCGGCCTGCCGGTGCGTGCCCGCCCCCGCGGTGCCGATGCCCTGCACGGACCTCGCGAGGAAGGCGCGCACCGTCTCGCCGTGGCGGTGGTCGTGCGCGAGCTCGAGCCGGTGGCCGTGCTCGTGCGCGAACCCGAGCCGCGCGGGCAGGGCCGCGAGCAGCGCGGCGTCGGCGCCGCGGAAGCCGCCCGTCGTCGTGTCGGGGTCGCCGAAGGCGACGACCGCGGCGCCGCGCGCGCGGAGCGCCTCGAGCACGACGACCGCGCCCTCGGTGAGCTCCTGCGCGTCGTCGACGAGCACGAGGCTCGGCAGCGGCACCCGGGTCTCGGCGATGGCGCCGGCCGCGCGGCGCAGCAGCGACGCGGCGGTCACGGCCTCGGCGCCCCGCCGCTCGAGCCGCTGGAGCCGCTGGAGCTCGGCCATGAACTCGGCGGCCGCCGCCCACTCCGGCACCCCGCGCTCGGCCGCGCGCGCAGCGAGCGCCGACGCATCCATGCCCCGCTCCTCGGCCGCCGCCATGAGCTCGCGCAGCTCGGCGCGGAAGCCCGCCTGCTCGCGCACCTCGGCGTGCAGGTGCTCGGGCCAGCGCGGCCCGCGCGCGACGCCCTCGGCCGCGTCGTCGGCGTGGCCGGCGAGCATCGCCGCGATGATGCGGTCCTGCTCGGCGCCCGAGAGCAGCTGCGGCGCGGGCCGCTCGTCGGCCATCGCGGCCGCCGTGAGCAGCGCGTGCGCGAACGACGGCATCGAGCGCGCGAGCGGCCCGGGCGTGACGAGCGCCGTGCGGCGCGCGAGCCGGTCGCGCAGCGCCGTCGCCGCCTGCCGGGAGCCGGCCACCACGAGCAGGCCCGACGGCTCGAGCCCGCCCGCGAGCCGTGCGGCGGCGAGCTCGACGAGCGCGGTGGTCTTGCCGGAGCCGGCGACGCCGAGGACGATGGCGGATGCGCCCTCGGGCAGCGCGAGCACGGCGCGCTGGGACTCGTCGAGGTCGACGCTCGTCTCGAGCAGGCTCTGGCTGGGCATGCGGCCACGGTATCCGCGGCCGCCCACAGGCGGCGCGAGCGCCGCGCGCGGGCGGTGATCGCCCTCGGCGGACACGGCGGGACGGCCGCATCCGATCGCCTATCCTCGGGAGCATGGACATCCGCATCGGCATCAAGGACTCGGCACGCGAGATCGCATTCGACTCGTCGCAGACCGCCCAGGAGGTCGAGTCCGCGGTGCTCGCCGCGCTCGAGGCCGGGCACCTCGCGCTCGACGACGCGAAGGGGCGCCGCTACATCGTGCCGAGCGCGAACATCGCCTACGTCGAGATCGGCAGCGAGTCGACGCGCAAGATCGGCTTCGTCGCCTGATGCCCATCCTGGTCATCGTGCCGATGGTGTTCGGCGCCGCGATCGGGCTCGTGGCCCGCTACCTGCTGCCGGGCCGCGAGTGGGTGGGCCTCTTCCTCAACGTGCTCGCGCCCGCCGCCGCCGCCGGCGTCGTGTGGACGGTCGCCGCGATGCTCGGCGCCGCAGCCGACAACGGCTGGGCCTGGATCGGCAGCCTCGTCGCCGCGCTCGTCGTCGCGGTCGCGCTGCCGAAGGTCCTGCCGCAGCGCCGCGAGCGCGCGGACGCCGCGTACCTCGCAGAGCTCACCGCCCGCAAGGCCTGACGCCCACCAACACGGCCTGAGCCGCGGGGCTCGGCCTCAGGCCGTGAGGCCCAGCTCGTCCATGCGGCGGGTGTGCGACGCGACGATGTCGTTGAACGCGGGCTCGAGCCGCGGCTGGCTCGGCACGGCGCGGCCGGAGTCGTCGGGCCCGTTGACCGCGAGGTACATCTGCAGCAGCGCGTCGCCCACGAGCCGGCGGCCCCACACGGCCAGCCGGTCGGAGAGCCGCGGCGTCGCGTGGATCGCGGCCTGGAGGATGCGCACGAGGTGCCCGTGCGCGCTCTCGCCGCGGAGCGCCCGCAGCATGGCGTCCTGGTCGTCCTCGGGCAGCCCCGGCACGATCGCGACGAAGAAGTCCTCGAGCAGGCCGCTGATGACGTGGATCGCGAGCACCTGCTCGTACCAGTCGGCGCCCTCGACGAGGTTCGAGAAGTCGCGCGTGGCGTCGGCGAACGGGCGCATCGCCTCCTCGGGCTCGACGCCCTCGCCGTCCAGGATGCGCGCGAACGCCCCCGCGCGGGTCGCGTGGATGCGCACCACGTCGGCGAGCGCCACCTGCGTCTCGAGCGACGGCGCCTGCTCCAGCACGCGGCCGGCCTTCGCCACGAGGTCGAGCTCGAGGCCGAGCGCCTGGCCGACGAACGGCACGAGCGCGGGCCGCACGTCCTGCAGCAGCACGCGGTCGCCGACCACCGGGACGCGGTGATGCCGCAGCAGCTGGCGCGTCACGTCGCGCGGCGTCCTGTCGAACCACTTCACCACAGTCGAGCAGTCTAGGGCCGCGATGCGGCCCCGCCCGCACGCCCCCGGGTACGCTGGTCGGAGTAGACGAACAGGCGGAACCCTCTTGACCTTCCAAGACCTCTCCATCGACGCCGACATGGTCCAGGCCCTCGCCGACCGCGGCATCCTCGAGCCCTTCCCGATCCAGACGCAGACGATCCCGCTCGCGCTGTCGGGCCAGGACATCATCGGCCAGGCCAAGACCGGCACCGGCAAGACCTTCGCGTTCGGCCTGCCGCTCGCGCAGCGCCTCGGCGCCGAGCCCGCGGCCGGCGTGCAGGCGCTCATCGTGGTGCCCACCCGCGAGCTCGCCGTGCAGGTGACCGAGGACATGGAGCTCATCACCTCCAACCGTCCGACGACGGTCGTCTCCATCTACGGCGGCAAGGCGTACGAGGGCCAGATCGACCAGCTGAAGGCCGGCGCGCAGATCGTGGTCGGCACCCCCGGCCGCCTCCTCGACCTCGTGCAGCAGCGCATCCTCGACCTCTCCAACGTGAAGGAGATGGTGCTCGACGAGGCCGACAAGATGCTCGACCTCGGGTTCCTGCCCGACGTCGAGAAGATCTTCTCGAAGACCCCCGCGGTGCGGCACACGATGCTGTTCTCGGCCACCATGCCGGGCGCGGTCGTCGCCCTCGCGCGCCGCTTCATGTCGCGGCCGCTGCACATCCGCGCGACCGACGTCGACGAGACCATCGCGCAGGCCAACATCCAGCACGTCGTCTACCGGGCGCACTCGCTCGACAAGGACGAGGTCGTCGCCCGCATCCTGCAGGCCGAGGGCCGGGGCAAGGCCGTCGTCTTCACGCGCACGAAGCGCGCCGCCTCGCGGCTCACCGAGGAGCTCATCGACCGCGGCTTCTCGGCCGCCGCCGTCCACGGCGACATGAGCCAGGAGGCGCGCGAGCGCGCCATGGCGCAGTTCAAGGCCGGCAAGAAGGACGTGCTCATCGCGACCGACGTCGCCGCCCGCGGCATCGACGTCGATGACATCACGCACGTCATCAACCACACGATCCCCGAGGACGAGAAGGCCTACCTGCACCGCGTCGGCCGCACCGGCCGCGCCGGCCGCACCGGCATCGCCGTCACGTTCGTCGACTGGGACGACCTGCACAAGTGGGCGCTCATCGACCGCGCGCTCGAGTTCGGGCGCCCCGAGCCGGTCGAGACCTACTCGTCGAGCCCGCACCTCTACAGCGACCTCAACATCCCGGCCGGGGTCAAGGGCCGCCTGCACGCGACGCCGCCCAACAAGGAGGCCAAGCGCGAGGGCGTCGCGCCCGGCGCGCGCGCCGAGGCGCCCGGCCGCGAGCGCGCCGAGGGCGACCGCCCGCGCCGTCGTCGCGGCGGCCGCGGCCGCTCGGGCGGCGAGGGCCAGCCCCGGACCACGGACGCGGTGCCCGCGCCCGAGGGACGCGGCACGCACGACGGCGGCGGCACCGAGCACCACGACGGCAACGCCGCCCCGGCGCGCCGTCGGCGCCGCCGCAGCCGCTCGGGCTCGGCCACCCCGCCGCCCGCGCAGGCCTGACCGCCCGCCGCGCACCGCGCATCCGCTCGACGGCCGCTCCGCACTCCGCGGGGCGGCCGTCGTCGTGCGCCCCGCCCGCGCCCCGCCTCCCCCGAGTGGCGCCTCCCGCGATCGAGTGGCGCCCCGCGCGATCGAGTGGCGGCTTGTGCGATCGAGCGGCGACGGCCGGCTGACCTCGCGCTTCCGCCTGTCGATGACCGGAGGCGCCAGTCATTCCCCGGAAGCGCCACTCGATCGCCGGGGGCGCCACTCGATCGCCGCGGGCGCCACTCGATCGCCGGGGGCGCCACTCGATGACCGCAGGCGCCACTGGACCGCCGGGGGCGCCACTCGACCGGTCGCGCTGCGGACGGGGCGCGGACGGGGCGCCGCCGCGCGTGTCAGGCGGGGATGACCGGGGCCCAGCCGGTCGCGCGGCGCACGATCTCGGCGAGCACGGCGGGGTCGGTGGTGTGCTCCCCCAGCCGGTTCGGCTTGCCGTCGCCGTGGTAGTCGCTCGAGCCGGTGACGAGCAGCGACAGCCGCTCGGCGTCGGCGAGCAGCTGGCGCCGGGAGGGCTCGTCGTTGTCGCGGTGCCACACCTCGACGCCGTCGAGGCCGGCGCCGACCAGGTCGCCGAGCGAGCCCATCCGCATCACCGCGCGCCCGCGCGCCGCCGGGTGCGCGAGCACGGCGACGCCGCCCGCGTCCTTGATGATGCCGATCGCCTCCTCGGGCGCCGGCGCGTGGTGCGGCTGGTAGTAGCCGCCCTGCCAGTGCAGGATGCCCTCGAACGCGGCCGACCGGTCCGCGACGATGCCGAGCGTGACGAGCGCGTCGGCGATGTGGGGGCGGCCGATCGTGGCGCCGGGCGCGGAGTGCTCCTCGACGTGCTGCCACGTGAGCGGGTAGTCCTGGCCGATCGCGTGCACCATGCGCTCGGCGCGCTCGACGCGCTCGAGCCGGATGCGCTCGCGCTCGCCGATGAACGCCTCGGCCTCCGGGTCGAGCAGGTAGCCGAGCACGTGCACGCTCGCCGGACCGATCTGCGCCGAGAACTCGACGCCCGGGATGAGCACGATGCCGCTGTCGATCGCCGCGACCGCGGCCTCCGCCCAGCCTGCGACCGTGTCGTGGTCGGTGAGGGCGACGGCACCGAGCCCCGCGGCCGCGGCCGCCCGCACGACGTCGCCGGGCGCATCCGTGCCGTCCGACTCGCGCGAGTGCGCGTGCAGGTCGATGGGGCCGATGCCCTCCCAGTCGTGCTCCACCCTGGAAGACTACGCTCGCCGTGATGCTCGTGATCCTCGGCTGGCTGCTCGCCCTCGTGATCGCCGCGTGCCTCGCGCTCGCCGCGTGGCCCCAGGCGCTCGGGCTCGAGCAGGCGCCGGTCGTGGCCCAGGTGGTGTCGATGCGGGTGGGCGTCATCGGCATCGCGCTCGCGCTCGCGGTCGTCGCGCTGTGCTTCGTCGGCTGGCGGCGCGTGCGGCCCTTCGTGCTCGGCGTCGTGTCGATGCTGCTGGTGTTCGCGCTCGTCTCGGGCGGCATCCACGCCTCGCGCGGCCTCGACGACGCGCAGTCGCTCGACCGCGCCTCCGACGACCTCATCGTGCTCACCTGGAACACCCTCGGCGACGAGCCCGGCGCCGAGGAGATCGCGCGCGTCGTCGACGAGACGGGGGCGGATGCGGTGATGCTGCCCGAGACGACGCTGCCGTTGGGCGTCGAGGTCGCCGAGCTGCTCGGCGCGCGCGGCAACCCGTTCTGGGTGCACACCACCGACTACTCCCCCAGCTACGGCGCGCTCAACACGACGCTGCTCATCTCGGCCGCCCTCGGCGAGTATACGACCGACCTGTCGGTCGGCGGCACGCGCACGCTGCCGACCGTCGTGGCGCGACCCGACGACGGCGACGGGCCGGTGCTCGTGTCGGCCCACCCGGTCGCGCCGGTGCCGCAGCAGATGCGCAACTGGCGCGCCGACCTCGACTTCGTCGCGGGCCTCTGCGACGGCTCCGACTCGGTCGTGATGGCCGGCGACTTCAACTCGACCCTCGACCACTGGTGGTCGACGCGCACCGACGGCGGCGACCTCGGCACGTGCCGCGACGCCGCGAGCGCCGTGGGCGCGGGCGCGGTCGGCTCGTGGCCGACGTGGGCGCCGCCGTGGCTCGGCGCGCAGATCGACCACGTGGTCGCGACGCCCGACTGGGAGCCGGTCGCCGCGCGCGTGCTGACGGGGCTCGACGACGTCGGCACCGACCACCGGCCGGTGCTCGTGCAGCTGCGCTACCGCGGCTGAGCCGGGGGTGCGGGCGACGCGGCCGACTCGCCCGTGAGCTCCGCGATCGCCGCGAGCACCGCATCCGCCGCCTCCCGGGTCGCGAGCGGCCGGAAGTGCCCGGCGGCCTCGAGGCGCACGCCGCGCATGCCCTCGGGCACGCGGTTCTGCGGCACGTGCGGGTCGATGCGCGGCAGCACGACGCGGATGCGGGCGTCGGCGCTGCGCTCGGCCGCGAGCGCGGCGAGCATCGCGTTCGACGGGTCGAACTCGCGGATGTAGCCGCCCGGCAGCAGCCTGGCGCGCGACGAGCCGGCGAACGGCGTGGCGAGCGCCACGAGGCCGGCCGGCTGCGCCTGCGCCGCGTCGAGCGCGCGGTCGACGAGCACGCGCTTGCCGATCAGGCCGCCCTTCGAGTGGCCGACGAGCACGATGCGCGCGTGCGGGTGCGCGGCGGCGACGCGATCGACGACCGCCCCGACGACGGGCGCCGACTCGAGCACCGGGCGCAGGTTGCGGCCGAGGTCGGGCACGAAGTGCACCGCGTGCCCGGCGTGCACGAGCCGCTTCGCGAGCGGCTCCATGAAGCGCCACGTCTCGACGACGCCGGGGATCAGCACCGCGTGCACGCGGGCGCCCGGCATCCCCGTGAGCCGCGGCGGCGACGGGTCGAGCGCGGAGCGCACGTGCATGTGCGCCGCGAAGGCGTAGTCGCGCGCCCACACGCGCACCTCCTCGGGCGCGATCGGGTCGATCCCGCTGAGGTCGATCGGTGCCGGCACGCGCATCGGGGAAGTCTAGATCGCGGGCCTGCGAGCCTCCTCGGCGGTGGGATGATGGGGCCCATGAGCGAGTCGACGACGATGCAGGGCACGACCAACCGTTCCACCACGCCGACGGGATCGGCGTTCACCGAGCAGGTGCAGACCGGCTGGGCCGAGCGCGAGGCGACGACGCCCGCGCCGCGCGCATCCGCCGCCCCCGCCGCCGAGCGCCGGGCGCGCATCTCGGCGATGCACCCGGGCGTGCGCCTCGTGATCCCCGCGGGCGGGCTCAAGGTGCGCTCGAACGACACCGACTACCCGTTCCGGCCGCACCCCGACTTCACCTACCTCACCGGCTGGGGCTCCGACGCCGAGCCCGACTCGGTGCTCGTGCTCGAGCCCGCGGGCGACGGCCACGAGGCGACCCTCTACTTCCGCGGGCCCGCCGGCCGCGGCACGACCGAGTTCTACGCCAACCCCGCGATCGGCGAGTTCTGGGTCGGCCCGCGCCCGTCGCTCGACCACGTCGCCGCGGAGCTCGGCCTCCGCGTCGCCGACCTCGACGGCCTCGCGGGCGCGCTCGAGGCCGGAGGCGAGGCGGATGCACTGGTCGTCACCGGCGCCGACGCCGCGGTCGAGGCGATGGTCGCGGGCGCGAACCCCGACGGCGACGTGCTCGCGCGCGACCTGTCGGAGCTGCGGCTCGTGAAGGACGCGCACGAGATCGCCGAGGTGCAGGCCGCGGTCGACGCGACCGCGCGCGGCTTCGACGACGTGATCGCCGACCTCGCCGAGGCGACCCGGCACGAGCGCGGCGAGCGCGTCGTGGAGGGCGCCTTCCACCGTCGCGCGCGGCTCGACGGCAACGCGGTCGGCTACGACACGATCGCCGCCTCCGGCCACCACGCCTGCTACCTGCACTGGACGCGCAACGACGGCCGGGTGCGCGAGGGCGACCTGATCCTGCTCGACGCGGGCGTCGAGGTCGACAGCCTCTACACCGCCGACATCACGCGCACGCTGCCCATCTCGGGCGAGTTCACCGAGCTGCAGCGCAAGGTCTACGACGCGGTGCTCGAGGCGGCCGACGCGGCGTTCGCGATCGTGCGGCCGGGCATCGTCTTCAAGGAGGTGCACGCCGCCGCGATGGAGGTCATCGCGCGCCGCACCGCCGAGTGGGGCCTGCTGCCGATCCCGGCCGAGCAGAGCCTCGAGCCCGACCAGCAGCTGCACCGTCGCTGGATGGTGCACGGCACGAGCCACCACCTCGGCCTCGACGTGCACGACTGCGCCGCCGCCCGCCGCGACTTCTACCACGACGGCGTCGTGCGCGAGGGGATGGTCTTCACGATCGAGCCAGGCCTCTACTTCCAGGCCGACGACCTCACCGTGCCGGAGGAGCTGCGCGGCATCGGCGTGCGCATCGAGGACGACATCGTCGTCACCGCCGACGGCGCCCGGAACCTCTCGGGCGCGATCCCCCGCACCGCCGACGAGGTGGAGGCGTGGATGCGTCGAGTGCGCGAGCGCTGACGCTCAGCCCGCGACGAGGGCGATGGCGATCGCGAGCATGACGGCCGCGATGCCGGCGTCGAGGATGCGCCACGCGCGTCGGGTGCGGAGCACGGGGGCGAGCAGGCGCGCGCCGAGGCCGAGCGCCGTGAACCAGACGACCGAGCCCGCGATCGAGCCGGCGAGGAACCACCAGCGGTCGTCGGCGAAGCCGGTCGAGACGGAGCCGAGCAGCACCACCGTGTCGAGGTACACGTGCGGGTTGAGCCAGGTGATGGCGAGCGTCGTGCCCGCGACCGACAGCGCCGACGCCGAGCGCCGGGCGACCGCGGTGCCGGCGGGCGCGCCCGGTGCCGCCCGGCCCTCCCCGACGGGCTCCGGCGTGAGTTCGAGCCGGTCGTCGCCGCGCCACGCGCGGCGCGCGGCGAGCGCCGCGTAGACGAGCAGGAAGAGCGCGCCGCCCCACCGGGCGACCGCCTCGAGCCACGGGATGCCCGAGATCACCGCGCCGAGGCCCGCGACGCCCGCGGTCTCGAGCAGCGCATCCGACACCGCGCAGATCGCGATCACGAGCCCGACGTGCTCGCGGCGCATGCCCTGCCGCAGCACGTGCACGTTCTGCGCGCCGATGGCGATGATGAGCCCGAGCGAGGCGCCGAGGCCCGAGGCGAGGGCGATGAGCTGCTGATCCACGGGCTCGAGGCTATGCTCGCCGGCACCTGCAGACCAGCGAAGGATCCTGCAGCATCGGAAGCTCCGCTTCATCTACGATCGGGACATGGACCTGCCCCTCGATCAGCTGCGCACGCTCGCCGCCGCCGTCGACGCGGGCACGCTCGACCGGGCCGCCGCGCAGCTCGGCATCACCCCGAGCGCCGTGAGCCAGCGCATCCGTGCCATCGAGCAGCGGGTCGGCCGGGTCGTGCTGCGCCGCACGAAGCCGGTGCGCGCGACCGAGGCCGGCGAGCCGCTCGTGCGCCTCGCGCGGCAGGTCGCGCTGCTCGAGCATGACACCCGCGTCGCGCTCGGCGAGGAGGCCGCCGCTCCCCGCATCCCGCTCGCGGTCAACGCCGACTCGCTCATCACGTGGTTCCTGCCGGCGCTCGGCGCGGTCGCCGCCCAGCGCGACGTGACCTTCGACATCCGCCGCGAGGATCAGGAGCGCACCGCGCAGCTGCTCGAGCAGGGCTCGGTCATGGCCGCGGTGACCTCGCAGCGCACGCCCGTCGCGGGCTGCGTCTCGAGCCCGCTCGGCCGGATGCGCTACGTCGCCGTCGCCGAGCGCGCCTTCGCCGAGCGCTGGTTCGCGGACGGGCCGACGCGGAGTGCCCTCGAGCGCGCGCCGATCGTCGACTTCGACCTGCACGACACGCTGCAGGCGGCCTTCGCGCGGCGCCACCGCGCCCGCGCCGAGGCGCCGCGCCACATCATCAGCGCCTCGGCCGAGTACGCCGAGGCGATCCGGATGGGCCTGGGCTGGGGCATGCTGCTGCCGGGCCAGTACGAGGCGGGCGTCGCCGACGGCTCGCTCGTGCAGCTCGCCGATGACGGCATCGAGGTGCCGCTGCACTGGCAGCGCTGGAACCTCGCCTCGCCGCTGCTCGACCTCGTCACCGACGCGGTGCGCGAGGCGGCGCGCAGCTCAGCGGCGCTCGTCTGAGGGCTGCTCGGGCGGGGTCGCGGCACCCGGGGGCGGCAGTTGCTCGGGCATCGGCGGCGCTGCCGGCTGCTGCGCGGTCGGCGCGGCCTCCGGCTCCTCGGTCGGCACCGGCGTGCCGCGCTGCCCGATGATGTGCATGGCCTTGCCTGCGGTCTGCTGCGGCGCCATCACGTCGTAGCGGCCCGCGAGCACCTGCTGCACCGAGGCGTAGTCGCGCTTGCGCCGCGTCATCGCGTGCGAGAGCACGCCGAGCAGGATGCCGAAGGCGAGGCCGAGGAGCGGGAACAGCAGCACCGAGCTGATCGCCTCGGGCACGAAGAGCATGTAGACGAGGCCGATGAACGCGCCGAAGCCGAGGCCCCGCAGCGCGCCCGCGCCGGCGACCTTGCCCCAGGTGAGGCGGCCGGTGATGCGCTCGACGATCTTCAGGTCGTTGCCGACGATGGCGAGGCCCGCGAGGTCGGCGTCGGCGCCCGACACCTTCGCGATCGCCGCCTGCGCCTGCTCGTACGTCTCGAACGACGCCACGACCACGCCGCGCGGCAGCTGCTGGTCTCCGCGCGCTGCTCCCTGGAACATGCTCACCTTCCCAGTCTCCCACGCCCGTCCCGCGCGGCCCGGTCCGGTTCGCTGTCGGCGTCACCGCGCGCGGTACGTTGGACGGCATGAGCGCACCCACCGTCTTCGTCGCGCGCCTCGCCGGCGCGGGCGTCTTCGACCCCGCCGGGGAGCGGATCGGCAAGGTGCGCGATGTGGTGACGGTGCCGCGGCAGGATGCCTCCCCGCGCGTCGTCGGCCTCGTCGTCGAGGACACGAGCCGCCAGAAGGTCTTCCTCTCGATCGGCCGGCTGCTGTCGATCGGCGGCGGGCAGCTCATCGCCTCCGCCATCAGCGACCGCCGCTTCCGCCAGCGCGGCGGCGAGCGCCTGCTGCTCGCCGACGTGCTCGGGCGCCAGGTGCGCCTGCGCGACGGCTCGGGCGCGACGCTCGAGGACCTCTCGATCGCCGAGCGCGGGCCCGGCGAGTGGGAGGTCGACGAGCTCTTCCTGCGCAAGCCGAAGACCGGCCCGTTCGGCAAGGGCCCGACGGCGCTCGCGCGCTGGCACGAGGTGCAGCACGAGCCGGGCGCCGAGCACGACACCGAGCACCTGCTCGCCTCGCTCGAGGAGCTGCCCGCGGCCGACGCCGCGTCGGCGATGCTCGACCTGCCGCAGCAGCGCATGATGGAGGTCGCCGAGGACCTCTCGGACGACCGGCTCGCCGACATCCTCGAGGAGATGCACGAGGATCGGCAGATCCAGATCCTCAACGCGCTCGAGGACGACCGCGCCGCCGACGTGCTCGACCAGATGGAGCCGGACGACGCCGCCGACCTCATCGCGCACATGCCCACCGACCGCGGTGAGGCGCTCCTCGAGCTCATGGACCCCGAGGAGGCGGAGGACGTGCGCATGCTGCTCGCGTTCGGCGCCGACACCGCGGGCGGGCTCATGACGACCGAGCCCATCATCCTCGCCTCGGACGCCACCGTCGCCGAGGCCCTCGCGCTCATCCGCCGCCACGAGGTCGCGCCGGCGCTCGCCGCCGCCATCTGCGTCACGCTGCCGCCGTACGAGGCGCCGACCGGCCGCTTCCTCGGGATGGTGCACTTCCAGCGCCTGCTGCGCTACCCGCCCAACGAGCGCGTCGGCACGCTGCTCGACGACCAGATCGAGCCCGTGCTGTCCTCCACCTCCGCCGCCGAGGTCACGCGCCAGCTCGCCGCCTACAACCTCGTGTCGGTGCCCGTCGTCGACCCGGCGGGCCGGCTCGTGGGCGTCGTGACGATCGACGACGTGCTCGACCACCTGCTGCCCGAGGACTGGCGCGCGCAGGAGGAGGCGCCGCGTGGCTGAGCGCGACGACCGGTTCGCGCGCCCGAAGTCGCGCCGCGGCATCCGCATGCCCGAGTCGAAGGACCGCTTCGGCCGCTTCACCGAGTCGTTCGCGCGCGCGATGGGCACGCCCGCGTTCCTGATCGGGATGACGATCTTCGTCACCTTCTGGCTCGGCTACAACTCGCTCACGCCACCCGAGGCGCAGTTCGACCCGCAGGATCAGGGCTTCCCGCTGCTGACCCTCGTGCTCAGCCTGCAGGCCTCCTACGCCGCCCCCCTGCTGCTGCTCGCGCAGAACCGGCAGGACGACCGCGACCGCGTGCAGATCGAGCAGGACCGCCTGCGCGCCGAGCGCAACCTCAACGACACCGAGTACCTCGCCCGCGAGGTCGTGGCCCTGCGCATGGCGATGCGCGACATGGCCACCCGCGAGTTCATCCGCGCCGAGCTGAAGTCGTTCGTCGACGACCTCGACGAGCGGCGCGCCCCGCAGTGACGATCGATCCTGCGCTCGCCCGGGCGCTCGCGACGGTCGTCGACCCCGAGATCCGGCGGCCGCTCGTCGAGCTCGACATGATCCCCGAGGCCGTCCTCGACGGCCCGGTCGCGCGCATCCGGCTCGAGCTCACGGTGGCCGCGTGCCCGGCGGCCGACCGGATCCAGGCGGATGTGCGGCAGGCGGCCGCGTCGGTGCCGGGCGTCGAGCGCGTGGAGGTCGAGGTCGGCGTCATGGCGCCCGCCGTGCGGCAGGCCCTCGTCGAGCGGCTGCGCGGCTCGCGCCCGGCGCAGCTTGGCCCCGGCACCCTGACGCGCATCATCGCCGTCGCGAGCGGCAAGGGCGGCGTGGGGAAGTCGACCGTCACGGCCAATCTCGCGGTCGCGCTCGCGGCGCGCGGGCTCTCGGTCGGCGTGATCGACGCCGACGTGCACGGCTACTCGATCCCGGCGCTGCTCGGCACCGACGCCCGGCCCACGCGCGTCGGCGACATGATGATGCCGCCGGAGGCGCACGGCGTGCGGCTCGTCTCGATCGGCATGTTCGTCGACGGCAACCGCTCCGTGTCGTGGCGCGGGCCCATGCTGCATCGCACGCTGCAGCAGTTCCTCGCCGACGTCTGGTGGGGCGACCTCGACGTGCTGCTCATCGACATGCCGCCGGGCACCGGCGACGTGGCGATCTCGCTCGGCCAGCTGCTGCCGCACGCGGAGGTGCTGGTCGTGACGACCCCGCAGCGCGCGGCGGCCGACGTCGCCGAGCGCGCCGCCGAGGTGGCGCGGCAGACCGGGCAGCGGGTGCTGGGCGTCGTCGAGAACATGGCCGGGCTCGCGCAGCCCGACGGCACGATCCTCGAGCTCTTCGGCGCGGGCGGCGGCGACGAGGCCGCCAGGCGGCTCGGCGTGCCGCTGCTCGCGCGCATCCCGCTGTCGGTCGCGCTGCGCGCCGGCGGCGACGCGGGCGCGCCGGTCGTCGCTGCCGAGCCGACCGACCCGGCGGCCGCCGCGGTCATCGCGCTCGCCGAGGCGCTCCGCGGCACGCGGCCGATCGCCCGCCGCAGCCTGCCGCTCGCACCCGCGTGAGCCCCGCGCGGGGCTAGGTCGCCTCGTCGTCGAACCGCATCGGGCCCGACGGTCGCGCGGGCAGGCCCGTGACGGTCGCGACCGACGCCTTCGCCGACGCGCTCGCGAAGTCCTCGGGCGGGTCGCGCAGCGCCTCCATCACGATGCGGCGGGGGTCGTACTGCCGCGGGTCGAGCTTCTGCCAGTCGACCTCGTCGAACTCCGGCCCCATCTCCTCGCGCATCCGCTCCTTCGCGCCGCCGGCGAGGTCGCGCAGGCCACGCACGAGGGCGCCGAGCTTCTCGGCGAGCGCGGGCAGCCGCTCGGGGCCGATGAGGAAGGCCGCGAGCAGCGCGATGAGCAGCAGCTTGTCGAGGGTGATGCCGGCGAAGGACACCCCTCCAGGGTAGTCGAGCCGCACTGGTGCTCCTCCGGGCGGCGAGCCGCGGGGCGCCGGATGCGCCGGGCTCGGTAGGCTCGCGGGCGGAGGAACCGTGCAGACACCATCGCTCATCGCCAAGTACCTCGACGACCTCGCCGCCGAGGACGAGGTGCTCACCGCAGCACGAGACGCCTCCGGCGAGCTCGGCATCACCGCCGTCGCGCCCAGCGTCGGGGCGCAGCTCGCCGCCGTCGCCGCGGCGACGCAGGCGAACGCCATCCTGGAGGTCGGCACCGGCGCCGGCGTGAGCGGCCTGTGGCTGCTGCGCGGGGCCCCGGGCGCGACCCTCACCTCGATCGACACCGAGCTCGACCACCAGCAGCACGCGCGCGCCGCGTTCTCGCAGGCCGGGATCCCGGTCACGCGCGCGCGGCTCATCACGGGCAAGGCGCGCGACCTGCTGCCCCGCATGAACGAGGCGAGCTACGACATCGTCTTCCTCGACGCAGACACCGCCGGCATCCTCGAGTACGTCGAGCACGCCCTCGCGCTCGTGCGCGTGGGCGGCTCGGTGCTCGTCGCGCACGCCCTGCTCGGCGGTCGCGTCGCCGATCCCGCGCAGCGCGACGACAGTGTCGCCGACGTGCGGGCGCTGCTGAAGGAGCTCTCGACGAGCGACGCCGTGCGCGCCGCCGTGTCGCCCGTCGGCGACGGCCTGCTGCAGATCGTGCGGCTCCCCGAGCCCACCCGCTGAGCCTCGCCGCACCGACGGCGAAGGGGCCGATCCGCCAGTGGATCGGCCCCTTCAGCTGTCGGGCTCAGCGGCCCGCCGGTGTCATGCGGAGACGACGACCTCGCCCAGCGCCCTGTGGAGCGCGGCGGCCTCCTCGTCGTTCACGGAGACGACCAGCCGGCCTCCGCCCTCGAGCGGGACGCGGACGACGATGAGCCGGCCCTCCTTGACGGCCTCGAGCGGTCCATCGCCGGTGCGTGGTTTCATGGCGGCCATGCGGCTCCCCCTTCAGTTCTCGTGGCTCTATTGTCTCATGTCCCGCTGACAGTTCCGGCAGGCGCGGCGCATGGCCGTGCGCCCTACGGCACGCTCCAGTCCGGGGCGATGTGGTGCCAGCAGAACCAGATCCACACCGGCTGCAGCGCGATCGACGCGGCGAGCACGAGCGCCCGCGCCCATCCCGGCCGAAGCGCCGCGACGATCGCCGCGGCGGGGAAGATCGGCAGCAGCAGCCGCCACGTCGACGACTGCGGGAACCAGACCGCGGCGAGGTAGACGAGGTACGCGATCGTCCAGAGCCGCCCCTCGAGCGCGACGCCGCGCGCCCAGGGGCCGGCGAGCAGCGCGACCGCCGCCGCGACGATGCCGACGAGCCACACGGGCCACCACGGCCCGAACCACCACTCGAGCCCGATCGGCCACGGCGTGAACGGCACGAGCTCCTGCCGGCCGATGTACGCCGACCGCCAGCTGAGCTCGGTCTCGAGGTAGGAGTCGATGCTGCCGGTGACCACGGTGCACGCGATGAGCCAGCCGAAGCCCCACAGCGCGCTCCACGCCCCGAGCGCCACGAGCATCCACCGCTCCCTCGGCGCGAACGCGTCGCGCTCGCGCACCCAGCGCACGAGGAACCACAGCCCGAGCGCGAGCGCGAACGCGAGCCCGCCCGGGCGCGTGAGCGACATGATCGGCACCAGCACCCACAGCCACTCCCACGCGCGCAGCCGCCATGCGAGCAGCGCGCCCGCGAGCAGCAGCAGGAAGAGCGACTCGGCGTAGCCGAGCTGCAGCACGGGCGCGACGGGCGACAGCAGCACGAGCGCGAGCGCGAACCGCTCGCGGCCCGGCGCGATCTCCTGCAGGAGCCGGTAGGCGACGAGGGCGAACGCCGCCGAGGCCGCGACCGACAGCAGCACCGCGGCCGCATCCCACGACAGCCCGAGCGCCATGATCGCGCGCGCGAGCACCGGGTAGACGGGCATGAACGCCCAGGCGTTCTCCCCCACGTGCCCGTCGTCGTCGAGCGGCAGCTCGGCCGGGTAGCCCGACATGGCGACGATGTAGTACCAGTGGGCGTCCCACATGGTCGAGTAGTCGAGCAGGCCCGGGCCCGCGGGCGTCCAGAACGAGCGCCCCTGCACGCCCGCGAAGGCACCGAGGAACGCCGTGCTCACGAGCCGCGAGACGAGCCACAGCGCGAGGGGCCACAGCCACCAGCGCTCGGCGAGGCGGGCGCCCCGGTCTGTCAGGCCCGCGAGAGCCACGTGCGGAGGCTCTCCTCGGTCGCGACGATCTGCGCGACCGGCACCGACTCGTCGTCGGCGTGCGCCTTCGTCGGGTCGCCGGGGCCGAAGTTGACGGCCGGGATGCCGAGCGCCGAGAAGCGGGCGACGTCGGTCCAGCCGTACTTCGGCTGCGGCGTCGCGCCGACGGCGTCGATGAACTCCTGCGCGAGCGGCGCGTCGAGGCCGGGGCGGGCGCCCGCTGCCGCGTCGACGACGCGCACGTCGAAGCCCTCGAAGAGGTCGACGACGTGCTCGGTCGCCTCCTGCACCGAGCGCGACGGCGCGAAGCGGTAGTTGACCTGCACGACGCACTCGTCGGGGATGACGTTGCCGGCGACGCCGCCGGAGATCATGACGGCGTTCAGGCCCTCGCGGAACGTCAGCCCCTCGACCTCGATCGACCGCGGCCGGTACGACTGCAGCACCTGCAGCACCTCGGCGGCGTCGTGGATGGCGTTGTGGCCGACCCACGAGCGCGCCGAGTGCGCGCGCACGCCCCGCGTGCGGATCTCGGCGCGGAGCGTGCCGTTGCAGCCGCCCTCGATGTGGCCGTTGGAGGGCTCGCCCAGGATGGCGAAGTCGCCCTCCATGAGCTCGGGATGGGCGGCGGCCAGCAGGCGCAGGCCGTTCCGGTCCTCCCCCACCTCCTCGTGGTCGTACCAGATCCACGTGAGGTCGACGTTCGGCTCGGCGAGCTCGACGGCGAGCTTGAGCTGCACGGCGACGCCCGCCTTCATGTCGACGGTGCCGCGGCCCCACAGGTGCGGCTCGCCGTCGACCTCGACGTCGCGCACCGGCACGTTGCCGTTGATCGGCACGGTGTCGATGTGCCCGGCGATCACGACCCGCCGGTCGCGCCCGAGGTGCGTGCGCGCCACGACGGTGTCGCCGACGCGCGACACGTCGAGGTGCGGGTGCGCGCGCACGGCCGCCTCGATCGCGTCGGCGAGGGGTCCCTCGTTGTCGGAGACGGAGTCGATGTCGCAGAGCTGGCGGGTGAGGTCGACGGCGGTCGCGGACAGGTCGAGCGAGGGAGCGGCCATGGCCTCCAGCCTAGACTCGGAGCATGGCTCGCCCCGCACACGGACATGCGCTCGTCACCGTCTTCGAAGGGCGCACCCTCGATGCCTGGTACCCCGCGCCGGCGCTCGGCGCGGCCGACGGCGCCGCCGCTCCCGAGGGCCTGGCCGAGCAGGCGAGGCCCGTCCCCGAGCGCGGCGTCGACGTCGAGCACCGCCTGGTGGAGATCGACCTGGATGCGCCGCCGGCGTCGGTCGAGGACGCCTTCCTGCGCCTGCACCTGCTGAGCCACCGCCTCGTGCGCCCGAACTCGATCAACCTCGACGGCATCTTCGGCGCGCTGCCGCTCGTCGCGTGGACGAGCGCCGGCCCCGTCGACCCCGCGTGGGCGGCCGCCCACCGCGTGCAGCTGCAGCGCGCGGGCATCCAGGTGCAGGTGCTCGACCGCTTCCCGCGCATGACCGACTACGTGCTGCCCGAGGGCGTGCGCATCGGCGACGCCGCGCGCATCCGCCTGGGAGCGCACCTCGCGCCCGGCACCGTCGTCATGCACGAGGGCTTCGTGAACTTCAACGCGGGCACGCTCGGCGCCTCGATGGTCGAGGGCCGCATCTCGCAGGGCGTGGTCGTCGGCGACGGCACCGACATCGGCGGCGGCGCGTCGATCATGGGCACGCTCTCGGGCGGCGGCACCGAGCGGGTGGTGCTCGGCGAGCGCGTGCTGCTCGGCGCGAACGCGGGCGTCGGCATCTCGCTCGGCGACGACTCGGTCGTCGAGGCGGGGCTCTACGTCACCGCGGGCACCAAGGTCACGGTGCAGCCAGGCGGCGAGACGGTGAAGGCGGTCGAGCTCTCGGGCCGTCCGGGGCTGCTGTTCCGCCGCAACTCGGTCTCGGGCGCCGTCGAGGTCGTCGCGCGCGACGGCCGCGGCGTCGAGCTGAACGCGGCCCTGCACTGATGGTGGCGGCCGAGCCCGCCGCGGCGCCCGTCCCCGCGCTGCACCTGCAGCAGCTCGCGAAGCGCTTCGGGCAGAAGGTCGCGGTCGACGGGCTCACGCTCGCCGTGCCGCAGGGCTCGCTCTTCGGGCTCGTCGGGCCGAACGGCGCCGGCAAGACGACGACCCTCTCGATGGCGACGGGGCTCCTGCGCCCCGATCACGGCAGCGCCGCGGTGCTGGGGCGCGACGTCTGGCACGACCCGGCCGCCGCCAAGGCGATCATGGGCGTGCTGCCCGACGGCGTGCACCTCTTCGACCGGCTCACCGGCGCGGAGCTGCTGCGCTGCACGGGGCTGCTGCGCGGCATGCCCGAGGCCGACGTCGTCGCCCGCGCGGCCGACCTGCTCGGTGCGCTCGGCCTCGACGGCACGGGCGGCACGGCGGTCGCCGACTACTCCGCCGGCATGCGCAAGAAGATCGCATTGGCGTGCGCGCTCATCCACGCCCCGAGGCTCCTCGTGCTCGACGAGCCGTTCGAGTCGGTCGACCCGGTCTCCGGCGAGGCGATCCGCGCCATCCTGCGCGGCTTCGTCGCCTCCGGCGGCACGGTCGTGCTCTCGAGCCACGTGATGGAGCTCGTCGAGTCGCTCTGCGACCGCGTCGCCGTCGTGGCCGAGGGGCGCCTGCTCGCGACCGGCACGCTCGACGAGGTGCGCGCCGGCACGAGCCTGCAGCAGCGCTTCGTGCAGCTGGTGGGCCGCGAGGCGCTCGGGACGGAGACGCTCGCGTGGCTGCGCTCTGCATCGCGCTGAGGTACCGGCTGCTCGTCGGCTCGCTGCGGCAGAGCCCGTGGGCGGTCGTCGCGCTCGTGCTCAGCGTGCTCGGCGCGCTGTCGCTGCTCGGCTCGAGCGCGCTCGGCGCGGTCGCGATCCGCGTGCTCGTGCCCGAGCTCGGCGCGCACGCCGCCGTGCTCGCGGGCGCCGCGCTCACCGTGGGACTCACCGCGATCGCCGTGCTCGTCGGCACGAGCGACCCGCTCGCGCCCGAGCGCTTCAGCCTGCTGCCGGTGCGCGTGCCGCAGCTGCGGCGCGGGCTGCTCGCCGCCTCGCTGCTCGACCCGTGGGGCGCGGTCGCGGTGCTCGCGGTCGCGATCGGCCTCATCGTCTGGTCGACCTCGGCGGCGGCGCTCGTCGCCGGCGCGCTGCTGCTGCCGGTCGCGGTGCTCACGGTGCTGCTCATCACCCGCGTGATCGCCGACCTGCTCGCCCGGCAGCTCGCGAGCCGACGCGCCCGCGACGTCATGGCGCTGCTGCTGCTCGTCGCGATCGCCGCCGCGGCGCTCGGCATGCAGTCGTTCGCCGCGGGCGTCGGCGAGCTGGGCGACGCGGCGCCGGTCGTGGCGGATGCGTCGCGCGTCGTCGGGTGGACGCCGCTCGGGGCCGTGTTCGACGTGCCGCGCGCCGTCGCGGCGGGCGCCTGGCCGGAGGCCGCCGCCAAGCTCGCGATCGCCCTCGCCACGGTCGCGCTGTGCTGGTGGGCGTGGGGCCGCATGCTCGCGGAGCGGCTGACGAACCCGATCGTGCTCCGCGGCGGCGGACGGGTGCGCGAGGGGCGCCTGCTCGACCGCCTGCTCCCCGCCACCCCGGCCGGCGCGATCGCGGCCAGGAGCATCCGCTACCGGCGCCGCGACGTGCGGCACCTCATGAACGTGATCGCGGTGCTCATCGTGCCCGCGATGATCGCGGGCCTGCAGCTCGTCGCCGACGAGGTGCCGCGCGAGCCCATCGCGCTGCTGCCGCTGCTGATGGCGGTCGTGGCGGCGAGCATGCTGCAGATCGACGTCGCCTACGACAGCAGCGCGTTCGCGTGGCACCTGCTCGCCGGGGTGCGCGGCGTCGACGACCGCGCGGGCCGGCTGCTGGGCACCTCGGTCGTCTTCGTGCCGGCGCTCGCGATCACCGCGGTGCTCGCGTGCTGGGCCGCCGGCCGCTGGGACGTGCTGCCCGCGAGCCTCGCCGTCGGCGTCGGCACGTACGGGCTCGTCGGCGGAGCGCTGCTGTGGCTCGGCGCCTACCTGCCGGGCGAGGCGCCCCCGCCCGGGTCGAACCCGCTCGGCCGCGGCTCGTCGGGCGGCGTGCAGTCGCTCGCCGGCGTGGCGCTCTCGCTGCCGGTGCTCGGCATCGCGGGCGCGCCGTTCCTGCTGCCGGCGGTGGCCGCGCTGTGGATCCCGTGGCTCGGCTGGGTCGCGCTCGCGGCGGCGCTCCTCATCGGCGGGCTCGCGTCATGGCTCGGCGTTCGCCTCGGCGGCGCCGCGCTCGACCGCCGCGGCCCCGAGGTGCTGGCGCAGGTCTCGAAGGCGCACTGAGCCGGCGCCCGACGGCGTCAGCCGATGAGCGCCTGCAGCGGGCCGCGCACGAAGAACACGACGAAGAGCGCCGCGACGATCCACAGCAGCGGCGAGATCGTCTTCGCGCGCCCGGAGACGGCGTTGATGATCACCCACGCGATGAAGCCGACGCCGATGCCGTTGGCGATGTTGTAGGTGAGCGGCATCACGACGATCGTGAGGAACGCGGGCAGCGCGACGCGGAAGTCGGTGAAGTCGATGTCGGCGATCTGGCTCATCATCATCGCGCCGACCACGACGAGCGTCGCGGCCGCGACCTCGAGCGGCACGATCTGCGTGAGCGGCGTGAGGAACATCGCGGCGAGGAACAGCACGCCGGTCACGACCGAGGCGAGCCCGGTGCGGGCGCCCTCGCCGATGCCGGCGGCCGAGTCGACGAAGACCGTGTTCGACGACGCGCTCGCGCCGCCGCCCGCGATCGCGCCGACGCCCTCGACCACGAGGGCGCGCTTCAGGCCCGGGAACTGGCCGTCGGGCGTCGCGATGCCCGCCTGGCGCGCGAGGCCCGTCATGGTGCCCATCGCGTCGAAGAAGTTGAGGAACAGCAGCGTGAAGATGAACATCGTCGTCGCGAGCATGCCGATCCGCTCGAACGAGCCGAACGAGACCTGGCCGACGAGCGAGAGGTCGGGCAGCGCGACGATGCTCGTCGGCAGCGCCGGGGCGTTGAGGTTCCACGCGTCGGGGTTCTGGCCGAGCGACGGGCCGACGCGGAAGATCGACTCGAGCACGATCGCGATGACCGTGGTCGCGACGATGCCGATGAGGAGCGCGCCCTTGACGCGCAGCGCCATGAGGATGCCCATGAGCACCACGCCGATGACGAACGTCGCGGTCGGCAGCGACGTGATCGAGCCGCCGTCGCCGAGCTGCACGGGCGGGGCGGCGATGCCGGTCGAGCGCACGAAGCCCGAGTCGACGAAGCCGATGAAGGCGATGAACAGGCCGATGCCGACCGCGATCGCGCTCTTGAGCGCCGCGGGCACGGCGTCGAAGATCATCCGCCGCAGGCCGGTCGCGGCGAGCAGCACGATGATGAGGCCGTTGAGAGCCACGAGGCCCATCGCCTCCGGCCACGTCAGCTCGCCCACGAGCCCGAAGGCGAGGAACGAGTTGATGCCGAGGCCCGCCGCGAGGCCGAAGGGCACGTTGGCGATGAGCCCCATCGCGAGCGTCATCAGGCCGCCCACGAGCGCCGTGACGGCCGCGACCTGGCCGTTGGGGAGCCATCCGCCCTCGACGTCGGTCGCCGCCTGGTCGGCCGAGAACCCGCCGATGATGAGCGGGTTCAGCACGATGATGTACGCCATCGCGAAGAACGTGACGAGGCCGCCGCGGATCTCCTGCGAGACGCTCGAGCCGCGCTCGGAGATCTTGAAGAAGCGGTCGACGGCGCCGGTGGGCGTCGCCTGCGTGGTGCTGGTCATGGATGCTCCGGGTCAGCCGCGCAGGCGGCACGGGGCGAGCGGCGGGGCCGCAGGCCGGGGTGGGTCAGATGTGGCGCTCGGTCGGGCCGACGTACAGCTGCTGCGGGCGGCCGATCTTCGTCTGCGGGTCGAGCATCATCTCGCGCCAGTGCGCGATCCAGCCGGGCAGGCGGCCGATGGCGAACAGCACCGTGAACATGCGCTCCGGGAAGCCCATCGCCTTGTAGATCACCCCCGTGTAGAAGTCGACGTTCGGGTAGAGCTTGCGCTCCTTGAAGTAGTCGTCGGCGAGCGCGACCTGCTCGAGCTCCTGCGCGATGTCGAGCAGCGGGTCGCGCACGCCGAGCTGCGCGAGCACCTCCTCGGCGGATGCCTTGACGAGCTTCGCGCGCGGGTCGTAGTTCTTGTAGACGCGGTGCCCGAAGCCCATGAGCTTCACGCCCTGCTCCTTGCGCTTCACGCGCTCGACGAAGCGCTCGACGCCGTCGCCGGAGTCGCGGATGCCGCGCAGCATCGCGAGCACGGCCTCGTTCGCGCCGCCGTGCAGCGGGCCCGAGAGCGCGTGGATGCCGGCCGAGACCGAGGCGAACAGGTTGGCGTCGGTCGAGCCGACGAGCCGCACGGTCGAGGTCGACGCGTTCTGCTCGTGGTCGGCGTGCAGGATGAGCAGTCGCTCGAGCGCGCGCACCATCACAGGGTTCTGGATGTACTCCTCGGCCTGGATGCCGAAGTTGAGCTTGAGGTAGTTCTCGACGAACGAGAGCGAGTTGTCGGGGTAGAGGAACGCCTGCCCGATCGACTTCTTGTGCGCGTACGCGGCGATGACCGGCATCTTCGCGAGCAGCCGGATGGTCTGCTTGTCGACCTTGTCGGCGTCGCGCGGGTCGTGGTCGTGCTCGTAGTACGTCGACAGGGCGCTGACGGCGCTCGAGAGCGCGCTCATCGGATGCGCATCGCGCGGCAGCGCGTCGAAGAAGCGGCGCAGGTCCTCGTGCAGCAGCGTGTGGCGACGCACGCGCTGGTCGAAGCCGGCCAGCTCGTCCTCGCTCGGCAGCTCGCCGTAGATGAGCAGGTGCGCGACGTCGAGGAACGTCTTCTGCTCGGCGAGCTCCTCGATCGGGTAGCCGCGGTAGCGCAGGATGCCCTCGTCGCCGTCGATGTAGGTGATCGACGAGCGGGTGGCGGAGGTGTTGACGAAGCCGTAGTCGAGGGCCGTGAGCCCGGTGTCGCGCGTGAGCTTCGACACGTCGATCGCGGAGCGGCCGTCCGAGGCCTCGAGCACCTGCAGCTCGGTGGAGCGGCCGTCGTGCTGGAGCGTCACGCTGCGGCCGGCGGCGGTGCCGGCGTCGCTCGCCCGCGTCGAGATGGCAGAGCTGGTTGCGGTGTCCTCGGTCGTCACCAGGACAGCCTACCCGCCCTCCGGCGGCGCCCTCTCACGCCGCCGGTGCTCAGCCGCGCAGGCGCGCCGCGGCCTCCGCGATGTCGTCGTCGGATGCGGTGAGCGCGACCCGCACGTGGGTCGCGTCGCCGTAGAAGGTGCCCGGGGCGACCAGGATGCCCAGCCGCGCGAGCGCGTCAACCTGCGCGAGCGCATCCGTGCCGTCGGTCGCCCACAGGTACAGGCCGGCCTCCGACTCGACCGCGAAGCCGCGCTCGCGGAGCGCCGGCAGCAGCAGCGCGCGCCGCGCGCGGTAGCGCTCGCGCTGCTCGTCGACGTGGCTCGCATCGCCGAGCGCGACCGCGAGCGCGTGCTGCACGGGGCTCGGCGCCATGAGGCCGAGGTGCTTGCGCACCGCGAGCACGCGCTGCACGACCGCCGGGTCGCCGGCGATGAACGCGGCGCGGTAGCCGGCGAGGTTGGACTGCTTGCTGAGCGAGTAGACGGCGATGAGGCCCGACAGGTCGCCGTCGGTGACGCGCGGGTCGAGGATCGAGGGCGCCTCGTCGACCTCCCACGGCAGCAGCGCGTAGCACTCGTCGCTCGCGACCACGACGCCCCGCTCGCGCGCCGCGCGCACGACGCGCCGCAGCGCATCCACGCCCAGCACCGCTCCGGTCGGGTTCGACGGCGAGTTGAGCCACACGAGCCTCGTCGACTCGGGCCAGGCGCCTGGGTCGTCGGCCGGCACCGGCGTCGCGCCGGCCATGCGCGCGCCGATGTCGTAGGTCGGGTAGGCGACGGCCGGGTGCACGACCGCGTCGCCCGGGCCGAGGCCGAGCTGCTGCGGGAGGCCGGCGACGAGCTCCTTCGAGCCGACCGTCACGAGCACGCTCTCGTCGGTCAGGCCCGGCACGCCGCGCACGCGGGCGAACCAGTCGACGATCGCCCGGCGCGCCTCGGGCGTGCCCCAGTTCGTCGGGTAGCCGTGCGCGTCGGTCGCCTCGCGCAGCGCCCGCTGCAGCAGCTCGGGCGTCGGGTCGACCGGCGAGCCGACGCTCAGGTCGACGAGGCCGCCGGGGTGCGCGCTCGCGAGCGCCTTGGCGTCGGCGAGGGTGTCCCAGGGGAAGTCGGGCAGGCGGAGCATCGGCTCGGCCGCGGCTCAGGCCTGCGGCGGCAGCGCGGCCACGATCGGGTGGTCGTGCTTGATGACGCCCACCTTCGCGGCCCCGCCGGGCGAGCCGATCTCGTCGAAGAAGTGCACGTTGGCCTCGTAGTACTCGGCCCACTCCTCCGGCGTGTCGTCCTCGTAGAAGATCGCCTCGACCGGGCACACCGGCTCGCACGCGCCGCAGTCGACGCACTCGTCGGGGTGGATGTACAGCATCCGCTCCCCCTCGTAGATGCAGTCGACGGGGCACTCGTCGACGCAGGCGCGATCCTTGACGTCGACGCACGGGAGCGCGATCACATAGGTCACTGCCGGTCCCCTTCCGTCGGCTCGGTGTCCGGCCGGCGCTGCTGCGCCTGGCTCATCGCTGCCATCCTAATCCGGCGCGTGGCCTCGGCGTCCGGCCACGCCAGGGCGAGCAGCGATGCGGCGGCCGGCACGATGGTCCAGAGCCAGCCGGGCAGGTTCGTCGGCACGAGCGCGCGCTCGGTGCCGAACGTGCCGCGGCCGAGCGGGTCGATCGCGATGAGCGCGATCACGCCCACGACGCCGAGCACGGCCGCGATCGTCATCGGCCGGGAGCCGGATGCCGCGCGCACGCCGCCGATGAAGCCGACGGCGGCGACGAGCGACAGCAGGATGCCCCACGGCACCTGCTGGTGCGAGAAGGTGCCCACGACGCCGATGACGATGCCCGCGAGCAGCGCGCCGGCGCGCAGCAGCCAGCGGGTGCGGCGCGGCGGCCGGGTCTCGATCAGCCGGTAGTGCTCGACCGCGTCGAGCGGCCGGCGCTGGCCCCCGACGTGCACGACGTCGTCGCCCTCGACGGTGAGCTGCGAGCGGTGCGCGGCGAGCGCGTCGAGCACGCGCTGCCGCACGGGCTCGAGCGGGAACGCGACGTCGGCGGGCCGGTCGGTGCGCACGTAGAGCGGCAGGTCGTAGCGGCGGGCGACGATGACGGATGCGCGGTGCGCGGCCACGTGGTCCGGGTGGCCGTAGCCTCCGTCGGCGTCGTAGGTGACCATCGCCGTCGGGTCGGTCTCCTCGATGACGACGCCGAGCGCATCCGCGAGGTCGTCGGGGTCGGCCATGCCCATCGCGGTCGGCGGCGCGTCGGGCGCGGGGCCGGCGACGCCGCTGCGGATCCACGACATGCCGGAGTCGTCCCAGCCGTGGATGCGGCGGCCGCGGGCGCCGAGCGCGCGGAGCGCCTGGTCGAGCTCCTGCCGGCGCACCTCGCCGACGCCGACGTGGTCGACGTCGGGCTGGCGCTCGGCGCGCACCTCGCCGCGCTCGCCGAGCGTGAACGTCACGACGACCGCGTCGCCGCCGCCCGCGGCGACGGTCGCGATCGCGGCGCCGGTCGAGAGCGTCTCGTCATCGGGGTGCGCGTGCACGAACAGCACGCGCTCGAGGCGGGGGTCCATTCCTCTCATCCAACCACCGCCGCACGCCCTCCGATGACGCGCGCGCGTCAGAACGCGGCGGGGCGCACCGGCGCCGGCACGGCGCGCAGGTACGGCAGCGCGCGGTCGGCGGCCGCCTCGATGCGGTCGAGCACCGCGGCGCAGCGCACGCGGCCGTGCTCGAACTCCTCGCTCGAGGCGTAGACGCCGACGGGCAGCGTGAGCGCCTGGAAGAACGCGAAGAGCGGCCGCAGCTGGTGCTCGATCGTGAGCGCGTGGCGGTGGGAGCCGCCCGTCGCGGCGAGCAGCACCGGCACGTCGACGAGCGCGCGCTGGTCGACGAAGTCGAACAGGTGCTTGAACAGGCCCGTGAAGCTCGCCCGGTACACCGGGCTCCCCACCACGAGCAGGTCGGCCTCCTCGATGGCGCTGATCGCGCGCTCCGCCTCGGCCGGCAGCGACTCGCGCCGCAGCGCGCCCCCGAGGTGCGGCCCGACGTCGACGAGCTCCACGAGCTCGATCGTCGCGTCCGTGCGCCGCGCGACCGCGTCGGCGAGCGCGGCGACGAGCGCCGTCGTCGACGACGGCCGGTGCACGCTGCCGCTCACGGCGACGATGCGGAGGGTCGGATGCGTCATGGCGGCAACGCTAGGCCCGCGCGGCCCCGGGCGGGCGAGTGTGACGCACCGTGACGCGCCATGACGCCGGGCGTCGCCCATCCGTTGCCCCGCCCCTCCGGCGCCCGCCACGATGCCGGGCATGACACGCCAGATCCGCTTCAACGCCTTCGACATGAACTGCGTCGCGCACCAGTCCTCCGGGCTGTGGCGCCACCCCGACGACCGGTCGCGGCACTACAACACCATCGGCTACTGGACCGAGCTGGCCCAGCTGCTCGAGCGCGGCGCCTTCGACGGCCTCTTCATCGCCGACGTGCTCGGCACCTACGACGTCTACGGCGGCACCCGCGAGGCTGCCGTGCGCAACGGCGCGCAGGTGCCGGTCAACGACCCGATCCTGCTCGTGAGCGCGATGGCCGCGGTCACCGAGCACCTCGGCTTCGGCATCACCGCCGGCACCGCGTTCGAGCACCCCTACCCCTTCGCCCGCCGCATGTCGACGCTCGACCACCTCACGGGCGGCCGCGTGGGCTGGAACGTCGTCACCGGCTACCTGCCGAGCGCCGCGCGCAACATGGGGCAGGACGACCAGCTCGCGCACGACGACCGCTACGACCACGCCGACGAGTACCTCGAGGTGCTCTACAAGCTGTGGGAGGGCTCGTGGGAGGACGACGCCGTCGTCGAGGACCGCGAGCGGGGCGTCTTCGCCGACCCGGCGAAGGTGCACGACATCGACCACCGCGGGCGCTTCTTCACCGTGCCGGGCGCGCACATCTCGGAGCCGTCGCCGCAGCGCACGCCGGTCATCTACCAGGCGGGCGCCTCGCCCCGCGGGGTCGCGTTCGCGGCCGAGCATGCCGAGGCGATCTTCGTCGCGGCCCCCTCGAAGGAGGTCCTCGCCGGCACCGTGCGGCGCATCCGCGACGCCCTCGAGGCCGCGGGCCGCGACCGCCGCTCGGCCCGCATCTACACGCTGCTCACCATCATCACCGCGGCGACCGGCGAGGAGGCGCTCGCGAAGGAGGCGGAGTACCGCTCCTACGCGAGCGAGGAGGGCGCGCTCGTGTTCATGTCGGGGTGGATGGGCGTCGACCTCGCCGCCTACGACCCCGCGGACCCGGTGGGCGACGTCGAGTCGAACGCGATCCAGTCGGTGCTCCACCACCTGCAGGCCGAGGCCGAGCTCGGCCGCGAGTGGTCGGTCGGCGACCTCGGCCGCCACGCCGCGATCGGCGGGCTCGGGCCGACGCTCGTCGGCAGCGGCGAGGAGATCGCGGATGCGCTGCAGGAGTGGGTCGAGGAGACCGACGTCGACGGGTTCAACCTCGCCTACGCCGTCACGCCCGGCACCTGGGAGGACGTGATCGAGCACGTCGTGCCGGTCCTGCGGGAGCGGGGCGCCTACCCCGAGGCGTACGCCGAGGGCACGCTGCGCCAGAAGCTGCACGGCCGCGGTGCCCGCCTCCCGGACGAGCACCGCGGCGCATCGCACCGCATCCGCCCGGCCCCCACCCCTGCCTGACGCCGATTGGTCACGAATCGCTGTCGCGGGCCCCTGCGCACAGCGATTCGTGACCAATCGATCGGGGGCGGCTCGGGCTGGGCTGCGCCGGGCGGCAGGGCGATCCACAGCGGGGTCGCTCGGCGCGGCGGGTGCGGGGCCGGATGCGGCATGGTCCGCGGATGGATGCGGAGCGCACGGTGTTCACGACGAGGCAGGGGAAGGCCTCGGGCCTGACCGCCGCGCAGCTGCGCGGAGCGGCGTTCCGACGCCCGGCGAGCGGGTGCCGCGTCGTCGGGCCGCCGCCGACCACCGTCGAGGAGGGCCGCGACGAGCTGATCGCCGCGCTCACGGCGCTCGCGAGGCCCGACCAGTTCTTCTCCCACGCGACCGCAGCGCTCCTCCACGGCATGCCGATCCCGCGCCGGCTGGAGCGCGGACCGGTGCACCTCGCATCCCCCTCCTTCACCGGGCGGATGCGCCGGCCCGGCGTGGTCGGACACCGCATCAAGTCGGAGGTCGTCGAGGTCGCCGGGCTCCGCGCGGAGGCCGTCGCCGACACCTTCGTCCACCTCGCGACCCTGCTCAGCGTCGAGGAGCTGGTGGCGGTCGGCGACTGGATCGTCGATCCGCGGCGCACCGGCAGCCTCACGATCGACGCGCTCGCCGACGCGACGCGACGCTACCGAGGAGCCCGCGGCATGGCGGTGGTGGACCGCGCGCTCGCGCTCGTGCGCCCCGGCGCCGAGTCGGCGAAGGAGACGCAGCTGCGCCTGCGCATCATCGGCGCAGGCCTGCCCGAGCCGGTGCTGCAGCTCGAGCTCCGCGAGCCCGACGGCCGCGTCTGGGCGCGGATCGACCTCGCCTACCCCGAGCTGCGGCTCGCGATCGAGTACGACGGCGAGCAGCATCGGACCGACGACGCCCAGTACCAGCGCGACATCCGTCGGCTGCGGAGGCTGCAGTCCGAGGGCTGGTACGTCATCCGCGTCACCAAGGACGACCTGCGGGGCGGCGCTCGCGGCGTGCTCGCGCACATCGCGCACGTGCGTGCGCTCCGCATGGCCGCGGCTGCCGCGACCCGCTGAGCCGGGGCGCCCGCCCAGCCATCGCCGACCGGCGACGGCTCAAGACCGAGTGGTCACGAAGTGCTGGGCGGAGCGCTCACGACCAGCACTTCGTGACCAATCGACGGGAGGGTCAGCCCTGCTTCTTGAGGCGCGACGCCTCGCGGGCGCGGGTGGTCGCGTCGAGCGTCACCTTGCGGATGCGCACGGCGTGCGGCGTCACCTCGACGCACTCGTCGTCGCGCGCCCACTCGAGGCACTCCTCGAGCGAGAGCGTCTTCGGCGGCGTCAGGCGCTCGAGCTCCTCACCGGTCGACGACCGGATGTTGTTGAGCTTCTTCTCCTTGGTGATGTTGACGTCCATGTCGTCGGAGCGCGCGTTCTCGCCGACGACCATCCCCTCGTAGACGTCGTCGCCGGGCTTCACGAAGAAGACCCCGCGCTCCTGGAGCGCCATGATCGCGTTGGGCGTCGCGACGCCCGTGCGGTCGGCGACGAGCGCGCCGTTGTTGCGCGTCGTGATCGCGCCCGCCCACGGCTGCCAGCCGTGCGCGATCGCGTTGGCGATGCCCGTGCCGCGCGTGCTCGTCAGGAACTCGGTGCGGAAGCCGATGAGGCCGCGGCTCGGCACGACGAACTCCATGCGCACCCAGCCGGTGCCGTGGTTCGTCATCCCGTCCATGATGCCCTTGCGGCCCGCGAGCAGCTGGGTCACGGCACCGAGGTGCTCCTCGGGGACGTCGATCGTGAGGTGCTCGAACGGCTCGTGCAGCACGCCATCGATCTTGCGCGTGACCACCTGCGGCTTGCCGACGGTCAGCTCGAAGCCCTCGCGGCGCATCTGCTCGACGAGGATGGCGAGCGCGAGCTCGCCGCGGCCCTGCACCTCCCACGCGTCGGGGCGGCCGATGTCGACGACGCGCAGCGACACGTTGCCGATGAGCTCGCGGTCGAGTCGGTCCTTCACCATGCGGCCGGTGAGCTTGGAGCCCTTGATCTTGCCGGCGAGCGGCGACGTGTTGGTGCCGATCGTCATCGAGATGGCCGGCTCGTCGACGGTGATCGCCGGCAGCGGGCGCACGTCGTCGGGGTCGGCGAGCGTCTCGCCGATGGTGATCTCGGCGATGCCGGCGACCGCGACGATGTCGCCGGGGCCGGCGCTCTCGGCCGGCACGCGGTCGAGCGCCTTCGTCTCGAGCAGCTCGGTGACGCGCACGTTCTGCACCTCGCCGTCGTGCCGCACCCAGGCGACCGTCTGGCCCTTCTTGAGCGTGCCCGCCTTGATGCGCAGCAGCGCGAGGCGGCCGAGGAAGGGGGATGCGTCGAGGTTGGTGACGTGCGCCTGCAGCGGCGCCTCGTCGTCGTACGTCGGCGCCGGGATGTGCTCGAGGATCGCCCCGAAGAGCGGCTCGAGGTCCTCGCTGTCGGGCAGCGAGCCGTCGGCGGGCTTCGCGGTCGACGCGCGCCCGGCCTTGCCGGATGCGTAGACGACCGGCACGTCGAGGACGGCGTCGAGGTCGAGGTCGGGCACGTCGTCGGCGAGGTCGGAGGCGAGGCCGAGCAGCAGGTCCTGGCTCTCCCCCACGACCGCGTCGATGCGCGCGTCGTGGCGGTCGGTCTTGTTGACGAGCAGGATCACGGGGAGCTTGGCCTCGAGCGCCTTGCGGAGCACGAAGCGCGTCTGCGGCAGCGGGCCCTCGGAGGCGTCGACGAGCAGCACGACGCCGTCGACCATCGACAGGCCGCGCTCGACCTCGCCGCCGAAGTCGGCGTGGCCGGGCGTGTCGATGACGTTGATCGTGACGGGGCCGTCGGCGGCGTGCGCGCCGGTGTAGCGGATCGCCGTGTTCTTGGCGAGGATCGTGATGCCCTTCTCACGCTCCAGCTCGTTCGAGTCCATGGCGCGCTCGTCGTGCGTGTCGTGGGCCCCGAAGGAGCCGGTCTGCGTCAGCATCGCGTCGACGAGGGTCGTCTTGCCGTGGTCGACGTGGGCGACGATCGCCACGTTGCGGAGGTCGGATCGCGCGGCGATCGGCATGCAGGTGCCTTCCGGTTCTGGGGAGTTCGCGACGAACGGCCGCGGCGCCCATCCTAGCGGGCGGCCGCGGCCGTGCGTGCGGGGTGCCGGTCAGCTCGCCCGGCGCGACTCCCTGCGCTCGGCCTGCGCGACCGGGTCGGGCAGCGGCACGGCGGAGATGAGGCGCTGCGTGTACGCGTCCTGCGGGTTGCGCAGGATCTGGTCGCGCGTGCCCTCCTCGACGATGCGCCCCTTCCGCATCACGACGATGCGGTGCGCGAGCGAGTCGACGACCGCGAGGTCGTGGCTGATGAAGAGGCACGCGAACTGCAGCTCCTGCTGGATGCCCGTGAGCAGCTCGAGGAAGCGCGCCTGCACCGACACGTCGAGCGCGGAGGTCGGCTCGTCGGCGATGAGCAGCTCGGGCGCGAGCGCGAGCGCGCGGGCGATGCCGACGCGCTGCTTCTGGCCGCCGGAGAGCTCGTGCGGGTAGCGGTTGCGGTAGGAGGTCGGCAGCTCGACCGACTCCAGCAGCTCCTGCACGCGCTTGTCGAGCGCCTTGTGGTCGATCGCGTCGCCCGCCGCGCGGCGGGAGAGCAGGATCGGCTCGCCGATCGACTCGCCGATCGGCATGCGCGGGTTGAGCGACGACGACGGGTCCTGGAAGACGATGCCGGTCTTCTCGCGCAGCGGCCGCAGGTCGCGCATCGAAGCGGCCGAGATGTCGTGGCCGGCGACGGTCAGCGTGCCCGACTTGATGGGCAGCAGGCCGATCGCGGCGCGGCCGAGCGTCGTCTTGCCGGAGCCCGACTCGCCCACGAGCCCGACGATCTCGCCCGGGTACACCGACAGGTCGATGTCCTCGGCGGCCCGGAACGCCGGCACGCGGCCGCGCTTCGGGTACTCGATCACGACGTCCGCGAAGCGCAGGATCGGGTCGACGGTGTCGGAGACCTTCGACGCCTCGAACGCGCGGCCCGTCTCGTCCTCGTGCACGCCGAGGTACGGCACGGCCGCCAGCAGCTCCTTCGTGTACGGGTGCGAGGGGCGCTGGAAGACGTCGAGCGCCGAGCCGCGGTCGACCATCTCGCCGTTGCGCATGACGATGATGCGGTCGGAGAGGTCGGCGACGACGCCCATGTCGTGCGTGATGAGGATGACCGCGGAGCCCAGCTCGTCCTTCAGCTTGCGCATCAGGTCGAGCACCTCGGCCTGCACCGTCACGTCGAGCGCGGTGGTCGGCTCGTCGGCGATGAGCAGCGCCGGGTCGCACGCGAGCGACTGGGCGATCATGGCGCGCTGGCGCTGGCCGCCCGAGAGCTGGTGCGGGTACTTGTTGAACGCGGTCGGCGGGTCGGGGATCTCGACCTTCGCGATCAGCTCGATCGCGCGCTCCTTCGCCTGGTCGACCGTGAGGTCGTAGTGGCTGCGGAGCGCCTCGGAGATCTGGAAGCCGATCGTGTAGACGGGGTTGAGCGCCGTCATCGGCTCCTGGAAGATCACCGCGATCTCGTTGCCGCGGATGTGGCGGAGGTCGCGCTCGGGGATGCCGAGGATCTCCTTGCCCTTGAGCCGCACCGAGCCGTTCACGCGCGCGTTCGGCGGGAGCAGGCTGATGAGCGCCATCGCGGTCGTCGACTTGCCGGAGCCCGACTCGCCCACGATCGCCAGCACCTCGCCGGCGTGGACCTTGAACTCGGCGTCCTTGACGGCCGGGTAGAACTTGCCGTCGACCCAGAAGTCGACGTTGAGGTCGCGAGCCTCGAGGATGACGTCGCGGTCGGCGACGGGGGCGGCTGCCGTGTCGGTCACGGGAGCTCCTCTCCTGCGTTGTCTGCAGTGCAGTGGTGGTCTGCGAAACTGGATGGATGGCCTATCAGCGAGCGGTGTTCCGATCGTCCTTCGGCAGGGTGATCACGGTGGTGATCGGGGTGCTCATGGGGCTCGCCCTGGCGAGCATCCTGCTCGCCGACGACCCGGTGGGCCTGCTGTGGTCCGCGCCGTGGCCGCTGCTCGGGGCCGCGGTCACGTGGGCCTTCATGTGGCGCCCGCGGGTCACGATCGACCACGGCGGCGTCGAGGTCGTGAACCCCTTCAGCACCTGGGAGGTGCCGTGGGGCGCGATCAAGCGCATCGACACCAAGTGGGCGCTCGAGCTCACGCTCGAGGACCGTCGCCTGACCGCGTGGGCGGCGCCGGCGCCGAGCCGCTACGGCATCGCGCGCGTCACGACCGAGGACATCCGCCTCGCCCGCGAGTCGAGCACGGTGGGCGGCGCGATCCGCCCCGGAGACGCCGTGCACAGCGTCTCCGGCGCGGCCGCGCACGTCACCCGCACCCACTGGGAGGAGCTGCGCGACGAGGGCCTGCTCGACGAGGCGGCCACGGCGACCCGCAGCTGGCACTGGCCTACGATCGCGATCGTCGCCGTGCCGGCGCTGCTGGCCGCCGCGGGCCTCGTGCTTCGCTGAGCGCAGCACGTCAGCCCCGGTCGCGGTCGCCGCGGTCGCCCGCGGTGTCGCCCTCGGCGCGCGGCGCACGGGCGTCCGGCCCCGGCGCCTGACCGTCGGCCGCAGCGGCGAAGGCCGGGTCCTCGGCCTCGTGGCCGCGGAGCGCGGCCGCGTCGGCCGCGGCCACGTCGGCCTGGCGCATCGCCCGCTCGGACGGCATCCGCTTCTGGCGCGGGTCGAACGCGTCGCGCAGGCCGTCGCCGATGAAGTTGATGCACAGCGCGATCACGATGATGAACGCACCGGGCCACCAGAACAGCCAGGGCCGCGTCTGGAACGCCTCCTGGTTGAGGCTGATGATGAGGCCGAGCGACGTGTCAGGCGGCTGCACGCCGAACCCGAGGAACGACAGGCCCGTCTCCGCCAGGATCGCGCCGGCCATCAGCAGCGTCGTGTTGACGATGATGACGCCCATGGCGTTCGGCAGGATGTGCTTGAAGATGATGCGGCCGTTCGAGGCGCCGGCCACGCGGGCCGCGTCGACGAACTCGCGCTCGCGGAGCGAGAGGAACTCGCCGCGCACGAGTCGAGCGAGGCCCGTCCACGAGAACAGGCCGAGCACGATCGCGAGCACGAAGGCGCCGAGCTTGCCGAACGTCGAGCCGATGACGGCACCGATCACGATGAACGGGATCGTGATGATCACGTCGGTGAAGCGCATCAGCACCGAGTCGACCCAGCCGCGGAAGAAGCCCGACAGCGCGCCGATGACGATGCCGATCGTCGCGCCGATGAGGCCGACGAGCACCATGATCATGAGCGACTGCTGCGTGCCGCGCATGACGAGCGCGAACAGGTCCTTGCCGATCGAGTCCTGGCCGAACGGGTGCTCCCACGAGGGGGTGCCGCCGTTGACCGGGCGCGGGTTCTGCGTCCAGTCCCATGCCCACCAGCCGGGGATGCGGACGGGGCCGGCCGAGATGCCGACGGACGTGAACGCCAGGATGATGATGAGCGCGAGCACGATCATCGACGTGACGGCGCCCCAGTGCCGGAAGAAGCGCTTCCGGACGATCTGGCCCTGGCTGAGGCCCTCGATCTCCTTGAGCTCGAGGTTGGCCTCGGCGTCGGTGACGTGCGGCTCGTTGGTCTGCGGGATGTTCGTGGTCATCAGCTCACCCGGATCCGGGGGTCGAGGGCCGCGTATGCGATGTCGGCCAGCATGTTGAACAGGAGCGCGAGCGCTCCGGTGACGAGGAAGAACGCCATCACCGGGTTGGGGTCGACCTGGTTGAGGCCGTTGATGAACATCGATCCCATGCCGGTCCAGCCGAACACGCGCTCGGTGATGACGGCGCCGCCGATGATGCCGGCGATGTCGAACGCCACGATCGTGGTGATCGGGATGAGCGCGTTGCGGAACGCGTGCCGCACGATGACGGTGCGCTCGGTGAGGCCCTTCGCCCGCGCGGTGCGGATGTAGTCCTGGTTGAGCACCTCGAGCAGGCTCGCGCGGGTGTACCGCGTGTAGCCGGCGAAGGAGATGACCATCAGCGCGATCGTCGGCAGCAGCAGGTGCGTGAACGCGTCGACGCCCTGCACGAAGAAGGACGACTGCGAGAAGCCCGGGTTGCTCGCGCCGATCGTGGCGATCGGGCGGCCGCGGATGTAGCCGGACTGCGAGTAGGCCTGCCACAGCTGCATGTGCCGGTCGACCACCATGATCGCGCCGACGAGGAACGCCGTCCATCCGCCGATCTTCATGTTGACGGACTTGTTGTCGCCGCCGAAGACCCAGCCGGCGCCGACGCCCACGAGGATCGTCACGACCGCGAGGCCGGCGAGGATCCAGAAGTTCATCGGCACGACCTGCGGGTTGAACAGGAAGTAGTTCACCGGGTAGTACAGCGCGATGCCGACCACGGCGACGCCGAGGCCGATCATGAGCGAGCGGCGGTTCTTGATGCCGGCGAGGATCGCCGTGACGATGAGCGCCACCGAGAGCATGAGGAACGCGATCGCGAGCAGCGAGAAGTCGAGCCCGAAGAGGATGAAGCGGGGGTTCAGGAACCAGCCCGACATGCTCATGTAGCCGAGCACGAGGCCGCCGGCGAGCGTGCCGAGGGCGAAGGTGATCGCCTTGCGCTTCGGATCGCCGCCGAGCACCGACATCCAGAACAGGCCGGAGACGAGCGCGACGACCACGATCACCCACCAGTCGATCTGCGCGCCGGTCTGCAGCCAGTCGTTCGCGCCGATGGCGAGGAACTGCTTGAGCAGCACCGCGAACCAGAAGATCGGCAGCGAGAAGAAGAGGAAGGAGATGAACGTCACGCCGTAGTCGTACGAGGAGTACTGGCGCAGCGCGGTCGTGATGCCGATGACGATGCCGAGGATGATGGCGACGATCGTGGCGATGGTCACGAGGCGGAGGGTCTGGTCCATCGAGTTCAGGAGCACGTTGAGCACGGGCTGCTGCTGGATGGTCATGCCGAAGTCGCACTGGCCGATGAAGCATCCGCCGATGCCCCCGAGCCAGATGAAGTAGCGCAGCGGCGGCGGCACGTCGAGGTGCAGCAGTCGGATGCGGGCTTCGATGAGCTGCGCTGTCTGCGGGGTCTGGACGCCGCGGAGATCCTCGAGCGGGTCGCCTGAGAAGGCCACCATGTTGTACATGAGGAAAGTCGCGGCGAGCAGGATGAGCACTGCCGCGATCAGGCGCCTGACGATGAATGTCGCCACCGGTTCGCCTCCTTGAGTTCCGGTCTACGGGTGGATCCGAGATCGCTGATCGAGCGAGTCGGAAGAGTTCATGCGAGAGGCGCCGGGCCAGGTGGTCCGGCGCCTCTCTGCCTGAAGCCACATCACACTAGCAGTGGATGGGACTGGAGGCGGGTGTGGTGGATCAGCCCTCCGAGGCGTTCGTCTCGGTCGGCGTCCAGTCCCAGACGTTCCAGAAGATCGTCGGGGCGAGCGGCGACGAGTCGATGCCCGTGATGCGGTCGGAGAACGCGGTGACCTCCGGGAACTGGAAGATGGTGATGCCGAACGCGTCCTCGACGAGGATGCGGTCGATCTCCATCAGCAGCTCCATCTGGCGCTCGGTGTCAACGGTGGTGTTGAGCTCCTGCACGACAGCGTCCATCTCCTCGTTGGAGTAGTAGGACAGGTTGTTGATGCCGCCGGTCTCGAAGTTCGGACCGACCGAGGCGACGCCGAGCGAGGTCGACTGCCATCCGAAGAGCGACGCGTCGTACGCACCGGGAGCGCCGAGGAGGCCACCCCACTCGGGCGACGAGCAGTCGGTCACGGTCCAGCCGGCCTCAGCAGCCGACTCGCGGATGAGCTCGAACTCCGACACGCGACGAGGGTTCGTCGAGGCGAACAGGAGGCAGACCTCGGTGCCCTCCTCCAGGCCGGCCTGCTCGCGCAGCGCCGTGGCCTGCTCGATGTCGACCTCGGAGTACATGTCGAGGATGCCCGAGTTCTCGACCGACTCGTCGTAGCCCTCGGCGCCCGGGACGAACACGGCCGAGTTGCGGACCGTGGCCTCCGGGTTCAGCGGGATGATGAGGCGGTCGATGATCTCCTGGCGCGGAATCGTCAGCAGGAACGACTGGCGAGCCTCGAGCGTCTCGAAGACGCCCGGGTTCTTCGACTGGTCGAACTGCAGGTCGACGTGCTCGTACGTCGCACCCTCGCCGTAGTTCACCGTGATGCCCTCGGTGCCCTCGAGGGCAGCGCGGACGTCAGGCGTAGCCTGCGGCTGGATGATGTCGACGTCGCCGTTCTGGAGCGCCGTCACCGCAGCCATGGCGTCGGTGATGAAGCGGACCGTGATGGTCTCGACCTGCGGCTGGTGGTCGCCGACGTAGTTCTCGTTGGCCTGCAGCGTGATGTACTGGTCGGCCACGAAGTCGCTGATGATGTACGGGCCGTTGGCCGTCAGCACCGACGTGTCGGAGGGCATCTCGGTGAAGTTGAAGCCCGTGTTCCAGTAGGACGCGAGCTGCGCGATGACGCCCATGTCCTCGTTCTGGATGGCGTCGATGACGGCCTGCTTGGCCTCCGTCGGGTCCTCGATGCCGAGCGCGTTCATCGCGATGACGTGCGCGGGCAGGCCGGCGCCGAACGCGAGCTCCCAGTCGACGTAGAAGTCGGAGTACGTCATGAGGATGCCGCGGCCGTCCTCGTTGATCTCCGGGGTCTCCTGCACGAGGCCGAGTCCCGACGTGGGCGTGGCGCCCGAGTCGAAGAAGACCGTGCCCTCGGGGAACTCGGTGGTGAACTCACCGGTCTCCGGATCCTGGTACTCCTCCGGAGCGAAGTCCTCCGTGTTGAACGCGCCCGAGATGGCTGCCCAGTTGAGCAGCATGTCGGCGGCGTCGACGGGAACCTCATCGCTCCACTGGACGCCCTCGTTGATCGTGTACTGGACCTGCAGCGGGTCCTCCGACACGAGCTCGTACGAGCCGAAGGAGGTGTCCTGCTGGAGCTCGGGGGTGTTGTCGTAGAAGTTGAACCCCGAGTAGGTCATGTAGTTGATGTTGTTGTTCGCGGTGGCGTTGCCGAACGACGTGTTGCCGTTCGCTGAGTAGAACGGCTGGCTCCACGCTGCCGTGATGGACGTGCCCTCGACGATCTCCGCTCCTGGCGCCGTAGTCGGCGTGCAAGCGGAGAGGACGAGCGCGCCCGTCGCGAGCAGCACGCCGCTCGCAGCGAATCGCTTGATCCTCAATGTTCCTCCTGTGCAAGGTGAGCGCGCGGCCAGACAGCCGCTGTGCTCTGGATGAGTGCCACTGTAGGCCCGAGAGCAAGCCCGATCGGGCGCGGCAACCGGATCGTTACCAAGTCGGTGCAGAACCGTGATCGAATGCGCCGCCGCCGCTCTCGCGCAACAGATGTGCACGAGGGCACCGATCGGCGCGCAGAAGTCGCGGCCCTACCCTGGAGCGGTGACCGAGCCCATCCGCCTCGACCCCGTGCGCGAGCACGCCCCCTCGCAGCGCCGCCTGTGGTGGGAGCTGGCGATCGTGCTGCTGCTGTCGCTCGGCGCGAGCGCCCTCTGGTCGGTGCTGCAGTTCCTCGACGTCTCGACGCGCGCGACGCCCATCGGCGAGCAGCAGGTGGCGCTCAACCCGGCGCGCTCCGACCGCGCGTGGCTCGACCTCTCGTACCAGCTCACCGGCATCGCGCTCGACCTCGTGCCGGTGGCGCTCGTGTGCTGGCTGCTCTGGCGCTCGCGCCGGCCGCACCTGGGCGCGCTCGGCATCGACGCGACGCGACCGGTGCGCGACACCCTCTCGGGCGCAGCCCTCGTGCTCGTGATCGGCATCCCCGGCCTCGCCCTCTACCTCGCGGGGCGGGCGATGGGGCTCACCGTCGACGTCGTGCCGTCGCCGCTCGACGCGCAGTGGTTCACCGTGCCCGTGCTGCTGCTGTCGGCGCTGCGCGCCGGCCTCACCGAGGAGGTGATCGTGATCGGCTACGCCTTCGAGCGGCTGCGGCGGCTCGGGTGGGGCGCGGGCAGGCTCGGCGCCTGGCCGATCATCGTCGCCGCTGCGGCGCTGCGGGGCGTCTACCACCTCTACCAGGGCGTGCCCGCGCTCTTCGGGAACTTCGCGATGGGCGTGCTCTTCGGCTGGCTCTACGCCCGCACCGGCAGGCTCGTGCCGCTCATCGTCGCCCACACGCTCATCGACGTGGCCGTCTTCATCGGCTACCCGTGGGCGTACGGCGCGTTCCCGCAGCTGTTCGCGCGGTAGCCGCCGGACCGGGCGGTCTCAGGGTGCGGGCGTGGCGCTCTCGAGGCTCCACTCCCACGCGTTCCAGGTGAGGGATGCGGGGGCCGGGCGGGGCGCGACGCCCTGGAGTCCCGCGGCGCTCACGGTGAGGCGGATCGGCTCGGCGATCGGCAGCGCGAGCGCGTCGGCGACGAGCGACGTCTCGACCTCGAGCAGCGTCTGCTCGAGCGCGTCGGGGTCGGCCGTGGAGAGCGCCTCGTCGAGCAGCGCCTCGCGCGCGGGGCTCTCGGCGCCCGTGATGCCGCCGCCGCGCCAGCGGTCGGCGACCGCCTCGGCGTCGGCGGGCGCCGCGACGACGCGCAGCACCGCGTGCCAGTCGTCCTCCGCGAGCCCGGCGGCGAGGTCGTCGACGCCGCAGTCGCGCACCTGCCAGCCGGCCTCGGCCGCCTGCGCGGCCATGGCAGGGAGCGCGGCCGCCGCGAACGCATCCGACCGGTCGTAGCGCACGCACACCTCGGTGCCGGCGGGGATGCCGAGCCGGTCGCGCTCGGCGGCGGCGGCCTCGGGCTCGGCGCCGCCGAAGGCCTGCGGCAGGCCCGCGTCCTCGAGCGCGTACTCGTAGACGCGGGTGCCGGGGCGGAACAGCAGCGCGTCGACGCGGTCGGCCTCCTCGGCCCGCTCCCCCAGCGCCGCCTCGACGAGCGCCTGCCGGTCGATCGACTGCAGCAGCGAGCGGCGCGCCTCGGCCGAGCGCAGCGGCGCGCGGTCGGCGCGCAGCGCGAGCTCCCAGCGGAGCCCGGTCGCGCCGGCGATGAGCGTCGCGTCGTCGCGCTCGAGGTCGCGGATGGCCGTGCGATCGCCGTCGACCGGCTGCACCGCGGCCACGTCGAGCGCGCCGGAGGTCAGCCCCTGCAGCGCCGCCGCGTCGTCGGCGACGTCGTGCAGGACGAGCCGCTCGACCTGCGGCAGCTGGGCGCCCACGTACCGGTCGTTCGCGACGAGCTCGACACGGCCGTCGCGCAGCTGCTCGAGGCGGTACGGGCCGCTCGCCACGAGCGCGCCGGGCGCGGGGTCGGCTGCGCTGATCGGCAGCCCGGCGCTCCAGGCCTCCGCGATCGGCGCGAGCGCGAGCGGGTCGGCGCGGTCGATCGCGTCGAGCACGCGCTGCTTCGCCTCCATCGGGTCGGCGATGCCGAGCACCTGCTGCCCGAGCACGTGGGCCGGCACCGCGACCTCGAGCGCCTCGCGCCAGTCGGGCACCGGCTGCGCGAACGCCACGTCGATCGCGCGCCCCCAGTCGTCGCGCACCGGCGCCTCCACCGCGTGCACGAGCCCGCCGGGATCGGCGACGTCGAACCACACCGCGTCCTCGGGCAGGTCGAGGCGGGCGTCCTCGCCCCGCAGCGCCGCGAGGTCGAGGTCGGGCGTCGACAGCGCGTTCGACGACGCGGCCCACGCGAGCGCGAGATCGGCGGCGTCGATCGGCACGCCGTCGGACCAGCGCACCCCGTCGGCCAGGTCGTAGCGCACGGTGAAGGGCGCCTCGGAGACCACGGTCGCGGTGCCGAAGGAGGGGTCCTCGCGCAATTCGCCGTCGGCGCCGACGGTGGCGAACGCCGCGCGCGTCAGCGCGGCGACGTCGCGGTTGCCGGCGGTCGCGGCCGGCACGCTCGCCGCGCTCGCCGCCGTGAGCTCGCCCTCCCACGCCACGTCGACGCTCGAGCCGGGCAGGACGCGCGCCTCGACCTGCGGCCCGCACGCGCTCAGCGCCATCGCGACGACCGCCGCCCCGGCCACCGCGGACGCGGTGCGGGCGGCGATCGAGCGACGGCCGCGGAGCATCAGGCGAACGCCTCCACCGGCGGGCAGCTGCAGACGATGTTGCGGTCGCCGTAGGCCTGGTCGACGCGCGCGACCGGCGGCCAGTACTTCGCCCGCTCGACGCCCGCGACGGGGAAGACCGCCTGCTCGCGCGTGTACGGGCGGTCCCAGTCGCCGTGCACGATCGAGCCCGCCGTGTGCGGCGCGCGCCGCAGCGCGCTCTCGGCCAGCGGCGTCTCGCCGCGACCGATCGCATCCGCCTCGGCCTTGATCGCGATCATCGCGTCGACGAAGCGGTCGAGCTCGCCGAGGTCCTCCGACTCCGTCGGCTCGACCATGAGCGTGCCCGCGACGGGGAACGACATCGTCGGCGCGTGGAAGCCGTAGTCGACGAGCCGCTTGGCGACGTCGTCGTTCGAGACGCCGGTCGCCTCCTTGAGCGGCCGCAGGTCGAGGATGCACTCGTGCGCCACGAGGCCGTGCTCGCCCGTGTAGAGCACGGGGAAGTGCTCGCGCAGGCGCGCGGCGACGTAGTTGGCCGCGAGCACCGCGCTCGCGGTCGCCTTCGTCAGGCCGTCGAGCCCCATCATGCGCACGTACGCCCACGAGATCGGCAGGATCGACGCGGAGCCCCACGGCGCCGACGAGATCGGGTTCGCGCCGACGCGCAGGCCGTCGATGACCTCGGACTCCTCGCGCGGGTCGCGCGGCAGGAAGGGCGCGAGGTGCGCCTTCGCCGCCACGGGGCCGACGCCCGGACCGCCGCCGCCGTGCGGGATGCAGAACGTCTTGTGCAGGTTGAGGTGCGAGACGTCGCCGCCCATGTCGCCGAAGGTGGCGTGGCCGAGCAGCGCGTTGAGGTTGGCGCCGTCGATGTAGACCTGCCCGCCGGCCTCGTGCACGAGGTCGGTCACGCGCCGGATCTCGGACTCGTAGACGCCGTGCGTCGACGGGTACGTGACCATGAGCGCCGCGAGCTGCCCCGCGTGGGTGCCGATCTTGGCCTCGAGGTCGGCCACGTCGACGTCGCCGTTCTGGCTCGTCGCCACCACCACGACGCGCATGCCCGCCAGCACGGCGCTCGCCGCGTTGGTGCCGTGCGCCGAGGCGGGGATGAGCACGACGTCGCGGTGCCGGTCGCCGCGCGAGTCGTGGTACCCGCGGATGGCCATGAGCCCCGCGAGCTCGCCCTGCGCGCCCGCGTTCGGCTGCAGCGAGACGGTGTCGTAGCCGGTGATGCGCGCGAGCCAGTCGCCCAGCTGGTCGATGAGCGCGAGCGAGCCCTCGGCGTCCTCGAGCGGCGCGTAGGGGTGCAGCTGCGAGAACTCGGGCCACGTGATGGCCTCCATCTCGGCCGCGGCGTTGAGCTTCATCGTGCAGGAGCCGAGCGGGATCATGCCGCGGTCGAGCGCGTAGTCGCGATCGGCGAGCCGCTTCGCGTAGCGCATGAGCTGCGTCTCGGAGCGGTGCGCGTGGAAGACCTCGTGCGTCATGAACTCGCTGCGGCGGGCGAGCGTCGACGGGATCGCGCGCTCCCCCTCGCCCGCGTCGGCGAGGCCGAGCGCGGGCAGCAGCACGTCGAGCAGCACGCCCGTGCCCTCCTCGGCCCACGTCTCGTCGAACGAGACGTGCAGCACGTCCTCGTCGACGGCGTGCACGAGGATGCCGGCCTCGGCCGCCGCCGACCGCAGCTCGGCCGCCCGGCCGGGCACGCGCATCCGCACCGTGTCGAAGAACGCGTCGTGCACGAGCTCGACGCCGGCCTCGCGGGCCGCGCGCGCGAAGCGGGTCGCGACCGCGTGGACGCCCTCGGCGATCGCGCGGATGCCGTCGGGCCCGTGGTAGACGCCGTACATCGACGCCATGACGGCCAGCAGCACCTGCGCGGTGCAGATGTTGCTCGTGGCCTTCTCGCGGCGGATGTGCTGCTCGCGCGTCTGGAGCGTGAGCCGGTAGGCGGGGTAGCCGTCGGCGTCGACGGAGACGCCCACGAGCCGGCCCGGCATCTGGCGGGTGAGCGACTCGGCGACGGCCATGAACCCCGCGTGCGGCCCGCCGAAGCCCATCGGCACGCCGAAGCGCTGCGACGAGCCGACGACGATGCGCGCGCCCTCACTGCCGGGCGCCTCGATGAGCGCGAGCGACAGCAGGTCGGCGGCCGCCACCGGCACGCCGCCCATCTCGGTCGCCGCGGCGAAGGCGCCGCTCGCGTCCCAGACGCGGCCGGATGCGCCGGGCAGCTGCGCGATGAGGCCGAAGGCGTCGGGCAGGTCGGCCGGGTCGGTCTCGGCGAGCGGCAGCTCGACGAGCTCGATGCCGGTCGCGTGCGCGCGGTGGCGCAGCAGCGCCTTCGACTGCGGCAGCAGGTCGGTGTCGACGACGAAGACCGACGACGACGCCTTCGAGGCTCGGCGCGCGAGCAGCATCGCCTCGACGACCGCGGTGCCCTCGTCGAGCATCGACGCGTTGGCGATGTCGAGGCCCGCGAGGTCGGCGACCATCGTCTGGAAGTTGATGAGCGCCTCGAGGCGGCCCTGGCTGATCTCGGGCTGGTACGGCGTGTAGGCGGTGTACCAGGACGGGTTCTCGAGGATGAGGCGCTTGATGGGCGGCGGCGTGACGGTGCCGTGGTAGCCGAGGCCGATCGCGCTGTGGCGCACCCGGTTGCGGGCGGCGAGGGCGCGCAGCTCGGCGAGCGCCTTCGTCTCGGTGGCGGCCTCGCCGATGCCCGTGCCGGCGCTGCGGATGCCCGCGGGCACGGCGGCGTCCATCAGCGCCTCGAGCGACTCGAAGCCGACGGCCGAGAGCATGCGCTCCTCGGCCGCCGCATCGATGCCGATGTGGCGGTCGACGAACGGGCGCATCAGGCGGTGAGCTCGCGGTAGGCGGCCTCGTCCAGCAGCTCGGGCTCCTCCGAGAAGCGCACCTTGACGAGCCAGCCGGCACCCTCGGCGGCGGAGTTCACGAGCGTCGGGTCGCCCGCGACCTCGTCGTTGACCTCGAGCACCTCGCCGGCGGCGGGAGCGAGCAGCTCGCCCACCGACTTCGTCGACTCGATCTCGCCGATCGCCTCGCCGGCGGCGAAGCTGCGGCCCACGCCCGGCAGGTCGACGAACACGACGTCGCCGAGCGCGGCCTGCGCGTAGTCGGTGATGCCGATCGTGGCGGTGTCGCCCTCGACGCGGATCCACTCGTGGTCTGCGGTGTACTTGGTCTCGCTCATGCTCGGGCCTCTCGGGTGTAGAACGGCAGCGCGGTGACGGACGCCGGCAGCTGCGTGCCCCGGACGTCGACGGACAGGGAGTCGGAGGTCACCGAGCCCGGCTCGACGAGGGCCATCGCGATCGGGTGGCCGAGCGTCGGCGACAGCGCGCCGCTCGTGACCGAGCCGACGACGCGGTCGCCGTCGAGCACCGGGTAGCCGGCGCGGGGCGCGCGTCGGCCCTCGGCCGTGAGGCCGACGAGCACGGGCGCGTCGGCCGCGGGACCGGCCTCGACGGCGGCGCGGCCGACGAAGTCGCCCTTCGTCTTGAGCGCCACGACCCGGCCGAGGCCGACCTGCGCGGGCAGCACGTCGAGCGACAGCTCGTGGCCGTAGAGGGGCATCCCCGCCTCGAGCCGCAGCGTGTCGCGCGCGGCGAGGCCGCAGCGGGCGAGCCCGTGGCCCTCCCCCGCGAGCTCGATGGCGCGCCAGAGGTCCTCCGCGGCGTGCGCGGCGATGTACAGCTCGAAGCCGTCCTCGCCCGTGTAGCCGGTGCGGGCGACGAGCACGTCCTCGCCCTCGAAGACGGCCGGCAGGCTGCGGTAGTAGCGCAGCCCGTCGAGCGGCTCGGACTCCAGGCCGATCGCACCGACGATCGCCGCGGCGGCCGGGCCCTGCACGGCGATGAGCGCGGTCTGCTCGGTCTCGTCGACGACCGTCGCGTCGAAGCCGGCGGCGCGCTCGGTGAGCGCGTCGAGCGCGGCGTGGCGGTTGGATGCGTTGGCGACGACGAGGAACTCGGCGTCGCCGGTGCGGTACACGATGAGGTCGTCGACGATGCCGCCCTGCTCGGCCAGCAGCAGCGAGTACTTCGCCTGCCACAGCTCGAGCGCCGAGAGGCGGCCGGCGAGCGCGTGGTCGAGCATCGCGCCCGCGTCGGGGCCGCTCACGCGCAGCTCGGCCATGTGGCTGAGGTCGAACAGGCCCGCGCGCTCGCGCACCGCCTGGTGCTCGGCGAGGTCGGAGCCGTAGCGCACCGGCATCTGCCAGCCGGCGAAGTCGATCAGCTGGGCGCCGGCCGCCTCGTGCACGGCGAGCAGCGGCGTCACCGGGGCCGTGCGATCGATGGATCCCTGCGCGGTCATGAGTCCTCCTGTGGTCTGGACTCCCCCACTGTCGCCGATCGTCTCGAACGGCTCCAGTGTGGCCTTCCCGTGCGGTTCGAGGACCTGAGAGTTTGGCGGGGAGGCTTGCTCCTTCGGTGCCCCCGGAGGGGCTCTCCCGCACGGGCGTGCAGCGGCCGGCTGTGCTGTCGGTGCGATCCTATCGGGTCTCGTCGTCGCGATCGCGACCCGCGTCCTCCACCAGCAGGTCGCGGCGGAACTGCCCCGTGCGGTACGCCGCCCTGCCCATCATCTGCGTCGCGACCGGCGCGGTCACCAGCTGCAGGCCGCACGCCAGGGCGAGGAGCGCCGAGGCGGCGCCGTCGCGCAGGATGAGCGACAGCCCGACGCACAGCAGCAGGAAGCCGAGCGTCTGCGGCTTCGACCCCGCGTGCATGCGGTTGAGCACGTCGGGCAGCCGCACGAGCCCGATCGCGGCGGTGAGCGCGAGCGCCGCGCCGATCAGGATCAGCACGCTGCCGACGACGTCGAGCACGGGCTCCCAGCTCATCGCGGGCCCCCGTCCTCGTCCGTCGGCGCATCGCCCTCGAGCCCGCTCGCCGAGGCCGGACCGGTGCCGACGACGCCCTCCCTGCCGGCGACGAACCGCGCCATCGACACCGTGCCCGCGAAGGCGAGCAGCGACAGCACCAGGATCACGGCGATCGTGTGGGGATGGCGGTTGATCGCGGCCTCGACGACGAGCGCGCCCGCGACCACGGCGACGAGCACGTCGGTCGCGACGACCCGGTCGCTCGGCCCCGGCCCGCGCACGATCCGCACGAGCGTGAGCACCGCGGCCGCGAACAGCATGAGCCCCGCGACGATGAGCACGGCATCCATCAGTCCTCCTCCAGCAGCGCGCGATCCTCGGGTGTGCCGAAGGCGAGCAGCACGGTCGCCTCGGTCGAGCGCACGCGCTCGCGCGCGTGCGCGATCGCCGCCTCGGAGCCTGCGTCGAACACGTGCACGAGCAGCTCGCCGTCGCGCGCGTCGATCGCGACCGAGCCGGGCACGAGCGTCACGAGCTCCGCGGTGATGGCGGTGATGAACTCGGAGTCGCTGCGCAGGCGCACGAGGATGATCGCGTTGCGGGTGGGTCGCCAGAACGCCAGCACCTTCGCGGCCACCTGGAACGAGGAGACGAGCAGGCCCCACATCGTGACGACCACGAGCCGCAGGAAGCCGAGCGGGCGGAACGACTCGAGCTCCGGCACGTCGGGCAGCGGGAACAGCACCTGGATGAGGAGCGCGATCGCGACCCCCCAGAGCGCCGCGCCGAGCGACAGGTCGCCCCACAGCAGCATCCAGATGAGGGCGAGGCCGATCGTCGCGAAGATCGAGACGCGCGTGCGCAGCTCGGGCCGGCTCATGGCGTCGCCTCCTCGACCGCGACCTGGTAGGCGCCGCCGCGGATGTCGACCGACGCGCGCTCCGCGTAGTCGGTGAGCGGCCCGGCGAGCGCGGTGAGCGAGACGGTGATGAGCACGAGCGCCGTCGACGCGAAGACCCACACGCGCGGGAGCACGCGCAGCGAGTGCACGCGGTCGTCGTCCTCGCCGCGGTCCTGCCAGAACGCGCGCTGCCAGACCCGCACGACCGCCAGCAGCGTGAGCAGGCTCGTCGCGACGCCCGCGACCACGGCCGCGACCGCGAGCGGCGTCGGCACCTCGAGCGCCGCATCCATGAGCGCCACCTTGCCGAGGAAGCCGGAGAACGGCGGGATGCCGCCGAGGTTGAGCGCCGGGATGAGGTAGAGCGCCGCGAGCAGCGGCACCGACGCGAGCCCGCCGAGGCGCGCGAGGCTCGTCGAGCCGCCCACGCGCTCGATGAGCCCGACGACGATGAAGAGCGCCGTCTGCACGAGGATGTGGTGGACGATGTAGAAGATCGCGCCCGCGAGCCCCGCCTCGGTGCCGAGCGCGACCCCCAGCAGCATGTAGCCGATGTGGCTCACGAGCGTGAACGACAGCAGTCGCTTGATCTCGCCCTGCGCGAGCGCGCCGAGGATGCCGAGCACGAGCGTGAGGATGGCGACCGCGAGCAGCAGCTCGGTGAGCGGGCTGTGCGGGAACAGCAGCGTCTGCAGGCGGATGATCGCGAAGACGCCGACCTTCGTGAGCAGGCCCGCGAAGACGGCGGTGACGCTCGCGGGGGCCGTCGGGTACGAGTCGGGCAGCCACGACTGCAGCGGGAAGATGGCGGCCTTGATGCCGAAGACGACGAGCAGCAGCAGCTGGATGACGAGCTGCAGGCCCGGGTCGAGGGCCGCGAGCCGCTCGGGCAGCTGCGCGAACGACACGGTGCCGGTCGCCGCGTAGACGATCGCGATCGCCAGCAGGAAGAGCGTCGACGACAGCAGGCTCACCGTCACGTACGTCGACCCTGCGCGCACGCGCTCCTTCGTCGCGCCGAGCATGATCAGCACGTACGAGGAGAACAGCAGCATCTCGAAGCCGACGAACAGGTTGAAGAGGTCGCCGGCGAGGAACGCGTGCGAGACGCCCGCCGTGAGCACGAGGAACGTCGGGTGGAAGACCGACACCGGTGCCCCGTCGGCACTGTCGGCGATGTCGCGGCGGGACGGGAAGATCACGACGATCGCGGTGACGATGCTCGACACGAGCACGAGCAGCGACGACAGCCGGTCGGCGACGAGCACGATGCCGAGCCCCTCCGGCCAGGCCCCGACCCACAGCACGATCGGCCCCTGCGCATCCGCCCCGAGGCACAGGATGAGCGCGAGCACCGCGACGAGGCCGAGCGTCGTGCCCGAGACGATGCGCTGCAGCGCGGGCCGCCGCGCCAGCGTGAGCGTGATGCCGGCCGCGAGCAGCGGCAGCAGCACCGGGATGGGGACGAGGTTCGCGAGATCCATCAGCGCGCATCCCCCGCCCGGCCGCCGGACTCGGTGTCGGGCTGCGCCTCGGGCGTGAGCTCGACGTAGGCCTCGCTCGAGAGGTCGGCCTCGGCGCGGCGGCGCACGATGGCGTCCTCGACGTCGTCGGCGACCTCGTCGTGGCCCTCGAGCTGGAACGAGCGGTACGACATCGCGAGCAGCAGCGCGCTCGCGGCGAGCGTGATCACGATCGCCGTGAGCACCATCGCCTGGGGCAGCGGGTCGGCGATCTGCTCCGGGTCCTGGCCGACGATCGGGGCGAGGCCCGCGGGGCCCGCCGCTACGAGGAAGAGCAGGTTGACGCCGTTGGAGGCGAGCATGAGGCCGGCGAGGATGCGCATGAGGCTGCGCTCGAGCAGCAGGTAGACGCCCGCGGCGATGAGCGCGCCGCCCGCGACGGCGAGGATGAGCGTGGGGGTCATCGTGCGACCTCCCGGCCGGGCAGGGAGCGGTCGGAGCGCCATGCCGGGCGGGGCGCGAGGTCCTGCTCGCCGTGCAGGTCGATGCCGGCTCCGAGGGAGCGGACGAAGTCGAGCATCGCGCCGATCACGATGAGCCAGACGCCGATGTCGAAGAAGAGCGTCGTGACGAGCTTCTGGTCGCCGAGCAGCGGCAGCGTCGCCTCGATCGCGTACGACTCCCCGATCCTGCCGCCGATGAGGATGGGCCAGACGACGCTCGCGATGACGACCGCCATGCCGCCGCCGAGCAGCTTGCCCGCGTCGAACGGCACGGCCTCGGTGAGCTCCTCCCGGCCGCCGGCGAGGTAGCGCACCGCGAGCGCGATGCCCGCGACGAGCCCGCCCGCGAAGCCGCCGCCGGGCTCGTTGTGGCCCACCGCCAGCAGGTAGATGGAGACGAGCATCATGATCGGGAACAGCAGGCGCGTGATCATCTCGAGCACCGGCGAGTCCATGGACGCGTCGCCGAAGGAGCCCGCGAGGAAGCCGCGGCTGCGCGACGCCTTCGACGGCTGCCGCAGCACGCCCGAGCCGCCCGCGACCGGGCGCCGCACGAAGATGAGGCTCGCGACGCCCGTCGCGGCGGCCAGCAGCACAGACACCTCGCCGAGCGTGTCCCACGCGCGGATGTCGACGAGCGTGACGTTGACGATGTTGGAGCCGTGCCCGAAGTCGTACGCCCACTCGTAGAACGCGGCGGAGCTGGGCGTCGCCGTGCGCGCCTGCAGGGCCGCGAGCGCCGCGAGCGCCGCGAACGTGCCGACCGCGATGCCGAGCAGCGCCCGCAGGTAGCGGGCGGCGCGCAGCGGCCGGTCGGTGAAGTACTTCGGCAGGCGCCGGAGGACCAGCACCAGGATGACGAGGAACACCGTCTCGCTGAGCGCCTGCGTGAGCGCGAGGTCGGGCGCGCCGTGCAGGAGGAACATGAACGCGACGCCGTAGCCGACGACCGACAGCAGCATGAAGGCCTTGAGGCGCCCGCGCGTCGTGGTGGCGAAGACCGCGGCGACGACGATGACGATCGCGGTGCCGACCTGCCCGAGCGTGTCGTAGGCGCGCAGGTCGGCGGTGAGGGCGCCCGCGAGCAGCAGCGCGACGCCGGGGCCCGCGACGACGACGAGCAGGATGGTCGTCAGGTGCAGCGGCAGCGAGCCCGACTGCAGGCGGCCCGTGACCTCGACCGCGAGGCGGTCGAGGCCGCGCATGCTCGCGTGGTAGCCGCGCTCGAACGGGTCCTGGCCCTGCGGCGCGCGCCGCCGGCCGCCCAGCGCGACGTGCAGCGCGGCACCCGCGAGCCACGCGAGCGCCGATGCGCCGAGCGCCGGGGTGAGGCCGTGCCAGAGCGCGAGGTGCGGCGCCTCCTCGCCCGCGGGCACCGTGGCGGCGTGCGGGAGCAGCGCCGCGGAGATCGCGTCGCCGGCGAAGCCGAGCGCGAGCCCCAGGAGCGCGAGCGCCACGGGCGCCGCGACGAGCATCGGCGAGCGCTTCGCGACCTCGGCGCCCGGGCGGCCGAAGAAGACGCCGACGATGAGGCGCAGCGAGTAGGCGACGGTGAGCGCCGCACCGGCCGCGATGCCGATGAAGGCGACCCAGCCGATCGCGACGAGGGAGCCCTGGGCGTCGGCGAGCGCGGCGTCGAGCGCGGCCTCCTTCCCGAGGAAGCCGATCATCGGCGGGATGCCCGCCATCGACGCGGCCGCGAGGATCGCGGCCCCGGCCGCCACGGGCATCCGCCGCCCCAGCCCGCCGAGCTCGCGCAGGTCGCGCGTGCCGGTGCCGCGGTCGACGACGCCGACGACCATGAACAGCGCAGCCTTGAAGACCGCGTGGGCGGCGAGCAGCGCGAGGCCCGCCTGCATCGACGCCTGCGTGCCGATGCCGAGCACCGTCACGAGCAGGCCGAGCTGGCTGACGGTGCCGTGCGCGAGCAGCACCTTGATGTCGAGCTGCCGCATCGCCCGCGCCGCGCCGAGCAGCATCGTCGCGATGCCGAGGGTCACGAGGCCCCAGCGCCACCAGGGCAGCTCGACGAACGCTGGGGTGAGCGCCGCGATGAGGAAGACGCCCGCCTTGACCATCGCAGCGGCGTGGAGGAACGCCGACACGGGGGTGGGCGCCGCCATCGCGCCCGGCAGCCAGTACTGGAAGGGCACGATCGCCGACTTCGACAGCGCGCCGACGAGCATGAGCGCGGCCGCCCACGCCGCGGCGGCGGTGCGCGGCGGGTCGGCGAGGGTCGCCGCGAGCGAGAACGTGCCGGTCTCTGCCTCGAGCAGCATGATGCCCGTGAGCATCGTGAGCCCGCCGACGGTCGTGACGATGAGCGCCGTCTGCGCGGCCCGGCGGTTGCTCGACGAGCGGTGGTTGAGGCCGACGAGCAGGTAGCTGAAGATCGTCGTGAGCTCCCACCCGATCGTCAGCACGATGAGGTCGTCGGCGAGCACGAGCAGGAGCATCGAGGCGGCGAAGCCGGTGAGGAGCCCCACCGTGCGCGCCGCGAGCGTGCGCGACTCGAAGTACCACGCGCAGTAGACGAAGATCAGGCCGCCGACGCCGAGCACGACCATCGCGAGCAGCCACTGGAGCGCGCCGAGCCGCAGGTCGATCGCGATGCCGAGCGAGGGCATCCACTCCACCCGCTCCTGCAGCACCGTTCCGGCCGCGACGGCCGGGCCCTGCAGGCCGAACCAGACGGCGGCGGCGAGGCTCGCCGCGGCGGGCAGCAGGAACACCCAGCGGCCCATGCGGCTGCTCAGGGCGCTCGCGACGACGCCGAGGACGGCGAGTGTCGTCACAGTGAGCAGCACGTGGTGCAGTCCCTCTCGAGCGCGCGGGCAGGGGCCTGGATCCAGCCTATCGGCGCGCGGCGGTGCGACCCGACGTCGGCGGCCGCACGTAGCGTGGGTGCATGCGGCTGCTCCACACCTCCGACTGGCACGTCGGGCGCACGTTCCACGGGGCCGACACGCTCGATGCGCTCGCGGATGCGTTGGGCGCGATCGCGGGTATCGTCCGCGACCGCGGGGTCGACGCGGTGCTCGTCGCGGGCGACGTCTACGATTCGGCGATGCCCGCCGGCCGGCACGTCGAGGCGCTGACGCTCGCGCTCGGCGAGATCCGCGCCGCGGGGGCCGAGATCGTGCTCGCGAGCGGCAACCACGACTCGGCCGCGCGGCTGGGCGCGAACGCCGGCTTCGCGCGGGCGGGCGGACTGCACCTGAGCACCCTCGCGCTCGAGCCGGAGTCGTGGCGCGTCGAGCTCGCCGACGAGCACGGGCCGGTGCACGTCTTCGCCGTGCCGTACCTCGAGCCGGTGGCGCTGCGCTCGTCGCTGCCCGAGGCCGGGATCGCGAGCCAGGACGACGCGATCGCGTGGGCGATGGCCGCGGTGCGGGCGTCGCTCGCCGAGTCTCCCGCGCGCTCGGTCGTGCTCGCGCACTGCTTCGCCGCGGGCGTCGCCGCGCCGGAGGACGACGCCCCGCGCGACATCACCGCAGGCGGCCTCGACGTCGTGCGCGCCTCGCGGTTCGAGGGCGTCGACTACGTCGCGCTCGGCCACCTGCACTCGCGGCAGGAGCTCTCCCGCTCGGTGCGCTACTCGGGCGCCCCGCTCCACTACTCCTTCAAGGAGCGCTCGCCGCTGCGCGGCGGCTGGCTCGTCGACCTCGACGCCGATGGCCTCGCCGAGGTCGAGTGGGTCGACCTGCCCGTGCCGCGGCAGCTCACGACGATCGAGGGCGAGCTCGACGCGCTGCTCGCGGATGCGCGCCTCGAGGGCACCGAGGAGCACTGGATCCGGGCCCGGCTCACCGACCGCGTGCGGCCCATGGACGCGATGCGGCGCCTCCGCGCCCGCTGGCCGCACGCGGCCGAGGTGCAGTGGCTCGGCGGCGACGACCTGCCCGCGATCGAGGTGCGCGCGCGGCTCGCCCGCCGCTCGGAGGCGGAGGTCGTCGGCGACTTCCTCGAGCACGTGCGCGCCGGGGCCGTCGCGACCGACGCCGAGGCCGAGCTCGTGCGCGACGGCCTCGCGCGCGCGGTCGCCGCGGAGTCCGCGCAGTGAGGCTGCTGCGGCTCGAGCTCGCCGGCTTCGGCCCGTACCGCGACCGGTTCGAGATCGACTTCGCGGCGTTCGACGCCGACGGCCTCTACCTCATCGCGGGCCCGACGGGCGCGGGCAAGTCGACGATCCTCGACGCCATCACGTACGCGCTCTACGGCGGCGCCCCGCGCTACGCGAAGGGCGCCGCGCACCTCCGCAGCGACCTCGCCGGCCCCGCCGACCTCACCTGGGTCGAGCTCGACGTGGCGGTCGGCGACCGCGTCCTGCGGGTGCGGCGCACGCCCGAGTACGAGCGGCCCAAGCTGCGGGGCACGGGGCTCACGAAGGAGCGCGCGACGGCGACGCTGTGGGAGCGCGATGGCGACGGCTGGCGCACCCTCGCGACGAGCGTCGACGACGCGAGCACCGAGGTCGTGCGGAGCCTGGGCCTCCGCAAGGACGAGTTCCTCAAGGTCATCCTGCTCGCGCAGGGCGGGTTCGCCGAGTTCCTCGCGGCCTCGAGCGACGAGCGCAAGGCGCTGCTCGAGCGGCTCTTCGGCACCGGGAGCATGCGGCGGCTGCGCGAGCTGCTCGTCGCCGACGCGAAGGCGATCACGGCCGAGCGCGAGGCGCTGGAGCGCGAGCGCGACGACCGCGCCGCCCGCGTGCGCGACGCGGCCACGTCGCTGCGCGACGACGACGAGGAGGAGGCGCTGCCCGACGGCGCCGACGAGGCGGCGCTCGCTGCGCTCGAGGCGGCGATCGACGACCGGGTCGCGCAGTCGGCCGAGGTCGCGACGGCGGCGGGAGCCGCCGAGCGCGAGGCGCGGGCGGCGCGCGACGAGGCGCGGGCGCTCCTCGAGCGCATCGCGCGGCGCGACGCGGCACTGTCGGCGCTCGCCGACCTCGCCGAGGCCGCCGCGGCGATCGACGACGACCGCGAGCGGCTCGCCGACGCCGATCGGGCCGCCGGGGTCGCCGCGGAGCTCGACCGCTGGGCGCGCGCCGACACCGGCGTCGAGCGCTCGATCGCCGAGCTCGACGCGGCCACCGCCGCGCTCCCCGCCGGCGTCGCGGCCGAGCGCCCGATCGTCGAGGCCGAGCACGAGGCCGCGGTGCGCGTCGCGTCACGCGCGACCGAGACGCGAGCGCTCGAGTCGTCGCTGCCGGGGCTCGACCGCCAGGCGACGGCGGCCGAGGAGGCGGCGGCGCAGGCGCAGGCCGCGGTCGACGCGGCGAAGCGGCGCCGCGCCGACGCGCCCGCGGCGCGCCGGCTGCTCAGCGACGCGCGCGAGGCCGCGACCGCCCTCGCCGCCGGCGCCGACGCGGCAGCCCGGCAGGTCGACGCCGCCCTCGAGCGGCTCGCGGCGCGCGACGCCGCCGACGCGCTCGCCGAGCCGCTCGCCGCCGCTCGGGCGGAGGCCGTGCGCAGCGCCGCAGCGCAGCACACCGCGGCCGACGAGCTGCACCGGCTGCAGGCCGCGCGCATCGACGGCATGGCGGGCGAGCTCGCGAGCGAGCTCGCGGACGGCGAGCCGTGCCCGGTGTGCGGCTCGATCGAGCACCCGGCGCCGCACGCGCCGGCGAGCGAGGCGGTCACGGCCGACGACGTCGCGGCCGCGCTCGAGCGGAGCCACCGCGCGCTCGCCGGGGCGGGCGCGGCGCACGAGGCGCTCGCCGCGCTCGAGCAGCGGCTCGCAGCCGCCGAGGCCCGCGCGGGGAGCGACGATCGGGCGTCGCTCGAGCGCGCGCTCGAGGATGCGCGGGCGGCGGTGCGCGTCGCCGCCGACGCCGCGGTCGAGCGCGACGAGGCCGAGCGGCGGCTCGCCGAGCACGATGCGGCCGCCGAGCGGCTCGACGCCGAGGTCGCCGAGCTCGAGCAGGTCGCTGCCGCGAGCGCCGCCGAGGCGGCGACCGCGGGCGCCCGACGGGACGACGCGCGCGATCGGCTCGCGGAGGAGCTCGGGGAGCACCCCGACGCCGGCGCGCTGCTCGCCGCCGCGACCGGTCGGCGCGATGCGCTGCGCCGCTGGCTCGACGCCGACGCGCACGCCGGCGCCGCCCGCGCCGAGCACGATGCGGCCGCGAGCACCGGTGCCGCAGCGCTCGCCGAGCACGCGCTGCCCGATCGCGAGGCGACGGCCGCGATGCGGCTCGAGCCCGCCGCGAGGAAGGCGCTGCTCGCGCGCATCACGACCCACGACGCAGCCGTCGCGAGCGCGCGCGGCGTGCTCGCGCAGCCCGACCTCGCGGGTCTCGGCGAGCCGCCGGAGCTCGAGCCGCTCGAGGCGGCGCTCGGCGAGGCGAGCGCGGCCGCGGCGCGCGCGAACCGAGCGGCAGCGGCCGCCGAGACGACCCGCGACCTCGCCGCCGCCGACCTCGCCGCCGCGAGGGAGGCCATCCGCTCCCTCGCCGAGGGCGCCGAGCACGCCGACGCCGTGCGCGGGCTCGCGCGCGCCCTCGACGGCCGCAACGAGCGCGCGCAGGACATCGAGACCTACGTGCTCGCGACGCGCCTCGCGACCATCATCGACGCGGCGAACCTGCGCCTCGCGGCGATGACCGACGGGCGGTTCACGCTCGTGCTCGACGAGGCGCGCGCCTCGCACGGCCGCGCGAGCGGGCTCGGCATCGCGGTGCTCGACGCGCACACGGGCCTCGCCCGGCCGACCCGCTCGCTGTCGGGCGGAGAGACGTTCCTCGCCTCGCTCTCGCTCGCGCTGGGCCTCGCCGACGTCGTGCAGGCGGAGGCAGGCGGGGTGTCGCTCGAGACGCTCTTCGTCGACGAGGGCTTCGGGTCGCTCGACCAGGACACGCTCGAGTCGGCGATGGCGACCCTCGACGAGCTGCGCGCGGGCGGACGCACGGTGGGCGTCATCAGCCACGTGCAGCAGATGCAGGAGCGCATCCCGTCGCGCATCCGGGTGGTGCCGCTGCCCGGCGGCGGCAGCCGCATCGAGGTGTCGCCGCCGAGCGCTCAGGGCATCGCGGAGCCCGCTCGGTAGGCTCCCCGGCATGCACGACTCCGACGAGCGACCGCAGCACGGCCGACTGCTCGACATCGGCACCCTCGAGGCGTTCGACCGCTTCGCCGCGCGGGCGCACAGTATGTACGGCTGGCGCATCCAGGACGTCGACCTGCGCGAGCGCGGCGACGTGCTCGCGCGGCTCGACGGCTACGGCGCGCTCGTGCTCGGCTCCGACCTCCCCGAGGGCGCGAAGGAGCGCCTCACCGGGCAGGGGGCGCTCGTGTTCGACGACGTGCCCGAGGTGCCGTTCAACGCCTACCGGTCGACGCTCTACTCCCCCGACGACCTCGTCGACGGCCTCGAGCACGGCTACGCCGAGAGCTTCGACGCCCGCGTCTACGCCTGGTCGCGCACGCGCCACCACGACATCGCGCACACCCTCGCTGCGGCGCTCCACGACCACTCCATCGACGACGCGCTCACAGAGTGGGTGCAGGGCAGGGCGATCGTCGGCATCATGGGCGGCCACGCCCTGGCGCGCGACTCCGAGGCCTACCGGCAGGCCGCGCACCTCGCGCACGGGCTCGCCCGCGCCGGCCGCATCGTCGCCACCGGTGGCGGGCCGGGTGCGATGGAGGCCGGCAACCTCGGCGCCCGCGCGGTCGCCCTCTCGCCCGCCGAGCTCGACGAGGCGATCGACGAGCTCGCGGCCGTGCCGTCGTTCCACGGCTCCATCCCCGAGTGGATCGCCTCCGCCCGTCGCGTGGCCGAGCGCGTCGGCGACGGCGTCTCGCTCGGCATCCCGACCTGGCACTACGGCCACGAGCCGCCCAACTCGTTCGCCACCTCCATCGCGAAGTACTTCCAGAACTCCGTGCGCGAGGACATCCTGCTGCGCGTCGCGAACGCCGGCATCGTGGTGCTGCCCGGCAGCGGCGGCACGGTGCAGGAGATCTTCCAGGACGCGTGCGAGAACTCCTACGCCGAGGAGGGCGCGTGGGCGCCGCTCGTGCTGCTGGGCGAGCGCTACTGGACCGAGCAGCTGCCCGCCTGGCCGCTGCTGCAGGCGGTCATGCGCGGCAAGCCGGGCGAGGCCGGCATCGCGCTCGTCGACGACGTGGCGGATGCCGTGGCCGCGATCGCGGCGTTCGATCCGGCCCCGGGGTCGGCGGCCATGCACCGCCCGGCACCCGAGGACCGGCGGTAGGCCCCAGCCGCCCGAATCGCTCCGGGCGCGCACTCAGCAACGGGTGCGAGGATGCACGGAGAGGCCCGGAGTGGCCGCGAGGAGGCATCATGACCGACATCCAGGACCCGCTGCGGGGCCGCACCGAGCCGACGCCGCCGTCGACCACGATCGCCGAGTTCGACACGTACGAGGAGGCGCAGGCCCTCGTCGACCGCTTGAGCGACGCGCAGTTCCCCGTGCAGCACGTGCGCATCGTCGGCACCGGGCTCACCACGGTCGAGCAGGTGCTCGGCCGCATGACCTACGGCCGCGCCGCGCTCTCGGGCGCGCTCGGCGGCGCCTGGTTCGGCCTCTTCATCGGCCTGCTCTTCGGCCTGATCATCGCCGACTCGTGGGCGTGGGTGATCTGGGCCGTGCTCATGGGCGCCGCGTTCGGCATGATCGCGGCCGTCGTGCAGCACGCCATGACCGGCGGCAAGCGCGACTTCACGAGCATCCGCGGCCTGCAGGCCGAGCGCTACGGGGTGCAGGTCACGAACGAGCACGCCGCCGAGGCCGTGCGCGTCATGGGGCGGGCTCCGCAGGCACCGACCGCGCCGCCGGCTCCGCAGGCGTAGCCGCCGCAGGCTCGGGCGCCGCGGGCAGCGGACCCGTCGCCGGGTCGCGGTGGTCGGGCTCGGCGGGCACCGCGTCGGCGGGCTTCCGCAGCCAGAGCGTGGCGATCACGCCCAGCACCCACAGCGCCGCGGCACCCGTGAACGCGATGCGCGCGCCCTCGAGCAGCGCGTCGCCGCGCGCGACGCCCTCGGCGACGAGCTGCGCCTGACGGGTCGCCATGATCGTCACGAACGCCGCCGTGCCCGCGGCGCCCGCGACCTGCTGCACGGTGCCGACCATCGCCGAGCCGTGCCCGTACAGGTGGTGCGGCAGCGAGCCGAGCGAGACGGTGAACAGCGGCGGGAACGTGAACGCGAAGCCGAGGCTCAGCACCATCTGCATGAGCAGCACGACCCACCACGGCGTCGTCACCTGCAGCTGCGTGTAGAGCACGAGCGCGGTGAGCACGACGAGCGCGCCGGGGATCACGAGCGGGCGCGGGCCCCACCGGTCGTAGAGGTTGCCCACCACGGGGCCGAGCAGGCCCGTGAGCAGCGCGCCCGGCAGCGTGATGAGGCCCACCTGCAGCGGCTCGAGCCCGAGCGCGTCCTGCAGGATGAGCGGCAGCAGGATGAGCGTGCCGAACATCGCCGCCATCGCGATCATCATGACGACGACGGATGCGGTGAAGAGCGGGTGGCGGAACGTGCGCAGGTCGAGCAGGGCCGCGTCGCTGCGCTGCAGGCGCACCTGGCGGAGCACGAACGCCACGAGGCCGACGACCCCGACGCCGAGCGCCACCGGCAGCTGCCAGGCAGGCAGGCCCTCCGCGCCCATGAGCGAGAGCCCGTAGACGAGGCCGCCGAAGCCCAGCGCCGCGAGCGGGATGGAGAGCACGTCGAGGCGCGGGGGCGTCTGCGCGTCGCCGCGGCGCAGGGTGCGCCAGCCGATCAGCAGCATGACGACGGCGAGCGGCGCGACGCCGAGGAAGATCCAGCGCCACGAGGCGATCTGCAGGATCGCGCCCGAGAGCGTCGGGCCGAGCGCGGGCGCGACCGACATGACGAGCGAGATGGTGCCCATGAACGCGCCGCGGCGGGCGGGCGGCACGAGCTGCATCACGGTGGTCATGAGGAGCGGGAAGACGATGGCGGTGCCGGAGGCCTGCACGACGCGGCCGAGCAGCAGCAGCGCGAACGACGGCGCGATGCCGGCGATGAGCGTGCCGAGCACGAACGAGCCCATCGCCGCGATGTAGAGCGTGCGGGTCGAGAAGCGGGCCATGAGCCAGCCGGTCGTCGGGATGACGACGGCCATCGTGAGCATGAACGCGGTGGTGAGCCACTGCGCGGCGCGCTCGTCGATGCCGAGCTGGGGATCCTCGACGAGGGTCGAGATGGCGACGTTCATCGCCGTCTCGTTGAGGATCACGACGAAGGCCGAGACGAGGAGGGTGGCGATGATGATCGCCCCGCCGGGGGCGAGGCGATCGGATGCGGGGCGTGCCGGGCGCGTGTCGCTGCTGCCGGCTGGTTCGGTGTGGGTCTGCATGGTGCTCCGTCATGGCAACGCGAACCCGGCCGGAGCATTCCCGCGGGTTCGCGTCGCTGCGTGGGAAGTCGGAGGGCCGGTCAGGCCGGCGGGCCCTCCATGTGGAGGAAGTCGATGATGTGGCCGTCGGGATCCGTGAGCTGGCCGCCGTACATGCCCCACTCGTTCTCCTCGACCGGCTTGGAGAGCGTACCGCCCGCCGCCGCGCCGGCGGCGCCGAACGCGTCGACCTCCTCGCGGCTGCCGAGCAGCATCGCGAGCAGGTTCTCGAGGGAGCCGCGCGGGGCGCGCTGCTGGTCGCCGACGAGGAACCCGTCGAAGCGGTCGCGCTCGAGCAGCATGATCGCGACCTCGTCGCTCACCGTCATGCAGCTCGTCGTCTCGTCGCTGAAGTCAGGGTTGCGCGTGAAGCCGAGCGCCTCGTAGAACGCCGTCGCCCGCGCGATCTCCTCGACCGCGTAGTTGGGGAACACCATCCGGACCGCCATGGCCGCTCCTGACACCTCGCCCATCGTGTGAACGGCGTTCACATTAGGCCCGGCGGCCGGGTAGCGTCAAGGGGTGGCACGATCCGGCTACTTCCACGGCGACCTGCGCCGCGCCCTCCTCGACGCGGGCCTCGACGCCGCGCGCGCGGGCGGCCCGGAGGCGGTGAGCCTGCGGGAGCTCGCGCGCACCGTCGGCGTCGCGCCATCGGCGGTGTACCGGCACTTCGCGAGCCACGAGCAGCTCATCGGCGCGATCGCGCGCCGCTCGCTCGCGATGGTCGCGGATGCGATGGAGGACGAGATCGCGCGCGTGCCGACCGGCGATGCCACCGCGTGGGCGGACGGCGCCATCGCCGCGGTCGGGCTCGGGTACGTGCGGTTCGCGTGGCGGGAGCCCGGGCTCTTCCGCCTCGCCTTCCGCGCGCACGGCGACCTCGAGGCGGCGCACGACGAGGCGGCGCGCGGCGCGAGCGGGCGCACGCCCTACGAGCAGCTCGAGCGCGCGCTCGATGCGCTCGAGGCCGTCGGCGAGCTGCCCCGCGAGCAGCGGCCCGGCGCCGAGGCGCTCGCGTGGTCGGCCGTGCACGGCTTCGCGACGCTGACCGTGGAGGGCCCGCTGCGCTCGCTCGACGAGCGCACGCGCGAGGCGCTGTCGTGGCGGATCGTCGAGATGGTGCGGCTCGGCCTCTCGGCCACGGCGCCGGAGCCGGGGCCGGCGTGAGCGGAGCCGGCTCCCCCGCCGCCTCCTGACTGCGCCCGCGCGCTGTGCTATCAAGAGGGCATGGCCCCCGCCCCGGCACGTGAGCGCGACCCGGACGACCCGTACTTCACGCGGGTCCTCACGCTGCCGAACGTCATCACGCTCGCGCGGCTGCTCCTGCTGGCCCCCGTCTGCTGGCTGATCGTCGCGGGTGCGGATGGGTCGTGGCTGCCGGTCGTGCTGCTGGCGCTCTGGGCGTCGACCGACTGGATCGACGGGGTGCTCGCGCGCGCCATGGACCAGACGTCGCGCGTCGGCGAGGTGATGGACCCGGTCGCCGACCGCATCGGCATCATCGGCGTGACGCTGTCGCTCGCGATCGCGGGCGCCGTCGACTGGTGGATCCTCGCCGTCATCGCGGGCGTCGACGTCATCGCGGTCGCCTTCGCCGGGCGCGCGGCGCGCGACGGCAGCATCCACGTGTCGTGGCTCGGGAAGGTGCGCACCGCGCTCATGCTCACGGCCGTCGTGCTGCTGCTGGTCGGCCACACGGTGCTGCCATGGGTGACGCCGATCGCGATGACGCTCATGCTGCTCGGGCTCGGCCTGCACGTGATCGCGTGCGTCGACTACATCCTGCAGGCGCGTCGCCTGCGACGGGTGCAGACTGGTGCACTGGCGCGGCCCGCTGCGGGCGACGCGCACGCGCAGGACGACACCGAGGAGGCGCGATGACCGAGTGGCACGAGGACCGCGAGCGGCTCGCGGCGCAGGTCGAGGACCTGCTGGCGGGCTGGCACGAGTCGGTCGAGCGCGTGCCGGGCGAGGACGGCGAGCCCGACACGCTCGTCGCCCGCGACGGCGACCGGGTGGCGGCGATCCTGCCGCTCGACGAGGAGAGCGTCGAGGAGATGGTCGACGCGGAGGCCGAGGGCGAGCTCGCGCAGTGGCTGCGCGACGAGCTGGCCGAGGACGCCGACCGCGACGACGACGACCTCGACGACGACGAGGACGACGACCTCGAGGCCGCCGCCGACGCGTGGCTCGGCGACGACGCCGACGGCGACGGCGACGCGGCCGTCGACACCTCCGCAGCGGCGGACGACGACGACGATGACGACGACTTCGACCTCGACGACTGGGACGACCCCGAGGCCGACGCGCTCATCGACGAGCTGCCCGCCTGAGCGGGCGCCGCGCGATCCGGCCCTGGCCGTCGCGCCGCTTCGGTGCGACGCTGGCCGCATGACCGAGAGCACCGACCCCCGGCTCGTGACGCTGCAGCCGACGACGATCGCGGCGATCCGCGAGACCGTCCCGATGGCGGGCATCACCGACTTCTTCGACCGCGCCTACCGCACGGTCGTGCGCGTGATGGCGAGCCAGGACATCCATCCCACCGGCGCGCCGGTCGGCGTCTACTGGTCGGCGCCGACCGACACGATCGAGATGAGCGCCGGCTTCCCCGCCGACGCGGCCGACGCGGCCGTCGCGGCCGAGGAGGGCGTCGCGGCGGAGCGGCTGCCCGCCGGCCGCGCCGTGCAGCTGACGCATGCCGGCGCCTACGGCACGATGCGGGCGTCGTACGACCGGCTCGCGGCCTGGGCCGAGGAGCAGGGGCTGCCGCTCGGGCCGGTGATGTGGGAGACGTACCTCACGGAGCCGCGGCCCGACGTCGACCCCGCCTCGATGCGCACGCTGATCACGTGGCCGCTGCAGGAGCCCGCCGGATCCTGATCCGGACGGATGCGGAATCCGGGCGGCCCGCCGCGCGTTGGCCGTCAGCATGCAGATCGACATCTGGTCAGACGTGGCGTGCCCGTGGTGCTTCATCGGCAAGCGGAGGTTCGAGGCGGCGCTCGCCGCCTGGGAGCACCGCGACGAGGTGGAGGTGACCTGGCACTCGTTCCAGCTCGACCCGAGCCTCCCCGAGCGCTACGACGGCACCGAGGTCGAGTACCTCTCGACCCGCAAGGGGATGTCCGTCGAGCAGGTGCGGCAGATGATCGAGCACGTCGGCGAGCAGGCGGCCGGCGAGGGCCTGCGCTACGACTTCGACCGGCTCGTGGTCGCCAACAGCCTGCGCGCGCACCAGCTGCTGCACCTCGCGAAGGCGCACGGGCGTGGCGACGCCGTGAAGGAGGCGCTGCTCTCGGCGCACTTCGAGCGCGGCATCGACATCGGCGACGTCGACGCCCTCGCGGCGCTGGGCGCGGAGGCGGGCCTCGACGAGCACGAGGTGCGCGAGGCGCTCGCCGACGAGCGCTTCCTGCCCGCGGTGCGGGCCGACATCGCGCAGGCGCGGGAGCTCGGGGTCAACGGCGTGCCGTTCTTCGTCTTCGACATGCGGCTCGGGCTCTCGGGCGCGCAGCCGGCGCAGGTCTTCACGCAGGCGCTCGAGCAAGCTCACGCGCTCGAGCTCGAGGGCGCGACCGCCGAGCGCTGAGCGGCTGTCGCCGCGCTCAGCCCGGGCGCCTCGCGAGGTAGACCCACTCGCGCCCCGGGCGGTCGGGCGCGTCGCGCACGTCGACCACCTCGAGCCCGGCGCGCGCGAGCGACCGCTCGATGGCGGCGCGCGGGCGGAAGCGCAGCGTCGTGGTGGAGTCGATGCACGTGCCGTCGCGGTGGAAGACGGTCGGCGACGAGAAGGTGACGAGCTCGCCGTCGACGCCCGTGACCTCGATCCACTCCTCCACCTGCCCCTCGTGCGGCACGTCGACGACCTGCCGCGTCGCATCCGGCGTCCACTCGAGCCACGCCCGCCGCTCGGGCCTGCGCGACTCGAGCACGAGCGTGCCGCCGGGCCGGAGCGCCCGCCGCGCCGCGACGAGCACCGAGAGCCAGTCGAGGTCGTCGAGGAAGACCTGCGCGACGTTGGCCGTCATGGTGACGACGTCGACGCCCGAGCGACCCCGCGCATCCGCCCGCGTCGCCGCGTCGGCGAGGCCGACGACCCAGCGCACCGCGTCGGCGCGGGGCTTCGCCCGGGCGACGGCGACGGATGCGGCGGCCGGGTCGACGCCGGTGACGTCGAGCCCGCGGGCGGCGAGCATGAGCGCGAAGGTGCCGGTGCCGCAGCCGATGTCGAGCGCCGATCGGGCGCCCAGCTCGTCGACGACGATCCGCTCGTAGACCTCGAGGTCGGAGCGGTCGGCGTCGAGCGCGTCGTAGACCGCCGCGAGCCTCGGATCGCCGAAGATCGCGTCGACCACGGCCGCCTCAGCCCGTCGCGCCGTCAGCGCCGCGCGATGCGGGCGGCGACGGCGTCGCGGAGCATGCCCTCGACGGCCGCCTGCCGCAGGTCGCCCGTGGTCGGCTCGTCGCCGGTGGTGCCGTCGATCGCGCGGCCGACCATGCCGGCCTTCGCGTCGAGCAGCTCGGCGATGCGCGTGTCGATCGTCTGCGCGGCGAGGATGCGCCACACGGTGACCGGCATCGACTGGCCGATGCGATGGATGCGGTCGATCGCCTGCGTCTGCTCGGCGTCGGTCCAGGAGAGCTCGGCGAGCACCATGTCGGCGGCCGCCTGCAGGTTGACACCCACGCCCGCCGCCATGAGCGAGCAGACGATGACCTGCACCGAGTCGTCGTTCGTGAACGCGTCGATCGCGCTCTGGCGCTGCGTCGGCGTCTGGTCGCCGCGGATCGAGACGGTCTTGATGCCGGCCTTCGCGAGCGTCTGCTCGGCGGCGTCGAGGACGTCGATGTGCTTGGCGAAGAAGACCACCTTGCCCACCGAGTGCGCGAGCTGGCCCGCGTAGTCGGCGGCGAGTTCGGCCTTCGCGCGGCCGATGCGGCGGGCGAGCGCGAAGACGTTCTCGCCCGTGCTGCCCTCCTGCGTCTCGACCTCGCTGCGGGCGATGCGGTGCACGAGCTCGTCGTCGACGCGGCTGTCGTCGCGCGCGTCGGCGGAGCGCTGCTCCATCGCGGCGTCGTAGCGGCGCAGCATGCGGTCGACGAGCTCGCGCTCGGCGGCGCGGATGGAGCGGCCGGATGCCTCGTCAAGCTCGACGGGGATGTCGGCGATGCGGCGGGCCGGGATGTCGGCGGCGACGTCGATCTTGCGGCGGCGCACGATGCCCATGTCGATCACGGCACGGCGCGCGGCCGGGTAGAAGCCGCGGTCCATGGGCGTCAGGCCGATCTGCTCGAGGTCGTCGGTGAGCTCGGCGTTCGGCTCCTTCTGGTCGATCCAGCCGAGGAACCGCCAGATCGCCCCGAAGTCCTCGATGTCGTTGATGAGCGGGGTGCCCGTCAGCGCCATGAGCAGCGGGTTGCCGACGCGCTCGCGCAGCGCCGCGGCGATCTGCAGCACGTGGCGCGACCGCTTCGAGCGGGTGTTCTTGATGAAGTGGGCCTCGTCGACGACCATGCCGCGGAAGCCGAAGCGCTCGAGCCAGCCGATGTGCCGGTCGAGCACCTCGTAGTTGACGACCACGACGTCGGCGAACGCGTCGAGCTGGTCGCCGTCGCCCTGCAGCACGGCGGCGCGGCGGCCGGGCACCCAGCGCTCGGTCTCGCGCGCCCAGTTGATCTTCACGACGCTCGGCGCGACGACGAGCAGCGGGAACGCATCCGCCGCCTGCGCGGCGAGCAGCGCCTGCGCGGTCTTGCCGAGGCCCGGCTCGTCGGCGAGCAGGAACGTGCGGTGCCCCTCGCGGGCGGCCTGCACGAGCTCGGCCTGGTGGTGCATGAGCTGCTTGCCGCCGGGCGCGATGCGCTGCTTGGGCTGCGGCAGGGGCATGCACGCGGGCCGGCCGTCGGCCGCGACCTCGAACGAGAGGAACAGCGGCGAGAGCAGGTCGAAGCCGGCGAGGCGGTCGCGCTCAGGCTTGCGGCGCACGTGCGACAGGTCGGGCTCGAGGAACGGGTTGGCGAGCTGCACGCGCCGCACCGAGGGCGGCACGACCTGCGGCGCCTGCGGCTCGGTCTGCTCGGGCTCGGGCGCCGAGGAGGCCTCGGGCTCGGGCTCGATGCCCGCGGCGAGCAGCATCTCGCGCTTGCGCTCGCGCACGGCGTCGGTGAGGGGCGCGCCCTCGCCGAGCAGCGGCAGCAGCGTGGGCTCGCGGCTCGCGGCCTTCGCGAGGATGACGGCGATGCCGTCGAGGCGCTTGAGCTCCTCGGCGCGCTGGGCGTCGGTGAGCTCCTTGTCGGCGCGCACGCGGGCGCGCTCCTCGCGGGCGAGGATCGCGACGACCTGCAGCTTGGTGCGGGTCGAGCGCGATGCCGCGCCGCGCTTCACACCGGCTTCGACCTGCCGGACGGCGCGGGCGAGCTGCGGGATGAGCGCGTCGCGCTCGCGCGACGGGGCGTCGGGGGATGCGTCCGTCTCGGGAGCATCGATGGTTGCGGCGTCGGCCACATGTCCTCCGTTCGAGGCGGGGCCGGCGATGCGGGCCCCAGGCGTTCAGGCTGCGACGTCGCCCGCGGAGCGCGGGCGGCTGATCGAGCCGGCGACGGCGGCTGCGGTGCACGGGCGGGGCCGCGATGCGGCTCCGGCGGTGACCGGCGGGCTGTCGCCTGCCACCATGCTACCCGCTCCGCGCCGGCGCGCGCTCCTGAGCCCCACCGGGCGCGCTGCCCGGCCGCGCCGGGCGCTCCCCCGCCCCGACGCTCTCCCCTGCGGTCTCAGCCGCCGACGACGCCCGCGAGCCGGTCGATCGAGGCGAGCAGGTTGGCCGGCTGCGTGCGCTGCGCGCGCGGGATGCGCTGCTCGTCGTGCAGGTCGGTCCAGTCGTAGGTGTGCGTCACGCGGGTGCCCGTGCCCTCGGGCTCGAGCTCCCACCGCCACACGTGGCCGATGGGCGGCGAGCCGGGCTCGGCGGGCTTCCACGCGATCGTGCGGCCCTCCTCGAACTCCACGACGTGGTTCTCGCGCACCGCGCCCTGCGTCAGCGTCATCGAGAAGACGTCGCCGACGCCCCGCACGCGCTGGCCGTCGGGCGCCTCGGCGAGGTTGTCGTTGCCGTCCCACGCCGGCTGCCTGGCCGGGTCGGCGATGTGCTCGAAGATGACGTCGGCGGGAGCCTCGATGATGCGGCTCGCCTGCACGACTCGGGTGACCTCGGTGTCGCTCATGGATCGATCGAACCATGCGCGCGGCCGAGCGCGCCATCGCGGCCCGGCCCGGCGCATCCGCTTCCTGACCGCCCGGCCATTGAAGCGACGGTCGAAGCGGAGTAGACACGAGGCAACGACGACGGAGGGAGCGGCCATGAGCGCGGAGGCCTCGCGCAGGTACCCGATCTTCCCGCCGTTCACCGAGTGGGTGGATGCGTTCGCGCTGCTCGGCGGCTGGGACGGCAGGGGCCCGCTGCCCGGCATCCGGGTGGAGGAGCTCATGGAGGACGGCGCCTTCGTCGTGCACGCCGAGCTGCCGGGGCTGAACCCGGCGCGCGACATCGACGTGACGGTCGAGCACGGCGTGCTCACGATCCACGCCGAGCGGCACCCCGACAAGCGCGAGAAGCAGCGCTCGGAGTTCCGCTACGGCGCGCTGGCGCGCGCGGTGCGGCTGCCGCAGGGCACGAAGGACGACGAGATCACCGCCTCCTACGAGGACGGCGTGCTCACCGTGCGCGTCGGTCTCGACCGCGTGCCCGCGAAGACCCGCCACATCCCGGTCGAGCGGCGCTGAGCGGCGTGCCGGCCGAGCGCACCGACGACGGGCGGTGGATCGTCGTCGACGGGCGCCGCTGGCGCGCGGAGGATCCGTCGTTGGCGGCGGATGCGTCGGCGCGGCTGCGCTCGCACCTCGGCCGGGCGCGCTCGGCCGTGCGGCTCGCTGGGGACGACGCCTCGAGGCGGGCGGCGCGCGACCGCGTGCAGCTGGCGAAGGAGGGCCTCGGCGAGCGCGGGGACGCCTGGTGGGAGCTCGGCGAGGCGGAGCGCGCCGAGCGGGCGCGCGAGCGGCTCGCGCGCCTCTACGAGCTCGCGCCGCCGGAGGCCTGAGGGCACCGCCGCCTCAGAGCAGCGAGAGGCTCGCGGCAACCGCGAAGCCGACGACGGTCGCGAGGCCCGCGCCCGTGCCGCCCTTCGCGCGGGCCTCGGGGATCATCGCGTCGACGAGCATCACGAGCAGCGCACCCGCGGCGAAGCCGTCGACGACCCCCGTGAGCGCCGGCGGCGCGCCCTCGGCGATCGCGCGCCCGCCGACGGCGGCGAGCGTGCAGACGACGGCGACGCCCAGCCACAGCAGCAGCACGAAGCGGCGCGAGCGGCCGGCGCGGAGCATGTCGGCCGAGGAGCCGACCGACTCCGGCAGGTTGGAGATGAAGACCGCCGCCAGCAGCGCCGCGCTCACGCCGTCGCCTGCGGCGAGCCCGATGCCGAGCACCGCCTGCTCGGGCACGCCGTCGAGCAGCGCGCCGAGGGCGAGCGGCACGCCCGCCGTGCCGTGGCCGCGGTTGCTGCGGCGGCCGGAGCCCGCCTCGAGGGCGCGGTCGGCGAAGAAGAAGGTGAGCGCTCCCGCGGCGAGGCCGGCGCCGACCGCGAGCGGCCCGCCCTCGGCGAGGCCGCCCTCCGCGAGCTCGAAGGCGACGGCCGCGATGAGCGCGCCCGCCCCGAACGCGAGCACGATGCCGACCACGCCATCCGACCAGCGGCGCAGCATCGCGAGCGCGGCGCCGACCACGAGCGAGGACGTCGCGACCGCACCCCAGAGCAGCGCGTCGAGCACGGTCGGCGTCCCGCGGCTCAGCTCGCGGTCGTCGCGCGCAGCTGGTCGAGCGCGCGCTCGAGGCGGCGCTGCCGGGTGGCGTCGGCCTTGGCGTCGGCGATGCCCCGAGCGAGCTCCTTGCGGCGCGACGGCGCGAGCCCCGCGAAGGCGGCGGCCGCGGTCGGATCGGCGTCGAGCGCCGCCGCGAGCTCCTGCGGCAGCTCGACCTCGCGCTCGGCCCGGTCGAGCGCGACGACCGCCTCGACCTCGTCGCCCTCGTCGACGCCGAGCGCCGCGCGCCGCTCCTTCGACAGGCCGAGCAGGTTCTCGCCGCCCATCTGCCCGATGCGCGTGCGCACGGTGGCGTCGCCGATGCTCAGCGTGACGGGCGCGTTCCTCGCGCCGCCGATCGAGGCGACCTGCTCGTCGGTGAGGATGATCGCTGCGGCCGGCCCGCGGCGCTCGACGGTGGTGCGGATGCGGAGCTCGCTCATGCGCGCCAGCGTAGGCCGCGCCGACGGCTGTGCACCAGCGTCACGAGCGCTTCCGGAGCGCCGACTCCTTGTGGGCCGCCCTCGCGCCCGTCTTCGCCGACTCGACGACGTAGTACGGCTCCTCCTCGGACGCGCGGAACTGCTGCCCGTCGAGCTGGAAGTCGCTCGTGCGGCGCTCCACCACCCTGCCGTGCGTCTCGCCCTGGCTCGTGCTCCAGCGCACCTCGTCGCCCTTCCGGAACCCCATGGCCGCTCCCCTCGCTCGTGTGCCGCACGCTACGCCCGGCTCCCGAGCGGCGCCTGGGCGGCGCGGCTAGGGTCGGCCCATGGGGCGACGGATGTTCGCGGCCGTGGTGCCGCCGGAGGACGTGCGGGAGGATCTCGCCGCGTTCCTCGAGCCCCGCGAGGGCCTGCGGTGGACGCCGTCGGATCGCCTGCACCTCACCCTCGCGTTCCTGCCCGACCTGCCGGAGCGCATCCTCGAGCCCCTGCAGGAGCGCCTGCGCGCCGCCGTGCTCGACGTGCCGCCGTTCGCGTGCCGGCTGGCCGGGGCGGGTGCGTTCCCCGACCCGGATCGCCCGGCCGTGCTCTGGCTCGGCGTCGACCGCGGCCATGCCGAGCTCGAGCACCTCGCGCAGCGCGTGCGCACCGCCGCGAGCGTCGCGGGCGCCGCGCCCGACGGTCGGCGATTCGTGCCGCACGTGACGCTCGCGCGGCCGCCGCGCCACCGCAGCGCGCTCCGCTGGCTGCGCGTGCTCGACACCTACGCCTCGCGCACCTGGACGGTCGACGAGGTCGAGCTCATCGAGTCGCAGCTGCTCGGCCGCCCGCACCAGCCGCGGCACCTCGACGTCGCGACGCTGCCGCTCGGCGGCTGACGCTCGCGCACCGCCCTACCGCCGGTGCGCCCTGTGCGGTAGGAACGCAGCATGACGCCTGCACAGCGATGGCTCGACGGGTACATCCGCGCGTGGGAGACGAAGGACCCGGCCGACGTGCGCGCGATCTTCGCCGACGACGCCGAGTACTGGTTCCGGCCCGACGACCCCTCGCCGCTGCGCGGCATCGACGCGATCGTCGAGATGTGGCGCACGGAGCGCGAGCCGACGGCGCCGCAGCACGACCTGCGCGTGCTCATCGAGGACGCGCGGCTCGCGATCGTCACCGGCACGGTCTCGTACCCGGGCCACGAGTCGTACGCGAACCTGTGGGAGGTGCACCTCGCGCCCGACGGCCGCGCCCGGCGCTTCGTCGAGTGGTACATGACGCTGCCGAAGCCCGCCGCCGGCAGCCCCGACGCCGACTGACCTCCCGCACGCCGTCGCTCGACCGGCTCCGTGCGAGTCCGGCCGGATAGTCCGGTCGGCGACGCACCTGGCCGGTCGACGAACGGGCGGCCGCCCGCAGCACGCGACCCCGCGGCCGCGTCACGCGCCCGGCGCGACCTCCATCAGCCCCCACGGACTGCCGTACTCCTCGAGCTTGTCGAGGAACGGCTTCGGCGGCATCGCCTCCGGCCCGAGCACGCCCGAGCCCGACCAGACGCCGGTCGCGAGCAGCTCGAGCGCGATCACCGGGTTGAGCGCCGTCTGCGCCTGGGCTCGCTGAAGGGCGGCGTCGTGTACCAGCCGCCGTCGACGCCGGTGCGCGAGCGCTCCCAGATGACCGGCGGGTTGAGGCACTCCTCGATCGTCGCCCAGACGGAGAACGAGGGCGCGTGGGGCGTGCGGTAGCGCGCCGAGTGCGGCTGGAGCGGCGGCTGCCCCACGGCGAAGGGGACCCCTTCCGCCGGACGGGACCCGGTGCACCGGGTCCCTGCGGGCGGAACGGGTCCCCTTCTCTGGGTCCGTCGGCGACCTTCGCGACCAGCATCCGCCGGAGGCCGGCGGAGCAAGGGCAGGCCTGGTGCACGCGCGACCGGGCGGGCAGGATGGCCGGCATGGACCACTACCTGATCTCGTTCCCGAGCGCCTCCATGGTGCTGAGCGACGAGGAGTTCCCGGATGTCGTGCGCGACTCGCACGCGGTGATCGAGGAGGCGAAGGCGGCCGGCGTCTACGTCTTCGGCGGCGGCATCGACGAGAGCGTCGACCCCGTGCTCGTGCACGCCGACGGCGCAACGTCGCCAGCGACGACGCACCTCGACGGCGGCTTCTGCGTGCTGAGGCTCGGCTCGCGCGAGGAGGCCGAGTCGTGGGCCGCGCGCATCGCCCAGGGCTGCCGCACGCCGCAGGAGCTGCGGGCGTTCATGTTCGACCCGGCGAGCTGAGTCACGCGCTGCGCTTCCCCGGTCGCGCTATCGGCGAAGCCGCTCGAGGTCGTCCTGCCCGAGCTGCATGACGGCGATGATGTTGCCCGCCGGGTCGGTCGTCCAGGCGATCTCCGGGCCGAACTCGGGGTCGGAGACGATGCCCCGCTCGTCCTGCTCGAAGCCGTCGTAGCGCTGCCAGGTCGCACCACGCGCCGAGAGCTCATCGACCGTCGCCCTCAGGTCGGCGACCGCGAGGTTGAGGATCGTGAACACCGCGGGCTGGTGATCGTCCTTCTGATACGCGGTCACCACCGCCCCGCCCGGCAGCGTCATCGCCAGCCCCATCGGCGGCTCCTCCCGCACCTCCAGCCCCAGCACCTCGCCGTAGAACGCCTTCGCCGCCGCCAAGTCGGGCACTGCGAAGCCGCTGAATCCCTGCACGTAATCGACCATCGAACCCACCTCCGTGCGCAGTATGCGCCCGTGATCGGGGCTCGGCAAGGGGTCGGATTCACCGGACGGAAGCGATCACCGCTCCCTGTCAGCGCTCCGCGACCTTGCCGGCCTCGACGTGCCAGCGACGGTCCGTGCGCACCGTCTCGAGCATCCGCCGGTCGTGCGTGACGAGCAGCAGCGTGCCGTCGTAGGTGTCGAGCGCCTTCTCGAGCTGCTCGATCGCCGCGAGGTCGAGGTGGTTCGTGGGCTCGTCGAGCACGAGCAGGTTGACGCCGCGCGCCTGCAGGAGCGCCATCGCCGCCCGCGTGCGCTCACCGGGCGAGAGCTCGTCGACGGGGCGGCCGACGTGGTCGGCGCGCAGGCCGAACTTCGCCAGCAGCGTGCGCACCTCGCCCGACGCCATCTCGGGCACGAGCGCCTCGAAGGCGGCGGCGAGCGGCGTCGCGCCGGCGAGCAGCGAGCGCGCCTGGTCGATCTCGCCGATCTGCACGCTCGCGCCGAGGCTCGCGGAGCCCTCGTCGGGCTCGCGCCGGCCGAGCAGGGCCCGCAGCAGCGTCGACTTGCCGGCGCCGTTGGGGCCGGTGATGCCGATCCGCTCCCCCGCGTTCACCTGCAGCGACACGGGGCCGAGCGTGAAGTCGCCCTGCCGGATCACCGCGCCGCTCAGCGTCGAGACGACGGTGCTCGAGCGGGGCGCGGCCGCGATCGCGAACTGCAGCTCCCACTCCTTGCGCGGCTCCTCGACCTCCTCGAGGCGCGCGATGCGGCTCTCCATCTGCCGCACCTTCTGCGCCTGCTTCTCGCTCGACTCGGTCATCGCGCGGCGGCGGTTCTTGTCGTTGTCGGGCGCCTTCTTCATGGCGTTCCGCACGCCCTGGCTCGACCACTCGCGCTGCGTGCGGGCGCGGGCGACGAGGTCGGCCTTCTTGTCGGCGAACTCGTCGTACTGCTCGCGCGCGTGCCGCCGGATCGTCGCGCGCTCCTCGAGGTAGGCGTCGTAGCCGCCGCCGTAGACGCGGTTGGTCGACTGCGCGAGGTCGAGCTCGAGCACGCGCGTCACGCAGCGCGCGAGGAACTCGCGGTCGTGGCTGACGAGCACGACGCCGCCCCGCAGACCCTGCACGAACGCCTCGAGCCGCTCGAGCCCGTCGAGGTCGAGGTCGTTCGTGGGCTCGTCGAGCAGCACGATGTCGAAGCGGCTGAGCAGCAGGGCGGCGAGGCCGACGCGCGCGGCCTGCCCGCCCGAGAGCGAGGTCATGAGCGCCTGCTCGGGGTCGCCGTCGAGCTCGAGGCCCAGGTCGGCGAGCACGATCGGGATCCGCTCCTCGAGGTCGGCGGCGCCGCTCGCGAGCCAGCGGTCGAGCGCGGCGGAGTAGGCGTCGGATGGGTCGACGCCGGCGGGTGCGAGGGCCGGGTCGCCGAGGGCGAGGGCCGCGGCATCCATGGCAGCCGTCGCCTGCGCGCACCCCGTGCGCCGGGCGATGTAGCCCACGACCGTCTCGCCCTCGACGCGCTCGTGCTCCTGCGGCAGCCAGCCGACGAACGCGTCGGCCGGCGCCAGCTGCACGGTGCCCGCCTGCGGCTCGGCCTCGCCGCCGAGGATGCGCAGCAGCGTCGACTTGCCGGCGCCGTTCGCGCCGACCACGCCGACGACGTCGCCGGGCGCGACGGTGAGGTCGAGCGAGTCGAAGAGCGTGCGGTGGCCGTGGCCGCCGGCGAGGCCCTGCGCGACGAGCGTTGCGGTCATCCCTCGATTCTCGCAGGCGCCAGAGTCTCAGCGGGTCCGTTCAGCGGACCCGCGCGATACCGAGCGCCTCGGCCTGCTCACTGATCGCGCGCGCGAGGCGAACGTCGCGGATCGTCACTGCGCCGACGTCGTGGCTGCTGAGCGTCACGTCGACGGTGCCGTAGCTGAGCGTGACGTCAGGGTGGTGGTCCACCGCCTCCGCGGCATCACCGATGCGGTTCACCAGCTCCAGGCCTGCCGCGAACGTCTTCGAGCGGAACCGCGCGACGAGCGCATCGCCGCTGCGCCGCCAAGCGTCGAGGCCGGCTGCCTCGATGTCGGAGTCGGACAGCGGCGCCTTCGGATCGCTCATGCGCCCATCCTGCGCGCTGCGCGCGCCGGCTGCCACCCTCGTCGGGGTCCATGGTGCGCCACACTCGAGGCATGGACGACCTGCACGTGGCCCCGGGGCCCGGCGCTCCCCGCGGGCTCGTGGTGCCGGCGAGCGAGCTCGTCGAGCAGTTCTCGCGCTCGTCGGGCCCGGGCGGCCAGGGCGTCAACACCGCCGACTCGCGCGTGCAGCTGAGCCTCGACCTCGCGACGACGACCGCACTCGACGACGTGCAGCGCCGGCGCATCCTGCAGCGGTTGGCTCCGCGGCTCACCGGTTCGGTGCTGACGATCGCCGCCTCGGAGCACCGCGCGCAGCTCGACAACCGCCTCGCGGCACGGCGGCGGATGGCCGACCTGCTGCGGGAGGCCGTGGTGCCGGTGGCCCCGCGCCGACCGACCCGCCCGACGCGGGGCTCGCAGCGACGGCGGCTCGACGCCAAGGCGCAGCGCTCCGAGACCAAGCGCGCCCGTCGGCGGCCCTTCAGCGACTGACCGCGGGCCTCCCGCTCACGCGGTCGGCGCGATGCGCGCCATCAGCTGCTCGGGGTTCGGCGCCACGACGAAGCCCGCCGTCGCGTAGACCTCGTGCGCGTCGGCGGTGATGAGCATGAGGCGCTTGAGCCCCATCGGCTCCACAGCGTCGACGATCGCGTTCGCGAGCGCCGTGCCGAGCCCGAGACCGCGGGCGGCGCGGTCGATGTAGACGTCGCACAGCCATCCGAAGGTCGCCCCGTCCGTGATGAGGCGCGCGAAGCCGACCTGTGCGCCGTCGGGCGCGTAGACGCCGAAGCTCGCCGAGCCCTCGACCGCGCGCCGCAGCACGTCCATCGACCTGCCCATCGCCCAGTACGCATCCGTCGACAGCCATCGGTGCACGCGCTCGAGGTCGAGGCGCGAGCGGTCGGTGTCGAGCTCGTAGCCTGCGAGCAGCTCGCGCCGCAGCGCCAGGTCGGTGACCGCCAGTGCTCCGTGCTCGCCGCCCATCGCGCCTCCCTCTGCTGCTTCGTGTGCCCAGCGTAGGACGGTCCGGCCGGTCCACTTCGCGGCCGGTGGCGGTCAGCCGGCGAGCCGCGCCGCCACCGCCGCTCCGGCGTGCTCGCCGGCGACGAGCGCACCCTGGATCGACGCGGTCTCGCGGTGGTCGCCGGTGACGAGCACCCGCTCCCCCGTCCAGACCGGGCCGCGGCGGATGGGCCCGGGCGCCTGCGCGGGCAGGGTGTGGTGCACGACGTGGTGCGCGAGCACCTCCCACCGGGCGGTCGAGGTGCCGTAGAGGCGCGCGAGATCGCGGCGCACCTCGTGCTCGCCCGCGTGCCCGTCGGGCTCGCCGAGCAGTGTCGTCGCCTGCACGAGGTGCTGCCGGGGCGGCGCGTACGACGGCGCGGCCTCGGAGATGACCGCCGTGTTCCAGATCGGTCCGACCGGGCCGCCGCCGGGCCGCGACGCGTCGAGCAGCAGGAACGGCCCCGTGCGCGGCTCACCCGTCGCGCGGAACCACCACGTCGTCAGCCCATGCGTCTCGGGCGCGCGCAGCGGCGTGAGGTCGGCGACGTGCTGCGGCCCGACCGCGACGACCGCGGCGCGCGCGCAGCGCTCCTCCGTCGGTCGTCACCTCGACGCCGTCGGCGACGTCGCGCACCTCGCGCGCGGCAGTGCCGAGCCGCACGGGCTCGCGCAGCCCCGCCGCCAGCTGCTCCGGCATCGCTTGCATGCCCTCCCGCGGCAGCCCGGGCGCACCGAAGGCGAAGGAGCGCAGCAGCAGCCGCACGTAGTTGGCGGATGCGTCGCCGCTGCTGTCGGCGAGCACGCCGGCCAGGAAGGTGTCGAGCACGTCGCGCCGCAGCCGCCCCGTGAGCCCCGCGGCGTCGAGCGATGCGCGCAGCGTCTCGTCGCTCGTCGCGCGGCTGGCGGCGCGGGCGTCGAGCAGGGTGTGCCCGAGCCACCGCGCGAGCGCCAGCAGGTCGGTCAGCGGCAGCAGGCCGCTGGTGATCGTGCGGAGCGCGTGCTGCGGATGCCGCAGCGGGTGGGCGAGGGTCGTGGTCGTCGCGCCCGTGCGGACGATCGCGCCCACGCCGAAGTCCTGCAGCTGCAGCGCCGCCACATCGATCCAGCGCGCGATCGCAGGGTAGGCGGGGTTCAGCACCTGGAAGCCGCGGTCGCACCGGAACCCATCGACGACGTCGGTGCGCACCCGGCCGCCCACCGCATCCGCCGCTTCGACGACGACGACCGCGAGGCCCGCCTGCTCGAGGTGCCGGGCGCTGCGCAGCCCCGCCAGCCCTGCTCCGATCACGATGACGTCGGCGTCCATGCGGCTCCTCCTCGCGCGTGGCCGCCAGTCTGGCGCACCGGCCTGGGGCTACCGTGGCGGCATGACCGACTCGAGGGCGGCGCGGATCGCGCAGCGGCGAGACGAGGTGCTCGCGAACCTCGCCGAGTTCGACCAGCAGCTCGCCGACCTGCGGGCGCTGCGCGAGCGCCTGCACGACGACGACGAGCACGACCCCGACGGCGTCTCGCTCTCGTCGGAGTGGTCGCGGCTCGAGGGCCTGCGCCAGGCGGAGGTCGCGGCGCTCGCGGCGATCGACGAGGCGGCCGAGCGGCTCGCGCGCGGCGAGGATGCGACGTGCAGCGTCTGCGGCCGGCCCATCGCGCCCGAGCGGCTCGAGGCGCGACCGCAGGCGACGACCTGCATCGATTGCGCTCGGTAGCGCAGGCACGCGCGACCAGGCTCGGCCGCGTGGGCTACCGCGCTGCGCTCACCCCAGCGCCGCCGCGAGGTACGGGGCGGTGCGGCTCGAGCGGCTCGCCGCCACCTGCTCGGGCGTGCCCTCCGCGACGACCCGGCCGCCCGCATCCCCCGACCCCGGGCCGAGGTCGATCACCCAGTCGGCCTCGGCGACGATGCGCATGTCGTGCTCGACCATGACGACGGTGCTGCCGCCGTCGACGAGGTGCTGGAGGTGGGCGAGCAGACGGTCGGCATCAGCCGCGTGCAGCCCGGAGGTCGGCTCGTCGAGCAGGTACAGCGTGTCGTCGCGCTGGCCGCGCTGCAGCTCGGCGGCGAGCTTGACGCGCTGCGCCTCCCCGCCGGAGAGCTGGGGCGCCGGCTGGCCGAGCGCGACGTAGCCGAGGCCGACGTCGAGCAGCGCGTCGAGGTGCCGGTTGACCTCGGCGTCGGTGAAGGACGCGCGGGCGTCGCGCACGCTCATCGCGAGGACGTCGGCGATCGAGCGGCCGTCGAGCTCGATCTCGAGCGTCTCGGCGTTGTACCGGCGCCCGTCGCACGTCGTGCACGGCGCGTGCACGGTCGGCAGGAAGAGCAGCTCGACCTCCATCGTGCCCTCCCCCTTGCACGTCGGGCAGCGCCCTGCGGGCAGGTTGAACGAGAACCGGCTCGGCGCGTAGCGGCGCCGCCTCGCCTCGGGCGTCGCGGCGAACAGCGCGCGCACGCGGTCGAAGAGGCCCGTGTAGGTCGCGACGTTCGAGCGCGAGGTGCGGCCGATGGGTCGCTGGCTCACCTGCACGACGCGCCGTAGGCGGCCGGCTGGGCCATGTGCGCGGCCGACGGTCTCCGCCTCGCCGCGCTGCGCGAGCGGGTCGGCGGCGGGAGTGTCCTCATCGACAGCCGCGTCGTCGACCTCGCTCGCGAGGCTCGCGCGCAGCAGCTCGGGCAGCGCCTGCACCACGAGTGTCGACTTCCCCGATCCGGAGACCCCGGTGACGGCGGTGAGCGCGCCGAGCGGGAACCCGACCGAGAGGTCGCGCACGTTGTGGCGGGAGACGCCCTGCAGCTCGAGGACGCCGTCGCCGGGCCGGCGATCGCGCCGCTCGCGGCTCGGCGACGGCGCGTCGAACAGGTAGCGGCGTGTGACCGAGTCGCCCGCCTCCCGCAGCCCGTCGAGCGGCCCCGAGTAGACGACCGAGCCGCCCTCGGAGCCCGCGCCTGGACCGATGTCCACGACCCAGTCGGCCTCGCGGATGACGTCGAGCGAGTGCTCGACGAAGAACACGGAGTTGCCCGTGTCGCGCAGCCGCCGCAGGATGCGCAGCAGCGACTCCGTGTCGGCGGGGTGGAGCCCGGCCGAGGGCTCGTCGAGCACGAACACGACGCCGAAGAGCTGCGAGAGCACCTGGGTGGCGAGCCGCATGCGCTGCAGCTCGCCGGAGGAGAGGGATGCGGTGGTGCGGTCGAGCGAGAGCGAGCCGAGCCCGAGGTCGATGATGGGCGCGAGGCGCGCGAGGAGATCGGTCACGAGGCGCCGTGCTGCGAGCAGCTGCTCGGGATGCTCGTCGCCGGCTCCGCCGCGCGGCCGCCAGTCGGGCTCGAGCACGTGCTGGAGGAGCGCCGCGACGTCGTCGAGCGGCATCGCGGCGAGCTCGGTGATGGCGAGCCCCTCGAACGTGACCGCGAGCGCCTCGCCCTTCAAGCGGCGGCCACCGCACTCCGGGCACGCGACGCTCACCATGAACGACGCCGCGCGCTCGCGCATCCGGGCGCTCTTCGAGCCGGCGAAGGTGCTCAGCACGTAGCGGCGCACGCCCAGGAACGTGCTCATGTAGCGCGGCTCGACGCCGGCGGCGATCGCCTTCCGCACCTCCGCCGGGCCGCGGTCGGTGTAGATCGGCACCTGCGGCGACTCGTCGGTGAAGAGCGCCCACTCGCGCTGCTCGCGCGGCAGCTCGCGCCACGGCACGTCGATGTCGTAGCCGAGCGAGATGAGGCTGTCGCGCAGCTGCTTGCCGTGCCACGCGGTGGGCCAGGCCGCGAGCGCCCCATCGCGGATCGTCAGCGAGTCGTCGGGCACCATGAGCGACTCGGGCACGTCGTGCACCTGGCCGAGCCCGTGGCACGTCGGGCACGCGCCCTGCACGGTGTTGGTGGAGAAGTCCTCCGCGTAGAGCATCGGGGCGCCGGCCGGGTAGGTGCCGACCCGCGAGTAGAGCATGCGCACGACGTTGGCGATCGTCGTCGCGCTGCCGACCGTCGAGCGCGCCGAGCCGCCCGAGCGCTGCTGCGGGAGCGCGACGGCCGGCGGCAGGCCGTCGATCGCGTCGACGTCGGGCACCCCGACCTGGCTCATGAGCCGCCGCGCGTAGGGCGCGACCGACTCGAAGTAGCGACGCTGCGACTCGGCGTAGATCGTGCCGAACGCGAGCGAGCTCTTGCCGGAGCCGGAGATCCCCGTGAACGCCACGAGCGCGTCGCGCGGGATGTCGAGGTCGACGCTCCGCAGGTTGTGCTCGCGGGCCCCTCGGACCCTCACGCGGTCCAGGCCCGACTCCCCCACTGCATCCATCCGGCCAGTCTCTCGCGAGGCGCCCGCGAGACCGCTGAGCAGTGCTTCACGGCGCTGAGGCTCCACGCACCACGCTCATCCCACCGCCTCGTGGATGGCGCGCAGCCGCTCCATCGCCTCCCGCACGAGCGTCGGCTCGGTCCCTCGCACGACGATGTTCGTGCCGTAGCCGGCGTCGTCGCGGAACGGGTACGAGCCGATGCTGAGCGTCGGCATCTCGGCCGCGAGCTCGCGCAGCGGAGCGGCAATCCGGCCCTCGCCGACGTCGAAGCGCAGCTCGCTCGAGACCACCGGCGAGCCCGCCTCGAGACCCGGCAGGAGGTCGTCGAGCATGGCGACGAAGATCGCCGGCACGCCGGCCATCACGTGCACGTTGCCGATGCTGAAGCCCGGCGCGCCGCTGATGCGGTTGGCGATCAGTGCAGCGCCGTGCGGGATGCGCGCCATGCGCAGGTGCTCGGGCGTCAGCGTCCTCCTCGCGCCGACGGCCGCCTGCAGGTGCTCTCGAGCGTCCTCGCGCACATCGATGCCGACACCGAACGCGTCGGCCACCGCATCCGCGGTGATGTCGTCATGGGTCGGGCCGATGCCGCCGGAGGTGAAGACGTGCGTGTGCGCCGCCCGCAGCTGGTCGAGCGCGTCGACGATCACCCGGGGGTCGTCGGGCACGACGCGGATCTCGCGCAGGTCGATGCCGACCTGCCCGAGCCGGCCGGCAAGGTGGTACGCGTTCGCCTCGCGAGTGCGCCCTGACAGGATCTCGTCGCCAATCACGAGCATCGCGGCGGTCGGGTTCGACATGGGTCAAGACTGGCGTGCCGGGCTGGAGGAAGCCAAACGAGAACCGCCCAAACAAGGTGCAAGCCCCTCACGCCGAAGCGGAGGGGCTGTCGCTGGGCCTTCATCCAAGACGTTTCCCGCCCCAGGAGTACCGGGGTACACACTGCCAGGCCACCGCTGAGTGCTTCCTGGGTACGAGGTGCAGATGCGGTGCGAGACCCGGTGTCCTCTTGGAGCCGACCCTGCTCGATGGGCGCTTCTCATGCGAGAGCGACCAGCGCCTCGTTCCTCTTCAGGAACCCGGGCTTCCAGGGCGGGTCGTAGCGTGCGAAGCAGACCGGACCTTCGACGGCGACGCCATCCCGGGCAAGCGCCGCCTCGAGCGCATCGGCGTTCTCCTGATACCTCGTCTCGTTGGATCCACCGCTGAACCTCCGCGCGGCGACCCGCCGCTCGGGCACTTCCACGATGCGGACGGCGGCGTCTGACGGAGCCGGAACGCGGGTGGCGCCCGCTGGCATCACGAAGCTCACCGTCCACTGCTGCGTGACGCCCGGCGCCTGGATCACGGGTGCCGTCATCGAGATGTGCGAGGCGGTGATGTAGCGGATGAGCGGGCCGAAGCCCCGGTTTCCCGCCTCGAAGAACGACCCTGGTGCTTCGACCTGCGCGAGCAGGTGCGCGGGTAGCGGCGCACCTCGTAGCCGTCATGCTCGGAGAGCACCGTGTAGCGCTGCTGCTCCGTCATGCCCCCACGGTAGGCTCGCCGGATCCCGCACGTCGAGCGGGCGGCTTGCCGGGGCTCTCCAGGGGCGACTCACCACCCCCGCAGGCGCTCGACGATCTCCACGACCTGGCCGGAGATCGCCTCGTCCTGCGGGCGCCCCGGATCGCTGTTCGTCATCACCACGACCGCGTCGCCGGAGTCGGGATATGCGCGGAGCATGCACTGGAAGCCGACGCCCCACCCGAGCGACGTGATGCGCGTGCCCGCCGGATCCCCGCCCAGGAAGGCGCCGAGCCCTGCCCATCCGGTGTCGAACTGGCCGCTGACCATGTCGCGCGCGAGCGCTCCCGGGATCCCCAGCGCGCCGGAGTCCCGAAGAGCACGGTGGAGCTCTCGCGCGATCTGGCAGAGGTCGGTCGGCGTCGACCAAAGACCGGCCGCGGCCGAGCACGGGTAGTCCGGACGCCGCCCCTCGATGACGACGCCTGCCGAGTCATGGCCATCTGCCACGTCCGCGCCGAGCTCCTCGGGCGTGCCGAACCGGCTGCGGGTCATGCCGAGCGGCTGCAGCACGAGCTCGCTCATCAGCGCGGTGAACGGTGCACCGATGACATCGGTGAGCAGCCGCTCGACGACGCCATAGCCGGCATCGGAGTACACGAACCGCACCCCCGGCTCGTGCTCCTGACGGACAGCTCGCGCGCTCGGCGCGTGCCGTCCACGCAGGACATCGTCGATCGACGGGCGGGTGCTCCCAGGAAGGATGACGTCGAAGGCGCCGTCGGCGTCCACGATGCCGCTGTGGTGGCTCAGCAGCATCCGCAGCGTGACCGCGCCACCGCTCGTCGCCCGAGGCAGCCGCCAGGTGGTCGCGTACCGATCGATGTCCTGATCGAGATCGATGTCCCCCTGCGCGACGAGCCGCAGCGCAGCCAGCGCCGTGACCAGCTTGCTCATCGACGCCGCGTGGAAGATCGACTCGGGCCCGGCCTGCCGCTGCCCGTCGGCGGCCAGGAGTCCGAAGCCCGCCGCCTCCTCGACACGTCCGTGCGCCATGACCGCGACGCTCAGCGCCGGCGGATCCGGCGGACCCGACGGTGCAGCCGCGACGCGAGCCCGCAGCTCGCCCATCGTCGAGGTCGAGGGCGGGACGCTCACACGTTGAAGCGGAACTCGACCACGTCGCCGTCGGCCATCACGTAGTCCTTGCCCTCGATGCGCACGCGGCCCGCGGCCTTCGCATCCGCCATCGAGCCGGCTGCGTCGAGGTCGGCGAAGGAGACGACCTCGGCCTTGATGAAGCCGCGCTCGAAGTCGGTGTGGATGACGCCGGCGGCCTGCGGCGCCGTCCAGCCCTTGCGGATCGTCCAGGCGCGCGACTCCTTGGGACCGGCCGTCAGGTAGGTCTGCAGGCCGAGCGTCTCGAAGCCGATGCGGGCGAGCTGGTCGAGGCCCGACTCCTCCTGGCCGAGCGACTGCAGCAGCTCCAGCGCCTCGTCGGGCTCGAGGTCGACGAGCTCCGACTCGACCTTCGCGTCGAGGAAGACGGCCTTGGCCGGCGCGACGAGGGCCTCGAGCTCGGCCTTCTTCGACGCATCCGACAGCACCTCCTCGTCGACGTTGAAGACGAAGAGCACGGGCTTCGCGGTGAGGAGCCCGAGCTCCTTGATGGGCGTCGTGTCGAAGCCTGCCTGCTGGAGGGTGCGGCCCGAGTTCAGGATCTCGTTGGCCTCGACGGCGGCCGCGAGCACCGAGGGGTCGACCTTCTTGCCCTTGACCTCCTTCTCGAGGCGCGGGATCGCCTTCTCGAGCGTCTGCATGTCGGCGAGGATGAGCTCGGTGTTGATCGTCTCCATGTCGGAGGCGGGGTTGACCGCGCCCTCGACGTGGACGACGTCGCCGTCGGCGAAGCCGCGCACGACCTGTGCGATCGCGTCGGCCTCGCGGATGTTGGCGAGGAACTGGTTGCCGAGCCCCTCGCCCTCGCTCGCGCCCTTCACGATGCCGGCGATGTCGACGAAGGAGACGGCGGCGGGCAGGATGCGCGCCGAGCCGAAGATCTCGGCGAGGCGCGTCAGGCGCTCGTCCGGCAGCTCGACCACCCCGATGTTCGGCTCGATCGTCGCGAACGGGTAGTTCGCCGCGAGCACGGTGTTCTTGGTGAGAGCGTTGAAGAGGGTCGACTTGCCCACGTTGGGGAGTCCGACGATGCCGATCGTGAGTGCCACGACAGATCAGCCTACCGGCGGGCGGCCGGCTCCCTTGTTCCCCCCAGGTGAGCGGCGTAGCGTCTGCCGCACCAGCCCCGCGGGCGCATCGCGCGCAGGGCGCAGCGCGTCAGGAGCGACGATGACCCACAACCAGAACGACCCGCACCACGACTCCCGCGACGGCGACCCCGTGTACCACGAGGCGCCACCGGCCGACAGCGGCTCGGCATCGTCGTTCGACACTCGCCACAACGAGTTCCCGCCCGGAGCCGGCCACGACGGCGCCGCGATCGACCCGAAGACCGGCAAGCCCGTGCACGGCGACGGCACGCCCGTCGAGGCGCCCAGCCACGCCTGGCCGACCGGCCCCGACGCCGAGCAGCCCGAGCAGGTCGACGGCGAGGAGCGCGTCGAGCTCGAGCAGGAGCAGTCGCACTGGTCGGAGGACAACGCACCCCGCGACCAGCACTGAGCGCGGCATGACGGCGACCGACCGCATCCGCCGCCGCTTCGTGGTGCACGGCAGCGTGCAGGGCGTCGGCTTCCGCATGGCGGCGGCGCACGAGGCCCGGCGCCTCGGCGTCGCCGGCAGCGTGCGCAACCGCTTCGACGGCACGGTCGAGGCGGAGGTCGAGGGCACGGCGGATGCGGTGCGGGCGATGGGCGCGTGGCTCGCGCAGGGCCCGCCCTCGGCCCGCGTCGACCGGGTCGACGCCGCCGAGGCGGAGCCGCGCGGCGACGAGGGCTTCCGCATCGCCTGACCGTCGCCGCGCGGCGCTCGCCACGGCAGGTCGAGGTGCGCAATCCGACGCGGTTTCCTGCGGCGCCACTGCGCTGCGCGCGCAACTGGGCTGCTCCTGCTTGCGCGCCGCGCGCATCCGCACCATGATCGAGGCAGCCGCGCGACCCGCGGCACCCCACAGCGCCGTGGGATCCACGGCGCATGCACTCAATGAGGAGAGCCGCCATGAGCGCCATCCCTGAGTTCACGCACGAGCGCGTCCTGACATCCATGGGCGCCCGCAGCGGACTCGTCATCACCGTCGCACTGCACTCGAGCGCGCTGGGCCCGGCGCTCGGCGGATGCCGGATGTGGACCTACCCGACGTGGGCCGATGGGCAGGCGGACGCGCTGCGGCTCTCGGCCGCGATGACGCTGAAGAACGCGGCAGCCGGCCTCGACGCGGGCGGCGGCAAGTCGGTGATCGCGCTGCCGATGGGCACGACGCTCGACGCCGAGCGCCGCCGCGCCGCGCTCCTCGACCTCGGCGACCTCGTCGAGGCGCTCGACGGCCGCTACCGCACCGCCGAGGACGTCGGCACGACCGAGCACGACATGCTCGTCGTGCGCGAGCGCACCGCGCACGTCGTGGGCCTCCCCGCTGAGAACGGCGGCGCCGGCGAGCCCGCGGGCGCGACCGCGCTCGGCGTCTACTCGGCGATCGCGCCGACGCTCGAGGCCGCCTTCGGCTCCGACCGCATCGAGGAGCGCTCGTTCGTGATCTCGGGCCTCGGCCAGGTCGGCGGCCGCCTCGCGCGCATGCTCGCCGGGCACGGCGCGCGCCTGTTCGTCACCGACATCGACGACCGCAAGCGCCAGCTCGCCCACGACCTCGGCGCCGAGTGGATCGCGCCCGAAGCCGCGCTGACGACGCCCGCCGACGTGCTCGTGCCCGCCGGCCTCGGCGGCATCCTCACCGACGAGACGATCGACGCGCTGCCCGTGCGGGCCGTCGTCGGCCCCGCCAACAACCCGCTCGCCGACCGCTCCGGCGCCGAGCGGCTCGCCGCGCGAGGCATCGTCTACGCGCCCGACTTCGTCGTGAACGCCGGCGGCGTCATCCACCTCGAGGGCATGGGGCACGGCATGGAGTGGCCCGCGATCGCCGAGCGCCTCACCGGCATCGGCGACACCGTGCGCGGCGTGCTCGCGAGCGCGCGAGAGCGCGGCATCACGCCGCTCGCCGCGGCCGAGGCGCTCGCCGCCGAGCGCATCGACGCGGCGCGCGCCTCCGCCCACGCCATGCACGTCGGCGTCTGAGACGACGGGACCAGGAGGCGGCGGTGCGCGAGGCGCCCGCCGCCTCTGCCGTGGCGCGCCCGGCCACGGCGCGAGTAGCGTCGGCGCTGCGCGGCACCGTCGCCGGGCAGACAGGAGGCACGCCATGCACGACGACCGGAAGCCGGCCGACCCGCACGAGGAGGCCGTCGTCGACGAGACCGACGGCGAGCAGAGCGCGGAGCGGCACGTCGAGGAGCCCGACCCGTCGATCGGCGAGAGCGCCAAGGAGAACCCTGCCGAGGGCTACGACCCCGAGCAGCCGCACGGCGTCTGAGCGACGAGCGGCAGGGGCCGCCGTGCGTCGCGCACGGCCTCCTGTCGCTACTTCGCTAGTTGACAGATCGACTAGCGTCTGCTCCACTGAGGCCGTGATCCTCTCCCGCATCATCCTCGGGCTGCTCGACCTGGCCCCGATGACCGGCGCTGACCTCAAGCGGCACTTCGACACCACGGTCAACCACTTCTGGTCGGCCGACAAGGCGCAGATCTACCGCACCCTCGGCACGATCGTCGACGACGGGCACGCGACCGTCACCGTGGTGCCGGGCACGAACACCCCTGACCGGCTCGAGCACCACCTCACGCCCGCCGGCCGCGAGGCGCTCCACGACTGGCTGCGCTCCGACCTCGACCGGCAGCCCGAGCGCGAGGCGTTCCTCGCCCGCGTCTTCCTCGCCGACGCGCTCGACGACGACGAGCTGAGCGCCCTCATCGAGCAGCGCCGCGCCCTCGCCCTCGCGCGCCAGGGCGAGTTCGAGGCCATCCGCGACGCCATGCCCGAGCCCGCGACGCGCGCCGAGCACCTCCGCTTCGCCACGCTCGACCACGGCCTCCGGCACGTGCAGGTCGAGCTCGACTGGCTCGACGCCCTCGAGGAGCAGCTGCCGTGACCGCCTTCCCCGAGGTCCATCCGCCCGCCACGCCCAGCGAGCATCCGCCCGTCGTGCTCATCCACGGCGGCAACGTCGCCAACTGGATGTGGGAGCCGCAGCTGCCCGCCGTCGCCGACCGGCTCGCGCTCACGCCCGACCTGCCCGGCTTCGGCGCCCGCGCCGCCGAGGACTGGCCGGGCCTCGCCGGCGCCGCCGACGACGTCGCCGAGCGGATCCGCGCGCTCGCGGGCGAGCGGCGCGTCGACGTGGTCGGCCTGTCGCTCGGCGGTGCCGTCGCGCTGCACCTGGCCGCCCGGCACCCGGAGCTCGTGCGCTCGGTGCTCGTGAGCGGCGCCGCGGCCGTGCCGCTCCCCCGCCAGACCCGCCTCGCCGCGCGCGCGCAGCTCGCGCTGTGGGGCATGCGCTGGAGCTGGCGCGCCCAGGCGGCCGTCTACGGCATGCCGAAGGAGGCGCGCCGCGCGTTCGTCGAGCACGGCGTCACCCTCCGGCAGGACAACGCGCGGGCGATGCTCGACGAGGTCTTCAGCGGCACGCTGCCGCAGGACCTCCGGGACTACTCGGGGCGGATGCTCGCGGTCGTCGGCGAGAAGGATCACGCGGTCATGCGCGCCTCCCTCGACCGCATCCAGATGGCGGTCCCGCACGCGGAGACCCGCACCGCGCCCGGCGTGCACCACGTGTGGAGCATCGAGGACGTCGAGCACTTCAACGCCATGGTCGTCGCCTGGCTGCAGGGCCGGATCGACGGGTGGCTGCGCGAGCCGGAGCTCGTGCACCTCTGAGGCGGTCAGCCTCAGTCAGCGCGCGGGCGTCAGCCAGCCGCCTCCGCGGGCCAGCGCACGGCGCCGTCGACGACGACGGCCGACTCGCTCACCGGGTGCGGGCGCAATGAGCCGTCGTGCATGAGGTGCAGCGGCTCAGCGCCGTGCAGCACCGCCGCGACGTCGGCGACGACGCGCCGGTGGCACCGCCACCACACCGCCTCCGAGCACATGACCGCGACGCGGCGCTCCTCGGCCTCGGCGAGCACGTCGGCGAGGGCCGCCGCGAAGTCGTCGGAGCGCGTCCACGCCGCATAGGCGCGGAACGCGGCGACCCGCCACCACGCATCCGGTGATGCGCCGTCCTCCGCGGCGGTCAGCCGCCGGCGGCCGCCCAGCCGCTCCTCCCAGCGCCAGCCGATGCCGCCCGCGGCGAGCTCGCCCTCGATCGCGTCGCGCGACGCCGCCGGGTTGGCCCGGCTGCCCGGGAAGCGGCGGATGTCGACGACCAGCTCGACCCCGGCGCCGCCCAGCAGGGAGCGGAGCCCGTCGCCGTCGAGCCGGCCGTGGCCGACGGTGAGCAGGGTGGCGGCTATCGCTGCTCCTGGAGCCCCAGCTCGATCAGCTCGGTGATGAGGTCGCCGTAGGCGATGCCCGTCGCCTCCCAGACGACCGGGAACATCGAGATCGACGTGAAGCCGGGCATGGTGTTGATCTCGTTGACGACGATGCCGTGCTCGGGCGAGACGAAGAAGTCGACGCGGGCGAGCCCGGCGCCCTCGATCGCCTCGAACGCCCGGATCGCCGTCGTCTGCAGCGCGGCGAGCGTCTCGTCGTCGACCTCGGCAGGGCAGACGACGCGGGCGCCCTCGCCGCCGCGGTACTTGAGGTCGAAGTCGTAGAAGCGCCCCTCGTCGAGCTCGATCTCGCCCGGCAGCGACGCGCGCGGCATCGCGCCGGCGCGGGCCGCGAGCACGCCCAGCTCGATCTCGCGCCCGGAGACGCCGGCCTCGACGAGCGCGCGCGTGTCCTCGGCGAGCGCCGTCTCCATCGCGCGGTCGAACTCGAGCACCGAGGCGACGCGGCTCACGCCCACCGAGGAGCCCGCGCGGGCCGGCTTGACGAACACCGGCATCGGGAAGTCGCCGAGCCGCGCGCGCACCGCGTCGGGGTCGCGCGCCCAGTCGGCGCGCGAGATCGTCATCCACGGCGCGACGCGGATGCCCGCGTGCTCGAGCACGGTCTTGGTGAAGTGCTTGTCCATGCCGACGGCGCTCGCGAGCACCCCGTTGCCGACGTACGGCAGCCCCGCCAGCTCGAGCGCGCCCTGCACGGTGCCGTCCTCGCCGAACGGGCCATGCAGGATGGGGAAGACGATGTCGACCGGCACGGTGCGGGTGCCGGAGGCGTCCTCGACGGTGAGGGTGCGCTCCCCCGCGACCTGCGGCAGCCGCACGCGGGTGCCGTTGTCGGCGACGACGGGCATGGCCTCGAGCGTCAGCTCGGCCGGGTCGCCGTCCCACAGCGTCCAGGCGCCGTCGGGCGCGATGCCGACGACGATCGGCTCGAACCGCTCGCGGTCGAGGTGGCGCAGCACGCTGCCGGCGGTCGCGCACGAGATGCTGTGCTCGCTCGAGCGGCCGCCGAACAGCAGCGCGACGCGGGTCTTCGTGGGGGTCTCGGGCACCGTCACTCCTCGATCGGCTCGTCGTCGGTCGTCAGGTGGGGGGCGATGTCACGCGGGTCCATGGCGCCGTCGAGCACCAGGCGCACCTGCTCGAGGATCGGCATCCGCACACGCTTGGCGGCCGCGAGCTGCGCGACCGGGTCGACGGAGGCGAGGCCCTCGGCCACCTGCTCCATGCGGGCGATCACGTCGGTGCGCGAATAGCCCATGCCGAGCAGCCGCCCGGCGGTGAAGTTGCGCGACAGCGGCGAGCCGCACGTGGCGATGAGGTCGCCGAGCCCCGCAAGTCCGCTCATCGTCTGCGGCTCGGCGCCGTGCGCCACCGCGAAGTCGGTCACCTCGGCGAGGCCGCGCGTGATGATCGACGCCTTCGTGTTCTCGCCGTAGCCGACGCCGTCGACGATGCCGATCGCGAGCGCCACGAGGTTCTTCAGCACGCCGCCGAACTCGGTGCCGATCACGTCGGTGTTGATGAACGAGTGGAAGTAGTCGTTGCGCGCCCGCTTCGCCACCTCCCGCGCCGTCATCGGGCTCGACGAGGCGACGACCGCGGCGGTGGGGTGCTCCTGCGCGATCTCGAGCGCGAGGTTCGGCCCCGAGACGACCGCGATGCGGCCGGCGTCGATCTGCAGCTCCTCGGCGATGACCTCGCTCATCCGCAGCCGCGTGCCCGCCTCGACGCCCTTCATGAGGCTCACGACGGGCGCGTCGTCGCGGATCGCGCCGCCGTGCTCGCGCAGCAGCTGGCGCAGCTGCTGGCTCGGCACGGCGAGGTAGACCTGGGATGCCTCGGCGAGCGCCTCGCGCACGTCGCTCGTCGCGTGCAGGGACGCCGGCAGCGTGATGCCCGGCAGGTAGCGGGTGTTGCGGCGCGACTCGTCGATCTCGCGCGCCGCCTCGGGGCGCCGCGCCCACAGCACCGTCTCGGCGCCGCCGTCGGCGAGCGCCTTCGCGAACGTCGTGCCCCAGCTGCCGGCGCCGAGGACGGCGGCGTCAACCATCCGTGCGCCGCTCGTCGTCCGTGCCCGGGCGCTCCGGCGCATCCGGCCCCGCCTCGAAGCGCCCGATCTCGGACTGCCCGTACTGCGACGGGTCGTAGCGCACCGCCGGGGGCTGCTCGCCCCGCAGCTCGCCGAGCAGCCCGGCGATCGCGCCCATGACGCGGTCGGTCGCGGCCGTCATCGACGCCTGGTCGGTGCGGCCCTCGAAGTCGCTGAGGTCGACCGGCGGGCCGAAGAGGATGTCGATGTGCTTGCGCGGGAACGGGTGGAGGCGCTTGCCGTAGCGCGGCAGCAGGTGCTGCGTGCCCCAGTGCGCCGCGGGGATGAGCGGCACGCCGGCCTCGAGGGCCATGCGCACCGCCCCCGTCTTGCCGCGCATCGGCCAGAGGTTCGGCTCGCGCGTGAGCGAGCCCTCGGGGTAGATGATGACGCCCTGCTCCTCGCGCACGAGGGTGCGCGCCGCCTGCATCGGCTCGCCGTGCGACGAGCGGCCCGCGCGCTCGACGGGGATCTGCCCGGCCGCCCGCAGGATGCTGCCGATCACCGGGATCTCGAACAGGCTCGCTTTCGCCATGAAGCGCGGCACCCGGCCCGACTTCCACACCGCGACCGCCATGATCACCGGGTCGATCTCGCTGAAGTGGTTGGGCGAGAGCACGAACGCGCCCGTGGCGGGCAGGTGCTCGTGCCCGCGGATGCGCAGCTTCGCCATGCCTGCCACCGCGGGGAGGACGAGCGCGGCGAGCCCGAGGTAGACGGGGCTGCGCTCCGACTTCGGCGGGATGCCGGGCAGCGCCATCAGCCCTCCACGTCGAAGTCCGCGCCGAGGGTCTCCAGCTTCTCGATGAAGCGCTCGTACCCGCGGGCGATGATCCCGACGTTGGAGATGCGGCTCGTGCCCTCGGCGGTCAGCGCCGCCACGAGGTGGCTGAAGCCGCCGCGCAGGTCGGGCACCACGACGTCGGCGCCGTGCAGCTCGACGGGGCCGGCGATCACGGCGGAGTGCTGGTAGTTGCGGGCGCCGAAGCGGCACGCGTGGCTGCCGAGGCAGTCGGTGTGGATCTGGATGCGCGCACCCATCTCGACGAGCGCCTCGGTGAAGCCGAAGCGCTGCTCGTAGACGGTCTCGTGCACGATCGAGATGCCGTTCGCCTTCGTCAGCGCCACGACGAGCGGCTGCTGCCAGTCCGTCATGAAGCCGGGGTGCACATCCGTCTCGACCACGACGGGCTTCAGGTCGCCGCCCGGGTGCCGGAAGCGGATGCCGTCGTCCTCGATCTCGAACGCGCCGCCGGCCTTGCGGAACACGTTGAGGAACGTCGTCATCTCGGGCTGCCGAGCGCCCTCGAGGAAGACGTCGCCGCCGGTCGCGAGCGCCGCGCACGCCCAGGAGGCCGTCTCGTTGCGGTCGAAGAGGGCGGTGTGGCTGTAGCCGACGAGGCGGTCGACGCCCTCGATGCGGATCGTGCGGTCGGTGTCGACCTGGATCTCGGCGCCCATCTTCTGCAGGATCGCGATGAGGTCGAGGATCTCGGGCTCGACGGCCGCGTTCTTGAGCTCGGTGCGGCCGCGGGCGCGCACCGCACCCAGCAGCACCTGCTCGGTCGCGCCGACCGACGGGTAGGGCAGCTCGATCTTGGCGCCGTGCAGCCCGTTCGGGGCGGTCATGCGGATGCCGCTCGGCAGCTTCTCGACGACGGCGCCGAAGGTGCGCAGCACCTCGAGGTGGAAGTCGATCGGCCGGTCGCCGATGTGGCAGCCGCCGAGGTCGGGGATGAACGCCTCGCCCAGCTGGTGCAGGAGCGGCCCGCAGAAGAGGATCGGGATGCGGCTGGAGCCGGCGTGCGCGTTGATCGACGTCTCGTGGGCGGTGCGCACGTTCGCCGGGTCGAGGCGCAGCGTGTCGCCGTCGCGCTCGACGCTGACGCCGTGCAGCTCGAGGAGGCCCTGCACGACGCGCACGTCGCTGATCTCGGGCACGCTGCGCAGCTCGCTCGGCGACTCGCCGAGCAACGCCGCGACCATCGCCTTCGTGACGAGGTTCTTCGCGCCCTTCATCTGGATGCGACCCTGCAGGGGCTTGCCGCCGCGCACCGTGATGCGGTCGACGTTCATCCCGACGGCGGCGCCGGCGCTCTTGCTGAACTCGGTCAGGTTCACTCAGGTTCCTTCGCTCACAGGCTGGGTCGTGGGCATCCACGACGGCCGCTTGGCTTCGAACGCGGAGATCGCGTCCTCGTCTCGGAGGGTCAGGGCGATGTCGTCGAGGCCTTCGAGCAGGCGCCAGCGAGTGTAGTCGTCGATCTGGAAGTCGTGCGCGACGCCGCCGGCAGTCGCGGTGCGCGCCTCCAGGTCGACGTCGACCGTCGCGCCCGGGCTCGCCTTCGCGACGGCCCAGAGGGCCTCCATCGACTCCTCCGAGATCTGCCCGACGAGCAGCCCCTGCTTGCCGGCGTTGCCGCGGAAGATCTCGCCGAAGCGCGGGCCGAGCACGGCCGTGATGCCGAAGTCGCGCAGCGCCCACACCGCGTGCTCGCGGCTCGAGCCGGTGCCGAAGTCGTGGCCGACGACGAGGATGCCGCCGTCGCGGTAGGGCACCTGGTTGAGCACGAACGACGGGTCCTGCCGCCACGAGTGGAAGAGCGCGTCGTCGTAGCCGGTCTTCGTGACCCGCTTCAGGAAGACGGCGGGGATGATCTGGTCGGTGTCGACGTTCGACCGCTCGAGCGGGATGATCGGGCCGGTCAGCGTGCTGATCTTCTCCATCTCAGACCTCCTCCTGCTCGCGCACCAGATCCCACGGGCTCGACAGCGTGCCGCGGATCGCGGTCGCGGCGGCCACGAGCGGCGACACGAGGTGCGTGCGGCCGCCCTTGCCCTGCCGGCCCTCGAAGTTGCGGTTCGAGGTCGAGGCGCAGCGCTCCCCCGGCGCGAGCTGGTCGGGGTTCATGCCGAGGCACATCGAGCAGCCCGCGAAGCGCCACTCGGCGCCGAAGTCGGTGAAGACCTTGTCGAGCCCCGCGGCCTCGGCCTCGAGGCGCACCCGGGCCGAGCCCGGCACGACCATGACGCGCACGCCATCCGCCTTCTTGTGCCCGCGCAGGATGTCGGCGGCGGCCGTCAGGTCCTCCATGCGCGAGTTCGTGCAGGAGCCGATGAAGACGGTGTCGACCGGGATGTCCTTGAGGCGCGTGCCCGGCGCGAGGTCCATGTACTCGAGGGCGCGCTCGGCGGCGGCGCGGTCGGTCGGGTCGGCGAACGACGACGGGTCGGGCACCTCGCCCGAGAGCGAGACGCCCTGGCCGGGGTTCGTGCCCCACGTGACGAAGGGCTCGAGCTCGGATGCGTCGATGGTGATCTCGTTGTCGAAGACGGCGTCGGCGTCGGTCGGGAGGGTGCGCCAGTACTCGAGCGCCGCGTCCCAGTCGGCGCCCTTCGGCGCGTGCGGCTTGTCCTTGACGTACGCGAACGTCGTCTCGTCGGGCGCGACCATGCCCGCGCGCGCGCCGGCCTCGATCGACATGTTGCAGATCGTCATGCGGCCCTCGATCGAGAGGGCCCGGATGGCGCTGCCGCGGTACTCGAAGACGTAGCCGGCGCCGCCGCCGGTGCCGATCTTGGCGATGACCGCGAGGATGATGTCCTTCGCCGTCACGCCCGGGCGCAGCTCGCCCTCGACGTTGATCGCCATGGTCTTGAAGGGCTTGAGCGGCAGCGTCTGCGTGGCCATGACGTGCTCGACCTCGCTCGTGCCGATGCCGAACGCCATCGCGCCGAACGCGCCGTGGGTCGAGGTGTGCGAGTCGCCGCACACGACCGTCACGCCGGGCAGGGTCAGGCCCAGCTGCGGGCCGACGAGGTGCACGATGCCCTGCTCCTTGTCGCCGAGCGAGTGGATGCGCACGCCGAACTCGGCGGCGTTGTGGCGCAGCGTCTCGATCTGCTTGCGGCTCGTCGGATCCTGGATGGGCTTGTCGATGTCGAGCGTCGGGGTGTTGTGGTCCTCGGTCGCGACCGTGAGGTCGGTGCGGCGCAGGCCCCTGCCGGCCTGGCGGAGGCCGTCGAACGCCTGCGGGCTCGTGACCTCGTGCACGAGGTGGAGGTCGATGTAGATGAGGTCGGGCGCGCCGTCCTCACCGCGCACCACGACGTGGTCGTCCCACACCTTCTCTGCGAGCGTCCTGCCCATGTCCTACTCCCCCAGCACCTGCGATCCGCGATCGGCCGTCTGGCAAGTCTACGCGGGGGTGCGAGCCCGCTCCTCTGATGGCGAACAGCGCGCCGACCCGGCACGGCATGGGCTGCGCATATATTGCGAACGTGAGCGCAGCCCCCGAAGGACTCTCCGATGCCCATCGCTGATGCATCCGTATGGCCGGCGGGAGCGCGGGTCGCCGAGGACGTGCCGTTCGACCGCGTGCTGGAGACGGCGGCGGAGCGCGGCGGCTTCGCCTGGATCGACCTGGTCGATCCGACCGCCCAGGAGCTGCGCGCGGTCGCCGTGGAGCTCGACCTGCACCACCTCGTGGTCGAGGACGTCATCGCGCAGGGCCAGCGCCCCAAGGTCGAGTCGTACGGCGACCTCGACTACTGCGTGGTGCACCGCGTCGTCGACGACGGCAACGGGCTCGCGATCCGCGAGGTGCACGCCATCGTCAACGAGCGGTGCATCGTCACGGCGTCCTGGGGCGACGACGAGGGCCTGTCGGGCGTGCGCGGCCGCGTCGACGCGGGCCTCGTCTCCCTGGAGGTCACGCCCCGCGCCGTGCTCTACGCAGTGCTCGACGAGGCGGCCGATGAGCACGAGCGCCTCGCGGCCCGCGTCCACGAGCAGATCGAGGGCATCGAGGACATCTTCTTCGCCGAGGAGCACCCGCCGACGGTCGGGATCTACCGCGCGATGCGCAGGGTGCTCGCGCTGCAGCGCGCCGCCGACCCGATGAGCATCGTCGTGGAGCGGGTCGGGGCCGCGGTCGACGGGCGGCAGCTCGAGCTCCGCCGCCACCTGCGCGACGTCGACGACCACGCGCGCCGCACGGCTGCTCGCCTGACCGGAGACCGCGACCTGCTCGCGAGCATGCTGCACCTGGCATCCGCCAGGGTGGCCGAGCGGCAGAACGACGAGATCCGGGCGATGACCGAGCAGCAGATCGTGCAGAACGACCAGACGAAGAAGGTCACGTCGTGGGCCGCGATCCTCTTCGCGCCCACGCTCATCGCCGGCATCTACGGGATGAACTTCCGGCACCTGCCAGAGCTCGAGTGGCTGCTCGGCTACCCCTTCGCCCTGCTGCTGATGCTCGCGTTCGCGGGCGTGCTCTACGTCGTCTTCAAGGCGCGGCACTGGCTCTAGCCACAGGCCGCGGCGGCCGACACGATTGAGGCATGAGCGCCTCCATCGCCAACCCGCCCGTCACCGTCGCCGTGAGCGGCGGCGCCGGCCAGATCGCCTACCAGCTGCTGTTCCGGATCGCCGCGGGCGACATGCTCGGCCCCGACCAGCCGGTGCGGCTGCGCATCCTCGAGATCCCCGACGCGCTGCCGGCGCTCGAGGGCGTCGTCATGGAGCTCCAGGACGCGGCGTTCCCGCTGCTGGCCTCGGTCGACACGACGGCGGATGCGCCGGTCGCGTTCGAGGGCGCCGACCACGCGCTGCTCGTGGGCGCGAGACCGCGGAGCAAGGGCATGGAGCGCAGCGACCTGCTCGCCGCCAACGGCGCCATCTTCCAGGCGCAGGGACGCGCCATCCAGGACCGCGCGAGCGACCGCATCCGCATCACCGTCACCGGCAACCCTGCCAACACCAACGCGCTGATCGCGGCCGCGGCGGCGCCCGACATCCCGCGCGAGCGCTTCTCGGCGCTCACCCGGCTCGACCACAACCGCGCCGTCGCGCAGCTCGCGGCGAGGACGGGCGCCGCCGTCGGCGACATCCGCCGCATGATCGTCTGGGGCAACCACTCGACCACGCAGGTGCCCGACCTCACCCACGCGCTCGTCGCCGGGAAGCCCGCGACCGAGCTCGTCGAGCGCGAGTGGGTGCGCGACGAGTTCGTGCCGACCGTCGCGAACCGCGGCGCCGCGGTGATCGCGGCGCGCGGCGCCTCGTCGGCGGCCTCGGCCGCATCGGCGACCGTCGACCACGTGCGGTCGTGGGCGCTCGGCACGCCCGACGGCGACTGGACCTCGATGTCGGTCGTCTCGCGCGGCGACTACGGCGTGCCCGAGGGTCTCGTCTCGTCGTTCCCCGTCACGGCGGCCGGCGGCGACTGGTCGATCGTCGAGGGCCTCGAGCTCGACGCGGATGTCGCCGCGCAGCTGCGCGCTTCCGTCGCCGAGCTCGAGGAGGAGCGCGACCAGGTGCGGGCTCTCGGGCTGCTCGGCTGACGCTCGGCTGCCGTCACCGATCGAGGAGCATCCAGGTTCCGGTGACGGCTCGAGGAGCATCCGTCCTCGAGCCGTCGCCGATCCTCATCCCGTGACGGGCGCTGCGCCTCAGCCCAGGATGTCGCCGAGCCAGCCGCGGCTGCCGCGCTGGCGCTGGTCGCCGTAGCGGGGGTCGTAGCGCTGGTCGCCGTAGGGCTGGCGCTGCTGCTGGCCGCCGGTGCGCTGCTGCACCGTGCGGAGCACCTTGTCGGCGATCTTCCCGACGGTGTCGCTCGACCCCTGCTGGCCGTAGCCCTGGCCGTAGCCGGGCTGCTGCTGGCCGTAGGGCTGCTGCTGGGCCTGCGCCGCGTGCGGCTGCTGCTCGGCCGACCGCTCGATGAGCTTGTCGAGCTCGCCGCGGTCGAGCCAGATGCCGCGGCACTCGGGGCAGTAGTCGATCTCGATGCCGCTGCGCTCGCTCATCACCAGGGTCGTCGCGTCATTGGGGCACTGCATGTCGGTCTCCTCTCGTCGACCGGGAGAGCATGGCGGATGCGCCTGTGCGGCACCGATGGACGGCCGTCCGGTGACCGCGCCGCTCGCGTCATCCAGCCAGCCTCCGCGCGGGCCGCCCTTGCGCCAGCACGAGTGCGATCGTGTCGAGCGTGCGCGTCGGCTGGTGCACCACATCGGCGTAGCCGAACCGCAGCCACCGGCCGCCGGCCGCGGTGATCGCCGCGTTGCGCCGGCGGTCCTTCGCCGCCTGCTTCGGCTCGTCGTGCCACTGCGCACCGTCGGCCTCCACGTACAACCAGCCGTCGATCAGCAGGTCGCTGCGACCGCCGCCCGGCGCCGGCACCTGCGACTCGACCGTCCAGCCTCGATCGCGGCACGGCACGCGCAGCAGCGATTCGAGGCCCGACTCGGCCGCGGCATCGAGCCGCCGCCGCCACGGCCCGCAGCGCTGCGGGAGCATCCCGAAGAGGCGATCGAGGTCGCCGTCGTCGATGAGCCCCTGGTGCAGCGCGCTGTCGATCGACGCGATCGCGTGCTCCCGCTCGACGCGCACCGCGTGCTGCGCGAGCGCGTCGACGATGCTGACTCGCCACGGCTGCGCGTCGCGCTCGAATCGCACCCACAGCCGCGTGCCGACAGTCGCGGCCGGCACGCCGGTGGTGGGGGTCGTCGCGATCTGCAGCAGCGGGGCCTCGGTCACCCACACGCCGTAGGTCGCGAGCGCGCTCGCGCCGCCGACAGCGCCTCCGGCGGCGAGTGCCGCGCGGATCGCCGGCATCGCGTCGGGCAGCACGAGCCAGGAGCGCGTCGCCGCGTCGGCGACCCCGGCGTCGACCGCGGCGCGCAGCCCGCGGTGCGAGTGCCCGAGCGCGCGCAGCGCCGTGCGCGTCGTGGCGCCGCCTGCTGCGAGCAGATCGAGTCGGAGGTCGCGCATGGCGGGAGTCTGGCGCGACTGGCTCGCCCTCGTGCGGGCGGTCGGCCGGGTTGTGGAGACGGATGCGGCGTGCGGCCCGGTGGGCGGCGAGCGGCCGGGCGAGCCCGTCACGAGCCGAGGAGGCGGCACGAGATGAGGAGGGTCGATCCTCCGCTGGTGCGCAACTCCGAGATGCTCCTCGATCCGTCGCGCAAGCGGCCGAGGGTTGTCCCGCCGCGGCCGCCGTCGTATGCTCGTGTCAATAATCGAAGCGCGTGTTCAGATATAGAACACGAGGCGAGCAGACGATGATGTCCGTCATCCCCACACAGGAGTGAGGAAGCCCGTGCAGTTCCACCACCACGGCTACGTGTCCACCGACCCGCGCGTGCAGCCGGCCGCAGGCATCGGGCTCGACCGCCCGGCAGACCTGCCGGACGAGATCGACGTGCTGATCGTGGGCTCCGGCCCCGCGGGCATGATCGCCGCCGCGCAGCTCGCGCAGTTCCCCGACGTGAACGTGCGCATCATCGAGCGCCGGCCGGGCCGGCTCGAGATCGGCCAGGCCGACGGCATCCAGGCGCGCAGCGTCGAGACCTTCCAGGCGTTCGGCTTCGCCGAGCGCATCACCGCCGAGGCCTACCGCATCACCGAGATGGCGTTCTGGGGCCCCGACCCCGAGGACCCCTCGCGCATCGTGAAGACCTCCGCGCCCGAGGACGACCCGACCGGCATCAGCGAGTTCCCGCACCTCATCGTCAACCAGGCGCGGGTGCTCGACTACTTCGCCGAGGCGGCGCGCAACGCGCCCGGGCGCGTCACCCCCGACTACGGCTACGAGTTCCGCGGCCTCGAGGTGGCGCAGGACGGCGAGCACCCCGTGCGCGTCACCGTCGCCCGCACGGCCGGCGACCGGACGGGCGAGGAGCGCGTCATCCGCGCCAAGTACGTGATCGGCGCCGACGGCGCGCGCAGCGGCGTGCGCGCCGCGATCGGCTGCACCCTCGCCGGCCAGTCGGCGAACCACGCCTGGGGCGTCATGGACGTGCTGGCCGTGACCGACTTCCCCGACATCCGCACCAAGTGCGCGATCCAGTCGAGCACGGGCGGCAACATCCTGCTCATCCCCCGCGAGGGCGGCTACCTCTTCCGCATGTACGTCGACCTCGGCGAGGTGCCCGAGGACGACCACGGCCGCGTGCGCCAGACCCCCATGGAGGAGGTCATCCGCCGCGCGAACGCGATCATCGCCCCGTACACGCTCGACGTGCGCAACATCGCCTGGAGCAGCATCTACGAGGTCGGCCACCGCATCACCGACCGCTTCGACGATGTGAAGCCCGACGAGCGCGGCACGCGCACGCCGCGCGTCTTCATCACCGGCGACGCGTGCCACACCCACAGCGCGAAGGCCGGCCAGGGCATGAACGTCTCGATGCAGGACGGCTTCAACATCGGCTGGAAGCTCGGCCACGTGCTCGACGGCCGCGCCCCCGAGAGCCTGCTCGACACCTACTCGCTCGAGCGCCAGGTGGTCGCGCAGAACCTCATCGACTTCGACAAGGAGTGGTCGACGCTCATGGCGAAGCCCGCGAGCGAGCTCGGCAGCCCGCAGGAGGTCGCCGAGTTCTACACGCGGACGATGGAGTTCCCGGCCGGGTTCATGACGGAGTACGCGCCATCGCAGATCGTCGCCGAGGCCCGCCACCAGGAGCTCGCGACGGGCTTCCCCGTCGGCAAGCGCTTCAAGTCGGCGCGCGTCGTGAAGGTCGCCGACACCAACCCGGTGCAGCTCGGCCACTTCCACACCGCCGACGGCCGCTACCGCCTCTACGCCTTCGCCGACCGGCCGGCCGCCGGCGAGGCCTCGGCGATGACGGCGCTCGCCGAGTGGCTGGAGCAGTCGCCCGACTCCCCCATCCGCGTGCACACCCCTGAGGGCCGCGACTCGAGCGCGATCATCGACGTGAAGGCCGTCTACCAGCAGGGCCACCACGACTTCCACCTCGGCCAGGTGCCGGATGCGTTCAAGCCGGTCGTGGGACCGTTCGAGCTCGTGAACCTCGAGAACGTCTACGCGACGCTCCCCGACGAGGACATCTTCGACATCCGCGGCATCTCGCGCGACGGCGCGATCGTCGTCGTGCGGCCCGACCAGTACGTGGGCGCCGTGCTGCCCCTCACGGCGACCGACGAGCTCGCAGAGTACTTCCGCGGCGCGCTGCTGCCGGCGGTGCGCCAGCCCGCCTGAGCGGCTGCGGCTCCAGCGCCCCTCGGCCCTCGGGTCGAGGGGCGCTGCGCATCCGTGGCCGGGAACGACGAAGCGCCCCGGTCCGTGGACCGGGGCGCTTCTCACTGTGACCCCAGCGGGATTCGAACCCGCGTTACCGCCGTGAGAGGGCGGCGTACTAGGCCGCTATACGATGGGGCCGGCGCTGCTGGTCTTGCGATTGCAACCTGGATAGTGTGCCACACGATCCGGCGCCGCGCAAAATCCGCCGCCGCCGGGGCGTCGAGCGCGCCCGATCAGCGCGGCCGGAGCACCCGCAGGGCGCCCGGCATGATGCTGCAGCGCACGGGCAGCCGGCCCACGATCTCGCCGTCGGCGCACACGATCACCGTCTCGTCGCTCGCGAGCTCGGCCGTCTCGCAGTCGACGACCGTCACGCGGCGGTCGCGCGTGTGCGTGCCGCGCAGCACGCGCGCGAGCAGTCGCAGGAACGACGGGTAGGAGAGCTCGTCGGCGAAGACCGCCGTGAGGCGCCCGTCGCGCATCGACGAGTCGGGCGCGATCGGGATGCCGCCGCCGAAGGTGCGGTTGTTGGCGATCGCCGCGACCAGGGTGCGCCAGGTGCGCTCGGGACCGCCGTCGAGCCGGACGCGGAAGGTGCGGTGCCGCGGCCGCAGCACGGTCGCGAGGATCGCCGCCTGGTAGCGGATGCGGCTCGGCACGCCCGTCAGCCGGAACGAGCGCACGTTGACGTCGGCGTCGAACCCGACCGAGACGACGCCGGCGGCGAGCGCGACCCCGTCGGGGTGCTCGATGCGGATGAGGTCGACGCGGTCGGGCTCGGCCGCGAGCGCCGCCTCGAGGCTGTCGATCGCCTGCTGCGCCGACGTGATGCCCATCGCCGCCGCGAAGTCGTTGCCGCTGCCCGCGGGCACGACCAGCAGGGGCTTCGACGTGCCGCCGACGATGTTGACACCGAGGTGCACCATGCCGTCGCCGCCCACGACCACCAGCGCATCCGCCGTGATCATCGCGAAGCGCGACTGCTCGAGCTGGCCGGCGTAGTCGGCCGCGGCGATGTGGGTCACCTCGTGGCCGAGGTCGGCGATGCGGGCGGCGACGAGCGCGCCGACGGCGCCGCTGCGGCCGAAGCGGGCGGCGGGGTTGGAGGCGACCACGATGCGCACAGAGGTGAGCCTAGGGGCGCGATGGGCGGGCGGCTCGCGAGGGTGGTCTCGACTCGCGGCCTGCGGCCGCGGCTCGACCAGCGGTGGAGGTTGCGGGGTGGTCTCGACTCGCGGCCTGCGGCCGCGGCTCGACCAGCGGAGGAGAGGCCGCGGCTCGACCAGCGGAGGGGGCCGCACCTAGGGTGGTCGGCATGCGAGTGACCAAGCGAGAGCACGCCTGCATGATCCTCGACGACGAGGGGCAGCAGCTCGTCATCGACCCGGGCAACCAGAGCGGCGCCGTCACGGCGCCGGGGCTCGTGGCGATCGTGATCACCCACGAGCACGCCGACCACTGGGATGCCGAGCACCTCGAGGCGCTCCGCGCCGCGCACCCCGGCGTGCCGATCTACGGCCCCGAGGGCGTCGCGCAGGCGGCGGAGGGCTTCGACGTGTCGGTCGTCCACGCCGGCGAGCGCGTGACGGCCGGCCCGTTCCGGCTGCGCTTCTTCGGCGGCGAGCACGCCGTCATCCACCGCTCGATCCCCGTGGTCGACAACCTGGGCGTGCTCGTGAACGAGCGCTTCTACTACCCCGGCGACTCCTACGCCGTGCCCGACGTGCCGGTCGCGCTGCTGGCCGCGCCCGCCGGCGCGCCGTGGCTGAAGATCGGCGACGTGATGGACTTCGTGGTCGAGGTGGCGCCGCGCGCGACCTTCGCCGTGCACGACGCGCCGCTGTCGGAGATGGGGCTCGGCATGGCGCACGCTCGCATCGAGGGCGCCGTCAGCCAGGGCGGCGGCGAGCACCACCGCCTCGGTGTCGGCGACTCCGTCGAGATCTGAGCCCCGGCGGGCACTGCCCGCTATCTGAACGCGCTGTTCTATGCTTGCAACAGCGCGTCCGAGCGGATGCGGTGATGGGAGCGGGCGACGATGCCGACGGATGCCGCCACCACGACCCCGCGCAGCGAGACGAGCGGCTCGCAGACCCTCTCGCGCGGCCTGACCGCGCTCTCCCTGCTCGCCGACCACGGCAGGCAGTCGATCCAGTCGCTCGCCGACCGCCTCGGCGTGCACCGCTCGGTCGCCTACCGGCTCGTGCGCACCCTCGAGGAGCACCGCCTGGTCGTGCGCGACGCGGGCGGCATGCTCTCGCTCGGCCCGCAGCTCGTCGTGCTCGCCCGCGACGTCGAGCACGACCTCCAGTCGGCCTCGCTCCCCCACCTGCAGCACCTGGCCGACGAGCTCGGCATGACGGCGTTCCTCGCCGTCCGCGACGGGGACGACGCCGTCACCCTCGTGACGGCCGTGCCCCGGGGCGTCAACGCATCCGTCGCCCAGCACCCCGGGCACCGGCACCCGATCGCGCTCGGCGCGCCCGGCATCGCGCTGCAGGCGATGCTCGACGACGCCACGTGGCGCGCGCTCGGCCATGACGGCCCGATGCACCCGGAGGTCGAGCGGGTGCGCTCGCGCGGCTTCGCGGTGAGCGCCAACGAGGTGATCGAGGGCATCACGTCGGTCGGCGCACCCATCCGCAGCCGCGGCACGACGGATGCGTCCGTGGCGGTGGTCACGGTCGGCCAGCCCGACACGGAGGCGCTCGGCGCCGCGGTGCAGCGCACAGCCCGCGCGATCGAAGCCGACCTCCGCTAGCGCCCCGTGGACCTCCTGTCGTTCGTCGTCGCGCTCGCGGCCGTGCTCGTCGGCGCCGTGGGGCAGCGCATGATCGGCATGGGCTGGGGCCTCGTCGTCACGCCGGCCGTCGCGCTCGTGGCGGGCCCGCTCGCCGCCGTGCTCGTCGTGAACCTCTACGGCGCCATCGCCTGCCTCATGATCCTGCCGCGGGTATGGCGCGACATCGACTGGCGGCGGCTGCTCTGGATCGCGATCCCCGCGCTCGCCGTGATGGTGCCCGGCATGCTGCTGGCGAAGGGCCTCGACACCGACCTGCTGCGCGTGGCCGTCGGCGCCATCGCGGTGCTCGGCGTGCTCGTGGCGGTCGCGTTCACCAGCGCGACGCGCACGCACGACGGCCCGGCGCTGCGGGTGGCCTCGGGCACCGCGATCGGCCTGCTGAACGCGAGCGTCGGCATGGGGGCTCCGGCGGTCGGCGCCTACTCGCTGCTGTCCGGCTGGCAGGACCGCACCTTCGTCGCGACGATGCAGCCCTTCTGGGTGCTCATCAGCGGCGCGGTCGTCGCGGTGCGGCCGCTGGTCGCCCCCGAGGGATCGCCCGAGTGGCCGCTGTGGGCGTGGTTCGCGCTCGCGCTGCCGGTCGTCGCGGGCGTGCTGCTCGGCGACCGCCTCGCGCACCTGGTGAACCCGACCGTCGTGCGATGGACGATCATCGCGCTGTCGGTGCTCGGCGGCGGCGCGCTCATCGTGACGGGCACGCTGGGACTGCTGGGCTGAGGCGCGTCAGGGCGCGGCGATGTGCGCGACCGCGTCGCCGGCGTGCACGATCGGCGCGCGCGTCAGGCCGATGACGATCCCGTCGCGGTCGGCCCGCACGATGCGGCCGCCGGTGCCGAGCGCGTCGGCGACGCGGCCGATCCGGGCGCCCGCCGACACCGCGTCGCCGAGCTGCGCGTCGAGGTGCAGGATGCCCGAGCCCCGGGAGCGCACCCAGCCGCTCGCGCGGCACTCGACCGGCGGCGGGCTGTCGTGCGGCTGCCCGTCGAGCATGTCGAGCGCGGCGAGCACGCGCAGCACGCCCGCGACGCCGACGTCGATCGGCTCGGGCTCGAGCCGCAGCGCCTCGCCCGCCTCGTACAGCAGCGCGATGGCGCCCGCCTCGCTCGCGGCCTGCCGCAGCGAGCCGTCGCGCAGCCGCGCGTGCAGCATGACCGGGGCGCCGAACGCGGCGGCGAGCCGCCGGGTCTCGGGGTCGTCGAGGTCGGCGCGGATCTGCGGCAGGTTGTCGCGCCGGTCGGAGCCGGTGTGGAGGTCGATGCCGACGTCGCAGCGCGCCACCACCTCGGTCATGAGCAGGTGCGCGATGCGGCTCGCGAGCGAGCCGCGCGCCGAGCCGGGGAACGAGCGGTTGAGGTCGCGCCGGTCGGGCAGGTAGCGGTCGCCCGTCATGAAGCCGAGCACGTTGACGACCGGGACCGCGAGCAGCGTGCCCCGCAGCGTGCGCGGCGAGACCGCGGCGAGCACCTGGCGGATCACCTCCACGCCGACGACCTCGTCGCCGTGCACCGCCGCGTCGAGCCACACCACGGGGCCGGGCTCGCGGCCGTGCACGACGCGCACGGGCAGCGAGACGTCGCCGCCGGTCACGAGCCGAGCGATCGGCAGCTCGACGCTCTTCGACTGGCCGGCGCGCACCCGCACGCCGCCGATCGCGAACGACTCACGCACCGGCGCGCCCCCGGTTGCGCTGGCGCACGGCGCGGTCGGGGCGCCCGCCGAGGTACGAGTGCGCGGCGTCGACCACGAAGCCCTGGCGGAGCGCCTCGCGCCCCACGAGCATCCGGAACCCCATCTCGTCGCGGCGAGCGAGCGTGATCTCGGTGGTCACCGGCGTGCCGAGCAGCGCGAGGGCGGTGCGGATGACGATGCGCTCCTGCTCGTGCCCGGTCGAGGAGCGCACGAGCCGGCGATCGTGCACGGGCCACTCGACCACCCGGGCGTCGGCCTTCGACCGCTGCCACGGGTGCACCTCGAAGCGCACCCAGTCGGCGCCGTCGCGACGGAGCTCCTCGATCTCGAACGCGTGCAGCGCGCTCGTGCGCGCACCGGTGTCGAGCTTGGCCTTCACGTGCGCGATGCCGAGATCGGGCAGCCCGACCCACTCGCGCCAGCCCGCCGTCGCCGGCCTGCCAGGATGGTCTCCGCCCATGCGGCCATCCAACCAGGAAAGGCAGGTGCGTCCTGATGAGGCTCGCCATCCTCTCGCGCGCTCCGCGCTCGTACAGCACCCGGCGGCTCCGAGCCGCGGCCGTCGAGCGCGGCCACGACGTGAAGGTGCTCAACACCCTGCGCTTCGCGATCGACCTCTCGGGCGACGGGCCCGACCTGCAGTTCCGGGGCCGCCAGCTGCGCGACTACGACGCCGTGCTGCCCCGCATCGGCAACTCGATCACCTACTTCGGCACCGCGGTCGTGCGGCAGTTCGAGCAGATGGACGTCTACACGCCGAACACCGCCAACGGCATCGCCAACGCGCGCGACAAGCTGCGCGCGACGCAGATCCTGGCGCGGCACGACATCGGCATGCCCGCCACCACGTTCGTGCGCGATCGAGCCGACGTGATCCCGGCGATCGAGCGGGTCGGCGGGGCGCCGGTCGTGCTCAAGCTGCTCGAGGGCACGCAGGGCATCGGCGTGATCCTCGCGCCCACCATCAAGGTGGCGGAGGCGATCATCGAGACGCTGCAGTCGACGCGGCAGCAGGTGCTCATCCAGCACTTCGTGGCCGAGAGCAAGGGCCGCGACATCCGCGCGCTCGTCGTCGGCGACCGGGTCGTCGCGGCCATGCGGCGCAGCGCCCAGGGCGACGAGTTCCGCTCGAACGTGCACCGCGGCGGCAGCGTCGAGGCCGTCGACCTCGACCCCGAGTTCGAGCGCGTCGCGGTGCGGGCCGCGCAGATCATGGGGCTGAAGGTCGCGGGCGTCGACATGCTCGAGGGCAACGACGGACCGCTCGTCATGGAGGTCAACTCCTCCCCCGGCCTCGAGGCCATCGAGACCGCGACGCGGCTCGACGTCGCCGGCGCGATCATCGACCACATCGCCGATCAGGTGGCGTTCCCGCAGATCGACGTGCGCGAGCGGCTGAGCATCTCGACCGGCTACGGCGTGGCCGAGCTCGTCGTGCACGGCGACGCCGACCTCATCGGCAAGACCATCAGCGAGTCGGGCCTGCGCGAGCGCGACATCACGGTGCTCACGCTCCACCGCGGCACGCACGTGATCCCCAACCCGCCCGGCCGCCGGGTGCTCGAGGCCGAGGACCGCCTGCTCTGCTTCGGCCGGCTCGAGGAGATGCGCTCGATGATCCCCGCGCGGCCCAAGCGCCGCGCCCGCGTCAAGAAGCTGACGAAGCGGGCGATCGAGGAGGCCTGAGCCGCCGCGGCGGTCGCCGAGCCAGCGCAGACGGGAGGGGGCCCGCCGTGCGGCGGACCCCCTCCCGTGCGTTCGGCGCGGATCAGCGCGCGGCGGTCGCCTCGACGGTCTCGGGGTCGCCCGTGCGCCACGACTCCCACTTGCCGGAGTGCTCGAAGTCGATCGAGAGCGGGATGTCGTTGCGCTCGCGCAGCAGCACCGTGCCGATGACCGAGATGACCACCGTCACGAGCAGGTAGCCGACGATCGCCCACGTGGTGCCGGTCGCCTGCAGCAGCGCCTGCGCGATGGTCGGCGCGAAGGCGCCGCCGATGACCGCGCCGATCGCGTAGGCGATCGAGACGCCCGAGAAGCGCACCGAGGCCGGGAACGACTCGGCGTACCAGGCCGCCTGCGCGCCGTAGGTGAGACCGAGGCCCGCACCGAGCAGGATCGTGCCCATCGCGACGCCCCAGACGCCCTGCTCGACGAGGATGAAGAGCGGGATCGTCGTGATCGCGAGCACCGTCCAGCCGATGAGGTAGAGCTTCTTGCGGCCGATGCGGTCGGAGGCCCAGCCGGCGACGAACGTGAACACGAGCCACGAGAGCGAGCCGGCGAACGCCGCGAGCTGCACGCCCACCGGGTCGAAGCCGAGGCCCGGCGGGGTGCCGTCGACCGGGCGCGACGCGAGGCCCTGCACGAAGCCACCGGTCGTCATGTAGCCGATGGCGTTGTTGGCCATGAAGACCATCGCGCACAGCAGCACGACGAGGCCGTACTTCTTGAAGACCTGCACGATCGGCGCCGACTCCTGCTGCGCGGTCTCCTTGATCTCCTGGAACACCGGCGACTCGTCGACCGAGCGGCGCACCACGTAGCCGACGACGACCAGCAGGATCGAGATGAAGAACGGGATGCGCCAGCCGACCTCGAGGAACGCGTCGCCGGGGAACATGGCGCGGATCGCGGCGAGCACGCCCGTCGCGAGCAGCATGCCGAGCGGCACGCCCGCCTGCACGAAGGAGCCGAAGAGGCCGCGGCGGCCGCGCGGCGCGTGCTCGATGGCCATGAGCACCGCGCCGCCCCACTCGCCGCCCGCGGAGATGCCCTGCAGGATGCGGAGCAGGATGAGGAGGATCGGCGCGATCCAGCCGGCCTGCTCGAAGGTCGGCAGGGCGCCGACCAGGGTGGTCGCGACGCCCATGAGCAGCAGCGTCAGCACGAGCATCGGGCGCCGGCCGACCCTGTCGCCGAAGTGCCCGGCGAGGAAGGCGCCGAGCGGGCGGAAGAGGAACGAGATGCCGATGGTGATGAGCGAGAGGATCTGCATCATGCCCTCGCCGGCCGGCTGGAAGAACAGCTGCGCGAAGACGAGGTTCGCCATGAAGGCGTAGATGAAGAAGTCGTACCACTCGATGGTGGTGCCGACCACGACGGCGCCGAGGACCTTGTTGCGCTCCTTGGGCGACGTGTGCGGATGCGTCGTGCTGTGAGACACGCTGACTCCTTTGTCAGAGAGGTGGACCGCGAGGCGCGACCCGGGGGGACTGCCAGGAACATATACGATTTCATGCACGACGGTCAAGAGGGCGTCTCTCGGCCCTCCTGAGGAGCGGCTGAGCAGCCGAGCCCCGACCCTTGCACTTCAGATTCGGAATCGTATACGATGCCCGCATGGATGCATCGTCGCACCCCGCAGAGGGTGCCCCTCCCGCCGCCGCCGCCGAGGCGTGGCAGCTGCTCGGCGCCCGCCCCCACAAGGTGTTCGCGATGCACATCGGCTACCGCGCCCGCGCCGCGCAGAAGGGCCGCACGCCCGAGGCTCCCGGCTACTTCCTGAAGCCCGCGACCTCGCTCTCCACCGGCGGCGAGGCAGTGCTGCCCGCGGGTACGGAGATCTTCGGCTTCGAGGGCGAGATCGCCGTCGTCATCGGCCGCCACGCCCGCGCCGTGAGCGAGGCGGATGCGTGGGGCCACGTCGCCGCGGTCACGGCGGCGAACGACCTGGGCGTGTTCGACCTCCGGTGGGTCGACAAGGGCTCCAACCTGCGCTCGAAGGGCGGCGACGGCATGACGCCGATCGGCCCGGCGCTGCTGCCCGCCGAGCGGCTCGACCCCGCGGCGATCGAGGTGCGCACCTGGCTCGACGGCGAGCTCGTGCAGGAGGACTCCACCGCGACCCTCATCTTCTCGCTGCCGCAGATCGTCAGCGACCTCTCGCAGCTCATCACCCTCGAGCCGGGCGACGTGATCCTCACGGGCACGCCCGCGGGCGCATCCACCCTCTCCCCCGGGCAGACCGTCGAGGTCGAGGTGACCGCCGCCGCGCTCGACGGCGAGCGACTGTCGACCGGCAGGCTCGCCACGACCGTGCGGGTCGGCGACCAGGCGCTCCCGCCGTACTCGGCGCAGCCGAAGCCGACGCCCGAGCAGTGGGCCGACGCATCCGGCCGCCCGATCGACGAGTTCCAGCAGGCCGAGGCGCCCGTGCTCGACGACGAGCTGCGCGCGCAGCTGACGAGCGTCGCGCTCGCGACGCTCTCGTCGGGCCTGCGCAAGCGCGGCCTCAACAACGTCTCGATCGACGGCCTGCGCTCGACGCAGCCCGGCAGCCGCATCGTCGGCACCGCGCGCACGCTGCGCTACGTGCCCAACCGCGAGGATCTCTTCACGACACACGGCGGCGGCTACAACGCGCAGAAGCGGCTGTTCGACTCGCTGCGCCCGGGCGACGTCGTCGTCATCGAGGCGCGCGGCGACAACCGCTCGGGCACGCTCGGCGACATCCTGGCGCTGCGCGCCCGGCACCTCGGCGCGGCCGGCCTCGTCACCGACGGCGGCGTGCGCGACCTCGACGTCGTCACCGAGATCGGCGTGCCGACCTACCACGCGGGCGGCCACCCGGCCGTGCTCGGCCGGCTCCACGTGCCGTGGTCGCACGACGAGACGATCGCGTGCGGCGGCGCCACCGTGCAGCCCGGCGACATCATCGTCGGCGACGGCGACGGCGTGCTCGTCATCCCGCCCTCGCTCGCGCGCGAGCTCGCCGCCGAGGCGATCGCGCAGGAGCGCGAGGAGGAGTTCATCGCCGCGCAGGTCGACGCCGGCCACCCCGTCGACGGGCTCTTCCCGATGAACGCCGAGTGGCGCGCGAAGTACGAGGCGCACGTCGCCCGGCAGGGGGCGGCCGAGTGACCGGGCCGCGCGCCCGCGCCGCGGCGCTCGCCGAGGCGGGCGGCACCGCCGCGCCCTCGAAGTCGCAGCGCGCCTACCAGCTGCTGCACGACCGCATCGTCGACGGCACCTACTCCCCCGGCTACAGGCTCGTGCTCGACGCGATCGGCCGCGAGCTCGACATGAGCGTCGTGCCCGTGCGCGAGGCGATCCGCAGGCTCGAGGCGGAGGGGCTCGTCACCTTCGAGCGCAACATCGGCGCGCGCGTGGCCGAGATCGACGAGCTCGAGTACCACGACACGATGGAGACGCTCTCGTTCGTCGAGGGCGCCGCGATCATGCTCGCCGCCGGCCTCTACTCGAAGCGCGACGTCGACGAGGCGCGCGCCATCAACGCGCAGCTGCGCGAGTCGCTCGCCGGCTTCGACCCGGTGCAGTTCACCGCGCTCAACGAGGCCTTCCACCGCCGCCTCTCGGACGTCTGCCCCAACGAGGTGCTCGGCGACGTGATCGACACCTGCTGGAAGCGGCTCGCGCGGCTGCGCCAGTCCACCTTCTCGTTCGTGCCGAGCCGCGCCGTCTCGTCGGTCGACGAGCACGAGGCGATCCTCGCCCTCATCGAGGAGGGCGCCGATCCGCGCCGCATCGAGCTCGCCGTGCGCGCCCACCGCCTCGCCACCCCCGACGCGTACCTCCAGCGCATCCACCCGAACCAGGACTGACCGACCGCCGAGCCGCATCGCGGCACCGGCCCCACGACCCGAACGAACGGAGCCCCACCATGGCCACCCAGCCCGCAGGCATCCCCGAGCTCATCCCCCACTACATCGACGGCGCGCGGGTGCCCTCCGTCGACGGCGAGACGTTCGGCGTGCTGAACCCGGTCACCAACGAGGACTACACCGTCGCCGCGTCGGGCAAGCAGGCCGACATCGACCTGGCCGTCGCCGCCGCTACGCGCGCCTTCGAGGAGGGGCCCTGGCCGCGCATGAAGAACCGCGAGCGCGCGCGCATCCTCAGCCGCATCGCCGACATCGTCGAGTCGCGCGACCAGGAGCTCGCGCAGTTCGAGTCGTGGGACTCGGGCCTGCCCATCACGCAGGCCCGCGGCCAGGCGCAGCGCGCCGCCGAGAACTTCCGCTTCTTCGCCGACCTCATCGTCGCCGGCCGCGACGACGCCTACAAGGTGCCCGGCAGCCAGGTGAACTACGTCAACCGCAAGCCCAAGGGCGTCGCGGGGCTCATCACCCCGTGGAACACCCCGTTCATGCTCGAGTCGTGGAAGCTCGGCCCCGCGCTCGCCTCCGGCTGCACCGTGGTGCTGAAGCCCGCCGAGTTCACGCCCCTGTCGGCGTCGCTCTGGGCCGGCATCTTCGAGGAGGCCGAGCTGCCGAAGGGCGTGTTCAACCTCGTCAACGGCTTCGGCGAGACCGCCGGCGACGCGCTCGTGAAGCACCCGGGCGTGCCGCTCATCTCCTTCACGGGCGAGAGCAGCACCGGCCAGCTCATCTTCGGCAACTCGGCGCCGCACCTCAAGGCGCTCTCGATGGAGCTCGGCGGCAAGAGCCCGGCCGTCGTCTTCGCCGACGCCGACCTCGACGCCGCGATCGACTCGACCCTGTTCGGCGTCTTCTCGCTCAACGGCGAGCGCTGCACCGCCGGCAGCCGCATCCTCGTCGAGCGCTCGATCTACGACGAGTTCGTCGAGCGCTACGCGGCGCGGGCCAAGAACATCGTCGTCGGCGACCCGGGCGACCCCACGACCGAGGTCGGCGCGCTCGTGCATCCCGAGCACTTCGACAAGGTCATGTCGTACGTCGAGATCGGCAAGCAGGAGGGCCGGCTCGTCGCCGGCGGCGGCCGCCCCGAGGCCTTCCCCGAGGGCAACTTCGTCGCGCCGACGGTGTTCGTCGACGTGGCGCCGGATGCGCGCATCTTCCAGGAGGAGATCTTCGGCCCGGTCGTCGCGATCACGCCGTTCGACTCCGACGAGGAGGCGCTCGAGCTCGCGAACAACACGAAGTACGGTCTCGCCGCCTACATCTGGACGCGCGACCTGCAGCGCGCGCACCTCTTCGCGCAGGACGTCGAGGCCGGCATGGTGTGGCTCAACAGCCACAACGTGCGCGACCTCCGCAGCCCCTTCGGCGGCGTGAAGGCCTCGGGCCTCGGGCACGAGGGCGGCTACCGCTCGCTCGACTTCTACAGCGACCAGCAGGCCGTGCACATCACGCTCGGCGACGTCCACACCGCCCGCTTCGGCGCATCCGCCTGACCCCGACTGCGAAGGAGCAGCACCATGAACGAGATCCCCAAGCCCTCCGTGCCCGCGCCCGACATCATCCGCTGCGCGGCGATGGACCTGGTCGTCACCGACCTCGCCGCCAGCCGCGCCTTCTACGTCGACGTGCTTGGCCTGCACGTGACCGAGGAGGACGACGAGGCGATCTACCTGCGGTCGTTCGAGGAGTTCATCCACCACAACCTCGTGCTGCGGAAGGGCCCCGTCGCGGCCGTCGCCGCCTTCGCCTACCGCGTGCGCACCCCCGAGGACGTCGACGCCGCCGAGGCCTACTACCAGGAGCTCGGCTGCCGCACGGAGCGCCGGCGCGACGGCTTCCAGAAGGGCTTCGGCGACAGCGTGCGCGTCGAGGACCCGCTCGGCTTCCCCTACGAGTTCTTCCACGCGACCGAGCACGCCGAGCGCCTGCACCAGCGCTACGACCTCATCTCGGCGGGCGAGCTCGTGCGCCTCGACCACTTCAACCAGGTCACCCCCGACGTGCCGCGCGGCCGAAAGTACCTCGAGGACCTCGGCTTCCGCGTCACCGAGGACATCCAGGACGACCAGGGCGTCACCTACGCGGCGTGGATGCACCGCAAGGGCACCGTGCACGACACGGCGCTCACCGGCGGCAACGGCCCGCGCATGCACCACATCGCCTTCTCGACGCACGAGAAGCACAACATCATCCAGATCTGCGACAAGCTCGGCGCGCTGCGGATGTCCGACCACATCGAGCGCGGACCGGGCCGGCACGGCGTCTCGAACGCGTTCTACCTCTACATCACCGACCCCGACGGCCACCGCGTCGAGATCTACACGCAGGACTACTGGACGGGCGACCCCGACAACCCCGTCATCACGTGGGACGTGCACGACAACCAGCGCCGCGACTGGTGGGGCAACCCCGTCGTGCCCTCCTGGTACACCGAGGCGTCGCCCGTGCTCGACCTCGACGGCAACGTGGTCGAGGTCGTCGAGCGCACCGACTCCAGCGAGATGGAGGTGACGATCGGCGCCGACGGCTTCTCGTACACCCGCGAGGGCGACGACGACGGCACCTACCGCGGGCAGGCGTCGAAGGGCTTCAAGATCGGCAACCAGCTGTGACGAGCGCGCCCGGACGGGGCCTCGACGACGCGACCGTCGAGCGGATCGCAGACGAGCTCGCCGAGGCCACCCGCTCGCGCGGCACGATCGAGCGGATCTCGACGCGGTTCCCCGAGGCGACGATCGAGGACTCCTACGCGGTGCAGCGCATCTGGCGCGCGCGCCGCGAGGAGGCCGGCGCGCGGCTCGTCGGGCGCAAGATCGGCCTGACGAGCAAGGCGATGCAGTTCGCCACCGGCATCACCGAGCCCGACTACGGCGTGATCTTCGCCGACCAGGCGCTCCGCTCGGGCGAGACCGTCGAGCACGCGCAGTGGTCGAACGTGCGCGTCGAGGTCGAGCTGGCCTTCGTGCTGAAGGCGCCGCTCGAGGGCGAGGGCCTCTCGGTCGACCAGGTGCTCGACGCCACCGAGGTCGTCGTGCCGGCGCTCGAGATCCTCGACTCGCACATCGAGCTCGAGGGCCGCACGATCGTCGACACGATCAGCGACAACGCGGCGCTCGGCGCGATCGTCGTCGGCGACGTCGAGATCGGCCCGCGCGACCGCGACCTGTCGTGGGTCGGCGCGCTCTGCCTCGTGAACGACGAGATCATCGAGACCGGCGTCTCCGGCGGCGTGCTCGGCAACCCGGCGCACGGCGTCGCGTGGCTCGCGGGCAAGCTCGCGCAGCACGGCGACCGCCTCGAGGCGGGCGAGCTCATCCTCGCCGGCTCCTTCACGCGCCCCGTGTGGGTGCAGCCCGGCGACCGCGTGCGCGTCGAGTACCAGGACATGGGCACCGTGGAGGTGGCGTTCCGATGACGACCTTCCGCGACGCCCTCGCCCGGGCCGAGGCTCCGCTCGTCGGCCTGTGGAACGCATCCGGCAGCGCCGTCGCCGCCGAGATCATGGCCGGATCCGGCGCCGACCTGCTGCTCGTCGACGGCGAGCACGGCCCCATCTCGATCTCGGAGATGCTGCCCATCCTGCAGGCCGCCGCCGCCTACCCGGTGACGACGATCGTGCGCGTGCCCTGGAACGACCCGGTGATCATCAAGCAGGTGCTCGACCTCGGCGCCGAGAACGTGCTCGTGCCGATGGTCTCGACCGCCGACCACGCGCGCGCGGCCGTGCGCGCCGCCCGCTACCCGGGCGGCGACGGCGAGCGCGAGGGCGCCCGCGGCATCGGCTCGGCGCTCGCGCGCTCGTCGCGCTGGGGGCGCATCCCCGGCTACGTAGGCGCCGCCGACGACCACGTGTCGGTGACGGTGCAGATCGAGACGGCGGATGGGGTGGCGAACGCCGCCGAGATCGCCGCGGTCGACGGCGTGGACGCGGTCTTCATCGGGCCGGCCGACCTCGCAGGCTCGATGGGCCTGCCCGGCCGGGCCTCCGACTCCGCCGTGGTGGCGGCGGTCGAGGCGACGATCGACGCGGTGCGCTCGGTCGGGAAGCCCGTGGGCGTCAACACCTTCGCCGAGGCCGACGCCGACCGGTGCATCTCGCGCGGCGCCGCGTTCGTCTTCGTCGCCGCCGACGTGACGCTCATGGCGCGCGGCTCGGAGGCGGCCGTCGCGCGGCTGAAGCGCGCGGAGCGCGAGACCGACGCCTACTGAGGGGCGCGGGAGCCCGGATCTCCCAGGTGCGGCCGCCGCGGATTGGGGTACAGTTCTGGCCCATCAGCAGCGGTGCACCGCCGGCGAGAGGACTCCCCCGTGACGACCAGAGACCCCATCGACGCGACGCTCGACGCGGCCGACGCCCCCGCGCCCGACCACGACGCGAAGCCCGACGCCCCGCCCAAGCTCCAGGGCGCGAGCTGGAAGTACGCGCTGAAGCGCGCCCTCAAGGAGTTCGGCAGCGACGGCGGCACCGACCTCGCCGCGATGCTGACGTACTACATGGTGCTGTCGCTCGCGCCGGGCCTCCTCGCCGTCTTCTCGATCATCTCGCTCGTGCTCGCCAACAACGCGTCGACCGTCACGGGCATCGTCGACGACGCCGTGCGGCAGGTGCCCGAGGACTACCGGGATCTCGTCGTCAACCTCGTCGAGACGATGACGGACTCGGCGGCCGGCGGCGTGATCGCGCTCATCATCGGTATCGCGACAGCCGTGTGGTCGGCATCCGCGTACGTCAAGGCGTTCTCGCGCTGCATGAACATCGTCTACGGCATCGAGGAGGGCCGCGGCTTCATCAAGCAGACGGCGACGATGCTGCTGATCACCGTCGCGCTGCTCGTGGGCGTGGTGGTCATCCTCGTGTCGCTCGCCGTCAACGACGCGCTGGTGACGGGCGTGCTCGGCCCCATCGCCGAGCCGCTCGGGCTCGGCGGCTTCCTCGCGTTCATGACGCAGACCTTCCTGCCGATCTGGGCGTGGGTGAAGTGGCCCGTGATCCTCGCGCTCGTGATCGCGATGATCGCCCTGCTCTACTACCTGGCCCCCAACCTGCAGCAGCCGAAGTTCACGTGGGTCAGCATCGGCTCGGTCGTCGCGATCATCGGCATCGCGCTCGCCTCCGTGGCGCTCGGGCTCTACTTCACGTTCGCCTCGGGCTACAGCTCCTACGGCGCGATCGGCACCGTCATGGCGCTGCTGTTCGCCCTCTGGGTCTTCAACATCGTGCTGCTGCTCGGCGCCGAGGTCGACGCCGAGGTCGAGCGCGCCCGCCAGCTGCAGGCGGGCATCGAGGCGGAGTCGGCCATCCAGCTGCCGCCGCGCGGCGTGAAGAAGGTCGAGAAGAAGGCCGAGGCGCGCGACCGGCTCGAGGCCGAGGGCCGCGAGCTGCGCGAGCAGCACAGCGACGCGGACGTGGAGCACGACGGCGCGGGAGCCGCGGCCGACCGGCACGAGGCGGCGGATGCGTCGCGGGGGTCGGGCCAGGACGCCTCCGGCGAGCACGCGGGGGCGAGCGCAGCGGAGCGGCCAGCCGCCGCGCGCGGCGACCGCGGCCGCCGGCGCGGCAGCGGCATCGTGCGGCGGCTGCGACGCGCCCTCGGTCGCCGTCGCGGCAGCCGCGGCAGCCGCTGACGGCGGCCGTCAGCGGCGCGGCGCGCGCGTCGCCCAGAGCGCCCAGGCGATGAGCACCGGCTGGAGGAAGAGGCGGCCGAAGCGGCGCTCGTCGGTGTCGAGCCCGAAGGCGTCGCGGCGGTGGATCCACTGCGAGAGGTTGCCCGGGAAGATGGCCGTGAAGAACGCGGCGGCCACGCGGCCGACGAGCGGCCGGTGCCGCTCGGGCGCGAAGGCGATGGCGCTGCCGAGCGCGACCTCGACGACGCCGGATGCCAGCACGACGCCGTCCTCGTCGAGCGGCGACAGGTCGACGACCGTGTCGGGCACCTGCGCGCGGAAGTCGCGGCGCGCGAACGTCAGGTGGCTGACGCCGGCGAGGATGAGCGCGCCGCCGAGGGCGACGCGGGCCGCGGCGCGGACGGCGCTCATGACGCCACCTGCCCGAGCGCGATGAGGCCGGTCACGACCGCGATGGCCGGGAAGAAGCCCTGCACCACCGCCGCGCGGCCCTTCGTGCGGTCGGAGATCACGAGGTAGAGGGCGGCGGCGAGCATGATGCCCGTCGACGCCAGCAGCATCGCGAGCCCCGCGCCTCGGGCGCCGGCCACGAGCGTGATGATGCCCGCGAGGGCGGCGATGCCGAGCAGCAGGTTGTAGACGCCCTGGTTGGCGGCGAGCTGCTTCGTGGCCGCCGCCTGCTCGGGGCTCGTGCCGAACACTCGCCGCGTGCCCGGCTCCTCCCAGCGCAGCGTCTCGAGCACGAAGATGTAGCCGTGCACGGCGGCCGCCAATGCGGCGGCGATGCAGGCGATGACGGCGAGGTCCATGGGCCGCAGTCTAGGCGCGGGAGCCGCTCGCGGGCCGAGCGCGACGGGCCGGGAATGCGCCCGGACAAGCGAGAAGCCCCCGCGTCGCGGGGGCTTCGAAGTGCTGGGGTACCTGGACTCGAACCAAGAACAAAGGTACCAGAAACCTCCGTGTTGCCAATTACACCATACCCCAATGGCCGCATGCCGAGGCGGGCGAGCCAAGAGACGAGCATAGCAACTCGGCGCCCTCCGCGCGAATCGTGGCGCCCGCCGGCCGCCTCAGTCAGCGGTGCGGGAGACGTCGATCGCGTAGCTGAGCACGCACATCCCGTCGCCCGAGCAGGACACCAGCCCGCTCACCGGCATGCCCATCGCGTCGCCCGCGGGGATCGCCCACTCGGTGGCCTGCCCGGTGCGCACGGCGTCGGCGACCTCCTCGGTGAAGGCGGTGATCTCGGCGTCGTCGACCGGCCAGCCGAAGGCTGCCGCGCCCGACTCGACCGCGCGCATCGCCGACGGGAACTCGGCCCAGCCGACCGGCGAGCGTGCCATGTCGAAGCGCACGACCTCGCCGCCGGACGTGGTGGCCGTCACCGACGACATCATCTCGGTGAAGTAGCCCTGCCCCTCGATGCCGCCGCCCTGGCCGCGGTAGAAGGTGGTGTCGAGGAAGCCGTACCCGGGCGCGATGACCGCTTGCGCGTCGGGCCCCATCGAGAGCTCCTCGGCCGCGATCGGCAGGCTCGCGAGGTTGAGCGTGACGACCTGGTACTGCACGGCGTACGACGTGCCGGCCTCGCCGAACTGCGTGGTGTTGTTGGCCGAGACCTCCTCGGCCGTCGCCTCGCGGGGCTCGCCGAGGCCGCCTGCGAGCAGCTGCTGCGTGAACCAGAAGAGCCCGCCGATGAGCAGCACGCCGACGATCGGCAGCAGCCAGGTGAGCACGCGCTTGCGGCGCGCCTTGCGCTCGGGCGCCGAGAGCGTGCGCTGCGTCTTCGGCCGGTCGTCGATGAGCGTCATGGCTGTGCCTCCTCCGCGGGGTGACCGCGTGCGCAGACCAGGCTACAGCGGGGGGCTGACATCTCGATACGGCCCTTCGGGCCTACTCGATGAGCGGGGAGGGGACGGCCCTTCGGGCCTGCTCGATGAGCGGGGAGGGGACGGCCCCTCGGGCCTGCTCGATGAGCGGGGGCTGACATCTCGATACGGCCCTTCGGGCCTACTCGATGAGCGGGAGGGGGGCTACTCGATGAGCGAGGGGGCGGGGAGGGTCAGCGGTCGCGCGCGATGAGGTCGCGGTTGATGACCGAGGCCGCGATGGTGCCGGCACCGGCCGCGACCGCGAGCTGCCGGAAGCCGGGCGTGATGTCGCCCGCCGCGTAGACGCCCTCGACCGAGGCGCGCTGCGCGCGGTCGACGAGCACGAGCCCGTCCTCGTCCGTCTCGAGGCCGAGCGGCTCGGCGAACTCGAGCTGCGGGTGCCACCACGGGCGCACGAAGCCGCCCGTGCGCTCGCTCCGCGCGCCGTCCTCGAGCACGATCGCGCGCATCCCGTCGCGGTCGCCCTCGATCGCGGCGATCGGCGTGCGCACGAGGGCGACCCCGTGCGCGGCCAGGCGCTCCTCGCCCGCCGCGTCGACCGCATCCGACCCGTTCGTGAAGACGGCGAGGTCGTCGGTGTGGCGGCGGATGACCATGGCGCGGTCGACGAGGTCGTCGGTCTCGCCGATGAGGGCGAGCGCCTGCCCGCGCTTGTCGTAGCCGTCGCAGTCCATGCAGGAGTGGAGGCTCGTGCCGTACCAGGGGCGCACGTGGTGCGAGGCGGGCAGCGTCTCGCTCAGGCCCGTCGCGATGAGCACCGCGGCGGCTCGCGTCTCGCTCTCGGCCCGCGAGCCTGCCTGCTCGGCCTGCACCGCGAATCCGTCGTCGACCGCGACGACCTGCCGCACGAGCGTGCGCTCGTAGGCGACCGTCGGGTAGCGCAGCACCTCGTCGCGGCCGAGCGTGCGCAGCTCGAGCGGCGAGACGCCGTCGCGGGTGACGAAGCCGTGCGACTGCAGCGTCGCCGCGTGCCGGGGCCGGTTGGAGTCGAGCAGGGCCACCGAGCGCTGCTGGCGCGCCAGGTTGAGCGACGCCGCGAGCCCCGCGGGGCCGGCGCCGATGACGACGACGTCGACGTCCATCAGACCCTCGCGGCCAGCCGCTCGATGCGGGCGAGCGACGCCTCGCGGCCGAGCAGCTCGAGCGACTCGAACAGCGGCGGCGAGATGCGGCGGCCGGTGACGGCGACGCGCAGCGGCGTGAAGGCGAAGCGCGGCTTGATGCCGAGGCCCTCGACGAGCACCTCGCGCAGCACCCGCTCGATGCTCGCGGCGTCGAACGACTCGAGCTCCTCGAGCGCACGGCGCGAGGCCTCGAGCACGGCGTGCGCGTCGTCGCCGAGGCTCGCGACCGCGTCGGAGTCGTGGTGGATGTCTTCGGTGTCGAGGAAGAGGAAGCCCAGCATGTCCTCGGCCTGGCCGATGAGCTGCATGCGCTCCTGCACGAGCGGCGCCGCCTGCGCGAGCACCGCGCGCTGCTCGTCGCTCGGCGGGCCGTCGAAGATGCGGCCGAGGTAGGGCTCGAGGCGCGCCGCGAAGTCGTCGGCGGCGAGCATGCGCACGTGGTCGCCGTTGATCGACTCGGCCTTCTTCGGGTCGAAGCGCGACGGGTTGGGGTTGACGTCCTCGACGTCGAACGCGGCGATCAGCTCGTCGCGCGTGAAGACGTCGCGGTCGGGCGCGATCGACCAGCCGAGCAGCGCGAGGTAGTTGAGCAGCCCCTCGGGGATGAAGCCGGCCTCGCGCAGCAGGAAGAGGTTGGACTGCGGGTCGCGCTTCGAGAGCTTCTTGCTGCCCTCGCCCATGACGTACGGCAGGTGGCCGAAGCGCGGGATGGCGGATGCGACGCCGATCTCGGCGAGGGCGCGGTACAGCGCGATCTGCCGCGGCGTCGACGAGAGCAGGTCCTCGCCGCGCAGCACGTGCGTGACGCCCATGAGCGCGTCGTCGACGGGGTTGACGAACGTGTAGAGCGGCGCGCCGTTCGGACGCACCACGACGAAGTCGGAGAAGGAGCCGGCGGGGAACGTGATCTCGCCGCGCACGAGGTCGTCGAACGAGAGGTCCTCGTCGGGCACCCGCAGGCGCAGGCTCGGCTGGCGGCCGGCGTCGCGGTGCGCCTGGCGCTCCTCGCTCGTCAGGTCGCGCTCGAAGTTGTCGTAGCCCTGCCGCGGGTCGCGGCCGAGGTCGATGTTGCGCGCCTCGATCTCCTCGGCGGTCGCGAACGACTCGTAGAGGTGCCCCGACTCCTTCAGGCGCTCGATGAGCTCGGCGTAGATCTCGCCGCGCTGCGACTGCCGGTAGGGCGCGTTCGGGCCGCCGGTCTCGACGCCCTCGTCCCAGTCGATGCCGAGCCAGCGCATCGCCTCGAGCAGCTGCTCGTACGACTCCTGGCTGTCGCGCGCCGCGTCGGTGTCCTCGATGCGGAACACCATCTTGCCGCCGTGGTGGCGCGCGTACGCCCAGTTGAACAGCGCTGTGCGGATGAGCCCGACGTGCGGGGTGCCGGTGGGCGAGGGGCAGAAGCGGACGACGACATCGCCGCCCGTCGCCGTCGAGAAGGGGACGCTCATGATGGCTCCATCCTAGGCGTGGGAGACTGGAGGGCGATGCCCAGCCCCGACCCTGTCGCCGACCTCGTCGGCCGTCTCGAGCGCGCCGTGGTCGCGTCCGGCAGGCGGCGCCGCGAGGTCGCGCGCGAGATCGAGGGCGACCTGCGGGAAGCCGTCGCCGCGCGCGTCGAGGCGGGCGCGCCCGAGCCGCTCGCCGCATCCGCCGTGGTCGCCGAGTTCGGCGACCCGCGCGCCATCGCCGTCGAGCTCTCGACCGAGCTGCTCGCCGACCGCGGCCGCCGCTTCGCCCCGCGTGCGGCGCTCGCCGCCGCGACGCTGCTCGTGGTGTGGTTCGTCGGCATGACCGCCCTCGCGGCGGTGCCCGGGTTCCGGGTGCCGGTCGAGGACGGCTGGATGCTCCAGGTCTCGCGGGCGCTCGACGCCGCGGGACCGATCGTGGCGGCAGCCGCCGCCGCCGGCTGGCTCGCGATCCGGCGCTCGGGCTCGCTCGCCGCGCTCGTGGCCGTGGCCGGCCTGCAGCTCGCGTTCGCCGTCGCGCTCGTCGCGGGCGCGGTCGCGATGGCGGCGACGATCGCCGTGCCGGCCGCCGGTGCCGGCATCCTCGCGGCCCTGCTGGTCACGACGCTCGTGCTCGGCTCGGCGCTCGCGGTCGCCGCGGCCGCGCTGCTCGTGCGCTGGGGCGCCGTCAGGCTCGCGCCGCGCCGAGCACGCTCGTGATGATCGAGGCCGTCGCGGTCCACTCGGTGCGCTGCGCCTCGAGCTCGCTCGTGCCCGCAGGCGTCAGCCGGTAGACCCGCTTCGAGCGCCCGCTCGACTCCCACTCCCCCTCGATGAGGCCGCGGCGCTCGAGCCGCTTCAGCGCCGGGTAGACGGTGCCGCTCGGGAAGTCGAGCGCGCCGCCGGAGCGGTCGCGGATGCGCTCGATCGCGCCGTAGCCGTGCACCGGCCCGTCGGCGAGCACCGACAGCAGCATCGCGTCGACGTGGCCGCGGAGCGCGTCAGGGGAAGCCATGCGTGCAGTCTAGCCGTTGCCTGCCTGCATATGCAGACAGCCTGCACCCCGTCGAGCTTCCCTCAAGCGCGGGTCTCGCCGCGGAGGAAGGGGAAGCTCGACGGAGCCGGCCTGGCGCGGGCAGGGTCAGCCGCGGCGACCGCCGCCGAGCAGGCCGCCGAGGATGTCGCCGAGCGGGCCGAGCGGGCCGCCGCTCGAGCCGCCCTCCCGGCTGGAGCCGCCGCCCAGGATGCCGCCGAGCAGGTCGTCGAGGCCGAGGCCGCCGCCCTGGCCCTGCTGGCCCGGCTGCTGGCCGGGCGCGGGCGCCGGGGTCTGCGTCTGCGGCACCTGCACCTTCTGCTCGGCGCCCGCCGAGCCCCGGTCGAAGGGCGAGTCGAAGCCGCCGCCCGGCGCCTCGGCGCGCTCGGGCGCCTGCGGCGCCGCCCCGCCCCGCTGGCCGAGGAACCGGTTCGCGATCCACGCGAGCACGATGGGCGCGACGATCGGCAGGATCTTCTGGATGATGCCGCCGAGCGCACCGCCGCCGCCGGCCGCGCGCGCGATCTGGTCGGTGTTGTCGCCGAAGACGTTGTGGACGATCTTCTCGCCGTCGGCGGTGTCGATGTCGCCCGCGAGGCGCTCGTCGAGGTGGCCGGCGTGCGCGCCGAGCGCGCCCGCGAGCGACTGGGCACCTGCCGGGTCGTGCGCGTTCGCCTGCATCCCGCCCACCAGGGTCGGCACGATGGCCTCGACCGCCTGCCTCGCCTCGGCCTCGCTGACGCCCGCGCGCTGCGCGATCTGCTGGATCGGCATCTGGCCGAGCAGCTGCTGGATCTCCGACATGGCTCCTCCTCGAGTCGATCGGCGGCTCGCACCGCCGGTGCGACTGATGCTAGGCGACCCGGCCGAGGATGAGCCGGGAGGGATCAGCCGGCGGTGGCCTGCGCGACCACCGGGTTGCGCAGCGAGCCGACGCCCGGCACCTCCACCTCGACCGTCTGGCCCGCGCGCAGCGGGCCCACGCCCTCCGGCGTGCCCATCAGCACGACGTCGCCGGGCAGCAGGGTCATGGATGCGGTGATCCACTCGAGCACGGTGGGCGCGTCGAAGATCCAGTCGCTCGAGACGCCGTCCTGCCGCACCTCGCCGTCGACGCGCGTGATGACCTGCAGCGCGTCGTAGTCGGGCTCGGTCTCGATCGCGGGCCCGAGCGGGCAGAACGTGTCGAAGCCCTTCGCGCGCGCCCACTGCTTCTCGCGGTGCTGCAGGTCGCGCGCGGTCACGTCGTTGGCGACCGTGACGCCGAAGACGGCGTGCAGCGCGTTCGCCCGCGTGAGGCGCCGCGCGACCTTGCCGATCACGAGCGCGATCTCGCCCTCGAAGTGCACGTCCTGCGACTCCGGCGGCAGCACGATCGCGTCGCCGGGGCCGATCACCGACGTGTTGGGCTTCAGGAAGACCAGCGGCTCAGTGGGCACCTCGTTGCCGAGCTCGGCCGCGTGCTTCGCGTAGTTGCGGCCGACCGCCACGACCTTCGAGCGCGGGATGACGGGCGCGAGCAGCCGTGCCTCGGCGATCGGGATGCGGGTGCCGGTCGTGTCGAAGCCGGCGACGATCGGGTCGCCGACCAGCTCGACCAGCGCATCCCCGTCGACGACGCCGTAGCCGATGCGCTCGCCGTGCGCGAACCGCGCGACGCGCATCAGCGGGCCTCCGTCAGCTGCACCATCCAGCCGTGCGGGTCCTCCGCGCGGCCGTACTGGATGTCGGTGAGCCGCTGGCGGAGCGCCATCGCGACCGGGCCGGCGGGCGCGCCGGGGTCGCCGATCGTCTCATCGGGGCTCTTGAGCGCCGCGATGGGCGTCAGCACGGCGGCGGTGCCGCACGCGAAGACCTCGGTGATCGAGCCGTCGGCGATGCCGTCGCGCCACTCCGCGAGCGTCACCGGCCGCCGCTCGACCCGGTGGCCCGCATCCGCCGCGAGCTCGAGCAGCGAGTTGCGCGTGATGCCGTCGAGGATGGAGTCGGAGTCGGGGGTGATGAGGGTGCCGTCGGCCCGGACGAGCACGACGTTCATGCCGCCGAGCTCCTCGAGCTCGGTGCCCGCCTCGTTCAGGAAGAGCACCTGCGCGCAGCCGTTCGCGGCCGCCTGCTGCGTGGGCAGGAGGCTCGCGGCGTAGTTGCCGCCGCACTTGGCGGCGCCGGTGCCGCCCTTGCCGGCGCGGTTGTACTCGCGCGAGAGCCAGATCGAGACCGGCTTCACGCCGCCCGCGAAGTAGGGCCCGGCGGGGCTCGCGATGACCATGAACCGCACGGTCTGCGCCGCGCGCACCCCGAGGAACACCTCGTTGGCGATCATGAAGGGCCGCAGGTAGAGCGAGTTCTCGCCACCGGCCGGCACCCACGCCTCGTCGATCCGCACGAGCTGCCGCACCGACTCGACGAAGTCGTCGACCGACAGCTCGGGCAGCGCCAGCCGCGCCGCCGAGCGCTGCATGCGCTTGGCGTTCTCCTCGGGCCGGAAGGTCCAGACCGAGCCGTCGGCGCGGCGGTAGGCCTTCATGCCCTCGAAGATCTCCTGGCCGTAGTGGAGCACGGCGGAGGCCGGGTCCATCTGCAGCGGGCCGTACGGCTCGACGCGGTGGCCGTGCCAGCCCTCGTCGACCGTCCAGTCGATCGAGACCATGTGGTCGGTGAAGTGCTTGCCGAAGCCGGGCTCGGCGAGCACGCCCTCGCGGACGCTGTCCGCGGCGGGCCGCTCGTTGCGGGTGATCGCGAAGTCGGTCATGCCTGCTCCTTGCGGGTGGATGCGCTGATGCGGTCGGCGATCGCGTCGCCGACCTCGCTGGTGCTGCGTGCGGTGCCGTCGCGCCCGTCGATGTCGGCGTCAACGGCGTCGCGGATGCGCCGGCCGGCGTCGGGGTGGCCCGAGTGCTCGAGCAGGAGTGCGGCCGAGAGGATCGCCGCCGTCGGGTCGGCGATGCCCTTCCCCGCGATGTCGGGGGCCGAGCCGTGCACGGGCTCGAACATGCTCGGGAAGGCGCCCGAGGGGTTGAGGTTGCCGGAGGCCGCGAGGCCGATCCCGCCGCCGACGGCGCCGGCGAGGTCGGTCAGGATGTCGCCGAACAGGTTGTCGGTGACGATCACGTCGAAGCGGCTGGGCCGGTCGACGAGGAAGATCGTGGCGGCGTCGACGTGGAGGTAGTCGACCTCGACCTCGGGGTGGTCGACCGCCACCTCGTCGACGATGCGCTGCCAGAGCGCGCCGGCGTGGACGAGGACGTTCTTCTTGTGCACGAGCGTGAGCCGGCGACGGCGCTGCTCGGCGAGCTCGAAGGCGAAGCGCACGACCCGCTCGACGCCGAAGGCGGTGTTGACGCTCGTCTCGTTCGCGATCTCGTGGGGCGTGCCCTGGCGGAGCGCGCCGCCGTTGCCGACGTACGGCCCCTCCGTGCCCTCGCGCACGACGACGAAGTCGATCTCGCCCGGGTCGCGCAGGGGGCTGCCGATCCTCGGGTGGAGCACGGTCGGGCGCAGGTTCACGTGGTGGTCGAAGGCGAAGCGCAGGCGCAGCAGGAGCCCGCGCTCGATGACGCCGCCGGCGAGGCGCGGGTCGGCGGGGTCGCCGCCGACGGCGCCCAGCAGGATCGCGTCGTGCTCGGCGAGGCTCGCGAGCGTGGCGTCGTCGAGCACCTCGCCGGTCTCGAGGTAGTGGGCGGCACCCAGCGCGTACTCGGTCTCGACGAGCTCGACGTCGGCGAGCGCGGCGCGCATGGCCTTCCTCGCCTCGAGCGTGACCTCCTGCCCGATGCCGTCTCCTGCGATGACCGCGAGGCGCAGCTGCTCCACGCTTCCTCCCCTGGCGCACCCGTGTGCGCGTCGTCGAACCGCCTCCGCAGCCGTGCGGACGGCGATTCCCAGCCTAGTCGGCGGGCGCGTTCACCCGGGTGCCAGGGAGCGGCGGGTACATTCCCTGCAAGCGGCCTGGTCCCGGGCTGCACCAACGAACGGAGTGCACCTTGAGCATCGGCTTCGGCATCTTCCTCATGGCAGTCGGCGCGATCGTCGCCTGGGCGGTCCCCGCCCTGTGGCAGGTCGACGGCGCCAACTGGACCCTCATCGGCTACATCCTCCTCGGCGCCGGTGCTCTCGTCACGCTGATCGGCATCGTCATGGCCGCGCGCTCCGGCCGCACCAGCCAGGTGTCGCGCACGGCGGTCGACCCGGAGACCGGCACGCGCGTCGAGCGCACCGAGCGCCGCGACGACCTGATCTGAGCATCCCCCGCACCGCAGCGGCGCCGTCCCTCCCGGGGCGGCGCCGCTGCGTCGTCCCGGCGGCCTACGCGCGACGCAGTGCTCGCAGCGCGACGACGACGGCCGCCGCCATGAGCGCCGCCCCGGTGAGCGCGGTCCACAGCGCCCCCTGGTCGAAGGCCGCGCGCGCGGCCTCGGCGACGCCGGCGCCGAGCTCGCCCTGCACGCGCTCGGCCACGTCGAGCGCGCCGGCGAGCGTCTCGCGCACGGCGTCGGCGTCGGCGGATGCGACGCCGTCGGGCAGCGTGATCGACGCGCGGTAGACGGCGCTCACGATGCCGCCGAGCACCGCGGTGCCGAGCACGGCGCCGAGCTCGTACGCGGTCTCGGAGACGGCGCTCGCCGCGCCCGCCTTGGCGGGCGGCGCGGTCGAGACGACGATCTCGTTCGAGAGCGTCTCGGCGGCGCCGACGCCCGCGCCGAGCAGCACGTAGGCGATCGCGACGTGCAGCGGCGAGAGCGCGTCGCCCGCGAGCGCGACGAGCAGGTAGCCGGCCATCGAGCTCGCGAGGCCCACCGCCACCACCCGGTGCGCGGGCACGTGCCGCACGATGCGCACGACGCCCAGGCCCGCCAGCACCATCGCGATCGTGCCGGGCACGAGCAGCAGCGCCGCGTCGAGCGTCGAGAGCCCCTCGACGAGCTGCAGGTGCTGGGTGAGGAAGAACAGCGCGCCGACGAGCGCGACGACGCTCAGCAGGTTGATCGCGATCGCCCCCGAGAAGGCGGGCACGCGCAGCAGGTCGAGGTCGAGCATGGGCTCGTCGACCGAGCGCATGCGGCGCGCGAAGCCGAGGCCCGCCACGACCGCGACCGCGAGCAGCGCGACGGCGAGGAGGTCGGGGCCCTCCACCGCGACGTGCTTGATCGTCGCGGCGAGGGCGCCGAGCGCTGCGATCGAGAGCGCGATGCCGAGCGGGTCGATGGGGCCGGGCGCTGGGTCGCGGCTCTCGCGCACGAGCAGCGGCGCGAGCACGAGCAGCGGCAGCAGCACGGGCACGGCCATGAGGAAGACCGAGCCCCAGGCGAAGTGCTCGAGCAGCACCCCGCCCACCGTCGGGCCGAGCGCCGAGCCGACCGAGAACGCCGTCGCCCAGACGGCGATCGCGACGCGGCGCTGGTCGCGGTGCGGGAAGGTCGAGCGCAGCAGCGAGAGCGTCGACGGCATGAGCATCGCGCCGAAGAGGCCGAGCGCAGCCCGGGCGGCGATGAGGGCGGATGCCGTGGGCGCGAAGGCGGCGAGCACCGAGACCACGGCGAAGCCGGTGGCGCCGATGAGCAGCATGCGGCGGCGGCCGAAGCGGTCGCCGAGGCTCCCCATCGCCACGAGGAGCCCGGCGAGCACGAGCGCGTAGGCATCCACCATCCACAGCTGCTGCGCGGCGTCGGGCTCGAGCGCGAGCGAGATCTGCGGCAGCGCGAACGCCAGCACCGTGTTGTCGATCGAGACGAGCAGCACCGGGAGCATGAGCACCGCGAGCGCGACCCACTCGCGCGCGCCGGCGCGCGGCGCGGTCGCCTCGTCGATGGCGAGGGTCTGCTGGCGGATGTCCATGGTCGGGCTCCTGGTCGGGTGACGGCCGGCGCGGGCGGCGCGCGGCCCCGTTACTGTACCGTCTGGACGGTTGGCTAGCAACGCTATGCTCATGCCGTGCCCCGTGACTCCCCCGCCAGAGCGCAGCTGCTCGACGCGTACATCACGCTGCTCATCGAGGGCGGCGAGCGCGCCGCGACCGTGCAGGCGGTCGCCGAGCGCGCGGGCGTCTCCAAGGGCGGGCTGCTCTACCACTTCGGCTCGAAGGCCGCGCTCGAGGCCGGGCTCATCGAGCGCTTCGAGCTGCTCGGGGCCGAGGACCTCGAGTCGCTCCGCGCCGCCGACGACCTCGTGGGCCGGTTCCTGCGCACCTCGGTCGCCGAGGGCAGCGACCTCGACCGCGCGACGGTCGCCCTCGTGCGCCTCGCGCAGTCCCCCGCCGGCGCCGGTGCGCGCGCGGCGCTGCAGCGGCTCGACGACGAGTACGTCGCGGCGCTGGCTGCGCGGCTCGGCGACGAGGAGCTCGCGCTCGCGATCGTGCTGATGTCCGACGGCGTCTACCTGCGCTCGGCGCTCGGCGCGCTCGAGCCCGGCCGCGCCGAGGTCGAGATCGAGCGGCTCATCGCCGTCGCGCGCCGGCTGGGCGCCTGAGCCGGAGCGCGCCGTGGCCGCAGGGCGCCAGCGCCAGCCCTAGAGTGTGTCGCGCCGGAGGATCGGAGCACGACGGAGCGCGGAGGGCGCGATGAGCACGACCCAGGACATCGCTCGGCGCGATGCCATCCACGAGTACCGGGTGCTCAGCACGCCCGCGGGCAGCGACCTCGAAGCCCTCGTCGAGCTCGCCGCGACCATCTGCGGCGTGCCGACCGCGGTGATCAACATCATCGACGAGGAGCACCAGCACCAGATCGCCTCGATCGGCTTCGAGCCGGGGGTGTGCGCGCGCGAGGACTCGATGTGCAACGCCGTCCTCGAGCACCCGGAGCCCGTCGTCGTGCGAGACGCCCGCGAGGACGCGCGGTTCCGCGAGAACCCGTTCGTCACCGGAGACATCGCGAGCGTGCGCTTCTACGCGTCGAGCCCGCTGCGCACCCCCGACGGCGTCGCGATCGGCACGCTGTGCATCTTCGACGAGGCGCCGGGCGAGCTGGGAGCGAGAGAGCGCCGAGCGCTCGAGCTGCTCTCCCACCAGGTCGTCGAGGTGCTCGAGCTGCGGCGGCTCACGCGCGAGCTGGACCGGTCGAACGAGCAGCTCACGCACTTCGCGGCACAGGTCAGCCACGACCTCCGCAACCCGCTGTCGGCGCTGGTCGGCTTCCTCGAGCTCGCCTCGTCGAGCGAGGACATCGGCTCTGCCGCGGCCGCGATCGCGCGCGCCGAGGGCGCCGCCGCGCGGATGGGCGCCATGGTCGACGGCCTGCTCGACCACGCGCGGGCCGGCGGGGCCGCGCGCCGCGAGGACGTGCACCTCGACCGGATCCTGGCGGACACGCTCGACGACCTCGACGCGCTGATCGTGACGACCGGAGCCCGGGTCGACGCCGGGCCGCTGCCCGTCGTCTCGGGCGACCCCGTGCTGCTGCGGCTCCTGCTCCAGAACCTCCTGTCGAACGCTCTGCAGCACGGCGGAGCGGCGGGGCGCGGCGCGCGCGTCGAAGTGGGCGCCCACGCGCTGACCTCGGGCTGGCGCATCACCGTCGACGACGACGGGCCGGGTGTGCCGGAGCACGATCGCGAGCGGGTGTTCGACGCGATGGAGCGCGGCGACGCGGTGCACGCCGACGGCCTCGGCCTCGGCCTGTCGACGTGCCGGCGCATCGTCCGCGCGCACGGGGGCCGGATCGGGATCGACGACGCCCGCTCGGGCGGTGCGAGCGTGTGGGTCGTGCTGCCCGCGACGGCCTGAGTCAGGCGGATCGGCGAGCGGCCTCGCCGATCACCTGCGCGAGCTCGACCGGCCTCGACCACATCGGCCAGTGGCCCGTGGGCAGGTCGACGAGCGTCATCGCCCGGTGCTCGAGGAGCCCCGCGAGGAACGGCACGCCCTGCTCGGCGTACGAGCGGTAGTCGGCGGCCGAGTACGCGGTGCACACGACCGTCGCCGGCACGTCGAGCCGACGCTCGTCGGTCAGGCGCACCGCGTCGCGCACCGTGCGGCCCGGCTGGGGCACGGCGCGCTCGCGGAACTCGGCGAGCTGCGCGTCGGTCAGGTCGCGCATCGAGCCGTCGGCGAGCTCGTCGTCCCACCGCTCGTCGAGCGTGAGCACGTCGGCCGTGGACGACGCATCCATCGCCGCCCCGTCGACGACGGGCGCCGTGTCGACCCAGACCGTGCGCGCCACCCGGTCGACGGCTCGGTCGAGCGCGAGCGTCGCCGGCAGCGCGCCGCCCGAGTGCGCGACGAGCACCGCCGGCCCGTCGCCGAGCGCCGCGACGATCGCGTCGGCCTGCTCGTCGAGCGTCACCTCGCCGCGCGCGGGGTGGTCGGGCTCGAGGCCCGGCAGGGTGAGCGCGACGACGTCGTGGCCCTGCTCGCGCAGCAGCGGCGCGACGTCGTCCCACGCCCAGGCGCCCAGCCAGAAGCCGGGCACGAGCGCGATGCGGGCGGATGCGGTGGTGTCCATGCGCGCGACGCTACCGCCGGGCGCCGACACGGGCCAGGGTCGCGACGCGACTCAGAGCGGGCGGATCTCGATCTGCCGGATCGTCGTCGCCTCGATCGCCGCGCCGAGCTGCTCGACGAGCGCGTCGGGCGCCGCCTGGTCGATCGTGATGATCGACAGCGCGTCGCCGCCCGCCTCCGTGCGCGCGATCTGCATGCCGGCGATGTTGATCGACGCCTCGCCGAAGGCCGCGCCGTAGGCGGCCACGATGCCCGGGCGGTCGACGTACTCCATCACGACGAAGTGCTCGGCCATCGGCACCTCGACCGACTGGCCGTTCACGCCGACGATCTTCTCGACCTGCTTCGGCCCCGTCAGCGTGCCCTCGACGCTCACCCGGCGGCCGTCGCTGCACGCGACGACGACCTCGACGACGTTGCGGTACTCGTCGCTGCGCTCGTCGGCCGACAGGTCGCTCGTGACGCCGCGCGACTCGGCGATGACCGGCGCGTTGACGAAGGTCACCTGCTCGCTCACGATCGACGAGAAGAAGCCCTTGAGCGCCGCCAGCCGCAGCACCTTCACGTCGTAGCCGGCGAGCTCGCCGTGCACCGCGACATCCACCGCCTCCACCGGACCGGCCGCGAGGCCCGCCGCGAACTGGCCGAGCCGCTCGGCGAGCGGGATCCCGGGGCGCACGTACTCGTCGATGACGCCGCCCGCGACGTTCACGGCATCCGGCACGAGGTCGCCCGAGAGCGCGAGCCGCACCGAGCGGGCCACGGCGATGCCGGCCTTCTCCTGCGCCTCGTCGGTCGACGCGCCGAGGTGCGGCGTGACCTGGATGTTCGGGGCCGAGGTGAGCGCGTCGTCCTTCGGCGGCTCGGAGACGAACACGTCGATGCCGGCGCCGGCGATGCGGCCGGAGCGCAGCGCCTCGGCGAGCGCGGCCTCGTCGATGATGCCGCCGCGCGAGGCGTTCACGATGCGCAGCGTCGGCTTCGCGAGCGCGAACTGTGCCTCGCCGATGAGGCCGACGGTCTCGGGCGTGCGCGGGATGTGGATGGTGATGAAGTCGCTCTCGGCCATCAGCTCGTCGAGGCTGCGCAGCTCGACGCCGAGCTGTGCGGCGCGCGCGGGGCTGACGAACGGGTCGTAGGCGACGAGCTTCGTGCCGAAGGCGGCGAGCCGCTCGGCGACGAGCACGCCGATGCGGCCGAGGCCGACGATGCCGACGGTCTTCTCGTACAGCTCGACGCCGGTGTAGGCGGAGCGCTTCCACTCGCCGCGCTTCAGCGACGCGTCGGCGGCGGGGATGTGGCGGGCGAGGCCGAGGATGTGCGCGATCGCGAGCTCGGCGGCCGAGACGATGTTGGAGGTCGGCGCGTTGACGACCATGACGCCCGCGGCGGTCGCGGCGGGGATCTCGACGTTGTCGAGTCCGACGCCGGCGCGCGCGATCACCTTGAGCTGCGGCGCGTGCGAGAGCGCCTCGGCGTCGATGCGGGTGGCGCTGCGGACGAGCACGGCGGATGCGTCGGCGAGCGCCGCGAAGAGCGCCTCGCGGTCGGTGCCGTCGACCGAGCGGATCTCGAAGTCGGGGCCGAGGGCATCGACGGTCGCGGCCGAGAGCTCCTCGGCGATCAGGACGACGGGCTTGGACATGCGGGACTCCCTTGACGGTGATGACCGCGCGTGGGGTGCGCGGCCCGGGCGCAGCACGTCGTCGTGCCGCAGCCAGCCTACCGAGCGGCACGTGCGCCGGCGGCGCCCGATCGTCATGCGACGCAACCGGAGTGCGGGAGGATGGGGGGCGATGGACGCCTTCGCTCTCGTGCAGCTCGTGCTGCGGATCCTGCTCGCCGTGATCTTCATCGGCATGGGCGCCGCCCACTTCGTGCCGCGCGTGCGCCGCACGATGGGGGCGATGATCCCCGCGGGGCTCGCCGGCCCCGACCGGCGCTGGGCGCCGACGCTCGTGACCGTCTCCGGCGTCGCCGAGATCCTCGGCGGCCTCGGCCTGCTCGCGCCGTGGTGGGGCGTGCGGTTCGCGGCGGGGCTCGCGCTCATCGCGCTGCTGATCCTCGTGTTCCCCGCGAACGCGCAGGCGGCGAAGGAGCCGGAGCGCTTCGGCGCCGTCGCGGTGCCGCTCGTGCCGCGCGCGATCGGGCAGCTCGTGCTCGGGCTGCTGATCCTCGTCAGCGTGATCTGACGCGGCCCGCGCGCGCGGGCTACGCGCCGAGCGCGGTGATCGCGATCTGCCGCGCCAGCTGCTCGGCGAGCAGGCTCAGCTGCGCGCTCACGCCGAGCGCGACCAGCAGGATGCCCGCCTTGCCGACCAGGCGCATCCGCCGCGCGACGAAGAGCGCCACGACGAAGAGGATGCCCGGCAGCGCCACCTGCACCACGAGCAGCCACCACGGGATGGCGCCCTCGATGCCCGCGCCGACGTAGAGCAGCGGCAGCTGCTCGGCGTTGGCGATCGCCTCGACGGTGTCGTAGCCGAACGCGAGCGCGAAGAGCAGCGCGACGATCCAGCTGTCGCTCGGGCGCTCCTCGCGCGGCTCGCGGGCGCTCATGCGAGCACTCCGACCGCGAGCGGCCACGGCGCGGTGACGACGAGGCCAGCGAGCCACCACGGCGCGCGGCGGCCGACGGGCGCGAGGCGGTCGACGCAGAACCACCACAGCAGCGGCGCGATCACCGCGAGCAGCTCGCCCAGCTGGTACATCGCGAGCCCGAGCAGGCTCGGCTGCTGCACGGGGTTGAGCACCATGATCGCGATCCAGCCGACGGTCGAGGCCGCGGCGAGCGCGAGCATGAGCCAGCCGAGCGGGCCGCGGCGACGCTCGTCGCGCGGGGCGTCGGAGGCGGATGTGCCGTCGGGCCCGGGCGCGGCGCCCGCGTCGGTGTCGCCGTCGTCGGCGGTCGCGCGATCGAGCTCGTCGTCGCCCTCCCAGCGGAGGGCATCCTCGTCGCGGCTCATCCGCACCAGCCTACCGGCGGCCGACGCCGGCATCCGGCGCGAGTTAGGCTACCCTTACCTCATCGCCGCGGCGCCGGATGCCGCCGGCCCACCACCTCTCCAGGAGTCCTCCTTGCAGCGTTCCGCCCTGCGCGCCATCGCGCCCGCCGCCCTCGCCGCCGCAGCCCTCGTGCTCGCCGGCTGCACCGCATCCGACCCTGAGCCCTCGGCGAGCACCGGCTCGACCGAGGCCGCAGCCGAGGCCGACGGCGCCTTCACGCTCTACGCCGGCCGCAGCGAGGACCTCGTCGACCCGCTCATCGAGCAGTTCGAGGAGTCGAGCGGCATCGACGTCGACGTGCGCTACGCCTCGTCGACGGAGCTCGAGGCGCTCCTGCTCGAGGAGGGCGACCGCTCCCCCGCCGATGTCTTCTGGTCGCAGGACGCCGGCTCGCTCGGCGCCGTCGCCGAGGCGGGCATGCTCGCGACGCTGCCAGAGGAGATCACCGGCGCCGTGCCGCCCGAGTTCACCTCGACCGACGGCAGCTGGGTGGGCGTCACGGGCCGCGCGCGCGTCATCGCCTACGACAGCGAGGACGTCGCCGAGGCCGAGGTGCCCTCCGCGATCGCCGACCTCACCGGCGAGGAGTACCGCGGCCGCGTGGCGTTCGCGCCCGGCAACGCCTCGTTCCAGTCGTTCGTGACCGCGATGCGCGTGCTCGAGGGCGAGGAGGCGGCCGCCGCGTGGGTCGAGGCGATCGCCGCGAACGAGCCGATCCTCACCGAGTCGAACGGCCAGACGCTCGACCTCGTGCAGTCGGGCGAGGCCGACTTCGGGCTCATCAACCACTACTACTGGTTCGAGGACGCCAACGAGCTCGGCGCCGACCAGATGCGCGCGCAGCTCGCGTTCCTGCCGGGCGACCCCGGCGGCATCGTGAACGTGACGGGCGCGGGCCTGCTCGCGAGCGCCGAGGGCGACCCCGACGCGCTCGCCTTCATCGAGCACCTCGTCTCGGCCGAGGCGCAGGAGTACTTCGTCACCGAGACCTTCGAGTACCCGCTCGTCGACGGCGTCGAGGCGGCCCCCGAGCTGCCGGCGATCGAGTCGCTCGCGGTCGAGGGCCTCGACCTCGCCGACCTCGCGTCGCTCGCCGACACCCAGGCGCTGCTCGCCGAGCACGGCCTGCTGTAGGTGCTGGCAGCGCCGCCGCGCGTGCGCCGTCCCGAGCGGGGCGGCGCACGCGCGCTCGCGCTCGCGGGCGCGGTGTCGGTGGCGCTGCTCGCCGCGCCCGTCGTCTACCTCGTCGTGCGCGCGGTCGGCGCCGACCCGGCCGCCGCGCTCCCGCTCGTGCTGCGGCCGCGCACGGGCGAGCTGCTCGTCACGAGCCTCGCCCTCGCGCTCGCCGTCGCGCTCGCCGTCGGCGCGCTCGGCACGCTCCAGGCCGCGCTGCTCGCGCGGCTGCGGCTCCCGGGCGCCCGCACGCTGCTGACGCTCGCCGCGCTGCCGCTCGCGATGCCGTCGTACGTCGCCGCCTTCGGCTGGCTCGGGATCCTGCCGTCGATGCAGGGCTTCTGGGGCGCGTGGCTGCAGCTCACGATCGTCTCGACCCCGTACGTGACGCTCCCCGTCTACGCGGCGCTGCGCTCGACGCCCGCCGGGCTCGAGATCGCCGCGCGCTCCCTCGGCCGCACGCAGCTGTCGGCGATGCTGCAGGTGACGTGGCCGATCGTGCGCCCGGCGGCGACGGCCGGCGCGCTCCTGGCGGGCCTGTACGCGCTCGCCGACTTCGGCGTCGTCTCGCTCATGCGCGTCGAGACCCTCTCGACCGGCATCGCGCGGGCGATGGGCGCGGGCTTCGACCGCTCCTACGCGGCGCTGCTCGGCCTCGTGCTGGTGGTGGCGGCCGTCGCGCTCGTGCTGCTCGAGCAGCGCGTGCGGCGGGCCGCCGTGCCCGCGCGCCTGCGATCGGCGGCGCCGCTGCGGCTGGAGGCGGGCGGATGGGCACCGCTCGCGATGGCCGCGGTGGTCGTCACGCCGGTGCTCGCGATCGGCGTGCCGGTGGCGGTGCTGCTGGCGCGCGCCGCCTCGGCCGATGCGGTCGCGGCGCTCGACTGGCCCGAGCTGCTCGGCGCCGCGGGCACCTCGGTCGCGCTCGCGATCGCCGCGGGCCTGCTCGCGATCGCGCTCGCCGCGCCCGTCGCGCTGCTCGCCGCCCGCCACCCGTCGCCCCTCAGCCGCGCCCTCGAGGGCGCCGCCACGATCGCCCACTCGCTGCCCGGCATCGTCGTGGGCCTGTCGCTCGTGTTCCTCTCGCTCTCGCTCGTGCCGTGGGCGTACCAGAGCGTCGGCGTGCTCATCGCCGCCTACGCCCTGCTCGCCACGCCGCGCGCGGTCGGCGGCGTGCGGGCGGCGCTCGAGCGGGTGCCCGCGCGCTACGAGCTGCTCGCCCGTGCGCTCGGGCGTCCCCGGCTGCGGGCCCTCGCCGCCACCACCGCACCGCTCGCCGCGCCCGGCATCGCCGTGGCGGCGCTGCTCGCCGCCGTCGCCGCCCTCAAGGAGCTGCCCGCGACGCTGCTGCTGCGCCCGACCGGCGTCGACACGCTCGCGACAGCGCTGTGGGCGCGCACCGACATCTCCGAGTACGCCGCCGCCGCCCCCTACGCCCTCGCGCTCGTCGCATGCGCGGCGGTGCCTGCCATGCTGGTGCTCGCCGCGACCGGCGAGCGCGACCCGGCGCACGCCGCCGAGATCACCGAGCGGAGCGCGCCATGACCCCCGAGCGGAGCACCGCATGAGCGAGCTGCGGATCACCGCCGCCACCGTCGGCCACCCCGGCGGCGGCGACGTGGTGCACGAGCTCGACCTGCACGTGCCCTCCGGCGGCGTCGACGCCGTGCTCGGCGCATCCGGCTCCGGCAAGTCCACGCTGCTGCTCGCGATCGCGGGCCTCCTGCCGCTGCGGGCCGGCGAGATCGCCGTCGGCGACCGCGTGCTGTCGACGGCGCGCCGCACGGTGCCGCCCGAGCGGCGCGGCGTCGGCTGGGTGCCGCAGGACGCATCCCTCTTCCCCCACCTGACCGTCGCGGAGAACATCGCCTTCGGGCTGCCGCGCAGCGAGCGCGACCCCCGCGGCGAGCGCGTGCGGGCCATGCTCGAGCTCGTCGAGCTCGGCGGCTTCGGCGACCGCTCGCCGGCCGACCTGTCTGGCGGCCAGGCGCAGCGCGTCGCGCTCGCGCGCGCCCTCGCACCGGCGCCGTCGATCGTGCTGCTCGACGAGCCGTTCTCGGCGCTCGACGCGACGCTGCGGGTGGGCCTGCGCCGCGAGATCGGCCGCATCCTGCGCGATGCGGGCGCGACCGCGCTGCTCGTCACCCACGACCAGGAGGAGGCGTTCGCGCTCGCCGACCGGGTCTCGGTGCTGCGCAGCGGCCGGGTCGAGCAGCACGGCACCGCCGAGGAGCTCTTCGCCCGGCCGCGCTCGGCGTGGCTCGCGACCTTCCTCGGCGAGTCGACGCTCGTGCCCGCGAGGCGCGACGGTGATGCCTGGCGCACGCCGCTCGGCCCCGTCCCGGTCGCGGCCGGCGCGATCGACGACGCCGAGGCGTTGCTCGTGGTGCGGCCCGAGCAGCTGAAGCCCTTCGCCGCCGGAGTGCCGATCACCGTGCGCGACGTCGAGTACTCGGGCCACGACCGCCTGCTGCTCGCCGAGGCGGAGGGCGTGCCCGGCACGGTGCTCATGCGGATGCCGTCGGCGATCGGCATCGAGCTCGGCACCCGCATGCCGGTGCGCATCCACGGCACGCCGCACGCGGTGCCGCTCGCCGGCGCCTAGCTGCCGGGCGCTCGCGCGGGCGCGGGCTAGCGGGCGATGTCGTCGAGCCAGGTGATCGCCGCCCCGTGCGGGTCGGTGATCGCGATCGGCTCGGCGTCGCGCCGCAGCACGAAGTCGCCGGGCGACGCCCACGGCGCGGGCGGGCCGATCTCGAGCGACGCGCCCTCGTTGGCGACCCACGTCACCGGCAGCTCGCCCATCAGGTCGGCGAGGGCGGCGCGCTCGTAGGCCGAGACGTACGCGAGCACGGCCGAGTGCCAGACGACGACCGTCGGCGCGTGCCTCGCGGCCTCCTCGACGAGCGCGCGGGTGTCGGCGGTGAGGTCGCCGCGGCGCAGCTCGGCGCCCTCGCGCCGAGCGATCGCGATGCCCGTGCGCAGCCGGTCGACGCGCGCACCGTCGACGCCGCCCGTCGCATCCGGCCACACGAGCGCCTCGAGCCACGCGCGCGTGTCGGGGTCGGCGGGGTCGAGCGGCTGCAGGTCGAGGCCGCCGCGCCAGGCGACCAGCGGCGGCTCGGCGGGCAGGGGCGTCGACGGCGAGGCCTCGGTCTCGAGCAGCGGCAGGCTCGCGTCGCCCACGTACCTGCCGGGCCCGAAGCGGTAGCGCCAGCGGTCGGGGTAGAGGCACAGGCCCGCCGCCGCGCCCACCTCGACGAGCGCGATCGGCCCCGTCAGGTGCGCGATGGCGGGCAGCAGCGTGGCCATCCGGCGGGCCTCGTTGGTCTGCGTCATGCGCGCGAGCATGGTCGAGCGGATGCGGTCCCAGGCGCCCGCGACCATGTCGCGCACGTCGGCCCACGGCTGCAGCGGCACGCCCTCGAAGCGAGCGGCGGCGAAGAGCAGGTTGGGCTGCCGCTTCACGGGCTCCAGCTCGGCGATCGCCGCGCAGAGCGCGGGGTCGGCGGCCACGCCGCGCGCCCACTCGGCGTAGCGCGGCGAGCGCTCCTCGGCCTCGACCGCGGCCCACTTCAGGTAGGAGCGCGCGACGGACTGGTCCTCGGTCACGTCCTGCACGCATCCACCCTGCCACGCCGGGCGCGGCCGCCCGTGTGCGCCGAGCCGCGGCTCGCGCGGGCGGGCGTCAGCCGGCGCCGCGCAGGCGGCGCAAGCCGCAGGCGGCGGGGCCCTCGAGCCGCGCGCCGTCAGGGGCGAAGCGCGAGCCGTGCGCCGTGCAGTCCCAGCTGCGCTCCTCTGGGTTCCAGCGCACGAGGGCGCCCACGTGCGGGCAGAACGCGGACACCTGGCGCGTGGCGCCGTCGACCGTGGAGGTGCCGACGAGCCGCAGCCCGTCGCGGCCGAGCGCGCCCTCGCCCTCGAGCGGCACCGTCGCCGGCGCGAGCGCGTCGCGCAGCGCACCCGCCTCCGCTCCGGCAGTGGCGGCGAGCGTGCCCACGAGCCGGCCCGCCGCAGCCGGGGTCGTGCCACGCCGCCGCAGCGTGCGCGCCCAGTCGGGCTCGTGCCCGACGATGCGGCCGGCGATCGCGACCGCGCTCATCGCGCCCCCGGTCATCCCCCACTTGTCGAAGCCGGTCGCGAGCAGCACCCGTCCCCGTGAGCCGAGGCGCTCGCCGATCCACGGGAGCCGGTCGGGCGTGCGGTAGTCCTGCGCGCCCCACGCGTGCGTGCGCCGCGCGTCGGGCCAATGCGCGAGCACCCACCGGTCGAGCTCGGCGAGCAGGCGGCGCGGGTCGTGCTCGCGGCCCACGAGGTGGCCGGGGCCGCCCGCGACGAGCAGCTCGCCGGCCTCGTCGTGCGCGGTGCGCAGCGAGCGGCTCGGCGAGTCGACGCTGAGCGCCATCACCTCGGGCAGCCGCGCGCTGGTGCGGTACGACGCGGCGTAGGAGCGGTGCGCCTCGAGGAGCGCCGCGGTGCCGCGCGCGGGCACGGGGGCCCCGGTGGCGAGCACCGCCTGCCCTGCGCGCCACTCGCCCGCGTCGGTCTCGACGACCACCCCGCGGCCGCTCGCGCGCACGCGCCGCACCCGAGCGCGCACGATGCGGCCGCCGCGGTCCTGCAGCTCGGCCGCGAGGGCGGCGAGCACCGCCATGGGCTGCAGCTGCGCCTGGTCGGCGAGCCGGATCGCCCCGGCCGTCGGGAACGGCAGGGCCTCGGCGCCGCCCTCCTCGGCGGGCAGGCCGAGCGAGCGCATCGCCTCGAGCTCGTGCGCGAGCGCGTCGGCGCCGTCGGCGGTGGAGGCGTAGGAGACGGCGGGCCGCCGCTCGGGGTGCTCGCCCTGCTCGGCGAGCAGCTCGAGCAGCCGGCGCTGGCCGGCGAGCGAGCCGGCCACGAAGGCCTCGACCGCCTCGCGGCGCGCGAGGCCGAGGATCCGGTGCATGCGGTCGCCCTGGAGGAGGCTCAGCTTGGCGGTCGAGCCGCCGGTCGCGGCGGCGCCCGGCTCGCGCGCCTCGAGCACGACGACGCTCGCGCCGCGGCGGGTGAGCAGGGCGGCGGTCATGAGCCCGGTGATGCCGGCGCCGACGACGACGACGCCCGTGCGCCGCGAGCCGGGCTCGTCGAGGGCGACGGTCGGCGCGGTCGCCCGCCAGAGGGAGGTCATGTCCCCCACTCAACGCGGGGCGCGGGATGTGCGCAAGGGGCGGGGATCCAGATATGGATCCCCGCCCCTGGTGGTCTCGATACGCCGCCTGCGGCGGCTACTCGACATTGAGAATGGGCGCGGCGGCCTCGCGGGCGCCTGACTTGCTACTCGACAGGCTCCTCGGATGCCTTGCGCTGGATCTGTCGGTGGCTGTCGTGG